>NZ_JAPDRH010000003.1:0-1110273 GCF_040706555.1 Lentisalinibacter salinarum
ACTGAAGAGGCGCTGTTTTTCCAAAGTGTGTTTGCAATGCACGAGTCAGCCCAACTGGAAGGGGAAACGTACGAAGCCTACTTGCGCTGGTTTTCATCAGTTGTCGCGACGCCCGGCGGGAAGCATCAGTGGGACGATGCAATCAAACCGATATTTCCGCGCAGGATGATTTCCGCGGTTGAGAAGTACATGGGTCAGGGGCAATTACTGGAACTAACCACGATGTTTCCACCGCACCGGAACTCGGACCTCGACTAGAGACAGAGGACATCACTTCGCAAACAAGGCGTCTGCTTGTGGCCGACTGCGGAAATAAGCGCACCCCGTACTTCGGCAGGCGGCATGTCTGCTTTACCGTTCACACCGGACCATCCAAAAACGAACACCACGTTTCCGCGGAAACGTCTCCTGGAATCCGCTTGAAGTCACACCCGCCGATTGCCTCGGTCCGCCCGAGTCCCGGATGCAGGCGCGCTGTATCCGCATCCGCGGAGGATCGCCATTTCGGCCCCTGTGCCACGGTGCCTGGGAAGCTCACCAGTGTCTCCGGATCGTTATGGCGGTGCGACCGGAGTATCTCGACGATTGACAAAGAAAAGCCTCTGACGGAAGTCCGGGTTCCAGCGCGTGAACTGAGACTGCCGTCACTCGCCATGGCATCGTCATCCGGGTATTCTGAATCGCCCGCGTACCGGAGGCAGCTCATCTTGCGAAGAATCGGGCAGATCGGATCGAGTGCCGCGCCGGCGATGGCTCTGGCGAGCGTTCTTGCGCTCGGCGGTTGCGCCTGGCAACCGGTGGAACTACCGCCCGACCATGTCGAAACCAATCCGCGTCCGGTCTCACAGCAGGCCACGGTGGGCGACCGTGCCGCGGCGATCGCGCTTCAGCAGGTGGGAACCCCGTACCGCTACGGCGGGCAGACACCCGCGGGCTTCGACTGCAGCGGGCTCGTCCATTACGCATACGGACAGGTGGGCAGGTCGGTGCCACGCACGACGGGTGCGCTGTGGTCGAGAGCGCGGCCGGTATCGCGCGATGAGCTCCGCGCCGGTGATCTGCTGTTCTTCTCGATCGACGGCAAGATGCAGCATGTGGGGCTTTACGTCGGCGAGGGGCGCTTCGCGCATGCGCCGTCATCCGGGCGGACGGTCGAGGTCGAGTCGCTGTCGGCGGATTTCTACCGGCAGGCGTTTCTGCGCGGCGGGCGACTGCATTAGCCGGGCTCCTGCTTCGGGGAGGGAGAGCGTGGGAACAGCCGAGAACAAGCAGGTGGTTCTGGACTTCTACGAGGCCGGAGCGCGAGGCGATATGGACGCCTGTTTCGCGCTGGTGGCCGATGACGTGACGTGGACGAACATCGGGTCCACGAAGTTCTCCGGGACGTATAAGGGCAAGCAGGCCCTCCTCGACAACCTCGTCGGGTCCTTGTTCGGGCAACTGAAGGCCGGGATCTCCTCGCAGGTCGAGCACGTGGTCGCCGAAGCCGACACGGTGGTCGCGCAGACCCGTGGCACGGCGGAGACTCACGACGGGACTCCCTACAACAACACCTACTGTCAGGTCTTCCGGATCCGCGACGGCCGGATCGCGGCGGTGACGGAGTACATGGACACGGCCCTGATCGATGCCGTGTTCGGCGCGGCCTGGCGACGGCCTAGCGACGGCCCAGGGATGGTCCAGGGATGGTCCAGGGACGGTAGGCGTGAGTGATGAGCCTTGTGTTAGGGTTGGGCCGAAGCCCCGCGCGACCCGAACAAGACAGCCATCAGCCAGAAAGAAAAGAAACCCGACCAGCCCGCCTGCCTCGAATGCGGCCACCCCTTCACCACCGGTGAACTCGCCGCCATGACGGCATCGGAGGAGTCCCGCGACCTCTGCGTGGTCGACTGCTCGGCCTGCGGCGCCCACAACATCGCCCGCGCCGAGCCCCAGGGCGGCTTCAACCGCCAGCCGCGGCTCGTCGTCCTGCGCACCGCCGAGCACAAGCCGGAAGCGCCGGATGTCTTCGAGGAGACCGTTGAGCCCGGCGTGGACGTGCACCCGGTCACCCGGGGCGAGTCGGACTGACGCGGCGCCTGCCGCGCGACGGTTGCGCCTGATACCTTCAGGGCGCGACGAAAGCCCCTCAATGCCGCTATCATTACGCACTTTTTGACCGTAGGAGGGCCTTCAGGCCCGATTTCGTGATCGGGGCTTAAGCCCCTCCTACCCTAGGACGGACTGAATCCCGTGGAACGCGCGCGCTGGAAAATCCACAAGTTCGGCGGTAGCAGCCTGGCGGATGCCGAGTGCTTCCGTCGGGTCGCCGAAATCCTGAAACGACAGCCCACCCGCCCGCTGGGCGTGGTGGTCTCGGCCATGCGGGGCATGACGGATACGCTGCTGGCTCTCGTGGAGGGGGCCCAGCGGGGCACCACCGATCACGATCAGGTGCTCGGGCCGCTACGCGAGCGCTACGCGGAAGCGGCAGAGGCGTTGCTCTCGCCCGAGAACCGGGCGCCCGTGCTGGCAGCCTGGGAGAAGGATGCGAGCGACCTAGGCGACCTGCTGCGGGCCATCGCGCTGGTGCGCAGCGCCGACCAGCGCAGCCGGGACGTGGCCGCCGGGTTCGGCGAGCTGTGGTCCGCCAGGCTGCTGGCCGCCTTCCTGGATCAGGAGTTCGACGGCGCGGCCGTGGACTGGCTGGATGCGCGCCGCGCCCTGACCGTGCATCAGACCGAACTCGGCCCGAGCGTGATCTGGGACGTCTCGCGGCGGCGCACCGCGGCAGCGGTACCGCCGGAGACACCGGAGGTGCTGGTGATCACCGGCTTCATCGCCGAGGACGAGCAGGGCCTGCAGACAACGCTGGGCCGCAACGGCAGCGACTTCTCGGCGGCCATCTTTGCGGTGCTGCTGGACGCGGACGAGCTCAGCATCTGGACCGACGTCGACGGCGTCATGAGCGGGGACCCGAACCGGGTGCCCGAGGCCAAGGTCATCGACACGCTGTCCTACAACGAGGCGATGGAACTCGCCTATTTCGGCGCCAAGGTCATCCATCCCCAGACCATGGGGCCGGCGGTCGCCAACAGCATCCCCATCCTGATCCGCAATACCTTTGCGCCCGATCATCCGGGCACCCGGGTGGTGGCCACCTCCGGCGGCGAGGACAAGATCAAGGGCATCACGGCCATCGACGGCGTGGCGCTGGTGAACGTGGAGGGCGCGGGGATGATCGGCGTGCCCGGCACCGCGGACCGTATCTTCGGCGCCCTGCGGGAGGCGGACGTCTCGGTGATCCTCATCTCCCAGGCCAGTTCGGAACACTCCATCTGCTTCGCGGTGCCCGAGCTGCTGGCGGATACTGCCCGGGAGGTGGTGTCGGACGCTTTCGCCGAGGAACTCGAGAGCGGCCAGATCCAGCGCGTGGAGGTGACGCCGTCCTGCAGCATCCTGGCGGTGGTGGGCGACGGCATGTCCGGCACGCCGGGCGTAGCGGGCCGCTTCCTGAACACGCTCGGCCGGGCGGGCATCAACGTGAGCGCCATCGCCCAGGGCTCCTCGGAGCGCAACATCTCGGCGGTGGTGCGCCAGGAGGACTCGACCCGTGCACTTCGCGCCGTGCACTCCGGCTTCTACCTCTCGGCCAAGACCATCTCCATCGGCATCATCGGACCGGGCATGGTGGGCTCCACGCTGCTCGCGCAGATCGCCGAGCAGGCGGGTCGGCTGCGCGAGCAGTTCAACCTGGATCTGCGGATCCGGGCGATCGCGACCTCGTCGAAGATGCTGCTGGACGAGCGGCGCATCGACCTGACCGACTGGCAGTCGGCGCTGGCGGAGCACGGCGAGGACACGGATCTGGATCGGCTGGCCGACCACATCCATGCCGATCACCTGCCGCACTCCGTGTTGATCGACTGCACTGCCAGCGACAAGGTGGCGGCGCGCTACGCGCAGTGGTTGCGCCGTGGCATCCACGTGGTGACGCCCAACAAGAAGGCGTTCAGCGTCGGGTACGACTACTACCGGGAGCTGCAGGAGGCGGCCCGGGAAGGCAGCTCGCACTATTTCTACGAGACCACGGTGGGGGCGGCGCTGCCCGTCATCCAGGCGCTGCGGGACCTGCGCGAGACCGGCGACCGCATCGATCACGTGGAAGGCATCTTCTCCGGCACGCTGGCCTATCTCTTCAACACCTTCGACGGCAGCCGGCCGTTCTCCGATATCGTCGCCGAGGCGCGGGCCAGCGGCTACACGGAGCCGGATCCCCGCGACGACCTGTCCGGCATGGACGTGGCGCGCAAGGTGATCATACTGGCCCGTGAGATGGGGCTCGCGCTCGACGTCTCCGAACTCGACATCCGCAGCCTGGTGCCGGCGGAGCTCGAGTCGGGCTCGGTGGAGGACTTCCTGCGCGAGCTGCCGAAGTTCGACGACGAGATGCAGCGCCTGTTCGACGAGGCCCGTGAGAGCGGCAAGGTGCTTCGCTACGTCGGCAGGCTGGACCGGGACGGTCACGCGAGCGTGGATCTCGTGCAGCTGGACCGCAGCCACCCGTTCGCCAACATCAACCTGACGGATAACGTGGTGCAGTTCGTGAGCGAGCGCTATTCGGCGAACCCGCTGGTGATCCAGGGACCCGGCGCGGGGCCCGCGGTCACCGCCGCAGGCATCTTCGCGGATCTCCTGCGTCTGACGGCCTACGTGGGCGGCGAGGAATGAGCGGGCCGGTCTCGCAGGTGACGGCGTTCGCGCCGGCCTCGGTCGGCAACGTCGGGGTGGGTTTCGATCTGCTCGGCCTCGCGGCGGCGCAGGTGGGCGACCGGGTGACCGCCCGGCGGACGGACGGCAACGGGGTGACAATCGCCGAGATCACGGCGACCCCGCTGGCCGCCGGGGCCGAGGCGCTGTCCCGGGAGGCGGCCGAGAACACCGCCGGCATCGCGGCGGCCGCGTTGTGGCGGGAATTCGGCCCGGACGGCGGCGTGGAACTCGGCATCGAGAAGGGCATCCCGCTCGGCTCCGGGATGGGCAGCTCGGCGGCGTCCGCCGTGGCGGCCGCCGTGGCCGTGAACGGACTGCTGGATGAGCCCCTGGGGCACGCGGAACTGCTGCGCTATGCGCTGGAGGGCGAGCGCTACGCGAGCAAGGCGCTGCACGCGGACAACGTAGCGCCGAGCCTGTTCGGCGGGCTGGTCCTGTGCCCCGCGCGTCTGCTGCCCAGGGTGATCCAGCTGCCCGTACCTGCGGGCGTGGTGTGCGTGCTGGTGCACCCGGACCTGACCGTGCACACGGCGGATTCGCGCCGCTCGCTCGGCGCCGAGTGTCTGCTGCGCAGCGCCGTCGAGCAGAACGGCTGCCTGGCCGGCTTCCTTGCGGGCTGCTACAACGACGACGTGGACCTGATCGCCCATTGCCTGCGCGACATCCTGATCGAGCCCCAGCGTGCCGTGGCGGTGCCCGGCTTCGAGTCGGTGAAGGCCGCGGCGTTCGCGGCCGGCGCTCTGGGCGGTTCGCTGTCCGGCAGCGGGCCCAGCGTCTTCGCCTGGGCTCGCGAGGGCGACGGCGAGGCCGTGCGCGAGGCGATGGTGGCCGCATTCGCCGATGCCGGCATCGAAGCGCAGTCCTGGGTGAACCCGCTGGATGCGCCCGGGGCTTTCGTGGAATACACGGAATGAGATTCAGGAGCACGCGATCCGGGGGCTCGGCCGGTCTCGTCGCCGCACTGGTCGCGGGCCTGGCCCCCGACGGCGGCCTCTATGTGCCCGAGACGCTGCCCGCGTTCTCGCCGGAGGATTTCGACGGCGCGGAGACGCCGGCGCAGGTCGGGGAAATCCTGCTCGCGCCGTTTTTCGCGGGTTCGGCGCTGGCCGGCGCCCTGCCGGACGTGCTCGGGGAGACATTCGGCTTCGACGTGCCGCTGCGCTCGGTGGACGCCGCCCCGACGCCGCTGTCGGTGCTGGAGCTGTTCCACGGGCCCACGGCGGCATTCAAGGACGTCGGCGCCCGTTTCCTGGCCGCCTGCCTGCAGCGCATCGAGGCCGAGCAGTGCGCCGACGAGCGCCCGGTCACAATCCTGGTGGCCACGTCCGGCGACACCGGCGGCGCGGTCGCGGCCGCTTTCCATCGCCGCCCCGGGTTTCGCGTGGTGGTGCTGTTCCCGCTCGGCATGGTCTCTCCCCGGCAGCAGCAGCAGCTGACCTGCTGGGGCGACAACGTGGTCTCCGTGGCCGTGCGCGGCACCTTCGACGACTGCCAGCGGCTGGTGAAGGGCGCATTCGCCGACGCGGAACTAGGCGAGCGTCATCGTTTCAGCTCGGCCAACAGCATCAACATCGGCCGCCTGCTGCCCCAGACCGTCTACTACGCCCACGCGGCGCTGGCCCACTGGCGAGAGCGTGGCGAGGCCTCGTCGGTCATCGTGCCCACGGGCAACCTGGGCAACGGCCTGGCCGCCGTGATGGCGCGCGCCATGGGCCTGCCCCTCGGTGACGTCGTCTTCGCCACGAACGCCAACCGGACCATCGCCGATTACCTGGAGGAGGGCGAGTACCGGCCGCGGGCGAGCGTGCGCACGCTCGCCTCCGCGATGGACGTGGGCGACCCGAGCAATATGGAGCGGCTGCGAAACCTGTTCGGCGAGGCCGATCGGCTGCGTGGCAGCGTGGAGGCCCGGGTGGTGGAAGACGACGTGATCCGGGAGCAGATCCGCCGGGACTACGAGCATTACGGTCTCATCGAGTGCCCCCACACCGCCACGGCGATGCACGTGTGGGAGACCCTGCCGGCCGAGCGGCGGACAGGGCGGCACTGGATAGCGGTGGCCACGGCCCATGCAGCCAAGTTCCCCGAGGTGGTCGAGCCCCTCATCGGCACGACCGTGCCGGTGCCGGAGGCGCTGGCCGACCTGCTGGCGCTGCCGGCGCACTACGAGGAGATCGAGCCGGCGCTTCCCGCCTTGGGGCGGACGCTCGAGGGGGACGGATGACCGAGGTGATCGACAACCTGCCGCCGTGGGCCCTCTGGGCCGTATTCGCAGCCGCCGCCGCCCTGCTGTTGGCGCTGCTCGTCCTGCTGGTCGTGCGCCGCCGCCGGGCGCATTCCACGGCCGGGCAGCTCGCAAGTATCAGCCACGAGATGCTGACGGACATCATCGTGCCGAAGGCGGACGACGGCGAGATCCAGATCGGCTATGCGCTGCTCACGGGCCGCGGCGTCCTGGTCGTCGAGACCAAGGAGGTGGCCGGCGTGGTCTTCGCCAGCGACCGCATGGACGATTGGACGGTGATGGCCGGCGACCGCCGCTATACCTTCGCCAACCCACAGCCCACGCTCTACGACCGCATCGCCGCTGTCGCACAGGTGCTGGGCGACGTGCCCGTGGAGGGCGTGGTGGTATTCCCGGACGCGGCGGACTTCAGCAAGGGGCGGCCGCGGCATGTCACGACCCTGGCCGGGCTGCTGGCGGACTATCCGCGGGTGGACCGCAACCGGGAGCGAAGCGAGGTGGCGGCGTTCATGCCTCATTGGGATCGCTTGCGCCAGGAAGCCGTCAGCGCCCGGGTGGGGCGACTCGCCGACTGAGTTCGGCCGGGAGCGCTCCGCCGCAGAGCCGGATGCCGGCGTCGCTCAGTCGTCGTCCCCCGGCAGGCCGAAGAAATGCTCCGCATTCGCCGTCGTCTGGCGGGCGAGTTCCTCCGGCGAGACCGCGCGGGCCTCGGCCACTGTCTCCAGCACCCAGGGCAGCCAGGCCGGCTCGTTGCGCCGGGTCTTCGGCCGCGGACGGATGGTGCGAGGCAGCAGGTAGGGGGCGTCGGTCTCCAGCAGCAGCTTGTCGGCCGGGATGCGGGGCACGAGTTCCCGCAGGTGCAGCCCGCGACGCTCGTCGCAGATCCAGCCCGTGATGCCGATGTAGAGCCCCAGCTCCAGGTAGGCGTCCAGCTCCTCCTCGCCCGCGGTGAAGCAGTGGGCCACGGCGCGGGACAGATCCGGCAGCCGCGGGGTCAGCACCTCCAGGAAGTCCTCGTGGGCGTCGCGCTGGTGCAGGAAGACGGGGAGGCGGGCACGGGCCGCGACCTCCAGCTGTTCGGCAAATGCGCGCCGCTGGTTCTCGTGGGAGGAGTAGTTGCGGAAGTAGTCGAGGCCGCACTCGCCCATGGAGACGACCCCCGGCCGGGCCGTGACGGCGAGCAGGGCGTCGCGCACGCTGTCGTCCCAGTCGTCGGCGTGGTGGGGATGCATGCCGGCGGTGGCGAACAGCCGGCCCGGCCAGGCCGCGGCCAGGTCGGCGGCGCGCTCGCTGCTCTCCACGCTGCTGCCCGTCACGACGATGCGGCGCACGCCGGCCGCGGCCGCCCGCTCGAGCACTGCCTCGCGGTCGTCGTCGAAGCTGTCGTGGGCGAGATTCGCGCCGATGTCGATCAGATCGTGCTGGTCCATGGTCCGCCTCGCTGCCGGTGGAGGCACACCCTAATGGCAGGCCTGCCGACAGACAAGTCGGCGCGGCCGTAGTCTTGGGTCGCGGCGGGCGGTGCTCCGGGAAAGTGACCTGGCGCACAGGACGGAGCTGCGATCCGGGTTAGGCTTCCCTGATGGCGATCCCGACTTTCAGACGGCATCTGGCTCGGCATCTGACTCGGCACCTGACGATGGTCCTTGCCGTCGCCGGGCTGGTCCTGACCACCCCGGCGCAGTCGGCCGTGGACATGGACGAGCTGTCCGACCTGGCCGCGCGCATCCAGTTCGCCGTGTTCGAGACGGACTTCGACACCCTCGATCGGCTCGCGGCGGAACTCGCGGACGAGCGCGCCCGCAGCGACCTGAAGCCGCTGCTGCACTACCAGGCGGCCTATGCGGCCTACAGGGCGGGCGAACTGGCCCCGCAGGCGGGGCGGGCGGACAGCCCCTACCTGGAGCGCTGCGAGCAGCAGGCCCTGGCCGCGGCAGAAGAAGCGGAGGAGGAATTCGCCGACGCACTGGCGCTGGCGGGTGCCTGCGCCGCCCTGGACGCCTCCCGTAACCTGACGGCGCTGCTCTCGGCGACGCGGGCGCGCCGCCACCTGCGTGCCGCCCGGGAGCTCGAGCCCGACAATCCCCGCGTCCTGCTGCTTGCGGCGGTCAGCCTGATGCGCCAGCCGTCGCTGGCGGAGGGCTGGGGCACGCCGGCGCAATTGCTCGATCGTGCGGCCGAGCGCTACGCCTCGGCCCTGCCGCCCGCCCGGGGCAGACCGGACTGGGGTGAGGCCGAGACGGGGGCCGTCCGGGCCGAGCTGTCCATGGCGGCCGGAGAGGTGCTGGCCGCCCGCGATGCCGCGGAGCACGCGCTCATGCTGGCGCCGGATTACCGCCGCGCCCGGGCCGTGCTCGAGAAACTGAGCGCATTCGCCAGATAACCCGCCCGAAAGGGCACTCCCGCGTCTTGACGCCCGCGCGGACTTGCCGCAGGGTTTCTTCCTTTCCCGTTTGCCGGGGCTGGGGAGAGAATCATGCAGACACGCTTTTTCCGTTCGGCGCCGGGTCGTTGCGTCCTGGCCCTGCTGCTGGCCCTGTCCGTGGGCGGGTGCGAGGTGGGGGTCAACAAGGATGTCGCGATTCCCGGCGGCGAGCGCAGCTCCGGCGCGGCGGTGATCAACGGCCGTATCGACGTGGGCCCGGGCGCCGAGGTGAGCGGCGAGCTGTCCACGGTGAACGGCCGTGTGAACGTGGATCGTGACGCCGCCGTCGCCGGCATCAATACGGTAAACGGTGCGGTCACCCTCGGTCCCGGTGCCAGCGCCCGCAGCATCAATACGGTCAACGGCGACGTCACACTCGGTGAGTCGGCCCGGGTCGAGCGGGCGGTCGAACTCGTGAACGGCGATATCCGGCTCGGCGTCGGCGCCGAAGTGGGTGGTGACGTCGGCGCCGTCAGCGGCAGCATACGCCTGCGTGATGCGCGGGTGGGCGGCGACGTCACCACCGTGTCGGCCAACCTCACTCTCAGCGGCAGCAGCGTGATCGCGGGTAATCTGCGGGTCGACAGCGGGGGCGGTATGGGCGCCGGTGTACCGCGCATCGTCATCGGGCCGGGCAGCCGGGTGGAGGGCGTGCTGGAATTCGAGGACGAAGCGGAAGTCTACGTGAGCGAGGAAGCCGAGTTAGGGGGTGTGCAAGGCGTGCTCGGCGAGGAGGATATCGTCCGTTTCGCGGGGCCGGAGCCCGCGCTGCAGTGAAGCCGGACCAGCTGTCGCTGTTCTCCCGGCCGGCGCCGTCGGCCCCGGCCGACGATTTCGTCGTGCGCGAGAGCGCCCGGGCCCGGCGCATGTCCATCAAGGTCTTCCCGCGCGGGCGGGTGGAGGTGGTGACGCCTCGCCGTGCGAGGCCCAGGGACGTGGAAGCGTTCGTGCGCGAAAATCGTGCCTGGATCGACCGGGCACGCGCGGAGTTCGCCGTGCGCTACCCGGCCGAGGACCCGGCGCCGCCGGAAGAGATCCGCCTGCCGGCGCTGGATACGACCTGGCCGGTGCACTACCGGGCGCGTGAGGGGCGTACCGTGCGCTGCCGGGACCTTGGCAATCGCCTCGTGCTGAGCGGTCCGGTGGCCGACGACGCCCTGGTGGTGGATGCCCTGCGGCGATGGCTGGCAGGGCGCGCCCGCGACCACCTGGGCCGCCAGCTGGAGCAGCTCTCGGCCATCACGGGGCTGGGCTACAGCCGCCTGCAGATCCGTGCCCAGCGCACCTGCTGGGGCAGCCATTCCGGCCGCGGCACGATCAGCCTGAACTACTGCCTGCTGTTCCTGCGCCCGGAGCTGGTGCGCTACCTGCTGATCCACGAGCTCTGCCACGCCCGGCACATGAATCACTCGCGGCGATTCTGGCAGCTGGTCGGCCGACTGGAGCCCGACTACCGGCGTCTGGACCGGGAGCTCGGCCAGGCCTGGACCCAGGTGCCCGTCTGGCTGGGGCTGTATTGAGGCGAGGCAGCCGGCGCCATCATCTGCTCCGCTTCTGGACGGGGCTGCCGCTGATCGCGCCGATCGCGGTCGGGCAGGGGCTCTGGACCCGGCGTAACGCGGTCCGGCTGCCGCCGGTGCTCGACGATACGGCCGCCGGCGTCCAGCCCGACGCTGGCTCCGGCGATGCCTCCGGTGATAATTCCGATGGCGAGACGCCCCTGCGCCTGCTGGTGGTCGGCGAGTCCACCGCCGTGGGCGTTGGCGCCACCCGGCCGGAGGCGGCCCTGGCGCCCCGGCTGGCGGATGCCCTGCACCGGGAGCGGGGCCGGCCGGTGCGGTGGCAGGTGGTGGGGGAAAACGGCATCCGCGCGGCGGGCCTCGCGGAGAAGTTGCGCCGGCACCGCGACCTGCTGGCCGCCGACGTCGCCGTGGTCCTGCTCGGCGCCAACGACATCAGCGGCCTGAGCAGCGTCCCGCGCTGGCAGCGGGACCTGGGATCGGTGCTGTCGCTGCTCGGCGAGCGCTGCGAGCGGATCTTCGTGGCACCCGTGCCGCCGTTCCACCTGTTCCGGCTGCTGCCGTATCCGCTGCGCTGGCTGCTGGGCCATCGCGGGCTGGCCCTGTGCGACGCCCGGCGGGCTCTGGCCCGGCCGGGCCGCGTGATCGTAATGGAGGGCGAGTTCCCCAGGGAGCGCCGCTATCTGGCCACCGACGGCTACCATCCGTCCGACGTGGCCTATGAGACCTGGGCGAATCAGATCGCGGAAGTGATCAAAAACAAACCGTTGGACGGTATTGTTGAAGTACTGCCTCAGCCCTGATCGAGGAGGTCCCTGAGATCGATCACGGCGGCGTTGGCCCGCGAGAGGTACGAGGCCATCACCAGCGAATGGTTGGCGAAGATGCCGAAGCCGCCGCCGTTCAGCACCATCGGGCTGCGCATCGGCGCCAGGCTCGCCTCCAGTTCGCGGATGATCTGGCGCAGGCTCACGGTGGCGTTCTTGTCGTCCAGCACGTCGCCGAAGTCGATCTGCGCGGCCCGCAGGAAATGGATCAGCGCCCAGGCGTTGCCGCGGGCCTCGAAGAACACGTCGTCGAGTTCCAGCCAGGGCGTCTTCACGATGACCTCGTCGCCGCCGCCCGGGCTCACGGCCGCCGCGGGTTCGCCGGCGGTGTCGGTGTTGACCCGACTCTGGCCGACGCTGGCAGTGAGGCGCTGGGACAGACTGCCGAGACGTTTCTCGATCTGGGCCAGCCACTCGCGCAGGTTGTCGGCGCGGGCGAAGAAACGGGCCTCGGGCGTTGCCGCGCCGGTGAGCCGGTCGCGGTAGCTCGAGAAACCGGCGATGGCCTCCCGGTACTGGCTCTCGGTGGTGGGGAGTATCCAGGAGTTGTTGTCGAAGAAGAACTTCGGCTCCGCCACGGCCAGGTCAGGGTCCTCGGTGGACTGGGACTGGGAGCGGCTGTAGTCGTTGCGCATCACCCGCGCCAGGTCCCGCACCTGGGTGAGCACGCCGAATTCCCAGTTGGGGATGTTGTCCAGGAACACGCTCGGCGGCGCGACGTCGTTGGTCATATAGCCGCCGGGCTTCTCCAGCAGTGTCTCGGCCACGCGGATCAGCGTGTCCGCCGTGGCATAGCCCACCGGCGCCGGCTCGCCGTCGATCTCGGCATTCACCCACAAGAGATCGGGCGTGCGCGACCAGTACCAGGACAGCCCCAGCATGAGCACGAGGACCATGCCGAGGACGATCAGTCCGGCGTTGCGCGCACCGGCCGGCAGGTTGCCGGGCTTCAGTTTCTCCAGGACCATTGACGCTTCCCTTGTTCCTTCAGTGCTCGTGTTCCGCTTGCTGCAGTGATTCGACCACGGCGGGCAGAACGGTTCCCGCCGGCCCCGAGATTACATGATCCGCGGCACGGGTGAGCGGCGTCGGGTTCGGGTTGATCTCGACCACCGGCACGCCGGCCTCCAGCGCCTGCTCGGCGAGGCCCGCTGCCGGGTAGACCAGCGACGAGGTCCCCACGGAAAAGAACAGATCGCAGTCGGCCACCGCCGCGAACGCCCGATCCAGCGCGTCCTCGGGGATGGCTTCGCCGAACCAGACGACCGCGGGGCGCAGTCCGGCGCCGCAGTCGGGGCAGGACGGCGGTGCGCTCGCCTCGTCGCCGCCATTGCCAGCGTACCGGCCCTCGCCGCGAAAGCCGCAGCCCGGGGCGGAGCAGATATCCGTCAGCAGGTTGCCGTGGAACTCCACCACGTCGCTGCTGCCCGCCCGCTGATGCAGGCCGTCCACGTTCTGGGTGACCAGGGTCAGCCGGGGCAGCAGTGTCTCGAGTTCCGCCAGCGCGTAGTGCGCAGGGTTCGGTTCCACCTCATGCACAAGGCGGCGGCGCCACTGGTACCACTGCCAGACCAGCGCGGGGTCGGCGGCAAAGGCCTCCGGCGTGGCGAGCTGCATGGGATCGTAGCGCTCCCACAGCCCCGTCATCGCGTCGCGGAAAGTCGGCACGCCGCTCTCGGCGGAGACGCCGGAGCCGCACAGCACCATGAGGTGGCGCGAGTCCCGCAGCGCCCGGATGAGCGCTGCGGGGATCTGTACGGGGAACGCGCCGATCGCTATCAGGCCGATCAGGCCGCCTTCGGGCTGCCGGCGAGCTGGCGCAGGACGTAGTGCAGGATGCCGCCGTGGGCGTAGTAGTCCTGCTCCTTCGGCGTGTCGATGCGCACGATGGCCTCGAACTCGATCGGCCCGCCCTTGGCCGGCGTGGCGGTGACCTTCACCGTCTTGCCGGAACGCCCGGCCAGCCCGGTGATGTCGTAGGTCTCGGTGCCGTCGAGGCCGAGGCTCTCCGCGTTCTCACCGTCCCTGAACTGCAGGGGCAGCACGCCCATGCCGATCAGATTGGAGCGGTGGATGCGCTCGAAGCTCTCGGCGATGACGGCCTTCACGCCCAGCAGCAGGGTGCCCTTGGCCGCCCAGTCACGAGAGGAGCCGGTGCCGTATTCCTTGCCGGCGATGACCACCAGCGGCACGCCGTCTTCCCGATAGCGCAGGGAGGCGTCGTAGATGCTCATCTGGTCGCCGGAGGGCTGATGACGGGTCCAGCCGCCCTCGGTGCCGGGTGCGAGCCTGTTGCGCAGCCGGATGTTGGCGAAGGTGCCGCGCATCATCACCTCGTGATTGCCGCGGCGCGAGCCGTAGGAGTTGAAGTCCTTGGGTTCCACGCCCTGCGCCTGCAGGTATTCGGCCGCCGGGCTGTCCTTGGCGATGCTGCCGGCCGGCGAGATGTGGTCGGTGGTGACCGAGTCGCCGAGCAGGGCCAGCACCCGGGCGCCGCCGATGTCGGCGATATCGGCGGGCTCGGCGCTCATGCCCTCGAAGTAGGGTGGGTTCTTCACGTAGGTGGAATCCTCATCCCAGGTGTAGATCTCGCCCTCCGGCACGTCCAGCCCGTTCCAGTTCTCGTCGCCGGCAAAGACCTCCGCGTAGCTCGAGCGGAACATCTCGGAGTCGATGTTCTGCAGGATCATCTCGTGAATCTCCTTCTGGGACGGCCAGATGTCCTTCAGGTAGACCGGCTTGCCGTCGGCGTCCTCGCCGATGGGATCCGCGTAGATGTCCACGTCCATGGTGCCGGCGATCGCGTAGGCGACCACCAGCGGCGGCGAGGCGAGGAAGTTCATCTTCACCAGCGGGTGGATGCGGCCCTCGAAGTTGCGGTTGCCGGAAAGCACGCTGCAGCCGACCAGGCCCGAGGACTCGACGGCCTCGTGTATCTCGTCCTTCAGCGGACCGGAGTTGCCGATGCAGGTGGTGCAGCCGTAGCCCACCAGATAGAAGCCCAGCGCGTCCAGGTCGTCCATCAGCTCGCACTTCTCCAGGTAGTCGGTGACCACCTTGGAACCGGGGGCGAGGCTGGTCTTGACCCAGGGCTTCACCGTCAGGCCGCGCTCGCGGGCGTTGCGGGCCAGCAGGCCGGCGCCCACCATGACCGCCGGGTTGGACGTGTTGGTGCAGCTGGTGATGGCGGCGATCAGCACGGCGCCGTCGCGCATCTCGAACTCCTCGCCCTCCATCTTCACCTTCGCCTCGCCGCTGCCCTTGTCGCCGCGCTCTTCGACCATCGGGCCGAGGACCTCGCGGTAACGGGTCTGCGCGTTCTTCAGCGGGATGCGGTCCTGGGGCCGCTTCGGGCCGGCCAGGCTGGGCACCACGTCGCCCAGGTCCAGTTCGAGCACGTCGGTGTAATAGCCGTCCGGCTCGCCTTCCTCGCGCCACAGACCCTGTTCCTTCGCGTAGGCCTCGATCATCTCGATGTGGGCCGGGTCTCGGCCGGACAGTTCGAGGTAGCGCACGGTCTCGCCGTCGATCGGGAAGATGGCGCAGGTGGAACCGAATTCGGGCGACATGTTGCCGATGGTGGCGCGGTCGGCGAGCGGCAGGTGGGCGAGGCCGTCGCCGAAGAACTCGACGAATTTGCCGACGACACCCTTCTCGCGAAGCATCTCGGTCACCGTCAGCACCAGGTCCGTGGCGGTGGTGCCCTCGGGCAGGCGGCCGGACAGCTTGAAGCCGATCACCTGCGGGATGAGCATGGTGATGGGCTGGCCGAGCATGGCCGCCTCGGCCTCGATGCCGCCGACGCCCCAGCCGAGCACGCCCAGGCCGTTGACCATCGTGGTGTGGGAGTCGGTGCCCACCAGCGTGTCCGGGTAGGCGGAGAGCTTGCCGTCGGCCTCCTTCTCGAAGACCACCCGGGCCAGGTACTCCAGGTTCACCTGGTGGACGATGCCCGTGTTCGGCGGCACCACCTTGAAGTTGTCGAAGGCGCTCTGGCCCCAGCGCAGGAAGGAGTAACGCTCCTTGTTGCGCTGGAACTCGATCTTGTTGTTCAGGTCCAGCGCGTTCGCGGTGCCGTAGCGGTCCACCTGCACGGAGTGGTCGATCACCAGCTCCGCGGGCGACAGCGGGTTGATGTCCGCGGCCTTGCCACCCAGGTCGACCACCGCGTCGCGCATGGCGGCGAGGTCCACCACCGCCGGCACGCCGGTGAAGTCCTGCAGGATCACGCGGCTCGGGGTAAAGGAGATCTCCTGGCTGGGCTCGGCCTTCGGGTCCCAGTTGGCCAGCGCCCGGATGTCCTCTGCGGTAACGTCACGGCCGTCTTCGTGTCGCAGCAGATTCTCGAGCAGGATCTTGAGCGAGTAGGGGAGTCTGGCGACGTGCCCTTCGCTGACGGCGTCGAGCCTGAAGATCTCGTATTGCTTGCCGCCGACCTCGAGCGTCGAACGAGCGCCGAAGCTGTCCTTCATAAATCCTCCGGTGTGTGCAACAGGGCCGTGTGACGGGCAGCCGGTTGGAAAGTGGTTGATCCAGAGCCGGCAATTATAACGGATCAGGAGGCGGCGCGCCGTCCGTGGACGGCCCTGCGCGGCCCGTCTTCGGCTTCACCGTGGGCCCGATGGCCGGTCTCGCCGTGCGCCGCGCGGATGCGCCCGCCGCCGAGGCAGACCTCGCCCCGGTAGAACACCACGAACTGCCCCGGTGCGACAGCGCGCTGGGGTGCATCGAACCGCACCTCGAGTTCGTCCCCGGTGTCCCGGCGCACGCGGCAGGCCTGGTCGGCCTGGCGGTAGCGCACCTTCGCGCTGCAGGTCAGGGTGCCGCCGTCGGCCACCTCCGCCGGCGGCCCGCCGATCCAGTGCACCGAGCCCGCGCTCAGGGATTCACTGTAGAGCAGCGGGTGATCCGATCCCTGGACGGCCACCAGGGTATTGGCGGCGAAATCCCGGGCGGCGACGTACCAGGGCGCATCGCCGGCCTGGCGTCGTCCGCCGATGCCGAGGCCCTGGCGCTGGCCGGGCGTGTAGTAGGGCAGACCCTGATGGCGGCCGATCTCGCGCCCGCCCTCGTCGACGATGGGGCCCGGTTCCGCAGCGACGTAGCGGGACAGGAACTCGCGGAACGGACGCTCGCCGATGAAGCAGATGCCCGTGCTGTCGCGCTTGTCGTGAGTGGGCAGGCCGTGGTCCCGTGCGAGGCGGCGCACTTCGGCCTTGGCCAGCGCTCCCAGCGGAAACAGAGTCTCGGCAAGAGCCTCCGTCGCCACCTGGTGCAGGAAGTAGCTCTGGTCCTTGCCGGGATCGGTGCCCTTCCGCAGCCGCGGCGGTTCGCCGTGCTCCACCCGGGCGTAATGGCCGGTGGCGATCAGCTCCGCCCCCAGGCGCCGCGCATACTCGCGGAACACCCCGAACTTGATCTCCCGGTTGCACAGGACGTCCGGGTTCGGCGTGTAGCCTGCCCGGTAGTCGGCGAGGAAGTCCTCGAAGACCCGTTCGCGATATTCCGGCGCGAAATTGACGTGGTGCAGGGGGACGCCGAGATGCTCGCAGACCCGCCGTGCGTCCTGCAGTTCCTCGGCCGCGCTACAGTAGCCCTCCTCGTCCTCCTCCCAGTTGGTCATATGCAGCGCGTGCACCTCGTAGCCATGCTGCAGGAGCAACAGTGCCGCCACCGAGGAGTCCACGCCGCCGGAGAGCCCCACGACCACCCGCCGGCCCTTGTGTGCCGTTTCCGTCATGTCGAGGATTCTACCGCGCCGCCCGCTGCGCGGGCGAGGCGGGGTCACACGGAGGCCGCGATACGCGTGACCCTTTCCAGGTTTTCGGGCAGCGGTCGCAACGGTGCGAGATCGCCCGGTGCGAGCCGCACCCCGGCCAGGTAGTCGTCGATGCAGCGCAGCACCATGGGTGAGCGCACGCGGTCGATGCGCGCTGCGATCTCGCTGCGGCTCATCCAGTGGGTGCGGACGATGACTTCGTCCAGGGATCGGCAGGGGTCGCGGGCGGTGCAGGCGCCGGTGAAGGCGATGCGCAGGTAGTGGCGGCCGTTGTCCGGGTGGCGCCACTGATACATGCCGATGAGTTCCCGTGGCATGAAGCCGCGGCCGGTTTCCTCCAGCATCTCGCGCACCACCGCCTGCTCGAGGCTCTCGCCGTGCTCGAGGTGTCCGGAGGGCTGGTTGAAGACGATCTCGCCGTGGGCATGCTCCTCGACCATGAGGAAGCGTCCCTCGCGCTCGACCACGGCCGCCACCGTGAGATCGGTCTCGATACCGGCTGGTGCGCCGCTCATGTCAGATATTGAGCCGGCGGAACTCGTGCTCCACCTCGCTCGCGTGCCAGATTTCGTCGAAGGTGGTCAGGTACATGTCGGTGACCGCCGGGACGTTGTGGTCCACGATGCCTTCCCACCGCGAGGCGTCCAGCCGGTAGACGATGCCACCGCCGTCGGCGATGCAATAGGCCTCGCGATGATTGCGATAGTCCTCGCGCACGTGGCGGAACTCGATGAAGCTGTTGAGCCGGCGGCCGAGCGCGACGAAGCGGTTGCCGTTCTTGATGGCGCGGGAAGGGTCCGCGATGAGTACGCGCACCCGAGCATAGGCGCGGGACAGGATCAGCCGCTTGATGACCTCCAGGAAGTCGAGGTCGTCGTAGATGCCGGGCTCCAGATCGTGGGTGAAGATGGCGAGGCTGCGATTGGCGGTCTTGGCGATATCGATCGCCGCACGGCGCATCTCCTCCCGGCTGGAGATGACGCGCCGTTCGTGCTCTTTCGCCTTCTTTTCGCTCATCCTTGGAAGGTCCGCTGGCAGGTGGATTCCGGTCGCCCGTCGGACGGATGATGTTAAGCGGGGGGATGCCGGCGACCGTGCCAACTGCGTCACGTTTTCGGGCTCGGAGGGGGTGATGAGAACGGTTCTCAGCCGGGCAGCGTCTCGACCAGGCCGTGGCGGGCGAGCAGGGTAAGCAGGCTTTCGGCTGCCTCATCCGGCGGCGGGGCTATGACGAGGCCGTCGGCGCCCTCGGCGCCGGCGAGCCGGCAGGCCAGCGGCCAGACAGCTTCCGTCACCGGGAAGGACTCACCGGTGGCGCAGAGAACGGCGCCCTCGCGGCCGCGGAAGCACGCCGACGGCGCGGCCCGGAGCGGCCGTCCTTCGCCGGCCGCCGTCACGATCGCGGCGATCTCGGCCGGGGTTGCCGGTTCCGGGCGATGGCCCGGCTTCGGCACAGTGACCAGACGGCCGAGGGCCTCGGCGATATCGTCGTCGTCGACGCCTGCCGCGTCGGGCAGGGCGGCGCGGCAGCGGCGGACCGCGGCCGGATGGATGATCCCGCCCCGGCATTCCTCCGGCGCCAGGTCGGGGTCGGCGTAGCGCCCGCGGGGATCGATCTCGCTGGCGTCCAGGTCCAGGTACATTGCCAGGTCGCGGAGGAGCGGCGCCTGCAGTCCCAGGGACCAGGTGGTGCAGAGCGTCTCGGCGATCCCGTGGTGGCCCGCCCCGGGGGGCACGTACAGCGCGTCTCCCGGCGTGCAGACGAACTCCTCCTCCGCGCGGAAATTCTGCAGCAGCCGCAGCCCGGAGCTTGCCGATGACGGTTCGCCGCTGCCCAGCTGCCAGCGCCGGCGTCCCTCGCCCTGCAGGAGAAAGACATCGTAGCTGTCCCGGTGCGGCCCCACGGAGCCGCCGGGAGCGGCCACGCTGACCATCAGGTCGCCCATGCGCCAGGCCGGCAGGAAACGGGGCGCCAGCAGCAAGGGGCGGAGCTCCGGCAGGTGACGGTCCAGATCGTGGACCAGCAGCGTCCAGTCGGACGCCGGCAGGGCGGCGAGATATTCGGGCTCGAACGGACCGGCCTCGGCCCGGTAGCGAATGGTGTCGTTCGATCGTTCGGTGAAGACCAGCCGGGACTCCACCTCGGGCTCGCACGCCAGCCCCGCGATCTCGTCGACGGTGAGCGGCGGGCGGAAGCCGGGCAGGGCGCCGGGCAGGAACAGCGGACGCTTCTGCCAATGGCGCGACAGGAATTTGGCCGGGGTCAGGCGGCCGGGCAGTTGCAGCGCCGGCGGGACCGTCATGCCTGTCCCGTCAGCGGGAGCGGGCGAGGCTCTCCGCGAGCCCGGTGTAAGTCGATGGCGTCAGCGCGAGCAGCCGCTCCTTCTCGGCCTCGGGGATCTCCAGCGAGCGGATGAACGCGGCCATGGCTTCGCGGTCGATGCGTCGTCCGCGGGTCAGCGCCTTCAGCTTCTCGTATGGCTCGTCGACGCCGTAGCGGCGCATCACCGTCTGCACGGCCTCGCCGAGCACCTCCCAGGCACCTTCCAGGTCGGCGCCGATGCGATCCGGGTCGGCCTGCAGCTTGCCGAGCCCCCGGCGCGCCGACTCGATGGCGATCAGGCTGTGCGCCAGCGCCACCCCGAGGTTGCGCAGTACCGTGGAGTCGGTCAGGTCCCGCTGCCAGCGGGAGATCGGCAGCTTGTCCGCGAAGTGGCCGAGCAGCGCGTTGGCGACACCCAGGTTGCCCTCGGCGTTCTCGAAGTCGATCGGATTGATCTTGTGGGGCATCGTCGAGGAGCCCACTTCGCCTTCGACGCGACGCTGGCGGAAATAGCCGAGCGAAATGTATCCCCAGACATCCCGGCACAGGTCGGTGAGCACCGTGTTGTAGCGGCTCAGCGCATGGCAGTACTCGGCGATCCAGTCGTGGGGTTCGATCTGGGTGGTGAAGGCGTTCGGCGCGAGGCCGAGCGACTCGACGAAGCGCGCGGACAGCGCCGGCCAGTCCGCCTCCGGATAGGCCGCCGCGTGGGCGTTGAAGTTGCCGACCGCACCGTTGAACTTGCCCCGGACCGCCACCTGCTGCAGACCGCGTCTCTGCAGGCGCAGGCGCTCGGCGAAGTTGGCGATCTCCTTGCCCAGCGTCGTCGGGCTGGCCGTCTGGCCATGGGTGCGCGACAGCATGGCGAGGCCGGCGTGCTGGCGCGCCATGGCATCGAGGGAGGCACCGAGCTCGCGCATCGCCGGCAGCAGCACGTCGTCGCGGCCGTGGCGCAGCATGAGCGCGTAGGCCAGGTTGTTCACGTCCTCGGAGGTGCAGCCGAAATGGATGAAGCCCCGCACGGTGGCGGCATCGGCGCCCTCTCCGAGACGCTCGCCGAGGAAATATTCCACCGCTTTCACGTCGTGGTTGGTGGTGGCCTCGATGGCCTTGATGCGGGCCGCGTCCTCGCCGGCAAAGCCGTCGACGATGCGGTTCAGCATGTCCTTCAGGTGGCCGGGCAGGGGCGGCAGCTCGGCGATGGACGGTTCGTCGGCCAGGAACTGCAGCCAGCGGACTTCCACCAGCACCCGGGAGCGGATCAGCCCGAACTCGCTGAATACGTCACGCAGCGGCGCCGCCTTCGAGGCATAGCGGCCGTCGACGGGGGAGATGGCGCGCAGCGTGGTCAGTTCCATATTCGGTCAGCCGCTTTCTGTCCGCCGGGAGGCGGCCTGGACTTGGCTCGGCAAAGCGCGAATCATACACCACCCTAGACCCGGCCGGGACCGCCCCGGGCGGCCGCCGGACCCACACACTCCGTAACAGAAAAGGCGAGAGCCAGACGATGACTGACAGCAAATTCCGCACCGAGAAAGACAGCATGGGCGAACTCCAGGTCCCTGCCGACGCGCTGTGGGGCGCACAGACCCAGCGCGCCGTGGACAACTTCCCGATCAGCGGTCTCACCATGCCGCGCAGCTTCATCCGCGCGCTGGGACTGGTGAAGTGGGCGGCGGCGGGGGCCAACTCCGAACTGGGCCTGCTCACCGGCCCGCGGGCGGCGGCCATCCAGAAGGCGGCGGCGGCCGTTGCGGACGGGGAACACGACGCCCACTTCCCGGTGGACGTGTTCCAGACCGGCTCGGGCACCTCGTCGAACATGAATGCCAACGAGGTGATCTCGCGCCTGGCGCGGCAGTACGGCGTGGAGGACATCCATCCGAACGACGACGTCAACATGGGCCAGAGTTCCAACGACGTCATCCCCACCGCCATCCACGTGAGTGCCGCGCTGGACGTGACGGAGAAGCTGCTGCCGGCGCTGGAGCACCTGGCGGAGGTGCTCGGCGACAAGGCAAAAGAGAATGCGGACGTGGTGAAGACCGGCCGCACCCACCTCATGGATGCCATGCCGGTCACCCTCGGCCAGGAGCTGGATGCCTGGAAGACCCAGGTGGAGCACGGCGCCGATCGTATCCGCGCCGTCATGCCCCGGCTCTGCGCGCTGGCCCAGGGCGGCACCGCCGTCGGCAGCGGCATCAATGCCCATCCGAAGTTCGGGTCCAAGGTGGCCACGTTGCTGGCCGAGCACACGGACGTGCCGTTCACCACCGCCGACTCCTGCTTCGAGGCGCTGTCCTGCCAGGATACGGCGGTGGAGCTCTCGGGGCAGCTGAAGGTGGTCGCCGTGAGCCTCATGAAGATCGCGAACGACCTGCGCTGGATGAACTCCGGGCCGCTGGCCGGCCTCGGCGAGATCGCGCTGCCGGCCCTGCAGCCGGGCTCGAGCATCATGCCCGGCAAGGTGAACCCGGTGATCCCGGAGGCGGTGGCCATGCTCTCGGCCCAGGTCATCGGCAACGACGCCACCATCACGGTGGCCGGGCAGGCCGGCAATTTCCAGCTGAACGTGATGCTGCCGGTGGTGGCCTACAACCTCCTGCAGAGCATCGAGGTGCTGGCGAACGGGGCCACCGTGCTCGCCGACCGGGCAGTGGCCGGCTTCACCGTCAACCGGGAACGGCTGAACGAGGCGCTGGACCGCAACCCCATCCTGGTGACCGCGCTGAATCCGGTGATCGGCTACGAAAAGGGCGCGGCCGTCGCCAAAAAGGCCTACGCCGAGGGCCGGCCCGTGAAGGACGTGGCCCGTGAGATGACCGATCTCACGGACGAGGAACTGGACCGGCTGCTCGACCCGGCCGACCTGACCCGGGGCGGCATCAAGCATTGAGGCGATGAGCATCAGCGCGCTGCGCGAGCGCATCCTGGCGGCGCTGGCGGACAGCACCGCGCCCCGGGACCCGACGCTCGCGACCCCGCCATCGGCCTACGGCGACGTGCCGGAGGGACTGCGCAAGCGCTTCGCGGGTCGCAAGACGCCGGCCGGCGTCCTCATCGCGCTGCTCGCCCGGGGCGCGGACTACCACGTGCTGTTCACGCGGCGTTCACCGGACCTGCGCCATCATCCCGGCCAGGTCAGCTTCCCCGGCGGCCGCATGGAGTCGGTGGACCGGGACGTCACCGACGCCGCGCTGCGGGAGGCGGAAGAAGAGGTGGGCCTGCCGCGCGGCCACGTCAGCATCGCCGGTTACCTGGAGCCGCATCTCACCATCACCGGCTATGCGGTCACGCCGGTGGTCGGGCTTATCCACCAGGGCTTCACGATCCGGCCGGATCCGGCGGAGGTGGAGGAGGCCTTCGAGGTACCCCTCGACTTCCTCATGGACCCGCACAACCTGCACCGGGCCTGGCGGGAGTTCGAGGGCACCGAGATACCGGTGTACGAGTATCACTACGGCGGCCACCGTATCTGGGGCGCCACGGCGTCGATGCTGGTCACGCTCCATCACAAACTGGAAAAGCATTTAAAACAATAGATAATGGAAAATATCTCGAAACTACTTGAGGTCATGGCGCAGCTCCGGCACCCGGACACCGGTTGCGAGTGGGACCGACGCCAGACCTTCGCCACGATCGCGCCCTACACCATCGAGGAGGCCTACGAGGTGGCCGACGCCATCCACCGCGGCGACAGGGAAGGCCTGAAGGACGAACTCGGCGACCTCCTGCTGCAGGTGGTCTTCCACGCCCGCATGGCCGAGGAGGCAGGGGATTTCGATTTCGAGGACGTCGCCGGTGCCATCAGCGCCAAGCTCGAGCGGCGCCATCCGCACATCTTCGGAGACGGGGCTCCCGCCGACGAGGCCAGCGTGCGGCGCAACTGGGAGGCCATCAAGGCGGCCGAGCGGGAGGAGCGCCACGGCGCCGCCGTCAGCCTGCTGGACGGCATTCCCAGGGCCCTGCCGGCGCTAAAACAGGCCCAGAAGCTGGCGGGCCGGGCCGCCGGCGCCGGCTTCGACTGGCCGGATGCCGCCGGCGTGCGCCGCAAGATCGACGAGGAACTGGCGGAACTGGACCAGGAACTCGAGGCAGGCCCGAGGGAGCGCATCGAGGACGAGATCGGCGACCTGTTCTTCTCGCTGGTGAACCTGGCCCGTCATGCGGGCATCGATGCCGAGGCGGCGGCGGCGGCGGCCAACCGGAAGTTCGAGCGGCGCTTCCGGGCGCTGGAGGCCGAGGCGGCTGCGCGGGGCGCTTCGGTGGCCGCGCTGGACGCCGCAGAGTTGGAAGACCTCTGGCAGGCGGTCAAGGCCGGGGAGGCCGCACCTCGGGAAACGTAAGGCCCCGCCACCGAGCGGGCACGCGGTGCCCGCCGGGCGGCTCCTCGCACGGCTCCGGGCGACGATCGTCACGTTTCGCGACGTTCAGGACCCGTTCAGCACGGCCGGCCTATTCTTCTTCCCACACCCGGGAGAAACGGGTTTTCCAACCCGGGTGCTCATGGAAGCAGAAGGAGTCAGCCATGTTCAATCGAAACCGAGTCCGCCGGATCAGCGGCAGCCGACGCAGCAGCGCTGCGGCCGCGGCGGCTGTCATGGCGACGGCCCTGGTCGGTGGTGCGCTGCTGTCGGCGGGTCCTGCCCTGGCCGACCCCGGCCGGGACTGGCGCCCCGCCCGCGACCATGGCGCCGGCTACGACTATGCCCGGGTGGTCGACGTCGACCCCATCGTCCGCCACGTGCGGGTGCGCACCCCGGTGCGGGAATGCTGGGAGGAGACGCGCTATGACCGCTACGACGACTACGACCGTTACGATCGCGACGACAGACCGCGCCGCAGCGAAGCCGGCGCCACCATCGCCGGCGGCATCATCGGCGGCGTGATCGGCCGTCAGTTCGGCGACGGCAAGGGCCGCGATGCCATGACCCTGGTGGGCACGCTGGTGGGCGCCGCGATCGGTAACGAGCGCGCCGGCCGCGGCCGCGAATACGACGAGCGCTACGACGACTACGGTGCGTACGAGCGGCATTCGCGGCCCGTCACCCGCTGCGAGACCCGCTACCGCACAGACGCCGAAGAGCGGATCGACGGCTACCGGGTCACCTACCGCTACCGGGGTCAGACCTACACCACCCACACGGACTACGATCCGGGCGACCGCATCCGGGTGCGGGTGGAAGTCGAGCCCGTGCGTTACTGAGTCGGCGCACGATCGGACGGCGGGCTTCGGCGCCAGGGAAGGCGCCGCGGTCCGCGGGGCGTGACGGGCCGGATTTCCCACGCGTGTCGTGTTCCGTTGCAAAGCCCGTCTCCAGGGCCGAAAATCACCTTATGAAGCAGACTCTCCGCCTCGCACCGCCGCTCCTGTTCGCCCTCGTGCTCGGAGTGGCGGCCTCCGCCGCGCCGGCTCATGCGGTCGGTCCTGGATCCGTCCTGCCGCCGCAGTCCGTCGGCATGGCGGCCGTACGGGACGAGGTCAGCCTGAGCGAGGCAGTGGCCCGGGTGAAACGGGAGTACGGCGGGCGCATCCTCGAGGCCGAGACCCGGGAGCAGAACGGGCGCCGGGTCCACGTGATCAAGGTGCTCACCCGCGAGGGCCGTGTGCGCACCGTGCGGATCCCGGCCGGGGATCGCTGAGGCCGGCCCGCCGCGGCATCGACACGGGTCAAACCCTATGCGACTGCTGATCATCGAGGACGAGGAGATCATCCGCGAGTCCCTCGCGGCCCGGCTGCGTTCGGCCGGCTTCGGCGTGGAGACGGCGAAGGACGGCGAGGAGGGGCTGTACTACGCCCGGGAGTATCCGGTGGACCTGGCCGTGGTCGACCTCGGCCTGCCGAAGATGAGCGGCCTGGAGATCATCACGACGCTGCGTCAGGAAGGTCATGCGTACCCCATCCTGATCCTGACCGCACGGGACCGCTGGCAGGACAAGGTGGACGGACTCGGCGCCGGTGCGGACGACTACGTGGCCAAGCCGTTCCACGTCGAGGAAATCATCGCGCGGGTGAACGCGCTGCTGAGACGGGCCGGCGGCTGGGCTTCCTCCGAGCTGGTCGCGGGCCCGATCAGCCTGGATACCGCGGCTCAGGAGCTGAAGGTGGACGGCCGCGCGGTCGAACTCACGGGTCACGAGTACAAGCTGCTGGAGCACCTGATGCTGCGGGCGGGACAGGTCGTCTCCAAGACCGAGCTCACCGAGCGCCTCTACGATCAGGACTTCGAGCGCGACAGCAACGTGATCGAGGTGTTCGTCGGCCGGCTGCGGCGCAAGCTCGATCCGGACAATACCCTGAAGCCGATCGAGACCCTGCGCGGCCGGGGCTATCGCTTCGCCCTGGAGCGCGCCGGCGAGGCGTCCAGCGGCGGCAGTGACTGAGTCCGGGTCCGCGGCCGGGACGCCCGGGCGTTCGCCCGGTCAGTCCCTGAGACTCCGCGTGCTCGTCTCGGGCACGCTCCTGCTGCTGGTGTTCTTCGGCCTCATCGTCGGCGTGCTGGATTCCGCCTTCCGCAGCGCGGCGCTGGAGGCGGAGCGCGACCTGCTGGACAGCCGGATGATCATGCTGCTCGCGGCCGCCGAACCCGCGGATGGGAACACGCTGGTGCTGCCTGCCGATCTGCCGGAGCCGCTGTTCGGTTCGCCGGGGTCGGGACTGTACGGTGCCCTCGTAAGGCGCGGCGACGGGTCGGTCTGGCGCTCGGACTCCGCCATCGGCATCGATATTCCCTGGGGCGCGGCCCCGGCCACCGGCGAGCGGAGCTTCCGGCGCATCGAACTGGCTGACGGCACGCCGCTGCTCGCGCTCAGCATGGGTATCGACTGGGAGTTTCCGGACGGCACCGTGCATGCCTACATCGTCCACGTGGCGGCGGGTCTCGATTCCCTGAACGCCCAGGTGGCGAGCTTCCGGCGCCAGCTGCTGGTCTGGTTCGGACTGGTCGCGGCGCTGCTGCTGGCCTCGCTGGCGTTGCTGCTGCGCTGGCTGCTGCGCCCGCTGGCGCAGATCGAATCCGAGATCACCGAGATAGAGGCGGGCGAGCGGCCGGCGATGTCCGCCGGGTACCCGGCCGAACTCGCCGGCGTGGCCCGCAACCTCAACCAGCTGATCGACAGCGAACGGGCCCGCGCCGAGCGTCACCGCCGCACGCTGCAGGACCTGGCCCACAGCCTGAAGACGCCGCTGGCGGCGATGCATTCGCTGCTGGACGGCGAGGCCGAGCGTGACGCGCTGGCCGAGCAGGTGGGCCGCATGGAGGAGATCGTGCGCTACCAGCTCGCCAAACCTCTGGCGGGCACCGGCGCCACCCTGGGCACGGAGCCGGTGCCGGTGGAACCGGAGCTGGGCAAGCTCGCAGACGGCCT
Organism: Lentisalinibacter salinarum; assembly: GCF_040706555.1. NCBI lineage: Bacteria > Pseudomonadati > Pseudomonadota > Gammaproteobacteria > Woeseiales > Woeseiaceae > Lentisalinibacter > Lentisalinibacter salinarum. The sequence continues at coordinate 27,241 of NZ_JAPDRH010000003.1, forward strand.
GCAGAAGGTCTACCGGGACCGCGGGCTGCGCTGCGAGCTGGAGGTCGAGCCGGGGCTGAGATTCTACGGTGACAGGGGCGACCTGCTGGAACTCGCCGGCAACCTGATGGAGAACGCCCACAAGTGGGGCGAGAGCCGGGTGCGCGTCACCGCCACCCGGGCGGCGGACGGTGTCTCGCCGCGGCAGGGTCTGGTGCTGACGGTGGAGGACGATGGTCCCGGCATCCCCGACGGCGGCGAGAGTTCGCTGCTGGAAAGGGGCCGGCGGCTGGACGAGACCAAGCCCGGCCAGGGCATCGGCCTCAGCGTGGTCGTGGAACTCGCCGACGCCTACCGGGGCGGCGTCGAAATCGGTCGGTCGGATCTGGGCGGCGCCAGGGTGACGGTGCGCCTGCCGCCGGGATGAGCGGGCCGGCGCGCAGGGGAGTCCGGCGACAGGCGCAGGCGGAGGCACGCCGGGCACACGAGCCCCATCTGGAATTTGCCGACGCGCTGCCGATCTCCGCCCGGGCGGGGGCGATCGCCGAGGCCGTCGGCGAGCATCCGGTGGTGGTCGTGTGCGGCGAGACCGGCAGCGGCAAGACCACCCAGCTGCCGAAGATCTGCCTGCAGCTCGGCCGCGGCATCGACGGCATGATCGGCCACAGCCAGCCGCGTCGCCTGGCAGCCCGTTCGGTGGCCGCGCGCATCGCCGAGGAGACCCGTCTGCCGCTGGGCGGCGGCATCGGCTACCAGGTGCGCTTCGACGACCGCAGCGAGCCCGGCACGCGGGTCAAGCTGATGACCGACGGCATCCTCCTGAACGAACTCGGCTTCGATCGCGATCTGCGCCGCTACGACACGCTGATCATCGACGAGGCCCACGAGCGCAGCCTGAACATCGACTTCATCCTGGGCTACCTGAAGCGGCTGCTGCCCCGCCGGCCCGATCTCAAGGTGATCATTACCTCGGCCACCATAGATCCCGACCGGTTCTCGCGTCACTTCGACGATGCGCCGGTGATCGAGGTTTCGGGACGCGGCTATCCGGTGGAGGTGCGTTACGAGGCGCCGGCCGGCGACACCGAGCTGGCCGATGCGGTCACCGAGGCGGCCCGGCGGCTGATGGGCGAGCTGCCGGAAGGCGACATCCTCACGTTCCTGCCCGGCGAGCGCGAGATCCGCGAGGCCGCCGAAGCCCTCGAGCGGGCCCGGCTGGGTTCCCGCCGGGGCGAGGCGGGCTGGGAGATCCTGCCGCTCTACGGCCGGCTGTCCGAGACATCCCAGGGCCGGGTCTTTCGGCCCGGTCGCCGGCGCCGGATCGTTCTGGCCACCAATGTGGCGGAGACCTCGCTCACCGTCCCGCGCATCATGGCCGTGATCGACTCGGGCCTCGCCCGGATCAGCCGCTATTCCTATCGCAGCAAGATCCAGCGGCTGCAGGTGGAGCCGGTGAGCCAGGCCAGCGCCGATCAGCGGGCCGGCCGTTGCGGGCGCATTGCGCCCGGCATCTGCGTGCGCCTTTATGACGAGGAGGATTACGCCGCGCGGCCGCTGTATACCGATCCGGAGATCCGACGGACCAATCTCGCGAGCGTCATCCTGCAGATGGCCGCTGCCCGCCTGGGGGAAATGGAAGACTTCCCGTTCATCGATCCGCCGGATGCCCGCTATGTCCAGGACGGCTATCGCCTGCTCGGCGAACTGGAGGCGGTGGATGACGCGCGGGAGATTACGGAGGCGGGCCGGCGCATGGCGCGCCTGCCAGTGGACCCCAGACTCGCCCGCATGCTGCTGGCTGCCGAGGAGCGAGGCGAGCTGCGCGACGCGCTGGTGATCGTGGCGGGGCTGGCCGGCCAGGATCCGCGGCTCTTTCCGCCGGAGGAGGGCGCGAAGGCTCGGGCGGCCCAGGAGGAGTTCGCGGATCCGGCCTCGGACTTCGTCACCCTGTTCAACCTGTGGCGTGCCTGGCGGGCGGCCCGGCGGGGCACCAGCCGCCGGCAGGCGGAGCGTTGGGCCGAGGCGCGCTACCTCTCGCCGCGCCGGCTGCGCGAATGGGGCGAGATCCACTCCCAGCTCACCGGGCTCTGCAGGGACGCGGGCATGCCGGTAGCCCACGGCGCCGGTGACCGCGAGGCCCTGCACAAGGCGCTGCTGGCCGGCCTGCTCGGGCATATCGGCCGTCGGGACGAGGCGACCCGCTATGACGGCGCACGCGGTACGGCCTTTCACCTGCATCCTTCTTCCGGCCTGCACGGGAAACCGCCGGGCTGGGTGTTCGCCATGGAGCTGGTGCGTACGAGCCGTCTGTTCGCCCGCACGGTGGCCGCCACGGAGCCGGGCAACATCCTCGAGGTGGCTGCCCACCTTCTCCAGCGCACCTACGAGGAGCCGCGCTGGAACCCGCGCCGCGGCAGGGTCGAGGCCGGCGAGACCGTCACCCTGTTCGGCCTGGTGCTGGCGGCCGGCCGGCGGGTGAATTACGGGCCCGTCGATGCGGCGGAGTCGCGGCGTATCTTCATCCGCGAGGCACTGGTGCAGGGCAGGGCGAATCACCGCGACCGCTTCTGGCGCCACAATCAGGCGGCCATCGCGCGAATCCGGGAGAGGGAAGGCGAGGCCCGGCGGGCGCTCCTCATCCCCGACGGAGAGATGGCGGCACTGTACGAGCGGGAGATCCCGGAACAGGTCGTCGACCTGCGCAGCTTCCGCCGCTGGCTGCGCAAGGCCGCGAAACGAAAGCCGGAGATACTCTGCTTCCCGGAACAGGACCTCGCTCGCGACCCGGGCGACGGCGGCGCGGCGATGCCGGCCACCGTGGAGTTGCTGGGCCAGGAGCTGCCTGTCATTTACCGCTTCCGTCCCGGCGAAGCCGACGACGGCGCCACGGTGAGGCTGCCGGCGCCCGCGCTGGCGCAGCTGGAACCGGCCGAGCTGGATCGCTCGCTGCCGCCCCTTGTCGCGGAGCGCGCGGAGCTGCGCATGCGCTCGTTGCCGAAGTCGGTGCGACGGCGGCTGCAGCCCATCGCCGACACCGCCGCGGACTTCGCGGCCCGCTACCTGGTAATGCCCGGCAGCGGCGAACTGGAGCAGGCGCTGGCCGATTTCCTCGCCGGCGAATTCGGTATCACGCCCGATCAGATACCGGCGGCGACGGCGGACGAACCCGAGCATCTGAGGCTGCGCCTGGAGGTCACGGGCGAGGCCGACGAGGTGATCGCTGCCGGCCGGGATCTGCAAGCCCTGCGCGCCGAAGTCGGGAATGCGGCTCCGGCGGCCGCGGCTCCGTCGGACGAGGCCCGGCCGACGCTGCACCGTGAGTGGGATTTCGGCGATCTCCCGGGCGTGCAGGCGGAGGTATCGGGCGGCCTGCGCCTGGAGCGCTTCCCGGCACTGGCCGACGGTGAGAACGGCGTGACGGTGGAATACGCGAGCGACGAGGCCGAGGCTGCGACGATCCATGCGGGCGGAGTATTGCGGCTGCTGCGCCTCGCGCTGCCCCAGCAGGAGAAACTGCTACGCGGCAAGGTGACGGGTGATCGCCGGCTGCAGCTCGCCTGGGCCGGCGTGGGCGGCGCCGGCGAACTGGCGGAGGATTTCGTCGCAGCCGCGTTCGGCCGGGCGTTCCCGCGGGAGCGCAGGGCGACGGTGCGCAACCGTGGGGATTACGAGGCACTGCTGGAGGCCGGCCGGAGCGAACTGGTTGCCGCTGGCGAGGCGCTGGCGGCACTGCTCGACGAGATACTGGAGGCGCGCCGACTCGCCGCGGCCGCGGCCGCGGATCTCCCCGAGCGGCTGGACGATGTCCGCGCGGATATCGACGCCCAGCTCGCAGGACTGGTCTATCCGGGATTCCTGAGCGCCACGCCGGCACGACGGTTGGAATGTCTGCCGCGCTATCTGCGGGCGGCCGAGCTGCGGGCATCGAAACTACCGGCCGGCGCGGACCGGGACCGGGCGGATGCGCAGGAGATCGCGGTCTGCCTCGGCCGTCTCGCGCAACTCGAGCAGCGCCGCGCTTCCCTCGACGGCGAGCGGCGCGCTCTGATCGATGAATTCCGCTGGGGCATCGAGGAGCTGCGCGTGTCCCTGTTCGCACAGCAACTCGGCACCCGCGGGAAGATCTCGCCGAAGCGCCTGGAGAAACTCTGGCACCGCATCACGGGCGTAACCCGCTGACCCACGTAGGAGGGCCTTCAGGCCCGATCTCTTTCCAGCTGGTCCCCTTCTCTCGTGGCCGCCGGGAGGATCTGCCAGTCAGCGACGCTCTCTGACTGGTGCCATTCCTCTCGGCAACGGGCCCGTCGGCGGGTGGGCCAACGCCAGAAGAAATCCGGATCGGGCCTGAAGGCCCTCCTACCTATTCTTTCTTCTGGGCCATCATTTCCTTCGCTTTGTCCATGAACGGCCCGATCAGGTCGAGAGGCAGGGGGAAGACGATGGTGGAGGATTTCTCGCCGGCGATCTCGCGCAGGGTCTGCAGATAGCGAAGTTGCATCGCCAGGCGTTCGGACTCCAGAGTCTTGGCCGCGTCGGCCAGTTTCTGTGCCGCCTGGAACTCGCCCTCGGCGTTGATGACCTTGGCGCGCCGGGCGCGCTCGGCCTCGGCCTGCTGGGCGATGGCGCGGATCATGCTCTCGTCCAGGTCCACGTGCTTGATCTCGACGTTGGCGACCTTGATGCCCCAGTTGTCGGTGTGCTGGTCCAGGATCAGGCGGATGTCGGAGTTCAGCTTGTCACGTTCGGCGAGCATGTCGTCCAGGTCGTGCTGGCCGAGGACGGAGCGGAGCGTGGTCTGGGCCAGCTGGCTGGTCGCCTCGAACACGTTGGCCACTCGGATGATGGCCTTCTCGGGGTCAACGATGCGGAAATAGATGACCGCGTTCACCCGCACGGAGACGTTGTCCCGGGAGATGACGTCCTGGGTGGGCACGTCCATGACCACCACTCGCAGATCGACCTTGGTCAGCGTCTGCAGGAAGGGGATCAGGATGATCAGGCCCGGTCCCTTCACCGTCTGGAAGCGACCGAGGAAGAAGACGACGCCGCGCTCGTATTCCTGCAGGATGCGGATCGCATTGAACAGGAACAGCAGGACGAGGCCGACTGCGATTCCGATATAGAGCATCATGATGGTATTCCCTCTCTTGCGTGTTCAGTCCGTGGCAGGTTCGTTTTCGGCGGGCGAGACGTCGAGCACGAGCCCGTCGATACGCTCGACCCGCAGTTTCTGACCCTTCTTCACCGGCTCGCCGGTGCGCGCCGTCCAGATCTCGCCCTCCAGCATGACCTCGCCCTGATCAGCGAAGTCCTCGCGGGCCACCGCGATCTCCTTCAGGATCTGCTCCTGGCCGCTCACGGCGCCCTTGCGCCGCAGACGCAGCAGGTAGGCGATGACCCACATCAGCAACAGTCCGAAGACGCCGACGACGATGATGACGAACCACGGCGAGATACCGAAGCCCGGGACACCCGTGTCGAACATCATGATGGCTCCCATGACGAATGCGGCGATGCCGCCGAAGCCGAGCGCGCCGAAACTGGGCACGAATATCTCGGCGATCATGAGCACGATGCCGAGCAGGATCAGTCCGAGGCCGGCGTAGTTCACCGGCATCACCTGCAGCGCGTAGGCGGCCAGCAGCAGGCAGATGGCGCCCACCACGCCGGGGACGATGGCGCCCGGGTTCCAGCCCTCGAAGATCAGCCCGTAGATGCCGACGAGGAGCAGCAGCAGCGCGATCTCCGGGCTGGCGATGACCGACAGCAGCTTCTGCCGCCAGGTGGGTTCCACGGCCTCGATGCGCATGTTGCCCGTGGCGAGCGTCACCGTGCCCCTGGGCAGCTCTACCTCGCGGCCGTCGATCTGCGCGAGCAGGTCGGCGGTGTCGCTGGCGAGGAGGTCGATCACGTTCATCTCCAGTGCCTCGCTGGAGGTGAGTGTGGCCGCGTCGCGCACTGCCTTCTCCGCCCATTCGGCGTTGCGGCCCCGGCGTTCCGCGAGTCCGCGAATGTAGGCCACGGCGTCGTTCAGGATCTTGCGGCTCATGGCGTCGCCGGACTGATCCGGCGGCGCCTGCCCGCTGTCTTCCGATTCCGCCGGGCCCTTGCCGCCGGCGTCGCCGTCTTCGGCTGACTGATCGGCCGGCGGGGTTTCCCCGGAGCCGCCGTCGCCGCCGTCCGTCGGCAGGGGTTGCCCGCCGGGCAGCGGTGGCTGCGGCCGGTCGCCGCCGCCGCCGGCCAGGGGCACGGGCGTCGCCGCCCCCAGGTGAGTGGTCGGCGCCATGGCGGCGATGTGGCTGGCGTACAGGATGTAGGTGCCCGCGCTGTCGGCGCGTGCGCCGGCGGGGGATACGTAGGTGGCGACCGGCACGTCGGCATTCAGGATGGCCGAGATGATGTCCCGCATCGAGCTGTCCAGCCCGCCCGGCGTATCCATGCGGATGATCACGAGATCGGCCGCTTCCTCCTCGGCCTGGCGGATGCCGCCGGTGATGAAGTCGGCCGTTGCGGCGCCGATGGCGCCTTCCAGGTTCAGCTGCAGCGCGCGGCCGCCCGGCCCCTGCTCCTGTGAGACCAGCGGGCCCGCCAGCCCGGCGAGCCCGAGCGCGACAAACAGCATCCAGAGTAATCTTGTTCGGGCCATATTTCTCACCGCGCCATCATATCAGTCCGGGACCGGCGTTGATCCCCGCTGCGGCCGCCTATAACCTTCGGCTCCTGTTCAGACCACGGGGTCCCACGCGTGTTCATCAAGTTTCTCACCACCGGCGGCACCATCGACAAGATCTACTTCGACGACAGCAGCCGCTTCGAGGTGGGCGAGTCCCAGGTCGAGCATATCCTGCGTGAGGCGCTGGTCGACATCGATTATGAAGTGGTCTCGTTACTGCGCAAGGACAGTCTCGATATTGACGAAGCCGACCGGGCCCGCATCCGCGACTACATCGAGCGCGACTCGGCCGCGCGTTACGTGATCACCCACGGCACCGACACCATGGTGAAGACCGCGCTCGCCCTGGAAGGGCTCGGCGATCGGGTCATCGTGCTCACCGGCGCGCTGAGTCCGGCGCGCTTCCGCAGCACCGACGCCGTGTTCAACGTGGGCATGGCGACGGCCGCTGCACAGACGCTTGGCCCCGGCGTCTACATCGCGATGAGCGGGACCATCTTCGCCGCCGACCAGGTGGTGAAGAACCGGGAGAAAAACCGTTTCGAAAGCATCACCCGGCGCGATGCCGGCTGAGAGGAGAGAACCGATGAAGTGGAGAGTAATGATGGCGGCTGCCGCCGCTGCGACTGCCGTGGCCGCCGGCCCGGTGCAGGCCCAGGACGACATGGCCGACGTGGAGATCGGCGTCACGGATCTCGGCGACGGGCTCTACATGCTCACCGGCCGTGGCGGCAACATGGGCCTGTCGGTGGGCGAGGATGCCACGTTCCTCATCGACGACCAGTTCGCTCCGTTGACGCCGAAGATCAAGGCGGTCATCGCCGGGCTGACCGAGGACGCGGTGAAGTTCGTATTCAATACCCACTGGCACTTCGACCATGTCGGCGGCAACGAGAACTTCGGCGAGACCGGCGCGGTGATCGTGGCCCACGACAACGTGCGCGAGCGCATGAGCGAGGACCAGTTCCTGGAGGCCTTCAACCAGGAGGTACCGGCCTCGCCGCCGGAGGCGCTGCCGGTGGTCACCTTCAACGACCGGGTGACCCTGCATCTGAACGGCGAGACCATCCGCGCGTTCCACACGCCGCACGCGCACACCGATGGCGACAGCGTCATCTATTTCGACGGCGCGAACGTCTTCCACATGGGCGATACCTTCTTCCACAAGATGTATCCGTTCATTGACGCGAGCAGCGGCGGATCCGTCGACGGCGTCATCGAGGCCGCCAGCGCCGTGCTGGCGATGGCCGACGAGGACAGCGTCATCATCCCGGGCCACGGCCCTATCGCCACCCGGGACGACCTGCGTGCCTACCGGGACATGCTGGCCACGGTCCGCGACTCCGTGAAGGCGATGATTGGCGACGGCATGACGCTGGAGCAGGTGCAGGCCGCCAACCCAACGGCCGACTTCGACGCCGTGCATAACGAGATGGGCATGTTCGAACCCGCCCAGTGGGTGGGGCTGCTGTACGGACTGCTGGCCCCGGCGGAGGACGCCGGCGCGGAATGAGGGGAGGGCAGCCGGGCGCAGCGCCCGGCTGCCGACCTGCCGCGCCTGCTAGATGCGGAAGCGGATGCCCTGTGCCAGCGGCATCTCGGTGCCCCAGTTGATGGTGGTCGTCTGCCGGCGCATGTAGGCCTTCCAGGCGTCGGAGCCGGATTCCCGGCCGCCGCCCGTCTCCTTCTCGCCGCCGAAGGCGCCACCGATCTCGGCGCCGGAGGTGCCGATATTCACGTTGGCGATGCCGCAGTCCGAGCCGCCCGCGGACAGGAAGCGCTCGGCATGCTGCAGCTTGTCCGTGAAGATGGCCGAAGACAGGCCCTGGCCCACGCCGTTGTGCAGCGCCAGCGCCTCGTCCAGGGCCTCGTAGCCGATGAGATAGAGGATGGGCGCGAAGGTCTCGGCCTGCACGATAGGCCAGTGGTTCTCCGCCATGACCAAGGTCGGCTCCACGTAGAACCCGGGGCGGTCCAGCCGGTGGCCGCCGTAGAGCACCTTGCCGTGGTGGGACAGGATGTCCTCGATGGCCCGCTCGAAGTTCGTGACAGCCTGATTGTCGATTAGCGGGCCCATCAGCGTGTTCTCGTCCAGCGGATCGCCGATGCGCACCTGGTCGTAGGCGCGGATGAGGCGCTCCTTCAGCTCGTCGCGGCGAGAGTCGTGGACCAGCACGCGGCGAGTGGTCGTGCAACGCTGGCCGGCGGTGCCGACGGCGCCGAAGACGATGGCCGGCACGGCCAGGTCCATGTTGGCGTATTCGTCGACGATGATGGCGTTGTTGCCGCCGAGTTCCAGCAGGCTGCGACCCATACGGGCGGCGACCCGTTCGCCGACCCTGCGGCCGACCGCGGTGGAGCCGGTGAAGGAGAGCAGATCCACGCGTGGGTCGTCCACGAACGCCTCGGCCCGTTCGGTGCCGCCGTCGTTGAACAGGTTGAAGATGGGCGGATGGGAGAGGTCGGCGAGAACTTCGTTACAGATCTTCTGCACCGCCAGCGAGACGAGCGGTGTCTTGGGTGAAGGCTTCCAGACCGAGACGTTGCCGCAGACCGCCGCGATGAGGGCGTTCCAGGACCAGACGGCCACCGGGAAATTGAACGCGGTGACGATCCCGACCACGCCCAGCGGATGCCACTGCTCGTACATGCGGTGGGAGGGCCGCTCCGAGTGCATCGTCTTGCCGTAGAGCATGCGCGACTGGCCCACGGCGAAGTCGGCGATGTCGATCATCTCCTGCACTTCGCCGTCGCCCTCCGCCTTGATCTTGCCGTTCTCCAGGCTGACCAGGCTGCCGAGCGCATCCTTGTTGTCGCGCAGCGCGAGCCCGATGCGCCGCACGGCTTCGCCGCGTACCGGCGCCGGCGTATTGCGCCACTCCGCGAATGCCTCGCGGGCGGCGACCATCAGTCGGTCGTATTCGCCCGCACTGCTGGCCCGCACGCTGCCGAGCACCTCGCCCGTGGTCGGGTTTATCGACTCGATCGGAGGTCCCGGGTCCTTCTCGATGGCCTTGCCGCCGCACCAGGTCCCGTGGTTCTCGGCCTCCAGACCGAGCCTTTTCAGGATATCTTTCATGGCTTTCACTCCCGGCCGACCCGGCGAGGCCGCGAGCCGGCTTGCTAAAGTAACGAAAGGGATGGGGATTGATGCGGCGCATTGTCCCATCTGACCGCATAAGCCGCCACTGAGGGTTTCCCCGATGGCGAGCCGTCTTGGCGGGCGTCCTCGCGTTGCGGCGCCATTTCGGCCCGGGCGCAGTAAAAGCTCGACGATTTCGTACGTAACTTATTCGAATCCCTGAAAGTTTTGCTTTGCAGCAAGGCCCGTGGCATATTGCCGCAATGTCCCGAAACACCGCACAGACGAACTGGCACCCCACCAGCTGGCAGAGCCGCGAGGCGACCCAGCAGGCGGCCTATCCCGATCGCGACGCACTCGACGACGCCGTAGCCCGGCTGAGTTGGCTGCCGCCGCTGGTCACCTCCTGGGAGGTGGACAATCTCAAGCAGCACATCGCCAGCGCCCAGCGCGGCGAGGCATTCGTGCTGCAGGGCGGCGACTGCGCCGAGACCTTCGACGACTGCACCTCCGAGAGCATCGTGCAGAAGCTGAAGATCCTGCTGCAGATGTCGCTGGTGATGCTGTACGGCCTGAAGAAGCCGGTGGTGCGGATCGGACGCATGGCGGGACAGTACGCGAAGCCCCGTTCCGCCGACACAGAGACCCGGGACGGGGAGACCCTGCCGAGTTTCCGCGGCGACCTGATCAACCGCAGTCCATTCACGGCCGACGACCGGATTCCGGATCCGGAGCTGATCCTGCGCGGCTACGAGCGGGCGGCTCTCACCCTGAACTTCGTCCGCTCGCTCGTCGATGGTGGCTTCGCCGACCTGCATCATCCGGAGAACTGGGATCTGGACTGGGTGGGCCATTCGACGATGGCTGCCGAGTATCAGCGCATCGCCGATGCCATCTCCCACTCGCTCGATTTCTTCGAGTCCATCGCCGGCCGGCCCATCCATCACACCCGGCGTGCGGACATCTATGCCGGCCACGAGGGGCTGCACCTCCACTACGAGCAGGCCCAGACCCGGCTGCGGCGGGACCGCTGGTACGACCTCACCACTCATTTCCCCTGGATCGGCATGCGCACCGCCAACGTGGACGGCGCTCACGTCGAGTACTTCCGCGGTGTCACGAATCCGCTCGGCGTGAAGGTCGGCCCCGGCATGACTGCCGAATGGCTGCAGGAGCTGATCGGCATCCTCAATCCGAACAACGAGCCGGGCCGGCTCACACTGATCCATCGCCTCGGCGCCAAGCAGGTGGAGGAGGGGCTGCCGCCGCTGATCCAGGCCGCCCGCGCCACCGGCAGCCCGGTGCTCTGGGTCTGCGACCCCATGCACGGCAACACCGAGAGCACGTCCGGCGGCTTCAAGACGCGGCGCTTCGACAACATCGTCTCGGAGCTGAAGGCCGCATTCCGCATCCATCGGGAGATGGGCAGCTATCTCGGCGGCGTGCATCTGGAACTCACCGGCGCGAACGTCACCGAGTGCATCGGCGGCGCCCGCGGCCTGGCCGAGGCCGACCTGAATCGGGCCTACCGCTCCCAGGTGGATCCCCGACTGAACTACGAGCAGGCGATGGAGGTGGCGATGCTCATCGCGGGCCTCCGCGACGCCGTGGAGTCCCACCGCAAGGCCGGCTAGCGCGTCGGGCCTGAAGGCCCTCCTACCGGTGGGGTTTTCGGAGCGTGTGCCAGGCTTGGCGGGCCGGGAGCTCGCGATATTCGCCGGGCTGCAGGCCGTGCACTTCCCAGGGTCCGATGCGGGTCCGGATGAGTCGAAGCACCGGCAGGCCTACTGCAGCGCCCATGCGCCGCACCTGGCGGTTGCGTCCCTCGTCGATGGTGATCCTGAGCCAGGAGTCGGGAACGCTCTGGCGGTAGCGGATCGGCGGATCGCGGGGCCACAGCCACTCGGGTTCGTCCACAGCGCTCGCTTCCAGCGCGCGTGCCTTGTGTCCCCGGATGTCGACCCCGCCGCGCAGGCGGGCGAGGGCCTCCGCGGCGACCAGACCCTCGACCTGGGCGTAGTAAGTCTTCGGTAGTTTGTGGCGGGGATCGGCTATGGCCGCCTGCAGCCGGCCGTCGTCGGTGAGGGCCAGCAGCCCCTCGCTGTCGTAGTCGAGCCGGCCCGCGGGGTACACCTGCGGAATGCCGACGTAGGCGGCGAGGGTGTCGCGGCCGTGGCTGTCGGTGAATGCCGAGAGCACCTGGTAGGGCTTGTTGAGGAGCACGAGTCGCATGCCGGGACCATACCCTCGGCCGGAGCCGGGGAACAGTCGACGGGCTCGGCCCGGGTTCGGCTCGTAACGCGGTCGGGAAGGCCCCGAGCGGGGCGATCCGGGAGCTTCCCGGATTGCAGCGACTGGTGGCGGCCGGTATCATGATGCACCGCAATAAAATCGGTCACGCAGAGTTCTGCCGGGGTGGAATTCCCCCGCAAGCGCTTGATTCCTGTGGGGCCTGAGTGATCAACCGGACTGGAGTGAGTCATGAGTAACCCCGCGCGTACGTCTCCTGGAGAAGGCATCGAACTGTTGGGAACGATGCACGAGGGATTCGACGAGATACTCACCCCTGAAGCGCTGCAATTCGTCGCCGCCCTGCACCGGGAGTTCACGCCGCGGGTCCACGGCCTGCTGAAGGCACGGGACGAGCGCCAGGCCCGCATCGATGCCGGCGAGATGCCCGATTTCCTCGAGGAGACCCGCGAGATCCGTGAGTCCGAATGGAAGGTGACCGAGGCGCCGGCAGACCTGCAGGACCGCCGGGTGGAGATCACCGGCCCGACCGACCGCAAGATGGTCATCAATGCGCTGAACTCGGGCGCGAAGGTGTTCATGGCCGACTGCGAGGACTCGATGACGCCCAACTGGTACAACGTGGTCCAGGGGCAGATCAACCTGCGCGACGCGGCGCGGCGCAGCATCAGCTTCGACGCGCCCAACGGCAAGCACTACGAGCTGGGCGACAAGATCGCCACCCTGATCGTCCGGCCGCGTGGCTGGCATCTGTTCGAGAAGCACCTGAAGGTGGACGGCGAGGAGGTGCCGGGCGCGTTCGTGGACTTCGGCCTGTACCTGTTCCACAACGCGAAAGAACTCAAGAATCAGGGCACCGGGCCGTATTTCTATCTGCCGAAGATGGAGAGCCACAAGGAAGCCGCGCTCTGGTCCGACGTGTTCCGCTTCGCCGAGAAGGCCGGCGCGGTGGACGAAGGGGCCGTCAAGGTCACCGTGCTCATCGAGACGATACTGGCGGCGTTTGAGGTGGACGAGATCCTGTACGCGCTGAAGGACTACATCGTCGGCCAGAACTGCGGGCGCTGGGACTACATCTTCAGCTTCATCAAGAAATTCCGGAAGTTCCCGGAATTCGTGCTGCCGGACCGCAACGAGGTGGGCATGACCACCCACTTCCTGCGCTCCTATTCGCTGCTGGTGATCAGGACCTGTCATCGCCGGGGCGCCTTCGCGATCGGCGGCATGGCAGCCCAGATCCCGATCAAGGACGATCCTGAGGCGAACGAGGAGGCCATCGCCAAGGTGCGGGCCGACAAGGAGCGCGAGGCCACCGACGGCCACGACGGCACCTGGGTGGCCCATCCCGGCCTCGTGCCGATCGCCATGGAGATCTTCGACCGCCACATGCCGCAGCCGAACCAGGTGGACCGCCAGCGCGACGACGTTGAGGTGACCGCGGCGGACCTGTTGCAGGTGCCCCAGGGGCGCATCACCGAGACGGGGCTGCGCAACAACATCTCGGTGGGCGTGCAGTACATGGCGGCGTGGCTCGGCGGCAACGGCTGCGTGCCCCTGTACAACCTCATGGAGGATGCGGCCACGGCGGAGATCGCCCGCGCCCAGGTCTGGCAGTGGGTGCACCACGAGACCGGCGTGCTCGACGACGGCCGGCCGGTCACCCTGGAGTTGTTCGAATCCGTGCTGGCGGAGGAGATGGAAAAGATCCGCGAGGAGGTCGGCGAGGAGGCATTCGCCGCGGGCAACTACGAGAGGGCCGCGGAGCTGATGGACAAGATCACCCGCGAGGACGACTTCGAGAGCTTCCTGACGCTGGAGGCCTACCGGGAGATCGACTGATCCCTTTCACTACATTAGACCAAAGTACCAATGGTCCCGCCGTGACCATCGCGTACCATCCGAAACCCACTAACGGCGTGTCAGCGAGGAGTAGAGAATCATGAGTGTCATGTCAGCCGAGGAGCTTCAGAAATCGTGGGACAGCGACCCGCGGTGGAAAGGCGTAACCCGACCCTACAGTGCAGAAGACGTCGTACGGCTGCGCGGCACGGTAGAGGTGGAATACTCCCTCGCGCGCCAGGGCGCGGAGAAGCTGTGGAAATACATCCACGAGAAAGATTTCGTGAATGCGCTCGGCGCACTGACCGGCAACCAGGCCATGCAGCAGGTGAAGGCCGGCCTGAATGCCATCTATCTGTCCGGCTGGCAGGTGGCGGGTGACGCCAACCTGGCCGGCGAGATGTATCCCGACCAGTCGCTGTACCCGGCAGACTCGGTGCCGGCCGTCGTGCGGCGCATCAACAACACGCTGCTGCGTGCGGACCAGATCCACCAGGCCGAGGGCGACAACTCCATCGACTGGATGCAGCCCATCGTCGCCGACGCCGAAGCTGGCTTCGGCGGCGTGCTGAATGCCTTCGAACTGATGAAGGCGATGATCGATGCAGGCGCGGCCGGCGTGCACTTCGAGGATCAGCTGTCCTCGGCGAAGAAATGCGGCCACATGGGCGGCAAGGTACTCGTGCCCACCCAGGAGGCCGTCAGCAAGCTGGCCGCGGCCCGACTGGCCACCGACGTCTGCAACGTGCCCACCCTGGTGGTGGCCCGCACGGATGCCGACGCCGCCAACCTGCTCACCTCGGACATCGACGAGCGCGACCAGCGCTTCATCACCGGCGAGCGCACCGCCGAGGGCTTCTATCGGGTGAAGCCGGGCCTGGAGCAGGCCATCGACCGGGCGCTGGCTTACGCGCCTTTCGCCGACCTGGTGTGGTGCGAGACGTCCACGCCGAGCCTGGAGCAGGCGAAGGCGTTCGCCGAGGCCATGCACAAGGAGTACCCGGACCAGCTGCTGGCATACAACTGCTCGCCGTCGTTCAACTGGCGCAAGAACCTGGACGACAAGACCATCGCCAAGTTCCAGAAGGAACTCGCGGCCATGGGCTACAAGTTCCAGTTCATCACGTTGGCGGGCTTCCACGCGCTGAACTACAGCATGTTCACGCTGGCGAAGGGCTACCGGGAACGCCAGATGGCGGCCTACGTTGAGCTGCAGCAGGCGGAATTCGACTCGGAGAAGGACGGCTACACCGCCACCCGCCACCAGCGGGAAGTGGGCGCCGGCTACTTCGACGCCGTCACTCAGGCGGTGAGCGCGGAGTCCTCGATCACGGCGCTGACCGGTTCCACCGAGGAGGAGCAGTTCGACGAGGCCAGCTGAGCCATCGTTGGAGTATGCTAGGAACGGCGCCCCCGGGGGCGCCGTTTTCTTTGCGGGTCCAGAGGAACACACGATGCAGTACGAGAAGATCCAGATCCCGGAGCGCGGCGACGTCATCACCATGAACCGGGACTTCCGGCTGAACGTGCCGGACGAGCCCGTCATCCCGTTCGTCGAGGGCGACGGCATCGGCAGGGACGTGACGCCGGTCATGAAGGACGTGGTCGACGCCGCGGTGAGCCGCGCGTACGGCGGCGAGCGCCGCATCGCCTGGATGGAGGTCTATGCGGGCAAGAAGGCCAGCGAGGTCTACGACAGCGCCAACTTCCTGCCCGAGGAGACGCTGCACGCGCTGGAGAAATACGTGGTCTCCATCAAGGGCCCCCTGACCACGCCCATCGGCGGCGGCATCCGCTCGCTGAACGTCTCCATCCGCCAGACGCTGGATCTGTACGCCTGCGTGCGGCCCATCCGCTACTTCCCCGGCGTCAGCACGCCGATGAAGGAATCCGACCTGGTGAATATGGTGGTGTTCCGCGAGAACACCGAGGACATCTACGCGGGCATCGAGTACGCCACGGGCTCCCAGGAGGTGCAGAAGCTGATCAAGTTTCTGCAGGAAGAACTGGGCGCCACCCAGATCCGCTTCCCCTCGAGTTCCGGGATCGGCATCAAGCCGGTCTCCCGCGAGGGCTCCGAGCGCCTCGTGCGCAAGGCCATCAACTACTGCGTCGACAACGATCTCGGCTCGGTGACCCTGGTGCACAAGGGCAACATCATGAAGTACACCGAGGGCGCGTTCTGCCAGTGGGGCTACGAAGTCGCCCGCGAGGAGTTCGGCGCGGAGCCGAAGGACGGCGGGCCCTGGCACGCCTTCCCGAATCCGCGGACCGGGCGCGAGATCATCGTCAAGGACGTGATTGCCGATAATTTCCTGCAGCAGATCCTGCTGCGGCCCGAGGAATACGACGTGATCGCCACGCTGAACCTGAATGGGGATTACATCTCCGATGCCCTCGCGGCCCAGGTGGGCGGCATCGGCATCGCCCCCGGGGGCAACATCGGCGACGGCGTCGGCGTGTTCGAGGCCACCCACGGCACGGCGCCCGGTTTCGCCGGCAAGGACCGGGTGAACCCGGGCTCGCTCATCCTCTCCGCCGAGATGATGCTCCGCTACCTGGGCTGGACCGAGGCGGCCGACCTCATCATCAAGGGCGTGGCGAACACCATCGCCGCCAAGGAGCTCACCTTCGATCTCGCGCGGCTGCGCGAGGCGATCCGCAAACCGAAGCGTCCCGCCGGCAGCCATCCCCACGGCAAGCAGGACGTGGAGCAGGAGCTCGATCAGCTCATTCCGGGAGCCACGCTGGTGGGTACGAAGGGCTTCGGCGAAGCCGTCATTCGGCATATGGACGACTGATGGCCGTGCCCGAGACGGAGGTATCGCGGGACCAGTACGACCCGGACTGCACCCGCTGTCCGCGTCTGGCCGCCCACCTCGCCGCGGTGCGCGAGAAGCGCCCCGACTACCACGCCCTGCCGGTGCCGCCGTTCGGCGACCCGGAGGCGAGCCTGCTGATCGTGGGTCTCGCCCCGGGCATGCACGGCGCCAACCGGAGCGGGCGGCCGTTCACCGGCGATTTCGCCGGCATCCTCCTGTACCGGGCGCTCTACGACGCCGGCTTCGCCAGCCGGCCCGAGTCGGTTTTCGTCGACGACGGGCTGGAGCTCACGAATTGCCGTATTACCAACGCCGTGAAGTGCCTGCCGCCGCAGAACAAGCCGACCACCGCCGAGGTGGACGAGTGCAGTCCCTATCTGCAGGCCGAACTCGGCACGGTGGGCGAGGGCGGCGTGGTGCTGGCGCTGGGCTCCATCGCCCACCGGGCGGTGCTGAAGGCGTTCAGCATGAAGCTGAACGCGAACGGCTTCGGCCATGGTGCGGAACACGCGCTGCCGGGCGGGCTGACCCTGCTGGATTCCTACCACTGCAGCCGCTACAACACGCAGACGCGGCGTCTGACCGAAGAGATGTTCCATGCCGTCATCGGCCGGGCGCGGGAACTCGTCGGCGGCTGAGAGGGCAGCTCAGACGACGCCCGGGCGCCGCCGGCCCGCCATAGTCAGGCTCCGTCCGTTATCCTAGACATCATGGACGGGGCCGCCTTCGATCATCGCCGATTCCTCGCGAACCTGAGCCACCGGCCCGGCGTCTACCGGATGCTGGACGGGGATGGCGCGATCCTCTATGTGGGCAAGGCCAGAGATCTGCGCAAGCGGGTCGGCAGCTACTTCAGCGGCAAGGCCAAGGACGCCAAGACCATGGCGCTGGTGGCGGAGATCCGCGATATCGAGGTGACGGTCACCAACACCGAGGCCGAGGCACTCATCCTGGAGCACAACCTCATCAAGCGGGAGCGCCCCCGCTACAACGTGCTCCTGAAGGACGACAAGAGTTATCCCTGGATCCACGTGACCGAGCATGCCTACCCGCGGCTGGCCTTCCACCGGGGCGCGCGGCGCGCCCGGGGGCGCTACTTCGGGCCCTATCCCAGCGCGGGCGCCGTACGCCGTACCCTCGGGGAGCTGCAGAAGCTCTTCCTGCTGCGCAACTGCACCGATACCTTCTTCGCCAACCGCTCGCGGCCGTGCCTGCAGTATCAGATCCGGCGCTGTTCGGCGCCCTGCGTCGGCCACATCGACGAGGCGGACTACGCGCGGGACGTGCAGAACGCGATCGCGTTCCTGGAGGGGCGCAATCAGGCCGTGATCGACAGCCTGGTGGAGCGCATGGAGGCGGCCGCCGAGGCACTGGAATTCGAGCGGGCGGCGCAGTTCCGCGACCAGATCGCACGCCTGAAGCGGGTGGATGCCGAGCAGATGGTCTCCCGGGAGAGCGCGACGGACGTCGACGCCGTGGCGCTGGCCCGGCGGGGCAGCATCGTCTGCGTGGCCGTGCTGTTCGTCCGCCACGGCCGCCTGCTGGGCAGCCGCTCCCACTATCCGAAGGTGGCGCCGGATACGCCCGACGACGAGGTGCTGTCGTCCTTTCTCGGCCAGTATTACCTCGAGTCGGCGCCGCCGCGGGAGATCCTGGTGGAACGGGCAGTGGAGGACGCCGACCTGCTGGGCGAGGCCCTGACCGGTCGGGCAGGACACCGGGTGGAAGTCCGCCACCGGGTGCGCGGCGACCGGGCGCGCTGGCTGCAGATGGCCGCGACCAACGCCCGCCAGGGGGCGGATCTCTGCGCCGCCGGCAATGCCGGCGTAAGCCGGCAGCTGGAGGCCCTTGCCGAAACACTGGCACTGGACGACGTGCCGGAGCGCCTCGAGTGCTTCGACATCTCTCATACCGGCGGCGAGGCCACGGTGGCCTCTTGCGTGGTCTTCGGGCCCGAGGGGCCGATGAAATCCGACTATCGCCGGTTCAACATCCGGGGCACGGCCGCCGGCGACGACTACGCCGCCATGCGTGAGGTGCTGGAGCGGCGCTACAAGCGCGTGAAAAAGGGCGAGGTACCCCTGCCTGACCTCGTCCTGATCGACGGCGGCCGGGGCCAGCGCACCCAGGCACTGGAGATCCTGTCCGATCTGGATCTGGAGTTCCTGAAGGTGGTGGCGGTGGCCAAGGGCCGGGCGCGGCGGCCGGGCAGCGAGCAGCTCTGGGTGGAGGAGGAGGCCTATCCACGCACCCTCCCGTCCGGCTCGCCGGCGCTGCTGCTCATACAGAATATCCGCGACGAGGCGCACCGTTTCGCCATCACCGGCCACCGGGCGCGCCGCGCGAAAGCGCGCCGGGGCTCCGTGCTCGAGGACATTCCGGGGCTCGGTCCCAAGCGGCGCAGGGATCTGCTCCGCCACTTCGGCGGACTGAAGGGCGTTTCCGCCGCCGGTATGGACGACCTGACCAAAGTACCCGGTATCAGCCGCGTACTGGCCGAGCGCATTTATACTGTACTCCACGCCGAGCAGGAACCGGCCGGCGAGGCGCAGACGAATTGATGGTGACGGGGCTGCCGTGCAACTGAATACCGCGAATACACTGACCTGGATACGCATCGCCGCCATCCCGCTGTTCGTGGTGCTGTTCTACCTGCCGTACGAGTGGGGCCGCCCGGCCTCCGCGGTGGTCTTCATGCTGGCAGCCATCACAGACTGGCTGGACGGCTACGTCGCCCGCAAGCTCGGCCAGATCACGCCCTTCGGGGAGTTCCTGGACCCGGTGGCGGACAAGCTCATCGTCGCCGTCGCGCTGGTGCTCCTGGTGCAGACGGATCAGCGCATCTCGCTCGCCCTCGTGGCCGCCATCATCATCGGCCGCGAGATCACCGTATCCGCCCTGCGGGAGTGGATGGCGGGGCTCGGCCAGCGCACGACGGTGGCCGTCTCCATGGTGGGCAAGGTGAAGACCACCCTGCAGATGATCGGCTTGACCCTCATGGTCTGGCACCTCGATACCGGCGGTCTGCCGGTCTACGACGCGGGGTTCCTGTTTCTGCTGGCGGCGGCGGGCCTGACGCTGTGGTCCATGTATGCCTACCTCAAGGCGGCCTGGCCGGTGCTGAACGCGAATAGCTGATCGCGGTGCCTTGACAGTCCCCCGGGAGTCGCTAGAATTGCGGTCCCTTCGAGACTAGGCGGGAATAGCTCAGTTGGTAGAGCGCAACCTTGCCAAGGTTGAGGTCGCCGGTTCGAGCCCGGTTTCCCGCTCCAGACAGCTTCAGGGCCCCGCAACGGGGCCCTGATTCGTTGCGCTGGCCGGTTCGCCCGGCTGGCCCGATCTGGTAATCTGCCAGCGCCGGCTCCGCCCGCATCAAGTCACTGACGAATAAAGGACAATTCGAGAATGACTCCGCCCCGCAGGATTGGCGGCACCGCTGCCGTCTGTCTCGTCGCCGTGATGGCCGCCGGGCCGCTGCCCGCTCAGGAAGAGGCCGACGGCGTTAGCGCGAGCGACGCCACGATCGACGAGGTCATCGTTACCGCACGCCGCCGCAGCGAGAACCTCCAGGACATTGCCGATGCGATCACGGTGTTCGACAAGGCGGCCATCGAGGACGCCTCCATTCAGCGCATGAACGACGTAGCGGCACTGACGCCCAATCTGCGCTTCTCCGACGACCAGGAGGTGGGCCAGAGCACCATCACCATCCGCGGCGTCACACAGCAGCGGGGTATCGGTGAAACGCCGCTCGCCTTCGTCGTCGACGGCGTCACCGTGAACAACTCGCTGGTTACCACCCAGGATCTGTTCGATGTGGAGCAGATCGAGGTGCTGCGCGGACCGCAGGGCGCGCTCTACGGGCGAAACTCCGTCGCGGGGGCCGTGAATATCACCACCCGGGGCCCCACCGACGATCTCGAAGCCTACGTGGAGACCCGAGTGGGCGAGGGCGACGACTACACCGTGCAGGGCGCCGTCTCCGGCCCGCTGTTCTCCGACAAGGTGCGCGGCCGCCTCGCGGTCTACAACAATGACCGGGACGGCCAGTTGCTCAACGAGGGCCTCGGCCAGTACGTGGACTTCAAGGACTCCACGTCGCTGCGCGGCCGCCTGCTGATCGAGCCGAACGAACGGCTGAGCGTGGACGTGCGTTACCAGTACGCGGACCAGGAGGCCGGCTCCGGCTACTTCATGCCGGGTTCGGCCGACACCGAGGAGAACCGGCTCCCGGGCGATCCATTCCCGTTCCCCCTGAACAACACCACATACACCATCCAGTCCAATATCCTCGGCGTATCGAGTGTCAGTTTCGACGACTACACCGCCAAGGTGGACTACGGCTTCGACGCTTTCACCCTGACCTCGATCACCGGCTGGCACGACCTGGAGTCACGCAACGATCAGGACCTGGACCAGACGGACCGTGAATTCCTGAACATCGATGTCGACGACAACCAGAGCCAGTTCAGCCAGGAGCTCCGCCTGGTGTCGACCGCGGAGGAAGGCCTGCGCTGGATCGTCGGCGCCTACTACAGCGACCAGGAGCGCGACCGCACGCTGGCCACTTTCCTGAACGTCGCCGGCTTCCAGAACGGCGGCGACTGGAGCCCCGGGAGTGCCTTCTTCGTGCCCCAGGCGCCGGCCATCCTGAACGAGCAGTACGAGACTCGCGCCGTATTCGGCCAGGTGAGCATGGACCTCACGGACCGGCTCGAGCTGACCGTGGCCGGGCGCTTCGACGACGTGAGGCGGGAGAACGATACGAACAACCCGCTTGCCAATGGTATTAAGGAATTCAGTGAGTTCCAGCCGAAACTTCAACTGGCTTATGCGCTAACCGGGAACCTGAACCTGTTCGCGACCTATGCCGAGGGCTTCCGGCCCGGCGGTTTCAATACGCTCGCGAACGACCCGGCGGTGCAGTTCGCTCCGTCCTTCGACTCCGAGCACCTGGACAATTACGAACTGGGCCTGAAGTACGCCAGCGCCGACGGCAGCCGCGTGCTGAACGTGGCGGCGTTCTACATCGATTACGAGAACCAGCAGTGGTTCCTGTTCGACCCGTTCGGCTCACAGGCGCTGATCAACGCGGACGAGAGCCGCATCCTCGGCGGCGAGGTGGAGGCGGTGATCCGGCCCGTGGACGGCCTGACGCTGGCGCTCGCCTACGGTTTCGTGGACAGCGAGATCGAGGCCATCGGCGCCGAACCGGGGCTTACCGTGCCGCCATCGGACGTGATCGGCAACGAAGTGCCCGGCGCACCCGTGTACACCCTGAACCTGAGCGGGGAGTACGTCTGGCCGCTGGGGCCCTGGCAGGGCTTCGCCCGCGTCGACATCGACCGTCGGGGCAAGACCTATTGGAGCATCGACGGCCGGGACGCGGAGGGCGCCTACACCGTCGTGGACCTGCGCCTCGGCCTGCGTGGCGACGCCTGGAGCGTGACCGCCTTCGCGGAGAACGCCACGGACGAGGAGTGGATCGAGTACTACGTCTCCCGCCGTTTCACGAGCCTGCGCACGGACATCGCCTGGCCGAGCCCGCCACGCATGATCGGCGTCGAGGCCCGCTATCGTTTCTGAGCCGCTTCCTCCGGGCCGCATTGCGGCGGCCGCAAGCGGCGGGCACACTAGGCCGACGGCAGATCGACGGCCCGTCCGGTCGGGCAACTTCGGCCCAGGTCGGCGCCGGTCGGCACAGAGGGCATCGCGGCAGACACGCTTGTGAGTGAACCGCTGGTCAGAGGCCGGACCACGCTGATCAGCGTGGCGGCGGTCATCATCATCATCTTCGCCATGCAGGCGGCGAAGGTGCTGCTCGTGCCGTTCCTGCTGGCCGTGTTCCTGTCGCTGGTGAGCGTGCGCCCGCTGCTGTTCATGCAGCGCCAGCGCATCCCCGCGGTGGTGGCGGTGCTGCTGATCGTCGTCGTGATGATGCTGATTCTCGCCGTGTTCGGCGTGATCGTGGGCACGTCCATTGCCGAGTTCACGGCCGCCCTGCCCACGTACCAGGCCCGCCTGGACGCGATGATGGACGGGTTCCTGAAATTCGTCGCGGCGCGCGTCGACAGCGACCAGCCCATCGAGAGCCTGGGCGACATGATCGACCCCGGCTGGGCCATGGGCATGGCCGCCAATACGCTGAACGCGCTCAGGGACGTCCTCACCAACACGCTGCTCATCTTCCTGACGATGACCTTCATTCTGCTGGAGGCCTCCACCTTCCCGGTGAAGATCACGGCCGCCTTCGGCCGCGGCGAAGAGCATATGGCGGCGTTCCGCGACTTCCTGGTCAACCTAGGGCGCTATCTCGGCATCAAGACGCTCGTCAGCGTGGCCACGGGCGTCTCGGCCTGGCTCCTGACCTGGGCCGTGGGCCTCGACTTCCCGCTGCTCTGGGGGCTGCTCGCCTTTCTGCTGAACTATATTCCGGTGATCGGCTCGATCATCGCCGCCATACCGGCCGTGCTGTTGGCGCTGCTCCAGTTCGGCCTCGGACCCGCGGTGGGAATCGCCATCGGATACCTGATCATCAATCTGATCTACGCCAACGTCATCGAGCCGCGGATGATGGGCTACGGCGTGGGCATCTCGCCACTGGTGGTGCTGCTGTCCATCGTGTTCTGGGGCTGGGTGTTCGGCCCGGTGGGCATGCTGCTCTCGGTGCCGCTCACCATGACCCTGAAGATCGGCCTGGAGGCCAACGAGGACACCCGCTGGGTGGCGGTGCTGCTCGGCTCGGGGCGCGACGCGCAGCACGTCATCGAAGAGGAAGAGCCGGCGGAGGCTGTTCACGCGGAGGCGGAGATTTCCTAATATCGGGGGTGCGGACCGGGGTCCTGCGCGGCCCGAGAAACCAGTGCCCGTGCGGGGCCTTGTGTGGTATGGTCCGGGTCCCCGGCGCCGCCGGGGCCGTGGGCAAGCGGTGGCTAGGTGGCAGAGTGGTTATGCAGCGGCCTGCAAAGCCGTGTACGCCGGTTCGATTCCGACCCTAGCCTCCACCCACTTTCCTTTCCTCCCTGAAACCTTCCGTCCGTTTGCCACCTGCGTTTGGCTCGGCTAGCATGCTCCAAAAGGGTGCGTGCGAATACATCATCCTCCGGCATCAGGGAGAGGAACACATGAATATCAAGTCATCAGGATTGGCGCTGGCCACCGCGTTGCTGCTGGCAGGCTGTGCCGCCAACGGTGGTGGCGATGCCGCGACGGTCGCGCAGGCCGACAACCCCGCCGCCGGCGATACCCAGGCGGCCGGCGGCGGGGGCGACAAGCCGAAGCTGATCTGCAAGGAAATCGTCAAGACGGGGACGCGCTTCTCCGAGACGGTCTGCGCCACACAGGAAGCCTGGGACGGCGCATCGGAGTTCGGCCAGAAGGCGACGGAGGACATCCAGCGCAGGCCGGCTTACCAGGACGCGCAGAGCCCGCCCGGCGGGGGCTGATGCCACCCGGGATGAACGGCTGAACGCCGGGTCCCGGAATCTCTGGAATTTTTCGGGTGCCCGCCGGCGGTGCTGCCGGCGGGCCCTTTCTTGATGCCGGTGCGCCCGGGTGGCGGAATTGGTAGACGCTGCGGACTTAAAATCCGCTGACTTCGGTCGTGCGAGTTCGAGTCTCGCCCCGGGCACCAGAAACAATAAGTTATAGCGCCTTTCTCGAGCTGGTCTCACATCGGGGCCGGCTTTGTCGCGGGTCCTTCCGGATATCCAGAACCGTCAGTCGTCCACGCCCCGGCGCTCCAGCCGAGCCAGCCGCTCCACGAGATCGGCCACCCGTTCCTCCAGCGCCTCAATCCGTTCCAGCGTGGCATCCGCCTTCTCCGCGGCCGGCTGCGACGGCGTCACCGGAGCGGCAGCCCGGGTTTCGGCAGCGGCGGGCTCCCCGCAGAACAGGTGCGTCCAGCGGATCTCCCGGCGGCCGGGTTCCCGGGGCAGGGCGGCGACCAGCGCGCCTTCCTCGCGGCCGGCGAGGGACTCGAGGCATTGCTGGACCTCGCCGAGACTGCCGAAGGTGTGCAGCCGTCCGCTGCGGGAACGCAGTTCGCCGGGTGTCTGCGGCCCACGCAGGAGCAGGAGGCAGACGATGGCGGTCTCGCCGGGCGTGAAGTGCAGGTCGCTGAACTCGGTGTTGCAGAACCGCTGCTTGAACTTCACCACCCGGCTGCCGAAGCCGCTGCGGTCCAGCACCAGGTGCTTGCGATGGAGCGAATCCAGCGCTTCCTGCACCTCGGTCTCGGTGAGATTCATCACCGGGTCCCGGTTGCTCTTCTGGTTGCAGGCATTCGTCAGCGCGTTCAGCGACAGCGGATAGTGATCCGGCGTCGTTATCTCTTTCTCCATCAGGGCGCCGACGACGCGGGCCTCGACGGTATCGAACAGGGCTTCCATGGTGACGGGTTCCTCCCGGTGGCCGGTCGCGGTTTACGCGGATAGGCGCCCGGCCTGATCTGTGGTTGCATGCCTTTGCGATCGTGTACGGGTCTGCGCAGACGCCGACGCATTACGTATCATCCCCGGGCGCACCGGACAAGCAAGGAAAAAAGATGGAGAACGCCGCCAGACTGATTCTCGACTCATCGCTGGGTGCCGAGCTGACGGACGAGGAAGCCAGTACGCTCGCCTCGCTGATGGAGATGCGCAGTCTCGGGGACGGCGAGTATCTCACGACCGAGGGCGCCACCGACGACTCGCTGCACGTGCTTCTGGAGGGCAAGCTCGAGGTGGTGAAGCAGGCCGGCGCGGGCGAGACGGCCACGCTGGGCATCCTCCGCGAGGGGGAACAGGCGGGAGAGCTCAGTTTCATCGACGGCGCCCCGCACACCGTAGGACTGCGTGCGCTCTGCGACAGCCGCGTGTTCAGTCTGAAACGCGACGCTTTCGAGGGCCTCGTGGACGAGCATCCGGGGATCGTCTACAAGGTGATGCGCGCCATCGTGCGCTCGGCCCACAAGACCCTCAGCCGGATGAATTACGAGTTCATCGAACTCAGCAACTACATCTTCAAGCAGCACGGCCGCTACTGAGTCTCGCCGGCGGCGGGGAAATTGGCCGCGAGGTAGTCCTCCAGCGCGTCCTCGATGCGCCGCCGCAGGGTTTCGCTGATATCCACGGCGCCGCCATAGCCCACGGAGCGATAGGGGTAGTAGGCGTATTTCATGAGGTGCTGGCGGTCGTCGCCCACCCACTCGGCGAATCCCGTCTCCACTGAGTAGGCCGTCTCGCTGCCCTCCCGCCGGTGGCAATAGAGTTCGACGTAGAACAGCGGTTCGTGGTCGCTCGACGTTCCGAGACGGGTGAGGCTGAAGCGGCGCGTGACGTCGTCGATGAGTGCCTGTACCGCGGCGTCGTCCAGGGGGCAGTTGTCGCCGACGCTGGCCATGCAGTACAGGGCGTTCGGCTCGTTCTTGCGCATGTAGTCGAACGGCGCAGCGGCGACGCCGGCTGCCGCCAGCATCAGGGCCAGCGCAGCCCCCGGAACCGGCCCGAACGGGCCCCGGCGGCTCACCCGCTTTCGTCCCTGGCGCCGGGTCCGGCGTTGGCCGCCTTGTAGTCCGTCAGCGCCGCCTCCACGCTCTGGGTGAGGATCTGGTCGATGTTGCCGAGGCTGTCAATGCCGAAGCTCTCATACCGGGCCCTGACGTACTGCATCATGTAGGCCGGCTGCTCCTGGTAATTCACGGCGAAGCCCACGCGGGTGACATAGAGATAGATGTCCGGGTAATTCGTGGTCTGGGTGCAGTCCACCTCCGCCGTCAGGAACAGCTCGCCGGGAGCCCAGCCGGACGCCCGGGGCACCTCGAGACGGGTGAATGCCGTCTGTACCGCCAGGTCCGCCTCCGTGCGCCGTATCGCGCATTCCTCCCCGACGGAGAGCAGCACGTACAGGCCCTGAGGGTTGTCGCTGCGCATCCACGACTGGGGGGCCGCCATCGCGGCCGCCGCCGGCACTGTGAGAGCCAGCACGCGAGCGAGGCCGGCGATGCGTTTCGCTGTCGTCATCAGTGTTCCTCCCTGGGTCGGGGACGTCCGAAGCCGAGGACGCAGTTTACTGCAGGCACGAGGCCGCCGCAGGGCCTTCCAGTGAACGGAAAATCCCATCTGCGACAGCAGCTTGCGAAAAGTGCGAAGGATTTGTCTCCGCCGCGGCCTCTAACGGTCCGAGCCGGCGGCATCACGCCGACGGATGCGACTGGCAGAGGAGGCCGCGTGAAGACACCGATCCACCCCCTTACCGACATGCGCGACGTTTTGCCGCCGATGGCCGGCCGGCTGCTGCGCTCCGGCGTGAGCCTCGATCTGCTCGGCGCTTCCAGTCCCGGCAGGGGCGCACTGGAGGCCGAGATACGGGATTGCTACGCTCATCACTTCGGCGCCCGCGTGGAGGAGTTCATGCCCTGGCTGCTGCGGGTGACCTGCCGGGAAGACGGTGCCCGGGGCGTCATCGGGCTACGGCCGGCGTCGCGGGAGCGGCTGTACCTGGAGGACTATCTCTCCCGGCCCGTGGAGGAGGCCATCGCGGCCGTGGCAGGCCATCCGGTGCCACGAACCGCCGTGGTGGAGATCGGGCAACTGGCCGTCGAAAGCCGGCACGTGGTGGTGCCGCTGTTTCGAGAGCTGGTGCCGTTCCTGCTGCAGCAGGGTTTCGGCTGGGTGTGCTTTACGGCCACCGGGCCGGTGCGTTCGCTGCTGGCGAAGGCCGGTCTCGCCGGCTGCGAGCTCGCGGCCGCGAGGGAAGCCTGCGTGACCGGGCGCCAGGACGCGTGGGGCGATTACTATCGTCACGACCCGCGGGTGATCGTCGGCGACCTGCAGCGGCCGTCCGGATTCAGGTGCACTCCGGTCGACGCCGCGTGCCGCACCGCAGGGGCCGGTGCATGAGCGCGGTGCTGGCCGCCCTGGGCCGCCATGCCGCCGAGCGCCCGCTGGCCGCCGCCGTGGTCTCCGAGGGTGGCGTGCTGGGCTATGCGGCGCTGGAGGCGCGCGTGACGGCGCTCGCCTCCCAGCTGCGGGCGGCGCGAATCCGGCGTTGCGCCCTGATGGCGGACAACGGCCCGGACTGGATCGTGGCCGATCTCGCGATGGCGGCGGCCGGAATTACGGCCGTGCCCGTCCCGCTCTTCTTTACGCGGACTCAGCGGGACCATCTGCTGACCGATGCCGGCGTCGATGCGGTCCTGGCTGCCGGCGGAGAGGGGTTGCCCGACGACCGGCACGGTTTCCGGCGGCGGCCTCTGGCCGGTGCCGGTAGCCTGATGCTGCTGCGCCGCTCGATTCGCCGCGATACGGCCCTGAACGGCCGTACCGACATCGCCAAGGTGACCTATACCTCGGGCAGCACGGGCAGCCCGCGCGGCGTGTGCCTCGGCCGGTCCGGCATGGAGGCGGTCGCATCGAGTCTGGCCGGCCGCCTGCGGGAGATTGGGGTACGGCGCCACCTTTGCGTCATGCCGCTGGCGACCCTGCTCGAGAATATCGCGGGGGTCTACGTGCCGCTGCTGCTCGGCGCCGCCATTCATGCGCCGGGGCTGGCGCATGTGGGCCTCAGCGGCTCCAGCGGTCTCGATCCGCTGCGCTTGCGTCGCGCGATCGGCGAGAGCGGCGCCGAGAGCGTGATCCTGCTGCCGCAGATGCTGGCCGCACTGAACCGGACGGCCGAGGTCGACCCCTGGACCGACTGCCCCCTGCGCTTCGCCGCCGTGGGCGGCGGCCGTGTGGCGCCTGCGGAACTCGAGCAGGCCCATGCACACGGGCTGCCCGCCTACGAGGGTTACGGCCTCTCCGAGTGCCATTCCGTGGTGTCGCTGAACACGCCGGGCGACAGCCGCCCGGGCAGCGCTGGACGCCCGCTGCCCCATGCGCGGGTCAGGATCGCAGCCGACGGCGAGATCATGGTGTCGGGTGCCGTGATGGCGGGCTATCTGGATGCGCCGGGGCACGAAGAGCCCGCGATCGCCAGCGGCGAGGTCGCCACTGGCGAGATTGCCACCGGAGATCTGGGCAGGCTGGACGACCAGGGCTTCCTGCACGTGCAGGGCCGCAAGAAGAACCTGTTCATCACCGCCTTCGGCCGCAACGTCTCGCCCGAGTGGGTCGAGAGCGAACTGGTGCACGAGCCTGCGATCGCGCAGGCACTGGTCTGGGGCGAAGCGCTGCCCCGCAATGCGGCCGTGATCGTGCCCGCCGGTCCCGTGAGCGCCGAGGGCGTGCAGGCCGCCATCGATGCCGCGAATCGGCGGCTGCCCGATTACGCGCGCGTCTCGGCCTGGCTGCCGGCCGACGCACCGTTCCGGCCGGACACGGGCGAACTGACGGCCAACGGCCGGCTCCGCAGGGACGCACTCATCCGGCGCTACGGCGGCCGGCTAACCGATCTGATCCACGGCGCCACGGCGCCCCACAAGAAGGTGATCAACGCATGACCGACTTCTTCCAGGCCCTGGCCGACCACACCGCTGCCGAGCGCGAACATCTGCTCCGCTCGCCGATCATCGGCGATGCCCTCGAGGGCCGCGTGACCCTGGCGCAATACCGGGCATTCCTCACCGAGGCCTACCACCACGTGAAGTGCACCGTGCCCCTGCTGATGGCCTGCGGCAGCCGACTCGGCGACGACTACGAGTGGCTGCGCGGCGCCATCGTCCATTACATCAACGACGAGTACGGCCACCAGGAGTGGATCCTGAACGACGTCGCCGCGGCCGGCGGCGATGCAGACGCGGTGCGCCACGGCACGCCGGGCTTCGCGACGGAGCAGATGGTGAGCTATGCGTGGGACACGATCGGCCGGGGCAACCCGGTGGGCTTCTTCGGCATGGTCTACGTGCTGGAAGGCACCAGCATCGCCATCGCGGGACAGGCCGCGGCCTCCATCGGCCGTAGCCTCGGGCTGCCCGAGAGCGCCTTCTCCTACCTCATCTCCCACGGCGAGGTGGATCAGGAGCACGTGAAGTTCCTGGCGGGCCTGCTGAACCGGCTGGAGCGCGACGAGGATCGCCGGGCGGTCCGTCACTGCGCGCGCCGGTTCTTCCTCCTCTATGCAGGCATCTTTCGTTCGTTGCCGGCCGCCGGGGACGCGGCCGAGAAGGCCGTGGCGTGAATCTCGCCGGACGACGCGTGCTCCTCACCGGCGCCACCGGCGGCATCGGCGCGGCACTGGCCGGTGACCTGACCCGGGCCGGAGCCCACCTGCTGCTGAGCGCACGGGACGAGGCAAGACTCGGGGCGCTGGCGGATGAACTGGCGGAGAAAGCCCGGCCAGTCGGGCGTCGGACGGTCATCCTGACCGAGGCGGGCGACATCACGGATGCCACCGCCAGAGAGCGCCTCGCGCGGCGGGCCCGGGGCTTCGAGGGCGGCATCGACATGTTGATCAACAATGCGGGCGTGAATTCGCTGGCCCGCTTCGACGACCAGAGCGCGGCGGACATCGAGGCGCTGGTGCAGACCAATCTGCTGGCGCCCATGCTCCTGACGCGGACCCTGCTGCCCCATCTCCTGGCACGGCCGGCGGCCTGGCTGCTGAACGTCGGCTCGGTGCTGGGTTCCATCGGCATGCCCGGCCAGACCGTCTATTCCACGACGAAATTCGGGCTGCACGGTTTCACCGAAGCGCTGCGTCGGGAGTGCGCCGGTACCGCTCTCGACGTGCTCTACCTCGCTCCGCGCGCGACCCGGACGCGGATGAACGGCGACGCCGCATGCCGCATGAACGAGGAATTGGGGGTCGCCATGGATCCCCCGGAGCGGGTGGCCCGGCGGGCGATGGCGTTGCTGGCCGGTTCCCGGCCGGAACGATTCATCGGCTGGCCGGAGCGCCTGTTCGTGAAACTGAACGCGGTCGCACCCCGCCTGGTCGACGGTGCGCTCGGCAGGCAGAGACCGGTGGTGGAGGCGTACCTCCGTCCACGTACTTCCAGTCAATGAGGTGAACAAGATGATACGGACGATTCGGACCCGGGCAACTGCCCGGATCATGCTGGCCGGCGCGATGCTCGTGCTCGGCCTGACGGCCGCGGGCCTGGCCCGGGCGGCGGACATGGAGCAGGGCCTGCTGGAAGTCCAGCAACGCTGGGCCGAGGCCAACTATCAGCTGGAAGGGCGCGAGCAGAAGGACGCGTTCGAGGCCCTCGCGGACGACGCGGCCGCGCTGGTCGCGGCCTATCCGGGGCGGGCCGAACCCCTGGTATGGCAGGGCATCGTGCTCAGCACCTACGCCGGGGTGAAAGGACCGTTCGGTGCCATGGGCCTGGCGAAGAAGTCCCGGGATGCGCTGCATGCCGCCGAGAAACTTGATCCGACCGTTCTCCAGGGATCCGTCTATACCAGTCTCGGCGCGCTGTACTACAAGGTGCCCGGCGGCTTCATCGGCTTCGGCGACAAGGACCGGGCGAGGGAATATCTGGAGAAGGCCATCGCCATGAACCCGGACGGGATCGACCCGAACTATTTCTACGGCGAATTCCTGTACGAGGAGAAGGACTACGACGCGGCGCGGCGGGCGCTGGAGCATGCGCTGGAGGCGCCGTCCCGACCGGACCGCACACTTGCCGATCAGGGCCGGCGCGAGGAGATCCGGGAGCTGCTCGCCAGGGTGGAGGAGAAGGCCGGCTGAACCTGCCCCTTTCCGTGAGGGCAACGTGACGGGGGCAGGGATCGCGCGTTATCCTCGACGCCGGTTGAACAGATATCCGGCGCCGAGGTGGCCATGTCGCAGCTGTCACTCCTCGACTACATGCTGCTGTTGCTCGAGACGAAGGACAGCCCGCGTCACGTGGGCGGTCTGCAGGTCTTCGAGCCGCCGCCGGATGCGCCGGAGGACTTCGTGCGCGGCCTGGTGGCGGATATGCTGGCCAGCGAGCCGGTGGAGCCGTTCAACCAGAAGCTGAAAGTCCCGCTGGCGGGCCGTCCGCGCTGGGTGGTCGATGCGGACATGGACCTGGCCGATCACATCTTCCACGAGGCACTGCCGGCGCCGGGCCGTGGACAGGACCTGCTGGACCGGGTGGCACAGCTGCACGGCCGCCTGCTCGACCGCAACGCGCCGCTGTGGGAGGTCTACGTCATCGAGGGGCTCGAAGGCGGCCGCTTCGGCGTCTACGCCAAGATCCATCACGCCTACATGGACGGCATCAGCATGTCCCGGCGTTCGATGGCGAGCCTGTCGAAGACGCCCGACGAGGACGTGGCGCCGATGTGGGCCAATGCCGAGCAAAGCCGCGAGCACGAGGCGGTGCGCAAGGGCATCGTCGAGACCCTGTTCGGCTCGGCGAAGACTTTCGGCCGTCTCGCCATGGTGGGGCCGCAACTCAGTCAGCTCGCGCTGCGCCACGGTTGGCGACTCCTCGGCGGTGGCGACGAGCTGCCCGTGCCCTTCACCGCGCCGCGCACGGCGTTCAATCAGCCGCTGACGGCCGCCCGGGCCTTCGGCGTATGCAGCCTTTCGCTCGACCGGACGAGGTCGCTGGCGAAACAGCAGGGCGTGACCGTCAACGATGTGATCCTCGCGCTCTGCGACACCGCGCTGAGGCGCTATCTCGACGAGCGTGACGAGCATCCCGACAAGCCGCTGGTGGCACAGATGCCGATCTCCGTGCGCAGTGACGAGGGCGGCAGCGGCAACCAGGTGACCATCGCTCTGCTCGAGCTCGCCTCCGGCGAATCCGATCCGCTGGCCCGGCTGCAGGAGATCCACGAGCACGCCGGCCGCGTCAAGCACGAGTATGCCGAGATGGGGATCGAGGCCGCCGAGGCCTACACCATCCTCGTGCAGACGCTGATGCAGATCGGCGATCTGGCGCACCTGTCCGAGCGTTTCCCGCCGCTCGGCAACGTGCTGGTTTCCAATGTCATCGGCGGTACCGAGCCGCGTTACATCCGCGGTGCGCGGCTGATGGCCAGTTATCCCATCTCCACCATTCCGCCCGGCATGTCCATGAACGTGACCATCTACAGCTACGCCGGCAATCTCCATTTCGGCCTGTTGACCGGCCGCCGGGCCATCCCGGACCCCGACCGTATCGCGGAAGGCATCGCCGCCGCCTTCGAGGAACTCGAGAGCGCTGCCGAGGCCCGCGCCTGAGCCACTGCGCTCCCCGAACCATGCCCAGCATACGGATACGGCGCAGACACCGACTCAGCCACGACGAAGCCGTCGCCGCCGTCAACCGCATCGCGAACGAGCTGGCTTCGGAATACGGCGTGCGGATCCGCTGGCAGGACAACAGACTCAGTTTCGAGCGTCCGGCTCTGAGCGGTCATATCGACGTGCACGAGGACGACATCGTGATCGATGCGTCGGTCGGGCTGTCGCTGATGTTCTTCCGTCAGGACATCGAGCGCGAGATCGACCGCCTTATCGAGGCGGAATTCCGCTGACGGGCGGGGGAGGAGCGCTCAGCCGGCCTTGTCGCCTGCGGCTTCGGGCTCGCCGGCATGCTGCAGCACGGTGTCGTCGCCCGCTTCGTCTACGGCGAACAGGTGGCGCACTTCCTGCAGACTGCGCATGATTGCAGTGTCCGCGAGCCCCGGTTCCTCCGTGACATCCCCGTGCCGGGCGGCCGGATTCAGGTACTTCACGCGGTGATTGCCGATGGAGATCACGTCGTCGTGTTGCAGCGCTTTCTGCGACACCCTCCGGGAGTTCACGTAGGTGCCGTTCATGCTCTTCAGGTCTGCGATCCAGGCGCGTCCGTCCTCCACCACGATCAGCGCGTGATGCCGGCTGACATAGCGGCTCGTCAGGGTGACGTCGTTATAGGCGTCACGGCCGATCAGGACCCGACCCGCCGGCCAGTGCCTGTCGTTGACGATCTTGCCGTCCCGCGACACGACCAGCCGCGTGGGCGGCTCGGGCCGGGTGGCGTCGGCCGGCCGAGCGGGAGCTGCCGGTTCCGCAGGCCGCTCGTCGATGCCGAGCGCCGCGCGAACTTCTTCCGTATCCGCCGGCAGCCGTCCGCCGAGGAGCACGTCGCGGGTGAGGGACTCGATCTCGCCCGGCAGTCCGCCGCTGGCACGCCAGAGGAGGGCGATGGCGCCGTCGGTGAGGTACTCGGTATGGGAGCCGGCACCGGCCGCGCGCAGGTGCCGGACGATGTAGTCGTCGGTCTCGATCAGATCGAGCGGACGCAGACGGCAGCCGGCGGTGATCCGCTCGCGCACCGGGACCATGGCCGGCGCCTGGATGATCTGCTCCAGGCGATCGTCGCAGGAGAGAACCAGCCTGGCGGCCGCTTCATTCGCTGCGGTGATCTGGACGAGCCGGCAGATCTCTTCCAGCGCCGAGGGGTGCATCCCGCTGACGTTCACGAAGCCGAGGAAGACGGGCTGACCGGCGTGGCACTGGTGGATCAGGAATACCCGCAGCATGCTGGACAGATCGTCCGGCGCGACGGTATCGAGTTCGTACCCGATCTCACTAAGCACTGTCCGCAACAGCGCGAGCCGGTCCATTCCGTTACCATCCACGACCACTGCGGAGACGTCCTCGCGCCGGAGCCGGGATGCGAACTGCTCCAGCACGGTCCTGCGGCCGCTTCCGGTCAGGCCGCGGAGCGTGCCGAGCCCCTTCGGATCACGGTAGACTTCGTGCATCATCGCAAGGGCGTCGCGCATGGGAGGCGTTTCGATATAGACGGGGGTGGTTCCGTCCATGCCGAAAGGCTCACGCTCGAGACCAGGTATGCGACTGTTCATTCGAAGCCTTGGAAGCCTTGGAAGCCTTGGAAGCCCTGGAAGCTTTGGAAGCCGATTCTGCCGTCTTCGTTGCTGGTCGGGTGACGTCGCCTTCGGATTCCTGCCCGCCGAAACGGGCCGTTCAGTCTACGACAGACGCCGAACTTATGTAAACGCTTCGACACGCGGCATAAGTACGCAGGATGACACTACGATTGCTGATCTCAGAATCCGACTTAATAATCTAATTTAAGATGCTGAAATTAAAGATTTTATCTGACCGGCACGCCAACGGTCATCGGGAGCCCTCAGGTTACTGCAGTCGGCCGGAGGCCGCCCGTGCCTGAACTCGGTGCCCCCCATCTCAAGGCTCACGGGCTCACCCTGTTCCGCGGCGACCGGTGTCTGTTCAAGCGGCTGGACCTGGAAGTGGGTCCCGGCGAGGCCCTGCACGTGGTGGGCCCGAACGGCAGCGGCAAGACGACGCTGCTGCGCACGCTCGCCGGGCTGACGCTGGCCGAAGACGGTCAGGTCTACTGGTGTGGCCATCGCATCGAGAGCGTGCGCCAGGAGTATGCCCAGGACCTCGCCTGGTGCGGCCACCGGCCGGCGCTGAAGGACGACCTGACCCTGCGAGAGAATCTGTCGATGCATCGGCGCCTGCGCTTCGGCAGCGACGACTCCGCCGTGGCCCGGGTGATGGACAAGCTGCGCATCGGCCGTCTGTCCGAGATACAGGCGGGCCGGCTCTCGGCCGGGCAGCGCCGGCGCGCCTCGCTGGCGAATCTGCTGCTGAGCGAGGCTCGTCTGTGGCTCATGGACGAGCCCCTGACCAACCTCGACGTGGCCGGGAAGGCGCTGGTGAAACAGCTGATCTCGGAACACGTCGTCGGCGGCGGTGTCTGTGTGCTGGTGGCCCACGAAGCCGTCGAGGTCGAGCGGGTCGAGCTCGCGCAACTGGAACTCGGGAGGAAGTCATGACATCGCATAGGCGACCCGAGCCTGCGGGACTGTGGAGCGTCTGGCTGACGATCGTCGCCAGGGAGCTGCGGCTCGCATTCCGGCGGCCGGGCGACATGGCCACGCCGCTCATCTTCTTCGCGATCGTGGTGAGCCTGTTCCCGCTGGCGGTCAGCCCCGACAAGCAGCTGCTGATGAAGTTCGGGCCGGGCGTGCTGTGGGTGGCAGCGCTGCTCGCCTCCCTGATGTCGCTCGGCACGCTGTTCCGGCAGGACCGGGAAGACGGCACGCTGGAGCAGCTGCTGCTGTCGGGTCAGCCTGTCTCTGTTCTTGTCCTCGGAAAAATCGCGGCACAGTGGCTTGTGACGGGGCTGCCGCTCGTGATCATATCGCCGGTGGCCGGCGTCGCCTTCTTCATACCGGAGGAGTCGCTCCCGATTCTCGCGGGCTCGCTCGTGCTGGGCACCCTGAGTCTCAGCCTGATCGGCTCGGTGGGAGCGGCCCTGACGGTGGGGTTGCGCCAGGCCAATTCGCTCCTGAGCCTGCTGGTGCTGCCGCTGGTCATGCCCGTATTGATTTTTGGTGCGAGAGCCGTGAGTCTCTCGGCTGACGGAGAGACGACGGGGGGATCGCTCTACCTTCTCGCGGCACTCACCATGCTGACAATGACTTTTTCACCCTTCGCGGCTTCGGCGGCGCTGAGGATCAGTGCCGACTGAGGCACATTGGCAGACAGGAGCAAGACAGGACTCATGTGGACTTGGTTTCATAAGCTGGGCTCGCCGCCCCACTTCTACCGCATCGCCGGCAAGCTCGCCCCCTGGTTCGGCGTACTCGCCGCCATCGCCCTGGTCGTCGGCACCTTCAAGGGCCTGGTGCTCGCACCTGCCGACTACCAGCAGGGTGACGGCTTTCGCATCATCTACGTGCACGTGCCGTCCGCCTATCTCTCGCTCATGGCCTACGTGGTGATGGCCACAGGCGCAGCCATCGGTCTCATCTGGCGGATGAAGCTCGCCCACGCGGTGGCCGCGGCCTGCGCGCCCATCGGCGCCTCGTTCACCTTCCTGGCGCTGGCGACCGGCTCCATCTGGGGCCGGCCCATGTGGGGTACCTGGTGGGAGTGGGGCGACGCACGGCTCACCTCCGAGCTGATACTCCTGTTCCTTTATCTCGGCTACATGGCCCTGCGCGCATCCATCGACGACATCAACAAGGCCGACCGTGCCAGCGGCGTGCTGGCGATCGTGGGCGTCATCAACGTGCCCATCATCCACTATTCGGTGGAGTGGTGGAGTTCCCTGCACCAGGGTGCCACGCTGGCCAAGTTCGATCAGCCGTCGATCACCGGCAACATGCTGACGCCGCTCCTGATCATGATCATCGGCTTCACACTATTCTTCGCCGCAGTGCTGCTCACCCGGGCCCGCGCCGAGGTGCTCGAGCGTGAGCGCCATTCCCGCTGGGTCAAGCGTGAACTTCTCGGGGAAAACGCGGTCGGGGAGAGTATCCCGGCAGGGGAGTTGCAGCGATGAGTGAATTCCTGGCCATGGGCGGTTACGGCGGGTACGTATGGAGTTCCTTCGCCTTAACCGCAATCATTCTCGTTTTTAACGTGACCTCGGCAAGACGCCGCCACGCAGCCGCCAGGCTGAACGTGGCCCGCAGAATCCAAGCAATGGAGGACGACTGATGACCCCTCGCCGACAGCGGATGCTGGCCGTCGGGCTGGCCGTGACCGGTCTCGCGATCGCCACGGCCCTGAGCCTGACCGCCTTCCGGGAGAACATGATGTTCTACATCGAGCTCGATCAGGTGGTGGCCGGTAACGTGCCGGACAAACGCACCTACCGCGTCGGCGGCATGGTCAAGGAAGGCACCATCGAACGGGAATCAGGCAGCATGGACGTGGAGTTCACCATCACCGACTATCAGAACTCCCTCGGTGTACGCTACAACGGCGTGCTGCCGGACCTCTTCCGCGAGGGCCAGGGCGTGATCGCGCACGGACGTCTCGGGGATGACGGCGTCTTCCAGGCGGACAAGATCCTGGCGAAGCATGACGAGAACTACATGCCACCGGAAGTCGCCGATTCGCTGAAGCGCAGCGGCCACTTCCCGGAGCGGACGACACCATGATCCCCGAGATCGGCCAATTCGCACTCATCCTCGCGCTGGCGCTGGCACTGGTCCAGGGCACCGTGCCGCTGGTCGGCGCGCAGCTCGGCAAGACGCAGTGGACGGCGGTCGCCCGCCCGGCCGCGACCGCGCAGTTCGGTTTCATGGCAGTGTCGTTCGTATGCCTCACCTGGGCCTTCATACAGAACGATTTCTCGGTTCTTTACGTCGCCAACAACTCCAATTCGATGCTGCCGGTCGGTTACCGCATCGCGGCGGTCTGGGGCGCCCACGAAGGCTCGCTGCTCCTGTGGACGCTGGCGCTGGCAGCCTGGACGGTCGGCGTGGCCTATGCCTCGCGCCACATGGCGCAGCGCTTCGTCGCCCGGGTCATCGGCGTGCTGGGCCTGCTCAGCGTCGGCTTCTACACCTTCACGCTGTTCACCTCCAATCCGTTCGAGCGGCTGGTACCGGCGGCTCCCGACGGCGCGGACCTCAATCCGCTGCTGCAGGATCCGGCGCTGGTCATCCATCCGCCGATGCTCTACATCGGCTACGTCGGCTTCGCGGTGGCGTTCGCCTTCGCTGTGGCGGCCATGCTGGAAGGCAAACTCGACCGGGACTGGGCCCGCTGGACCCGCCCCTGGACCACGGCGGCCTGGGTGTTCCTCACCATCGGCATCGCACTCGGCAGCTGGTGGGCCTACTACGAGCTCGGCTGGGGCGGCTGGTGGTTCTGGGATCCGGTGGAGAACGCCTCGTTCATGCCGTGGCTGGTGGGCACGGCACTGATCCATTCACTCGCGGTCACCGAGAAGCGCGGCCTGTTCAAGAGCTGGACGCTGTTGCTCGCGATCACCGCTTTCTCGCTCAGCCTGCTCGGCACGTTCCTGGTGCGCTCCGGTGTGCTGGTCTCCGTGCATGCCTTCGCCAGCGACCCGACCCGCGGCGCCTTCATCCTGGCCTTCCTCGGCATCGTGGTGGGCTCGGCGCTCGGGCTATATGCGTGGCGTGCCCCGAAGATGGACTCCGACGCCGGCTTCAAGCCCCTGTCGCGGGAGACGTTCCTGCTCCTGAACAACGTGCTGCTGGTGATCACGGCGACGCTGGTGCTTCTGGGTACCCTCTATCCGCTGTTCCTGGACGGCCTCGGCCTCGGCAAGATCTCCGTGGGTCCGCCGT
The DNA here is from genome assembly GCF_040706555.1 of Lentisalinibacter salinarum. NCBI lineage: Bacteria > Pseudomonadati > Pseudomonadota > Gammaproteobacteria > Woeseiales > Woeseiaceae > Lentisalinibacter > Lentisalinibacter salinarum. The sequence goes on from NZ_JAPDRH010000003.1 coordinate 65,818, forward strand.
TCTTCGACCTGGCCTTCATCATCCCGATGCTGCCGCTGGCGCTGCTGATCGGGATCGGCATGAATACCGCCTGGCGCAGCGGCGACAAGATGGCCATCTGGCGGCAGGTGCGCGTGCCGCTGGCCATTGCGGTACCGCTGGCCCTGTTCATTCCCTGGCTGATCTACGGGCGTATCACGCCGCTGATATTCACCGGCATGCTGGCCGCGATCTTCGTCAGCTTCACCGCCGTCTGGGATCCGCTGATGCGCTTCTTCGGCAGGCGTTCCGGGCCCCGCCAGACGCGCAGTGTGACCGGAATGCAGCTGGCCCACCTCGGCGTCGGCATGTTCATCATCGGCGTTACTGCCGTGATGTCCTACGGCGAGGAAGTCGACATGCGGGCAAGCCCCGGCGAGACGCTGCAAGTGGCCGGCTACGACTTCACCATGCGCGGGCTGCGCGAGGTACAGGGCCCGAACTACGACGCGGTGGAGGCCGAGTTCGAGGTCCGCAGGGACAATGAACTCGTGACGATCCTGCGGCCGCAGAAGCGGGTCTACCGGGTGCGCCAGAGCCCGATGACCGAAGCCGACATCCATCCGGCCTGGAACCGGGATCTCTTCGTGGCCATGGGTGACTCGCTGGGTAACGGGGCGTGGAGTGTGCGCGTCCAGTACAAGCCGCTGATCCGCTGGATCTGGCTGGGCTGTGCCGTGATGGCGCTCGGCGGGCTCGTCGCCATGACCGACCGGCGCTATCGGGTGCCTGCCGCGGAGCGGCGCGCCATGGAGGCCGCGGCGGCCGCGGAGGGCAGGGCCGCGACATGATCCGTTACATACTCCCCATCGCCGTATTCATCGGTCTGCTCATCGCACTGATGGCGGGCCTGGGCAAGGATCCGGGCGAGTTACCGTCTCCGCTGATCGGGCGGGACTCGCCCACCTTCACGCTGCCGGAGCTCAGCAATCCGGAGGAGACCGTGTCCGACACGGACATCCGCGGCGAGGTGGCCCTGGTCAACGTCTGGGCGAGCTGGTGCGTAGCCTGCCGCCAGGAACACAATTTCCTGATGGCCCTGGCCCGTTCCGGCACCATCCCGATCTACGGGCTGAACTGGCGCGACGAGCGGCCGGCCGCGCTGCGCTGGCTGCGCGATCTGGGCAACCCGTATACAGCCAATGCCTTCGACGGCGACGGGCGAGTGGGCATCGACTGGGGCGTGTACGGCGCGCCCGAGACTTTCCTGCTCGACAAGGAGGGGCGGGTCATCTACAAACACGTCAGCCCGCTGACACCACAGGTATGGCGCGAGGAATTCGAGCCACGGATCGCCGAGGCGAGGAAAGCAGGGTCGTGAAATCTCTGAGAACAGGTTTGTTGGTGCTCCTCATGGCACTGACGGGGCACGCCTTGGCCATCGACCAGGGCCCGGCATTCGAGGACCCGGCCACGCAGGCCCGTTACGAGGAACTCATTGACGAGGTCCGCTGCGCCACCTGCCAGAATCAGTCCATCAAGGACTCGAACGCGATGCTCGCCGAAGATCTCCGCCGGGAGATCCGCGAGATGATCTCCGAGGGCAAGTCGAACGACGAGATCTTGGTCTTTCTCACCGATCGCTACGGCGAGTTCGTGCTGTACCGGCCGCCGCTCGACCAACGCACGGCGTTGCTGTGGGGCGCTCCCGTCCTGCTGCTGCTCGTTGCCGGTATCGTGCTGTTCCGGGTGATCCAGCGGCGTACCAGTCTCCCCATCGACGATGAAAGCTAGCAAGAGCGGCCGGCTCCCCGGCCCGGTGAATCTATGACAACGACGATCTTCTGGGCGATAGCCGGCCTCATGGCGCTGGCTGCAGTGGCTCCCCTCTACCTGGTACTGCGCAAGGGCACTGATGGCAGCTCCGGCGGCTTCGCGGCTCTCGTCGCCGTGGCCTTCCTGGGCGTCTCCGTGGGCACCTACGTCTACCTCAGCGACTACGATTTCGACAGCGTCCTCAGCTCCGCGGCGACGGACGACAATCCGCATGCGAGCGACGCGCAGGATGCCATCGCGGAGCTGGCGGCCAGCCTGGAGGAAAACCCGGACGACGTCGAAGGCTGGAAATTCCTCGGCCGCAGCTACCGCGCGCAGGAACGTTATCGGGAGGCGGCACGGGCCTTCGAGCGGGCCTACGAGCTGGCCGACGACGATCCGGTCGTGATGCTGGACCTCGGCGAGTCCATCCTGTTCGCCGACAGCACGGCCATCAGGGGACGGGCGGGTCAGCTGTTCGAGAACGCGCTGCAGCTCGCGCCGAACAACGCGCGCGCGCTGTGGTATGCGGGTCTGGCGGCGGCGAACCGGGGCGAGCGGCTGCTCGCGGCGGACCGCTGGGAGCAGATACTCGACACCTCGCCGCCGGACGACGTGCGACAGATACTCGAGAACAATATCCGCGAGTTGCGTGCCGCCGCGGGTGCCGGAGAGGGCGATGCCGGGACGCCGATGGCGGCGACGGCAGAGATGCCGTCGCAGGAAGCGGCTCCGGTGGCCGCTACTGAACCCGAGCCGGAGCCGGAGGCACCGGTCCCTGCGCCCGACGTGGAGCCCGGCACGGTACCGCTGCAGGTGACGCTGAGCCCGGAACTCGCCTCCCAGGCGCCGGCCGACGCGGTGCTGTTCATCTTCGCGCGCACGCCGGGTGTCGGCGGCCCGCCGATTGCGGCCGTCCGCCGCCGTGCCGGCGATCTGCCGCTGTCCATTACCCTCAGCGACGCCAACGCGATGATGGCGGGGCGGCAGCTCTCGACCGAGGAGGAGCTCGAGCTGGTGGCGCGGGTCGCGAAAGGCGGCTCGATCAGCGAGAGCGAGGGTGACCTGATCGGCGCGACCACCTACCGCATGGACAGCGGGGAGACGGCACGGCTCGTGATCGACCAGGTCGTCGGCCGCTAGGCGTAGTCCGCCCGGCCTGTCGTCCTCGTCCGCCTGTAGTCCGGCTATGGTCGGCCGGTTTCTCGGCCGATCTCTCGGCCGATTGTTCAGCCCGCGGCGCGGGCGCGTTCCAGCATCCGCCGCCGCGGCAGCCTGAGTTCCGACACCAGGCCGAGCTTCTCCATCCCGCGCAACAGGACCCAGGTCAGGTCGAACTGCCACCATTCGAGTCCGTGCCGCGCCGAGTAGGCGAACTTGTGGTGGTTGTTGTGCCAGCCCTCGCCCAGCGCCAGCACCGCCACCAGCCAGTTGTTGGTGCTGGTGTCGGCCGCGTCGAACGGGCGGCTGCCCCAGAGGTGGCAGACGGAATTCACCATGAACGTGGCGTGCCACAGGGCAACGGTGGCGATGAACCAGGCCCAGACCAGCATTTGCAGCCCGGAGGTATTCACGCCGAGCGCGGCCAGCCCTTCGCCCAGGCCGAAGATCGCGGCACCCTGGCCGAGCACGATCCAGACATAGTGCTGTTGCAGGAATTTCAGCTCGGGGACGCGGTAGAGATCCCTGGCATTGGCACCGTTCTCGCGAAAGCTCTCGGCAGACAGCATCCAGCCCATGTGCGAGCGCCAGAATCCCTGGGTCCGGGGCGAGTGGATGTCCCGGTCCGTCTCGGTGTAGCGGTGGTGGCTGCGGTGGTGGGCCACCCACCAGAGCGGGCCGCCCTGGGTGGCCAGGCTGCCGGCGAGCGTCAGCAGGAACTGTACGCACCGGCCGGCACGGAACGACCGGTGTGCCAGCAGCCGGTGATAGCCGGCCGTGACGCCGAAACCGCGCACGAGGTAGAGGATCAGTGCCACCGTCAGCGCGGCCGGGCTCACGCCGGTCCAGAACGCTCCCAGGCAGCCGAGGTGGAAGATGCCCATGCCGACCAGTACGGCGCGGGCCTGCTTCTGCGCAGCCGTCAATGCTCTCTCCTCTGCCTGTGTTTGCGCCCGTCCGGCGGGCTGGTTGCATCCGCCGGCGCCGCCCTGTCGAATCTCCGTGCAGAAGCGGCATGGTACCGCATGGTTTCGAGGAGACCGCCACTATGGATGCAACGACGCAAATCCCGTTGTCGGGGAGAGGGCTCCGGCACCTGCTGAAGGGCCTGCAGGTCGGGCGTACGACCGCCGTGACGATGGTGGCGGCAATGGCAATGGCGACGGCGATGGCATTGGCCCCCGGTGCGGCATCCGCCGCGGCGGACGCCTCGGACGGGCCGGCCGCGGACGGCCTCGAGGAGGTCGGCCAGGGCGAGTACAGCTGGTTCGGACTGCGCGTCTACCATGCCTCTTTCGCGACCGAGTCCGGCCGCTTCAGTGACTGGACGGACACCGAGCGGGCCCGATTCGAGATCTACTATCACCGGGAGGTGAGCGCGTCAAAGCTGATCGATATCGCCCGGGAGGAATGGGATCGCCTCGGCGTGGACGCGCCGCCGCGCTGGTTCGGCTGGTTACGCCAGCTGCTGCCGGACGTCCGGGCGGGCGATACTCTGTCGTGCCTCGTGCTGCCGGACGAGCGCACGGTCTTCTATCACAACGGCGAGAAGAGCGGCGAGGTGGCGGAGCCCGCCTTCGGGCCCGCCTTCCTGTCCATCTGGCTGCACCCGGAGGCGCGGGCGGCCGACCTCAGACGCGCGCTGCTGGGGGAGTCCGGGCGCAGCTGAGGGCGGCGCGCCGGCGCGCACCGCGCTTTCAATAACGCCCGGCCTCGGGCATCCTCCGTGACTCCCGCGCACAGCCCGACGGAGTCCCGTGGAGCCGATGGACACGATGGCCGCAATGGGCCCCGAGCTTCTGACACTCGCATTGCCAGTGCTCGCCGCCGGCATCGTCGCCGGTTTCCTGGCCGGGCTGCTCGGCATCGGCGGCGGAATCATCATCGTTCCCGCGCTGCTGGTCGCGCTCGCGGCCACGGACACCGCCGGCGCGGTGACGATGCACGTCGCGGTGGCGACCTCGCTGGCCACCATAATCCCCACGTCGCTGTCCTCGAGCCGGGCCCACTGGCGGCGGGGATCGGTCGATGTGGACCTGGCGCGCCGCTGGGCTCCGGCCGTTTTCCTGGGCGCCTGCGCCGGCGTGCTCATTGCCGATCGCCTGCACAGCGACACGCTCACCGCCATCTTCGCCGTCATGGCCGTCATCTTCGGCGTGAAGATGTGGCTGCCGCTGGACGACGTGGTGCTGCGGGACGGCGTGCCCCGCGGCACGACCGCGCTCTCCCTGCCATTCTCGATCGGTGCCTTGTCCACACTGATGGGAATCGGCGGAGGCACCTTCGGCGTCACCGCCCTCAGTCTGTTCAACCAGCCTATCCACCGCGCCGTGGGTACTGCGGCTCTGCTCGGATTCGTGATCAGCCTGCCGGCCAGCGTGGGCTATGTGCTGGCGGGGTGGGACGAGCCGGGCCGGCCGCCGTTCAGCCTGGGCTACGTGAATCTGCTGGCGGTGGCGCTCATTATCCCGGCGACCATCCTGATGGCGCCCCTGGGGGCGGCCGTGGCACACCGGCTGAGCCGGCGCTGGCTCAGCCGTCTGTTCGGAGTGTTCCTGGTGATCACGGGAATTCGACTCGGCATGGAGGTTTGGCCGTCATGACAGAAAACCCGACCGTGCTGTTGGAGCGAGAGGGATACGTCACGCTGGTGACCCTGAATCGCCCCGACCATCGCAATGCCGTCGATCGCGATACGGCAGCCGCATTACTGGCCGCCTTCGAGGCGTTCGAACGAGACGCGGAGGCGCGCGTAGCGGTGCTGACCGGGGCCGCCGGCACCTTCTGCGCCGGCGCCGATCTGAAGGCCTTCGCGGCGGGCAACGGCAACCGTGTGGCTGCGGACGGTCCGGGTCCCATGGGACCGACGCGTCTGCAGCTCACGAAACCGGTCATTGCCGCGGTGGAGGGTCATGCGGTCGCCGGCGGGCTGGAACTCGCGCTCTGGTGCGACCTGCGCGTGGCCAGCCGGGACGCCGTCTTCGGCGTCTTCTGCCGCCGTTTCGGCGTGCCTCTCATCGACGGCGGTACCGTGCGCCTGCCGCGCCTGATCGGCCAGAGCCGGGCGCTCGACATGATCCTCACCGGACGCGGCATCGGCGGGGAGGAGGCGGCGGAGTTCGGCCTCGCCAATCGGCTCGTGGCGCCCGGGCAGGCCGTCACCGAGGCGATGGCGCTCGCCCGGGAGATCGGCGCGTTGCCGCAGACCTGTCTCAGGAACGACCGCCTGAGCGCACTGCGGCAATGGAGCCTCGACGAAGAGGGGGCGATGGCGCTGGAATACGCTCTCGGTCGCGCCACCCTGGACAGCGGCGAGAGCGCGGCGGGAGCACGGAGTTTCGCCGCCGGCGCGGGCCGCCACGGCGGCGCCGCCGCACCCGACCCGGACTCCGACACCGTGGCCGATTGACGGCCGTCAACGCAGCCCGCGCCGCCAGCTGACAGTCTGGTGCCGGTCTGCGGGCGGCGGTGCCGGGCCGTCGCCGTGATAGGATTCTGCGCACTCGTTCAAGCCCGGGGAGAAAGATGCAAGCCGGTCGGAAAACGCTCTCGATTGCCCGCTCGATGCCACGTAAAGGGGAGGCGTTCTGACGGACCGCTGTGCGTCGGCGTCAGGGGGGAGCAACGGGCCGGCCGGTTCGCGGCGTCGGTCGGGCAGGATTGCGGGCGCGTTCCTGGGCGGCATTCTGGTCGTGGCAGCCGCCGTGGCGCCCGCCGCCCGGGCCGAGCTGCTCATCGAGGGAATCGAGGGCGAATTGCTCGCCAACGCCCGGTCCTTCGCCGGACTCTCGGACGAGCCCTGTGATGCGCCTGCGTGGCGGGTGCGACGGGGGTTCCGCAACCTGGACCAGGAGATTACCGACGCGCTGAGAGCGTTGGGCTATTACGGTCCAACGTTCGAGAAGACGCTGGACCTGGAGCGCGAAGATTGCTGGCTGGCGACGGTGGTCGTCGACGCCGGGCCGCGCACCCGTTACCGCGAAGTGGATGTCCGCATCGGCGGGGCGGCCGAGGAGGATCCGGCGTTCCTGGCCGAAGCGCGGGAGGGGCGTCCCCGGGAAGGGGAGCCGCTGCATCACGGTGAGTACGCGGCGTACAAGGATCGCCTGCGGATCGCCGCCGCCGAACGGGGTTACGTCGAGGCGGAGTTCACCGCGGCCCGGATCGACGTGTGGCCGGAGCAGCAGGCAGCCGACGTCACCCTGCATTTCGCTTCGGGGCCACGTTACCGGGTGGGCGAGATCACCGTCGAGCAGGACTTCCTCGAGCCAGGGCTCGTGCGCGGGTTCCTGGATCTCCAGGAGGGCGTGCCCTACGACGCGGCCCTGGTCAGCGATGCCTATCAGGCCATGCTCACCAGCGGCTATTTCCGCAGCGTGCGTATCGAGCCCGACCTCAGCGTCTCGCCCGACCACCGCATCCCGGTGACGGTGCGCCTCACGCCGGCGACCCGCATCGAGTACAACGTGGGCGTGGGCGCTTCCACGGACGGCGGCCTGCGGCTGCGAGGCGGCTACGAGAACATGCGCGTGAACGACCGGGGTCACCGCCTGCGTGCAGAGTTGCTGGCTTCGGACGTGGAGTCCTACCTCACGGCAAGCTACCGGTTGCCCGTCGGCGATCCGACGGTCGAGTGGCTGAGCTACAACGCCGGGCTGCGCAACGAAGACACGGACACCTCGGAGACCGACAGCGCGACTTTCGGGGTAAAGCGCGTGACCAAGCTCGGCGGCGACTGGCTGCGCACCGAGGGCCTCGAACTCGGCTACTGGGATTATCAGGTGAGCACGGACAGCGACGACAGCGTGCTGGTGCTGCCGTCGCTCGCGTTCAGCCGGGCCCGGTTCGACTGGGACGTCAATCCGCGCCGCGGCTACAGCGTCGGGGTGGAAGCGAGGGGTACTCACCGGGCCATCGGTTCCAGCACCAGCTTTCTGCAGTTCTCCGGCTACTTCCGCTTCGTCCATCCGCTGGGGCCGAAGGGCAAGCTGATCGCCGGCACCGAGCTCGGGCTCACCATGAAAAGCGAACTGGACGAGCTGCCGCCCGAGTTCCGATTCTTCGCCGGCGGCGATTCCAGCGTCCGGGGCTACGGTTACCAGACCCTGGGACCCACGGACGAGGAAGGCAACGTCGTAGGCGGCACCCGCCTGGCCACCGTGCGCCTGGAGTACGCCCACGACCTGTTCGGCAACTTCGCAGGTGCGGTGTTCGTGGATGCCGGCAACGCGTTCGACCAGCTCGAATGGTCGCCCAGCGTCGGCGCCGGCATCGGGCTGCGATGGCGCTCGCCGGTCGGGCCGCTGCGGGTGTATCTCGCCCACCCCTTCGACGACCCGGGCCGCAGCGTGCGCCTGCACATCACCCTGGGACCGGACCTCTGATGCGTGTGTTCCGCGGCATCCTTTACCTGCTGATCGCACTGATCGCGGCCGCCGTCGTCCTGACGGCGCTGGTGGTGGCGACGCCCGCTGGCCTGCGCCTGGCACTGGAGGCGGCGGAGCCCTATCTGCCGTCGGCTCTGGAGCTGGGTGAAGTGGACGGGACTCTGGCCGGCGGCGTCGTGCTCCGGGGAGGGGCGTGGCGCGGCGACGGGGTGACCGTCGAGGTCCGGGAACTGGAGCTGAAACTCGATCCCTGGCCCCTGATCCGGCGGGACATCCGGCTCGAGCGGCTGCGCGCACTCGGCGTGTCGGTGACTATCGCAGAGGGCGAGGCGGAGGACCCGCAGGAGCCGGACGGGCGCTTCCGGTTCCGCATGCCGGTGCCGCTCGCCATCGAGGACGGCCGGCTGGAAGACGTGCGCGTGAGCGGCCCGGGCTGGTCCCGCTCGGCCCGGGTGATCGAACTCGCGGCCGGAATGCGGGGCAGCCGCCTGGAGGCGGATCGGCTGATGCTGGACAGTGACTGGCTGGGTCTGGAGGCGCGCGGCGGGGCCCGGTTCGTCCCGCCATACCGGCTCCGGCTCGACGCGGACTGGCGCTATGGCGGCGGCAGCGCCGGGCCGGCTCTGGCCGGGTCGGGCCGCATCGAGGGCGACGCCGAGGCGTGGACGGTGACGCATCGGCTGAGCGAGCCCGAAGAGGTGCGCACGGAAGGCACGGTGGAACTCCGCGAGGCCGGTTTCTATGCGCAACTCCGGAACGAGGTGGCCACGCTGCAACTGCCCGTGGACGGCGGCCGGGTCCTCTCGGTGGCGGACGGCCGGCTAACACTCGAAGGCTGGCTGGACGCCTACACGGCGGAGGCGCAGGCACGGCTGACGACGGAAGGGGCTCCCGCCGTGAACGCGAGGGCTACGGGCCGGGGCAGCCTCGAGACGCTCGAGGTCGAGCGCCTGCGGCTCGACAGCGAAGCGGGGCGCCTGGAGGCCGACGGTCGCCTGGGCCTGCTGCCTTCCCGGCAGTGGGACGTTGCCTTTCGCCTGCGGGAACTGGAGACCGGCCCATGGGGAGCGCCCCTGGAGGGCACCCTTTCGGCCATCGGCCGCAGCAGCGGCCGATGGCCGGCGGAATCGATGCCGACGGGGATGCTGCGCGTCGAGGAGCTGAGCGGCCGTTATGGAGACGAGCCCCTGGCGGGGCGCGGCGAAATGGAGTTCGGCGAGGGCGGCAAGGCCGCCGCCCGGGGCGTGGAATTCGCCATCGGCGAGAACCGGCTCACTCTGGACGGACGCCTGACACCGGAGCCGGATCTGGCCGTCACCGTGCAGGCACCTCGGTTGGAGACGATCTGGCCGGCCCTGCAAGGCGATCTGCGCGGAGACGTGGCGTTGTCCGGTTCGTTGGCCGAGCCGGTAGTCGAGGGAACGCTCGAGTCCGACGGTCTGCGTTGGGACGGCCTCGCGATCGGGCCGGCCAGCCTGCAGGTGAGTCCTGCGGCGGCGGGGTCTCGCCTGCGGCTGGTGGCCGCGCAGGTCGAGACCGGCGACGTGAGCCTTGCCTCGGTCGACATCCGGGCGGAGGGCGCGCCGGATTCCCACGACCTCTCGCTTGAAATCGAAGCGGCATCCGGGAAGGCGGAATTGCAGGCCACCGGCGGCCTGGCCGACGGGGGATGGTCCGGGCAGCTGCGCGACCTGCGCATCAGCCAGCCGCGATTCGGCGACTGGCGGCTGGACGAGCCCGTCAGCCTCGCCATGGCGCCACCGGCCATCACGCTGGGCCGCGCCTGTCTGACCGGCGAGGGCCGCGGCACGTTGTGCGCCGAGGCGAGCCGGGATGCGGAGATCACCCGCGTGAACGCGGACGCCCGCCGGGTGCCCGTCGCGCTGCTCGCACCGCTATTCCCTGCGGGCTCGCGGTTCGAAGGGGAAGCCGCAGGCCAGGCCGATCTGACCTGGCAGGCGGGCGCGCTGGACGGCGGCGCCGAGATGACCGTCGAGGACGCCCGGGTCGAGGTGATGCTGGACGAGGACCGGCAGACGCAACTAGAAATCCGTTCCTTCACGGCCAGAGCCTCGGTGGAGCGCAACGAGGCCCGCATCGAGGCGAATATGGACCTGGGCGAGCAGGGCGACGGAGAGGCATGGCTGCAGACGGCGGACCTGTTCGATCCGGCGGCCCCGGTGGAGGGACTCCTGCGGCTGGACTTCCGCGATCTCTCCATGGTGCCGCTGCTGGTGCCGGAACTGGCCCAGGTCCGGGGCCACGTCATGGGCCGGGTCGAGATAGCGGGCAGCCGCCGCGAGCCCCGGCTCGGCGGCGCGCTCCGGCTGCGCGAGGCCGGTTTCCTGTTCCCCGACGCGGGCATCGAGATCACCGAGCTGGAGGTGGTGGCCCGGCAGGAAGAGCCGGGCGTCGTCGACTACGAGGGCAGCGCGCGCTCCGGCGACGGCACGGTGCGCATCCGCGGCACGACCCGTCGCGCCGCGGACGCCGGCTGGGTCAGCCGCTTCACGGTGGAAGGGCAGGACTTCCTGATCGTCCGGCTGCCGGACATGCAGGCCAGCGCGAGCCCGGATCTCGAAATCCTGCTGGACGAGAGCCGCCTCGAGGTCCGCGGCACCATCGAGGTGCCGGAGGCGGACATCACGCTGCGCGAACTCGGCGGCGACGCGGTGCGCACCAGCCCGGATACGGTGGTACACGGTCGCACCGAAGCCGGCGAGGCGCGACTCGGCCCGGCACTGTTCGTCGAGGTGGAGGTGGTCCTCGGGGAGTCCGTGCATCTGCGCGGTTTCGGGCTGGAGACGGATCTGACCGGTTCGCTGCGGCTGACGGGTGGCAGCGAGCGGCCCTGGCTGGGTTTCGGCCGCCTGAGCCTCGTCGACGCCCGTTACAAGGCCTACGGTCAGGAACTCACCGTGGAGCGCGGCGAGCTGGCGTTCTCGGGCCCGCTCACCAACCCCACGCTGGATATCCGCGCCGTGCGCGACACCGGCGAGGTGCTGGCCGGCGTGCGCATAGGCGGCACCGTGCGCTCGCCCAGTTCCACGGTGTTCTCCGAGCCGCCGCTGCCGGAAGCCGAGGCCCTGTCCTATCTGCTGACGGGCCGGCCGCTGGCGGGCACGACCTCGGCCGAGGGCGATGTCCTCAACCGGGCGGCGCTGTCGCTGGGGCTGTCGCGGGCCGGCGCCGTCGCCTCTCAGATCAGTCAGGAGGTGGGTCTGGATATGCTGGCAGTGGAGGGCGGTGCCGACGACGGACGGGTGCTCGCCGGCAAGCGACTCAGCGAGGACCTCTACCTGGAATACGCCTGGGGCATCTTCGACTCCATCGGCACGCTGCTGGTCCGCTACGACCTGAGCGACCGGCTGCGGCTCGAGTCCCGATCGGGCGAGCAGCACGCGGTGGACCTGGTGTACCGGGTCGAGACCGACTAGAGCCTGTTAACGGGCCATGGCGCGGCTTGCGGCGCCGCGCGGCACTGCCTACCATGCGCTGCGGCATCGTCCGGCAGCCGCCGGCCCCTGCCACCCGTCACTGCGAAGGAAGAATCCATGGCTCTGCCCGAACTGCTGCAGGGGAACCTGCGCCTCCCCGTCATCGGCGCGCCGATGTTCATCGTTTCGACGCCGGACCTGGTGCTCGCCCAGTGCAAGGCCGGCATCGTCGGTGCCTTCCCGGCACTGAACGCGCGGCCCCAGTCCATGCTGGACGAATGGCTGGATCGCATCACCGACGAACTCGACGCGTACCGCAAGGCCAACCCGGACAAGCCGGTGGCTCCCTTCGCCGTCAACCAGATCGTGCACGCGAGCAACGACCGTCTGCAGGCGGATATGGAGACCTGCGTGAAGTACCGGGTGCCCATCATCATCACGAGCCTGCGCCCGCCGAGCGAGGTGGTGGACGCCGTGCATGGCTACGGCGGACTGGTGTTCCACGACGTCATCAACCTGCGCCACGCGCGCAAGGCGGCGGAGCAGGGCGTGGACGGCATCATCGCCGTCTGCGCCGGCGCCGGCGGACACGCGGGTACCCTGAGCCCGTTCGCCCTGGTCAAGGAGATCCGCGAGTTCTTCGACGGCACCGTGATCCTGTCCGGTTGCATGTCGAACGGCGGCGACGTGCTCGCCGCGCGGGCCATCGGCGCCGACCTGGCCTACATCGGCACCCGCTTCATCGCCACCGACGAGGCCAATGCGATGCCCGACTACAAGCAGATGCTGGTGGACAGCGCGGCGTCCGACATCGTCTACACGTCGCTGTTCAGCGGCGTGCACGGCAGTTACCTGAAGCCCAGCGTGGCCCGTGCCGGCATGGATCCGGACAACCTGCCGGAGGCGGACAAGAACGCCATGGACTTCGGCAGCGGCGGCAATACCCACAAGAAGGCCTGGAAGGACATCTGGAGCGCGGGGCAGGGAGTGGGCAGCATCCACGAGGTGATACCGGTGGCGGACCTGGTGGAGCGGCTCGCCGACGAGTACGCCGAGACGAAGCGCCGACTCGCGGTCGGCTGAAGATCGCGCCGCGCGTTGAGCTGAACGCCGGGGCGAGCGTGCGGGATGCCGGCCGCCCCGCTCATGCCCTATACTGCAGGGGAGCCCGCGAGAGGCTCCGGACGGAGCCCGGGCTCGATGCAGAGGCAATCATGCTCATTCTTGCGCGAAAGGCCGGTGAATCCATCCGCATCGGCGACGACGTGAAGGTGACCGTGATCAGGGTGAGACGTAACGAGATCAGGCTCGGATTCGAAGCTCCTTCCGACGTGAAGATCCGCACCCCCGAACAGGACGGCGAAGAGGGCCGGGATTCCGACGCCGACGCGGGCGAGGAAGATTAGGCGGCTTACCGCCCGCGGCATGACCAGTCTCTCGGCCCTGATCATGGTGGCCCTGGGCGGCGCGACCGGGGCGCTGGCGCGCTTCGGCCTCACGGTGGCCTTCCAGCGGCAGGCGATCGTGTTCCCTTTCGGCACCCTCGGCGCGAACCTGCTCGGCTGCCTGCTCATCGGCATGCTGGCGGAGATGGCGGCCCGTACCGAACTCCTGAGCGGCAACGCGCGGCTGCTGCTGGCGACCGGCTTCTGCGGCGGCTTCACGACGCTCTCCACCCTGACGCTGGAACTGGTCCAGTACGTGCGGGGCGGTTACCTGCTAACCGCCGCCGGCTACTTCGCCCTGACCTTCGCCGGCGCCTTCATGAGCTTCTTCGCCGGGCTGGCGCTGATGCGGTTGCTCCTGCGCGCAGGCTGACGCGACGTCAGCCTGCCGCCGCGCGCAGCTCCTCGAGGATGACCGGCAGCGCGCGGTCATGTTCGGGCTTCATCAGCGCCGAGCGCAACACCGTCACCGATTCTTGGTCAAACTCCATGCCGGGCCACCAGCGGGCGGCCAGCCCCGACGGCAGTTCCATCAGTGCCAGGTGCAGGCCCTTTCCGGCTGCTTGTTCGAAACAGCGCCGCGATGCCCGGCTGACGGCGCCGGCAGTCCCGGCCGAGGGCGCCCAGACGACGATGTCCAGGTCCGGCGGCATCAGCGTCAGGAATGCCGGGTCGTCGGCGAGGGCCCGGTGCAGGGCCACGGCGGCCTGCCGGCAGCGCGCCAGCCCGGCGGCGAAATCCCCGCCCGGCACCGGCGGCAGCAGGCGCTGGGTGGCCCAGAGGGCAACGGCCGCGGCGCCGGCACGAGAGCACTCCAGGCTGATCTCGCCGAGGTGCAGGTCGTCGGAGGTGAAATAGGTATAGGCAGAGTCGTGGCGGTAGTGGACGGCGGCCGCCGGGTCGCGGAACAGGATGCAGCCGCAGCCATAGGGCTGGAGGCCGTGCTTGTGCGGGTCGATGACGATGGAATCGGCCCGATCCACGGCGGCGAAAGCGCGCCCGGCCTCGGGGGACAGGGACTCGAGCAGGCGGAAATAGCCCCCATAGGCCGCGTCCACGTGCACGCGCAGGCCGTGCCGGCCGGCGATCTCCAGGATCTCGGGCAGCGGATCGGTGCTGCCGGTTCCGGTCGTGCCCAGCGTCGCCACCACGGTGCCGATGCCGCCGCCGCAGACGGCCGCCTCGAGGGCGTCCGGATCCATACGCCCGTGGGAGTCGGCCGCCACCTCGCTGAAAGGCATCCGCAGCACGCCCGACAGTCGCCGGTGGGTGTAATGGGCCATGGCCGAGGCGGCGACGCCACGGTCCGGATGCATCTCACGGGCGATCCACAACGCCTCCATGTTGGCCACCGTGCCGCCGCCGGTGAGGTGGCCCAGATGGGTATTCCAGCCGAACATCGCCGCCAGCTGCGCGACCGCCTCCTTCTCCATCGCCGAGCTCGCCCGTCCTCCGTCGAGCGCGTGATTGTTCGGGTTGACGGTCATCGCGAGGGCGTAGGCGAGGCGGGCCACCGGATGGGGTGGCTTCAGCATCTGGCCCGCGTAGAGCGGATGATGGTAGGGGAAGTTGTCGTGCAGGCGGCGCGCCGTGTCCAGCAGCACCTGCACGAGGGCCGGATCGGCCGCCGGATCCTCCCGCTGCGGGTCGGCCGGCAGCCCGGCGGCGAGCTCGGCCGCGGCGCGGGCGAGGGCCTCGAGTTCCTTTTCGGTGTACATCGGCGGGGTCTCCCGGAGACGGTGGCGGGACATTACCGGGCGCCGTAGTCCCACGTCCAGACGTTGGTCACGCACCGGAGGCGGTTTATCATGTGCCCCATGGACCTGATCGCGCTGGCCGTCCCGTTCTTCATCCTCGCGCTGCTCGCGGAAGTGGCGATCGATCGCTGGCGCGGCACCGGCTACTACCGCCTGAACGATGCCATCGGCAGCCTCAGTGCCGGCATGCTGAGCACCACCATCGGGCTGTTCACGCGGGTGGTCAATATCGCCATCTATGCGTTCGTGCTGGATTATTTCGCGATCGCGACCCTGGACATGGCCCTGTTCGATTTCAGCACGGCGGGACTTGCGATGTGGGCGGGCGCGCTCCTGTTCTGGGACTTCTGTTACTACTGGGTCCACCGCTTCGGCCACGAGATCAGCGTCATGTGGGCCGCGCACGCGGTGCATCACCAGAGCGAGGAGTACAACCTCTCGACGGCGCTGCGCCAGACCAGCTCCGGATTCCTGCTCAGCTGGGTCTTCTACCTGCCGATGTTCCTGGTGGGGATCCCGATCGAGGTCTTCATCACCGTGAACGCCATCGACCTGATCTACCAGTTCTGGGTCCACACCCGCCACGTGGGCAAGCTCGGCTGGGTGGACCGGGTATTCGTGACGCCTTCGAATCACCGTGTCCACCACGCGCAGAACGAGCGCTATATCGACAAGAACTACGGTGGCATCCTGATCCTGTGGGACCGCCTGTTCGGTACGTTCCAGGAGGAACTGGACGAGGAACCCGTCGTCTTCGGCGTGCGCAAACCGCTCAGGAGCTGGAATCCCTTTTACGCCAACCTGCACGTCTACCACTACCTGTGGCAGGACGCCGTGCGTACACGCCGATGGCGCGACAAGCTCGGGCTGTGGTTCCGGCGCACGGGCTGGCGTCCGCCGGACGTGCGGGACGAGCCGAGGGGCAACGTGGCGCCGGCACGGTTCGAGAAGTTCGATCCTGTGCTGTCCGCCGGCGCGAGGCCGTATCTGCTGGGCCAGTTCGTGCTGGCGGTGCTGGCATCCTCCGCCATCGGCGCGGTGTTCACGACGGCTGCGCTCTCGACCACGCTCGTGCTCTGCCTGCTGTTCTGGTTCCTGGTCTACAACCTCGCCGTGATCAACGAGGGACGAGCAAGCGCACTGCGACTGGAACTCGTGCGCCTGCTCGTAGCCGTCCCTCTCGGTGCCCTCTGGCTCGCGCAGGCCGAGCCTGCCTGGTTCGCCGATCCCGCGGTTTGGCCCGCGCTCGGTGGCTACGTGGCCTTGTCGCTAGCGAGCCTGGTAATGATGCGCGGGTTTGGCGAGGCTGCCGCCTCAGAACAGCCCACAACTTGATATTTCTCCGCTAGATGCAGCTTATTCCTGAGACGCTTTCAAGCTTAATGGAGTCTGCCGTGAGGGTACCCCGGTGAGCGCAAGGCGAAAATTCTGGGGCTGGGGCTTCGAGGGGCAGGGACCCACGGCAGCGGAAGCGGAGACCGTCCGCCGGATGACGGGCGCGCGCTTCGGCGGACTGCCGGAACCCCTGCCGGTGCCGCAGGCGTCCGACTTCGAGCTGCCCGTGCCCCGGCTTAAGGCCCCGGACCACCTCGCCAGGCTGGTTACCACGGACGATGCCGACCGGCTGGCCCACGCGATGGGGCAGAGCTACGCCGACATCGCCCGGGCCTTCCTGAGGCAGGTGTCCCATGCGCCGGACCTCGTCGCATACCCGCAGGACGCCGCAGACGTGGAGCGGCTCCTGGACTGGGCCGACGCCCAAGGGGTGGCGGTGGTCCCCTTCGGCGGCGGCACGTCCGTCTGCGGCGGCGTGGAGCCCGACGTGGGCGACGGTTACCCGGGCGTGGTCAGCCTGGATCTGTCGCGCATGAACCGGGTGCGGGCCATCGACCAGCAGGACCGCTGTGCGCTGATCGAGGCCGGCGCGCGGGGCCCGGAGTTCGAGGCCGCGCTGAAGCCGGAAGGTCTCACGCTCAGGCATTTCCCGCAGAGTTTCGAGCTGGCGACCCTGGGCGGGATGATCGTCACCCGTTCGGGCGGCCATTTCGCCACCCTGTACACGCACATCGACGAGTTCGTGCAGAGCGTGGAAATGGTGACGCCGCGGGGCCGGATGACCACCCGGCGCCTGCCGGGCAGCGGCGCCGGACCGCAGCCGGAGCGCCTGATCTGCGGGTCCGAGGGCATTCTGGGCATCGTCACGGCGGCCTGGATGCGGCTGCAGTCGGTGCCCCGTCACCGGGCCTCCGCCACGGTGCGCTTCGACGGTTTCGCCGCGGGCGCCGAGGCGGTGCGGCAGGTAGCGCGGAGCGGGCTGAACCCGGCCAACTGCCGCCTGCTGGACCCCGGCGAGGCGCTGATGAATGGCGTGGGCGACGGCCGTTCGGCGCTGCTCGTGCTGGGTTTCGAGAGCGCCGACCATCCCCAGGACGCGAACCTGGTCCGGGCGCTGGAGATCTGCGCGGAGGCGGGCGGGGAGAGCCGCGCCGGAGGGGGAGGCGGCAAGAATGAGCAAGAGCGGAAGGGGGGGCGCGATGCCGCCGCTGCAGCCTGGCGGCAGGCATTCCTGCGCATGCCCTTCTACCGCGAGGTGCTCGTGCCCCACGGGGTGATCGTCGATACCTTCGAGACCGCGTGCACCTGGTCGGCGTTCCCGGACTTGCATGCGCGCATCACGGCGGGTATCCGCGAAGCCATCCGGCGCACCACCGGCCGCGACGGCGAGATCACCTGCCGCTTCACCCACGTCTATCCGGACGGGCCTGCTCCCTACTACACGCTCTACGCGGCCAGCACGCCGGAACGCATGCTGGCTCACTGGCGCGAGATCAAACTGGCGGCCAACGCGCTGGTCGTGGAGGGCGGCGGCACCGTCACCCATCACCACGGCGTCGGCCGGGACCATCGCCCTTCCGGCTACGATCGGGAACGGCCGGACCTCTACGCGGAGATGCTGGCCGGCGCGAAGCGGGCAGCCGATCCCCGTGGCATCCTCAACCCGGGTGTCCTGCTCGGCCGTCAGGGCGGCGTGCTGGCGTCAGCGCAGGAATGAGCCCATGAACCCTCGGCGTACCGCCGCGCTCCTCACGGCCCTCCTGCTCGTCGCGGGCTGCGGGGGCGATGACGGGGGCGATACTGCCGCTGCGGCAAGCGATCCGGTGTCGCTGGCGCTGGCGGCCGAAGCGCGTCCCGCTGCGGACCGGGAGCGCGACGCCGCGCGCAAGCCCGGGGAGGTGCTCGCCTTCTTCGGCATCGAGCCCGGCATGACCGTGCTGGACGTCTTCTCCGGCGGCGGTTATTACACCGAGATCGCGGCGCGCATCGTCGGGCCCTCCGGGCGGGTCATCGCCCACAACAACCAGGCCTATCTGGATTATGCGGCCGAGGAGATTGCCGCACGCTACGCCGGCGGGCGGCTGGCCAACGTCGAGCGCCTCGACGGCCCGGTCACCGACATGGAGCCGGAAGCGGGCAGCGTCGACGTGGCGCTGCTGATCCTGGCCTATCACGACATCTATTTCCGGCCCGACGACGGCTCCTGGCCGCGCATCGACGGGCCCGCGATGCTGCGACGCATCCGCGAGGCACTGCGCCCGGGCGGCATCCTCGGCGTGGTCGACCACGCGGGCAGCCCGGACATCACGATCGCGGAGGTCGGCCGGCTGCACCGCATCGACGAGGCGAGACTGGTGCGCGAGATCGAGGCCGCCGGATTCGAGCTGGTAGAGCGCAGCGATGTCCTCCGCAACCCGGAGGACACGCGCCTCTCGCCCATGTACGACCCGCAGATACGCGGCCGCACGGACCGCCTCGTACTGAAATTCCGCAAGCCCGAATGAGGGGAGCCGTGATGCCGCCGGGATGTGACCCGGTTCACGACGGCCGGCCGGCCGGACGCCCTACACTTGGTGTTTTCCGTCCCAGGAGCACGACGCTGTACCCGGATCCGCATATCGTCAGCTCTCTTATCGCGGGCGCGGCTTTCGCCGCCGCGTTCCTGCTTACGAGCAAGTGCTGGCTCGTTGCGGGCGGGCTGCTGCGCCGGCCCTCGCACCTGGGCGAACGCATACGCACCGAGCCGGGTGACGATTTCCGCCGCCAGCTCCGGGATACCGACGTCCAGGCTGCCACACACCTGGCCGCGGCATTCGTCCTGCTGAGCGTCTTCGTGGCGCTGTTCTTCGCCGGCACGGAACGCTGGTGGACCGACCTGCACCCCTGGGCCTGGTGGCTGGTGTCGCTGTTCCTGGCGGCGGTCGCCGCCTACGAGGTGCGCGTGCTCCTCGGTATCCTGCAGACCAGGCGCCGGGCGGCACGTTCGCTGGATGCCCATATCGCCACGGCACAGCGGCTCGAGTACGTGGCGGCGCGGGGAAACTATCTGTTCCACTGCGTACCCGTCGGCGACGATCGTATCGATCACATCGTGCTCGGCACGAACGGCCTGTATGCCGTGCACGTGATCGACAGGCCGCCGACCGGCGACCGCACGGCGAGCCTGCAGGCGGGCAGCGTCGTGTTCGGGGCCGAAGGCGGCGAACGGCATGAGCTCAAGGACTGGCGGGGCGCGGTGAGGCGGCTCACCCGGGAGCTCGAGGCCGGGCTCGGCCGCGCACTCACCGTCCGCTCGGTGATCGTCGTGCCCGGTTGGGAAGTCTCGGCAGCGGAGGATCGTGACACGCTGCTCGTGCACCAGTCCGCGCTGACGATGATGACCGGCTGGCGGGACCAGCGAGCCTTCCTCCTCGATGAGGAGGTGGCGGACCTGGAGCGCCTCCTGACGGAGCGCGTGAGCGCCTGAACCCGGCCGGGCTCCCGCCCGCAGCTAGCGCGGGCCCAGCAGCATCCGCGCCTCCAGCCCGGTGTGCTTCCATGAGCGCCAGGCGACGAGGAAGAACGCCTGCATCAGGATGGCGAAGTTCCACTCGATCACATTCTCGGCCTGATCCGGGTCGGGCAGGATGGCTTTCAGCACCACGTTCGTGAGCCCCATCGCGAGCATGCCCGCACACAGCCAGAGGATGATGAGTGCGTGCAGCCGGATGCGCCGGTCGTCCCGCGTCGCCGCGCTGGCCAGCATGTCCCGGGCGGTGAGCAGCTGGGACAGTGCGGTGAAGGCGAAGAAGACGTAGATGCCGTAGCGGCGCATCAGCCGCTGGAAGTCGCCCTCGGTGCCGAGGAAGGTCACGTACACGCCGAGGAACACGGCGCCGATCACGCCGAGCCACAGGATCACGGCGCCGCGTGGCTCCGGCTCGCCGCGAAGCAGGTTCAGCCAGCGATGGTTGATGATCCAGAACAGGATCAGGGCCGCAGCCGTCGGCAGCATCACCAGACGGAACAGGTAGATGGCCGGCGGGTTGCGCCCGGCGGCGCTGACCGAGGTGCAGCCCTCCAGGTAGGGGATGCAGTTCGGGATGGTCTGTGCCTGGATGCTGATCACGAGGCAGAGATTGACCACCACGATCGGCAGCACGCCGACCAGCAGGGCGGGCAGCGTGACCGGGTCGGGGCGACCGTAACGGCTGGTGTCCATAGTGCTCATAGTGCGTGCATGGTAAGGATGGTTGCCGGCGGGCGAAAGCCGCGCCCGTCAATCCCGGGGCGGGCTCCGCCGCAGGGACTTGACCGTCCCGCGGCGCTTCTTCTCGTCCACACGCCGCCGCTTTGCCGCCGGCCCGGGCCGGGTGGGGATGCGGGGCTTGCGGGAGACGCTCGCGAGGCGCACGAGCTCGCGCAAGCGCTGGACGGCCTCGCGCCGGTTCTGCCGCTGGCTGCGGTGTTCCCTCGCCTTGATGACGAGCACGCCCTCGTTGCTGATGCGCTGGTCGCCGAGATCAAGCAACCGCCGCTTGACGTTGCCGGGCAGCGACGAGGCGGGAATGTCCAGCCGCAGATGGATGGCGGTGGACTGCTTGTTCACGGCCTGGCCGCCGGCACCGGCGGCGCGCACGGCACTCATCTCCAGTTCGTCGTCGGGCAGTACGATGTTCTCCGTCAGTCTGACCATGTGGCATCGGGCCTCAGAGGTAAGGCGAGAACAGCCAGGCGATGGCGTCCCGGAACCGGACCGGCACCGAGCGGTCGGCGATCTCCCGATAGCCGACCGCCCGGGAGCGGGCCCGGGTCACTTCCATGTGTTCTATCATGCTGCGCGCGAAACTCGAATCGAAAATCTCGACGGCCAGCTCGAAGTTCAGCCGCAGGCTCCTCGGGTCGACGTTGGCCGTACCTATCTGACAATAGTCATCGTCGATGAGGAAAAGTTTCGTGTGGACGAAGGGTCCCGGCTGGTAATACACATGCACGCCCCACTGCAGCAATTCCAGCAGCGAGTTGCGCGTGGCCCAGTGCATGTAGATCAGGTTGTTCTTCGCCGGCAGGATGACATTCACCTCGATGCCGCGGATGGCGGCGGCCTGGAGCAGGGCCACCTGTTCACGGGAGGGCAGGAAGTAGGGCGTCATGAGCCAGACGCTGCGCTTGGCGTCGGCGATGGCGCCCTGCATCACCAGGGCGATGCGGTCCAGGTCCTCGTTGGGTCCGTCGGTGATCACCCGGCAGCGCTTTCGCCCCGGCGCGACGGACCAGTCGGCCTCCGGCGTCTCCTCCGGCGGCTCGCCGGTAGCGAAGAGCCAGTCGTCCCAGAACGCGTCGGCCAGCTGGCGCACCACAGGGCCTTCCAGCCGGAAGTGCATGTCCACGACCCGGCGGCGGCCGTCCGCACCGACGATGTGACGGTCGCCGATGTTCATGCCGCCCGTGTAGCCCACGCGGCCGTCGACGACCAGGATCTTGCGGTGGGTCCTGAGATTCAGGTGCAGGGTCGGCGGCAGCAGGCGCGGCGGCAGGAAGCGGGCCACCGGCAGTCCGCGGCGGTCCAGAAGCCGGCTGATGCGCGGCCAGGAGTAGAGCTCGCCGATGCCGTCCACCAGCACCCGGACGGAGACGCCCCGGTCCTGCGCGGCCGCCAGAGCGTCAACGAAGCGGCGGCCGGTGACGTTGTTCTCGAAGATGTAGCTGGAGAGCAGCACCTGACGTTCGGCGGTGCGGATGCTCTCCAGCATCGCGGGATAGGCTTCCTCGCCGTTGTGCAGGGCGCTGACGCTGTTGCCCTCGAGCAGCGGACGCAGGGAGACGACGGCACCGATATGGCCGCGCCCCGGTTCGTGCTCGGCCAGGTCCTCCTGGGTGATGATGTCGCCGCTCTCGTAACCGATGCGGAAATGGCCGCCGCGCAGCTTCTTCGCCCGTGTGCGCACCCGGTTGATACCGAACATGTAGTAGCCGAGCGGACCGAGGAACGGGATCGCGAGACAGACCACCATCCAGCCGAGCGCCGAACGGGGATCGCGCTTGTACAGCAGGGCGTGTATGGCTCCGATGACCGCCAGCAGGCCGTGGAGGGCGACGGCGAGCCAGCGGAGGAGCAGGTCGGGGAGCTCCATGGCAGCATTCTCGCCCGCCCGGACAACGCGGGCAACGTGGCGGCCGGATTCAGACTACGCCGTAGGCCAGCATGGCCTCCGCCACCTTGCGGAATCCGGCCCGATTGGCGGCGTCGATATAGTCGATGCCGCCGTCATCTTCCATCTCGTGGGTGCACTTGTCGTGGATGTCGCGCATGATCTCCTTCAGCCGCCGGTCCACCTCGTTGCGCGGCCAGCTGACCCGGGCGACGTTCTGGGTCTGCTCCAGCCCGCTGACCGCCACGCCGCCGGCATTGGCGGCCTTGCCCGGCGCGAACAGCACCCGATGCTCGCGGAAGCATTCGATGGCCTCTTCGGTGCAGGGCATGTTCGCCCCTTCCACGACCGCCATCAGCCCGTGGTCCACCAGCGCTCCGGCAGCCTCCGCGCCGATCTCGTTCTGTGTGGCGCAGGGCATGGCGACGTCGCAGGGCATGCCCCACGGCGCCTCGCCCTCCGTGTATGCGACCCCGCCGATCCTGCCGTCGAGCTCCGCGAGGCGACCCCGCGCGCGGAACTTCAGCTCCTTGATCTCCTCGAGAGCCTCGGCCTCGAGGCCGGCTTCGCAGCGGATGTGGCCGTGGGAGTCGCTGAGGGTGACCACCTTCGCGCCTTCCTGGATGGCCTTCTCGGCTGCATACAAAGCGACGTTGCCGGCGCCGCTGATGGCGATGCGTTTGCCCTCCAGGGATTCGTCGGCGCGCTCCAGCATGTTGCGCAGGAAGTACACCGCACCGTAGCCGGTCGCCTCCTTGCGCACCGCACTGCCGCCGTAAGACAGGCCCTTGCCGGTCAGCACCCCCTCGAACTCGTTGGTCAGGCGCATGTACTGGCCGAACATGTAGCCGATCTCGCGGCCGCCGACGCCGATGTCTCCCGCCGGTACGTCCACGTCCGGACCGATGTGGCGGAAGAGCTCGGTCATGAAACTCTGGCAGAACCGCATCACCTCCCGATCCGACTTACCCTTCGGGTTGAAATTGGAGCCGCCCTTGCCGCCACCCATCGGCAGACCCGTGAGGCTGTTCTTGAAGGTCTGCTCGAAGCCGAGGAACTTCAACACGCTCTGGTTCACCGTCTTGTGGAAACGCAACCCGCCCTTGTACGGGCCGATCGCGCGGTTGAACTGCACGCGCCAGGCGCGGTTCACGTGCACGTTGCCGTTGTCGTCCTCCCAGGTCACGCGGAAAACGATGATCCGGTCCGGCTCCGTCATGCGTTCGAGTATGCGTTCCTGGCGGTAGGCGCTGTTGGCGTGGACCAGCGGCATCACGGAGCGGGCGAGTTCACAGACGGCCTGGATGAACTCGGGCTCGTGGGCGTTGCGCTTCTCCAGTCCCTGCATGAACGCCTTCAGCATCCTTTCCGGCTTCGCACTTTCCATTGTCCGGCCTCCACCTCCCGGTTACTTGACGGCTGCGCTAACGCGGTACTATACCAACAGGAACACCGATACGCGGCGGGAGCCGGGACAGGGAGGACGTTATGAACATGGACAAGAGCTGGCCACGAGGCGTGCTGGTCGCAGCAGTCACACTGGTCCTCGCAGGCTGTGCCAGCAGCCCGCGGGAAGCGAAGCCCACCGATGTCGCCGCCGACGATCCGGAGGCGGTCCGTTGCGTGCAGCTGATACGCGTCGACCGCACGAAAGTCGTCGACGACGAGAATATCTTCTTCTACATGAAGAACGGCACGGTCTATCGCAATCAGCTGCCGCGCGCCTGCCCGGGACTCTCCCGCGAAGAGCGTTTCATGTACAAGGTGCCCACCGGCCGCCTGTGCGATCTCGATATCATCACGGTGCTGACCGATTTTGCCGGTGGACTTAGGCCGGCGGCCGGTTGCGGTCTCGGCAAATTCCATCCGGTGGATCCGGAAGAGGCCGACGAGCTGATCGAAATCCTGCAGCGGGACGAATAGGCGGCCTCAGCCCGGCGCCTCCGTCGGCGGCGCCTCGGCGTCGTCGGAGAGCCGGAAAGGCTGCGGATGCTCCGAGAATATCTGTTCCATTATGCGGGTCTCACGGTCCTCGATGGCATGCAGGAATTCCTCTGCGCCGCCCATGGCACGGAAGGCCCTGAAACCGTCTTCCAGGAAGTCGTGCAGCGCGCCGAAGCCCGCCAGATGGGCCGGGCCGTGGGCCATGCGCACGAGGGTATAGATCATCGGCAGTTTGACGAGGCGCTCCAGGTCCCGGCCGGCCTCCAGGATGAATCCGATCTGGCGCTCGCGGTCGTCCCGGCGGCCCACCTTGCGGTACGCCTCCGCGTAGCTCTGCTCGTCGATCGTGGTGCCGGCGCCGAGCTGCCGGGTCATCTCGCCGTCGAGTTCCTGGCTCAGCACCTCCAGCTGCACGGCCATGCGCATCGACTCCTGAGCCTGGGCGGGCAGCATGCGCTTCAGGATGGGCGAGGCACGTTCGAGCTGGGTGTCGCGGGGCAGGTAGTCCTTGTCGGTGTAGAGCTCTTCGAGGAAGAACTCGACGCCGGGGCGGTAGCGTTCCCGCTCCTGCAGGTCCGCATAGGTCTGCTCCAGGCGGCCTGCCTGCCAGCGCTGCAGCGCCTGGAGTTCGTCCTGGAGGCCGGGATCCTCGCTGAACTGCGCACGCAGACTGCGGTTGCGCACCAGCAGCTCGTCCAGGCTCATCCGGCTGATTTCTTCTCCGCTCATGTCTCCGATATGGCGCCGCCGGCGCCTCGCTCAACCGCGCGCATTGTCCCGGTTTTACCCGGACCTTGCCAATGGCGGCGTGGCGTTGGCTTCAGAATGGCTTTGTCGCGCCCAGGAAGGCCACGGAAGCAATGCCGATCCAGTACACGTAGGCCATGCCGCGGCCGATAGCGAGCTCTGACGCCAGCCGTTGCTCCAGCGCCGGATTCGGGCCCTTCTCGGCAAGCTCGCGGAAGATCGGTACCCAGTGGCGCATGATAAAGCGAAGGCCGAGGCCGATCACCAGCAGCAGGCTGTAGATGAGCACCTTGGTGGAGTACCAGTCCGCGCGGAAGGGCCAGTCCGTCAGGTATGACCAGACAGCGGCCAGGAACAGCGCGGGGATGACGACGTAGCGGACGGCCTCGTCGATCCTGGTCAGCCGCAGTCCCCGGTCGGTGTCCCGGTAGACGAATGCCGACCAGGTGAGCGACAGCCACGCGAAGGCGACGATCCACACGAGCCACAGCCAGCCGCCGCCGTAATCGTGCACACCCAGGTTGAACCCCATGTGCAGACCGAGAGGCAGCAGCAGGATGATGCCCGTACGGGCGAGGATATCGATCCGGTAGGCGGTCTCCATGTGCCGCCGGCGCTCGTCCAGTGAGAGTTTCGGATTCGCCACGTTGTAAGACGTCTGGAAGACGCCCCATTCACCGCCCAGCCAGTAGACCATCGCAAGGATGTGGATCCAGCGCAGGACGGACTCCGGATTGATGTACATCGCTCTCCCCGAATTTTTGTTCCCGGACTCTTGGCGGTAACCCACGGCATTTAAGCAGCAACGGGGAGGGCCCGGCATAGTGGCAAACCGAAGACGCGAGCCCCGGCAAACGGACATCGGCCGGGCTGTATTTGCGCGGCGATTTGACATCATGCCGTGCCGGAACGTGTCGGGCTCTGCCCACGATTGACAGTCTGTCGGCCCCGTGCGACGCTCGGCGTTCGTTTGAAAAGGGCACACCGTTCGAAAGGGCGGGTCGCAAAGCCACCGGTCCCCGGCCGTCGCCGGGACAGCGGAGCTGCCAGACGGAAGCGCGATGCGGCGTCCTGCCGCACCACGCCCACCCGGGCCATCCTCCGCTCATTCTCGTGCCGGGACCTGTGACCCGCAACGTGCCGCAGCCCGTTGGCGGGAGCGGTCCCGCGGAGGAACGACACCGATGAGAGACGCAGTCAGTCACGACCGGGTCCGCGACTGGATCCATGGCGATCACGGCAATGGTCGATCGGTCACACCACGGCGCGCCGCCCGCCGCACGCCGGCCCCGCCGGTGGCCAGGCCCGAAAGTCCGGAGGCGCTGCGCGATCTGTTGCGGACGGGCTCGGGCCTGCCGGCACCGCTCCGCCCGATGGGCGCCGGCAGCGCGTCCACTCCCTGCTCGGTGGCCGAAGGGGGTACGGTGATCGATATGACAGGCCTCGACGGCGTCCTCGAGGTCGGCGACGAGCACGTCACCGTGCAGGCCGGGCTTCGATTGCAGCGTCTCGCCGACGAACTGGCGGGCTACGGGCTGGAACTCGCCGGCGGACACGACCTGATGGGTCGAACGGTCGGCGGGGCGGTGGCCGGCGCCTGCATCGGTCCGGGCACCGGCGTCGGCACCCGCCTGTTCTCCAGCCAGGTCGTCAGCATGAAGGTGGTCACGCCCGAGGGCGGCGAACTCACGGTGGACGCCTCCCGTCCCCACCTGCTGGACATGTTCCGGCTGAGCTACGGCCTGCTGGGCGTCATCCACGAGGTGACGCTGCGGGTGCGGCCCATGAGTCCTTTCACGATCCGGCGGCGGCGCTGCAGCACGGCCGAGCTCGCGGCCGTCTCCGGCCGGCTGCTGGGATCGAAGCTGGGTCTGCGCTTCTACCTGCTGCCATTCCGCGATCAGGTGTATCTCGAGCTACGGCGCAACGGCGACGAAGACACCCACGTCAACCGCCTGCTGTGGAAAATCAAGGACTGGGGCGAGAGCACGATCCTGCCGGCGATGACGAACTCCATGTCCTGGATCGTGCCGATCCCCGCTCTGCGCTACGGCATGATCGACCGCATCAACGGAGCGGGTCAGACGCTGTTCAGCGCCCCCGTCCACGCCGGCAGCGCGGCGGTGGAGCAGGGCGGAGCCCGTCCGGGGGGGCGGGGCGGACGCCGGCTCGCCTGTTCCAGCTGGTGCTTCCCGGCGGCCGAGTTTCCGCTGATCGTGCAGGCCTACCGGGAATTCTGTCGCGACTACTACGCCCGCACCCGGTTCCGCTGCGACATGCCCACCGTCGGCTACCGGCTCGCCCGGGACCGCAGCGCTTTGCTGTCGCCCTCGTTCGACGGACCGGTGTTCGTGCTGCGGGCGGTGAGCACACCCCGTCCGCAGTGGCAGGATTTCGTGCTCGAGTTCGCCGATTTCGCGGAGAAATGGAACGGGATCCCGTTTCTCGACCAGACGGACGGGCTCTCGGCCGGGCAGGTCGCCGCCTCGCTGGGCAGCCGGCTCGAGTTCTTTCGCAAGATGCGCCGGCGGCTCGACCCGGACGGCCGCTTGCTGAACCCCTACCTGGCCCAGTTCTTCCTGTAGGACGGCCGGCGGCGGCGTGCGGCCGAGCTTCAGCCGTAGGTGCGGTTCAGGTACTCCACGATGTCGCCGGACTCCGCCAGTTCGGTGTCCGTGTTCGGGTCCACCAGGTATGGGATGGAGACGCGTCCCGCGCGGGACTTCAGCGCGCGGCGGTTCTCCAGCTCCGGCTGGCCTTCAATGCCCAGCGCGTCGCGAACGACGGGCGGCACCCAGTCGCTCGCCTTTGTCCGGCCTGCCGAGCGCAGGATGTACGGGATCTCCAGTTCGCACAGCCGCTCGCGCACGACGCGTGCGAACGGGCTCGACTCGAAGCTGTAGAGCTCGAGCAGCCGTTCCGGACGACTGCCGCCGGGGCGGGCCCGGGTGCCGGCGGTGAAACGCGGAATTCCGGCCACGGTGGACGTGAACTTCTGCAGGTTCTGCGCCTGCCACCGCAAGGGCACGTCGCGCCGACCGTAGGTGACGAACAGGTATTCGATGATATCCGCGGACTCGTACATGCTGGCACCGGTGTTCGGGTCCACGAGAAACGGGAACTGCGTCTTGCCGCCCCGGGCGAGCACCTCGGGCCGGAAGCGCTCGCCGCCTTTCGGGCAGGGGTAGATGACCGCGTCCAGATCCAGCTCCGTCAGCACTTCCCGCACCAGACGGCAGAACGGGCAGCCCTCGAACTCGTAGAGCTCCAGCATCTTCTCCGGCTTGTCCAGGGCCGGACGGGCCTGGATACCGTTGAAGCCGCGCAGGAAAGAGGTGGCGGTGGAGGAGAGGACATCTAACGTTCGGTGGATCATCGGGGCTCCCTCGGGCGTGGCGGGGTGGCAGTGCAACGCGATGATGCGGGCGCGGCGCAGCGGACGCAATACGGCAGGGCCGCAACCCGGCTCGATTGCGCTTTTTCAATGCCCGCAGGGGCAGGCCGGGCCTAGCGTAAGGGGTGTAGCAGTTCTCCGGAGGAACCATGCGAAGCAGCGCACTCTTCACCGCGACGTGCCTTGTGTTGCTGGCAGCGGGACAGGCAACGGCAGAAGACAAGCAGATGAATGAAGCGCTCGACCTCGTGTCGGGTCCGCCGGAACAATGCCTGAGCCTGATCCGGATCGAGCGTTCCGAGGTGGTCGACGATCGCAACATCCTGTTCCACATGCGCAACGGCGACATCTATCGCAACCAGTTGCCGTACCGGTGCTCCGGGCTGTCGCCGGGCGCGTCCTGCGGCCTGGGTCATTTTTATCCGGTCACCGAAGAGCAGGCGGAGAAGCTGAAGGAGATGGCCGGCAGCTGATATCCCGGTCGGACACCTCGCGCGGCGCAGCAGGGGAAGCCTTATCGCTCGTCCCGTCGCCCGTCGCCGCGTTGCGGCTGTTCCCGGCCGCGCCGCCGGCGGAGGACGAAACTCATGCCGAGGGTGACGCACAGGATGCCCAGAATTGCGATGAGAGGTAGGATCAGGGCGACGGGCACGTAGTAGTTGCTGATTTCCATCGCCGGGACCGTAGCCCGTACCTGCCGCGGCCCACATTGCGGTTTCTCGATGCGCCCGCCCGGCAGCCGGCGAGACGGCGCCGTCTGCCTCAATCAGCGTTTCCCGACAAGCCTATACCCCGATTCCGGTATTGGTGGCAGCGCTGTCTGCCGCCACACTGAATGCGGAGACCGAGTACGTCTCCCGCGACGGAGCCAACCGTCGCCGGAATCAGGATGAATCGCTTCAAGGGGGACGCTGGAAAATGTCCGGGATGACGCAGGCCGTCGACACGAGCGACATGATTCCCGAGAATCATCTGCTCCGGAACCGGGGAGACGGAGACCCGACAGCCGGACCGAACGGCGGTCCCGTGTCGGTTTCCTCCGAGAGACATTTCGGGCCGGAAACCATGTTGCTCCGGGAAGGTAGCAGGGCTTCGAGCGTGTACGTCATCCGCGACGGCCTCGTAAAGCTCGTGCGGCACCTGCCGAACGGCCGCGCGCGCATCGTGGGCCTGCGCGGGCCCGGCTCGGTTCTGGGTATGCCGGTCGCGGAAGAGGACGGAGCCGTCTCTCCCCACAGCGCGGTCACCCTCGGGCACGTGAACGTTCGATGCTGGCCGGCCAGTCACCTGCGCCGTCTGCGCGCCGAACGGCCGCATCGCTACATCGACCTGCTCGAGTCTCTGCACGGGCACATCCGTCAGGCGGATGTCTGGATCACTGAGTTCTCCACCGGCCGCATCAGGAGCCGTGTAGCGCGGCTGATCCTGTATCTGGAGCGCATGGAGGACGGTCTGCCGGAAGGCGAGGTGGAACTGCTCACGTGCCAGGATATGGGCGAGGCACTCGGGGTGACGCCCGAGAGCGTCAGCCGCATCGTCGCCGAGTTGAAGAGGGACGGCGTCCTTCAGCCGGTATCGGCGGACCGGGGCGAACACCTCGGCTGCGACCGGCAGAAACTCCGCAGGCTCGCGCGGGATTGAGCTCGCGCCGGCTTATTGCCGGCTGAACCACGCCAGCAACCGGCACACCGCTTCCCGGTCCGGCAGCGTGAAGGGCGCGATGGTCGATTCCGGGGAGCCTCCGACCGAGATCCCGATGCCGCGCTCATCGATCGCCGCAAAAGCGTCCTCGTCCTTGATGTCGTCTCCCACGTAGACCGGGACCACCGAGCCGTCCTCGGCGAGGCCGAGGAGTGACAGCAGGCGCTGCAACGCTTCGCCCCGGTCCCAGGCCATGCCCGCCGCAGACTCCGGCCGGTGCTGCTCGCGTCGTCCGTCCGGCAACTCCACCTCCAGGCCGTCCCTGGCGGCGTAGACGAGGCCGGGTACGTCGAGTTCGCTGCGCAATTTCTCCAGATCGCATTCGCTGATTACTGCCGTCGGATAACGTCGGGCCAGCCGCGCCAGGAGCCGCTTGAGCCTTTCCGCCCGCGGGTCGTCGGCCGGAAGTCCCGCTTTCGACGCCAGTGTGCCCTCGTAGTGGACAAACAGCGCCGGAGCGGCGCCGCCGAGACGATCTCGCAGAACCTCGAGTTCCGAACCGCTGAGCGGCGAGACACCCGCGGTGTCGAATTCGTCAAGGTACTGATCGTCCAGAACCGTGTCGGCACCCAGACGCGAGAGGGCTTCCGCCTGGTCCGGCCCGTCCCGGGCAATCGCGATCACCAGGCCGTATCCGGCCTTGCGTGCCGCCCTGATCCCGGCCTCTGAATCTTCTACGGCGATACACTGCCGGGCCTGAACATCGAGCTCATGCACCATGGCAGTCAGAAAATCCGGTGCCGGTTTCGGCGACAGGGAGGCCCGCGCCGCATCCGTTCCGTCGAGTTTTGCATCGAACAGTTCCAACGCCCCGGCTGCCGCGAGTACCGGTATGCAGTGCCGGCTCGGCGACACCACGGCCGTATGCAGTCCTTTCCGACGGAACTCCGCTACCAGGCCCAGCGCGGAGCCCCCCCGGTCGATGCCCCGCGCGTCGAGCAGGGAGAGGAACATCTCGTGCGTCAGCTTTACCAGCGCGTGGATGCTGCCGATACCCGGGGGGGCATCCGGCGTACCCGGGCGCAGTTGCACGTCGCGAGCCGCGAGCACCGCGGCCGCGGCGTCGATCGGTGGCCGACCATGGCAGCAGGCGGCGTATTCACTCTCGATGGAGAACGGGCGCTCCGCCTGCGACTCGATCGCGCAGAACAACCTGTCGAAGGCGTGCTTCCATGCCTCGGCGTGGCGCATCCGGGCGCCGGTCAGGACGGCATCCAGGTCGAACACCGCTGCAGCGAAGCCGGCCGTCCGCAGTGGTGCGCCGCTTTCCGCCGCACGCGGTGCCAATTTTCCCTCCTTCCGTTTCTCACGGCCGGCGCACGGGGCAGCGCCGGACCTGTCAGCATGGTGGCGGCGTGCCGCGCCGATTTCCTTCATGGGTCAGTGTCGGAGCCGCGCCGGCGGACTGCATTGCGCTTCGTCAATGCCGGTCGGGGCCCGCCTGGAAGCGGTGGCAGAGTAGCCGGAGCGGCGTTCGACAACCGGGGGAAAGGCCCCTTGCAGCGCCGAGGCGGACACCGAGACAGCCCCAGCCGTTTCGGTTAACCTCCCGGCAGGATGCCTGCCCGCACGCCCCTCCCGAAATGGCCCACTCTGAATATCGAGCGCGAGTTCGAGGGCCGTGTCTGCGGCATCGACGAAGCGGGCTACGCGCCCATCGCCGGGCCGGTGGTCGCCGCCGCCGTCGTCCTGCCAGCCGGCGCAAAACCCCGACGGCTGCGCGGGCTGACCGACTCCAAGCTGCTAACCGCCGACGAGCGGGAACGCTTTCGGGACATCATCCTCGGCCTTGGCGACGCCGCGGTAGGCATGGCCAGCGTCGGGGAGATCGATCGGCTCAACATCTACCACGCGAACCTGCTGGCCATGCGGCGGGCCGTCTCGGCGCTGGACCTGCCGCCGGATGCGGCCATCGTCGACGGACGGGCCGCACCGCAGCTCGACTGTACGGTCAGGACCGTCGTCAAGGGCGACCGGCGTTCGCTGTCGGTGGCGGCGGCTTCGGTGATCGCCAAGGTCGCCCGCGACCGCCTGATGCGGAAACTTGCGGCCGAGTGCCCGGGCTACGGCTGGGAGACCAACGTGGGTTACGGCACGGACGAGCACTATCTGGGCCTGCTGCGCCACGGCCCGACCCGGCACCACCGCCGTAGCTTTGCGCCGTTGACCACGCTGTTCGCACCGGGCGGGCCCGGCGTCGCGCGTTTCCGTTTCGAGGCACTGGAACGGATCGCGGAGCCGCGGCAGCCGCAGTTGCTGGAACTCCGTCGGGACCTGCACGCCGTGTTCGACGCGGTGGGCTGCCACATCGGGCAGGTGAAGAATCTCCGCGGCCAATGGACGTTCCAGGCGGTGGGCTACGCGGCTGAGGCGCGGCCGGTGCCGGGCGGGGGTCCCTGCGCCGCCTGCCACGGCGAGAGGCTGAGTGCGCCCGTAGCTGCGGCCGTCGCAGAATTACTCGCCGCCCGGCTCAGCTGAGCGGGCGCCGTCCGCGGCGCCCAGCATGTCGCGGAGGCGCGCGGCATCCCCCGGCGCACAGGCTTTCTCGTCGTTGTCGAAATAGCAAAACACGTCCAGCCCCCGACGCGCCCACGACGAGATGGCGCCCGCCCAGCCCGATAGCGCGGAGGCGCTATAGTTTCCCCGGTAGGCATCCTCCGGGCCGTGCAGGCGGATGTAGACGAAATCGGCGGTGATCTCCTTCGGTGCCGTGAAACCGGCGAGGTCGTAAATGCACCAGGCAACGCCGTGCTCCCGGAGCCGCTGGCGGGCGTCCTCGTTGAGCCAGCTGTGATCCCGGAACTCCATGGCGCAGCGCGCGTCGCTCGGCAGCGCGTCGAGAAACGCCGCCAGACGCTCGCCGTCGTAGCTCCATCCGGGCGGCAGCTGGAACAGGAGCGGGCCGAGATTGCGGCCCAGCGCGTCCATGCGATCGAAGAAACGGGCCATGCTCTCGCGCGGTTCCCGCAGCTTCTTCATGTGGGTGATATAGCGGCTCGCCTTGGCGGCAAAGACGAAGTCGCGCCCCGTCGCCGCTCTCCAGTCCGCGACCTGTGCGGCGGACGGCAGGCGGTAGAACGAGTTGTTGATCTCGACCGTGTCGAAGCGCCGGGCGTAGAACGCGAGGCGGGCCTCGGCGTCCAGGCCCTCCGGGTAGAAGGTCTGGTCCCAGTGGTCGTAGGACCAGCCCGAGGTGCCAATCCGGATTCTGCCCCTGGCGCTCATCGGCTTATTGGCTCATCGGCTTACCGATCGGGAGTGGCGTCAGCTCGCCCGGTTGCCTTCCTCGGCATAGCTGTTGAGACGATTGTAGAGGGTGCGCAGACTGATGCCGAGCGTCTCCGCGGCGGCGGTCTTGTCGTTCTCGTGGCTTTGCAGCGTCGCCAGTATCAGGGCCTTCTCGGCCTCCTGCACCGACGAGCCGACCCGCACCCGGATGTGATTGCCGGCCACCGAGGGCTCGCCCGTCAGGGGCGGCAGATGAAAGGCTCGTATTTCGCCGGGGGAGAGCAGAAAGGCCCGTTCGACCAGGCTCTGGAGCTCCCGGACGTTGCCCGGGAAGGAGTAGTCGGCGAGGGTCTCGAGCGCATCACGGCCGAGGGACTTCGAGCAACCCTCGCGCTCGTTCAGCCGCTGCAGGAAGTAGCGCGCCAGCCCCTCGATGTCCTCGCCCCGCTCACGTAACGGCGGCATGTCGATGGGGAAGCGCGCGATGCGGTAGTAGAGGTCCTCGCGCAGGCTGCCGTCGGCGATCGCCTCCTCCGGGTCCCGATTGCTGGCCGCGATGATCCGCACGTCCGTGGCAAGGTCTCTCTCTCCGCCCACGCGGCGGAAGGTCGCGCTCTCCAGGACCCGAAGCAGCTTGACCTGGTGTTCGGGCTGCATCTCGGTGATCTCGTCGAGGAACAGCGTGCCGCCGTGGGCCTGCTCGAAAAGCCCGTGGTGACAATGGCTCGCGCCGCTGAAGCTGCCCTTCTCGTGCCCGAACAACTCGCTCTCGCAGAGCTCGGGCGGTATCGCCGCGCAGTTTTTGGCGACGAACGGTCCGTCCGCCCGGTCGCTGAAGCGGTGGATGGTGCGCGCGGCCAGGTCCTTCCCCGTGCCGCTCTCTCCGGTCACGATTACCGAAGTGTCGACCGCCGCCACCTTGCGCAGCAGGCAGAACAGCTCACGCATGATCTTTGAATTGCCGCGCAGGTCCCCGAACTGGTCGAGCGGGGGAGCGGGGGCGGCCTTCGCCTTTTGGCGCCGATCGCGCCGGGGCCAGTCGACCATCTGCCGCAGCAGATCGGTGAGGAACGCCTCGTCGAATGGCTTGGCCAGGAAGTAGCCGGCGCCACGGGACATGCCGGCGCGGATACGCCGGGGCCTGTCCTGTTCGTGCATCAGTACGATCTCGTCGCAGCCCTCCAGGCCGGGCAGATCGAGCAGTTCGAGTACGTCGCCGTCGCCGACGTCCAGCGCCAGGAAGGCCACCTGGGGTGCGGCGCCGGCAAGCTCGCGCGCGGCGTCGGAAAAGCAGGGGCAGTGCCTCGCGTCGAAACCCTCGCGGGCAAGCAGTCCCTGCAGCGCGCGGCTGTGGCCGTCGTCATCGTCGACGATCAGCGCGCGCGGGCGCTCCGACCCGCGAAAAGGAACCCCGGCATCACTCTCGTTCGCCGGGAGTTCAGCCGTCGCGAGGTCTTCCACGGTCGGCGCTAGCTTGCCGTTGCGGCGAGCGTCATCGCTCTGCCGCGATCGATTCGATCGATTCATGATCCCCTTTCCCATCAATGGTGCCCGAAGAATGCCGCGCTACGACGCGGTTTCATCTCTGAACCTGTCACGTAGCATCCGCGTGGGCATTGCGATTTCTCAAGCGCGCCCCTGGCGTCCTCGGACTGCGTCGCGGATCTGCTGCGCGCCTGATCCGCCTTCGTTCGCCTCCCGATCAGGTGAGGGTATCCTCGTATGTAATCTGCCCGCGGGTGGCGGATACTCCTAGGTTTGACCGTGAGGGGGCGAGGGATTGGGCATCAAGGTCCTGATCGCGGACGACCATACCCTGATGCGGGAGGGTCTCCGCTCGATACTGGAGCGGGAAGACGGCGTCGAGATCATCGGCGAGGCGAGCAGTGGGCTCGAGGTGCTGGAGCTGTGTCTCGACGCGGTGCCGGACATCGTCGTCATGGATGTCGCCATGGAGGACCTGAACGGCGTGGAGGCCACCCGGCGCCTGCGGGAGCGGCATGCGAGCGTGCGTGTGATCGCGCTCGCCAGTCACAACGACAGCCGCCTGATGGCGCAGATGCTCCGGGCCGGCGCGTCCGGTTACGTGCTCAAGGAGAACGCCTATACGGAGCTGCGGCCGGCGCTGGACGCCGTGAGCCGCGGCTCCAGTTATCTTTGCCCCGGCGTCACGGCCAAGGCAGCCGAGATCATCCAGGATACGGAGGCGCCGAGGGGCTCGGCCTGGGATGTCCTCGGCGATCGGGAACGCGAGGTGCTGCAGCTGCTGGCGGAGGGCCTGACGTCGGCGGAAGTCGCCGAGAAGCTGCACATCGCGCTCAATACCGTGGAGACCCATCGGCGTAACATCATGCGCAAGCTGGACCTCCACAACGTGGTGGAGCTGACCCGCTACGCGATCCGGGAAGGGCTGACGCGAGTCGAAGACTAGCGTCGGCAGGCCCCGGCGCGCGTCCGCCTCACAGCGAGAGCGTGATGTAGACGATCTCCGGGTCGTCCGGTGCCGTTCTGCGTGTGAAACCGAGCTCCTTCGCGAGAGCCAGCATGCCCCGGTTCTCCCGCAGGACCACCCCGTCCATCTCCTCCAGGCCCCGGTCCCGGGCGACGTCGATCAGCCGCCGCAGCAGTTCGGTGGCCAGACCCCGGTTCTGCCACGCGTCGGAGACCACGATGGAGAATTCGCAGCCCCGGCCGTCCAGATAGGTCACGTAGCGGGCGACTCCGACCTGACGCTCGGCGCCGTCGATGTCGGTGAGCGCGATCAGCGCCATCTCGCGGTCGTAGTCGATCTGGGTGAAGCGCGAGAGCATCGCGGGCGTGAGCTCTTTCATGGCGTACATGAAGCGCAGGTACTTCGAGCGCTCCGACAGGCTGCTGACGAATACCTGCTCGAGCCGCGCGTCCTCCGGCCGGATGGGCCGGATCACCAGCGGCGTGCCGTCCCGCAGTACGTGTTCGCCAACCAGCCCGCTGGGGTAGGGGTGTATCGCCATGTGACCGTATTCCCGCGCGGAGGCACGGCTCTCACGCAACACCACCCGGGCATCGAGCGCGACGGCATTGTTCTCGTTCACCACCAGAGGATTGATGTCGAGTTCCTCGATCCAGGGGAGTTCGCAGACCATATCCGAGAGGCGCAGGATCACGTCTTCCAGCGCGCGCCGGTTGGCCGGCGGCTTGCCCCGGAACTCGTCCAGGTAGCGTGACGCCCGGGTCTCCTCGATCATGCGGCGGACGAGGAAACGGTTCAGCGGTGGCAGGCCGACCGACCGGTCCCGGATCACCTCCACCAGGGTGCCGCCCAGGCCGACGGTGACCGCCGGACCGAACACCGGGTCGTTCATCACGCCCAGCATGATCTCCCTGCCGTTCCGGGGCCGCCACATGCGTTCCAGCAGCACCCCGTTTATGCGCGCATCCGGCATGCGCTCGCTCACCGAGCGCACGAGTTCCCGGTAAGCGGTGCCCAGCTCGGCCCCATTGGCGATGCCCAGCCGCACGCCGTCGACGTCCGACTTGTGCGAGATGTCGGATGAGTGGATCTTCATCACCAGCGGGAATCCGAGCTGCTCGCCCAGGGTGAGTGCCTCGCGCGCACTCCGGGCGGGCAGGCTCTCGAGTATCGGGATGCCGAAGGTCCTGAGCAGGGCCTTGGATTCGATCACATCCAGTACCCGGCGGCCTTCGGCCAGCGCGGCGTCGATGATAAGCCGCGCGCCCTCCCGGTCGGGCGCCTCCCGCCGTCCGAGCGGTTTTGGCACCTGCAGCAGCATCTCCTGGTTGGCCCGGTGCGCCGCCACCGCCGAGAAAGCCTCCACGGCGGCCTCGGGCGTCGCATAGGTGGCGATGCCGCGGGCGCGGAACGCCTCCCGGCTGGCCTCCATCGAACGGCCACCCATCCAGCAGGTGAGCACGGGCTTTTTCGCCTGCGTCACGATGTCCGCCACGGCCTCGGCCACGGGTTCCGGCTGGGTCATCGCCTGCGGAACGAGGATGGCCAGGACGCCGTCGCAGCCGTCGTCCTCCAGCACGAATTCCAGGGCTTTGGCGTAGCGGTCCGCGCCGGCGTCGCCCAGCACGTCGACCGGATTGCCGCCGGACCAGGCGCGGGGGAGGGCGCCGTCGAGCTTTTGCCGGGTCTCTTCCGACAATTTCGCCAGCGGCAGACGCTTGTCGGCGAGGAAGTCCGCCGCCATGACGCCGGGGCCGCCGCCGTTGGTGATGATGGCGAGCCGCGGCCCGCGGGTGCGGACGCCCGTGTGCAGCGTCTCGGCCACGGCGAAGAAATCCACGTAGTTGTGCACCCGCACCACGCCTGCCCGGCTGACGGCCGCGTCGAACACGTCGTCGGAGCCGACCATGGCGCCGGTGTGGGAGATGGCGGCCTGGCCGGCGTCGGCGTGGCGTCCCGCCTTCATCACGATCACCGGCTTGGCCCGGGAGGCCGCTCGCACCGCGCTCATGAAACGGCGCGCATCGTGGATGCCCTCGACATAGAGCATGATCGCACGGGTCGCCGGATCCACCACCAGGTAGTCGAGAATCTCGCCGAAGTCGACGTCCGCCGCCGTGCCGCTGGAGACCACGCAGGAGAAACCGATATTGCGCGGTGCCGCCCAGTCGAGGAGGGCGGTGCACAGCGCGCCCGACTGGGACACCAGCGCGATATGGCCTTCGCGGGCCATGACCTGGCTGAAACTCGCGTTCAGCCCGGCGTCGGGGCGCAGAATGCCGAGGCAGTTCGGGCCGATGAAGCGGATGCCGTGGCGTCTTGCCGCAGCCAGGGCGTCGGCCTCGAGCTGCCGACCCTCGGGACCCGCCTCGCGGAAACCGGCCGAGAGGATCACCGCCACCGGGACGCCGGCCTCGCCGCATTCATCCAGCACGCCGGGCACGGCGACGGCGGGCGTCACGATGATCGCCAGGTCCACGTCGCCGTCAATATCGAGGACACTGGCCACGCAGGCATGACCCTGGACCGTTTCGTGGGCCGGGTTCACGGCGTGGATGGGGCCCTCGAACCCGCCCTCCAGCAGGTTTCGGTAGGTAACCGTACCGAGAGAGCCGGGCCGCTCGCTGGCGCCGATGAGCGCGACGGAGCGGGGTTCGAACAGGGGCGAGATCTCGGCCGTGGTGGCGCCGCGGCGTGCCATCAATTGCTTCCTTCAGGGTGCGAATGGGAGGCGGAGCGCAGAGCGTAACCGGAATCCGCGGACGCCGCATCGCCGACGATGCCGAAGCCGGGCGCTGAGGCCATCCGGTAGAATGCCGCCGGCAACCGCCTGCCACGGGGGCAAGGCGTGCCATCCTCAGGAGCAGGCGATTGGAAACCCAAGAGACACCCGGCAGCCGGGGAACCGACGACCCGGCGGAGGCCCCGCAGGAAACCCCGGCCGGTGCCCCGGCGATGTCGCGCACCGAGAAGCTGTTCGTGAGGGTGTCGGTCTGGCAGACGGTGCTGTCCGTCGCCGGCGTGTTCATCGGCGTAGTGGCCCTGTACGCGGCGCTGACTGAGTCCGAGGCGGCCCGCAAGCAGACCGCGGCCACCGTGTGGCCCTATCTGCAGCTGGAGGTCAGCGACTACGCCAACGAGACCGGCGCCGGATTTTCCATCGCGTTCTCGAACGCCGGCGTAGGTCCGGCCCGCGTCCGCGCCATGGAACTGCGCATCGCCGGGGCGCCGGTCCGCGACTGGGAGGCTGCCGTCGCGAGCCTCGTCGCGAAAGACGCTCCGGCCCCCGATTTCGGCCGCAACTTCATAATCGGCCGCGTGCTGACGCCCGGTGAATCGGTGACGCTGCTGCAGACCCACGATCGGACACTGGTCGCCGCGTTCCGCGCGGCGGTGGCGTCGCCCGGCACGGGGCTGCGGTTCTGTTACTGCTCGATATTCGACGACTGCTGGCTGAGGGACAGCCGGGACGAGGCTGCCGATCCACGGCGGGTGGAGGCCTGTCCGAACTTCGGGGAGGCCGGATTCCGCTATTGAGGGTCTGTGCCGATCCCTGGCCTAACCGCGCATAATGTATATTATGTTAAATACTGGCCGTGAGAATGGAAGGACACCTAGGCCGGCACCGACTGAACCGCTCTTGAGGCACCGGCAGTCCGAGTATCCCCCCGAGGCTGACGACTCGTTTTTATTCAGCAACTAATGATGTCTTTTTAATCTGCTTTCTCGCCACTTTCGTCCCGCCCGAGCGCGAATGCCCGCTCACGACAACGGCCAGGTCCATTGCCGGAGATCCGGCGCATCGACGCCGTGCTCGTAGGCGTACTGCCGGCAGTCGATCTTCCGGTCGCGGAGCTTGTCTTTCACGTGAGCGCCTGCCACGTGCAGCTGCGGCAGGCGGTCGATCACGTCGATGGCGAGGCTGAAGCGGTCGATCTCGTTCTCGATCGCCAGGTCCAGCGGCGTATTGATGTTCCCTTTCTCCTTGTAGCCGCGGACGTGGAGATTGCGGTGGTTGGTGCGGCGATACGCCAGCCGGTGTATCAGCCAGGGATAGCCGTGGAAATTGAACACGATCGGTCGGTCCACCGTGAACAGGCTGTCAGGGTCCCGGCATCGAACAGGGCGATCTTGATGGAGGAACTGCCGCTGTTCAGTACGAGAATGCTCATGGTGAATCGTCGGACGGTGACTGCGCCGGTCGCCAGCATTCGACAAACGAAGCCGGTAAAGGAATAGGTGAATCTACGAACCGGCGGCGGCGAGCGTCGCCACCTGCGGGCACTCGGGATCGGGCACGTGCGCGGATACGGCTTCACACGAAAAAATGGCCGGGGCACGGCCGTGGACACCGTACCCCGGCCCGGGCGGGCATCAGGCAGCTCGGTGATTCGCTCCGGTCGCAGCCTCGGTGACGGACCGGATGGACTGGCCGGCACTGCGGTGCAGTTCGACCACGAGCGCGGTAGGCAGCGCCAGCGCCTCGGCGAGTTCGGACAGATAGGCGCGGGAGATCGCCTGGGTCTCGTCGACGGCGAGCAGCGCCGCGGCGTAAACCTCGGCTGCCAGCTCGGGGGTGCCGGCAGCGGCCGCAAGTTCACTCACGCCGAGGGGTCGGCGCAATTCGTCGAACAACAGCCCTTTCTCGGCCGCTTCCAGATCCAGGGTGTCGATGCGGTCGAAGATGCGGCGGCGCTCGTTGTCGTCCAGGTGGCCGTCCGCATGGGCGGCGGCGATCATGGCCCGGATGATCAGCAGGTCCCGGTGGCGGCATGCGGCCGGTTCTGCCGGCTGGAAGCCGGGTTCCGTCAGGCCTTGCCAGGTCTGCGCCTGCGCAGCGTCAGCGGCCGTGCCGCCGTCCGCCGCGCGATATCGCTGATAGGCCTTCCAGGCGAGTCCGCCGACGGCAACGGCGCCGCCGATCTTCAGCGCCGAGCCCGCGAGCTTGCGGGTCTTCTTGCCGCTGATCGCATTCGCGGCCAATCCACCGGCGAGTCCGGCCGCCAGACTGCCGCCGATACCGCTCCTCATCAGGCCTTCCAGTGCTCGATTCAGATCCATGGGCGTGCTCCTTGCAGGGGTTGACCCTGAAGGTTGCCCACGAGGCGCGCCGACGACCAGCGGATTGTGCTTTGGATTTACTTCGAGTGGGCCGAAGTATTAGCGCGCTGGCAGGAAGAATTCCCGAATCTTAATGATCACCGACGCCGAACAGCTGCTCCCGCGCGGCCTCGGTGATGGCGACCACGGAGGCATGCTTCAGGCGTCGTTCGGGCGAGATGGCGTAGAAGCGTTCCCGGACCTCCTCCGTCGAACCGATGACGCGGGCACCGTAGGTGCGGCAGATCTCGTCCGCGATGGCCGTCGGGCCGGCGAACGCCCCTGCCCCGGCTTCTCCGAAGGCTTTCAGCAGGGCGCTGTCGTCGAATTCGGCCGCCACGACGGGCACCAGGCTGTTCGCCTCGAACCATTCTTCGAGCCGGCGCCGAAGCGCGGTGCCCTGGTTGGGCAGCAGCATCGGTGCACCGTCGAGAATGGCCGGGAAATCCCCCCGGTAGCGCTCGTACAGGGCCTCGCTGACGAAGAACGACGTGCCGCTCTCCCCCAGCACGTAACTGTAGGCCTTGACGTTCAGGCCTGCTGGCAGCGGCTGATCCGACAGTACGAGGTCCAGCCGATGCACGGCGAGTTCGCCGAGGAGTCGGTCCAGCGTGCCTTCCTGGCAGCGGATGCGCGGCGCGTCTTCGGCCTGCAGGGCCGGCGCGATGATGCGGCACGCCACCAGCTTCGGGATGGAATCCACGATGCCGACGTTCAGGTGCCGCGGCACGTCGGGCCGTCGGCCGCGCACCACCTGGGCGAGCTCCGCGCCGAGGTTGAATATCTCGTCCGCGTACTCGAACACCATCTGGCCGGTCCGGGAGAGCACCAGTCGCCTGCCCGCCTTGCGGAACAGTCGCTCCCCCACCGCCTCGTCCAGCAGTTTCAGCTGCCCGCTGATGGTCTGCGGCGTGACGTGCAGCACCTCGGCCGCGCGGGCGATGCTGCCCTCGCGGGCCACCACCCAGAAATATTGCAGATGCCCGTAATTCAGATGGCGCATGACCGGTCTCCGGACGGGGCCTCCCGTCTCCTCATGATTCGCGCCCGAGGCGCCGTTCGATGCGAGCCAGCCGTTCCGCCGTCTCGCGAATCAGGTACAGCATCTCCTCGCGCTCGGCGTGGGCTTTCGCCTCGGTCTCCTGACGGCGGCTCTCCTCTTCCTCCCAGTGCAGCGCCTGCATGGAGTTGACGATGATGCCGATGAACAGGTTCAGGATCGTGAACGCGGAGATCAGGATGAAGGGCACGAAATACAGCCAGGCCTGGGGATAGGCCTCCATCACGGGACGCGCGATGCCCATCGACCAGCTCTCGAGCGTCATCACCTGGAACAGCGTGTACATGCTGGCGCCCACGTTCCCGAACCAGTCGGGGAAGCGTTCGCCGAAGAGCTCGGTGCCGATCACCGCGAACACATAGAAGACAAGGCCCAGCATGAAGGTGATCCAGCCGATGCTGGGAATGGCCGAGAGCAGCGACTCGGTCAGCTGCCGCAGCCGCCGGACCGTTGACAGCAACCGGAGCACTCGCAGGATGCGCAGACTGCGCAGGATGGACAACGGACCCGTGGCCGGCACCAGCGAGATGGCGACCACGAGGAAGTCCATCACGTTCCATCCGCTGCGGAAGAAGCGCGGCCCGAAGGCGACCAGCTTGATCAGGATCTCGACGCTGAAAACGGCGAGCACGATGGCATTGAAGGCCCGCAGCCAGCCGCCCGCCTCTGCCACGACGGCATCGGACGTCTCCAGCCCGAGCGTGACGGCATTCGCCACGATCAGGCTCAGGATCAGATAGTGCGGCCAGCCGGTCTCGATCCAGCGGCCCAGCCGTCCTCGCCAGTGGTCGGGTGTCTCCAAGCGCGTGACTCCAGAAAAATGCCGGCCCGGGTGCCGGCGAGACAGGTTAACTCTTTCCGGCTATTTAAGACTAGATATTGTTTTCATATTTCCTTTTCCTTATGCTCCGAGCCGCTCCTCACCTCCGGAGGACGCCGCGACACCTTCCGACCGGCCCCGCAAGGCCGGCCGGTGCGCCTGTACGCTAGAATCCGGGCGCCCGGGACGGTATCTTCTGCGGTCGCCATGGACGGGGGGATGCGGGGGCCGATGGTG
Source organism: Lentisalinibacter salinarum (assembly GCF_040706555.1). Lineage (NCBI taxonomy): Bacteria > Pseudomonadati > Pseudomonadota > Gammaproteobacteria > Woeseiales > Woeseiaceae > Lentisalinibacter > Lentisalinibacter salinarum. The sequence goes on from NZ_JAPDRH010000003.1 coordinate 108,927, forward strand.
GCGCCCGCGACGTCAACGCACTAACTCGACTCGGGGAAGCATTCCTCATGCAAACCAGCCGCAAATCGTCCAACGCGGAGAAGCTGCTGTTGCTCGTCGCCCTGGTCGCGGCCTGGTTGCTGTGGTCCGGACTTTACAAACCATTGCTCCTCGGTCTCGGCGCTTTCTCCTGTCTGCTGACCATTTACCTGGTCTACCGGATGGGCCATTTCCATCGCGAGGCCTACGCGCTCAGCTACGGCTTCTCGATGGTGGGCTACCTGTTCTGGCTGGCGCGGGAAATGGTCCTGTCCAGCCTGCAGGTTGCGCGCATCGTCCTGACGCCTTCCCTGCCCGTGGATCCGCAGGTGATCGAGATCCGGGCCACCGCCGACCATCCGATGGACCAGGCGATCCTCGGCAATTCCATCACGGTCACCCCCGGAACCCTGACGCTCGACGTGCACGACGGCGTGCTGAAGGTGCACAGCCTGACCCGCTCGGGCGCTGAGTCGCTGCTCGGCGGCGAGATGGACCGGCGGGTAGCCTCGCTGCGGAGGCGCTGAGCATGTATTACGTGGTCAGCATCGCCGTCCTCGTGACGATGGGTCTCGCGCTCGTACGGGCGCTGCTGGGCCCCACGCTCTATGACCGGGTGCTGGCGGTGAACATGTTCGGCACGAAGACGGTGCTGCTGACTTCCGTCATCGCCTTCCTGTACGACCGCCCGGATTTCCTGGATCTGGCGCTGGCCTACGCGCTGATCAACTTCACGGGCGTGCTGGCCGTGCTCGAGTTCTTCCGCAACCGGGCCTCCCGTCAGCCCGCCGGCGGCGAGGGCTGACGGGGTGGCGCTGGCGCTGGACATCGCGAGCTGGATTCTCATGTCCGTGGGCGGCGTGTTCGTCTTCATCGGCGGGCTCGGCGTGCTGCGCATGCCGGATCTGTTCACGCGCATGCACGCCGCCAGCGTGACCGACAGCATGGGGCCGCCGCTGATCCTGGTCGGCGTTATGCTGCAGTCTGGTCTCTCGCTGGCCACCTTCAAACTGATCGCGATACTCGCTTTCCTGATGCTGACCAGCCCCACCGCTTCCAATGCCCTGGCCAGTGCGGCGCTGCTGGCGGGAACGAAGACGGCCGATGAGGCCGGGGACGACGCAAAGGCGGAGGACGCCTGATGTTCATGACCGAGATATTCAGCGCCTTCCTGCTGACACTGCTGGTCGTAACGGCGGTCGCCGCGGTCAGGACCCGAAACCTGTTCGTCTCGGTCATGCTCACCGGTATCTACAGTCTGCTGATCGCCATCAATTTCTTCCTGCTGGACGCCGCCGACGTGGCCCTGACCGAGGCCGCCGTCGGCGCCGGCGTCGCAACCGTATTCTTCCTGGGAGCGCTCGCGCTCACCGCCGAGCGGGAACGCACCCCTTCAGCCTACCGGCCCGTCGCCATCGGCATATTCATCGCGGTCACCCTGGTCCTGGGCTACGCCACCCTCGGCATGCCGAGCTACGGCGACCCGGACGCGCCGGTGCACGTCCACGTGGCGCCCTTCTACCTGGAGAGGACGCCGGAGTTCATCGACATACCGAATATCGTCACGGCCGTGCTGGGCAGCTACCGTGGCTACGACACGCTCGGCGAGGTGTTCGTCGTCTTCACCGCGGGCATCGGCGTGATGTTCATACTCGGCGTTCGTCCGACCCGGAAGTCCGAGGGAACGAGCATGATCGCCACCGGCGATAACGGCCTGCGGCACTACCTGATCCCGCGCGTCGTCGGCCGGCTCTTCATCCCCTTCATTCTGCTGTTCGGCCTGTACGTGCAGTTTCACGGCGAGTACAGCCCGGGCGGCGGATTCCAGGCCGGCGCCATCATCGCCTCCTCCATCATTCTCTACGCCCTGCTCGAGGGCGAGGAGCGCGCGCTGCGGCTGATCCCGCGCAAGGTGCTGAACGGCCTCACCGCCGGGGGCGCTCTCCTCTACGGCGCCGTCGGCGTCGCCGGAATACTGGCCGGCGGGAACTTCCTCGACTACTCGGTGCTGGCCAGCGACCCGGTCAAGGGCCAGCAGATGGGCCTGCTGGTCATCGAGGCAGGTGTCGGCATCACCGTCACCGGCGTGCTCCTCACGATCTTCCACGCCTTCGCCGCCCGGGAGCGTTTCTGATGATGGAGTTCCTCGGGCTGTATCACTATCTGGTGTTTCCGCTGCTGCTGATGAGCGGCATCTACGCGGTCATCGCCAAGCGCAACCTGTTCAAGAAGCTCATCGGCCTCTCGCTGATGCAGTCGGCCGTGTTCCTGCTCTACATCACCATGGCCAAGGTGGAGGGCGGCACCGGCCCCATCCTCAAGCCCGGCGACGAGGACGTGCTGTACTCGAACCCCCTGCCCGAGGTGCTGATCCTGACCGCCATCGTGGTCGGCATCTCCACGGCCGCGCTCGGGCTCGGCATCATCGTGCGCATCAAGGAGGAGTTCGGCTCCGTCGAGGAAGACGTCGTCAGGGAGCTCGGGGGGCGGTGACCGCACTGGAGCAGCACCTTCCGGCACTCCAGGTCGTAGTGCCGATGCTAACCGCGCCGCTGGTTATGCTGCTGCGGCCGCGTCGGCTCGCCTGGGCCGCCACCACCGCCGCCAGCCTGTGCGCGTTCGCCATCGCGCTGAGCCTGACTGCGACCGTGCTCGCCGGCGGGCGGCCCGACTACGAGATGGGCAACTGGGCCGCGCCCTTCGGCATCGAGCTGGTGGTGGACTCGTTCAACGCGCTGATCCTGCTGCTGGTCACGGGCGCCTCCAGCATGGCCCTGTTCGCCGGCGCGCGCAGCATCGACTCCCAGATCGAGGACGAGCGGCAGCCGCTGTTCTATGCGGCATGGCTCCTGGCCCTCTCCGGGCTCGCCGGTATCGCGGTGACGGGCGACGCCTTCAACGTCTTCGTGTTCATGGAGATCTCTTCGCTGGCGAGCTACGTGCTGGTGGCCGGCGGGCCGGACCGGCGCGCGTTGCCGGCGGTATTCAAGTATCTCGTGATGGGCACGATCGGCGCCACCTTCTACCTGATCGGCATCGGCCTCATCTATATGATGACCGGCACCCTGAACCTCGCCGACATGGCCGAGCGCGTGGGACAGGTGAGCGATCTGCGGCCGGTGCTGGTGGCCGCCGGCTTCGTGACGACGGGGCTGGCACTCAAGGCGGCGGTGTTCCCGCTGCATCTGTGGTTGCCGAACGCCTACACCTACGCGCCGCACATGGTGACGGCCTTCCTGGCGGCCTGCGCCACCAAGGTCTCGCTGTACGTCCTGATCCGCTTCGACTTCATGGTGTTCCAGCCGAATCTCGCCGAGCACGGTCTGCAGTTCGCGCTGTTCCTGATGCCGCTCGCCCTCCTCGCCCTGCTGATCTCCTCCAGCGTGGCCCTGTTCGAGCGGAACCTGAAGCGACTGCTCGCCTGGTCGTCGGTGGCCCAGATCGGCTACATGACCCTGGGCGTGAGCTTGCTCACTGCCACCGGCATTACGGCCAGCCTCCTGCACATGTTCAACCACGCCCTGGCGAAGGGCGCGCTATTCCTCGCCGTGGCGGCACTCGCCGCCGGCTGCGGCGGCGTCCGGCTGGAGCAGATCCGCGGGGCGGGCAGGCGCATGCCCTGGACCATGGGTGCCTTCGTGCTCGCCGGGCTCAGCCTGATCGGCATCCCCGGGACGGCCGGATTCGTGAGCAAGTGGTATCTGCTCTCGGCGGCGATCGCCGTCGAAGGCTACGGCGCCGCACTCGCCGCCCTGATCGTCGTGACCTCCCTGATGGCGCTGGCCTATATCTGGCGGGTGGTCGAGGCGGCCTATTTCCAGGAGCCGGCCGCCGCCGGGAAGACCGGGACGAAGACGGGCGAGGCACCTGTGGTGCTGGTAGCCGCGGCCTGGCTCGCGGCGCTGGCGAATATCTTCTTCGGCTTGTCGCCCGACGTGCCGCTGGCGCTGGCCAGCCAGGGCGCCGATATCCTGCTGGGGTACACGCCGTGACCGGCGCGACCACCATCCTGGCGGCGCTGGCCGTGCCGCTCGCCGGCGCGCTGGGCATCCTGCTGGCGGGCCGCGTCAGCGCCAACCTTCGCGAGACCGTCACCCTGGTCACCGCCACGCTGCTGGCCGTGGTGGTATGGAGTCTGCTGCCGGAACTCATGGCCGGCGGACGTCCGGCGGTGAGCGTGGCCGAGGTCGTCCCCGGCATCGAGATCGCCTTCCGTGTCGAGCCCCTGGGCATGCTGTTCGCCGCGCTGGCGTCCGGTCTCTGGATCGTCAACTCGGTCTATTCGATCGGTTACATGCGGGGTAACAACGAGGCGAATCAGACTCGCTTCTACACCTTCTTCGCCATCTCCCTCGCCGCGGCCATGGGCGTCGCCTTCGCGGCGAATCTGTTCACCCTGTTCCTCTTCTACGAGATGCTGACCCTCTCCACCTATCCGCTGGTCTCACACAAGGGCGACGCGGCTACGGTCCGCTCGGCGCGGGTCTATCTCGGCATCCTGCTGACGACTTCCATTGGCCTGTTTCTGCCGGCCATCATCTGGACGTATGCCGCCGCCGGCACAGGCGATTTCACACCCGGCGGGATCCTAGAAGGCAAGATAGGCGGTCCTATGCTGGGCCTGCTGCTCGGCCTGTTCGTGTTCGGCGTCGGCAAGGCGGCCGTAATGCCGGTGCATCGCTGGCTGCCCGCCGCGATGGTGGCGCCGACGCCGGTCAGCGCGCTGCTGCACGCTGTCGCCGTGGTCAAGGCCGGCGTCTTCACGATCACCAAGCTGATCGTCTATATCTTCGGCGTCGACTACCTGTTCGGCCAGCCGAGCGGCGAGTGGCTGCTGTATGCCGCCGCCTTCACGATCATCGCCGCCAGTGCCGTGGCGCTGCGCCAGACGAATATCAAGCGCCTGCTGGCCTACTCCACCGTTTCCCAGCTCTCCTATATCGTGCTGGCGGCGGACGTATTGAAACCGCTGGCGGAGGTCGGCGCGGCCATCCACATGGTGGCCCACGCATTCGGCAAGATCACGCTGTTCTTCGCGGCCGGCGCCATCTACACGGCGTCCAAGAAGACGGAGATCTTCCAGCTCGCGGGCATCGGCCGGCGCATGCCGTGGACCACGGCGGCCTTCACCATCGGCGCGTTCAGCATGATCGGCGTGCCGCCCACGGGCGGCTTCGTCTCCAAGTGGTACATCCTGGCCGGCGCCTTCCAGGCCGACAACTACGTGGCCATCTTTACGATGATCGCCAGCACGGCGCTGAACGCGCTCTATTTCCTGCCGATCGTCTATCTGGCCTGGTTCGGCAGGGAACCGGAAGGCGCGAAGGAGCACGGCGAGGCGCCCTTCCCCGCCGTACTGGCGCTGACAGTGACCGCGGCGCTGACAATCCTGTTCTTCTTCTTCAACGGGCCGGTCATCGAGCTCGAACGGCAGCTGATCGAGGTGTGGGAATGAGCGGGCAACCGGAACGCGACGAACGCGATCACTGGCTCGCCAGGCCGGAGAACATCCGCCGGCTCTGGCGGGGTTTCTGGGTGGTGCTCGCACTCACCGTGGTCGCCCAGTTCTTCATCCCGGTGAAGGGACACTTCGTGGTGGACGGCTGGCTCGCGTTCGGCGCCGTGTTCGGGTTCTTCTCGTGCCTCGCCATGGTGCTGGTGGCGAAGGCCCTCGGCTACTCGCTGAAGCGCGACGAGGACTACTACCTCGAGGGCGGCTACCTCGAGGACAAGGAGAAGCGGGATGCCTGAATATCTGCCACCCGCGGTAATCCTGATCGTCGCGGCCCTGCTGATCGGGCCGACACGCCGACACCTGCGCTCGGCCATCGTCCTGCTGGCGCCGCTGGCGACGCTGTGGGCCATCTGGCAGGTGCCTGACGGCGTCGTCGCCACGGTGCCGTTCCTCGATTACCAGATCGAGCCGGTGGAAGGCAGCGATGTCCGCCGCCTGTTCGCGACTATCTTCGCCATCATGGCATTCGCCGGCGGTCTGTTCTCCTTCCGTCAGGCACGCTGGTACGAACTCGCCGCCGCCAACGCCTATGCGGCCGGCGCGGTCGGCGTGAGCTTCGCCGGCGACCTCATCACGCTGTTCCTGTTCTGGGAGCTGATGGCCCTGTTCTCCACGGTCATCGTCTGGGCCGGCGGGACGCCGGCGGCCCGGGCCGCCGGCATCCGTTACGCGGTGATGCATCTCATCGGCGGCGTGATCCTGAAGGTGGGTATCGAGGGCACCGTGGTGCACACCGGCTCCATTGACATCATGCCGGTGCTCGCCACCAACTTCGACACCTGGATGATGCTGATCGGCATCCTCATCAATGCGGCGGCACCGCCGGTCTCCGCCTGGCTCGCCGATGCCTATCCGGAGTCGAGCCCGACCGGCTCGGTGTTCCTGTCGGCCTTCACCACCAAGACCGCCGTGCTCGCACTGATACTCCTGTTCCCCGGCGAGCCGGTGCTGATCTGGGTGGGCGTCTACATGGTGATGTACGGCATCATCTATGCGCTGCTGGAGAACGACGCGCGGCGCATCCTGGCCTACTCCATCGTCAACCAGGTGGGCTTCATGGTCTGTGCCGTGGGCATCGGCACCCAGATGGCGCTGAACGGCGCCGCCGCCCATGCCTTCGCCCACATCATCTACAAGGCGCTGCTGTTCATGAGCGCCGGCGTGGTCGTCTATCGCACCGGCAAGAGCAAGTGCACGGATCTGGGCGGTCTGTTCCGCACCATGCCCCTGACCACGGTCTGCGGCATCATCGGCGCGCTCGCGATCTCCAGCTTCCCGCTCACCTCGGGCTTCACCACGAAGTCGATGATCTCCGATGCGGCGGCCAGCGAGCATCTGGTGGTGGTCTGGTACCTGCTCGCAGCGGCCTCCGCCGGCGTCTTCCTCCACGCCGGCATCAAGTTCCCCTGGTTCGTGTTCTTCCAGAAGGATTCCGGCCTGCGGCCCAAGGACGCGCCCTGGAACATGGCGGCCGCGATGGTGCTGTTCGCGGTGCTGTGCATCGCCCTCGGCGTGTATCCCCAGCCTTTTTACGAGCTGCTGCCCTACCCGGTGGACTACGAGCCCTACAAGCCGGGCAAGGTGCTCTTCTACCTGCAGCTGCTGCTGTTCTCGGGCCTCGCTTTCTTCCTGCTGCTGCCGCTGATGCAGCGGACCCGCACGATCAGCCTGGACACCGACTGGGCCTGGCGGGTGGCGCTGTACCGCGTCGCCTACGGCATCGGCGCCGCAGCCAGCGAGGCAGGCGGCCTGCTGGGGGAGACGGTCGAGCGTATCCGCGGCGACGTCGGCCGAATGGGGCGGCGCTATCTGGGCGCCGGGGAGTCCGGCGAGGACCGGGGTGTCTTCGCCCAGGCCTGGCCCATCGGCGTGACCGCGTTGTGGATCGCGGTGCTGCTCGTCGCCTACGTCGTCGTCTATCTGCTCTGACGGGACAGCCGGATGGATCCCGTCATCTGGTTCTTCCTGCTCGGCCTGACGGCGGGTCTCCTGCGCTCGGATCTGCGCCTGCCTCCCGCCATCTACGAGCTGCTGAGCATGCTGCTGCTGCTCACCATCGGCCTCAAGGGCGGTGTCGAGCTGGCTCAGCAGCCGTTGGCGGGCGTGCTGCCGCAGATGGCCGCGGTCATCGCCATGGGGATCACGCTGCCGCTCCTGCTCTTCCCCGTCCTGCTCTACATCGGGCGTTTCAAACGACCCGACGCGGCCTCCATCGCGGCTCATTACGGCTCCGTGAGTGTGGCCACCTACGCCGTGGCGGTGGCCTACCTCGGCAGCAAGGAAGTCGGCTTCGAGGCGCACATGCCGCTGTTCGTCGTGCTGCTCGAGATGCCGGGCCTGATCGTCGGCATCCTGCTGGCACGCGGGCTCAGCAGCGGCATGCGCTGGGGTGCGCTGGCCCACGAGATATTCCTGGGCAAGAGCATGGTGCTCCTGCTCGGCGGCCTGCTGATCGGCTGGGCCACCGGGCCCGAGGCCATGGCGCCGCTGGAGCCCCTGTTCTTCGATCTGTTCAAGGGGGTGCTGGCCCTGTTCCTGCTGGAGATGGGACTCATCGCCGCGAGCCAGGCGCAGAGCCTGCGCCGGTACGGTCCGTTCCTGGTCGCATTCGGCCTGATCGTGCCGATACCGCTCGCCGCCGCGGGCACAGCCCTCGGCTGGGCCATCGGCCTGTCGCCGGGCGGCAGCATGCTGCTCGGCGTGCTCGCCGGCAGCTGCTCCTACATCGCCGCGCCGGCCGCCATGCGTATCGCCGTGCCCCAGGCCAACCCGACCCTGTCGCTGACCATATCCCTCGGCATCACGTTCCCGTTCAATATATTTTTCGGCATACCCCTGTACCATCTGATGGCCAACACGATCCACGGTTGAGGAGGGTCGAGACGTGCAGCCCGAGACGAAGAAACTGCTGACCATCGTCACCGAGGCCGTCATCGAAGCCAGCCTGACGGCCGACCTGAAGCGCCTCGGTGCCGGCGGATACACCGTCGTGGATGCACGCGGCAGCGGCAGCCGCGGCGTGCGCGACGCCGGCTGGACCTCCAGTGGCAATATCCGCGTCGAGGTGGTCTGCGAGCCGGCGGTGGCGGCACGCATCGCCGATCACCTGCGCGAGAACTACTACCGGGATTACGCCATGATCCTGTATCTCTCCGACGTCTCGGTGCTGCGGCCCGAGAAGTTCTGACCCCGGCTGTTGACAGTCTCCGGCGTGCGGCTCAGGCTGGATAGTGCAGCGGGGGGCACGCCGGACCCGGCAGCGGCTGTCCGGCGGTACGGACGACCGGACAAGGGAGGACAGTCATGGACACATCCCCGGCGAAGAGCAGAGAGGACGCCGAGCGCGCATTGCAGGAGCGCTCGCAGGCGCTGCGCCGCGACATCCAGCGCGAACTCGTCAAGGCCGATTCCGAGCGTTACGAGGAACTTGCCGGCCGGGTGTCGGACAGCGGCGAGAAGGCGGTGGCGGATCTGCTGGTCGACCTGGACCTCGCCGAGATCACCCGTGACGTGGAAGAGTTGCGCGAGGTGGAAGCAGCGCTGCTCCGTATCGCACGCGGCACCTGGGGCTACTGTGTGGACTGCGGCGGGGAGATCGAGCCCGAGCGCCTGATCGCCCTGCCCTCGGCATCGCGCTGCCTGCGCTGCCAGCAGCGGGCCGAGAACCCGGCTCGAGAGGAGCAGCACCGCACGCTTTGAGCGGCGCCCCTCAGCGGAAGTACGAGGCGCCGTTCACATCGATGATGGCGCCACTCAGAAAGTCGGTCTCCTCGCCGGCCAGGAACGCGATGGTGTTGGCTACCTCCTGCGGCCGCGCGGCCCGATTGAGCGGGCTCTGGGCGCGGATGGCATCGCCGCCGGGCCCTCGCAGATGCGCCGCCGCCATGTCGGTCTCCACCCAGCCGGGGGCCACCCCGTAGACCATGATGCCGCGGCCGCCCAGCGCCTTCGCGAGCGACTGGGTCAGCGAGTTCATCCCCGCCTTGCTGGCGCCGTAGGCGGGCGATTCCGGCTCGCCCCGATAAGCGCCCCGTGACGAGACGTTGATGATCTTGCCGCCGGTCTCCGGGAAGTGAGGGAGGCAGCAGAAGGCGAGATCGGCGGCCGCCACCAGATTCACGGCCAGCGTCTGCCGCCAGGCCGCGCGCCAGGCGGCGAGGTCGACCCGGTTCGGGTCGTGCTCCAGGAACACTCCCGCGTTGTTCACCAGGAGGTCTATCCGGCCACAGGCGTCGACGACCCGCTGGACGAGGCCCCCTGCCGCCTCCGGGTCGGCCAGGTCGGCCCCGAACGTCCCGTGACCCGCCCCCGCCAGGGATTCTGCGACCGATCGCGCGTCATCTCCCCGACGTCCGTAGTGCACGGCCACCCGGTAGCCCGTCTCTGCCAGCCGCTGCACCGTGGCTTTTCCGATTCCCCTGCTCGCACCGGTCACCAGCGCCACACGCGTCGATTCCGCCATCGGCCTCCCCTGTCTCTCCGTGTCACTGACCGGCGGTCCGCCGCACGCGGCCGCCGCTACCCGCACGGCCGCGGGTGCCGCACAGGTTAGAATGAGCGTCCTGCCACGGCAACGACTGCGATCCGGAGAGAGGCGGCATGCGAGTACTTCTGCACGACCCGGCTACAGATACCACCCGCTTCGGCGGCGACGAACTCATCCGGCGCTGGACGCCTGACGGGAACGAATGGCTGTGGATCGACCTGGACAGCGAGGAGCGGACGTTCGAGAACCATATTCTGGTCGAGCGCTTCGCGCTCGAGCCCCTCGCCGTGAGTGACGTCCAGCGCGACCGGCATCCGCCCAAGCTCGAGATCTTCGACGACTACCTGGTGCTCCTGCTGAAGGGTCTGAGCGCGCACTCGACGGATATCGACTTCGAGACCATCCAGATCGGCTTCTTCCTCGGCGAGAAATTCCTGATCTCCCGCCGTGACGAGACCTCGCCCAGCATCGAGCGCACCTGGGCCGAGGCGGAAGCGGGCACGCTCGCGCTGGCCCGCGGGCCCGCCCATGCGCTGTACCGCATCTGCCGCACCATCGCGGACCGCTACTCGCCGATCGTCCTCGCGCTGGAGGAGCGGCTGGAAGCGCTGGAAGGCGAGATGTTCCGGGACCCCCGGGACGAACTGCTGGCCGAACTCCTGAACGATGTAGCGAACCTGCGCAAGCTGCGCCGGGTATTCGCTTATCAGCAGGCGCTGATGGCGGATCTCATGAACGGCGAGCGCCGTTTCATCGGCGAACGCGGCGAGCACGAGTTCCGCGACGCCTACGAGCAGATGGAACGGCTCGCCAGCCTCTCGCAGCTGTACCAGGAACTGGCGGTCGACCTGATGAACGGACACATCTCCCTGACCAGCCATCGCATGAACCAGATCATGAAGGTGCTGACCATCGTGACGGTCATCTTCCTCCCGCTCGGCATTCTGGCGGGCATCTACGGGATGAACTTCGACTACATGCCGGAACTCGACTGGCGCTACGGCTACTTCGCCGCTCTGGGTACCATGGCCGCCGTCGTGATCACGCTGCTCACCGTGTTCCGCCGCAAGGGCTGGCTATGAGGCGCTTGCCCCCACGTTGCTTTATACAATGATTTATTATTCAGTGAGTTATCGCGTATTTCACGAATGATTCGAGACCGATGAACCGTTGTCCTTCTGCAGATCGCCCGCCGCGCCGTGCTGCCACCGAAGGATTTTTACCCCTCGGACACTCTAACCCTGTGAGCCCCCGGGGCCAGGAATGACGGCGCAGATCAGTATCGACAAAGCCCTGGCCATGCGGGTGGGCCGCGGAGACGAAGCGGCGTTTGAGGAATTCTTCTCGGAGTATTTCCCGCGCCTGTTCCGATTCGCGCTGAGCCGGACCGAGGGCGACGAGGCCGTCGCGGAGGAAGTGGTGCAACGGACACTCTGCAACGTGATGTACAAGATGGACAGCTACCGGGGCGACGCCCCGCTCTTCACCTGGCTGTGCAGCATCTGCCGTAACGAGCTGTCGGCGTACTTCCGCAAGTCCGGGCGCGAGGAAACCTTTGCGCAGCCGGTGGAAGACAATGCCGAAATCCACGCGGCCCTGGAACGGATCGGCGAGGGCGACGACGATCCGCTTACCGAGCGCCACCGCGACGAGATCGCCGGCTACGTTCAGGCCACGCTCGAGGAGTTGCCCGACAACTACGCCAGGGCGCTCGAGTGGAAATACATGCAGGGCCTCAGCGTCGCGGAGATCGCCGGCGAACTGGGGTTGGGCGAGAAGGCCGCGGAGTCGGTCCTGACCCGGGCCCGGAAGGCCTTCCGGGAAGCATTCCAGCGGCTGTGGGGATTTGCACCGCGCGTGTTCGCGGACAATAGAGACTAGAGCGATGAGCGAAGAAGAACGGTCCGACAGAGACGGGAGGCCACGGCCGGCCGACGAGGCGACGGCCCGCCTGATTGCGCGCGGCAGACCGCGACGGGCCATTCCGCCCGGCGCGCGGGAGCGGGTGCACGCCGCGGTCCACGAAGCGTGGCGGGATGCGACTCGGGAGCGCCGGCACGCCGGCCGCCGATGGCACCTCCCGGTCGCGCTCGCCGCCAGCATCGCGCTGGCCGGCATACTCATCGCTCGCTTCCCGGCGGAGACGATCGCCCCGGCCGCGCCCTTGGCCACGGTGGCTCTCGTGCGCGGCGAACTGAGCGGCGCCGACGGCGCACGACTGCATCCCGGCGCGGAGCTGCCGGCAGGGACCAGCCTCTCCACCGACGGTGCCGGACGCGCCGCCCTCCGCCTGGCGGACGGCACGTCGCTGAGATTGGATCACGACACCCGGTTGACGCTCACCGCCGAGGCGCGGCTGCGCCTCGAGGCCGGCGCCGTTTACGTGGACACCGCTCAGGCCGGCTCCGCGGGCGACGGCGTGACGATCATGACCCCTTATGCGACGGCGACCGACGTGGGAACCCAGTTCGAGGTGCGCCTGGCCGACGAGGCGGCATTGATCCGCGTGCGCGAAGGGAAGGTGGCCATCGCGCCCGCCGCAGGCACCGGGTCCGGAGCCGTGGACCCGGGACAGCACGTGGCTCCCGCCGGCCGGGCCGCCCGGGTGACCGCCGACGGCGGAATCGAGGCGAGTGACATCTCCCCCCATGACCCGTCGTGGGCCTGGGCCCAGTCGGTGGCGCCCGCCTTCGAGACGGCCGGGGGCCGCAAGCTCGGCGAGTTCCTGCGCTGGTCCGCGCGCGAACTCGGGCTCGAGCTGCACTATTCCGGCGACACCGGCGCGGCCGCGGCGGCGGTGGACCTGTCCGGGAGCGTGGAAGGCATGACCCCCGGCGAGGCGCTGCAGGCCGTCATGGCCACGACGACACTCGCCTACCGGGTGGAGGACGGCCGACTCGAGGTCTATCGTCCATAGCTATAGTCCATAGCTCTAGTCCATGATTTTCGCCCATGGGCAGAGTCCGAGGCTACGGTCTCCGGCCCCCCCGACCGGGGCGCGTCAGCCGGGGCCATGCGGAATCGGCGGGGACCCACTAGAATCCTTGCATGGATCGCCTCCGCCCCGGCCTGGTGGCCGCCCTCCTGCTCTGTCTGCCGCTGCTGCTGCACGCGGCCGGCGAGCCATGGCTGGGGCGGCCGCTGGCCGACTACATCGATTCCCTGAGCCTGCCGGTCATCTATTCCAGCGACGTGGTGCCGCCCGGGCTCAGGGTGGCCCGGGAGCCTACAGCCAGCGACCCGGAATACGCCCTGCGCCAGGTCCTGGCCGCCTCCGGCCTGGCGCTGGTAAGCGGTCCGGACGACCGCCTGCTGGTGGTGAGCGCCGGCGGCCGCGCCACTCAGACCGATGCAGCCGTCACCGGCGTCGTCCGCGCGGAGGACGGCGGGCGGCTGGGCGGCGCAGAGGTCGTCGTCGACGGTGCCGGTCGGGGACGAACCGGCCGGGCGGGCGAATTCCTGATCCGGGAGGTCGCGCCCGGCAGCCACACGCTGCGGATCCGTCTCGAGGGCTACCTGTCGGCGGAACGCGAGCTGGACCTGCGCGAGGGGCAGGTGCTCGTGGCCGACATCGTGATGCCCCGCGCTCCGCGGGCCCTGCCCGATCTGGTGGTGACCTCGAGCCTGCACCGGCTCGTCTACGAGAGCCCCGGGTCACACACCTTCCTCGACCGGGAACGGCTGCTCGATCTCCCCAATCTGGCCGACGACCCGCTGCGCGCAGGCGAGCGGTTGCCGGGCGTCGCCGGCGGCGGCGTCTCCGCCCGTGCCCACGTGCGCGGCGGCGAGGAGACCGAGACACTGGTCCTGTTCGACGGCCTGCGCCTGTACGAGCCGTTCCACCTGAAGGACTTCCAGAACGTGGTCAGCATGCTGGACATGCAGGCGGTGGGCGGCATCGATTATTACTCGGGCGGCTTCCCGGCCCGTTACGGGGACCGCATGAGCGCGGTCATGGATATCGGCATACGCCGGCCGGTGGCGCCACGCAGCACCGAGGTCAGGGTCGACTTCCTGAATGCCGGCGTGACCTCCCTCGGCACCTTCGAGGCGGGTGACGGCGAGTGGCTGGCGGCCGTCCGGCGCGGCAACCTGGACCTCATGCTGGAGGCCGTGAATCCGGATCTCGGCACGCCCCGCTACCTCGATCTGCTGCTGCACGCCGAGCGGGACCTAGGCCCGAGCCTGCGACTCGGCGGCAACGCGCTCGTCTCCCGGGACAAGATCGGTGTCAGCGACTCCGGCGACACGACGGCGGCGGACGCCCGCTACGACAACCGCTATCTCTGGCTGAACTTGGACTGGTTCGCGACGGCGCGGCTCAGTGCCGCCACCGTGTTGTCCGCGAGCCTGATCGAGAATGCCCGCTCCGGCTTCGTCGAGCGTCCCGGCGTGGTGAGCGGCCGGGTCATCCGCGACGAACGCGACTTCCGGATCTTCGGGCTGAAACAGGACTGGACCTGGCAGCGCAGCGAGTCGTCCCTCTGGCGCGCCGGTTTCGACCTCAAGCACGTGGAGGGCGAGTACGAGTATGCGAGCGAGCGCGTGCTCGATCCGCTGTTCGCAGGGCTCGCCGGCGTTACGGGCGCGGGCCCCGAGGTACGGGACTATTCGCTGTCGCCCGGCGGCGCCCAGTTCGCCATGTACGTCGCGCGGCGCTGGCAGATCAACGACTGGCTGACGGCCGATGCCGGTCTGCGCTGGGACCAACAGACCTACACTACCGCCGCCGACGACGAACAGATCAGCCCGCGTATATCCGTGCTCGCCCGGCCGCGTCCGGGGACGGAACTGCGGCTGAGCTGGGGCCGGTTCTACCAGGCCCAGGAACTGAACGAGCTCAAGGTGGCGGACGGTCAGCCGGACTTCGAGGAAGCGCAGCGCTCGGAGCATGTGATCCTGAGCGCCATCCAGGATATCGGTGCCTACCGGCTGCGGGCGGAACTCTACCGCAAGAAGATGCGCAGCCTCGCGACCCGGTTCGAAAACCTGACCGACGCCCTGACCCTGCTGCCGGAACTGCAGCCGGACCGCATCCGCCTGGATCCGGAGTCCGCCACGGCACGGGGTGCGGAGTTGCTGCTGACACGGCGGCCCGGGGATGAGGGGCTGTCCTGGTGGGCCAGTTACGCCTGGTCGGAAGTGCTGGACCGGTTCGACGAGGGCAAGGTGGCGCGGAGCTGGGATCAGACCCACGCCGTTAAGTTCGGTGTGGACTGGTCGACCGGGCCCTGGGATTTCAGCCTGGCAGCCAGCGTGCACACGGGCTGGCCGAAGACCCGCCTGCTGCTGGTCGAGGGCGGGACCGGGCCCGAGGTGATCGCGGAGGCCCGCAACCGCCGCCGCTACGAGGACTTCCACCGCCTCGATCTCCGGCTCGGCCGGGAGTTCCGTCTGGCCCGGGGCACGCTGGAGGCCTACCTGGAGGTCAGCAACCTGTACAACAGCCGCAACCCCTGCTGCCTGGAGTACACGCCGATCACCGGCGATGATGGCGGATTGGTACTGGTGGAGGAGACCGATTACTGGCTGCCGTTGGTGCCTTCGCTCGGTGTGGCCTGGCGCTTCGAGTGATACTCGCCGGATCCCGGCACCGTTCGCTCAGGGCCGCGGCACCTGGCGCACCAGGCCTAGCTCGTCGAAGACGGCGGCGGCACGGTCGGGGAAATCGGTGAACAGGCCGTCGATGTGCAGTTCGGTCACGAACCAGCGCAGCATCTCCTCGAGGTCGCTGAAACCGGCGGCCAGATCGTCGGCACGGAAGGTATACGGATGCACCGCGAACCCCGCCGCATGGGCGTCGGCTGCCAGGCGGCCCGCACCGGGCCGCCCGTGGCCGTCCAGCGCGTAGAGCTGGCCGACCCAGGGTCCGATGGCATCGGCGGTTGCGGCGAGCGCGGCCAGTCCCTCCTCCGTCTTCAGCGCGTCGTAATCGGTGTCGGATTCGCCCCAGTCGTTCTCGCCGATGAGCTGGACGAGCCGGAAGTCGGTACGGAATTCCTCGCGCAGACGGCGCAGTTCGCTCGCGTCGAAGCACTGGATGTAGACGGCGTCCGAGCGGGCCGTGACGCCGGCCTCGTCGAGGGCGGCGAGCAGGAGGGCCGAGAGGTCCACTCCCTCGGCCCGGTGCCAGGCCGGGCGCTTGATCTCGGGGTAGATGCCGACCTGCCGGCCGGTGGAGGCGTTCAGGCCGCGCACCAGCGCGATCTCCTCGGCCAGCGTGTTGATGCGAAAGTTGCCGCTGCGGGCGGGGAAGCGGCCGGGATAGTTCGCTCGCCTGCGCTCCCCGTCCAGCCTCTCGGTCACCCGCAGCGTGCGGATCTCGGCCAGCGTCAGATCCCGTGCGTACCAGCGTCCGTCCGCCCGGGCGCGATCGGGGTAGCGTTCGGCCACGTCGGTGACCCGGTCGAGGTGGATGTCGTGCAGAACCAGGAGCGCGTCGTCCTTCGAGGCGACGAGGTCCTGCTCCAGGTAGTCGGCGCCGAGGCCGTAGGCCAGCGCCTTGGCCTCCAGCGTGTGCTCCGGCAGGTAGCCGGAGGCGCCCCGGTGCGCGATCACGACGGGCCGGCGGGAGGGTCTCGCCATGCCGGCGTTCGTTGCCATGCCCGTCGCGGCCGCCTCAGTCGTCCACGCCGAGGCGCTTGTGCATGATCGGGCTGGTCGTCGTGTACTGCAGGTGCACTTTCTTGTCGGGCTCGATGAACGACTTGGCCGCGAAGGCCGCCAGCGCGGCCTCGTGGAAGCCGCTCAGGATCAGCTTCTTCTTGCCGGGGTAGTGGTTGATGTCGCCGATGGCATAGATCCCCGGGATATTGGTCTCGAACTTCTCCGTGTCCACGTTGATGGTCTTGCGGTTGATGTCCAGGCCCCACTCGGCGATGGGACCGAGTTTCGGCGCCAGCCCGAAGAACACGAGCAGGTCGTCCAGCTCGACGCGGCGCTCGCCCTGGTCCTTCACCGCCACGGTCACCGACTGCAGCGTGCCGCCTTCGGCGTCGATGGCGCTCACGTTGCCGAACTCGATCAGATCCATTCTGCCGGTCGCCACCAGCTCGCGCATCCGCGCCACCGAGGCGGGTGCCGCCCGGAACTGATCCGAGCGATGCACCAGCGTCATGGCCTCGACCGAGTCGATCAGCTCCAGCACCCAGTCCAGCGCCGAGTCGCCGGCGCCGAGCACGACCACCCGCTTGCCGACGAAGCGGCCCGGATCGCGCACCCGATAGAAGACGTGCTGGTCGATCAGTTCGTCGACGCCCTCCACGCGTAGCTCCCGGGGCTGGAAGGAGCCGACGCCGCCCGCGATGATCACGGTCTTGGCCTCGAACTCCTTGCCGCCGCTGGTCTTCACGTGGAATGGCGCCTCGCCGGAGACCTCCGTGACCTCCTCGCCCAGGTGGAAGCCGGGCGAGAACGGCTTGATCTGCTCCATCAGCCGCTCGACCAGCTCTGCCGCACTGCACACCGGGATGGCGGGGATGTCGTAGATCGGCTTGTCCGGGTAGAGCTCGGCACACTGCCCGCCCACCACGGGCATGGTCTCCACCACCTCCGCATGCAGGCCCAGCAGCCCCAGCTCGAACACCTGGAACAGCCCGCACGGGCCCGCCCCGACGATCAGTGCATCGGTCTTGATTGTCATGGTTCTCCGTTCACTCCTCCGGACAAAATCCTGCCGCGCGGGGATCCGGTCCCCGGCAGTTCGACTGCTGCCATGGCGAGCGCCCGCCGCCGGACGGGCCTCAGGGGAAGTCGATGACCTCCCAGCGGTTGGTATCCTCGTTCCGTGCCGCCCGCTTGATCGCGTCCACGATCTCGCGCTCGTTCCACTCCGGCTCTTCGCGGGCCACTCGCGACACCTCAGCCGGCATCGGCAGGACGCCGCCGAACGGCTTCATGGCGATGATCGGCCTGCCGAGCGCCTGGGCGGCGTCGATCTGGTACTGGATCCAGTCCCGTTTCTTCTCGAACAGGCTGGCCAGGACGACGACGGTCTCAGCGGCCTCGATCTGCTCGCGCAGCGCCGCCTTGAACGCCTCGCTGCCGCCGGCGGGCAGCTCGTCCGGCTTGCTGGTGTTCACGTAGAAGAAATTGGGGTTGCTCTCGATGTACTCGAACAGCCGCAGGTAGTCGTCACTCTCGCTGAAGGTGTGGGTGACGTACACCCGTATCGGGTTATCTTCGGACACGAAAGACCTCCGGCGGCCGGCTCGGAACCCGGGTAGTGTAGCGAATCCGGCGACCACGGGGCCAGCATGTGCCGCACGGCCCCGACTGCCTCCCGGACCGGCCCGACCTGCTATCATCCGGGAGAGTCAGGCTGTCCGGGGAGTCGGCAGCGCCGGCAACGTCCCGGCCCGCCCGACCGCCCCTCCGAACGCCGGGAACAGGCATGCGCTTATTGCTCTACAACATCCGCTACGGGGTCGGCGGCGGTGCGTCCATGCACGTGCCCGTCCCGGGCGCGGGCTACCTGCTCGGCAACCGGACCAACCTGGAGCGGATCATCGAGTTCATCCAGTCGGTGAGCCCGGATATCGTCGGCTTGGTGGAAGTGGATACGGGCTCCATCCGCAGCCGGCGCGTGAACCAGGCGGAGGAGATCGCGCGGGCGCTCGGCCACAACACCTCCTACGAGATCAAGTACGGGGCCAGCTCGGTCAACAAGCTGCTGCCGATCATCCGCAAACAGGGCAACGCGTTTCTCGCCGCCCCCGGCGTCCACGGCGAGCGCTTCCATTATTTCGACACCGGCATCAAGCGGCTGATCATCGAGCTGGAACTCGACGATTTCGCCGTCTTCCTGGTGCACCTGTCGCTGAAGTACCGGCATCGGCATCTGCAGTTACGCCATCTGCACGACCTGGTGATGAAGACCGAGAAACCGGTGATGGTCGCCGGGGATTTCAATACCTTCTGGGGCGAGAACGAGATGTATCTGTTCATGCAGGCCACCGGCCTGAAGAGCGCGAACACCACCGGCGCGCCTTCCTACCCCAGCCGGGCGCCCCGCAAGGAGCTGGATTTCATCCTCTACCAGGAGGGTATCCGCATCGAGCATTTCGAGATCCCGCAGGTCCGCTATTCGGACCACCTGCCGCTGGTCTGCGACTTCTCGGTGCAGGCGGCCTGATACGAGGAAATCGGAACAACGACGCCGACACGGCGCAAGGAGCAGGCAATGAGCGACGAAAAGGCACCCGGCGGACTCGAGCACTGGCGCACCGAGACCGATTCGAGCGGCGTCCTCTGGCTGGCGGCGGACAAGGCCGACGGTGGCGCCAACGTACTGTCCGGGCCCGTCCTCCGTGAACTCGACGCCGTCATCGGCGGCATCGAGGACGACCCGCCGAAGGGTGTGGTCATCTATTCGGTGAAGCCGAGCGGCTTCATCATGGGCGCCGACATCAACGAGTTCACCCGCATCGAGAGCACCGAGCAGGCCTTCGAACTGGTGCGCCTGGGCCAGCAGGTGCTCGACCGGGTCGAGGCGCTGCGTTGCCCCACGGTGGCCGTGATCGACGGCTACGCCCTCGGCGGCGGGCTGGAGCTCGCCATGGCCTGCGACTACCGCCTGGCCGTGGACAGCGACCGCAAGACCATCGGCCTGCCAGAGGTGCAGCTCGGTATCCATCCCGGTTTCGGCGGCACCGTCCGGGCGGTGCAGATCGCCGGCGTCACCGCGGCGATGGAGCTGATGCTGACCGGCAAGTCCCTGACGCCGAAGAAGGCGAAGTCCGCCGGACTGGTGGATCGCCTGGTCACGCGGGACAACTGGAAGGCGGCGGCGCGGGAGATCATCGGCTCGCGCCCGCCCCGCAGCCGGGCCGGCTTCACCCAGAAGCTGCTGAATCTGGCGCCGGTACGCCCCTTCGTCGCCAGACAGATGCGCGGACGGGTCGCCAAACGCGCCCGCCGCGACCACTATCCCGCCCCCTACGCCATCGTCGACCTCTGGCAGGAGCACGGCGGCAGCCCGGACGGCGGCTACGTGGCCGAGGCGCGCTCCATCGCGGAACTCATGTGCACCGACACCTCGCGCAACCTGGTACGCGTGTTCTTCCTGCAGAACCGGCTGAAGTCCCAGGGCAGCAGCGATGCGCCCCGGGCCCGCCACCTGCACGTCGTCGGCGCCGGCGTCATGGGCGGCGACATCGCGGCCTGGTGCGCGCTGCGCGGCCTGGAGGTCACGCTGCAGGACCGGGAGGAGAAGTACATCACGCCGGCGCTCGAACGGGCGGAGAAGCTGTTCGACAAACGCATCCGTGACGACGAGGAACGGGAAGCGGCGAAGGGCAGGCTCCGGGCGGACGTCGCCGGCGATGGCGTGGCCAGGGCGGATCTGGTGATCGAGGCCATATTCGAGGACAAGGACGCGAAGCAGGAACTGTACCGGGAACTCGAGCCAAAGATGAAGGACGGCGCAGTGCTCGCCACCAACACCTCGTCCATACGCCTGGAGGAGCTGCGTACGGTGCTCTCCGCGCCGGCGCGGCTGATCGGACTGCACTTCTTCAACCCGGTCGCACAGCTGCCGCTGGTGGAGGTGATCCGCTGCGCCGATACCGAGGCGGCGGCCGTCGACGCCGGTCATGCTTTCGTGAAGGCCATCGGCAAGTTCCCGCTGGAGTGCGCGAGCTCGCCGGGGTTCGTGGTCAACCGGGTGCTCGCGCCCTACATGGGCGAGGCGATGCGCCTGCACGAGGAAGGCGTCGCTCTGGAGATCATCGACGAGGCGGCCGTGGATTTCGGCATGCCCATGGGTCCCGTGGAGCTGGCCGACAGCGTCGGGCTGGACGTCGCCTGGCACGTCTCGACGATCCTCGCCGACGCCTACGGCTACCCGCTGCCGGAGAGACTCCGGGAGATGGTCGACGCCGGCAATCTGGGCAGGAAATCCGGCCAGGGTTTCTACCGCTGGGAGGACGGCAAGGCCGTCAAGCAGTCCGATCCGGAAGGGCCAGAGCCGCCGGACCTGCAGGACCGGCTGATCCTGCCGATGGTGAACGAGGCCGTTGCCTGCCTGGCCGAGGGCGTGGTGGAGGACGAGGATCTCCTCGATGCCGGCGTGATCTTCGGCACCGGCTTCGCGCCATTCCGGGGCGGCCCGCTGCACTATGCCCGGTCCCGCGGCGTCGCCGAGATCCGCAGCCGCCTGGAGAAGTTCGCCATGGAGTACGGCGAGCGGTTCCGGCCCGCGGAAGGCTGGGACGCGTTCTCCTCCCGCGAGGAGTGAGTGCCGCAGTCAGCGGAAATTGGGACACGTGCCTGATCTTGCCAAGCCATTGAATGTACAATGCGCCACCCGGGATTCGACGTTTTCTCTGACCGCCGCCCGCGCACAGGCCGGCCGGCGGCCCACCACGGATGAACTGGCGATAACATGACGGAACGAGGACAGGTAGATCCGAACCTGCTGAAGGGCTTCTCTCCGCTGGACGGACTCAAGCGGGAGAATCTGTCGGCGCTCGCGAAGAAGACCCAGGTCCACGAACTGGATGCGAACCAGGTCCTGTTCCGCGAGGGGGATTCCGAGAAGCGCACCCTCTACATCGTCAGCGGCAGCGTGGAACTCGTGGACGGCAATCAGGTGGTGGAGACCATCCAGGGCGGCACCGAGGAGGCGCGCAATCCGCTCTCCCCCATCCTGCCCCGGCGCTACACCGCTCGCACCCGCACGAAGATCCAGTATCTCAACATCGACAGCGACCTGCTGGACGTGATGCTGACCTGGGACCAGACCGGTTCCTACGAGGTGAGCGAGCTGCGCGACGATCAGACCGAGGGCGGCGACGACTGGATGACCACGCTGCTGCAGACCAAGGCCTTTCACAAGATCCCGCCGGCCAACATCCAGGCGATCTTCATGCGCATGCAGCAGATCAACTACAAGGCCGGCGACCAGGTCATCAAGCAGGGCGCCGAGGGCGATTACTTCTATGTGATCACCCGCGGGAAGTGCGCGGTCACCAGGGAGACGCCGCTGAACAAGGAAGGCATCCGGCTCGCCGAACTCGGCGTCGGCGACACCTTCGGCGAAGAGGCCCTGATCTCCGATGCCAAGCGCAACGCGACGGTCACGATGCTGACTGACGGCTCGGTGATGCGTCTCGGCAAGGACGACTTCAACACGCTGCTGAACGAGCCCATGCTCGAGTGGGTGGACTATACGGAAGCCCAGGACATCGTGGCGAAAGGCGGCCAGTGGCTGGACGTGCGCCTGCCGAGCGAGTTCGACAACTATCACCAGGAAGGCGCGGTCAACATCCCGCTCTACTTCATCAGACTGAAGCTCGGCACGCTGGAAAAGGACAAGCGCTACGTCGTCTGCTGCGACACGGGACGGCGCAGTTCGGCCGGCGCCTACATCCTGAGCGAGAGGGGCTTCAACGCCTGCGTCCTGCGGGGCGGCATCAACAGCGCCCGCAATCCCTGAACGACGGCCGCCGCGGCCTCACATGGTGTGGGTGGGCTTGTCCCCGCTCAGCGCGCCGGCCAGGTAGTTCTCGATCTTCTTCTGGGTATTGCCCTGGTCCTGCTCGGAGAACTGGACGCCGATGCCGGCGGTCCGCTTGCCCTGGGCCCCCTTTGGCGTCATCCAGATCACCTTGCCGGCCACCGGAATCTTCTCGTCCTCGCCCATCAGGTTCAGCAGCATGAATACCTCGTCGCCCAGCCGGTAGGAGCTGTTGGTGGGTATGAACAGGCCGCCGTTATGCACGAACGGCATGTACGCCAGATACAACGCGCTCTTATCTTTGATCGTCAACGTCAGCAGCCCCGGCTTGGACATGATGAGATCCCTCGATAACTATCCGGCGCCACCGCCGGCCGATGCGCCCGTCGGTGACCGTTCCAGGCCCGCCTGTTCACCCCGGAACCCTTCGGCCCAGGGGATCAGCAGCGATTCCAGCGCCACCTGCTGCTCGTTCGTCGAGCCGGGAGGCTGGTTCCGCAGCCTGGTCAGGCGATCTAGATAACAGAACAGATTTCGGCTGTCCATGCGCTGCAGCACGCTTTCCGGCATCACGCCCGCCGGGGCCTGCGAACGCCCGGCGACGCGGCCCCGGATCAGGTCCCTCATCAGCCGCTCAAGCCAGTCCATGGCGAACACCGCGTCGGCCTTCGCCCAGCGTGCCGCCGCATCCAGCGGACCCAGCCGGCCCGCCACGACGGCGCGCAGATCATCGCGGAATCGCGCAGGCAACTCCGCCTTGCCGTCACGCACGCAGGCCACCGCCCGCAGCGGCGCCCCCCCGGCCAGCGCCAGCGCCTCGGGCCAGTCGGCCTCGTCGTCCAGGGTCTCCAGCCAGGCAAGGGCCGTGGCCGGCGCCGGCAGGGAGACCCGCAGCCTCGCGCAACGGCTCAGGATGGTGGCGGGCATGCCCGAGAGCGTGTCCGCCACCAGGATGATGAGCGCGTCCCCCGGCGGTTCCTCCAGCGTCTTCAGCAGGCTGTTCGCCGCGTTCAGCGTCATGGCGTTGGCCGGCTCGATCACCGCCGCCTTGCCGCCGCCGGCATGGCTCTTCAGGCCGATGTTCGCGACGAGGGCCCGCACTTGGTCCACCGAGATCCTTGCCTTGCCCTCCTCCGGCGAGATCCGCATCGCGTCCGGATGCTGCCGTCCTGAGGCCGGCCAGACGGGCCGCGGCGGATTGTCGTGATGGCCGTCTCTGCCCCTGTCGCCGGCGAGGTAACGCGCGCAGAGCCAGTCGGCCAGCGCCCGTTTGCCGGTACCGGCCGGGCCGCTCAGCAGCAGCGCATGGCCGAGTCGCCCTGCCGCCCGATTGCGGTCGAGGCTCTGGCAGATATCATCTAGCCAGGTTATTTCTTTATTATCAGTTTCTTGAGTCAATTATCTAATCTTTTTTATCAGCCGTGAGCCGATCGATATGACGGGCGATCTCCTTCTGCACCGACTGCAGGGGACGGCTGGCGTCCACCACGGCGTATCGCTCCGGCGCGGCTTCGGCCAGCTCCAGATAGCCGGCGCGCACCCGCTCGAAGAAGGCGCCCTGTTCGTTCTCGAAGCGGTCCGTGATACCCCGGGCCCGGCTGCGTTGCCGGCTCACCGAGAGCGGCGCGTCCAGCAACAGCGTGAGATCCGGCCACAGGCCCGGGTGCACGATGTCGGCGATCTGCCTTATCCGGTCGGTATCCTGGCCGCGTCCGTAGCCCTGGTAGGCCAGCGTGGCATCCGTGAAGCGGTCGCAGACGACCCAGTCGCCGCGCTCCAGGGCCGGCAGGATGAGGTTTTCGAGGTGTACGGACCGGGCCGCGAACATGAGCAGGAGCTCTGCGGCGGCCGGCACGGGCTCCGCCCGCTCGGCGAGCACGACGTCGCGGATGTCTTCGGCCAGCGGTGTGCCACCCGGCTCCCGGGTGCTGACGACCCCGAAGCCGGCGGCGCCGATGCGCTCGCAGATGAAACCCACGTTGGTGCTCTTGCCGACACCCTCGATGCCTTCCACCGTGATGAAGCGCCCCCTTTCCACGCTCAGCGCCTCCGCTCCCGCAGCCGCTCGAGATAGCGCTCCACGGCGGCCTCGTGCTCTTCCCGCGTGACCGAGAAGTAGTGGCTGCCGTCGGGCTCGCCAGTGGCCACGAAGAACAGTGCTTCGCCGGGCGCCGGATCCACCGCCGCGTCCAGGGACGCGCGGCCCGGCAGGGCGATCGGGGTCGGCGGCAGACCCGAGCGGGTATAGGTGTTGTAGGGCGTATCCGTACGCAGGTCCCGGCGGCGGATGTTGCCGTCCCAGTCCTCGCCCAGGCCGTAGATGACCGTGGGGTCGGTCTGCAGTCGCATGCCGCGCTCGAGTCGTCGCGTGAACACGCCCGCGATGCGCCGGCGTTCGTCGTCCCGGGCGGTCTCCTTCTCGATGATCGACGCCAGGATCAGCGCCTCGTAAGGCGAGTCGAGGGGGATGTCGTCACGGCGTGATTGCCATGCCGCCAGCAACTGCTCCTGCATCAGTGCATAGGCGCGCCGCAGGATGGTCACGTCCTCGCTGCCCCGCGGGAAATGGTAGGTCTCCGGGAACAGCAGGCCCTCCGGGTGGTCCTCCCCGGCCTCGATGGCCTCGAGCAGCGCTTCCGGTTCGTATGGGCCGAGTCTTGCCACGATGGCCGGGTGTTCCTGCAGCGCGCGTACCGCCTCTGCGGTGGTCCAGCCCTCCACGATGGTGAAGCTGTAGAGGCGCACGTCACCGGCCACGAACTTGGCCAGTGCCTCGGCCGCGCTCAGCCCGGGCTGCAGCACGTACTCGCCCGCCTTGATCCGGGCCGCCTCGCCGGACAGGCGGCCGTACCAGGAAAGCACGGCGGGATGGCGCAGCAAGCCCCTCGCCTCCAGATCCGTTGCCACCCGTGCGAGCGGCGTGCCGGGCGGAATCTCCACCACCGCCGGCGCCTCCAGCGCGAGCGGGCGATGCAGCTCCGCCCGCGCCCACAGCAGCGTGCCGCCCAGCGCCACCGCAAGGACGAGCATGCCGGCCAGCGCCGCCATTATGAGCCTCGTCATATTGCTGTCATTCCGGCTGTCATTCCGTAAGTCCCGCCGCCTCCAGTGCAGCCGCGACCGTCGCGGTGAGCCGACCCCGTGCCCACCCGCGCGTCCCCAGCCGAGCGACCGGCCAGAGGACGTACTGGCTGTTGGTCAGGAAGAGTTCGTCCGCTGCCATGACCTCCGCCGGCTCCACCTCCCGGACCGTCGTATCGAGCCCCAGTTGGTCGGCGAGCTCCAGCACGCGGCCGCGCATGATACCGGCCACGCCGGCATGGGTGACGGCCGGCGTGACCAGCCGCTCGCCGCGCACCAGGAACAGGTTGCTCATGGTAGCGCAGACCGCGCGGCCGTCGCTGTCCAGCATCAGGCCTTCGGCGATATTGTTCTCCCTATCGTGATTGTCCCATTCGGCCCGGGCAAGCACCTGTTCCAGCCGATCGAGGTGCTTTAGTCCTGCCAGTGCCGTATTACGGCCGAGGCGCGTGCGGCACCAGCGCAACGCAACGCCGCGCTCCCGACGCTCTCGCGGCCAGATACGCGCGGGCCCGATGCCTGCAAGCAGCCGGGCATCCGAATGCCGGTAGGCGTAGCCCCGCTCGCCGTCGCCACGGGTCGCCACCAGCTTCAGGACGCCCCGGCCATCCCCGGCCGGCAGCCCGTCCACGACCCGGGCGACGAACTCATCGATTCGTCGGCGTGCCGGCAGGCGCAGCGAGAGCCGGTCGGCACCGAGACGCAGGCGCTCCAGGTGCCGCTCGAGCAGCCGGGGCCGGCCCTCACGCACGGCGATGGTCTCGAACAGCCCGTCGCCGTAGGCGAACCCCCGGTCGTCGGGACCGGGCGCGTCGGTCTCGCCGCCGAGGTAATGCCAGCGCATCACGCGGCGCCCTGCCCCTGCTCGTGCCCTTGCCCTTGTCCCAGGGCCAGTAGCAGCCCCTTCGCCTTGGCCCGCGTCTCCGCCAGCTCGCGCTCCGGCTCCGAATCCGCGACGATGCCGGCCCCTGCCCGCAGCGTCATTTCCGTGCCGTCGGTGACCACGGTGCGGATCAGGATGTTCAGGTCCAGGCTGCCGTCGCGGGAGAGATAACCGAAAGAGCCGGTATAGGCACCCCGCGGACCGGACTCCAGCTCGGCGATGATCTGCATGCAGCGGACCTTCGGGCAGCCGGTGATCGTGCCGCCGGGGAAGACGGCACCGATGGCACGGCCCGGCGTCACGCCGGCCTCGAGCTCGCCGGTCACGTTGCTGACGATGTGGTGCACGTGGCGGTAGGTCTCGATGCTCATCATCTCGTCCACCCGCACGGTGCCGGGCCGGCAGATGCGCCCCAGGTCGTTGCGCTCCAGGTCGATGAGCATGACGTGCTCGGCCCGCTCCTTCGGGTGCGCCAGGAGCTCTGCGCTGAGCGCACGGTCGTCCTGACGGCTGGCGCCACGCGGACGCGTGCCGGCGATAGGCCGCGTGGAGGCAATGCCGTCGGCGAGCCGGAGCAGCCGCTCCGGCGAGGAGGAAATCACGGAATGCTCGCCGACTCGCATGAGGCCGGCGAAGGGGGCCGGGTTGGCCCGGCGCAGTCGCCGATAGATGTTCGACGGCGTCATCCCCGCGGCGAGTCTGCCGTGCCAGAGTCGTGACAGATTGGCCTGGTAGACGTCTCCCGCCGCGATGCGGGCCTTCGCCGCGGCCACCGCCGCGAGGTAGTCCTCAGGAGGCTCCTCCGCGGCCGGTCCGGCCAGTGCGGGCACGCCCGCGTCGGCATCGCCATGTGCCGCGCCGGCGTCGGCGGCCATGCGCTCGAGACCTTCTTCGCTGCCGGGTTCCACCACGGCCCGGGTGCGCCCGCTCTGCCGGTCGCGAATCAGGGCGCCCCGGACCCGGGTGGCGAGGGCGACGGGCAGGCCTGCCGGCGCGGTCAGTCGCAGCCCGGGCTCGATCTCGGCGGCGAGCTCGTAACCCAGATAGAGGAACCAGCCGCCGGCGAAGGGCCCCTCGTCGAGTCCGGTCCGTTCGCGTGCCCACCACAGATCCAGGGAGTCCAGGAATCCTGCGCCGACCGGCACGTCCGCCGGCGCAACGAGCCGTCCTCCGGCTTCGAGTCGCAGGCTCTCTCCGGGCAGGGCGAACAGAAGGTCGTAG
Organism: Lentisalinibacter salinarum; assembly: GCF_040706555.1. NCBI lineage: Bacteria > Pseudomonadati > Pseudomonadota > Gammaproteobacteria > Woeseiales > Woeseiaceae > Lentisalinibacter > Lentisalinibacter salinarum. Next base: position 136,588 of record NZ_JAPDRH010000003.1, read on the forward strand.
CGGGCCTGGGCATTGGTGCCTTCGACGCTCTCCAGCAGGAACGGATAGCGCTCCGGCCACGCGTCGTGCATGGCCAGCAGGTCGGTACCGGCCGCGAGTTCACGCACCGGTTTCATAGGAGGGTCTTGCGGCAACGGTCGTGCGGCGCCCCTGCACCGCCTGCATGTCCGAATGCCGTCAGACGGCCCGGAAGATCAGCGTGCCGTTGGTGCCGCCGAAGCCGAAGGAGTTCGACATGGCCACCTGCAGCTTCGCATCGCGGGCCGTGTTGGGCACATAGTCCAGGTCGCACTGCGGGTCCGGGTTGTCCAGGTTGATGGTCGGCGGCAGCACCTGATCGCGTATCGCCAGTATGGAGAAAATGGCCTCCACGGCTCCGGCAGCACCGAGCAGATGGCCGGTGGTCGACTTTGTGGCGCTGACCGGCAGCGACGCGGCGTGGTCTCCGAAACAGCGCTTGACGGCGACCGTCTCGGCGATGTCGCCGGCGATCGTGGACGTGGCGTGGCCGTTCAGGTGATCGACGTCTTCCGGGTTGAGGCCGGCATCGCCGAGTGCCGCCGCCATGCTCTTGCGCGCGCCCTCGCCGTCCTCGGGAGGCAGCGTGATGTGCGAGGCATCGCCGCTCATGCCGAAACCGACGACCTCGGCAAGGATGGGCGCGCCCCGGGCTTTCGCATGCTCGTACTCCTCGATGACCAGGCAGCCCGCGCCGTCCGCGAGCACGAAACCGTCCCGGTCCCGGTCGAAGGGACGACTGGCACGCTGGGGCTCGTCATTGCGGGTGGACAGCGCCCGGGCCGCGCAGAAGCCGCCGAGCCCGAGCGGCGTGGTGGCATATTCCGCGCCGCCCGCCAGCATCACGTCGGCATCGCCCCAGGCCACCGAGCGGGCCGCCAGGCCGATGCTGTGAGTGGAGGTCGTGCAGGCGGTGACGACGGCCAGGTTCGGCCCCGTCAGTCCGTGCATGATGCTCACGTGACCGGAGATCATGTTGATGATGGCGCCCGGTATGAAGAACGGCGAGATACGCCGCGGGCCCTGGTTCAGATACTTCTCGTGGTTGGCCTCGATGGTGGCGATGCCGCCGATGCCGGCGCCCATGGCCACGCCGATGCGGCCCCGGTTGTCGTCGGTCACTTCCAGGCCGCTGGCCGCGAGCGCCTGGTTGCAGGCGGCGACGCCGTACTGCACGAAGGTATCGATCTTGCGGGCTTCCTTCTTCGGGATGCCTTGCTCTTCCGGATCGAAGTCCTTCACCAGGCCGGCGAAACGGGTCGCGAACGGCTCCGGATCGAAGTCCGTGATGGGAGCCATTCCCGGGCGGCCTTCCACGACATTCTTCCACGCCGCGTCGACCGTATTGCCGACGGGCGAGATGATGCCGAGTCCGGTCACGACTGCGCGGCGTCTCTCCACGGGATTACCTGTTCGGGATAGGTGGAAGGGAAGCGCGGGCCGGGCGCACCGCGCCGGCCCGTGCCCGTGACATCAGGAGGATTCCGACTTGCGGGCGTTGATGTAGTCGATGGCCTGCTGGACGGTCGTGATCTTCTCGGCTTCCTCGTCCGGGATCTCCGTCTCGAACTCCTCCTCGAGGGCCATGACGAGCTCCACCGTATCCAGCGAGTCGGCGCCGAGGTCGTCGACGAAAGAAGCATCGTTGGTGACCTCTTCCTCCTTCACCCCGAGCTGCTCGGCTACGATGCTCTTGACCTGTTCTTCAATGCTGCTCATTGCTTCTGTTTCTCCTTCGCAGAGACTGCCTGAATTCTACCGCCGGGCCGCGGAAGAGTCCCCCAATCGGCGATCCGCGCCGGCCCCGGCTTTCACCTGAACGCAGCCGCTGCCGCGAACACCCCTTGCGCCGCCCCCGTCCGGGCCCCGGCGCCTCCGAGGGCCGGTATTGTATTGGAAAACCGGGCGTCCATTCTACAGCACCGGTATCCGGGGCCGGAGGCCTTTCAGATCATATACATACCGCCGTTCACGTGCAGGGTCTCACCCGTGATGTAAGCGCCCGCAGGCGACGCCAGGAATACTGCCGCCGCGGCGATATCCGCAGCCTCGCCGAGCCGGCCGAGCGGAATCTGTCCGAGCAGCGTTTCCTGCTGGCCCTCCTCCAGCGCGCCGGTCATGTCCGTGCGGATGAACCCGGGCGCGATGACGTTGACGGTGATACCGCGCGAACCGACCTCGCGGGCTAGCGACTTGGAGAAGCCGATGATGCCGGCCTTGGCGGCCGCATAGTTCGACTGTCCCGCGTTGCCCATTACGCCGACCACCGAGGCGATGCTGATGATGCGGCCCGCCCGCTTCTTCATCATGCCGCGCAGGCAGGCCTTGCTCATGCGGTAGACGCCGGACAGGTTGGTCTGCAGGATATCGTCCCATTCGTCCGGCTTCATCCGCAGCAGGAGATTGTCCCGGGTGATGCCCGCGTTGTTCACCAGGATGTCAGGGGGCGACTCCAGTCCGCCCGTCAGCGCATCCACCGACGCGGGATCGGAGACGTCCAGCACCGCCCCCTCGCCCTGCCCGGCCAGCCGTTCACCGATGGCCCTGGCGCCGGCCTCGGAGGTGGCGGTGCCGATCACCCGGGCACCCGCGGCGGCCAGTCCGTCGGCGATGGCAGCGCCGATGCCCCGCGAGGCACCCGTCACCAGGGCGGTCTGCCCCTCCAGTACGTCGGCAGCGAAGATTCCAGCCATCGGTTACTCCTCTTCTTGCAGCAATGCATCCAGGGCCGCCGGCGTATCCAAGGCAGCATGGGGCAGCGAACGATCGATGCGCCGGCCCAGCCCCGCCAGCACCTTGCCGGGACCGCATTCGACCACCCGGCCGGCGCCCTCGGCCACGAAGCGCTGCACCGTCTCCACCCAGCGCACGGGGCTGTAGAGCTGGCGCACCAGCGCGTCGGCGATCGCGGCCGGATCGGACTCGACCGCGACGTCGGCGTTGTTGACGACCGGTATCCCGGGTGGATCGATCGACACGTCCTGCAGCGCCGCCCGCAGGCGGTCCGCCGCCGGCCGCATCAGCCGGCAGTGAGACGGCACGCTGACCGGCAGCAGCATGGCCCGACGCGCGCCGCTCTCCTTCGCCGCCTCGATCGCGCGCTCGACGGCCGGCTTCTCGCCGGCGATCACGACCTGGCCGGGTGCGTTGTAGTTGACCGCCTCGACCACACCGGCGGGCGCCGCCTGCTCACAGGCCGCACGGACGGCGTCGTCGTCCAGGCCCAGGACGGCAGCCATGGCGCCGGCCTCTTCCGCGACCGCCTCCTGCATGAATCGGGCCCGCTCCGCGACGAGCCGCACCGCATCGGTGAACGCCAGCGCACCGGCCGCCACCAGCGCGGCATATTCGCCGAGGGAGTGGCCCGCGACCCACGCCGGCGCGGCTCCGCCACGCTCCCGCCAGACGCGCCACGCGGCCATGCCCGCCGCCAGCATCAGCGGCTGGGTGTTGACGGTCAGTCCCAGCTGCTCTTCCGGACCTTCCCGGGACAGGCTCCAGAGGTCACGGCCGAGCGCCTCGCCGGCCTCCTCGTAGGTCTGGCGCACGATCGGGAACGCCTCGGCGAGCTCGGCCTGCATGCCGAGGGACTGCGATCCCTGGCCCGGAAACACGAATGCTGTCTTCACGCGGTCCTCCCCTCGATGGCGACATCGGCGCCGGGCCGGGAGTCCCCTCCCCCGACGCGGCTGGCGGGATTATAACGTCTGTGTCGCCCGACTCCGGCGCGACCATCCCAGCGCGCCGAGCCCGGCGACGACCCCGCCCAGGGCACCGTAAAGATGGGCTTCCACCAGCACGGGGCCGCCGGCCGACTGCTCGGCTCCCGGCAGGGGCCCCGCCAGGGCCTCCCATGCGAGTTTGCCGGCCAGCAATGCCGCGAGAATCATCGCGGCAGGATCCCGGCGGCGTAGCGCCGGCACGAGTCCGCCCGCCAGCAGCCCGTGCAGGACGCCGGACAGGCCGACGTACCAGGCGACGCCGGGATGCAGCAGATACAGCGCGGCGGAGATCGCGGCCGCCGATACGCCGGCCACGAGCCACCAGCCGCTCGGCCCGTACTCGCGCCCGGTCAGCCAGCCCACCAGGGCGAGCCCGGCCAGGTTCAGCAGCAGGTGGCCGGGGCCGAGATGGACCAGGTGGCCGGCGGCCAGCCGCCACCATTCGCCGTCGGCCACGGCCGCCCGGCTGTAGCGCAGCGCGGCCGCCCCGTCCTCTCCGGCCGCGGCCGCCACGAGAGCCGCGCATGCCAGCACGGCGAAAGGAACCTTCGCGCCGCCGAAGGAGTCCCACCAGCCGTCAGCGGAATTGCCGGTTCGTAACCCCATGTTTGCTACAATTTCGTTGATTGAAGGACAGCGCTCGAACGCTGTACACGTGGCTTCCCTGGTTTTCCCCGGAGCAGAGATATCGTGCAACATTACCTGACTTGCCAGGTGCCGGAGCGCGGCGCCGCAGGCGCTACCCGACAGGCGGGCTTCACGCTGATCGAGATCATGGTCGTCGTGGTCATCATCGGCCTGCTGGCGGCCATCATCGCACCGAACGTCATCGGCCGCATCGACGACGCCCAGATATCCAAGGTCAAGCAGGATATCCGCAGCATCGAATCGGCGCTGAAGCTCTATCGCCTGGACAACTTCCGCTACCCCACCACCGAGCAGGGCCTCGCCGCGCTGGTGGAGCGCCCCAACGATCCGAACATCAAGAACTGGCGGGCGGGCGGCTATCTGGACCGGCTGCCGAAGGATCCCTGGGATAACGTCTATCAGTATCTGAACCCCGGTCAGCACGGCGAAATCGACATCTATACGCTGGGTGCCGACGGGCGGCCCGGAGGCGAGGGCATCGATGCGGACCGGGGGAACTGGTCCCTGGACGAGTGATCGTCCGGCCACCGCGGCGGCAATGATGTCCCGTGCGGCGGAGGAATCGGGACGCCCGGCGGCCGGTCGGGGCTTCACCCTGATCGAACTGCTGGTGGTGATCGTCATCCTCGGCATCTCGGTGGCGGCGGTGCTGCCAAGCATCGGGCTCCTGCAGGACGACCGCGAACTCCAGCGCGAAGCACGCCGCCTCGCCGCGCTGATCGAGCTCGCGGCCGAGGAAGCGGCCATGCAGAGCCGGGACTACGGACTGCGTTTCGGGCTGCACGGCTACCGCTTCTACGAGCAGGACCCGCAGACGGGCGCCTGGGTAGAGCTGGCCGGCGACGAGATCCTGCGCGAGCGCACGCTGGCCGAGGACCTGCGCCTCGACCTGACCCTGGAATCCCGTGACATCCGGCTGTTCGAGGCCATCGAGGGCGACCGTCAGCGCCGCGACCCGGACGACGGGCCGGACCCCGGCCCCACGCCCCATGTGCTGCTGCTCTCCAGCGGCGATACGACGCCCTTCGAGCTGACGCTGAGCCGGGACTTCGACGATGCCCGCGCGGAACTCACCGGCGACTTCCTCGGCCGGGTCGAACTGGTTACGGAAGACGAACCTTGAACGCGCGGGGCTTCACTCTGGTGGAGGTGCTGATCGCGCTGGCCGTGGCGTCGCTCGGCCTGTCTGCGGTCCTCGCCATGGGCACGCAGAGCATCGATACCTCACGCAGTCTGCGGGACCGCACCCTCGCCCTGTACGTGGGCCTGAACGAGATCACCGAGCTGCGGCTGAGCGGCGAATTCCCGGACCCGGGCCGCTCGAACGGCGAGACCGAGATGGCCGACCGGCTCTGGCGCTGGGAATACGTGATTTCGGAGACCGGCGTCGAGAGCCTGCGCCGCATCGACATCGCCGTCTCCCTGGCCGAACGGCCGGAGGACGTGGTGCGCAACGTCAGCGGTTTCATCGGCGAGCCCGGACCGCCGGGCGCCGCCAACATGGCCTGGTCGCTCCCGCTCGGCGAAGGGGCGGACCGGTGAGAACGGCGCCGCGGCAGGCCGGCTTCACGCTGATCGAGGTGATGGTTTCGCTGGCCATTTTCGCGGCGCTGGCGGCCGCGTCCTACACCACGCTGAACGGGGTGGTGGAAGCCTCCCGCGTTGTGAGCGAGCAGATGAGCCGCCTGCAGGCCCTGCAGCGCACCGTGCAGCGTATGAGTCTCGACTTCGGACAGCTGACCCCACGGCCCGTGCGGGACGAACTCGGAGACGGCCGCCTGCCGGTCCTGCGCGCCGACGCCCGTTCCCTCGACCTGGTGGAGCTCAGCCGCGGCGGCTGGTCGAACCCCCTGGTGCTGCCCCGCCCGGCGCTGCAGCGGGTGGCGTACCGCATCGAGGAGGATCGTCTCATCCGCCGGCAGTGGCCGGTGATGGACCGCACGCTGGGCACCGAGCCCGCCGAGGCGACGCTGCTCGAAGGCGTGCAGGACATACGGATTCGCTATCTCTCCGGCGACGAGTGGACGGAGCAATGGCCGCCGGACGCCGGTGCCGGTGCTCTCGGTCTGGCGCTGCGGCCCCGCGCCGTCGAGATCGTGCTGGTGATCGAGGAGCTTGGCGAGATCCGCCGGGTCGTCGAGGTGATCCAGTGAGTACACCCGCGCGGCAGCGTGGGGCTGTCGCCCTGATGTTCGCGATGCTGATCGTGGCGCTCTGCACGCTCTATGCGGTGAGCCTCGCCTGGGATACGACGCTCGATGTCCGGCGCACCACGAACCTGCTGTGGCGGGAACAGGCCGCCCAGGTAGCCCTCGGCGCCGAGGAATGGGTGGGCATGATCCTGCGCCAGGATGCCGAGGAGAGCGACACCGATCACCTGGGCGAGATCTGGGCCCAGCGGCTGCCGCCCCTGCCGGTGGACGGCGCAGGCATGAGCGGCGAGATCGCCGGCGGACTCACGGACCTGCAGGGCCGCTTCAACATCAACAACCTGCTGAACGCGGACGGGGCGATCGACGAACCGTCTCTCGAGCAGTTCCGCCGCCTGCTCCTCGCGCTCGGCCTGCCGCCCTCGCTGGCAGGCTCCGTGGCCGACTGGCTGGATGCGGACACCGAACCCCTGTTCCCCGACGGCGCGGAGGACGGGGAGTACACCGGCCGCATGCCGCCCTACCGCAGCGCCAACATCTACGTCGCCAGCGCCAGCGAACTGGCGGCGGTATCCGGCATGGACCCGGACATCTACCGCATCCTGCGGCCCCACGTGACCGCGCTGCCAGGCCGCACCACCATCAACGTGAACACGGCCACGCCGGCCGTGCTGCAGTCGCTCGACGAGAACGTGACGGCCGCCGACGCCGAGCGCCTGCTGGCGGAGCGGGAGGAAGGCGGCTTCGCCGACGTGACGGCGTCGTTCTCCTCGCTCGTGCAGCCGGAGGTCTTGAATACGCTCGGCGAATCAACGAATTACTTTCGGCTGGAGAGTGTTGTCCGTATTGGCACGGTCAGGCTCACCATGTACAGTCTCCTCCAGCGTGGCCCCCAGGGCGACGTGTCGCCCATCCTGAGGACGTTTGGCACCGAATAGAGCATGGCCGAGATCTTCGTCATCCGCGTAGCGGGCGCTGACGCGAGCGAGACGGACTGGCTGGCGGTCGACTCCAGCGGTGTGCGCCGCGGCGAACCCGGCCACGGCACGCTGGCCGAAGCCGCCGCGGCGGCCGGCGACCGCCGCGTGCACGTCCTGGTGCCCGCCACCGAGGTGCTGCTGACTTCGGCCGACGTCCCGGCCAAGGGCGCCCGGCTGCTGCAGGCGCTGCCCTTCGCCCTGGAAGAACAGGTGGCCCAGGACGTGGACCGGCTCCACTTCGCCGCCGGCGAGCGGCGCAGCAACGGCCGCATCCCGGTGGCGGTGGTCGAGCGGGAGTTCCTCGACACCCTGCTGGCACGGCTGCGCGAGGCCGGCATGGAGCCGGCCGGCGTGTTCAGCGAAGCGCAGGGCCTCGCCCGCATCCCCGGCACGCTGAGCGCACTGATCGAGGACGACCGCATCATCCTGAACGACGGCGCCACGATGGAACTCGCGCTGGAGGGACTGCGCCCCGGCGACGCACTGGCGGCCATCGGTGCGCTGGACGACCCGGACGAGCGTGGAGAGTCTGCCGGCGAGGCGGCGGAGGTGCCCCGGCACGTACTGATTTACAGCGACTCTGAGGTCGCCGAGCGCCACGAACTGGAATTCCAGGCCCTGCGCCAGCAGCTGGACAGTCTGGAGGTCAAGCTGCTGCCTGACGGCGCCCTGCCCCGGCTTGCGGTCACGGTCGCCGCCGGCGGCGGCATCAATCTGCTGCAGGGCCGTTATGCGCCCCGCAGCGCCACCGGCTCGCTGCTGCGGCCATGGCGGGCGGCAGCCGCGCTCGCGGCGGCGCTGATTGTGCTCACGCTGATCGGCAGCGGCCTCCGATACGCCGAGCTGCGGGCGGAGGACGAGCGGCTGCGGGCCGAGGTGAACGAGGCCTTCCGCGCCGCCTTCCCGTGGGTGCGCGAGGTGCGCGATCCCCGCGCCCAGATGAACTCCGAGCTCGCGCGTCTCGGCCAGGGCGGTGGCACCGCGCAGACGTCGCGCCAGTTCCTTGCGACGCTGGAGAGCATCAGCACCGCGATGAGCCAGACCTCGGGCACGCGCATCGAGGCCATCAGCTATCGCGACGGCGTCATGGACATCCGGCTGACCGCACCGGACGTCGCGACGCTGGATCGGCTGCGCAAGCTGGTAGACCAGGGCGGGCGTTTCACGGCCCGGATCCAGTCCACCGACCAGCAGGAGGGCAGCGTCCGCAGCCGCCTGCAGATCCAGGGAACGGGCGCATGAAGGACTGGTTCCAGGACCTCGCTCCGCGGGAGCAGATGCTGGTGGCACTGGCGGGCGTGCTCACCGTCGTAGTGGTGATCTATCTGGCCGTCTGGCTGCCTCTCGACCGGGCCAACAGCCGGCTCGAGAACCAGGTGGAGAGTCAGCGCGAACTCGTCACCGATCTGCGCCAGCTGCGCGGCCGTCTCCCGTCTCCGTCGGGCGGCGGCACCGCGTCCGCGCCGGTCGGCCAGTCTCTGGTGGTGGTCATCGACAGCACCGTGCGCCAGCGCGGGCTCGGCACCACGCTGAAACGCAGCAGGCCCCTGGACGGCGATTCCATCCAGGTCAGCTTCGAGAACGTGGCCTTCGACGCGCTGGTGGAATGGCTGGGCCAGCTCGGCAGCCAGCATGACATCGAGATCGGCGCCGCGTCATTTTCCAATCGTGCGGAGCCCGGCCGCGTGGATGCCACGCTCACACTGGAACGGGCGCTTTAGTGTTCTCCCGCCGTCTGCTCATCGCGGCCGCGGCCGCGGCGTTCGTTCTGGGCCTGGTCGCCCTGTTCCCCGCGCGTCTCGCCGTGGCCTGGTTCGCCCCGACCGAGTTCCGCGCCGCCGGCGTCGAGGGTACGATCTGGAGCGGCAGTGCGGCGCGTGCATCCGCCGGCGGGATTTTCCTGGCGCCGCTGAGCTGGGAATTCCGCCCGGCGGCCCTGCTGGGCGGGGCAGCGGGCTACCGCATCGACGCCGAACTGCCGGGCGGCAGCGTCCGCGGGGACGTCGCGCTGAGCGTCACGGGCGCGCTGAGCGTCTCCGATCTCGAGGCGTCCGTGCCGCTCGAGAGCGTCTCCCGGATCATGCCGGTGGCACAGGCGGAAGGCCGTCTGCGCGCGGACATCGAGCGCGGGCGTTTCGACGACGGCTGGCCCAGCGAGCTGGTGGGCACCGTCAGCGTCGAGGATCTCGTGTACCGGCCGGCGGGCAATAATTCCATCGGCAATTACCGGGTGGAGTTCCTGCCCACCGAGAACGGCGGCTTGCGAGGCGTCCTGGCGGACGGCGGCGGACCGTTGGAAGTGGCCGGCGAGATCGCGCTGACCGGCGAGCGGAATTACGAGCTCCGCGGTCAGGTCAAGGCGCGGCCGGGCGCGCCGGCCGCACTCGCGAACTCGCTGCGCTTCCTCGGCTCGCCGGACGAGGCCGGACGCCGGGAGTTCAGCCTGGCAGGCCGTCTCTGAGCCGCAAGGCCGCCGCCTCGTCCATGGCCACCACGCGCCCGTGTAGCGGGTAGTACAGCAGACTCAGCGGCGTCTCTCCGTACACCGCGGCGTACAGCCGCCGATAGCCGGCCATCTGTTCCGCGTAGCGCCTGGCCTCCTCGCTCAGGAACCGTTCCAGGTCGCCGCCCTCGTGCAGCGAGGTCTTGTAGTCCACCACCCAGTGCGTCCCCGACTCGTCGACGAAACAGCGGTCGATGACCACGCGCAGCAGTCGTCCGTCGGCAATGCCCTCAATGGGCAGTTCCGTCGCAGCGGTGCGATGAGTGCCGAACAGGATCCACCGACCGGCCGGGTCTTCCAGCGTCCCGCGCAGGGCCGCCCGCACCCGGCTCACCGCCGCCTCCAGCCCTTCCGCGGAGACCCCGGCGGTTTCCAGCAGCGAGGCGTGCCGCTCATCGAGACCCTCGAGCCGGCGCCGCGCCACATCCACGTCCGGCCAGTCCGCCATCCGCTGCAGCCAGCCGTGCACGACGGTGCCCACATGGCGCAGGTCGCGGCCGACCCAGGCGTATTCGATCGCGGCTTCCGCACCGGGCGACGCGAAGCGCAACGCCGGCGGCGCCACCGGCACCGGCAGCTCGCCGGCTCGATAGGGCTGCACCGCGCGGCGGATCCGGGGTGCCACGAGCTCGGCGCCCGGGTCGCCGGCCGTGTGCCCTTCATCGGCACCCGCGTCCGCCTCCGCGGCCCGGGCGAAGTCGGCTTCGAGCGCCGGCCAGAGGCGGGCCAGCAGCGTGCCGGCCGGCGGCGGCCGGGCGCTGCCGTCCCGGCTGAGGGTGTGGCCCACGAGGTGCAGGGTGCGGCGGGCACGGGTGCATGCCACGTACAGCAGGCGGTCGAGCTCCAGCCGCTGTTTCTCCGCTTCCACGCCGTGGATGAATTCGTGCAGGGGATCGTTGTCCCGCTCGCCGCGGGCGCCGATCGGGCTCGGCAGCAGGTGTTCGTGACCTTCCTCGTCCGGCAGCGTGAGCCAGTTGAGCACCGCGCGGAGGTTGCCTCGCGGCTGGCGGCCGAGCCCCATCAGGACGACGGCATCGAACTCCAGCCCCTTCGCCTTGTGGATGGTCATCACCTGGACGCGGGCGCCGGCGCCTTCGCTGGAGACCCGCTCCTCGTCCAGACGGGACTCGAGGTCCGCCACGTCCGGCAGAGTGCCGCCGGATTCGAGGCTCTCCAGGATATCGAGATAGCGGCAGGCATTCGCCGCTTCCGCGGCACCCGGGAGCAGCGTCGGTCCGCCCAGCGAGAACCAGGCCAGCTCCACGCGCTCGCGCAGGGAGCGCAGCCCGGGGCGCTCGAGGGCTGCCGCGAGTCGCTCCCGCACCCACTCCACCCGTCGCCGCTCGCCGGCGTCCAGGCGCGCGAGGCGCTCCTCCCGGTCCATGAGGTCCATGACGGGGCTGAGCGCATCGCCGACCGTCAGCGCGTGCAGCCCGGCCAGCGTGAGGCCGCACCAGGGCGCCCGCAGCAGCGCGAGCCAGGCGACCCGGTCCAGCGGGTGAATCAGGGCGCGGGTGAGTGCGAGCAGATCCTGCACCTCCGGCAGGTCCGTGAGCCGGTCGATCTCCAGCGCCTCGTAGGCGACGCCGTCGGCGCGCAGCAGCGGCAGCAGTTCGCGCAGATGGGTGCGGCTGCGCACCAGCACGGCCACCTCGCCGGGCCCCGGTTCGTCCATGGCCTCCCGGAGCAGCCTCCTCACGGTCTCCGCCTCCTCCCGGGGCGAGGCATCCAGCAGCGCGTGGACGCGGCACTCGCCCAGGCCTTCCCGGCCCGGCGCCGCCTGCGACGGGCTGTGGCGGATGGCGCCGGTGGCCAGGTCGTCCTCCGCCGGCATCACCCGGGCGAAGGCCCGGTTGGCCCAGTCCACGAGATTGCCGCCGGAGCGGAAGTTGGTCTGCAGCACCAGTTCCCGGGGCCGGAGCAGCCCGATGCCTCTCGCCCGCAGCGCCAGGAACAGGCCCACCTCCGCCTCCCGGAAGCGGTAGATGGACTGCATGGGATCGCCGACGCAGAACACGGTGCGCCCGTCCCGGCCGTCCCAGCCTGCGGTCAGGCTCTCCAGCAGCGCGTACTGGCCCAGCGAGGTGTCCTGCATCTCGTCGATGAGCAGGTGCCGTATGCGGTAATCGAGCGCCAGCGCCAGGTCGGTCGGCTCGTCCGGCGGTCCCAGGGCCGTACGGGCGGCGAGTGCCACTTCCACGTAGTCGGCCAGTCCGCGGGCGGCGAACCGGGTCTTCAGTTCGGCCGTGGCCCGGGGCAGGACGTGCAGCAGGGACGTGAGCGCCTCCCATTGCTCGGGCGCGTAACGGGGCGGCGGCAGTCTGGCGGCGTCCGCCAGCAACCGGTCGAGACCCTCGCATCCGGCCAGCGATTCGATCACGGCGGTGAGCGCCTCCTTCTCCCGGTCGCTGCCCGGCGGGAAGCCCAGGTTCTTGTCCGCGCGCTTGCGCCAGTCGCCGCTGCTCGGCGCGATCAGCAGCCAGGCCAGCGCCTGCCATTGCGCGAGCTGTCGAGCGTCGGGAGCGGGCCAGACGTCGCAGCCGTGCAGCGGCGCAAGCGGCGTCTCCCGCCCCGCTTCCGCCAGGTTGCCGGCGGCGAAACGGGCGAGTTCGAGCAGCGGCTGCCGCGCGGCCTCCGGCAGCGCCCGGTCCAGGGACCGCAGCCGATCCGTCACCAGCATGGCGATGGCCTGTTCGAAGTGCCGCCGCAGCCGTTCTTCCTGGCCGGTCGGCCCGGTACCGGTGATGGCCAGCCACTGGTCCCGTCTCTCGAGCATCTCGGCGATGGAGCGCTCCCACACCAGCGCATCGTTGTCCAGGTGACGGAACAGTCCCCGCACGGCGTCGCCGGTCTCCCCGCTCTCCGCGACCCAGTCCAGCGTGGCCCGGGCCGCCTCCCGGTAGATACCCGACTCGCCGGCCTCCGAGACCATGCGCACCCGGCCGCCGAGACCCGAGGTGACCGGCAGCGCAGCCGCCAGGCGGGCGTTGAACGCATCCAGCGTCATGATCTGCATGCGCTCCGGGAATGCCGTCAGCTGCCATTCCCTGTCCCGGTCGCGGTTCAGGGCCTCCCCCGCTGCCGCCAGCGTGCGCCGTTCGTGCTCCGAATCGCCCTGCTCGCCCGCCCGCGCCCGCTCCAGTGCCGCCAGTATGCGGGTACGCATCTCCGCGGCGGCCTTGCGCGTGAACGTGATCGCCAGAATCTCCTCCGGCCGTTCCACGCGGGCGAGGAGGCGGAGATAGCGCTGGATCAGCAGCTCCGTCTTCCCCGAACCCGCGGGCGCCTGGACGATGAACGAACGCTCCACGTCGAGGGCCGCATCGCGCTCGGCCTGATCCGGGATGGGCTGATCGCTCACGACCCCTGTTCTCCGTCGGCCAGGTCGGCCAGTTCCGCCACCCGGCTCAGCACGGCCAGCGGCCGCTGGTCGTCCAGCCCCAGGCTGAGATTCACCCTCGCGTCGCCCGCAGCCACCGCCTCGGCCAGCCCGTGGGCCTGCGCCTTCCAGGCGTTCAGGAGGGCGGGCCAGTCGTCGACGGACTGCACGCCGGTGCCCGGCCACTCCAGGTCGGCATCCCGGGCGCCGCGATAGCCGATGCGGTGGGGATGGACGACGCCGACGGCCAGCGCGCGCACCCGCCCGGGCTGGCTGATGGCATACACCACGAGCTGCAGCTGGCGCGGGTTCTCCGGGTCGACCCCCGTGGCGGTGCCGGTGGCGCCGGTCTTGTAGTCGATGATCGCCCAGCCGCCGTCGACGGCATCGATGCGGTCCGGCCGGATGGAAAGCCGCAGCGGTCCGACGGCCACCTCACGGGGTTCCTCGCAGATCACTTCGCCGAAGCCGGGCCGGACCAGATCGGCCTCGATGAAGCGTGTGACCAGGACGGCGCAGCGCTCGCTCTCGAGCGCGATCAGGCCCGCGAGTCGCGCATCGGCGCCCCTGCCGTAGCGCGCCAGGGCGCGTTCGACCGCGTCACCGGCGGCTCGGCCCCGTTCGTCCGCGCCCGCCGCGGCCAGCCGGTCCCGGTCGGGCCAGCGCCGATAGACCGCCTCCAGCGCCCGGTGAATAACCGTGCCACGCTCCCGCGCGGACAGACCGGCCACCGGGGTCTCCAGGGGCTCGGCCCGCAGCCGGTAGCGGGCGAAGGCATCGAAGGGCTGGGTCCGCTGGGCGGACAGCACACCGTGCCCGCCCGGCAGCGTCTCGCCGGCCGCGAGCGGCGGCGGCGGGTCGGGTTCCACCCGAGCGAGCGCCGCACTCCCGGCCAGAGTCTCCGCGTAGACGGGCACCTCCGCGACGCTGCCCGCGGCCGGCAGGCCGGCGAGCAACGGGCTCGGCGTCAGCTCCGCATCGCCCTCCCTGCGCGGCCAACTCACCACGACTTCCGGAGCGCAACCGAGCAGCCCGGTATAGATGCGTCGCGCGTAGTCGAGGGTATCCGCCGGCGTCGCGTCGGGCATGCCGTAGTCCCGCTGCAGACCGATCGGCAGCAGCGGATCGGGCCGCTGCGGCGGCGGCCACGTGGTGGTGTCGAGGCCCGCGATCCACAGCGCATCGAAGGTCATGCCGGAAGCCTCCAGCATGCCCATCACCTGCACGGCGGCGTCGTCGGACTCGGGCTGGAACAGGGTCTCCCGCGCGATGGCGGCGACCTGCGCCACCGCCCCGTGCCCACTGATCGCCCCGCTGACCGGGCCGGTGGCGGCGAACTGGTTCAGGACGTTGCGCCAGGCATTGACCAGCTGCCAGGTCTCGCTGTCCATGGCCGTCTCCCGGCCCCAGCCCGCCGCCGTCAGCAGGCTATCGATGCGCTCCGCCCAGACCGCGGGCATGGCGCGCGCCTGCCAGTCGCCGCGCTGTGCCGCGACCCCCGCCAATGTACCGACGAACACCGTGGCCGACTCGGGCAGACGATCGGCCGACCTGCCCAGCGCCTCGGGCAGCCGGACGAGGTCCCAGCGGCGGTCGGGCAGGTCCCGCAGGGCGATCTCCAGGGCGGCCCGGCCGTTGTCTACGGCCGGTGCCAGGAACGGGCTACGCAAAAGTCGGCCGAGCATGGCGAAGTCCGGGTCGTCCCGGATCAGCCCGAGTACCCCGAGCGCCGCATCGATGAGGCCGTATTCCGCCAGCGGGCGACCGTAGGAGACATTGATGCCGCTGACCGCGTCGGCGCGCAGCTGCCAGCCGGGGCTGAAGCCCTCGCCGATCAGACGCCCGGCCCGGGCGGCACGGCCCGCGAGGTCCGGCACGATGATGCCGACCCGACGTTCCGGCTCCGCCAGCAGACATTCGCGCGCCCAGGCACCCGCCGCCCGCAGCTCCGCATCGCGGTCCGGCGCGTGGCGCACCGAGACCGTCGCGGCGGCAGGCCGATGCTCGCCCGACTCCATCGTCACTGTGACGCCGGCCTCCCGCATGGCGTCCACCAGATCCCGTTGCGCCGGCGCGGGGCGCTCGAAGCCGGCGAAAGTGACGGGCCCGTCGACCACCGCCTCTCCCCGGCGGAACCGCGCGGCCAGCGCGCCGGCCAGTGCCGCCGGATCCTGCCAGCCTCCCTCCGTGCAGGCCGCAGTGTAATAGCCGCTGGCCCGCGCCAGGAAAGTGGCATCGGGCGAGCGTGCCGCTTCGCGTATGGCCTCGGCGGGAACCCGCCAGTCGCAGGCTCTCTGCCAGGACGCGGCAGCCTGGGCCGCGAGACCGCCGGTTGCCGCCAAGGTGGTGGATTCCCCGAGCGCCCGCGACGCCGCCCGCTCCCACAGCGTGCGGCTTTGCCGCGGGGTAAGCACCGGCGCGGGCAGGGGCCCTTCCGGACGGTAACCCGCCGCCTGCCAGACCTCGGCCAGCCAGACGTCCCAGGGGAGGTAGCGCGGGGCCAGCCAGGCCGCCGCTCCCTCCGCAGCGCGCCCGGCGGCATGGCGCAGGCGCAGGTGACGTGCCAGACGCCGGCTGGCGGTGACGATCACGGTATTCCCGGCTACCGAATCGTCAGTCATAAGATAGAAGTATCAGTAAGTTCGCTTCATTTTCTCGAAAAGGTTCAAGCAACGGTCACGCGGCCGCGCACGCCGCTCTCCAGCACTTCCTCGATGCGCCCGAAGACCTCTTCCAGGGTGTCGGAATCGGGCAGCATCGTGATGCGGAAGTGGTTGCGGTACGGCGTGTTGAAGCTCGTCCCGGGTGCCACCAGTACGTGCCGGTTCTCGAGCAGGTCCAGCGCGAACGCCTGGTCGTCGAAGCCCGGATAGCGGCGCGGATTCACGCCGATGAAGGCGTACATCGAGCCCATCGGCGCCACCAGTTCCAGGTAACGGCTCGCCTCCACGGCGTCGAGCACGGTCTGGCGCGACTGGTACAGCCGGCCGCCGGGAGCGACGAGCTGGCGGATGCTCTGGAAGCCACCCAGCGCGGTCTGGACCGCCCACTGGGACGGCACGTTGCTGCACAGCCGCAGCGCGGCCAACAGCTCCAGCCCCTCCAGGTAGCCCCCGGCGCGTTCCAGGGCGCCGCTCAGCACGGCCCAGCCCACGCGGTAGCCGCAGGCCCGGTAGACCTTGGAGAGGCCGCTGTAGGTGATGCAGAGAGTCTCGTTGACGAGGGTCGCCATTGGGACGAACTCGGCGCCGTCGTAGACCATCTGGTCGTAGATCTCGTCGGCCAGCATGATCAGCCGGTGGCGCTCGGCGAGTGCAGCGAGTCGCTCCAGCAGCTCCCTCGGGTAGACGGCGCCGGTGGGATTGTTCGGGTTGATGACCACGATGGCCCGGGTGCGCGGCGTGATCAGCGACTCGAGCGCCTCCGGGTCGGGCAGGAAGCCGTTCTCCGGCAGGCACGGATAATGCACCGCGCGACCGCCGTTCAGCGTGACGGCGGCCGTCCACAGCGGATAGTCGGGGCTGGGCACCAGGATCTCGTCGTCGCGGTTCAGCATCGCCCGCAGGGTCAGATCGATCAGCTCGCTGACCCCGTTGCCGATGAACACTTCCTCGGCCGTGACGCCGGCCACACCGCGGCTCTGCTGCTGCATCACCACCGCCTCGCGGGCGGGGAAGATTCCTTTCTGATGCGAATAGGCTTCGGACTGGGCCAGGTTCTCGATCATCGCCAGGCGCATGGTCTCCGGCGTGCGGAAGCCGAAACGGCCCGGATTGCCGATATTCAGGTGAACGATCTCGTAGCCCATCTTCTCGAGCTCGTGAGCGCGCCGCGCCAGTTGGCCGCGGATCTCGTAGCGGACATCGTGCAGGGCCGTGCTGGAATCGAATACGGGTCTCGTCATGGTCCTCTTCCCACCGGTGCCGGGCCGGTCCTTCCCGGCAAATCCTCGGCCGTATACCAGGCCGCATACTAGGCCGTATAGCGGCCCGATTCAGTGACCCAGGCCACCATAACGCTGGATTCTGCCACGGAATCGCCTTCCCCGCCCGCCCGGCAGCAGTGGCGCGGCGCCGATTAGCCCGGCCGTCACGGCCGCCCGCAGCGGGCGTTATACTCCGGCCGGACCGGCGCGAGCCGCCCGACCAACGCTACGGAGGAACCGATGAGCGACATCCGGAAAACGATGCCACTGCTGGCGGCCAACGAAGGCGTCTGGGATGGCTGGTACCGGCATGCCGATGCCGAAGGCAACAAGATAGACGAACACCGCAGCCGGCTGATCTGCCGCTTTCCGGCGGCGGGAGAGTATCCCTATCACCAGACCAACCTGTACACCTGGAAGGACGGCAGCACCGAGACCCGCGACTTTCCGGCCACGTATCGCGACGGGCGCGTCTGGTTCGACAACGAACTCATCACGGGCTGGGCAGCCGAGGTGCCGCTGGACGACTACAACCGCACGCTGATGCTGAACTGGGTGCGCAAGGGCGAGCCCGACCTCTATCTCTACGAGATGATCCAGATGTCCGATTGCGGCCGCTACCGCTGCCGGGTCTGGCAGTGGATCAAGGCCGGGAAAATCGCCCGCCGCACGCTCATCGACGAGGAGAAGGTCAGCGACAGCTGGGAGGGTTACTGAGCCGCCTCGGCCGGGCTCCGATCGCGCTCGCCGGCCTGGCCGTCCTCCGCGCTCGCGCCCGGCGGCAGCTCCGGGATACGGATCAGCAGCCCCGCCATCAGCGCCGCTCCCACGAGACCGGCGATGACGGCGAACGACAGCTCGTAGTTGCCGCTCAGATCGTAGAAGTAGCCGGTGAGGAACGGCCCGAGCCCGCCGCCGGCCGCGTCCAGGATGGTGATGGTGCCGATGATCTTGCCGAGCGCCTTCAACCCGAAGATGTCGGCACACAGCAGCTGCAGCAGCGTGTAGAGCCCGCCCCAGCCGAAGCCGAACAGCACCAGTCCGATCCAGATGGCGCCCGGGTTGAGGATCAGCAGGCTGCCGCCGAACATCACGGCCAGGCCCAGGATGAAGACCCTTTTCTTGCCGATCAGGTCGGCCAGCACGCCGCTGCCGATCTTGCCGACCAGGCCCAGCGTGAACACGAGGCCGATGCCGGCCGCGGCAGTCTGCGGCGTGAACCCGCGGCCGTTCAGGTACAGGAACAGGTTCGAGGCGGCGCCCAGGATGGCATAGAAGGTACAGAACGCGATCAGTGCGATCAGCCAGAGATTCCGGTCGCGCAGCGCCTCGGCGTAGGTCATCCCCGGCAGGTCGTCCGATGAGGCGCGGCCGGCCCGGGTCTGCACCCCGCCGAGGGGCGCGAGTCCCTTGTCGGCGGGCTTGTCCCTGACCAGCAGCAGGAGCGGCGGGATCAGCAGTACCGGCAGGATGGCGATCCAGCCGAAGGCGGCGCGCCAGCCTTCCGACTGGATCAGCAGGGTGTTGATGGTGGGCAGCAGGGCGTTGCCGAGACTGGTGCCGGCCAGCGTGATGCCGATGGCCACGCCCCGCAGCCGCACGAACCATCGCGACACCAGCATGACGTTGACGATCAGTCCGGCGGTGGTGAGCACGATGCCGAACAGGAAGTGGATACCATACATCTCCCAGATGGTGTCCACGCGCCCGTACATCAGGTTGCAGCCGGACAGCAGCAGCAGTCCGAACACCATCAGGGGCCGGATGCCGATGCGGTCGGCCAGCGCCCCGGCCAGCAGCCCCATCAGGCCCGCGGACAGCAGCGTGAGCGTGTCGCGGAACTTGTAGGCGGCGCGGGATATCTCGCCCTCGTCGGTGAGGATCTGCTGCGCCGCCCAGCCGCGCAGACCGCCCTCCTCCGCCATCTGCCGGATCGGTCCGATGCTCTCGGGCTGATTCAGGGCCGCCAGCAGCTCGTTGTCGAAGACCGTGAGCCCGCTCAGGGTCATGCCGTTGGAGATCCACAGCGTCACGAAGGCCATGGCGACGATCACCCAGCCGTAGAACAGCCAGGTGGAGCGGGTGCCGGCGGGCGCCAGGTGGGTCATGGTCGTCTCCGGGCCGGGAGCGCGCTCAGCGGCGCAGGCTGGCCAGTTCGTAATGGGTGCGCATGTAGCCGCCGGTGAGGCCGCGCAGAAACAGGAACTCGTCGGGGGTGCACCAGACGTCGTAGGGCGGATGCTCCTGGGGCAGGCCGGGCGTGGACACGAAACGGAAATGCAGCGCGTCGAAAACGCCCGCCTGCACCTCGATGGTCTCCTCGCCGACGTACTCGACGCCGATGCCGATGGAGAAGAGCATCGGGCCCGTCGCGCCGCGGTGGTCGGGCGACGACAGCAGTATGGGCTCGATCACCTGCACGCCCGGGCCCTGGCTGCGGTCATAGAGCCGCAGGTGCCAGGCGTCGCAGGCGATGGCATGGTTCTGGAAGGTCTCCAGCGGACGGGCGAGCTCCATGCGCTGGGTGACGCGGCCCTCGGCGGCCGACCAGGTCTCGCACTCGGCATGGTCCGCAGCGAAACGGAACCAGCCGCTGCCGGTGAAGCGGTCACCCACGCTCAGGCGCACGAAGCAGTCCGTGGGCATCCAGTCTGCGTCCACGCTGTAGGTGATGTCGCGCATCACGCTCGGTGCCTCGTCGATCTCGCAGTGGGCCGTGACCGTCCGGCAACCGTCCGCGTGAACGTGGATCTGGAAGTTCTCGCGCCCGCGCTCCGTGCCCTCGTGGCCGGGCTTCGCGCTGAGGTAGGCAATCTCGCCGAAGAGACTCGCGTGGTCGCGCTGCAGTACCAGGTCTTCGCTCATCGTATCCTCTCGCTGTCCGTCTGCCGCCGGCCGTGCCGGCTCAGATCACGCCTTCGCCGCGCAGGGCCTCGATTTCCCCGGCCGTGTAGCCGAGCTCTTCCAGCAGCGCGTCGCTGTCGGCCCCGAGCCCCGAGCCGGTCCTCCCGGGCGCCCGCTCGCCGTCGATGCGGATAGGATTGGCCAGGCTGCGGAACGACGCGCGCGACGGGTGGGGCGTCTCCTCCACCATGCCCACGGCATGCGCGAAGGCATTGTCCAGCGCGGCGGGCACGTCGAGCACCGGCGCGGCGGGGATGCGGCCCTGCATGCGCTCGAGCCACTCGGCGCTGTCATGCTCGCCCAGCACCTCGTCCAGCACGGCCGTGAGAGCGTCACGATGCTCGTTGCGTGCCGCGAGATCCCGGAAGCGGGGGTCCTCTGCCAGGTCGGGGCGGCCGATGATCTCCAGCAGGATCTCCCAGAACTTCTGCGTCATGCACATGATGAAGATCCAGCCGTCCCGGGTGCGGCACAGCTGACTCGGCGAGGCGTAGGGATGGGCGCCGCGCGGCAGACGCCCGGTGACGGCACCCCGGTTCAGGTACCAGGTACCCGGGTACGTCAGCTGGTGCAGGGCCACGTCGAACAGGCTCACGTCCACGTCGCCGCCCTGCCCGCTCCGCTCCGCCTCGCGCAGTGCGGCCACCAGGCCCAGGGCCCCCACGACGCCGGTCATGAAATCGATGATGGACAGCCCGAAGCGCGCCGGCGGCGTGTCCGGTTCGCCGGTCAGCGACAGGAAACCGGCCTCGGCCTGCATGAGGTAGTCGTAGCCGGGCCAGTCCGCGCGCTCGTTGTCCCGGCCGTAGGCGGAGATGTGACCACAGACGATGGCCCGGTTGTGCGGTGCCAGGGAGGCGTAGTCGAGCCCGAGGCGCGCGGGCTGGCTGCCCCGCAGGTTGTTCATCACCGCATCGCTGCGGGCGACCAGGCGGTACAGGATCTCGCGCCCACGCGGCCGTTTCAGGTCGAGGGTCAGGCTGCGTTTTGCCAGGTTGAAGGTCTGGTAGTAGTCGCTGTCGTCTTCGCCGAGCCGCCAGGCGCCCATGTGCCGCGCCGGGTCGCCCGTGCCGGGCTGTTCGATCTTGATCACCTCCGCGCCCAGGTTGGCGAGATACAGGCTGCCGTAGGGGCCGGCGCCGAACTGCTCGACGCTGAGGATCCGCAGCCCTGCCAGCGGCGCCTTCACAGACGGCGGCGCTCGATCAGCTGGCGGGCGATGATGATGCGCTGCATCTCGTTGGTGCCTTCGCCGATGCACATCAGCGGCGCATCCCGGTAAAGCCGCTCCACCTCGAACTCCGGCGAATAGCCGTAGCCGCCGTGTATGCGCATGCATTCGGTGGCATTCTCCAGCGCCGCCTCCGAGCAGAACAGCTTGGCCATGCCGGCTTCCATGTCGCAGCGTTCGCCGCGGTCGTACTTGGCCGCCGCCTGCATCATCAGCAGACGGCCCGCCTCGGCGCGCGTGGCCATATCGCCGAGCTTGAGCTGGATGGCCTGGTGCTCGCAGATCGGCTTGCCGAAGGTCTTGCGTTCCTGCGAGTAGCGCACCGCCCGGTTCAGCGCGGACTGCGCGATACCGACGCCACGCGCGGCGATGTTGATGCGGCCGAGCTCGAGGCCTCCCACCGCCTGAATGAATCCGCGCCCCTCCTCGCCGCCCACCAGCGCGTCGGCGCCCACCCGATAGCCGTCGAAGATCAGCTCCGCACTGTCGATGCTCTTGTAGCCGAGCTTCGCGAGCTTGCGACCGACGGTGAAACCGGGCCCCTTCTCGGCGATGAAAAGACTCATGCCGCGGTGGCGGGGCTCGGCGTCCGGGTCGGTCTTCACCAGCAGCGCGACGCAGTCACCATGCAGGCCGTTCGTGATCCAGGTCTTGGTGCCGTTGACCACGTACGCGTCGCCCTCGCGCGTCGCCGTCGTGCGGATCCCCTGCAGGTCCGTGCCCGCATCCGGCTCGGTGAGCGCAAGCCCGCCACGCAGCTCGCCGGCGGCGAACCGGGGCAGCCAGCGTTCGCGCTGCTCGTCCGTACCGAAACGCTCGACACAGGCCGCCATCATCAGGTGGGAGTTGAAGATGCCCGTGGGCGCCATCCAGGCCTCGCTGATCAACGCGACCAGGCGGGCATAGGTGCGGGCGCTCAGGCCGAGGCCGCCCCAGCGTTGACCGATCGTGGCGCCGAACAGTCCCAGGCCTTTCATCTGTTCGACCAGTTCGTGGGGGTATTCGTCCGCCAGGTCGTACTCCCGCGCGATCGGCCGGACCTCCTGCTCGACCCAGCGCCCGACGGCATCCAGGATCGCCTCTTCCTCCTCGGCGCTGTAGCGGTTGTCGCCTTCGGCGTTGCCGGCGGTGTTGCTCATGGCTGCTCCCGGGTCACTGACACTATTGGGATTCAGTAGTCGATGCGGTCGTCGACGGCATGGCCGCGCTTCGGTATCAGCATCGTGCGCTCGAACTCGCACACCACCACGCCGTCCTGGTTGCGGCCGATCGTGCGCACCGTGACGATGCCGGCCTCCGGGCGCGAGCGGGACTCACGCTTCTCCAGCACCTCCGTCTCGGCGTACAGCGTATCGCCGGCGAACACCGGATGGGGCAGCCGGATCTCCTTCCAGCCCAGGTTGGCGATGGCCTTCTGGCTCACGTCACTCACGCTCATGCCGACCAGCAGCGACAGCGTGAACGGACTGGCGACCAGATTGCGGCCGAACTCGGACGCCGCGCCGTAACGCTCGTCGAAATGCAGGGGATGGGTGTTCATCGTGAGCAGGGTGAACCAGGTGTTCTCGGTGGCCGTCACCGTGCGGCCGGGACGGTGCTCGTAGACCGCACCGGGCTCGAACTCCTCGAAGTAGCGGCCGAAGCTCTCGCGGTAACGCTTCGGGCCGACCTCCCTGCTGCTATGCATGGTTCTCCTCTGCGCCATTCTTGCGCGGCGCTGCCGATTGGCGCTCGACGTCGGGCTCTCGAGTATGGATTGCCGGGTATCCGCCGTCGCCTGTCGCCCGCAGCCGGGACGGCTGCCGGCGAATGCTACTATCTGGACGCCCCGATGTGTACTTGGAAGGAGACGCCGATGGCCATGGCAGCCTGGCTGCGGGACGGACCGGACGGCGCGGAGATCCGACGCCGACACCTCGCCGCCCACCTCGAATTCGTGGAGGCCCACCTCGACACCATCCTGGTCGCCGGCCCGCTGCTGGACCGACCGGACGGCGAGATGACGGGGAGTCTCTACGTGCTCGATGCCCGTGACCGGGAGGAGGCAATGGCTTTTCTGGAACGCGATCCCTACTACGCCGCCGGACTCTGGGACGACATCGACCTACGCCCGTTCCGCGGCGTCGCCGGCCGCTGGGTCGGCGGCCGCAACTGGTAGTCGGCTTCGGTCAGAAGTCCCGGCCGTCGGGGCCGGCTCCGGCGGCTCAGGCGAGGCCCAGCACGCCGGGATTGATCAGCCCGTCCGGGTCCACCTGCCGCTTCACCGCCTGCAGCAACGACCAGGCCCCGGGATCCCTCCCCTCCCGGTACCGGTAGAACTTGCCGATCTGAAAACTCGTCGCGCCCGCCGCGTGGAACAGGCCGGCCAGCTCGTCTTTCAGCAACGCCGCCAGCGCCGCGGCTTCGGGATTGTCTTCACCCGGCGGCAGACGCGAGAGATGGCTGTCGTCCATCACCCGTTCGTGGAAGGCCGTGCGTTCGCCGGGCCAGTACAGGCACGGCTCGATCAGGAGCGCGTGGTTGGAGATGGTGCAGAACAGGTAACCGTGATGCACGCCGAGCCGTTCGGCCTCCTCGCCATGGCGCTCGAACAGGGCCTCCAGGCGCGCGTACAGGGCCGCGGCCTCCGACGGCGGCACGATGCCGTGCACGGGGGCCCAGCGCTCTCCCGCCGGCCCGAGCATGCTGTTCACCTCCGCGAAGGGATGCGCCCGCATCACCTTCGGCACGGCGTTGTCGATCTCCTTGCCCGCACCGCCGACCGCGGCGCGCACGGCCGCGGCGCCGGCCGCCGCATCGGCCGCATCCCGGCCGTCGACGCTCACGTGCAGCGAATAGGGCACGTCGTCCAGGAAGCCGCGGCCGGATCGGGCGAGCTGCAGGCCGTCGCGCAGTCCGCGGGCGAGGGATCCGGCGCCGCCCACGACCTTGCCCAGCGTCCGGACGTCCTCGGCCAGGCTGGAGCGCTTCATCCTCAGAGACTGCAGGTACGGGTCGAAGGCGAAGACCTCGGAGGCGGCCTCGCTGCGTGCCACCGCGGACATCGTCCGGAACAGGGCTTCGGCGTCCGGCAGCGACCAGGACAGGTATTCGGTCGCCGCCGGACGGCGGATCAGACGCAGGCTGGCTTCCGTCTTGAAGCCCAGCGCTCCGCAGTCGCCGGTGAACAGGCCGGTGAGATCGGGACCGTGGTAGCGGAAAAACGGCCGTGCACGGCCCGTGGCGGCACTGCCGGTCACGATGCGGCTGCCGTCCGCGGCGATCACCTCCAGGCCCAGCACGCTGTCCTGTGCGGTGCCATAGCGCCCCGAGCCGAGGAAAATACTGCCCTGGGAGAGCGCACCGCCCACCGTCGCCCGGATGCCCGACAACGGCCCCCAGTAAGGCGTACGCATGCCCTCCTCGGCCAGCCGTTCGTTCAGGGCCGCCCAGGTGCAGCCGGCCTGCACGCGCACGTAGTTGTCCTCCGCGTTCACCTCCAGCACTCGGTCCAGCCGTCGGCTGTCGACGATCACCGTGTCGGCACAGATGGGCAGGTAGGCGTCGGTATAGGACATGCCGCCCCCGCGCGCGATCACCGCATAGCCCGATCGGGTGGTCGCCGCCACCACCGCTGCGAGTTGATCGGCGTCTGCCGGTGCGGCAACGGCGGCCGCGGTCGCCCCGTTTCGATACACGTCGTGGGAAAAGAAAGCGCGCTCGTCCTGATCGGTCGAGACGAAACCGGCGCCACAGATGGACTCGAGCTGCCTGATCAGGTCCTGTTCTTCTGAATAGCTGGCGACCATGTGGCTGTTTTTTTGCGGGAATTCGCGCGAGTCCGTGTCAGGATGGCCTGACACTTTAGGTCCTCGGACGGGAAAGTCAAACCCCGGCCGCGCACCTTCGACAGGCCGCAGACCCGGCCCAATAAAAACCCGGGTGACCCTGACGGGCCACCCGGGTGGGTCCGCACGGAGATGATGCGCGGATCGCGAGACAGGTCGGACCCGCTATTGCGGGCTGGGTATCGGCCTGTCCAGCTCTTCGACCCCGGCATCCGGCACGTCGGCCGGCTCCGGAGCCTTTTGTTCGTCGGCCTCCCTGCGGCCGAAGTGGACCATCAACGTGTCGACGTCGCGGTCACTGATCTCGCGGATCGAGGTGATCCGCAGCTCACGTTGCACCGGATCGTCGACGAGGATCGCATCGTCGCCCCAGGGGCAGAGACGCGAATCCCGCGTCCTGAAAGCGATGCGCCAGTCGGTCCTGAGGCTCGTGGCGGCACCTGTCACCGTGACCAGGTAGGCTCGCTTGCGGGAGGGTCCCCGCAGGATCAGGTGCGACCGATCGAGCGGAGTGTAGTCTCTGACGGATCGCGCGAAGATGCAATCGTTAGCGGGCTCGAGAAGCGCCTGCGGCGAGGTCTCCACCCGATCATCGGCGCTTGCCAGGAGCGATAAAACGCATAAGAAAGACGCTATAACTAATTGATACATATTACTTTCTAGACGACTATGATGCCGGACAAGATCCTGCATCGACGGGCTGTTGCAGAAATAAGACAGCCGTTGGCGCCGCCGGTTCCCGGCGCCGGGTGCGCGCCGATCAGTCCCGGCCGGCAGCCACCGGACGATCCGGATCGCGGATCCACTCGCTCCAGCTGCCCGGATACAGTCGGGGTTCGCGCAGCCCGGCGACGGCGGCAGCGAGGATGGTGTGGCAGGCGGTGACACCGGAGCCGCACAGCGAGACGGCGTTGCCGTCGTCGCCTACGCCGAGGCTCCCGAGCCGGGCTGCCAGCTCGCGGGCGGGCAGGAAGCGGCCGTCTTCGGCCAGGTTGGCGGAGAACGGGTGATTGAGCGATCCGGGGATATGCCCGGCCACGGGGTCGATCGGCTCGTGGCGGCCCAGGAAGCGCTCTCGCGAACGCGCATCGACCACCGGGACTCCGGCCGCGAGTGCCTCGATCACCGCCTCCGTCCCGGCTACCCGCTCCGGATCCGGCCGCACCGGATATGCCGGCGCGCGGGGCGGCACCGGCTCGGCGGTGGTCAGCGGCAGTCCGGCAGCGCACCAGGCATCGATCCCGCCGTCCAGGACCCGCCGCGGCCCGTGGCCCACCCAGCCCAGCATCCACCACAGCCGTGACGCCAGCGCCCCGGAGGCGTCGTCATAGGCGACGACCAGCGAGTCGGGACGGATGCCCCAGGCGCCGAGCAGCGCGGCGAAGTGGTTGGGATCCGGCAGCGGATGGCGGCCGCTCAGCGGCGTCACCGGGCCCGCGAGGTCGTCGTCGAGATGCGCGTAGACCGCCCCGGGCAGGTGCCCCTCCCCGTACGCCCTGCGCCCGGCTTCCGGGTCCGACAGCACGAAACGGCAGTCGACGACGCGCAGGCGCTCGTCGACCGTGAGGGCCGAGAGTTCGGCGGGCTCTATGAGCGGGGTTTCGGACATCGGGTGGTCGACGGTTGCCGTTTTCGCTGCATTGCAGCACCTTGTCACTCCGGCGTCGGTCAGTGACAATAACGTGTTTGCATGTGTCATCCAACAAGGGTGCGGGCACGCACCCCCGAGGAGAAGTATTCGTGGACAAGATTCTGGTAGGACTGAAGCGGGTCGTGGACTACAACGTCCGCGTCCGGGTCAAATCGGACGGCAGTGGCGTCGAGACCGAAGGGGTGAAGATGAGTATCAACCCCTTCGACGAGATCGCGCTCGAGGAGGCGCTGCGCATCAAGGAGCGCGGCGATGCGAGCGAGGTCGTGGTGGTCTCCATCGGGCCCGGCGAGGCCCAGCAGCAGCTGCGCACCGGCCTGGCCATGGGCGCCGACCGTGCCATCCTGGTCGAGACCGGTGAGGCCGTGGACCCGCTCAGCGCCGCCAGGGTCTTCAAGGCCCTCATCGACAAGGAGGAGCCGGGACTCGTCATCCTAGGCAAGCAGGCCATCGACAACGACGCCAACCAGACCGGCCAGATGCTGGCCGCACTCTGGGACCGGCCCCAGGCGACGTTCTGCTCCGGCCTGGAACTCGCGGACGGCAAGGCGAAGATCACCCGCGAGGTGGATGTCGGGCTGGAAGTCATCGAGGTGGACCTGCCGGCCGTCGTCACCGCGGATCTGCGCCTGAACGAACCGCGCTACGTGAAGCTGCCGGACATCATGAAGGCCAAGAAGAAGCCGCTCGAGACCATGAGTACCGACGACCTGGGGGTGAGCGTGGGAGCCGACTTCGAGATCACGGCCTATGAGCCGCCGCCGCAGCGACAGAAGGGCATCATGGTGGAAGACGTCGCGGGACTCGTAAATGCACTGAAGGAAAAGGGGCTGGTCTGATGGCTAAAGTACTGATCATTGCGGAACACGACGGGCAATCCCTGAACCCGAGCACGCCGAAGTGCGTCAAATGCGCCTCCGGCATCGAGGGCGCCGAGATCCACGTCGCCGTATTCGCGAAGGACGCCTCCGCCGTGGCGGAGCAGGCCTCGGCCATCGACGGCGTGACGAAGGTGCTCACGGTCGAGAACGACGCCAACGAGCATGCCCTCGGCGCGGTAATGGCGCCCCAGGTCGCCGAACTCGCCGACGGTTACACCCACCTGTTCGGCCCTTCCACCAGCTTCGGCAAGGACCTCATGCCCCGGGTGGCGGCGCTGCTCGGCGTGAACCAGATCTCCGACGTCATGGAGGTGCTCGGCCCGTACGAGTTCAAGCGGCCCATCTATGCCGGCAACGCCATCATCACGGTGAAGGCGCAGGAGGACAAGACGCTGGTCGCCACGGTGCGTGCAGCCTCCTACCAGGCCGCGGGGGACGGCGGCAGTGCCGACGTCGAGGCGGCCTCGGTCAGCGCGGAGCTGCCCACGCATACCCGCTGGCTCGAGCTTCAGGCGGGCTCGTCGGACCGGCCGGATCTGGCCACCGCCCCGCGAGTCGTCTCCGGCGGCCGGGCGCTCGGCAGCGAGGAGAACTTCGAGATCATCTTCAAACTGGCCGACAAGCTCGGCGCGGCCGTGGGCGCCTCACGGGCCGCCGTGGACGCGGGTTACGTGCCCAACGAGCTGCAGGTGGGACAGACCGGCAAGATCATCGCGCCGGAGCTCTACATCGCCATCGGCATCTCGGGCGCCATCCAGCATCTCACCGGCATCAAGGACGCCGGCACCATCGTCGCGATCAACAAGGACGAGGACGCGCCCATCTTCGAGGTGGCGGATATCGGCCTGGTGGCCGACCTGTTCAAGGCCATCCCGGAGCTCGAGGAGCAGCTGGGCAGCTGATCGGCCGCGGGTGCGGCGGACATCGCCGTCCGCCGTACCCGGGCATCACCGCGTCCTCCGGCCGCTGCTAGACCGGCCGCTGGAAGATTCCGAGCGCCGCCTCGAGCACCAGTGCGGCCCAGATCGCGACGACGAAGGGACGCGCCCGGGTCAGGCTGCGCTGTATGGCCCCTTCGGTGGCCGGCCGGGACCCCTCCTCCATCAGGCTGGCGAACGCGGGGCCGAAGGGCTTCAGCGCGATGCGGATCGCCAGCCCGCAGCCCACCGTGACGGCGAAAAGGAGGAGTTTCAGCGCGATCCAGTCGGCGCGAATCCAGCCGGGGTCCACGATGTGCCACACGGCGGCCCCCACCGTGGCACCGATGACAACGAGGCGCAGACCGAAATCCGTGCGCTGAAGGGCACGGGCCGCCGGCGGCGCCTGCACGAAGTGTACGGCCAGCACCAGCGCCAGCCAGACGAACGACACCACCCACATCAGGGCCAGCGCCGCATCGGACAGCGGCAACTGTTGGCGGATCGCGGCCAGATGCAGGCCGGCGGGCAGGATCAGCACCATGCAGATGCGCGGCGACATGTCGACCGCCAACATGATGGCGGCCGCGGTCTTGCGCGCCTCGCGTCCGAGGTCGGGATTCGAGACGAAGCGACTGGCGTAGAACACGCCGAGGTCGCCGCCGAGCCAGTAGGCGAACAGGATCACATGCACGAGCACGAGCAGATCGTAGAGCATCAGCCTGCCTCCGCCACCCTGACCAGGGCCTTGCCGACATTCTCGCCCCGCATCAGGCGGCAGAACGCCTCCGGCGCGTTCCGAAGTCCGTCCGAGACGTCCTCCCGGGCCCGGATCAGGCCGTCCCGGTACCAGGCCGCCGCCTCCGCCGCGAATTCGTCCCAGCGGTCGTAATAGTCGTAGACCACGAGCCCGTGGATATGGGCCCGGGCGCCGATCACCGGTCCGAGGTTCGGGCCGGGCGGCGGCTCGCCGCTGCGATTGTACTGGTCGATCATGCCGCAGAGCACGATACGCGCGCCGAGCGCCAGATTACCCATCACGGCCGCCAGGGTGTCACCGGCGACGTTGTCGAAATAGACGTCGATGCCGTCCGGGCAGGTGGCCGCCAGGCGTTCCCGCAGATCTTCGCGCCGGTAGTCGATGCACTCGTCGAAGCCGAAGCTCCCGGTCACCAGCTCGCACTTCTCCGCCGAACCCGCGATGCCGACCGCCCGCGCGCCGCTCAGGCGCGCGATCTGGCCGACCATACTGCCGACCGGGCCCGCCGCCGCGGATACCACCACCGTCTCGCCGGCCCGGGGCCTCGCCAGGAATTTCAGGCCGGCCCAGGCGGTCAGACCGGGCATGCCCAAGATGCCCAGGGCGAGTGACGGGGGCGGCCCGTCCGCATCGAGGACGCGCACCCCCTCCCCGTCCGACAGGCCGTACTCCTGCCAACCGTTGCGGTCGGCGACGAGCATCCCGGGCCGGTAATCCGGATGCCGGGAGGCTACGACCTCCGATACGGTGCTGCCCACCACGACGTCGCCCGGCCCGACCTTGTCGGCGGAAAGGTGACGGCCGGAGATTACCCCGCGGACGTAGGGGTCCAGCGACAGCCAGAGCGTGCGCGAGACGAACTCGCCCGGCCCGGCCTCCGGCGCCTCACCCTCGGTCAGGCGGAAATCGCCCGGCACCGGGACGCCGTCCGGGACGCGCGCGAGGACGACCCGGCGATTGACCGGCGCGGCCACTGCGTCGCTCAGACCGCCGCCAGCATCGTCTCCGCCGAACTCACCTCGAACTGCCCGGGCGCCTCGACGTTGACCACTTTCGCCACGCCGTCATCGACCAGGATGGCGAATCGCTGGCTGCGCTGCCCCATGCCGAAGCCGCTGGCATCGAGCTCGAGACCGAGTTTCCGCGTGTAGTCGCCGTTGCCGTCCGCGAGCATCAACACCTTGTCGCCGACGCCCCGGTCCTTGCCCCAGGCACCCATCACGAACGCGTCGTTGACCGACATGCAGGCGATGGTATCGATGCCCTTCCCCGCGAAGTCCTTCGCATGCTCGACGTAGCCGGGCAGGTGATTCATGGAACAGGTGGGCGTGAAGGCGCCCGGCACGGCGAAGAGCACCACCTTCTTGCCGCTGAACAACTCGTCGGTCGTCATCTGTCCGGGACCCTCGGACGTCATCACGCCGAACGTCCCCTCCGGCATGCGTTCTCCGGCACTGATAGCCATTTGCTCTCTCCTCTCTCGAAACCGTTGTAGGCGGTCTTCGCAGAGACCGCCGCTGATTCTTCTTCGCGGCCGTCCCGTCCGTCAGTCATCCCTCAGTCATCGATGAGGAACAGGGACAGCTCGGGCCAGAAGGATACCACCGCCAGGCCGACGAGCATCAACAGAAGGAACGGCACGACCGCCCGGCAGATGAGCCAGAAGTTCTCCCGGAATGCCCCGAGCGCGACGATCAGGTTCAGGCCGAGCGGCGGCGTCAGGTAGCCGATCTCGAGATTGACCACCATGATGATCCCGAAGTGCACGGGGTCGATGCCCTGCGCGGCCGCCAGCGGCATCAGCATCGGCGCGAGGATCAGTATGGCCGAACCGATGTCCATGATGCAGCCGACGATGAGCAGGAAGACGTTGACGATCAGCAGGAAAGCCACGCGGCTGTCGATCTGGCCGCTGAGCCAGTCCACCAGCTGTTCCGGCACTTTCTGGTAGGTGAAGAACACGTTCAGCGCCAGCGCCAGCATCAGCACCGGGAACAGCCCGCCCAGCAGCCGTCCGGTATCGGCCATGACCTCGGCGACGTCCCTGAGGCCCAGTTGACGATGCGCCAGCACCTCGACCAGGAGCGCGTAGACGACGGCGACGGCGGCCGATTCCGTGGCCGTGAAGTGGCCCGTATAGATGCCGCCCAGGATGATCACCGGCATCAGCAGCGCCAGCACGCCGTGCCAGGCGGCCTCGCGCACCTCCGCATACACGATGGGCTGACGGTCGCGATGCCAGTTTACGGCCACCGCGTAGGCCGCCATCAGACCGGTCAGCAGCAGCGCCGGACCGAGTCCGGCGATGAACAGATCGGCGATCGAGGTCTGCGTCATCACCCCGTACAGGATGAGCGGGATCGACGGCGGCACGATGATGCCGAGCGTGCCGGCCGAGGTCAGCGCACCCAGCGAGAAACGCTTGTCGTAGCCGGCCTGCAGCAGCGCGGGATACATCACCGCGCCCACCGCGAGCAGCGTGACCGTGCCCGAACCGGAGATGGCCGCGAAGATGGCGCAGGAGAGCACGGTGGCGATGGCCAGGCCGCCGGGCACGGGTCCGGTGAGCGCCTTGACCAGCCGCACCAGCCGCAGCGCCATGCCGCCCTTGGCCATGATATTGCCGGCCAGGATGAACAACGGTATCGACAGCAGGACTTCCTTGTTCAGCGCGCCCCAGGCGTCGAGCACGATGAAGCTGAGCTCGTCCTCGGTGTAGAAGAGGTAAAGGTACGCGACGGCGGTACCGAGGATGACCAGCAGGTTCTGCCGCAGTGCCAGCAGCACGAAGACGAGCGCAAGTAGCCAGAGTGCGCCCATGTCAGCTGTCGTCCGTGCCGGTCGCCGGCGGCGTCGGCCTCAGCTCCGGCCGCACGGCATAGATGCCGTGGCGCAGCGCCGCGACGCCGAACGCGAGGGGGATCACCGCCTGGATGGGCCACACGGGCAGGCGCAGGATCTCGGAACGCTCGTCGAGCCGGACACTGGTGATCACCATGTCGGTCGCGATGACGGCGAAGGCGACGCAGAATAGTGCGAACAGCGCGTGCTGCAGGAATGCAAGCTGGAATTCCCAGCGCGCCGGCAGCCATCCGTCCGCGAAACGGGGGCGGAGATGCGAACCGCTGGCCGAGGCCAGCCCGATCCCGAACATGACGACGACGATATTGAAATAGACGCCGACCTGCCGCGCCCAGGGCAATCCGATGCCGGTGACCTCCCGCGCCAGCACGTCGGCGAACACGACACCGACCATGCCGCTGAAGGCGATGATCACGATGGTCCGCTCGACGCGATGCAGGGAGGCCAGCAGGGCTTTCACATCCCGCCCCCGCGGCTCGGGCCTTTCAGCACTGGCAACTTCATGCTCCTTCGTGACCGTCCCGTGCGCGGCATCGCGCCGCGGGCCGAGTATCGCAGACTCCGGTCGCCGAGCGCGAATGGCCCCGACGGCTGCACGGGTGCTGACCGTGGCGTACCATTGCAGACGTACCGGAACTTGCCGAGGAGCCGACGAGAAAACGATGATCACCCTCTACACGGCCGCCACGGCCAATGGTCAGAAGGCCGCCATCGCTCTCGAGGAGGCAGGTCTCGATTATCGCACCCGCATACTCGATCTGGCCGCCGGGGAACACCTGGACGCCTCGGTGCTGGCGCTGAATCCCGTGGGACGTATCCCTTTCCTCGAGCCCGAGGACGACGACGCGGGCCGCGTGGTCTACGGCACACTGCCGGTGGCCATCTACGCGGCGGAACGCAGCGGTCGTCTGCTGCCCGCCGCCGGGCCCGGGCGCTATGCCGTGCTGCAGTGGGCCGCTTTCGCCGCCACCGATCTCGGCCACGTGTTCGCCAATCAGTTTCTGCTGGAGGAGCTGGTGGGTACGGAGGACGCTCGGGTGCGCGAGTTCGTACACAGCCAGATCGCACGTATGCTCGGCATCGTCGAGGAGCGGCTGGAACAGTCGGAATACCTGGCAGGCGACGAGTACAGCATCGCCGACGTGCTCGCCTACCCGACCGCCGCCAACTCGGCCAACCGGCTGCCCCGCAGGCTCGAGGACTACCCGAACATCCGCCGCTGGGCGGACGGCGTCGGCAACCGCGCGGCCGTGGCCCGCGGGATGGAGGCCGCGTGAGGCAGTTGCGTCCGGGTCTCCTGGGCGCCGCGCTGGCCGTTTTCCTGAGCCTCGCGACGGGCTGCGGCGAGAGTACGCCGGATACCTCGCGGGTGCGGGTCACCGCCCTGAGTCCGCCGGGCACGCCGTGGCACGAGGGCTGGCTGCGCTTCGAGGAACGTTTCCGCGCCAGGAACGACACCGGCCTCGAGCTGGACATGTTCGTTACGGGCCAGCTCGGCAGCGAGGAGACCATGCTCTCCAGCCTGCGGCGCGGCCGCGTCCATATCGGCGGCTTCTCCCTGCAGGGCCTCGCGGTAGTGGTGCCGGAGCTGAACGTCCTGCTCGCGCCCTATCTGTTCGATTCGGTGGGCGAGGTCGACTTCGTCATCGACAACTACCTGACCCCTGCCTTCCGCGAGCTGTTCGCGGCGAAAGGCATGGAGCTGCTGCAGTGGGCCGAGGTCGGCTGGACCCACATCTACGGACTGACGCCCATCATCACGCCGGAGGACGCCCGGGACCGACCGATGCGGGCCTCCAACGCAATCGGCTCCCAGGTCTTCACGGAGGCCATCGGCGCCGACAGCACGCCCGTCACCTTCTCCGAGGTGATCCCGTCATTGCAGACCGGCCTGATCGAAAGCGGCCAGAGCGGCACCGGCATGTACGCGATCGCCGGCATCTCCCGGGAGGCCAGGCACCTGACGCTGACCGGTCACGCCTTCGACACCGGACTCATCGTTGCCAACCGGACCTGGTTCCGCGCGCTCTCCGAGCGCAAGCAGGAAGTGATCATGAACGCCCTGGACCCGCTGCAGTACAGCCGGGACGACGTGCGGCGTGTCCTCGCGGACATCCTGACCGAACAACTCCCGGCCCAGTCGGTGGAGGTCCACCGGCTGGACGGGGAACAGCGGCAGCGCTGGCGCGCCGCCCTGGCCGGCACCCACGAGACCGTGCTCGAGCGCGTCGGCGGACGGGCCCGGGAAATCTATCGCCTGGTGCAGGAGGGCAAACGCGAATGGGCCCGCCTGCAGGAGGCCGGCAAAGTTCCGGCCGAACGCGCGGCGGCCGAGCGCAACTGACGGAGGAACGACGACCATGCCACAGCCCGATTACATCATCGCCCTGGACATCGAACTGCCGGATCCTGCCGACCTCGACCCCGACATGGCGAAATACTTCCGGGTCTGCGAGGAGAAGCTCGGCATGGTGCCGAACGTGCTGAAGGCCCACAGCTTCGACCAGGACCAGCTGCGCGCCTTCGCCGGCTTCTACAACAACCTGATGCTGGAGGAGTCCGGCCTCACGCCGCTGGAGCGGGAGATGATCGCCGTCGTGGTCTCCTCCGCCAACCACTGCTATTACTGCCTGGTGGCCCATGGTGCTGCGGTGCGGGAGATGTCCGGGGATCCCGAACTCGGCGAGATGCTGGTGATGAACTACCGCGTCGCACCGCTCGCGCCGCGCACGCGGGCGATGCTCGATTTCGCCTGGAAGCTCACGGTCACGCCACAACAGATCGGGGAAGAGGACCGGGAGGCGCTGCGCAGTCACGGCCTCGGCGAACGCGATATGTGGGACATCGCCGCGGTTGCCTCCTTTTTCAACATGAGCAACCGGATGGCTACGGCAGTGGACATGATGCCGAACCGGGAATACCACGCCGCCCACCGGACGGGCCGAGCCACCGGACGCTAGCTCGCGGCCTTCTCCCGCGGCGCCAGCCCGAACACGCGACGCGCGGCCAGGATGTGGCTGCGCATGACCGAGGCCGCCCAGTCGGGGTCCCGCGCCTCGATGGCCGCGACCAGTTCGAGGTGGTGCTGGGCGCTGCGGACCAGCGATTCGGTGTCGTAGTTGCGGAAGGTCAGTGTGACCAGCGCCGACTGGGTCAGTGTGGTGAGGATGTTGCGCAGCAGCCGGTTGCCGCCGGCCTCGGCGATCTCGTGATGGAAGCGGTCGTTCAGCTCGCTGATGCGGGCGGGATAGCCCGGCTTGCGCTGCCGGGAGGCCTGCACCTGCTGTTCGGCCAGCGACCGCAGGCTGGCCACCGTCTGCGCGTCCGCGTGCCGCGCGGCCTGCGCGGCGGCGAAGGACTCCAGCACCGCGCGCAGGTCGAAGATCTCGTCCAGCTCCCGCTCGGACCAGCTGGTGACGACCGCGCCCTGATTCGGCACGAATTCCAGCAGCCCCTCGACGTTCAGCTGGCGCAACGCCTCGCGCACGGGCGTCCGGCTGACGCCTGCCAGCTCGGCCACCTCCTGCTCGGTAATGCGCGTGCCGGGCTCGTACTTGCCCGACACGATGCCGTCCCGGACCGCTGCATAAGCTTTTTCGACCGCTTTCACGCTGCCCTTCCCCCGGCTAAGATCGCGAACCAGAAACCCACGGCGACGAGCGGAGCACCCCATTGAGCGGCATCACGATCTACGGCCTGCTGGACTATCTGCATATCCTGCTACTCGTCTTCTGGCTCGGCACCGACCTCGGCGTGCTACTGGCCGCGCGACGTGTCCGCGATGCCGCCCTGACTCCGGCCGAGCGTCTCACGCTGCTCGATCTGGCCCTCCGGATCGACCTCCTGCCCCGCATCGCCTTCAGTCTCATGTTCGCCGTCGGCGCAACACTGGGTTACCTCGGCGGCACGCTCCCGTTGCCCGGCTGGGCTCTCGCCCTGCTGTGGGCGCTGACGGCCCTGTGGCTGACCCTGACCCTCGCACTGGTAGCCGCGGAGGGCAAGCCCGTGCAGGGCGTGCTGGCGGCCGTACAGCGCGTCTGGCTGGTCGCCGTGGCCCTGGCCTGCGGGCTGGCGGCCCTGTGGCTGTTCGCCGGCAGCGGCTCGGCGCCGGTACCCGGCTGGCTGGCGCTGAAGATCGGCCTGTACGGACTCGTGTGCCTCGCCGCCATCGGCATCGACCGCGCCTTCCTGCCGCTGATCCCGGCGATGGGCGAGTTGGCCCGATCCGGCAGCTCACCCGGGCTGGAGACCCGCATCAGCGGCGCGATCGACCACGCCCTGCGCTACGTCTATTCCCTCTACGGCCTCCTCTTTCTGGCCGCGTTCCTCGGCGTCACGAAGCCGATGCTTGCCGCCTGATGTCACCGTCCGACGGCGCCGATGATCGGGACGGCCCTCAGGCCGCCTTCGACTTGCGCCCGCCCTTCTTTTTCACCTCCACCCGGTTGTCGGCCTTCACCCAGGTCTTGAACTCGGGCTGGCGCGGCGGGTTGAGACCCGTCTCGCGCTTGCAGCGCTTCTTCAGTTCCTCGATGGTGCCGCCCTTGTCGAATAGCTGGGTCGAGCCCCGCTTCTTCGCCATGCGGGCACGCAAAGCCCTGGTCTTCTTCTCGTCGACGCTCAGGTCCGAGTGCAGTACGACGCCATAGCGCCGCGCGCCGTCCACGGTGACCAGGCCCGCGTCGACGTCGGCGGCGACCTTCTCGGCGGGCCGCTCCAGGGGATCGCCCCAGCCGCCGCCGCCCCAGGTGTCGAAATACAGCAGATCGCCCTCGCGTACCTCGATCCGGTCGCACTTCGACTGCAGCAGCTCCTCGCTGCCGTCGGCGCGCATCAGGACCTTCTGGCTGCGCTGCCCGGGCAGTCCGCCGTTGACGCCCCAGGGATAGGTCAGCCAGCGGTCGTCATGGATGGATATCTCGCCGTCTTCCAGGAAGCGATAGCCCACCCGCAGCGCATTGCCGCCGCGGTGGAAACCGGGCCCGCCGCTGTCGGGGATGGTCTCGTACACGTCGATGCGCAGCGGGAAATAACTCTCCAGAAACTCGTTCGGCACGTTGGTGAAACTCGGCCATAGTGAATGGCCGTCCGGGCCGTCGCCGGAAGGCTTGCCCGGCACGCCGCCGAAGCCGATCTGGTAGAGCTGGTACCACTGCCCGTTCTTGTCGTAGCCCGAATACATGAAGTGCGGGCTGTCGGAGAAGCCGGCGGCGCAGAGGAAGTCCGGGTTGCCCTGGCCGAGCAGTCCGCCGAGCACATCGAAGATGCGGCCCAATGCGTGGGTGCGGCAGGACAGGGCCGCCGGCTTCTTCGGCTTCAGCAGGGTGCCCTCGGGGATGCGCACTTCCATCAGGTCGTAGAAGCCGTCGTTGAACATGATCTGGGGGTCGAAGACCATGATCATGTACACGCCGCAGAACATCTTGAACATCTCCTCGTTCAGGAGGAAGTTCACCGAGCCGATCGATTGCGGGTCGGTACCCTCGAAATCGAAGATGACCTTGTTCCCCTCGCGCCACATCGCGCAGCGGATCTTGTACGGGCCCATGCCGAGACCGTCGTCGCAGAGGTAGTCCTCGAACACCTGCTTCTTCGTCGGCACCGTATCCTTGATGAGCCTGCCCATCGCCCGCTTGTTGCGGTCCAGCAGGTCTTCCAGCGCCGAGTACAGGATGTCGTCGCCGAAGCGGTCGGCGAGTTCGATGACCCGCTTCTCCGCGGTACGCACGGCCGCGACGATCGCGTTGAAGTCGGACCGGTTCCAGTGCGGCAGCCGGCAGTTGTGCAGGATCAGCTCCAGCACGTCCTCCTGCAGCTCGTCCTTCTTGTAGATCTTGGTGGGCGGGACGCAGATGCCCTCCTCGTAGATCTGGCGGGCGTCGGTGGGCAGCGAGCCGGGCACCTTGCCGCCGATGTCCGTCATATGGCCGAACATGGCCGAGTAGGCGATCAGGCGGCCGTCCTTGAAGATCGGGCGCAGCAGCAGCCAGTCGTTGGCATGGCTGACGGCACCGTTGCAGGCATAGGGATCCGAGGTCAGGAAGATGTCGCCCTCCTCGATGGTGCCGTCATAGGCTTCCTTGAAGCCGTGGATGAAGCTGCCGAACTGACCGACCACCATCTTGCCATCGACATTGGCGATCATCGGGAACTCGTCGTGCTGCTCCCGGATGCCCGGCGACATGGCGGTACGGAACAGCACGGTGTCCATCTCCCAGCGCGCGTTCAGCATGGCGTTCTCGATGATGTCGAGCGTGATCGGGTCGATCTTCTCCCGCTTGAACTTGCGCGGCTTGGTCTCAACTAGTCTTGCAGGCATGTCGTGCTCCCTTCGTATTCATGCATCGGGGCGGATGAGGATGTTGCCGAACTCGTCCACCTTGCCGGTGTGCTCGGGCAGGATCAGCGTGGTGGAGTCCATCTCGAGCACGATCGCCGGCCCCGGTATGTGGTTACCCGCCTTCAGCTTCGAGCGGTGATAGAGCTTCGCGTCGCGATCCTTGCCGTCCACGTACACCTTGTGCTCGGCGATAACGGCATCCTTCGCGCTCCTGCCGCCCTTCTCGATGACCGCCGGCTTCACGGTGGTGGCCTTGCCGTTCACCACCGCGCGCAGATTCACCAGTTCCTTTTCCTCCTCGAGGGCGAAGGTAAAGAGCTGGCGATGCATCTCGTCGAACTGGTCGCCGATGGCGTCGAGTCCTTTCTTCTTGATATCGCCCAGGTCGACATCCACCGTCAGCGTGAGACCCTGGCCGTGATAGCGCAGGTCCGCCTGGTAGGAGATGGTCTGGTCCTTCTTGGCCACGCCCTCCTTGTCCAGCGTCTTCGAGGCTTTCGCCGCGAGCTGGGTAAATATCTTCTCGAGGCCGGCGGGCGTCGTTTTGGAGAAGCGCTTGATGTAGGTGCGCGCCGCCTCGTTGCGCATCCGCGTTGTGGCGTCTCCGTAGGCACAGAGCACGCCGGGCCCCGGCGGGATGATGACCGGCCAGGAGTTCATCAGACGGCCCAGGGCGTTCGCGTGCAGGGGTCCCGCACCGCCGAAGGCGATGAGAGCGAAATCCCGCGGGTCGTAGCCCTTCTCCACCGAGACCAGCCGCAGGGCGCCGAACATGTTCTCGTTCACCAGCTTGATGATGCCCTCGGCGGCGCGCTTCAGCGGCAATCCCAGCGCGTCGGCCACCTGCTTGACCGTCTTCTCGGCCAGGTCCCGGCGGATCTCCATGTCGCCGCCCAGACGGGCGTCCGTGGGCAGGTAGCCCAGCACCACGTTGGCGTCGGTGACCGTGGGGGCCTCGCCGCCCTTGTTGTAGGCGGCGGGACCGGGATCGGCGCCGGCACTCTCCGGGCCGACACGGAGCGCACCGGTGAGTTCGGGCACGTGGGCGATGGAGCCGCCGCCGGCGCCGACGGTGCGTACGTCGACCGACGAGGCGCGCACGGTCACGTCGCCCACGCTGGTTTCACGGCGGAGCTGCGCGTAGCCGTTCTCGACCAGCGCCACGTCCGTCGAGGTGCCGCCCATGTCGAAGGTCAGCAGGTTGGGATACCCGGCCTGTTTGGCCACCCAGATGGCCCCCGAGACGCCGCCCGCGGGACCGCTCATGAGCAGGTTGACGGGATAGTTCCGTGCCTGCGTCGCCGAGGCCAGGCCGCCGTCGGAGCGCAGCACGTGCAGCTGCACTTCCTTGTTCAGATCCTTGCGCAGGTTTCGGCGCAGGTTGTTGATGTAGGCGTCCACCTTCGGACGCACGTAGGAGTTGGCCACCGTCGTGATGGTGCGCTCGTATTCCTGCATCTCCGGCACCACCTCGGAGGACAGCGACACGGGCATCTTCGGGAAGACCTTCTTGGCGACCTTGGCCACCTCACGCTCGTTGGCCGGGTTGGCGTAGGAGTTGATCAGCGAGACCGTCAGCGCTTCCACGCCCCGGCCTTTCAACCGCTTCAGCTCTTTCTCGAGCTTGCCTTTGTCGAGCGGCGTAACCACTTTGCCGTCGGCGCCCATGCGCTCCTCCGCCTCGACCGTCAGGGCCAGCGGCGCGAGCGGCGCGCTCTTGTTGTAGATCACCCAGCCGCCCAGGCCGCCCGGCACGAACGAGCGCGCGATCTGCAGCACCTGCCGGTAGCCCTGGGTCGTGACCAGTCCGACCGTGGCGCCCTTGCCCTCCAGGATCGTGTTCGTGGCCACGGTCGTGCCGTGCATGACATGCGTGATCTTCTTCGGATCTATGTCCGCCTCATCACAGATCTTGGCGATGCCGTTCAGAACGCCGATGGAGGAGTCCGCGGGCGTACTCGGGACCTTCGCAGTCCAGGTATCGCCGTTCTTCTCGTCCACGAGCAAGAGATCTGTGAACGTGCCTCCCACGTCCACGCCGAGTCGGTAGGCCATGGCTTCCCCTTAATGGCTTTGGTTCATGTGCACCGGTACGCCGCGTTCGCCGCACCACAGTCGTTTCGTTTTCTCTCCCGGAGCCCCGGACAGGATAACCGGAGTCTCGCGGCTTTGCGCGCGGCCCGCAACCGCGCCCTCACTCCCCGGCGGCGGCGCGCTCAGACGCCACGTCCGGGAAGATGCCCGCCTTCGGCAGCATCGCCGGAACCCCCCGCCCGAGCTGCTCTTCCAGCCAGAGACTGGTCTCGATGATCTTCTGCAGCGACACGCCCGTCTCGATGTCGGAGCGCTCCAGCATGTAGACCAGGTCGTCGGTCGGGATGTTGCCTGTCGCCGCCGGCGCGAACGGGCAGCCGCCGATGCCGCCGATGCTGGCATCGAGCGATGCAACGCCGGCCTCGACCGCCGCCTGTGCGTTGGCGAGTCCCGTGTTGCGGGTGTTATGCAGATGGCAGCGCAGCGGCATGCCGGGGACCGTCTCCGCCACGCGGCCGAGCAGGTCGCGAACCTGCGAAGGCACCGCGACGCCGATGCTGTCGGCCAGCGCCAGTTCCACCGGCTCGGCCTCGGACACCCGTCGCACGATCTCCACCACCCGCTCAGGCGCAACCTCCCCTTCGAAGGGGCAGCCGAACGCCGACGAGACCATGATGTTGGCACGGATACCGGCCGCTCTCGCCTGCGCGGCGATCTTCAGCCAGGCCTTCACGGAATCGTCGCTGCTCACGCCCTGATTGCGGCGGTTGTAGGTGTCGCTGGCCACCACGACCATCCCGACCTCGTCGATGCCACAGTCGCGGGCCCGCTCGAAGCCGCGCTGGTTCAGGACCAGACCGATATAGGTGACGTCGTCGCGGCGCGGCAGCGCCGCCACGAGTTCCTCGGCGCCGGCCATCTGCGGCACTTTCTTCGGATTG
This sequence comes from Lentisalinibacter salinarum, assembly GCF_040706555.1. NCBI lineage: Bacteria > Pseudomonadati > Pseudomonadota > Gammaproteobacteria > Woeseiales > Woeseiaceae > Lentisalinibacter > Lentisalinibacter salinarum. The sequence continues at coordinate 178,261 of NZ_JAPDRH010000003.1, forward strand.
ACGAAACTCGCGACCTCGAGACGCCGTATGCCCGCGTCCACCGCCCGGCGGATGAATTCCGCCTTGATCTCGACGGGCAGAACCTCCGGCTCGGACTGCAGTCCGTCCCGGGGCCCGACTTCGATAATGGAGATGCTGCGGTTCATGTCACGTCGGCAATGCGCAATGGGTAAGTGCGGGTCGCGGAAACGCCACCTATTGTATACAAGTCGGCGAAGCAGACAAGAGAATCCTGAAAGCCTTAACCAAGATCGGGCGAAATTGTATACACTAGCGGGGTTCCAACCGGCGGCGCGTGCCGCGCCGTCCCGCGCATTCAGAGGGAGAACCATGGCGAGCGAATCGGGGAATCGTGACACTAACCGGGGACCGCTGTCCGATCTGCGGGTAATCGAGATGGGCACGCTGCTGGCCGGGCCTTTCTGCGGCCAGCTCATGGGCGATTTCGGCGCGGAGGTCGTCAAGATCGAACCGCCCGGCCAGGGCGATCCCATGCGCGACTGGGGCCAGGAGAAGGCCCACGGCCAGTCCCTCTGGTGGCCCGTGATCGCGCGCAACAAGAAATCGGTCACGGTCAACCTGCGGGTCGAGGAAGGTCAGCAGATCGTCCGCGACCTGGTCCGCGAGGCCGACTTCCTGCTGGAGAATTTCCGCCCCGGCACGATGGAGCGCTGGAATCTCTCGTACGAAGAGGTGAAGAAGATCAACCCGGGGCTCATCATGATCCGGGTGTCCGGCTTCGGTCAGACCGGCCCCTACGCAAAGCGGGCCGGCTTCGGCGCGGTCGGCGAATCGATGGGCGGGCTGCGCTACGTCTGCGGCGACCCGTCCGCGCCGCCGAGCCGGGTGGGCATCAGCATCGGCGACTCCCTGGCGGCCACCTTCGCCACCGTCGGTGCCCTTGCAGCGCTGCATCACCGCGAACGCACCGGCGAGGGACAGGTGGTCGACTCGGCCATCTACGAGGCGGTCCTCAACATGATGGAATCCCTCATCACCGAATACGACAAGGCGGACTACATCCGGGAACGGCAGGGCTCGATCCTGCCCGGCGTCGCCCCCTCCAACGTCTACCCCACGCGGGACGACAAGCTGCTGCTGATCGCCGCCAACCAGGACACCGTGTTCCGGCGTCTGACCGCCGCCATGGGCCGGCCGGAGCTGGCCGAGGACGAGCGTTACCACAACCACTCCGCACGCGGGGCGCACCAGCAGGAACTCGACGAGCTGGTGGCCGACTGGACGCGCACCAAGGATCAGAAGGAACTGATCGATCTCATGGAGGAACACGGCATCCCCGCAGGCGGCATTTACCGGGCCCCCGAGATGCTGGAGGATGCTCACTTCCAGGCGCGCCAGGCGATCATCGAGACGATGCACCCGGAGTTGGGCACGCTGAAGATGCAGAACGTGGCACCGAAACTCTCGGCCACGCCGGGCTCGGTACGCACCCCCGGTCCGGCCCTCGGCCAGCACACCGACGAGGTGCTCGCGGAGCTGCCCGGCTATGACGCCGCGCGCCTGCAGGCACTGCGCGAGAATGGAGTGATCTGACGTGGCGGACAGGCTCGGCGACGATTACCGCCAGGCCGGCTTCGGCCGCGCGCTGCAACCCGGGAGGCGTCCGGCACTACTCGTCATCGACTTCGTGCGTGCCTACCTGGACCCCGACTGCCCGCTGTACGCCGGCGTTGAGGATACGCTCGCGCGCTGCCGGGAGCTGCTCGCCCGCGCCCGGGAAGCCGCCATCCCGGTGCTCCACACCAACGTGGCCTTCATGCCCGGCGGCATGGACGGCGGCGTGTTCTATCGCAAGGTGGGGGCGCTGCGCTGTCTCGACCGCGGCTCTCCCTACGGCGAGTTCGCGGAAGGACTCGAGCCGCTGGACGGCGAGCCGGTGGTCACCAAGCAATACGCCAGCGCATTCTTCGGCACCTCCCTCGCCTCGACCCTGACGAGCCTCGGCGTCGATACCGTATTCATCGCCGGACTCACGACCAGCGGCTGCATCCGCGCGACCACGGTGGACGCCATCCAGCACGGCTTCCTGCCGTTCGTCGTGCGCGAGGCGGTCGGGGACCGGGATCCGGCGCCCCACGAAGCGAATCTTTTCGACCTGCAGGCGAAGTATGCAGAGGTCATCGGCCTGGATGCGGCCCTCGGCCATCTCGCCCGGTACGCGGCGGAGGCGAGGCAGCCGTGATCGGGCCCATCCGCTGCGTCACCGTCACGGTGCCGGACCTCGCCCATGCGGTGGAGACCTACCGGGACTATCTCGGCTACGAACGATTCCACGACGAGCGCCTGCCGGCCGGGCAGGCGGACTATATGGGTGCCCCCGCCCTCGCCGGCGCGGACTGCGCTCTGCTGAGACCCGCCGCTGGCGGCGATTTCTGTTTCCGCTTCATCACCCAGCCACTGCCTCCCCGATACCGTCCGCTGACGACCTGGGGCTGGAACGCCGCCGAGCTGATCGTCGAGGACGTCGACCGGCTGGCAGCCGAACTCGAAGACTCTCCGTTCCGTATCGTCGGCCCGCCGGAAGACCTGTCTTTCTCGGACGCCATCCGGGCGATGCAGATCATCGGGCCGGCGGAAGAGGTGCTCTACCTGACCATGATCAAGGAACAGCTGCCCGAGTTCGATCTGCCGACGCCGGCCTGCCCCGTGGACCGCACCTTCATCGTCATCCTCGGCGGCCCGGACATGGGGGCCATGCAGGCGTTCTACCACGGCAGCTTCGGCGTGCCGGAGGCACCCGTCATGGAGGCCCGCATCTCGGTGCTGTCCCGGGCCCTCGACCTCCCGGCCGATACCATGCACCCCATCGCCGCGATGCCGCTGGCAGGCCAGTCCCTGATCGAGGTGGACGATTACCGCGCCGCGACGACGACGCGCGACTGCCCGCCCGGCGGACTGCCGCCGGGCATCGCGATGGTGAGCTTCGCCGCCGACGCGCTGCCCGACGATCTTCCGGCCGGACGCTTCTCCGGCCCGCCGTATCACGGCGGCCGCAGCGTCCTCACCACGGGCGCGGCAGGCGAGCTCGTCGAACTCATCCGGACCTGACTCTGCGATCCGGCGATCTGGACAGCCCCTGCACAGGGATGGGCGCGTCCGCAGGCATCGCGCTGCAACGCACAAACACCCTCTCATAGGCCGTATAATCGGGACGCACAAAAGGAGCTGACTATGGATTTTTCACTGACCGAAGACCAGGAGATGATCCAGGCCGCGGCACGTGAGTTCGCGCAGAACGAGATCGCGCCGGTTGCGGCCAGATTCGACGAGAGCGGAGAGTTCCCCGAGGAGACCATCCGCAAGGCGGGTGAACTCGGCTTCATGGGCATCGAGGTGCCCGAGGAGTACGGCGGGGCGGGACTCGACGCCGTCGGCTACGTCCTGATGATGGAGGAGATCGCTGCGGCGGATGCCGCCCACAGCACGATCGTCTCCGTGAACAACTCCCTCTACTGCAACGGCATCCTGCTGTTCGGCACCGAGGACCAGAAGAAGACGTTCGTGACGCCGGTCGCCTCGGGCGAAGCCATCGGCGCCTATGCGCTCACCGAGCCCCAGTCAGGATCCGACGCCGGCAACATGCGCTCCCGCGCCGTGCTGTCCGACGACGGCAGCCATTACGTCATCAACGCCAAGAAGTCCTGGATCACCTCCGGGCCCGTCGCCCGCTATCTGGTGCTGTTCGCCATGACCGAACCCGACAAGGGCGCCGGCGGCGTCAGCGCGTTCCTGATCGATACCGAGAAGGAAGGCTTCAGCCGCGGCAAGACGGAGCCCAAGCTCGGTATCCGCGCCTCGGCCACCTGCGAGATCGAACTCGAGGACTACCGATGCCCCGTGGAGCACCGTCTCGGCGACGAGGGCCAGGGCTTCAAGATCGCCATGACCGTACTGGATGCCGGACGTATCGGCATCGCGGCCCAGGCCGTCGGCATCGCTCGGGCCGCCTACGAGGCCTCGCTGGAGTACGCGCGGGAGCGCGAGGCGTTCGGCTCCCCCATCGGCAGCTTCCAGATGATTCAGGCCAAGATCGCGGACATGAAGACCCGCCTGGAGGCGGCACGCCTGTTGACGCTGCGCGCCGCGTGGGCGAAGGACGAGGCGAAGAAGACCGGCGCCCGCAACACGCTGAACGGCAGCCTGGCGAAACTGTTCGCCTCCGAAGCGGCCATGTACATCACCCACCAGGCCGTGCAGATCCACGGCGGGATGGGCTACAGCAAGGAGTTGCCGGTGGAGCGCTATTTCCGCGACGCGAAGATCACGGAGATCTACGAGGGCACCAGCGAGGTGCAGCGCATGGTCATCGCGAGGCAGGAGACGGGACTCCGCTGACGGGGTCCCGCCCCTCCGCCGCCCGTCAGAGTTCGTTTTCGGCGACGTAGACGAGGAGCCCGTCCAGCTCGTCGGTCACCTCGATCTGGCAGGTGAGCCGACTCGTTGGCCGGCGCTCGTACGCCGCGTCCAGCATGCTGTCTTCCATATCGTCCATGTCGGGCAGCTTGTCGAGCCAGGCCTCGTCTATGTACGCGTGGCAGGTGGCACAGGCGCAGGCGCCGCCGCATTCCGCAACGATGCCCTCGATGTTGTTGTCCATCGCGCCTTCCATGACCGTATAGCCGGTCTCCACCTCGACGTCGTGGCGTTCTCCGTCGGTGCTGACGTAGGTGATCCTGGGCATTCTCCGCTCTCACAAAAAAGGCGCGCCGGCCTCGACGCGCCGTAGTTCATAAAACAATGACGCGGGCCGGCGCATGCGCCGGCCCGTGATGACTACCGTCGATTACTCGTTCTGGGCGATGGCCTGCCGAAGCTGCTCGAGGCGCTCGATCTCGCCGTCGATCACGCTGATCCACTGGCTGCCGATCCTCTGATACTCATCGTCCCGGCGGACGACCATGAAGGTCTGCCGCGCATCCTGGTAACGATCCAGGTTGTACTGGCACATGCCGATGGTGATGCGTACGTCGTTCGGCTCGCGCACGCCGCCCTTGTCCAGCGCCTGACGGCCTGCCTGGATGCAGTCATCATAGCGGTCCAGATTCAGGTACGCGACGGCCAGGCGAGCATTCAGCTCACCGTCGTCGCTGAGCCGCGCCGCCTGCTGCAGCGCCGGAACCGCCTGCTCCGGCTCCTGAGCGAGCTGCCATGCCTGGGACAGCAGCCGGTAGTTCTTGCCCGTCTCCTCGATGTTGCCGTTCTCCATCCCCTCGGACAGGACCTTGGCGGCCTTGTAGGGAATCTCGCCCTGCAGATAGAGCTGTGCGAGGGTCACGAGTTCGCTCTCGGAGGACAGCAGATTCTGCGTGTAGGCGGCATCGTAGGCGGCCAGCATGTTCTTCTCTTCGCCGAGCTCCGAATAGACGCCGGCGAGCGCCGTCCAGTAGCTCTTCTTGGGCCAATTGGCCAGAAGGATCTTGAGGATCTCCTTGACCTTGGCGAAGTTGTTCTGCTGGTAGTAGCCATAGTAGAGCAGGTTCCACCATTCCTCGCGGACCTCGGTATCCCGCTCGCGCGCGACCTCGATGGCCTTCTCGATCTGCGGAATCATCAGGTCGTACTGCTCGGTCTGGGCGTAGGACTGCCCGAGCAGGACGTAGGCCTGGGGTCCCGGATTGTTGGCGATCTGGAACCATTGCTTAAGCAACTCGATGGTCCTGGGGAATTTCTCCTGCACCGCGTAGAGCTGGGCGAGCGTATACAGGGTCTGTGTGCGCAGCTGAGGCTCGAGTTCCGGGATCGACAGCAGCCGCTCGTAGGATTCCACGGCCTTCGCCGTATTGCCCTGGTTGTAGTAGATGAAGCCGTAGAAGTTCAGCATGTTGGCGCGCTCGTAGTCGCTGAGACCCTCGTCGCGGGACAGCGAATCGAGTACGCGGATCGCCTGGTTGAACTGCTGGTTGTCCGCAAGCTCCTGGGCCTCCGTCAGTTTCTCGTAGACCGCCTTGCTGAGAGCCTCCGCCTTGCGCGTCTTCTGATTGTCACGCGCCTCCTGGTCGTCCTGCGCCATGGCCGTCGGGGCCAGCGCCACCATGCAGACGCCCACCAGAGCGGTCAGCAGGGTGTTGCGGAAGTTCCGTGTGAAGAGTTTCGTCATCATCAGTGAATCCCGTTAATGGCTGTCCAGGACGCGGTCAGTCCTCCAGTTCGAAGCGGATGCGCGTCTTCACACCAGGCACCTCGACCGGCTGACCGTCCACGACGCGCGGCTTGTACTTGAATTTCAGCACGGCGCGCATGGCGGCCCGGTTGAACAGGCTGCTGCTCGAGTAGATCACCACCGGGTCCTTGACGGTACCCGCCGTGGTCACCGTGAACTCGAGGTCCACGTAGCCCTCGATGCCCCGCGACAAAGCCCGGCTCGGATAGATGGGGGCGACGCGCACGATGGGCAGGTACTCGCCGTCGGTATACGACAGCGTACCGGGACCGGAGATGCTGACGTCAGTGGTCGAGGACGGCGGCCGCACGTTAATGACCGGCGCATTCGGGTCGATATCGTCCTGCGACGGCGGCGGCGTATCCGGCGGCGGCTGCTGCGGCTTCGGCGGCTTCTCCGGCTTCGGCTCCTCGACGTTCACGATCTCCTGCTTCTTCACCCGGACGAAGTCCAGGAAATAGCGCTTCTGGGGATCCGTCAGCGCGCTCTCGCCGGTCTCGATCAGGAACTGCATCAGGAAAAGCAGCCCGAAGGTGACCGCGACGCCGCTCACGATGGCGATGACATACCGGACGATCATAATCTAGCCTCCGTTCCGGAAACCGGAACCCTTATCCCTGGACGGCCGCCTGCCCGTCACCGGCGCCACCCTCAGTCCTCGTTCGCGGCAATCGAGACGTTGTACACGCCGGCCTGCCGCGCCGCATCCATTACCTGGACGAGCGTCTCGTTGTAGGACTTCTTGTCCGCCTGGATCACCACCGAGCCTTTCGGATTCTCGGCGTGCAGCCGCTCGATGTTCGCCCGCACCGCACGCGGATCCACGCGGCGACGGTCGATCCAGATCTCGTTGTTGTCGCTGATCGCGATCAGGATGTTCGCGTTCTCCTTCCGCTCCGCCGTTGGAGCATCCGGTCGGTTCACATCGATGCCGGCTTCCTTGATGAACGAAGCCGTCACGATGAAGAAGATCAGCATGATGAACACCACGTCGAGCATGGGTGTCAGGTTGATCTCGTTTTCTTCCTCTTCTGCGCCGCCCATGGCGCCGATCGGTCTGCGCATTATTCGGTCCTCTGGTGAACTCTAGTGATCCATGGTCAGCGAGTCTTCGAGCATGATGACCTCATGCTCCGCGCGTCTCGATAGTATTGTGACAAGCAGGACGCCGGAAAGTGCGCCGACCATGCCGGCCATCGTGGGGATCGTGGCCTTGGAGACGCCGGCCGCCATCGAGCGTACGTTACCGCTGCCGGCGAACGCCATCACCTCGAAGACCTCGATCATGCCGGTCACCGTACCGAGGAGACCGAGCAGCGGACACAGCGCCACGAGGGTCTTGATGAAGCCGAGCCCCTGGTTGGCCGCCATGGAGACCCGGGAGATCATCGCGTCCCGGATCTGATGAGCGTTCCACGACTGACGCTCCGGACGGGCCTCCCAGTCTTCCAGCACCTGTCGGGACAGAGCCCGCAGATTGCCCCGGAAGAAGATCAGGCGCTCGACGATCAGCAGCCACATGACGAAGATCGTCACCGCGATCAGGTTGAGCACGGGCCCACCGAGCTCCATGAAATCCCGTACGGCGAGGAGTGCGTCTTCGAGCCAGACCATGTGCGGCCTCCCCTAGCTTGCCGACTTGTGTTCGGCTTCCGAGTGCTCGGCGATGATGCCCGCGCTCTGCTCCTGCAGGATGTTCAGGATCCGCTTGCTGCGGCCCTGCAGGAACGTGTGCAGTAGCACCATCGGGATGGCGACCACCAGGCCGAGCACGGTCGTGACCAGTGCCTGGGAGATACCGCCTGCCATGAGCTTCGGATCACCGGCGCCGTACAGCGTGATGACCTGGAAGGTCTTGATCATGCCGGTCACCGTGCCGAGCAGGCCGGCCAGAGGTGCGACGACGGAGATCACCTTCACGAACAGCAGACCCCGGCTGAGCTTGGGCGCTTCCTTCAGCACCGCTTCGCTCAGTTTCAGCTCCAGGGTCTCGGTGTCCACGTTCTTGTTGTCTTCGTAGGCGCCGAGCACACGGCCGAGCGGGTTGTTGCTGTTCGGCTTGTCCGACTTCAGCTGAGCGCTCACCTTGCGATCGGCGATCACCAGGCTGAACAGCGAAACCAGAGCGATCAGCAGGCCGAGCAGGCCCAGGCCGATGATGCTGTAGCCGACCACGCCGCCCTGATCGACGCGTTCACGCAGTGTCGGGCGATCCACCAGCTGGGCGAGGATGCCGCCGCGTGTGGGGTCGAGACCGAAGGTCACCGAACCCTCATCCGCGTCGAACAGGGCCGCCGTGGAATCCGTGTAGCGGGCCTGTTCCGGCTGACGCTGCAGCTCGACCACGTTGCCGGTCTCGGACGTGTAGTTCAGGTAGATGCCGTCGCTGACGATGTTGAACGTGCCGACCCGGATCACCGGGATGGTGGATTCCGCGCCGTCGGCCAGGATGACGCTGCGCTCGAACTGCACGACCTTGCCGCTCTCGGTCATCTGGCGCTGCAGCTCGAACCAGAGACGCTCGATGTCCTCGATGGACGCGAGCCTGGTGCTGCTCGCCATCGTGGCCCCGAGTTCCACCAGGAAATCCTCGCGGCCCGGATACTGCGCGCTGATGAGCGAATTCTGGAACACGCTCTGCGTGTCGCCGGCCACCTGCTGCAGGACGCCGAACAACTCCTTCAGCGAGCCGAGGCGCTCGTCGAGTTCCGCGGCTGCCGTGGCCAGCTTGCGGTTGTTCTCCTCGAAAAGCTCCTCCAGCTGTTCGCCGCGCTGTTCCAGCGAGGCGCGTTCATTCCTCGCCTGGTTCAGCAGCGCCTGCTGCTCGGACTGACGCCGACGGAATTCCGCCAGACGCTGTTCGTTCTCGCGTGCTTCACGCGCCTGGCCCTGCTTCACCATATTCAGGAGTTCGTCCAGGGAGGCGGCTTCCTGCGCGGTCGCGCTGCCGCTGCCGAGGCCGAATGCGAGCAGGCCGGTGGCGGCTATGGTTACGATCTTCTTCATCAGCCGGCCTCCTCAGGTGCGGGTACGGGCAGAAGGAGCAGCTCGGGCGCGATCAGCTCATTGGCGACGCGCAGGCCCTTCTTGACCTCATTGCGGTGTTCATCGGACATGTTCCAGGTCTTCGACTCCTCATCCCAGACACCCGTCATGCTGCCGTCGGCACTCTGGAACAGAAGCGCGACACGGCCGATACGCAGGAACTCGACCTCGCGCACGCCGCCGTCGATCTCGATGGTATCCGTGTAGGACTCGATGGTGCGTCCGAACTCGTTCTCGATCTGGAAGGCCTCCATGACCTTGCGGAACTTCTCCGCGACGGACACGTTCGGCTCGTCCATCAGGTCTTTCAGGGTCTCGATGCGCTGGGTGCGCTCCTCGAGCAGGAACGGGATATCCAGTTGTACGAACCGCTCCAGACCCTCGATCATGCGTTCCATCAGCGGATAGATCTGGCGATTGATGACGTTCGCCTTGTCGAGGGACTCGTTGATCTCGTCCAACCGGGCCTGCTGCTTCTCGGTCTGCGCTTCCATCAGCCGGTTGTAGATCTTCAGGCCGTCGATCTCCTTGGTGACTGCCTTGTAGTCGTCGACCAGACTGCGGGTCTGCTGCACCACCCGGTCGATGCGCTGCTGAGCCTCCCGATTCTGGGCGAGCCGCTGCTGCTCAGCCCTGAGGACGGAATCGACGGTCTGCGCCACAGCGACACCGCCCCCGGCGATCAACGCTGTCGACACGATCGCAACGGCCAGATGCCGTGCTCTCGAATTCCACGGTTTCATGAACGCTCCTTGGTTAAGTCCGGACAACAATCTTAATAATTATTCGTGACAGTTCTCTGAGGACCACCGGCGCTGTCTCGACCGGCCGTGCAGACCGGCAGATGCCAGCAACGGTGCTGCCCCCGCGACCACCGGCCATACACCATACTACAGATAGGAGGGAGTGCAGAAACACAGCGGGGCACTGCCGCAAGCGGCCCGCCCTGTTGTTGCCTGCAGCACTCTCCCCTGCTGCGACTGTGAAGGCCGCCGGTCGAGAACCGGCATCCGCGCCCCCGCCGCCGACGCGTTCGGCCATGACCGGAACACGCCGGGCGTCCCGGCCTTGCGGCGGGTCACACTGCCGCGAAGCATAACATACGCGATCCGGCGCGCCAGTCCTGCTGCGGGACCTCGTCTCACGCGCCCCGCAGGCCGCGCTGCCTGCCGAGCTCGAGCTTCGCCAGGCTGTTGCGATGCACTTCGTCCGGCCCGTCCGCCATACGCAGCGTACGCAGGTTGGCCCACGTGCGGGCGAGGCTGAAGTCCTGGCAGACACCGCCGCCGCCGTGCACCTGGATGGCCCGGTCGAGAACGTTCAGTGCCATGGTCGGGGCCACGACCTTGATCATCGCGATCTCGGCACGGGCCACCTTGTTGCCCACCTTGTCCATCATGTCGGCCGCCTTCAACGTAAGGAGCCGGGCCTGATCGATCTCCATGCGGGAATTCGCAATAGCCTCCCGGACAACGCCCTGGTTCGCCAGCGGGCGGCCGAATGCGATCCGTTCGTCGGCGCGCTTGCACATGGCCTCGAGCGCCCGCTCGGCCGCGCCGATGCAGCGCATGCAGTGATGGATACGGCCCGGCCCCAGCCGGCCCTGGGCGATCTCGAATCCGCGGCCTTCGCCGAGCAGCAGGTTCGAGACCGGCACGCGGACGTCTTCGAACGCCACCTCGGCGTGGCCGTGAGGCGCGTCGTCGTAGCCGTAGACCGTGAGCGGCCGCACGACGGTGACACCGGGCGTCGCCCGTGGCACCAGGATCATGGACTGCTGGGAATGGCGATCGGCATCCGGGTTGGTCTTGCCCATGAAGATGAAGATCTCGCAGCGGGGATCCATCGCGCCGGAGGTCCACCACTTGCGGCCGTTGATGACGTACTCGTCGCCGTCGCGAACGATGGACGCCTCGATATTGGTGGCATCGGACGAGGCCACCGCCGGCTCGGTCATCGCGAATGCCGAGCGGATGCGGCCCTCCAGCAGCGGTTCCAGCCACTCGCGGCGCTGTTCCGCGTTGCCGTAACGGACCAGCACCTCCATGTTGCCCGTATCCGGAGCCGCGCAATTGAAGACCTCGGGAGCGATCGGCGAGCGGCCCATGATCTCCGCCAGCGGTGCGTATTCCAGATTGGTGAGGCCTGCGCCGTACTCGCTCTCGGGCAGGAACAGGTTCCACAGCCCGGCCTCCTTCGCCTTCGCCTTCAGCTCCTCCATGACCGGCGGTATGACCCAGCGATCCTTGCTCGCGTCGATGTACTCCTCGTACGCCGCTTCGTTCGGGTAGACGTACTCGTTCATGAACTCGGTCACGCGCTCGCGCAGCCGGCTCACCTTGTCGGAATATTCGAAATTCATGCGGACCCCGCTCTGGATGAAGGGAAACGATCTGCGCCGCCGCTGCCGCGTCGACAGCACGCGCCCGGCGCGCAGCCCGGAGAGCATAACGCGGGGTCGTTCGACGTGCCAGCGGCCGCCCGTCCGGCAACTCGTCCTCCTGAACGATGCTAGACTCTCGCGCCACGGCGCACCGCCCGTGCCCGCGAGAGCGTCACGCAATCGTCCCTGTCATCGGAGGAAACGTGAAAGCAGCACTATGTAAAGAGTACGGACCGCCCCGCAGCCTCGTTGTCGAGGAGGTCGACCCGCCGGAACCCGGTCCGGGTGAGGTCAAGGTGCGGGTGCACGCCTGCGGCGTGAACTTCCCCGACATACTGATGATGGCGGGCAAGTACCAGTCGAAGCCACCGATGCCCTTCTCTCCCGGCGGGGAGGTCTCCGGCGAGGTGGTCGGCCTCGGCGAGGGTGTCGAGCACCTGCGCCCGGGCCAGCGCGTCCTCGGCATGACCGGTCATGGCGGCATGGCGGAGGAGATCTGCCTGCCGGCCGTCGCCGTCGTGCCGATCCCGGACAACATGGACTACGAGACGGCGGCCGGCTTCATACTGACCTACGGCACCTCCTACCACGCGCTGAAGCAGCGCGCCCGGCTGCAGCCCGGCGAGACCCTGCTGGTGCTCGGCGCGGCCGGTGGCGTCGGACTGGCTGCAGTGGAACTCGGCAAACTCATGGGCGCGCGGGTGATCGCCGCCGCCAGCAGCAAGGAGAAGCTGGACCTCGCTGGCGAGTACGGTGCCAGCGAGTTCATCAATTACACGGAAGAGAACCTCAAGGAACGGGTCAAGGAAATCACCGACGGCCGGGGTGCCGACGTGATCTACGACCCGGTCGGCGGCGACCTGTTCGACCAGTGCATGCGCTCGATCGCCTGGAAGGGCCGCGTACTGGTCATCGGCTTCGCGTCCGGAGAGATACCCAAGGTGCCGGTCAATCTCGCCCTGCTGAAAGGCTGCGAGATCGTCGGCGTGTTCTGGGGCGCCTTCACCCAGCGGGAACCGAAGGCCCACGAAGAGAACACGCGGGAGCTGCTCGAGTACGTCGGTCAGGGCAAGCTGAAGCCCCATATCTCGGGCACCTTTCCGCTGGAGGAGGCCGGCGAGGCGCTGGCGACGCTTGCCGAGCGCAAGGCCCTCGGCAAGGTGATCGTCACCGTCGCGTGAGCCGGCCGTCCGCACCGGATTAGTCTCAGGCGCAACTATGCGAGCGAAAACAACAACCTGGCAGTTGACACCCGGGCGGGCATGCAACATTATCGCCGCGATGACAGACGCACCCCGCAGCATCGGATGCCCGACGGCACGCAGCCCGCGTGTCGTTCTGCTGTCCGGCCTTCTTCTTCTTGCCCTCCACGGGAGGATGCGCGGGTAGCCGACAGGCAAGGCGAACGAGAAGGCAAACCCCGCATCCGAAAGGTCGCGGGGTTTTTTTTTGATGGAGAGAGTTTATGAGCATTGACGACGGCGACCGGGTCCGCATTTTCGACACCACACTGCGTGACGGCGAGCAGGCGCCGGGCTGCAGCATGACGCTGCGGGAGAAGCTCCGGGTCGCCACGGCACTTGCAGAACTCCGGGTCGACGTCATCGAGGCGGGTTTCGCGGCGGCCTCCCCCGGCGATTTCGAGTCGGTGCAGGCGATCGCGAGCGAGATCGAAGGCCCCGCCGTCTGCAGCCTGGCCCGCTGCAATCCGGAGGATATCGAGAAGGCCTGGAAGGCGGTGGAGCCGGCGGAGAAGCCCCGCATCCACGTGTTCGTGGCCACCAGCGAAATCCATCGCACGCACAAGCTGAACATGGCCAAGGAGGAGATCATCCAGAGCGCCACCGGCGCCATCAGGATGGCCCGGCAATTCTGCGACGACGTCGAGTTTTCCCCGGAAGACGCATCCCGTACTGAGCTTCCCTACCTGGCCGAGGTGGTCACGGCTGCCGTCGAGGCCGGCGCCCGGACCATCAACATCCCCGACACGGTCGGCTACACGGTGCCCGGCGAGTTCTACGAACTGTTCCGCTACCTCAAGGAGCACGTGCCGGGCATCGACGACGTCGTGCTGTCGGTGCACTGCCACGACGACCTCGGCATGGCCGTGGCGAACAGCCTGTCGGCCGTGCGCGGCGGCGCCCGCCAGGTGGAATGCACCATCAACGGCATCGGCGAGCGCGCGGGCAACTGCTCGCTGGAAGAGGTGGTCATGGCGCTGAAGACGCGCCGCGAGTACTTCGGCGTGGACACCGGCCTGGACACCACCCGGCTCTATCCCACCTCCCGGCTCGTCTCCAGCATCACCGGCATCCACATCCCCCGCAACAAGGCCGTCGTCGGGGAGAATGCTTTCGCCCACGAGGCCGGCATCCACCAGCACGGCATGCTGAAGCATGCCTCGACCTACGAGATCATGCGCCCCGAGGACGTCGGCATCAGCCGCTCCAACCTGGTGCTCGGCAAGCACAGCGGCCGCCACGCCTTCCGCGACCGGGTGCGGGAACTCGGTTTCGACCTGGACGACTTCGAGCTGAACCGTGCGTTCCAGGAGTTCAAGAAACTGGCGGACCGCAAGAAGGAGCTCTACGACGCCGACATCGAGGCGCTCATACTCAATGCCGAGGGCACGGCCCCCGGCCCATGGGTGCTGGAGGTGCTGAACGTCAACTCCGGCACGGGCTCCACCGCCACCGCCTCGGTACGCCTGCGCCACGAGAACGGCGACTGCCCGGAAGAGGCGGCCGTCGGCGACGGCCCCATTGCGGCGGCCTGTCAGGCCGTGGAACGAATCACGGGCATCCACCTGGTGCTGCGCAACTTCGACCTGCGCAGCGTCACGAAGGGCGAGGACGCGCAGGGTGAGGCGACGGTCACGGTGGAATATAATGACGTCACGTTCCGCGGCCACGGCGTCAGCACCGACATCGTCGAAGCCGGCGCCCTGGCCTGGCTGGAAGTCACCAACAGGATCATCCGTCGCCAGCAGTCAGGACTGGAAATCACCCCTGCGCCGGATGCCGGCGAGATCGCAACCATTTAACGGCCCGGCCGTCAGGAGTTTCGTATGACCATCCATGCGAGCAAGTACATCTGGTTCAATGGCGAAATGGTGCCGTGGGACCAGGCCAAGGTGCACGTCCTCGCTCACGCCCTGCATTACGGTTCGTCCGTATTCGAGGGCATCCGCGTCTACAAGACGCCCGCCGGCAGCCGGGTATTCCGCCTGCACGACCACATGCAGCGCATGTACGATTCGGCGAAGATCTACCGCATGCGCATCCCGTACGAGTTCGACGAACTCATGCAGGTGTGCCATCGGGTGGTGATCGAGAATGAGCTGAACAACGGCGCCTACATCCGGCCGGTAGCCCTGCGGGGCTACGGCGAGGTTGGACTGTCCCCGAAAGACGACCACCCCGTCGACGTCGCGGTGGCGGCGTGGGAGTGGGGCGCATACCTCGGCGCCGACGGTCTGGAGCAAGGTGTGGACGTCTGCGTCTCTTCCTGGCAGCGGGTCGCCCCGAACACCATGCCGGCCATGGCCAAGGCGGGCGGTAACTACCTGTCCAGCCAGCTCATCAGCATGGAGGCCAAACGGCTCGGCTTCGCCGAGGGCATCGCCCTGTCCACCGACGGCCTGGTCAGCGAGGGCGCGGGCGAGAATCTCTTCCTGGTGCGCGACGGGACGCTGTACACGCCGCCGGTCTCCTCCTCCATCCTGAACGGCATAACGCGCCACACGGTGATCTGCCTGGCCGAGGACGTCGGCCTGCCCGTCATCTACCAGAACATCCCGCGCGAGATGCTCTACCTCGCGGACGAACTCTTCTTCACCGGCACTGCGGCCGAGGTGACGCCCATCCGCTCCGTGGATCGCATCCAGATCGGCGAAGGCCGCAGGGGGCCGGTCACGGCACGCCTGCAGCAGGCTTTCTTCGGCCTGTTCTCGGGCGAGACCGCGGATACCCGCGGCTGGCTGGAACCGGTCGAGGCCGCCGGCGCGGCCGCGGGAGCCGCCAGCGCATGAGCTCGATCGACATGAACGGAGTGCAGACCCTGTTCGAAAAGGTGTGGAACCAGCACGTCGTGGTGCCCGAGACGGACGAGACCCCGGCCGTCCTCTACATCGATCTGCACCTGATTCACGAGGTCACCACACCGCAGGCCTTCAGCGTGCTGCGCGAGCGCGGCCTCCCCGTGCGCCGTCCGGACCTCACGCTGGCGACCATGGACCACTCCACGCCGACGACGCCGGTGCGCAAGCTCTCCGACATCGAGGTGGTCGGCGAGAGCGCGGCCAATCAGATCCGCCGCATGGAGGCGAACTGCCGGGAATTCGGCATCGACCTGCTGGGCTTCGACAGCGATGCCCGCGGCATCGTCCACGTCATTGGCCCCGAACTCGGAGCGACCCAGCCCGGCAAGACCATCGTCTGCGGCGACAGCCATACCTCGACCCACGGAGCGTTCGGGGCGCTGGCCTTCGGCATCGGCACCACGGAAGTGGGCCACGTGCTGGCCACCCAGTGCCTGCTGCAGCGCCGGCCGAAGACACTGGCCATCGAGGTCACGGGCCGGCTCGGACCGGGCGTCTCCGCCAAGGACATCATCCTCGCCATCATCGGCGAGATCGGGGTGGACGGAGGAACGGGCCACGTCATCGAGTACCGGGGCGATGCCATCCGCGCGCTGGACATGGAGGCCCGGATGACCATCTGCAACATGTCCATCGAGGCAGGCGCACGCGCCGGCATGATCGCGCCGGACGACACCACCTTCGAGTATCTCTGGGGCCGCCCGCGGGTGCCGCAGGGCGAGGACTGGGAGCGGGCGCTGGCCCGCTGGCGGGCGCTCGCCACCGACGGCGATGCCGCATTCGACCGGCAGGTGCGCATCGATGCCTCGAGCCTCACACCCATGGTCACCTTCGGCACCAACCCGGGCATGGTCGTCCCCGTGACCGAGAACATACCGGAGGGGCCGGGACGGGCGTTCGCCAAGGCCCTGGACTACATGGGACTCGAGAGCGGACGGCCGATCGCGGGCACGCCGGTGGACGTCGTCTTCGTCGGCAGCTGTACCAACTCCCGGCTGTCGGACCTCGAACAGGTCGCGGCCATCCTGCGCGGTCGCCGCGTCGCGGACAACGTCCGCATGCTGGTGGTGCCGGGCTCGCAGCAGGTCAAGCGGCAGGCCGAGGAAAGAGGACTGGACGAGGTCTTTCGTGCGGCCGGCGCCGAGTGGCGAGAGTCCGGGTGCTCCATGTGCCTGGGCATGAACGGCGACACGGTGCCCCGCGGCAAGCTCTCGGTCAGCACCAGCAACCGCAATTTCGAGGGCCGCCAGGGCGCGGGCGCGCGCACGGTTCTGGCGAGCCCATTGACGGCCGCCGCCTCCGCCGTCGTAGGGCGCATCGCCGACCCGCGGCCGCTGCTGGAAGGAGTCTGAGCCCATGGAACCCGTCACCCGCATCGAGTCGGCCACGGTCGTCATCGACCAGAGCGACATCGACACCGACCAGATCATCCCTGCCCGCTTCCTGACCACCACCAGCAAGGAGGGGCTCGGTGAGGCTCTGTTCGCGGACTGGCGCTACGGCGAGGACGGCAGCGAGAACCCGGACTTCGTGCTGAACAAACCGGAGAACGCGGCCCGTACCATACTTGTCGCCGGCAATAATTTCGGCTGCGGCTCCTCCCGCGAACACGCGGCCTGGGCGCTGGCGGATTACGGCATCCGCGCGGTCATCAGCACCGAGATCGCGGATATCTTCCGCAGCAACGCGCTGAAGAACGGCCTGCTGCCGGTGGACGTGCCCGCCGAGTTGCACCGCTGGCTGCTGGATCATCCCGGAGCGAATGTGGTCCTGGACCTCGAGAGCAATACACTCACGCTGCCCGACGGCCGCGAGCACCGCTTCCGCATCGAGGCCTTTGCCCGCTACTGCCTGATGCAGGGCACCGATCAGCTCGGCTTCCTGCTGAACCAGGAAGACGCCATCGCGCGCTTCGAGACGACACGGCCATGGAAGCCCTGATCGCCCTGCTTCCGGGAGACGGTATCGGCCCCGAGGTCACGGAGGCCGGCCGGCGAGTGCTCGAGGCCGTGGCGTCGCGGCACGGCCACCGCTTCGAGATGCACGAGGGCCTCATAGGCGGCGCCGCCATCGACGCCCGCGGCAGCGCCCTCCCCCCCGATACGCTGGAACTCTGCACCCGCGCCGATGCCGTTCTGCTGGGCGCCGTCGGCGGGCCCAAGTGGTCCGACCCGGAGGCCCCGGTCCGACCCGAGCAGGGTCTGCTGGACCTGCGTTCCGCGCTGGGCGTCTTCGCCAACCTGAGGCCGGTGCGGCCGCTGCCGGAACTGTTCGAAGCCTCCGCCATCCGCGCGGAACGGCTGCAGGGCACCGACCTCATGGTGGTGCGCGAGCTGACCGGCGGCATCTATTTCGGGGAGAAACACCGCGACGCCGACAGCGCCTCGGACCTGTGCCGCTACACCCGGCCCGAGATCGAGCGCATCGTCCGGGTCGCCGGCGGGCTGGCGCGGGACCGGCGCGGCCGGCTCACCTCCGTGGACAAGGCCAACGTGCTGGAGACTTCCCGCCTGTGGCGGCGGGTCACCACGGAGATCGTATCGGCGGAATTCCCGGAGGTGGAGCTGGAACACATGCTGGTCGATGCCGCCGCGATGCACCTGATCAGCCGGCCGGCCGACTTCGACGTCATCGTCACCGAGAACATGTTCGGGGACATCCTCACCGACGAGGCGTCGATGCTGTCCGCTTCCCTCGGCATGCTCCCGTCGGCCTCGCTGGGCGGCGGCACCCGGGGCCTGTACGAGCCGATCCACGGTTCGGCTCCCGACATCGCCGGTCGGGATGCGGCCAACCCCTGTGCCACCATCGCCAGCGCGGCGATGCTGCTGCGCTACAGCCTCGGCCTGCCCGGGGAAGCGGACGAAGTGGAGCAGGCCGTGGCGGCGGCCATCCGCGGCGGCGCCCGGACCGCGGACATCGCGGCGCGAGGGCATGCCTTCCTGGGAACGCGGGAGATGACCGCCGCCGTGATCGAGCGGCTCGGCGGAGACTGAGGGGCTGACGTCCGACCGGCTTCAGCCGGCTGCCAGCGCCCGCGGCGCAGCGAGGCCGCCGCGGAATTCCCGCACCAGTTCACCCAGCGCCTCCAGGTCGATCAGGAATCCGTCGTGCCCGTGGGGGGTGTCCAGCACCTCGTAGCGAGCGTTCGGCAGGTGATCGGCGAGGTAGCGCTGTTCGGCGGGCGGGTACAGCACGTCGGAGCTGACGGAGACCACGAGAGCCGGCTGCCGCATGCCGGCCAGCACCGCCTCGAGTTCGCCACGGCCGCGACCGAGGTCGTGGCTGTCCATGGCCTGGGTGAGACGCACGTAGGCAGCTGCATCGAAGCGGTCCACCAGCTTGTCGCCCTGGTAGCGCAGGTAGGACTCCACCTGGAAGAGATCCGGATTCGCCTTGTCCCGCCCGAACCGGCTCTCGAAGTTATCCCAGCTCCGGTAACTGACCATCGCGATCATGCGCGCCACGGACATGCCCTGGCGCGGCGGCGCATCGTCCGGGTAATGCCCCTCTCGCCACAGCGGATCCCGCCAGATGGCCTGGCGCTGTGCCTCGCTGATGCCGATGCACCAGGCGCTGTGCCGAGCGGAGACGCCGATGGGGGCGATGGCGTCCACCCGGTCCGGATAGCAGGCAGCCCACTCCAGCACCTGCATGCCGCCGAGCGACGGGCCGATGACCAGCGCCAGACGGCCGACGCCCAGCGCGTCCAGCAGGCGGCGCTGCAGGTGCACCATGTCGCGGACCGTCACCCGAGGGAAGTCGCCCCCCTGCCGCCGCCCGCCGTCCGGCGTCGGCGACAGCGGCCCGGAACTGCCGTAGCAGCCGCCGAGCACATTGCTGCAGACGATGAAATCCCGCTCCGGGTCGAGCGCCCTGCCCGGCCCCAGCATGCCGGCCCACCAGTCGTCCGCATCGGCCGAGCCGGTCAGCGCGTGGCACACCAGCACCGCATTCGTGCCGTCCCGGTTCAGCCGGCCCCAGGTCCGGTAGGCGACCACCGGTTCTTCGACGACGTCCCCGCTCTCGAGGGGCAGCGCATCGGGCAGCTCCAGGTAGCGCGTCTCGGTGGAGAGCCAGCGCGCGATGCCGGGAGGCAGGCTCATGCGGCGTCCCGGCTCCGGGCCTTGGCGAAGGCCTGTTCGAAATCCGCCTTGATGTCGTCGATGTGCTCGATGCCCACCGAGACCCGGATCATGTCCGGCGTCACACCCGCGGAACGCTGCTCTTCCTCGCTCAGCTGCTGGTGGGTGGTGGTCGCCGGGTGGATCACCAGCGTCTTGGCGTCGCCCACGTTGGCGAGATGGCTGGCCAGCTCGACCGACTCGATGAAGCGCCTGCCGGCCTCGGCGCCGCCGCGGATGCCGAAGGTCAGCACTGCGCCATAACCGTTGGTGAAGTAGTGCTTCGCCCGCTCGTGATAGGGATGGGACTCGAGGCCCGGGTAGTTCACGAACGAGACGTCGGGCTGCTCGGCCAGCCAGCGCGCGAGCTCCAGCGAGTTGTCGGCATGGCGCTGGGCCCGCAGCGACAGCGTCTCCAGGCCCTGCAGCAGCAGGAAGGAGTTGAACGGACTCAGCGCAGGGCCGATGTCGCGCAGGCCCTCCACGCGGGCACGGATGATGAAGGCGATATTGCCGAACGGCCCATCCGGCCCGAACACCTCCGCGAATTTCAAACCGTGATAGCCGGGCGACGGGTCGGTGAACACGGGGAACTTGCCGTTCGACCAGTCGAACCGGCCGGAGTCGACGATGACCCCGCCGATGGTGGTGCCGTGTCCGCCGATCCACTTGGTGGCGGACTGCACCACGATATCGGCACCGTGGTCTATCGGCCGCACGATGTAGCCGCAGCAGCCCAGCGTGTTGTCCACGATCAGCGGAATGCCGTTGTCGTGGGCGAGATCGGCCAGCGCCCGGAAGTCGGGCACGTCGAAGCCCGGGTTGCCGATCGACTCGACGTACAGCGCCTTCGTGTTCTCGTCGATGGCGGCCGCATAGTCGTCGAGCGCGTCGCCCTCGACGAAGCGCACGTCGATGCCGAGCCGGGGCAGCGAGACCTTGAACTGGTTGTAGGTACCGCCGTAGAGCGAGCTGCGGGCGACGATGTTCTCGCCCGCCTGCGCCAGCGTCGTGATGGCCAGGAACTGGGCCGCCTGGCCGCTGCCCGTCGCCAGCGCCGCCACGCCGCCCTCCAGCGCGGCCACCCGCTGCTCGAACACGTCGTTGGTCGGATTCATGATCCGGGAGTAGATGTTGCCGAACTCCTCCAGGCCGAACAGGCGCGCGCCATGCGCCGTGTCGTCGAACGTGTACGACGTGGTCTGGTAGATGGGGACCGCCCGCGAGTTCGTGCCCGGCGCCGGCTCCTGGCCGGCGTGGATCTGCAGGGTCTCGTAATGAAGCTTGGTTTTATCCAGTGCCATCGCTCTGTCCTCTCTCCCTTGTGAGGTTCCGTTGATTCGTCGTCTGCCGCGGATCGCTCAGCCGGCCACCGCTCGCAGGTCGCCCCGCGCGCCCAGGCCGTCCAGCGCCCGCTCGAGGTCGCCGATCAGGTCCGTCGCTGACTCGATGCCGACGCTGAGACGGATCAGGCTGTCGCTGATACCGGCCGCGGTGCGGGCCTCCGGCGTCATGGGCGCATGGGTCATCGTCGCCGGGTGACAGACCAGGCTCTCGACCCCGCCGAGGGATTCGGCGAGCGAGAAGTGGACGAGTCCCTCCGCGATGCGACCGGCATCTTCGATGCCGCCCCTGAGTTCGAAACTGACCATACCGCCGAAACCGCTTTGCTGCCGGGCGGCGATCAGGTGGCCGGGATGACTCTCCAGCCCGGGGTAGTACACCCGCGCCACCTGTTCCTGACCCGCCAGAAACTCCGCCAGCGCCGCCGCGTTCTCCTCGTGCTGGCGCATCCGCGCGAACAGCGTGCGCACGCCCCGCAGCGTGAGGTAGCTGTCGAACGGCGCTCCCGTTATGCCGATACAGTTCGCCCAGTCGGCGAGTTCCGATGCCAGCGCCTCGTCGCCGGCCACGACTGCCCCGCCGACCACGTCGCTGTGGCCGTTCAGATACTTGGTCGTCGAATGCACGACGAGGTCGGCGCCGAGGGCCAGCGGCTGCTGCAGTGCCGGCGACAGGAAGGTGTTGTCCACGGCGACCAGAGCGCCGCAGTCCCTCGCCAGGCCGACGACCCGGTTGATGTCCGTGATACGCAGCAAGGGGTTGCTCGGCGTCTCCACCCAGATCAGCCGCGGCCCGCGGCTGCAGGCCTCCTCCAGCGCGCGGACATCGGTCTGGTCGACGAATTCGAGGTCGAATGCGCCCCGGTCGGCCAGATTGCGGAACAGCCGGAAGCTGCCGCCGTAGCAGTCGTGTGGCGCGATCAGCAGGTCGCCCGGCTTGAGGAGCTGGCAGACCAGCGTGATGGCCGACATCCCCGAGGCGGTCACGACGGCGCCTGCGCCGCCCTCCAGCTCCGTCAGTGCCCGGCCGAGGGCATCTCGCGTGGGGTTGCCGCTGCGCGTGTAGTCGTACTGACGCGGTCGGCCGAAGCCCTCGAAGGTGTAATTGGACGACAGGTGCAGGGGCGGGACGACCGCGCCGTGCTGGGCGTCGGACTCCAGCGCCGCACGCACAGCCTGG
Organism: Lentisalinibacter salinarum; assembly: GCF_040706555.1. Lineage (NCBI taxonomy): Bacteria > Pseudomonadati > Pseudomonadota > Gammaproteobacteria > Woeseiales > Woeseiaceae > Lentisalinibacter > Lentisalinibacter salinarum. Next base: position 200,616 of record NZ_JAPDRH010000003.1, read on the forward strand.
GTCGCACTCTGGGGGCCTTGTGTCATGAATGTTCTCCGTCTGATCGCGGGCCCGGCACTCAGGCTGCCACTCTGCGGAGAACTCGAGGAAGGTGCCTCGCCCATCGGTATCGCTACCGCTGCTCGGACACTCATCTTTCGCTCAGCACCTTTTTCGTGCTGCCGCAGGAGTTGGCACCTTTTCAGGCTGGTTAGGCCTGAAGGTTGCCCCGGCGTCGTCGGGCCCTTCCCTCAGCCGGTCTCGATGAGTAGCGGCGACTATAGTGGCCGCCCGCCGCCGCCGTCAACCGTTCTTTGGTTTCAACGGAAATCGTTGCGCGGCCCGGATGCGGCCTGGCAGACCCTGTTGACCGGACCATCGATTTGCATTAATGTATTAACGCGTTAATACATTGGTACAGCATGAAACCCAACCGCGAGACGCGCGCGCGCCGGGCGGCGCGGGAGCAGACGGCGTTATGCGAGGCGCTGGTCGCCATGCGCAGCGCCGACGAGATGCGCGCCCTGCTCGCCGATCTGTGCACGCCGGCCGAGCTGCAGGCACTCGTCGACCGCTGGCGGGTGGTGCAACTGCTCGACGAAGGTCTGCCCTATCGCCGGATCAACGAGATGACCGGCGTCAGCGTGACGACCATCGGCCGGGTCGCGCGGTTTCTCGCCGACGGCTTCGGCGGCTACCGCACGGCGCTGGAGCGAACCCGCAAGGACTGACACGGAGGCGCCGACGCGCCTCCCCGAGGAACCCCGAATGCAGAGCGAAACCCCGCGGCTGAAGATCGCGATCCAGAAATCCGGCCGCCTGACCGAGCACTGTCTCGATCTCCTGTCGCGGTGCGGACTGAAGTACACCCAGAGCAAGGACCAGCTGTTCTGCTTCGGCGAAAACATGCCCATCGACATCCTGCTGGTACGCGACGACGACATTCCGGGCCTGGTCGCCGACGATGTCTGCGACCTGGGCATCGCGGGGCTGAACGTGATCCACGAAAAACGTCTGCACGGCGACGGCAACGGCGAGCTGTCCAACTTCGAGGTCATCCGCGGGCTGGATTTCGGTCACTGCCGGCTGTGCATCGCCGCTCCCGACGAGCTGCCCTACGAGGGCCCGGCCTCCCTCGCCGGCCGGCGCATCGCGACCAGTTATCCTGGCGTCCTGGCAGGTTTCCTGCGCGAGGCCGGCATCGAGGCCGAGATCGTCCACTTCTCCGGCGCGGTGGAAATCGCCCCGCGACTGGGACGGGCCGATTTCATCTGCGACCTGGTGTCCACCGGCTCCACGCTCGCCGCCAATCAGCTGCGCGAGGTGGAGACGGTGCTCGAGAGCGAGGCGGCGCTGATTCGCACCGCTGCCGAGCTGCCGCCGGCCAAGGTCGAGTGGATCGAGCGTCTGCTGATGCGCATCGAGGGCGTGCAGCAGGTACGCGAGAGCAAGTACATCATGCTGCACGCGCCGCGCAGCGCGCTGGCCGAGATCACGCGGCTGTTGCCGGGATCCGAGGCGCCCACCATCCTGCCCCTGGAGGGACGCGAGGATCGCGTCGCCGTGCACGCGGTGTGCCGCGAGAATGTATTCTGGGAGACCCTCGAAAACCTGAAGGCCGCCGGCGCCAGCGCCATGCTCGTGCTGCCGGTCGAGAAGATGCTCGCCTGATCCGGAGTCGACCGAAGACGGAGCCGACCATGTCCCTGACCCTTTATCGATGGAACGAACTCGACGATGCGGCGCGCGAGGATCTGCTGCGGCGCCCGGCGGTCGCGGCCGGCGCCTCGGTGGACGCGACGGTGCGGGAGATCCTGGCTGCCGTACGCGCGGACGGCGACGCCGCCGTGCGGCGCCTGACCCGGGAGCTGGACCGCGCCGACGTCGACGAACTACAGGTGCCGGAGGAGGCCTTCACGGCCGCGGAAGCAAGGCTCGGCCGGGAGGCGGTCGCCGCCATCGACCGTGCCATCGAGACCGTCGAGAGCTTCCACCGCGCCCAACTGCCGCAGCCGGTGCGGGTCGAGACCGCCCCCGGCGTGGTCTGCGAGCGGCTCAGCCATCCGCTGGACGCGGTCGGACTTTACGTGCCGGCCGGCACGGCTCCCCTGCCCTCGGCCGCCATCATGCTGGCCGTCCCGGCGACCATTGCCGGGTGCCCGGAGCGCATCCTCTGCACGCCGCCGCGCCCGGACGGCACGGCGGACCCGGCGGTGCTGGTCGCCGCGCGGCGCTCCGGTGCCACCGCCGTCTACCGCATTGGCGGGGCACAGGCGGTCGCCGCCATGGCCTACGGCACCGAATCCGTACCGCGGGTCAACAAGATCTTCGGCCCCGGTAACGCCTGGGTCACGGCCGCAAAGAGCCTGGTAGCGGCCGACCCGGACGGCGCGGCGCTGGACATGCCGGCCGGGCCCTCCGAGGTGCTGGTCATCGCCGACGGCGATGCGGATCCGGCGTTCGTGGCCTCGGACCTGCTGTCCCAGGCGGAGCACGGGCCGGACTCCCAGGTCTTCCTGGTGACGCCGGACGCCGCGCTGGCCGAAGCCGTTGCCGCCGCGCTGGAGGAACAGACGGAGGCGCTCGGTCGGGGCAGTATCGTGCGCGAGGCCCTGGCCCACAGCGCGGTCATCATCGTGGACGACCTGGCCGAGGCCGTGCGGGTGAGCAACGCCTACGCGCCGGAACACCTGATCGTGCAGGCGGCGGATGCCCGCAGCTGGCTGCCCCGCATCCGCAATGCCGGCTCGGTCTTCCTGGGTCCATGGACGCCCGAGTCGATGGGCGATTACTGCAGCGGCACCAACCACGTGCTGCCCACCTACGGTTACGCCCGCACCTACAGCGGTCTCGGCGTCGATCAGTTCCTGCGCCACATGACGGTGCAGGAACTGAGTGCCGCAGGGCTGGAGGGCCTGGGGCCGACCGCCGTGACCCTGGCGGGCCTCGAGGGGCTGGACGCCCATGCGCGGGCGGTGACCCTGCGTCTCGAAAAGATCCGCCGGCGGACGGTGGCATGAGCGACGCGGTGCTCGCACTCGCGCGTCCGGAGATCCGGGCGCTGAAGGCCTACGAGCCGGCCGGCTACGCGCCGGACGCCGTGCGTCTCAATGCCAACGAGGCGCCCTGGCGGGCCGGCGGCGACGCGAGCGAACGCGGCCTGAACCGCTATCCCGAGGCCCGGCCGGGCGCGCTCACCGCGCTGCTCGCCGGGCACTACGGGGCGAGCCCGGAGGAGACCTTCGTCACCCGCGGCACCAGCGAGGCCATCGACCTGCTGATCCGCTGCTTCTGCCGCCCCGGCCTGGACGACGTGGTGATCTGCCCGCCCACCTTCGGCATGTATCAGGTCTACGCCGACATCCAGAACGCAGGCGTGCGCCGGGTCCCGCTGCTCGCCCCGGAGTTCCGCATCGATGCCGATGGCATCCTGGCGGCATGGGACGAACGCTGCCGTCTGCTGTTCCTGACCTCGCCCAACAACCCCACCGGCAACAGCATCCCCCCGGCGGTGATCGCCGCGCTCTGCGAGGGACTCGCGGGCCGCGGGCTGGTGGTGCTGGACGCGGCCTACGTGGAATTCGGCGACGAGGACCCCTGCCCCCCCCTGCTGGCCGCACACGACAACCTGGTGGTGCTGCGCACGCTGTCGAAGGCCTACGGGCTGGCCGGCGCCCGCTGCGGCGTCGCCCTCGGCCGGCCCGCCGTCGTGCGTCTGCTGGGCAAGGTGATGCCGCCCTACGCCATCCCGACGCCGACGGTCGAGGCAGCCACCGCCGCCGTCGTGAACGAATCGTTCCGCATCATGCCGGAGCGCATCCGTGCCCTCCGCGACGAACGCGAGCGGGTCCGCGAGGCGCTGGAGGCATGCCCGGCCGTCGTCAGGGTATGGCCGAGCGACGCCAACTTCCTGCTGGTGCGGTTCCGCGACAGCGCCGACGCCCTCGCCCGCGCCCGGCAAGCGGGCCTGCTGCTGCGGGACTTCGGCGGCGAACCGGGCCTCGAGAACTGTCTGCGCATCACCATCGGCGAGACCGGGGACAACGACCGGCTGCTCGCGGTCCTCGGCCGCCAGGCGGTGCGCGCATGAGCGGGCTGCGGGTCCTGTTCGTCGACCGGGACGGCACGCTGATCGAGGAGCCTGCCGACGAGCAGGTGGACCGTCTCGACAAGGTGCGCCTGGTCCCCGGCGTCATCCCGGCGCTGCTGCGCCTGAAGGCGGCGGGCTACCGCTTCGTGCTGGTCTCCAACCAGGACGGCCTGGGCACCGAGTCCTTCCCGGAAGACGACTTCCGCATCCCTCACGAGCACATGCGCGCGCTGTTCGCCAGCCAGGGCATCACCTTCGACGAGGAGTTCATCTGCCCCCATTTCGAGACGGACGGCTGCGCCTGCCGCAAACCCGCCACCGGGCTCCTGACCCGCTACCTCACGGCAAACACGCTGGATCTCGAACGCAGCGCGGTCGTGGGCGACCGGGAGACGGATACCCGGCTCGCCGAGGCCATCGGCATCCCGGGCCTGCGGTTGGGCGAGGACGGCCTGGACTGGAGCGGCATCGCTCACCGGCTGTGCGCCCTGCCACGCCGTGCGAGCGTCACCCGCAACACGCGGGAGACACGCATCACGGCCGCGGTGGACCTGGACCGGGAGGGCGGCAACCGCATCGCCACCGGTATCGGCTTCTTCGACCACATGCTGGAGCAGATCGCCACCCACGGCGGCTTCTCGCTGCGGCTCAGCTGCGACGGCGACCTGCACGTCGACGAGCATCACAGCGTGGAGGATGTCGCGCTCGCGCTCGGCGAGGCCATCCGGGAGGCGCTGGGCGACAAGCGCGGTATCGGCCGCTTCGGTTTCGTGCTACCCATGGACGAGGCCCAGGCCCGTATCGCGCTGGACCTCTCCGGCCGGCCCTATTTCGTCTTCCGCGGTGAATTCCCCCGGGACCGGGTGGGCGAGCTCCCCACCGAGATGGTGACCCATTTTTTCCGTTCCCTGGCCGATGCGCTGCGCGCCACGCTGCATGTCGAGGTGGAGGGCGAGAACGCCCACCACATGGTGGAAATCTGCTTCAAGGGACTCGGACGCACGCTGCGCCAGGCCCTGCGTATCGAGGGAGCTGCCTTGCCTTCCTCGAAGGGGACGCTGTAACCATGGCGGGCGCGCGTGAGGTCGTGATCGTCGGCTCCGGCGGTGCCAACATCGCCTCGCTGACCGGGGCGCTCGCGCGCCTCGGCGCGAACGCCGCCCTCAGCACCGACCTGGACGAGATCCGCGGCGCGCGTGCGGTGATCCTCCCCGGCGTCGGCGCCGCGGCGGACGCGATGGCGCGGCTCCGTTCCTTCGGCCTCGATGCGTTGCTGCCCACCCTCGAGCAGCCCGTGCTGGGCATCTGCCTCGGCATGCAGCTGCTGGCCGCCGGCTCCGAGGAGGACGATGCGGACTGCCTCGGCGTCGTGCCCGGGCGCGCCCGACGGCTGCCCGCCTCGCCCGATCTGCCCGTGCCGCACATGGGCTGGAACCGGGTGCGCAAGGATGGCCACTCGGTACTCCTGCGGGACGTGCCCGACGGCGCGCATTTCTATTTCATCCACAGTTACGCGCTGCCGCTTGCCGACACCACGACGGGTCGCACCGAGTACGGGAGCGAATTCACGGCCGTCTTCGAGAGCGGCAACTTCTTCGCCACCCAGTTCCACCCGGAGCGCTCCTCCGCCCACGGTGCGACGGTGCTGAAGAATTTCCTGGAGTACGCCCTGTGATCGTAATGCCGGCCATCGATCTGCGCGGCGGGCGCTGCGTGCGCCTGTTCCAGGGCGAATTCGACGCCGAGACCGGCTACGACCACGATCCCCTGGAGCTGGCACTGGAGTACCAGTCGGCCGGCTGCCGCGAGCTGCACGTCGTGGACCTGGACGGGGCCCGCACCGGCGACCCCGCCAATCTGGACATCATCCGTGCGATCGCCACCGGGACGACGATGACCGTGCAGGTGGGCGGCGGCATCCGCGACCAGGAGCGCCTCGAGCGTCTGCTCGGCTGCGGCGTCGACCGCGTCGTGATCGGCAGCCTGGCGGTGAACCGCCCCGAGACGGTCACGGGCTGGCTGCGCGAGGCGGGACCGGAGCGGATCGTCATCGCGCTGGACGTCCGGCTCGATGAGCGTGGCATCCCCCGGGTGACCAGCCACGGCTGGACGCGGGACTCGGAGCTGACGCTGTGGCAGGCGGTGGAGCGCTTCACCGAGCCGCGCCTGCGCCACGTGCTGTGCACCGACATCAGCCGCGACGGCGCGCTGACCGGGCCCAACGTGGATCTGTACGGCGAGTTTGTCTCCCGCTTCCCGGATATCGGCCTGCAGGCCTCCGGCGGCGTGCGCGACGTGAACGATCTCGAGACGCTCAGGCGGTGCGGCGCCGCGGCGGCAATCACCGGTAAGGCGCTGCTGGAAGGCACGCTGACGAGAGAGGAGCTGCAGTCATTCTCGCGCGACGCATAATCCCCTGCCTGGACGTCCGCGACGGCCGCGTCGTGAAGGGCGTGCGCTTCCGCAACCACCGCGACGTGGGCGATATCCTCGAGCTCGCGCAGCGCTATCGGGACGAGGGCGCCGACGAGCTGGTCTTCTACGACATCACCGCCAGCCCCGACGGACGTTCCGTGGACCGCAGCTGGGTCTCGCGGGTGGCGGCCGTACTCGACATCCCCTTCTGCGTCGCCGGCGGCATCCGCAGCCTGGAGGACGCCGAGAGCGTGCTGAACCGGGGTGCCGACAAGATCTCGATCAACAGCCCGGCGCTCGCCGACCCGGAGCTGATCACCCGGCTCGCCTCCCGCTTCGGCGTGCAGTGCGTCGTGGTGGGCATCGACAGCCGGGAGGAAGACGGCGACTGGTTCGTCTACCAGTACACCGGTGACCCGGACCGCACCACGGCGACGCGCCGGCGTACACTGGACTGGGTGGCCGAGGTGCAGCGCCGCGGCGCCGGCGAGATCGTGCTCAACTGCATGAACCAGGACGGCGTGCGCGAGGGCTACGACCTTGGCCAGCTCGCCGCCGTCCGCGCGGTCTGCGGCATCCCGCTGATCGCCTCCGGCGGCGCCGGCGCGCCGGAACATTTCCTGGCGGCATTCGCGCAAGCCCGGGTCGACGGTGCGCTGGCGGCGAGCGTCTTCCACAGCGGCGAAATCCATATCGCGGAACTGAAACGCTGGCTGGCCGACCGCGGCATAGAGATGAGGGTCTGAGGCTATGGCAGAAGAACGGGACCCGGCCTTCCTCCGGGAGCTCGAACAGGTGATCCGCGCGCGCCTGGATACCCAGGCGCCGCAGAGTTACACGGCCCGCCTGGTGGCCGGCGGCAAGGCCCGCGTGGCACAGAAGGTGGCCGAGGAAGCGGTGGAAACCGCGCTGGCCAGCGCCACCGACGCGGGCACCAACGCGGTCGTCGGCGAGGCCGCCGACCTGGTCTATCACTTGCTCGTATTGCTGGCCGTCGAGGGCCTCGATCTGGCGGACGTGGCAGCCGAGCTCGAGGCCCGCCACCGCAGCCTCACCCGCTGACCGGCACGCTACCGAGCAGGGTCTCGGCCGCCGGCTCGCGCAGGTTGTAGCGCGAACCCATGGTGTAGCCATAGGCGCCGGTATTGGCCACCAGCATCACGTCACCCTCCCGGCACTCGGGCAGCAGGCGGTCGTTGCCCAGCCGGTCGCCGCTCTCGCAGATGGGCCCGACCACCGTCACCACCTCCGTCGCCGGCTCGCCCAGCCGGGTGAGATTCACGATCTCGTGATAGGCGCCGTAGAGCGCCGGCCGGATCAGGCTGTTCATGCCCGTCTCGATGCCGACGTAGCGCACGACTCCCTTGCCCTTGGTCTGGGTAACCCGCGCGAGCAGCACACCCGACTCAGCCACCAGATACCGGCCCGGCTCGACCCACAGCCGGTAATCCGGCCAGGCCCGGCGCAGCTCGCCCAGCAGCCGGGTCAGCTCTCCGGTATCCAGCGGGTCCTCGCCCGGCTTCTCCGGTATGCCCAGCCCGCCGCCGAGGTCCAGCGTGTGCACCTCCGGAAACCTCGAAGCGGCGTTGGCGAGTTCGTTCGCGACCTCCGCCCAGTTGGTCGGATCCAGGATGCCGCTGCCCGTGTGGGCGTGGATGCCGACGATCCGCGCACCGGCCGCCGCGGCCAGCGACTCCAGCTCGTCCAGCTCGAACAGGGGGATGCCGAATTTGGAATGGGTGCCGGCCGTGCGCACGTGCTCGTGATGCCCCCGGCCCTGACCCGGGTCGAGCCTGATGAAGACGTCCCGGCCGCGGAAGAGCTCAGGCCAGGCGCGCAGCGGATGCAGGTTGTCCAGGGTCACCCAGACGCCGAGCTCCAGACCGTCGGCATACTCGCCGCGCGGCGCGAAGTTCGGCGTGAACAGGATGCGTCGCCGATCGATGTCGGGGAAGAGTTCCAGCACCCGTCCGATCTCGCCCGGCGAGACGCACTCGAAGTTCACGCCGGCACTCTCCACCAGACGCAGGATGTCCGGGTTCGAATTCGCCTTCATGGCATAGAACACCGCATCCAGATGCTCGATGGACTGCAGGCGGCCGATCGCCGCCCGGATGGTATCCGCGTCGTAAACGTAGCGCGGCGAGTTTTCCTCGCACAAAGCCAGCAGTTCCTGGCGGCGATAGCTCCACCACATGGGCGGCAGTCCCGGCGCCTCCTCGCCCTCGGCCTGCAGGGCCTCCCAAGAGGGCCCGAAGGCCTCGCCCCGCCGCTGCGGCGCGATGATGGAGCTGTGCAGCTTCTGCACCAGCCGGTAGCCCTGCTCGTCGTCGACGACGAACGTCAGGTTCAGGTCGCTCGCGGCCTGGGTCACCAGGTGGATGCGCTGCTCCTCGAAGACCTCCAGCGCCGGGCCGAGCCGGTGCAGGATCGTGCGGATCTTCCGCCCGACGAGACTGACCGCGGCACAGTCCTCTATGACCCGCACCCGGCAGATGGTCTCCAGCTCCTCGACCAGCGCCTCCATCGCCTCGCCGCCGAGCGCTCCGGACGCCGTGTCGATAGAGACCGTGACGTTACTCTCCGAGGTGGAGACCAGATCCACCGAGACGGAATGACGCCGGAAGACATCGAAGGCATCGGCCAGGAAACCGACCTCCTGCCACATGGCCACGCCTTCCATGGACACCAGCGTGAGGCCCATGCGCAGGGAGATCGCCTTGACCCGCGGCTCGGCCTCCCGGGTGGCGGCCGACACCACCGTGCCGTCCAGGTCCGGCCGCGCGGTCCAGCGCACGTGGATCGGGATCTGCGCCCGGCGCACCGGCGGCACGCAGCGCGGGTGCAGCACGCTGCCGCCCGTGGAGGCGATCTCCTGGGCTTCGTCGTAGTGCAGCGCCGTCAGCAGCCTCGCCGACGGCACGGCCCGCGGATTGCCGCTGAACATGCCGGGCACGTCGGTCCAGATTTCGAGGCGACGCGCGCCCAGCAGGGAGGCGAAATAGGCCGCCGAGGTATCCGAGCCGCCGCGCCCGAGCAACACCGTCTCGCCGTCCTCGTTGCGGGCGATGAAGCCCTGGGTGAGTACCGCGCCGGTGCCCGGCCCGAAGCGCGCCGGAAAGTCCGGGTCCCTGTCGTGGGCGCAGACGGCACTCAGGAAGTGCTGCCGCTCGTTCTTGTTCCGCTGTCCGGTCGCGGCCAGGTGGTCGCGGGCATCGGTCCAGGCCGCATCAACGCCCCGGGCGCCGAGCCAGGCGGCGCCGAGCCGCGTGCTCATCAGTTCGCCGAGCCCCATCAGGCGGGCCTGCACCCGCGGGCTGGCCTCGCGGATCAGGCGGATGCCGGCCGCGAGCTGACGCAGTTCGTCGAAATACTCGCCCAGCACCTCGTCGGCATCGAGTTCCAGCTCGCCCGCCAGGCGGCGGTGGCGCTCGAGGATTTCGCCCAGCACCGGCTCCGGGTCGCCGCCGATGGCCTGATCGATCAGGGTCTGCAGCGCGTTCGAGACGCCAGCCACCGCCGAGCAGACCACGAGGGGGCGCAGGCCTGCCCGCATCCGGTTGCCGATCAGCCCGGCGATGCGCTGCCAGTCTTCCCGGGAGGACACGCTGGTGCCACCGAATTTCATCACCACCCAGGTCGAGTCCGCACAGGCCGCCGGCGCGCCGAGCTCCCGCGCATCCTGGAATGGCGCTTCCGTGAGCGCGGTGTCGGTCACCTCTGCCATACCGCCGCCGTCAGTCGTCTTCGAAGCGGTCGGTCACCGCGCCCAGGGAGGCGGAGCTGACCTGGCGGGCGTACTTTGCGAGCAGCCCTCGCGCCGGTGGCCGCCGGGAAGGCGCCCAGTCGGCACGACGGGCATCCAGTTCCTCCGCGGAGAGGTCCGCCTCGATGCGGCATGCGGCGCCGTCGATGGTGATGCGGTCGCCGTCTCGCAGCAGGCCGATCGGCCCGCCGACCGCGGCTTCGGGCGTCACGTGCCCCACGACGAAACCGTGGCTGCCGCCGGAGAAGCGCCCGTCCGTGATCAGCGCCACCTTGTCGCCGAGGCCCTTGCCCATGATCGCGCTGGTCGGGCTCAGCATCTCGCGCATCCCGGGGCCGCCGACCGGGCCCTCGTAGCGCACCACCACCACGTCTCCGGCCTGCACATCGCCGTCCAGGATGGCCTGCAGTGCCTGCTCCTCGGCCTCGTAGATGCGGGCGGTGCCGGTGAAGCGCGTGCCCTCCTTGCCCGAGATCTTCGCCACCGCGCCCTCCGGGGCGACGTTGCCGTACAGCACGACCAGGTGGCTGTCGGCCTTGAGCGGATCGGAGAGCGGCCGCACGATGTCCTGGTCCGCCGGGTAGGTGCCGGCATCGGCGAGATTCTCGGCCAGCGTCCGCCCGGTCACGGTCAGGCAATCGCCGTGCAGCAGGCCGGCGTCCAGCAGCATCTTCATCAGCGGCTGGATGCCGCCGATGGCCACCAGGTCGCTCATGACGTAGCGCCCGCTCGGCTTCAGGTCGGCCAGCACGGGCACCCGCTTGCCGATGCGGGTGAAGTCGTCCAGCTCCAGCGGCACATTCGCGGCATGGGCGATGGCCAGCAGGTGCAGCACCGCATTGGTCGAGCCGCCGAGCGCGATGACCACCGTGATGGCATTCTCGAAGGCTTCCCGCGTCAGTATGTGCGAGGGTCGGATATCTCGCTCCAGCAGCTCGAGCACGGCACGGCCCGCCCGTCGGCAGTCTTCCGTCTTCGCGCCCGACACCGCCTCCTGGGCGGAGCTGTCCGGCAGGCTGAGCCCCAGCGCCTCGATGGCGGAGGCCATGGTGTTAGCCGTGTACATGCCGCCGCAGGCCCCGGGTCCCGGTATGGCCGTACGCTCCACCTCGCCGAGTTCCTCCATGCTCACGGTGCCGCCGGAGACCCCGCCGACGGCCTCGAATACCGAGACGATGTCACGGCGCTTCGGCCCCGGCTGGATGGTGCCGCCGTAGACGAAGACGGAGGGGCGGTCGAGCCGCGCCATGGCGATGACGCAGCCCGGCATGTTCTTGTCGCAGCCGCCGATGGTGACCAGGCCGTCGAAGCCCTGGGCGCCGGTCACCGCCTCGATGGAATCGGCAATGACTTCCCGGGATACCAGCGAGTAGCGCATGCCGGGCGTGCCCATCGAGATGCCGTCGGAGACCGTGATCGTGTTGAAGATGACCGCCTTGCCGCCGGCGCCGTCGGCGCCTTCCGCCGCAGACCGTGCCAGCCCGTCGATGTGCATGTTGCAGGGCGTGACCATGCTCCAGGTGGAGGCGATGCCGACCTGCGGTTTGGTGAAGTCCTCGTCGCCGAAACCCACCGCCCGCAGCATCGCGCGGCCGGGCGCGTGCTCCACGCCTTCCACCACGATGCGCGAATACCGTCGCTTGTCTTTCCGCTCGCTCACGCTGCCTCCGTCAACTTCGTCGTCCTGGCGACCGCTTGTCGTTCTCGCCGGCGCGCCTGCGCCCGTCGCAGCGCATTGTAGCGGATCGACGGACCGCCGGCGCCGGGGTTCACGCGGGTCTCGCTGCCATCAGATCGCGGCCAGCGGCACGATCACCGCTGCCGCGCCCAGCAGCAGCACAGCGAGCATCAGCAGGATGCGCCGGCGCCGTCCCGCGCGTCCGGCGGCGAACGTGCGCAGGAACGTACGCACGTCCGGCGGACGCTCGTAGCGCGAGAACGCGAGCGCTGCCTCCAGGGCCTGCCAGCGGGCCTCGCCGAGGCCCTCGATGCGGCCCGGACACTCCCCCGCCGCCTCGGCCTCCAGCGCATCCCGGTTGCCGAATACCCGGCGGCCGGACAGCATGCGATAGGCGACGCAGGCCAGCGAGTAGATATCGTCGCGGATCGTCGGCGTCTCGCCTTTCAGTACCTCGGGGCTGGAATAGGCCGGCGTGGCCGCCTTCAGAACTCCCGGGTCGAAGGTGCCCGTGCCGGTCGCGAGCACCCGGTCCAGGCGGGCAATGCCGAAATCGCAGAGCTGCACGCCCCCGTCCGGCAACAGCATGACGTTGCCGGGCTTTACGTCGGCGTGGACCACACCTCTTTCGTGGGCATGGGCCAGCGCCGCACCGATGCTGCGCACGATGTGCAGCGCATAGTCGGTGGGCATCGGTTCGCCCGGCCGCCGATCCAGCCAGTCGGCCAGCGAGCAGCCGGGCAGCCATTCCATCACGATGTAGAAACGGTTGCCATCGCGGCCCAGGCCATGGAAGCTCACCACGTTGGGATGGTCCAGGAGGAGCCCGGTTTCGGCTTCTCGCTGCAGCGCGCGCAACGCCGGGCCGTGCTGGTCGAGCCGCGGCGTCAGCACCTTGACGGCAACCCAGGCCGGCTCGTGCGTCTCCAGGGTGCGTTGTCGGTCCAGGGCCTTGTAGACCACTCCCATGCTGCCGCCGGCTACCCGGCGCAACAGCTCGTAACGCCCGCCGATGACCGTGCCGACGGCGAGTTCGGCGCCGCTGACAGTGTCCGGCCGCTGCGCCTCGCTGCCCTCGTCCAGCCGCGCCGTCGCGAGTTGCTCGCTGTCGGCGGAGGCACGCGCGGCGGCCGGGTTTCCGTCGAGGCGCGCTGTGGCCGTCTCTCCCTCGCGCTCCGTACCGTCCCGGCCCGCTCCGTTCACAGCACCTTGCCCGGGTTCAGGATCCCGGCCGGATCGAGGGCTGTCTTCAGGCGGCGCATCAGGTCCAGTTCCGTATCGTCCAGGTAGCGGCGCATCTGCTCGCGCCGCAGCAGGCCCACACCGTGCTCGGCGCTGAAGCTGCCGCCGCACGCATGGACGGTGTCGAATACGATCCCGTTGACCTCGGGTTCGGCGGCGCGGAACGACACCGGATCGGCGCCGACCGGCTGGCTCAGGTTGTAATGGAGATTGCCGTCGCCGACGTGGCCGAACACCACCAGCCGGGCTTCCGGAAACCGGCCGGCCAGCGCCGCCCCGGCCCGCTCCAGGAATTCGCCGATACGCTCCACCGGCACGGAGATGTCGTGCTTGAGGCTGACGCCCTCGTGCCGCTGGGCCTCGGAGATGCTGTGCCGCAGGCGCCAGAGCGCATCCCGGCGGCGCCCGTCGCCGGCGGCGACCGCGTCCCTGAGGAGACCCTCGTCCAGCGCCGCTTCCAGAGCGGCCTCGAGCCGCGGCATGGCGTCGCCCGGGCTGTTGGCCGTGCTCTCCATCAGCACATAGGCAGGATGGTCCTCATCGAAGGGGTGGCGGGTATCGGCGATGTGCGCGAGGACGAACTCCAGCGCTCGGCCGGAGATGAGTTCGAAGGCGCTGATCTCCTCGCCGAGCCGGGCACGCATGGCCTCCAGCAGCGCTACCGCGCGGCCGGGTCCGTCGATGGCGATCATCGCAGTGGCGACGTCGCCCGGGCGCGGATGGAGGCGCAGCGCCGCCGCCGTGATGATGCCCAGCGTGCCCTCGGCCCCTATGAACAGGTCGCGCAGATCGTAGCCGGCCGTGTTCTTGCGCAGGGTGCGCAGACCGTCCCACACGCGCCCGTCCGCGAGCACCACCTCCAGCCCCAGCACCTGCTGCCGCGCCGTCCCGTAGCGCAGAACGTTGATGCCACCGGCGTCGGTGGACAGGTTCCCGCCGATCTGACAACTGCCCTCCGCGGCCAGGCTGAGGGGGAACAGGCGACCCGCCTCGTCGGCCGCGGCCTGCAGATCGGCCAGCACGCAGCCGGCCTCCGCGATCAGAAAGTCTCCCGCCGTGCTGAGTTCGCGGATGCGATCCATCCGCCGCAGGCTCAGGATCACCTGCAGGTCTTCGCCGCCGGCCACCGCCCCGCCGCACAAGCCGGTGTTGCCGCCCTGGGGGACGATGCCGATACCGTGACGCCCGCATTCGGCGACCACCCCGGCGACTTCGCGCGTGCTCGAGGGCAGCAGCACCAGCGGCGTCTCGCTCCGGTAGCGTCCGCGCCATTCCTCGAGATAGGGCGCCATCGCCTCGGGGTCATCCAGATACCCCCCCTCGCCCACGGCCGCTTTCAGGCCCTCGAGTCTTTTCATCGAGCCTCCGCTCTGCGTGCCTCAACTGCACCGGCCGCCGGCGTCACGCCGCAGCCCGGGGCGCGACCGCAGTTTAGCACCGGCCCGGCATCCGCCGGCCCTCTGCACCGACTCCTTGCATCCGCACGGGCTCTTGATTAACTTCGAACGGGTCCGCCGCCGCGCGGGGGCCCGCCGGCAGCACAGGGGCTGCCCGCGATCGTCCGCATCGAGCCCGAAAACGAGCCCGAGCACGAACCCGACCGCGAACCCGGCGGCAAGACGACTTCCGAGCGGAGCCGAGATGAATCCGGATGACTATTCGACGGCCGACGACGGCCCGGCGGGCGCCGGCCCGCTGTTCACGGGTACGCTGTCCGAGCTGCCGCCGGATATGGACCTGCGCCAGCGCAGCAACCTGGTCCAGCTCGAGCAGCGGCTGCACCGGGAATGGGGCCTCGGCCAGAACTGCATCCTGAACTGGTGCATCCACGACGACGGCGTGCTGCTACTGGTCGTTCCCCACTACGCAGTGGCCGAGTACACGGCCACGCCGGCGCCCGGCGAACCTCACCGCTGGCGGGTGTCGGAACGCTTCATCATGGATCTGATCTCCGGCCGCCGTCAGCTCACCCCGGCGCAGATGGAGAAAGTCTCCCGCCTGCTGCGGGTGGAGCCTCGGCGGATCCGCCTGCGCGAGCCGCTCCGCGACACGCCCGCGGAGACGCGGATCATCGACATGATGGTGAAGCGCTACGGCATCAGCTACGTCGAGAATCGTGCCGTCGCGCTGTTCGATATCGTGGGTTTCAGCCTGCTGAGTCCGTTCGAACAGATGACCCAGCTGAACAGCCTGTCCTACTCGCTGAATTCGGCCTATGCCAAGATGCTGGAAGGCGAGCTGAGCATCAATTTCGCCCGCTCGTCGACCGGCGACGGCTTCTACATCTGGAACCGGGACGGCGGGGCGGACGCCAACACCAACCTCTATCACTTCATGCACCTGGTGCTGGCCGATAACGCCATCGCCCGCAGCAAGGCGAAGACCGCGTCGGTGCCGCGCCTGCGGGCGGCCTTCCACGTCGGCAGCTGCTACGAGTTCCACCAGGCCGACGGCCTCAACCCGACCGTGCACGACTACATCGTGGGCGAAGTCACCATAGAGCTGGCGCGCATGATCGAGCGGGCCATGCCCGGACAGATCTTCGTGGGTGACTTCCATGCCCGCGGCCCGCTGGACGAGACGCCCGGCACCAGCCTCATCGACCTGGACGCCATCCGCTTCGTGGATCAGGCGCAGCACAACCTGCGCCGGCTGAAGGGCCTCGTGCTCTCCGGCGAACGCATCTCGGCGATCAAGTGTTATCTCACCGGTGAGAAGCTCGCCTCCGGCAAATACTCCATCCGCAAGCTGGAGATCGCCGACAAGCACGGGCTGTGCCGCTGCGTCTACAACGCCAAGGTGAATATCTATCGGGAACAGGCCGAACCCATACTGCTCGGCATCGAGGACCGGGTGCTGCGACGCGACGCACACGCTACGCCGACCGCCGAGCTGCTGGCCCGGGAGTGAACCGGGAAAAAAGAGACCGAATGGTCGGGGCGAGAGGATTCGAACCTCCGACCCCCACAACCCCATTGTGGTGCGCTACCAGACTGCGCTACGCCCCGACTTCCGGCGGCTGAATCATACTCCCGCGAGCCGCCATTGCAACCCCGGCATCACCGCCGGAGTATCTTCATGATCTCTTCAAGTTCTATGCGTAACTGCTTGATAATCTGCTGACTCTGACTGACGTCAGACTTGGCCGCTTCGCCGGTGAGACGCTGCCGGGCGCCACCGATGGTGAAGCCCTCGTCGTACAGCAGGCTGCGGATCTGGCGGATGATCAGCACGTCCTGGCGCTGATAGTAGCGCCGGTTGCCGCGGCGCTTCACGGGTTTGAGCTGCGGGAATTCCTGCTCCCAGTAGCGCAGCACGTGCGGCTTCACCGCACAGAGTTCACTCACCTCGCCGATGGTGAAATAGCGCTTGCCCGGGATCGGTGGTAATTCGTCGTTATTTCCCGGTTCCAGCATAGGCTTCCACTCGGGCTTTTAATTTTTGTCCGGGCCTGAAAGTCACCACACGTCGTGCGGAGATCGGTATCTCTTCCCCCGTCTTCGGGTTGCGGCCGGGCCGCTCGTTCTTGTCCCGAAGATCGAAGTTACCGAAGCCCGAAAGCTTTATTTGTTCGCCGGCGGCCAATGCGGACCGGAGGTCCTCGAAGAAGAGGTCGACCAGTTCGCGAGCTTCTCTCTTGTTCAGACCCAGCTCGTTGAACAGCGACTCCGCCATTGCTGCCTTCGTCAGTGCCATCAGTCTCTCAGTTTTGCTCCGAAGTCCCGTTCCAGAATCTGCACTGCCGAACGCACGGCGGCATCCGCTTCATCGTCAGTAAGGGTGCGCGATGTTTCTTGCAAAATCAAGCCTAAAGCTACGCTTTTTAGCCCTTCTTCTATGCCTTTGCCGCGGTACACATCGAACACGCGGACCTCGCGCAGGGCCCCCTCGCCGACGCCGCCGAGTGCCGCAGCCATGTCGCCGACCGCCACCTCGTCCGCCACCAGCACGGCGATATCGCGACGCACGGACGGATAGCGCGAGATCGGCGCGGATACCGGCACTTTCGCGGCGAATGCGGCGGTGAAATCCAGTTCGAAAAGCACGACCGACTCCGGCAGATCGAGGCGGGACGCCAGCGCCGGGTGCAGCCGGCCGATATGCCCGAGACGGTCCGTACCCCTCACCACCGCCGCGCACTGGCCCGGATGCATCGCGGGATGGGCTGCCGGCTCCGTCCGGACGGCGGCGGCATCGCCGCTCAGCGCCAGCGCGGCCTCCAGGTCCGATTTCATGTCGAAGAAGTCCGCCGGGCGCTCCTCCGCGCCCCATTGCTCGGGCAAGACCGGACCGCAGGCCACGGCCGCGAGCCGGGGCTTCTCCACCACGGAACCCTCGGCGCCCGAGAAGCACACGCCGATCTCGAACAGCCGCACCCGCGCGCGCTGGCGGCTCACGTTCCTGGCGACCGCCTCCAGCAGCCCCGGCAACAGCGAGGAGCGCATGACCGACAGCTCGGAGGAGATCGGGTTGGCGAGCGCGAGCGCGCCGCTCTCGCCCATGATCTCCTGCTGGCGCCGCGGATCGACGAAGCTGTAGGTGATCGCCTCGTGATAGCCCCGGTCGACCATGGCCGAGCGGACCCGATCGCGATCCACTGCGGTTTCCGTCACCGCCGGGAGGCCCAGGGCACCGCGCGTGCGAATCTCCGGGATCTCGTCGTAGCCGTGGACGCGGGCCACTTCCTCTATGAGGTCCTCTTCGATGGCGATGTCGAACCGGAAGGTGGGCGGCGTGACCTCCCAACCCTCGTCGACGGGCGTCACCGTGTTGCCGAGCCGCTCCAGGATGCCCCGGATCTCGCCGTCCTCCAGGGTTACCCCGAGGACCCGAGCCAGTCGCCGTCGGCGCAGGAGCACGGCCGCGCGAGCCGGCAGGCAGTCTTCGTCCGCGACCTCGGTCACCGGACCCGGCGTACCCCCGGCGATGTCGACCAGCAGCGCCGTCGCCCGTTCGATGGCCCGCCGCTGCCGGGCCGGGTCCACGCCGCGCTCGAAACGCATGGAGGCATCCGTGTGCAGGCCAAAGCGCCGCGCCCGGCCCGCGAGTGCGTCGGGCGCGAAGAAAGCGCCCTCCAGCAGCACGTCGACCGTGGCCGCGCTCACCGCCGTGGACTCACCGCCCATGATGCCGGCCAGCCCGATCGGCCCCCGGTCGTCCGCGATGACCAGTATCTCGCCGTCCACTTCCACCGTGCGCCCGTCCAGGAGTTCCAGGGATTCCCCTTCCTCGCCGGCGCGGACCTGTATGGCGCCCTGCAAGAGACCGAGATCGTAGCCGTGCAGAGGCTGTCCGTACTCGAGCAGCACGTAATTGGTCACGTCGACGACGGGATGGATGGCGCGGACGCCGCTGCGCCGCAGCCGCTCCTGCATCCACAGGGGCGTGCGGGCGCCGGCGTCTATGCCGCGCACGACGCGGCCGATGAACCGCGGGCAGCGTTCGGGGGCCAGCACCCGGATGGGATGCGCCGCATCGCTGCCGGCCTCCACCGGCGGCACCGACGGATCCGTCAGGGCGGCACCGGTGAAGGTGGCCACCTCACGCGCGACCCCGAGCACGCTGAAGCAGTCGCCCCGGTTCGGGGTGAGGTCGATATCGATGACGGTATCGGGCAGGCCCAGCAGCTCGCCGAGCGGCGTTCCCGCCAGTGCGTCTGCGGGCAGTTCCATGATGCCGTCGGATTCCTCGCCGAGGCCGAGTTCGGCGATGGAGCAGAGCATGCCTGCCGACTCGACGCCCCGCAGCTTCGCCCGTTTCAGCTTCATGCCGTTCGGCAGAATGGTGCCCGGCAGAGCCAGGGCCGAGCGCAGGCCGGCACGCACGTTCGGGGCGCCGCAGACGATCTGCACCTCCTCGCCGCCGCTGGCGACCCGGCAGACGCTCAGCCGGTTGGCATCCGGATGGCGCGCGACGTCCAGCACCTCGCCCACCATGACACCCTCGAGCCCGGCGCCGAAGCGCTCGATGCCGTCCACCTCCAGCCCCGCGAGGGTGAGGCGTTCGACCAGCGCCTCGGTCGACACGTCGGGGTCCACCCAGCGGCGCAGCCATGTCTCGCTGATCTTCATCGTCCCGCGAACTGCTCCAGGAAGGCGAGATCGTTATCGAAGAAAGTGCGCAGGTCGCGGACGTCGTAGCGCAGCATCGCCAGCCGCTCCACGCCCATGCCGAACGCGTAACCGGTGTATTCCTCCGGATCGACGCCGACGTTGCGCAGCACGTTCGGGTGCACCATGCCGCAGCCCAGGATCTCCAGCCAGCGGCCCTGCTCGGAGAGCACGTCCACCTCGGCCGAGGGTTCCGTGAACGGGAAATACGACGGCCGGAACCGCAGCGTGGCCCGGCGTTCGAAGAATTGCTCGACGAAGTCGTGCAGCACCGCCTTCAGATTGGCGAAGCTGACGTCCCGGTCGATCACCAGGCCCTCCACCTGATGGAACATGGGCGTGTGGGTCTGGTCGGAGTCGCAGCGATAGACCCGCCCCGGCGAGATGATCCGGATGGGCACGCCTTCGGCCTGCATGGCGCGGATCTGCACCGGCGAGGTATGCGTGCGCAGCAGGTGGCCGCCCGGGAAATAGAACGTGTCGTGCATGGCACGAGCGGGATGATTCTCGGGGATGTTCAGGGCCGTGAAGTTGTGGAAATCGTCCTCGATCTCCGGCCCCTCGCGCACCTCGAAACCGGCGTTGCGGAAGATCGCCTCCATGCGCTCCAGCGCACGCACGACGGGATGGCGGCCGCCGGGACGCTGACCCCGGCCCGACAGCGTGACGTCGAGCGCCTCCGCCGCCAGGCCCGCCTCCAGCGCCTCGGTCTCCAGGGCCGCACGGCGCTCGGCGATGGCATCGGCGACGGCGCGCTTCGCCGCGTTGATACGCTGGCCCGCCGCCGGCCGCTCCCCGGCCGGCAGGCCGCCCAGGCTCTTCAGCGCGGCGGTGAGCTCGCCCTTCTTGCCGAGCAGCCTGACACGGATTCGGTCCAGCGCCTCCAGGTCCGAGGCCGCCGCGATATCCTCGCGCGCACGCGCTTCAATCCCGTCGAGATCAAGCATGCTTCCAGGGTTCCCGCTGCGGGGTCCCCGCCCCGGTCAGGCGGAGAGGCTGGCCCTGGCCTGCTCGGCGATGGCGGCGAAGCCCTCCGGGTCGTGCACCGCTATGTCCGCGAGAACCTTGCGGTCGATCTCGATCTCGGCCTTCTTGAGGCCGTTCATCAGGCGGCTGTACGACAGGCCGTTCGCCCGCGCGGCCGCATTGATGCGGGTGATCCAGAGCGCGCGGAACTCGCGCTTGCGGTTGCGGCGGTCACGGTAGGCGTACTGACCGGCCTTGATGACCGCCTGCTTCGCCACCCGATACGTCTTGCGCCGGGCGCCGTAATAGCCCTTCGCCTTGTCGAGTACTTTCTTGTGCCGACCGCGGGCGATGACGCCTCGTTTCACTCGTGCCATGGTCCTGCCCTCCTCAGCTGTAAGGCAGCATGCGACGCACGGCCGGTACGTCGGCGTCGGCTACCTGAAGTGTGTGACGAAGATGGCGCTTACGCTTGGTGCTCTTCTTCGTCAGGATGTGGTTGAGGTGGGACTGGGAACGCTTGTAGCCACCCTTGCCCGTGCGGCGGAAGCGCTTGGCGGCGCCCCGGTTGGTCTTCATCTTCGACATTGTCGTCTCCGTTTTGTCTGGCCCGGTACCGGTCATTTGCCGGATCAGGCGGGCTCGGCACCCGCGGGTGTCCTCGCCACTTCTCTTTATGTCGGGCCTGAAGGCCCTCCTACTTCTTTCTCGGGGCAAGCACCATGACCATCTGCCGCCCTTCCATCTGCGGCATCTGCTCCACGGTGGCAAGCTCCTCGAGATCGTCGCGAACTCTCGCGAGCAGTTTGGCGCCGAGTTCCTGATGGGCCATCTCCCGGCCCCGGAATCTCAGCGTCACCTTCGTTTTGTCGCCACTCGTGAGGAACCTCGTGAGGTTCCTCAGTTTCACCTGGTAGTCACCCTCGTCCGTATTCGGCCGGAACTTGACTTCCTTGACGTGGACCTGCTTCTGCTTGCGCTTGGCGGTCTGCGCCTTCTTGTTCTGTTCGAAGACGTACTTGCCGTAATCCATGATCCGGCACACGGGCGGATCGGCGTTCGGCGACACTTCCACCAGATCCATGCTCTGACCGGATGAAAGCTCGAGTGCTTCGGACAGTGGCAGTACGCCGACCTGGTCCCCGTCGGCTCCGATGACTCTGACCGTCGACGCATCGATCTCGTCGTTGCGTCGGACGCGTTTTGCTGCAGCGATACGAAGTTCCTCCAATAAACAACGGCCGCGGCTCGCGACCCGTTCCGCCGGCCCATCGAGGCCGACCGGGGTAAGCGCGTGCCCACGGCCCGTGTCGAACACGGACACGGGCGCTCTCGCCATCGCCCGTATACCGTTCGCAGATTCCGGAATTTTATCGCCGGCCCCGCCCGGAGACAAGCCCGCAGCGACGCAATTTTGCTCGCCGCAACAGTCTGTTGGCCGTCTCCGGAAGCACCCGCCGGGATGCGACTGGTGGGCGATGGTGGGATCGAACCACCGACCTCCACGATGTCAACGTGGCGCTCTACCCCTGAGCTAATCGCCCGCCTCCCCCTCGCAGGGGTGCGCAACGATACCGGATTGTCACTGATGCAGGCAAGCGGATCAGCCTGCGGCGACGTCCTCCAGCCCGAGCCCGACGCGGCGTATGCGCTCGATTTCGTCCCGCAGCTTCGCCGCCTGCTCGAACTCCAGGTCCCGGGCATGGCGGTACATCTGCTGCTCCAGCCGATTCGCCTTGCGCAGCAGCTCGTCCTCGCTCATGCCTTCCCACTCCGGGTGATCCTCCGCCACCCGCCGGCGGCCGCGTCCGCGGCCCGGCGCCGAGCGCGCGCCCTCCATGATGTCCGCCACCTGCTTGCGGATGGTCTGGGGGGATATCCCGTGCTCCGCGTTGAAGGCCTCCTGCTTCGACCGGCGGCGCTCGGTCTCGTCCAGCGCCCTCTGCATGGAGCCGGTGATCCGGTCCGCGTAGAGGATGGCCTTGCCGTGGAGATTCCGGGCAGCCCGGCCGATGGTCTGGATCAGCGACCCCTCGGAACGCAGGAATCCCTCCTTGTCCGCATCCAGGATCGCCACCAGGGAGACCTCGGGCATGTCCAGGCCCTCGCGCAGCAGGTTGATGCCCACGAGGACGTCGAACTCGCCGAGGCGCAGGTCGCGGATGATCTCCGTGCGCTCGACGGTATCGATGTCGGAGTGCAGGTAGCGCACCCGCACCGAGTGCTCTGCCAGGTATTCCGTGAGGTCCTCCGCCATGCGTTTGGTCAGCGTCGTGATCAGCACCCGTTCGTCCAGCTCCACGCGCTCCCGGATCTCGGAGAGCACGTCGTCTACCTGGGCGCGCACCGGTCGCACCTCGACGCCGGGGTCGACCAGCCCCGTCGGTCGGACCACCTGCTCGACCACCGCGTCCGCATGCTCGTGTTCGTAGCGCCCCGGGGTCGCCGACACGTAGACGGTCTGGGGCGCCAGCGCCTCGAATTCGTCGAAGCGCAGCGGGCGGTTGTCCAGCGCCGACGGCAATCGGAAACCGTACTCGACCAAGGTCTCCTTGCGTGATCGGTCCCCCTTGTACATGCCGCCGAGCTGGGGGATGGTGACGTGACTCTCGTCGACCACCAGCATCGCGTCCGGCGGCAGATAGTCGAACAGGCACGGCGGCGGTTCGCCCGGCGCCCGCCCGGAGAGGTAGCGGGAGTAGTTCTCGATGCCCTGGCAGTAGCCGAGCTCGGCGATCATCTCCAGGTCGAACCGGGTGCGCTGCTCAAGACGCTGCGCCTCCAGCAGCTTGCCGTTGTCCCGCAGCACGGCGAGCCGCTCCTTCAGCTCCAGCTTGATGTCGTCGATGGCGGCCAGCAGCCGCTCCCGCGGCGTCACGTAATGGGTCTTCGGGTAAACCGTCAGCCGCGGCACCCGGGCCGTGACCTCCCCGGTGAGCGGGTCGAACCAGGCCAGCGACTCGATCTCGTCGTCGAACAGCTCGATGCGCACCGCCTCGCGCTCGGACTCCGCCGGGAAGACGTCGATCAGGTCCCCGCGCACGCGGTAGGTACCCTGGGAAAGCTCCATGTCGTTGCGCTTGTACTGCATCTCCGCCAGCTTGCGCAGGATGGTGCGCTGGTCGAGCCTGTCGCCCCGCACCAGGTGCAGCACCATGCTGAAGTACGCCTCCGGATCGCCCAGGCCGTAGATGGCGGATACCGTGGCGACGATGATCGCATCCGGCCGCTCGATCAGCGCCTTGGTCGCCGACAGCCGCATCTGCTCGATGTGGTCGTTGATGGAGGCATCCTTCTCGATGTAGGTATCCGACGCGGGCACGTACGCCTCGGGCTGGTAGTAGTCGTAGTAGGAGACGAAGTACTCCACCGCGTTATTGGGGAAGAACTCGCGGAACTCGCCGTAGAGCTGGGCCGCCAGCGTCTTGTTCGGGGCGAGGACTATGGTCGGGCGCTGCACCTGCTCCACCACGTTGGCGATCGTGAATGTCTTGCCGGAGCCGGTGACACCGAGCAGGATCTGGCGGGCGAGCCCGTCCCGCACTCCCTCCACGAGAGAGCGTATCGCCTCCGGCTGGTCGCCGGCGGGTTCGTAGTTCGAAGCCAGTGTGAAGCGTCTTTCGGTCATCGCTCGAGTACGGAAAGCCGTGAGTATCAGCGCCAGGGTCGCCGTCCCGGTTGGGGGCCTGACCGTGTTCCAGTAACATTCGGCGGAGAATCCCGCCCGGAGGCAAACACTTGAGTCTAACAGTTTCGAGCCGGCTGAGCCGCGTGCGTCCCTCGCCCACCATGGCCGTTACCGCCCTCGCCGCCGAACTGCGTGCCGCCGGCAGGGACGTCATCGGCCTCGGCGCCGGCGAGCCCGATTTCGATACGCCGGAGCACATCCGCGAGGCGGCCATCGAGGCGATCCGCGCCGGCCGTACCCGCTACACCGCGGTGGACGGCATCGCGGAACTGCGGGAAGCCGTCGCGGAGAAGTTCCGCCGCGACAACGGGCTGGAGTACGCAGCGGACCGCGTCATCGTCTCCGGCGGCGCCAAGCAGATCTGCTACAACGTCTGCCAGGCGGTGCTGGACCCGGGCGACGAAGCCGTCATTCAGGCGCCCTACTGGGTCTCCTATCCGGACATGGTGCGTCTCGCGGCCGGCGAGCCGGCCATCGTGGAGACCGATCTGGAGAGCGGCTTCCGCATGCGGCCGGAGCAGCTGGAGGCCGCCATCACGCCCCGCACCCGCCTCGTGATCCTGAACAGCCCGGGTAACCCCAGCGGCGCCGGCTACGGTGGTGGGGAGCTGGCCGCGCTGGGCGAGGTGCTCGCCGGCCACCCGGACATCGTCGTGGCCACGGACGAGATCTACGAGCACATCTGGTGGGCGGACGAGCCGTTCACCTCGTTCGCCGCGGCCTGCCCGGCGCTGCTCGAGCGCGTCTTGACCATAAACGGCGTGTCCAAGTGCTACGCCATGACCGGCTGGCGGATCGGTTACGCGGCCGGGCCGGCGACGCTCATAGGTGCCATGAAGAAGATCCAGAGCCAGAGCACCTCGAACGCCTGTACGGTCTCCCAGTACGCCGCGCTGGCCGCCCTGACCGGTGACCAGTCCTGCGTCGCCGAAATGAACCGGGCGTTCCGGCAACGGCACGACTTCGTGGTGGATGCCCTGAACGCCATCGACGGCGTCGCCTGCCGGCCCGGCGAGGGTACGTTCTACGCCTTCGCCGACGCCCGGGAGGCCATCGCCCGCCTGGGTCTGGCCGACGATACCGACCTCTGCCAGATGCTGCTGAACGAGGCCGGCGTCGCCGTCGTGCCCGGGTCCGCGTTCGGCACCCCGGGACACTTCAGGCTGTCGTACGCCTGCGGCCTGGAGACGCTGCGGGATGCCCTAGGACGGCTCGAATCGGCCCTCGGCGGGCGCAACGCGGTCACTTGACTTGGGTTGCCGCCTCCCCCAGAATTCTGCGCCTGCTGCGCCACGCCGCGGCATCCTGCCATTCCCCGGTAGCTCAGTTGGTAGAGCGGTTGACTGTTAATCAATTGGTCGCTGGTTCGAGTCCGGCCCGGGGAGCCACATTCCGGAATCCCTGGTAGTACCGGAGATGTCCTCGAAAGCCCGCCACCGTGCGGGCTTTTTCGTGGCCGAACGCGTACGCCCTGTCAGAGAAACTGTATCATCAGCGTCGCGATACCGAGGAAAGAGAAGAAGCCCGCGATATCGGTGACGGTGGTGAGAACAATGGAGGACGAGGTGGCCGGGTCCTGACCGAGCCGGGTCAGGAGGATGGGTATCAGCGCGCCCGCGAAGCCGGCGGCCACCATAGCCAGGATCATCGAGGAGAAGATCACGGCCACGAGCCCGGCCGACTGACTCCAGAACCACACGCCGAGTCCACAGGTGATGGCGATACCGATGCCGTTCACCAGGCCGACGATGACTTCCTTGCGTACCACCCGCAGCCACTGGCGCACGCTGATCTCGCGCAGTGCCAGTCCGCGCATCGTCACGGCGAGAGCCTGGGCGCCGGCGTTACCGGACTGACCGGCGACCACCGGCAACAGGACCGCCAGCGCCGTGACCTGGGCGATGGTGGCCTCGAACAGCCCGACCACGGCGGCCGCCAGGAAAGCGGTCAGCAGGTTGATCTGCAGCCAGGGCATGCGCCGCCGAACGGTGAACATGGGGGTGGACAGCGCTTTCTCGGCACGGCCGGCACCCACCATGGTCTGGATGTCGATAGACGCGTCCTCCTGGACGGCCCGGGCGAGGTCGTCGTGCGTCACCGCGCCGAGGAATATGCCTTCGCCGTCGACCACCGGCAGATCGAGGATTCGGTAGCCCTCGAAAGCGTGCGTCACGGTTTCCATGGAGTCCATCGGGTGCACGGTCATACTGACCGGCAGCTCGAGCGCCGAGAGCGGCAGATCCCGGCTCGCCAGGGCGACGTCTTTCAGCGGTGCCCGCCCGCTCAGGCGGCCGGTGCCGTCCACGAGGAACAGCGACCGCGCCGTCAGCATGCCGGACTCGCCGAGCGCGCGCAGCAGCTGGCCGACCGTCAGATCCCGCGGGTATGCGCCGACGCCCGGATTCATCACCCGGCCTGCGGTATCGGGCGGGTAGGAGCCGAGACGTTCCAGCTCGGCGCGCACGGCGGGCTCCAGCCGTGCCTGGCGACGGGCCCGGTCGTCCTGCGGCAGGGAAGCCATGATCCGTAGCGTCTGTGCCGGTTGCAGCTCCTCCAGGATGCGATCGCCGAGTCCGTCCGGCAGTGCCGTCAGGAGCCGGGCCGCGCTATCGGGCATCAGGAATGCGAATACCGGCGCGAGGGTGGCCGCCGACTGGCGAGAGACGGCATCAAGCACTTCCGCCGGTTCCAGTTCCTCGATACGGCGCGCCGCCTCTACGGGGAAGTCACGCAGATAGCGCCGCGTCATCAGGTCCTCGGCAATCGCGAGATCGTTGCTCGTCACGCCCGTCTCCCGGTGTCGGACCCGGCAGACCCGCCTTCGGCGAACTGCAGGAGCCCGCCGAGGAAACCCACGAAGGCATCCGCCAGCGCGACCGGCAAGGCATCGTCGGGACGGCCCGCAGCGGCGGATCCGACCGCCAGCGCCTCACGCAGTGCACTGCGCGAGATCGTGCCGATGACGTGGTCCTGCCGACTGACGACCGGCAGGCTGAGATAGCGGTCCCAGGCCTCCAGCGGCCGGATGGCCGCAACGCGCGCTCTTGCGGACAGCGGCGCGATGCGGCGGTCCATGATCTCGCCGAGCGGCGTGCGCCCGCTGTAGCGCAGGAGCAGGACCGGATCGACGAGGCCGGACAGGCGCCGCTGGTCGTCGACTACGATCACGCAGCCGGTTTCCGCACGCGTGGCCTGACGCACCAGCTCCCGCGCGTCTGCCACCGTCTGATCCGCACCCTGGGTCAGTATCGCGGGCGTCATGTGTGCCCCCACGGTATCGGCCGGAAAGTCGAGGGTGGCTCGCAGATCGCGGCGCACCGCCCTCGGCAGCTCCCCGAGGACCGCCTCCCTGAGATCGGCGGGCATCAGTCGCAGGAGTCCCGCCGCGTTCTGATAGGCCAGGCCCCGCAGCACGGCGGCTGCGGTATCTGCCGGCATGCCCGTCAGGCGCTCGCACGCGACCGACGGACCCATACGCGAGATTACGCGGCTGGCGAAACGGGCCGGGATATCCGCCAGCAGGGCTCGCGCCTTCGCCGGCTCCATCGCGGTCAGTGCTCGCGCCGCCGTGTCGGGCTGGCGGTCGATGAACGACAGGATCAGAGAGCGCGGTGTTTTCGCCATCTTTCTGGCCTTATCCCTAGCCACCGTCCCGGCCCACCTCTTCACGATCCGCGCCGCGCTCTGGCGCCGCGGTCAGGATGAGCACTCGGCCTGTCTCCAGCCGGTGGGCCGGCAGCAGCACTCGCCCCTCATCCGTCTCGACGGCTACGTGCGTGCGGGAGATCTCGAGCAGTTCGCCCTCGACATCGTCGACCCGCAACCGCATGCCGGGCAGGAGCACGTGACGGGCGTTGCGGGCGGCGATGAGATTGGAGACGAAAGTGCCGGAACCCGCTGCGAAAGAGGCCACCACGCCGAATACGGCGCCGCCCAGGATAATGACGAAGGCGATCAGCAGTATCGCCACCTCTATGCCAGCCTGATCCAGGCCGATGATGAGCGCGATGGCGAGAACGGCCAGCTGAGCCAGCCGACCGAGCAGTCCGGCGGTGCGCAGCTCGGCCGCCTCGGCGGAGGAGGCGACGAATTCGCGCAGATAGACGCTGGCAAAATAGCCGACCACCAGTATCGAGGCCCCGATGATCACGCTCGGCAGATGGACGACGAGCTGATTCAGCCACTGCCCGATGGAACCGATGCCGACCACGCCGGCCGCGAGCACCAGTGCCAGAATCAATACCAGCCAGAAAGCGATCTCGCCGGTTACCGTCGTGAAAGCGAGTGAGATGCGCACGCCGGCGGCGGAGCCCCGACGGAGGGCCCGTTCGAGCAGGCGATTGGCGAACTCGGCGGAGCGACGGGCGCCCCGGCGCGCCAGTCGGGCGAGGAACCAGCCGGCGATGACCACCAGCAATGCGGCAACTAGCGATGGCAGGTTGGCCGCCACGGCTTGATAGACCCCGCTCAGGGTCTCGGTCAGAAAACTCGATGGGGAGGTCTCGGCGGTTCCCAGGGTACTGCTCCTTTGCTGCGACTGCGTCTCATCATACAGCTACAGTCGGACGCGCCGGCCACCCTGGGCCGGCGGGATTCAGGCCGCGATGCCCGGGGCCCCGTTCTTCAGGCAGGTCGAATCGATCCTCGGAACGGCGATCGAGCGCCATGAATTATTCTCGAAACTATCGAGAATTACTACTTAAACGCCTGAATTTAATCAGACTCTGATGACCTAATCTCGCGTTCTTCCAGTACTCGTATCGGCTCTCCGTCTCCTTGCGGCCGCAACAAATAGCCGCCTTCCGCCTCCGGGTCCGGGATCACCTCCGCCTCGAAGGGCAAATCCCGCTCTCCGTCCGGTTGGTCGTCCCGCAGCCGCCAGTAGCGGCCATCGTCACTCACGTAGCGCCGCCAGTCCCGCCCGCGACGATGCTCGTGGACGAAGGCCACGATCCGGATGTCCCGAAAGCGCGCATGGTAGTCGTCGGGCCTATTGTCATGCCTGTGGCCGCGGCCTTGCATGAGCGTCGAATAGCGGCGGGCGCCCTCTTCCCCGGCCGCGGCCTCGGACAGCTTCTCCGCCGCGAGACGATCGAAACAGGCCAGCCGCTCGGTGTCGTCCTCCACCGCCACGCACCGCCTGAGGTCGGCGGTGGACCAGCTCTGCGCCGGCGCGGCCGCCGCACACAGCAAGAGCAGGACACTCGCCAGTGCAGGCCCGACGGCAAGATTTGCCAGCCGGCGCTCCTTCATCTCCCGCGGCTCCGAAGATACTCCCGGAACGGCTCGCCCAGCGTCGGATGCTTCAGGGCCAGTTCCACCGTCGCCTGCAGGTAGCCGAGTTTGCTGCCGCAGTCGTATCGTGTGCCTTCGAAGGTGTAGGCGTAGACAGGATGGGTATCCAGCATGGCGGCGATGGCGTCGGTCAGCTGGATCTCGCCGCCGGCGCCCCGCTCCGTCTTCTCCAGCTTGTCGAAGACGACCGGGTCCAGCAGGTAGCGGCCCACCACGGCCAGCGTCGACGGCGCGTCCTCGGGCGCAGGCTTCTCCACCATCTGGCGGATCCGCTGACGCCCCGGCGCATCCTCTTCCACCGCCACGATGCCGTAGCTGGAGGTCTTGTCCCGGGGGACCTCCTGCACGGCCAGAACACTACCGTCGTGATCGGCGTACTCGGCCGCCATCTGCTTGAGACAAGGTACCTCGGCGTCGATCAGGTCGTCGGCCAGGTGCACGAAGAACGGCTCGTTGCCCACCGCAGGCCGGGCACAGAGCACGGCGTGGCCCAGGCCGAGAGGGATGCCCTGGCGGATGAATACGCAATCCACACCTGCCGGCAGGGTGTTGCGCACCGAATCCAGCAGGCGTTCCTTGCCGGATTCGGCGAGCGCGCGTTCCAGTTCCGGATCGACGTCGAAGTGGTCCTCGATCGCCCGCTTCGTGCTGCCGGTGACGAATACCAGCTTGGTGGCGCCCGCCGCGATCGCCTCTTCCACCGCATACTGGATCAGCGGCTTGTCGACGACCGGCAGCATCTCCTTCGGGCTGGCCTTGGTGGCAGGCAGGAAACGGGTTCCCCTGCCGGCGACGGGGAAGACGGCGGTCCTTACCGGTTTGCTCAATGTCGCGCTCCTATTCTGGCTGACGCGACCAGTTTAGCGACAGCCCCGGAGGTTGACCATGCGGTCCCCGCCGGAGCCGGCGGGGACCGCGGCGCGAGCGGCCCGGCCTAGTCGGCCGATTTCTCAGCGGCTGCCAGGCGGATATTGTCCCTGTTGGCCGCCAGGATGCGCTCTCCCACACCCTTCACCGCCAGCAGGTCGTCGACGCTGCGGAACGGGCCGTTCGCCTGCCGGTAGGCCACGATGGCGCGGGCGCGGGCCATACCGATGCCGTCCAGCTCGGCCGCGATGGTCTCGGCGTCCGCCGTATTGACGTTCACCGGGCCCGAGACGGCGGCCAGCGGCGCCAGCAGGCCCGCGAGCAGCGCCGTGATCCATGGGGTTTTCCTCGTCATTGCATTGTTCCTCCGGTTACGGTTTCGCGGGCACCGACTCTGCGCCCGCATACCGGAAGATCATGCCGGGCCGGCCCGGCGGCAGCCGGCCCACATTCTCGTCGAAGCGTGGAGATTAGGCGGGCGAGCCGGAGATTTCGCCCTGGCGCAGCAGGGAATCGAAGCGGACCTTCTCGGCCGGCCTCTGCGTCTCCCAGGCCTTGCAGCTCGGGCACTGCCAGAGCAGCTGCATGCTGGAGAAGCCGCATTCCTTGCAGCGGTAACGCGGAGAGCGCCGGGCCAGCAGGGCGAGCCCTTCGCGAATCCGCGCGAGGGCCTCGCGGCGGGGCTCGCTGCCAGCAGTCGCAAGTTCCTGGCCGGACACGAAGGCCGCCAACGTCGGCTCCGTGAGAATGTAGTGCTCCACGCAATCGTCGATGACGGGCCCGCGCAGGTCGTGCAGGATGGCGCTGTAGGCGATGGCGTTACGGTAGTCGGCATCGCGCCGGATCAGCGCCTCGATCTCCTGCTGCAGTTCGTCGAGTCTGCCGTTGCTGGCCAGCAGATCCGCCATGCGCGGCAGGATCTCCACCAGAAAGTCCGGGTGTTCCTCCAGCGTGCGCCGATAGAGCCGCAGGGCCGTACGGGCGTCCCCCTGCTCGCGCGCGATGTGAGCGCGGTCGAGGGCTCCGCGCACGGTGGGCCGGCGCCGGTTACGGGCCTTGCGCAGCAGTTTCCGGGCCCGCTGCCATTCCCCCCTTTCCATGGCCTGTTCGGCCAGTTCGCAGTAGTAGTGAGGCACGCGCCGGCTCATGGAGCCGCGGCTGTCTTCCAGCCGCTCGCCGGCCTCGATCGCCTTCTCCCATTCGTGTTCCTGCTCATAGATGCCGCAGAGCGCGAGCAACGCGTCCTCCCGATACACCGGCTTGTCCGTCAGCGTCTCGAACATCTTCTCGGCCCGATCCAGCAGGCCTGCGCGCAGGTAGTCGCGGGCGAGCGCGTTCATCGCCTCGTCGCGTTGCTCCGTCGAGAGATTCGGCCGGGCGATGATGTTCTGGTGGATACGGATCGCCCGGTCCACCTCGCCGCGCCGGCGGAACAGGCTGCCCAGGGCGAAGTGAGTCTCCAGGGTGTCGTCGTCGACGCGGACGACCTTCAGGAACAGGTCAAGTGCCTGATCGGTCTGCTCGTTCAGCAGGAAATTGAGGCCCTTCAGGTAGTCGCTGCTGAGATTGCCGCCATTCTCTTCCCCCTCACGGCTGCTCTCGCCGAAACGGCCGAACAGCCATCCGGCCGCCGCGATCAGCAGAAATAATCCGGCGAGTAGAAATGCCTGGTTACTCGGCAGCATCTTGCAGCGGCAGGCTGCGCAGCTTGCTCACTTCCTGTTCCGCGGCGGCCAGATTCTTGCGCAGCCGCCGGCGCTCGGCCACCGATCTCAGTACGAAGAAGCCGGCACAGAACAGGCCGAACAGCCACCCGAGGGCGAAGGTGATGGTGAATGCGACCGCGATCTGGGTCTGGACCGTCGTGAAGGCCAGATCGAGGCTCACCTCCTCGGTATTCAGCCAGGTGAAGACGATGATCGCCACGAGCAGGGCGATGACGAGGACGATGGTCGCGATCTTGCGCAGCATACCGGCACCTGAATCAGCAGCGGGGTTCAGCGGAGCGCCCCCCTCACGAGTCTAGTGCAGATGGCTGCGGATTGGTAAGCCCGCTGCGGGCCGATCAGTTCTTGATCGGGAGGTGTCGGCTCTCGTTGACCCGCTCGCGCAGGTCCTTGCCCGGCTTGAAATGGGGGACATGCTTGCCGGAGAGGGCGACGGCCTCGCCGGTCTTCGGATTGCGCCCCATGCGTGGGGGCCGGTAGTGCAGGGAGAAGCTGCCGAAGCCGCGGATCTCGATGCGGTCGCCGCGGGCCAGCGCATCGCTCATGATCTCGAGCAGATGCTTGACCGCGAGCTCGACGTCCTTCGCGGGCAGATGCTTCTGCTTCCTGGCGATTATCTCGATCAGTTCAGACTTCGTCATAGGTGCGTTCGCTTTCTTCCGCCCGCGCAGCCGCGCGGCTCCCCGCCGTCCGCAAGCGCCCGGGCGGTGCTCCCGCCCGGGCGCCTCCGGTCCCCTGTCAGTCGGAATTGCCGGAGATCTGCTCCTTCAGCAGCTCGCCCAGCGTTGTGCCCGAGGCGCTGCCGCCGGACTCCGACTTGTAGCTCTCGACGGCTTCCTGCTCCTCGTGGGCCTCCTTGGCCTTGATGGAGAGTTGCACGCTGCGGTTCTTGCGATCCACCGCCGTGAACTTGGCCTCCACCTCTTCGCCGACCTTCAGCACGGTGCGGGCGTCTTCCACCCGGCCGCGCGCCAGCTCCGAGGCGCGCAGGTAGCCGGTGATGCCGCCGCCGAGATCCACCTCGGCTCCGCGGGCATCCACTTCCGTGACCGTGCCCTTGACGATGCTGCCCTTCGGGTTCTGCGCCAGCCAGGACGAGAACGGATCCTGATCGAGCTGCTTGATGCCGAGGGATATCCGCTCGCGCTCAGGGTCGATGGCCAGCACCATGGCTTCCACTTCCTGACCCTTGCGGTAGTTGCGCACCATGTCCTCGCCGGACTCGTCCCAGGAGATGTCGGACAGATGCACGAGCCCGTCGATATCGCCTTCCAGGCCGATGAAGATGCCGAAGTCTGTGATGGACTTGATCTGTCCGCTGACCTTGTCGCCCCGGTTGTAATTGGCGGCGAACTCGGCCCACGGGTTCGGCTTGCACTGCTTGATGCCGAGCGAGATGCGGCGGCGGTCCTCGTCGATGTCGAGCACCATCACCTCCACCTCGTCGCCGACCTGCACGACGCGCGACGGATTGACGTTCTTGTTCGTCCAGTCCATTTCGGAGACGTGCACCAAGCCTTCCACGCCATCCTCGATCTCCACGAAGCAGCCGTAGTCGGCGATGTTCGTGACGCGTCCGAAGATACGCGTGGTCGGCGGATAGCGCCGGCTGATGTTCTGCCACGGGTCGGCGCCCAGCTGCTTGATGCCGAGGGAGACACGCTGGCGCTCGCGGTCGAACTTCAGGATCTTCACCTCGATCTCGTCGCCGACGTTGACGATCTCGGAGGGGTGCTTAACCCGCTTCCACGCCATGTCGGTGATGTGCAGCAGGCCGTCGATGCCGCCGAGATCCACGAAAGCGCCGTAGTCCGTCAGGTTCTTCACGATACCCTTGACCACATGGCCTTCCTGCAGGCTCTCCAGCAGCGCCTCGCGCTCGGCGCTGTACTCTTCCTCGACCACCGCGCGGCGCGAAACCACCACGTTGTTCCTGCGCTGGTCGAGCTTGATGACCTTGAATTCGAGGACCTTGCCCTCGAGGTAGGACGGGTCACGCACCGGCCGCACGTCGACCAGCGAGCCGGGCAGGAATGCCCGCACATTGTCGATCTCGACCGTGAAGCCGCCCTTGACGCGGCCGTTGATGACGCCGTTGACGATCTCGCCTTTCTCGAACGCGTCTTCCAGGTGCGTCCAGGTCCGGGCCCGGATGGCCTTCTCGCGGGACAGGCGCGTCTCGCCGAATCCGTCCTCGACGGCGTCCAGCGCCACCTCGACGGTGTCGCCGACCTGTACGTCGACTTCGCCGTTCTCGTTCTGGAACTGTTCGGCCGGGATGACCGCTTCGGATTTCAGGCCGGCGTTGACGATGACCACGTCTTCGTTAACGGAAACGACCATGCCGTTCAGGATGGAGCCAGGTTTGATCTGTTGACTGGCGATGCTCTCTTCGAAGAGCTCAGCAAATGATTCAGACATTGATTTGGAAACCATGCCGCCCGCAGGCAGCCCTCGTTGAAAATACACGCCTGCCGCTTCCTGCGACCGACGGTCCACACAAAATAAAAGCCGGACTACCCTGTCCGACCTGCACTACCCTGCCTGCTCGTCGCCGAGCCTTTCCGCTGCCAGACCGAGCACCTTTTCCGTCACCTGCTCGATGCCCAGTGAGGTGGAATCGATCACGATGGCGTCCTCGGCCGGGACCAGCGGCGCCACCGATCGCTCGGTATCTCTGCGGTCACGCTCCGCGATATCGGAGGCAAGGCCGGCTAGCGTAACACCAATACCCTTGTCTTTCAACTGCTTATAACGCCTCCGAGCCCTCTCGTCGGCGCTGGCCGTCAGGAAGATTTTCAGGTCGGCCCCGGGGAAGATCGCGGTGCCCATGTCACGGCCGTCCGCGACCAGGCCGGGCGACTCGCGGAAGTCCCGCTGCCGGGCCTTCAGCGCCTCGCGCACCTCGGGCACTGCGGCGATCCGGGAGGCCAGCCGGCCGCACTCCTCGGTGCGCAGCTCATCGCCCACTTCTTCACCGTCCAGCCAGACTCCTTCGGCCCCGTCGCCGGCGCGGAAAGACACCTGCATCTCCCGTGCGGCCCGCACCACGCCGGGTACGTCCTCCGCGTCGATACCCCGGCGTGCGGCTGCCAGCGCGGTCAGGCGGTAAAGCGCTCCGCTGTCCAGCAGGTGGAATCCCAGCGCGGCGGCCACCCGCCGGGCGATCGTCCCCTTCCCGGATCCGCTCGGCCCGTCGATGGCGATGACGGGCACCCGGCTCACACCAGCGTCTCCAGGTCGAAGCCCGCCTGGCGGCAGGTCTCCGGGAAGCCCGGGAACGACGTGGCTACGTTGGCCACGTCGTCGATCTCGATGGGCGCGTCCGCCGCGAGCCCCGCCACGGCGAAGGCCATGGCGATGCGGTGATCGCCGTGGCTGTCGACCCGGCCGCCCGCCAGCCGTCCGACGCCGCGGATGCGCGCCGAGTCCACGGTTTCCTCCACTTCGACCCCGAGCCGTCGCAGCCCCTCGGCCATTGCGGCAATGCGGTCGCTCTCCTTCACCCGCAGCTCGCCGATGCCGCGGAACAGGGTCTCGCCCTCGGCGCAGGCAGCCGCGACGAACAGCACCGGGAACTCGTCGATGGCCAGTGGCACGAACTCCGGATCGACGTCGATCCCCCGCAGCGCCGAGCGGCGCACCGTGATATCCGCCACGGGCTCGCCGCCGGCCAGCCGCTCGTCCGCGATCTCGATCTCCGCCCCCATCTCGCGGAGGATGCCGATCACGCCGGTCCGGGTCGGATTCACGCCGACGCTGCGGATGACAAGGCCATCGTCGGCCGCCAGCACGCCGGCCACGAGGAAGAACGCGGCCGAGGACAGGTCGCCCGGCACGGGGATCTCGATGCCCTGCAGCGTGGACGGACCCTCCAGCAGGATCGCGTTGCCGCTGCGATGCAGCCGCGCCCCCATGGCGGTCAGCATCCGCTCGGTGTGGTCGCGGGTCACCTCCGGCTCCGTCACCCGGGTGGCGCCGCGAGCGTACAGGCCCGCGAGCAGGATCGCCGACTTCACCTGGGCGCTCGCCACCGGCAGCAGGTAATCGATGGCGTCCAGCGGGCGCCGGCCCCGGATCACCAGCGGCGGACGACCGGATTCGCTGTCGATGTCCACGCCCATCAGCGTCAGCGGGTCGATGACCCGGCCCATCGGCCGTTTCAGCAGCGAGGCATCGCCGGTCAGCACCGAGCGGAACGGCTGACCGCCCAGCAGGCCGCAGAACAGGCGCATGGCCGTGCCCGAATTGCCGAGATCGAGGGGCGCGGTCGGCGCGGCGAGGCCGTCGGCGCCTACGCCGCGCACCCGCAGTGCGCCGTTCGGTTCACGCTCCACCGCCACGCCCATGGCCTCGAGCGCACCGAGTGTGGCAAGGCAGTCCTCGCCTTCCAGGAAGCCGGTGACCCGCGTGTCGCCCTCGGCGATGGCCCCCAGCATCAGCGAGCGGTGAGAGATCGACTTGTCCCCCGGCACCCTGATCTCGCCCGACGGCAAACCGCCGGGCACCGTGCGGAAAGCCCTGACGCTCACAGCACGGCCTTCGGGTAGGCCCCCAGCACGCGGAACAGCGACGTACCCTGCTCCAGCTCCGCCAGCGCGTCGGAGAGCGGCGGCTCGTCCGCGTGGCCTTCCAGGTCGATGAAGAACACGTAGTCCCACTTCTTGCGCCGGGACGGCCGCGATTCGATGCGGGTCATGCTGATGCCGTGCTTCGAGAACGGCGCCAGCAGGGTGTGCAGCACGCCGGCGCCCACCGTATCGCTGGCCGACACCAGCACCGATGTCTTGTCGTCGCCGCTGGGCGTCAGGAGATCCCTGCCGATCACCAGGAAGCGCGTGGTGTTGTCGGGCCGGTCCTCGATGTCCGCGACCATGACGTCCAGGCCGTATACCTCGGCGGCGGCCTCGCCCGCAATGGCCGCCGTGCCCGCCTCGTCGCGGGCCCGGCGCGCGCCGGCCGCGTTGCTCGTGACCGGTATCAGTTCGGCCTGGGGCAGGTACTCACGCAGCCAGACCCGGCACTGCGCCAGGGACTGCTGGTGGGCGCAGATACGCTCCACCTTGTCCAGCGACGGCAGGTTGCCGAGCAGATGCTGGCGGATGCGCAGCTCGATCTCGCCGCAGATCTTCAGCGGCGAGATCAGGAACATGTCCAGGGTGTGGTTCACCGTGCCCTCGGTGGAGTTCTCGATGGGGACCACGCCGAAATCGGCATGGCCGGCCTCCACCTCGTGGAAGACCTCCTCGATGGTGGCGAGCGGCAGCGCCCGCACCGAATGCCCGAAGTGCTTGCTGACCGCCGACTGGGTGAACGTGCCCTCCGGGCCGAGGAAGCCGATTTTCAGCGGTTCCTGCTGGGCGAGGCAGGCCGACATGATCTCCCGGAACAGACGCACCATCTCCTCGTCGCTTAGCGGACCCTCGTTGCGCGCGAGCACGCCGCGCAGCACCTCCGCCTCCCGCTCGGGCCGGAAGTAGTCGATCGAGCGGGCGAGCTCGCCCTTGCTCTCGCCCACCCGTTTCGCCTGCTCGGCACGGGCGCTGATCAGGGCCTGGATCTGCTCGTCGATCTCGTCGATGCGTTGCCGGATCTCGGTGAGATCCGGTTCCGGTTTGCGCTCATTCATCGGGGATTTCCTGTTATCAGGCGGCAAGTCTAACGGCTGGCTCGGCACGGGACATCTCAGGCGCGGGTCCGCTCGAACTCCGCCATGAAGGCCACCAGCGCATCGACCCCCGCCTGGGGCATGGCGTTGTAGAGGCTCGCACGCATGCCGCCTACCGAGCGATGGCCTTTGAGATTGGCCAGTCCGGCGGCCTCGGCCTCGGCCAGGAAGGTCGCATCGAGGGCCGGGTCGGCCAGCGTGAACGGGACGTTCATGCGCGAGCGGGAGCCGGGCTCGACCGGGTTTGCGTAGAAGTCGGATCCGTCGATGGCCTGATAAAGGGTCTCCGCCTTGCGGGCGTTCGCGGCGCCGATGGCCTCGAGCCCGCCCTGCTCCAGCAGCCAGTCGAAGACCAGACCCGCCATGTACCAGGCGAACGTGGGCGGCGTGTTGCTCATGGAGCCGGCCTCGGCGTGCACGGCGTAGCGGAGCATGCTCGGCACGTCGTCCCGGGCCGTCTCCAGCAGGTCGTCGCGGACGATGACCAGCGTCAGCCCGGCCGGACCGATGTTCTTCTGAGCGCCGGCATAGATGAGGCCGAAGCGGCCGACGTCGAGCGGGCGCGAGAGGATATTGGAGGACATGTCCGCCACCAGCGGCACGTCACCAGTCTCGGGTATACAGTGGAACTCGACGCCGCCGATGGTTTCGTTGGGCGTGTAATGGAGGTAGGCGGCGTCCTCGCTCACCTGCCATTCGGAGGCGGCGGGCACGCGGGTATAGCTCGAGCCCGCCTCGTCCGCGGCGACGTTCACGCGGCAGAACCGTCGCGCCTCGGCCACGGCCTTGCGGCCCCAGTTGCCGGTCACCACGTAGTCCGCCGTGGCCTCCGGCGTGGCGAGATTCAGCGGCGCCATCGCGAACTGCAGCGTGGCACCGCCCTGCAGGAACAGCACGCGATAGTTGTCGGGCACGTCGAGCAGCCGGCGCAGCGCCGCATCCGAGCGCTCCGCGACCTCCCGGAACGCGGCGCCGCGATGGCTGAGCTCCATCACGGACATCCCGGTGTCGGCGAAGTCGGTCAGCTCCTCCCGCGCGCGCTCCAGCACCGCCAGGGGCAGCGCTGCGGGACCGGCACTGAAGTTATGGACCCGCGCGCCTACCGTCGTCATTGCCACTGCCATGGGGCGTCTCCGGCGAGGCGCCGCCGGTGCGGGCGGCCCGTCACTCGTCCTCTTCCTCCGCCAGGGCTTCGATGCGTTCCAGGCCCACGAGCGCCTCGTCGTCACCCAGGCGGATGAGCCGTACGCCCTGGGTGTTGCGACCGAGGATCGAGATATCGGCGACCGGCGTGCGCACCAGGGTACCGGCGTTGCTGATCAGCATGATCTCGTCGTCGTCGGACACCTGCAGCGCGCCCACCATGCGTCCGTTGCGCTCGGATGTCTGGATGGCGATGAGCCCCTGGCCGCCGCGGCCCTGGACGGAGAATTCGTCGGCTTCGCTGCGTTTGCCGTAGCCGTGCTCCGTGGCCGTGAGGATGAGCCCCTCCGAGAGGATGATTAGCGCGATCACCTCGTGGTGCTCCGCCAGGCGAATACCGCGAACGCCGGCCGCACCGCGGCCCATCGCCCGAACATCCGCCTCGCTGAAACGGATGGCCTTGCCGCTGCTCGCGAACAGCATGATGTCGCTGTCGCCGTCGGTGAGGGCCACGTCTACGAGGTGGTCGCCCGCGCGCAGATCGATGGCGATGATGCCGTTGGAGCGCGGCCGCGAGAACGCATCCAGCGGCGTCTTCTTGACCGTGCCCTGACTGGTGGCGAAGAAGACGAATTTGCCCGCCTCGAAGTCGCGTACCGGCAGCACAGCATTGATGCGCTCTTCCTGCTCCAGCGGCAGGAGATTCACGATCGGCTTGCCCCGCGCGCCGCGGCCGGCCTGCGGCAGCTGATAGACCTTCAGCCAGTACGCCTTGCCCCGGCTCGAGAAGCACAACAGCGTGTCGTGGGTGTTGGCGACGAACAGGTTGTCGATGAAGTCCTCGTCCTTCATGCGCGTGGCCGCCCGGCCCTTGCCGCCCCGGCGCTGCGCCTGATACGAGTCCAGCGGCTGCGCCTTGGCATAGCCGCCGTGGGACAGGGTGACCACCACGTTCTCCTCGGGGATCAGGTCCTCGATGGTCAGGTCGGAGTGGTCCTCCATGATCTCGGTGCGCCGCTCGTCGGCGAACTGATCGCGCACCGCCTGGAATTCCTCGCGGATCACTGAGAGGAGCCGGTCGGGGTCCGCCAGGATAAGAGAATACTGTCTAATTTTATCCAGTATCTCTTTGTATTCGTTGATTATCTTTTCTTGCTCGAGGCCGGTCAGGCGATGCAGCCGCAGGTCCAGGATGGCCTGGGCCTGGGTCTCCGACAGGCGGTATACGGTCGTCCCGTCCTCCTCGACGATACCGAATGCGCCGTGATCGGCATCGGGCCGGGTATCGATATCGCCGGCCCGCTCCAGCATGCCCGTGACCGCGCCGGGCGCCCAGCGTCCCGCGACCAGCCCGGCCTTCGCTTCGGCGGGCGACGGCGAGGCCTTGATCAGTGCGATCACCTCGTCGATGTTCGCCAGCGCCACCGCCTGACCTTCCAGGAGGTGGGCACGGTCCCGGGCCTTGCCCAGATCGTAGATCGTGCGCCGGGTGACCACCTCGCGGCGGTGGGCGACGAACGCCTCCAGGATGCCCTTCAGCGTCATCAGCTTCGGCTGACCCTCGTGCAGGGCCACCATGTTGATGCCGAAGACGCTCTGCAGCGGCGTGTGCTTGTAGAGGTTGTTCAGCACGACCTCGTGCACCTCGCCCCGCTTGAGTTCGATCACGACCCGCATGCCGTCCTTGTCCGACTCGTCGCGCAGCTCGCTGATGCCCTCCAGCTTCTTCTCGCGGACGAGCTCCGCGATCTTCTCGATCAGCCGGGCCTTGTTGACCTGGTACGGCAGCTCGGTGATCACGATGGCCTCGCGGCTGCCCTTGCCGATCTCTTCGATGTGGCTGCGGGCGCGGATGTGCACCCGGCCCCGGCCCGTCTTGTAGGCGCTGTAGATGCCCTGGGCGCCGTTGATGATACCGGCGGTGGGGAAGTCCGGCCCCGGCACGTGCTGCATGAGCCCGGCCACGTCGATGTCCGGGTCGTCGATCACCGCCACGCAGGCATCGATGATCTCGCCCAGATTGTGCGGCGGGATGTTGGTGGCCATGCCCACCGCGATGCCGGAGGAGCCGTTGACGAGCAGGTTCGGGATGCGCGTGGGCAGCACCGAGGGCTCGCTCTCGGAACCGTCGTAGTTCTCGACGAAATCGACCGTCTGCTTGTCGATGTCGGCCAGCAGTTCGTGGGCGATCCGGGCCATGCGCACCTCGGTGTAACGCATGGCCGCAGGCGCGTCGCCGTCCACCGAGCCGAAGTTGCCCTGCCCGTCCACCAGCATGTAGCGCATGGAGAACGGCTGCGCCATGCGGACGATGGTGTCGTACACGGCGCTGTCGCCGTGGGGATGGTACTTACCGATCACGTCACCGACGACGCGGGCCGATTTCTTGTACGGCTTGTTGTAGTCGTTGCCCAGTTCCCGCATCGCGTAGAGGACCCGCCGGTGCACCGGCTTCAGGCCGTCGCGCACGTCGGGCAGCGCCCGTCCCACGATCACGCTCATGGCGTAATCGAGATAGGACTGGCGCATCTCGTCTTCGAGATTTACCGAAAATATTTCCTGGGCGATGTCACTCATGGCTACTCACATAAAACCGGTCCATCGCCTTCCCCTTGCAGGGTGCCGGCGGACGATCCGTGCTGCAGGAATCAGGTCTCGGCCAGTGCTTGCGGCGGGAGCCGGTATAGCCTACCTCTGCGCCTTTTTCTGGCCCCTGATCAGACGAAAATTTTAGCATAAATCGGGACTTGTACGTAGCCGCAGGGGCCCCGGCGGCGCCGTAAGCGACGGCCCTGAAGGGCGGGCCTGTATACTAGGCTCCCGGCTCCGGCCCGGGCATAGATCCACCCTCAATAAAGTCAGTATTTTCATACAGATGGAGCAATGCGACCTGATCATCTCGTGCCGCTGGGTGGCACCCGTGGCACCGGCCGACACGGTGCTGGAGCACCATGCCCTGGTCATCCGTGACGGCGTGATCGTCGCGCTGGTGCCGGCGGCGCAGGCGAGTGCCCGCTTCGCGGCCGCCGACGTGGTCCATCTCGATGACCATCTCGTGATCCCCGGGCTGGTGAATGCTCACACCCACGCCGCCATGTCGCTGTTCCGGGGACTGGCCGACGACCTGCCGCTGGAGGTCTGGCTCCGCGAGCACATCTGGCCGGCCGAGGGCCGCTGGATCGACGCGGAATTCGTCCGCGACGGCACCCGGCTGGCCATCGCCGAGATGCTGTTGGGCGGCACCACCTGCTTCAACGACATGTATTTCTTCCCCGACATCGTCGCCGAGACCGTGGCCGCGGCCCAGATGCGCGCCTCGGTGGGCATGATCCTGGTGGACGCGCCGACGCCCTGGGCAAAGGATGCCGGCGAGTACCTGTCCAAGGGCGTCGCGGTGCACGACCGCTATGCCTCCCATCCGCTGGTGAGCACCCATT
Source organism: Lentisalinibacter salinarum (assembly GCF_040706555.1). Classification (NCBI taxonomy): domain Bacteria; kingdom Pseudomonadati; phylum Pseudomonadota; class Gammaproteobacteria; order Woeseiales; family Woeseiaceae; genus Lentisalinibacter; species Lentisalinibacter salinarum. The sequence goes on from NZ_JAPDRH010000003.1 coordinate 242,687, forward strand.
TCGCGCCCCACGCGCCCTACTCCGTGAGCGAGGCCAGCCTCGGCAGGCTCCGTGCGCTGGCCGACCAGCTGGACGTGCCGGTGCACATGCACGTCCACGAGACCGCGGCCGAGGTGGCCGCCGAGCAGGAGGCCAACGGCATGCGTCCGCTGGAGCGGCTCCGGCACCTCGGCTTCGTGAACGGCTCGCTGCTGGCCGTGCACATGACCTGTCTCACCGATGAGGAGATCGCGCTCGCCGCGGGCGCGGGCGTCTCCGTGGCCCATTGCCCGGAGTCGAACCTGAAGCTCGCCAGCGGCATCGCGCCCGTCGCGCGCCTTCTCGAGGCCGGCATCAACGTCGCTCTCGGCACCGACGGCGCGGCCAGCAATAACAACCTGGACATGCTGGGCGAGATGCGCACCGCCGCCCTGCTCGGCAAGGCGGCCGCCGGCGATGCGAGCGCACTCTCCGCCCACACCGTCCTGCGCATGGCCACGCTGAACGGAGCCGCCGCGCTGGGCCTCGCCGACAGCATCGGCAGCCTGGAACCGGGCAAATGGGCGGACGTCTGCGCCGTCGACCTGTCAGCGCCACGCACCCAGCCCGTGTACGAGCCGGTCTCCCAGCTCGTCTACGCCGCCGAGGCCTCGCAGGTCAGCGACGTCTGGGTGGCCGGGCGACAGCTGGTCAAGCGCGGACGGCTCAGCCACCTGCGCCTGGACGACATCAGCGGCCGGGCCGCAGAATGGAGAGAGAAAATCTGGAATTACGACCATGAATGACCCGCAAGCGAAGACCGGCGGTAACGTCGATGAGGGCGAGATCCGCAAGTTCGAGGCGATGGCCGAGACGTGGTGGGATCCGGACGGCGACTTCGCACCCATCCACCAGATGAACCCGCTGCGGCTCGGCTACATCGATGAGCGGGCGCCGCTGTCGGGCCGCAAGGTACTCGACATCGGCTGCGGCGGCGGCATTCTCAGCGAGGCGATGGCGGCGGCCGGAGCCGAGGTGACCGGCATCGACCTCGCGCCCGGCCCCCTCGCCGTGGCACGCACCCACGCCCGGGAATTCGGCGTGGACGTGGATTACCTGGAGACCGGCGCCGAAGACCTGGCGGGCGAACGGCCGGAAGCCTACGACGTCGTCACGTGCCTGGAGATGCTCGAACACGTACCGGAGCCCGGCAGCGTCATCGACGCGTGCAGCCGCCTTGTGCGGCCGGGCGGCCATGTGTTCTTCTCCACCATCAACCGCACGGCGAAAGCCTTCGCGCTCGCCATCGTCGGCGCGGAGTACGTGCTGCGCCTGCTGCCGCGCGGCACTCACGAGTACGAGAAGCTGATCCGACCGTCGGAACTGGAGGCGTGGGCGAGGCAGGCGGACCTCCTCCTGGAGGAACTGACCGGCGTGCGCTACAACCCGCTGACGCGCCACTTCAGTATCACGAAGGACGTTGACGTCAACTACATCGCCCACTTCCGCAGGCGGGGCGCCGGCGGATGACGGAGCCGAGGCCTTTCGCCGGCTGGCTGTTCGACCTGGACGGCACGCTCATCGACACCGCGCCGGACATGACCGATACGCTGGCGGAACTCTGCCGCGCGTACGACACACGCCCGCCCGAATACCACCTCGCGCGCGCGAACATCACCAACGGGGCCGCCGGCCTGATCCGTCTCGCCTTCCCGGATCGGGACGAAGAGACGCGTCGCGCGCTGTACGAGGAATACCTGCAACGCTACGCCGACCGCGTCCACCGCAGCTCGCGCCTGTTCGAGGGGATGGAAGAGGTACTCGCCGCCATCGAGGCCGTCGGCCTGCCCTGGGGCATCGTGACCAACAAGCCCCAGGGGCTCACGGACGCGCTGCTCGAGGGCCTGGGACTCGGCACCCGATCCCGGATTACCGTCGGCGGCGACGCACTGCCCCAGCGCAAGCCGCATCCGGCGCCGCTCCTGCATGCGGCACGCGCGCTCGCCGTGCCTGCAGCAGACTGTGTGTACGTGGGCGATAACCTGCGCGACGTGGAGGCCGGCCGCGCGGCCGGCATGCGCACGATCGCCGCGGCTTACGGCTATCTGCTGCCGGAGGACGATGCCCGGGGCTGGCAGGCCGACCTCGTCATCGAGCATCCGGTGGCGCTACTGCCGATACTGGAGGAAGCGCGCGGGTGAGCGACTGGCTGCAGGTCCCGGTTCCGGCGTGGATGGCCGGCGTCGCTTCTGCCGTATCGCTGGCTCTCGGGCTGCTCCTGCTCTGGCTGTTCGTCCGCGGGCGCCTCGCCCGGCTGACTGCGGAACGCGACGACGCCGAACGCCGCGTGAAGGATCAGGAAGCGCTGCGGGCGGAACGGGAAGCGGCCTTCGAGCTCGCCGCCAGCCGTCTCCAGGAGTCCTTCGGCGACGTGGCCCACCGCAGCCTCCGGGTGAACAGCGAGGCGTTCCTGCGCCTTGCCAAGCAGAACCTCGGCGCCCAGCAGCAGCAGGCCACGCACGCGCTGTCCGAGCGCGAGAAGGCCGTCGAGAACCTGGTGAAACCCATCCGCGAGGCGCTGGAGAAGACGGAGCGCCAGATCGGCCATCTGGAGAAGGCCCGCTCGGAGGCCTACGGCAGCATCACCGCGCAGCTCGAGGCCATGCAGGCCAGCCAGCAGGCCCTGCAGGCCGAGACCAGCAATCTCGTGAAGGCCCTGCGCCGGCCCGAGGTACGCGGCCAGTGGGGCGAGATCACGCTGCGCCGTCTCGTCGAGCTGGCCGGCATGGTCGAGCACTGTGATTTCGTCGAGCAGGAGACCGGCGGCGGCGCCGGCGAGCGCATACGTCCCGACATGATCATCCGCATGCCGGACGACCGGGAACTCGTCGTGGACGTGAAAACACCGCTCGATGCCTACCTGGCGGCGGTGGAAGCCACCGACGACCAGCTGCGTGCGGCCGCCCTCGCCCGCCACGAGCGCAAGGTCCGCGAACGCATCCGCGAGCTGGCAAGCAAGCACTATTGGTCCCAGTTTCCGCGCAGCCCGGAGTTCGTGATTCTGTTCATCCCTGGCGACCAGTTCCTCTCGGCGGCGATGAACCAGAATCCGGACCTGCTGGACGAGGCCCTGCGACAGAAGATCATCCTGGCCACGCCCACCAGCTTCGTCGCGTTGCTGAAGGCCGTCGCCTACGGCTGGCGCCAGCTGGCGCTCGCCGAGAACGCGGAGGAGATCCGCGGACTGGCCGTCGAGCTCTACGATCGGCTCGCCACTTTCGGCAGCCACCTGAATCGGGTGGGGCGCCAGCTCTCCGGCAGCGTCAACGCATTCAACGCGGCCGTCGGCTCGCTGGAACGCAGCGTGCTCCCCGGCGCCCGCAAGTTCAGGGAACTCGGCGTGCAGACGCGGAAAAACCTGGATACCCTCGAGCCCGTGGAAGAGATCACCCGCGTGGCCGGGTCGGGGCCGGAGTCGGACGCCGGGCCGCCCACCGAATCGGTACCCGAGTCGGGACCGGAGCCGGGCGCCGGATCGACCGACGAACCCACGCGCCCCTGACGCCGTGACGGACGCACCCGAGAACTGGACCAGGCTCCGGGCCGGTTCCGACGAGGAGCTGGTCGCCAATTTCCTGCGTGGCGATTCCGAACGCCGCTTCCGGCTGCTGTGCGCGCTGCGCGATACGATCCTCGCCGCCTCGGCCGGGAGCCGGGACCCCGCCATCGGCGCCGTCAAGCTGGACTGGTGGCGGCAGGAGATCGCCCGGCTGGCAGTCGGCGAACCCCGTCATCCGCTGACCAGCGGGCTGGCGGAGCTGCTGCCCGTGGCCTCGTCCTTCGTCCCCTGGCTGGAAGAACTCGTCATCTGCGCGGAATCCCTGGGCCGCGGCGAGACGCCGGAGTCGGTCGACCAGCTGAGGCTGTATTGCTTCCGCCGGGAAAGCGCCGCGCTGACGCTCGCCGCCGCGCCATCCGGTGAACAGACGCACGACGAACCCCGCCGCGCGGCCGCGCGGCACGCAGGTATCGCCTGGGGCATGGCGAAGACCACCGGCGCGCTGGCGGCCGGGCGGCAGCTCTTCCTCCTGCCCCGGGACGTCGCGGCCGATGCCGGACTGGACGACATGGCGCCCGGCAGGTGGCCGGAGCAGGACGGATTCCGCCGCGCAGTCGAGTATCTGGCGGACGCCGGACTCGAGGAACTCGCGCGCGCCGGGCCCGGGACTTGCGACGCCAGCGCCGTCACCGCGGTGGTCGCCGCCGTCAGCGAAGCGCACCTGACCGCGCGGCGCCGCGACGGGACCCGCGGCCCGGCCCATCCGTTACAATTGCTCTGGCGCGCGTGGCGCGCCGCCCGGCGCCACGCGCGCACCCCCAGCACCCCCGATCAGGAGCAGCCGTGACCTTCGATCCCCGCACCTACACTCCCAACGAGAACCTGCTGGCCGACCGCGTCATCCTCGTCACGGGCGCCGGCGACGGCATCGGCCGGGCCGCGGCGAAACGATTCGCCGGACTGGGCGCGCGCGTGATCCTGCTCGGGCGCACGGTGAGCAAGCTGGAGTCGGTCTACGACGAGATCATCGACGCGGGGCACCTGCGCCCCTCCATCGCTCCCGTGGACTTCGAGAAGGCCGACGGCGAGACCTATACGAGCCTCGCGGACAGCATCGCGGACGAGTTCGGCCGGCTGGACGGCCTGCTGCACAACGCCGGCATCCTGGGTGAACTCGCGCCCATCGAACACTACGACGTCGCCCTGTGGCAGCGCGTCATCCACGTCAATCTGACAGCAGAGTTCGTCCTGACCAAGGTCTGCCTGCCCCTGCTGCGAAAATCCGAGGACGGCTCCATCGTCTTCACGTCCAGTGGCGTGGGCCGGCAGGGCCGCGCTTACTGGGGCGCCTACGCGGTCTCCAAATTCGGCGTCGAATGCCTCTCCCAGGTCCTCGCCCAGGAGACCGAGAAGGCGGGCATCCGGGTCAATTGCGTGAACCCCGGCGCCACCCGCACCGACATGCGGCTGAAAGCGTATCCGGCAGAGGACAGGGACAAGCTGGCCACTCCGGAGGAGGTGCTGACACCCCACATCTATCTGCTCGGCCCCGACAGCCGGGGCGTCACCGGCGGGTCTTTCGACGCCCAGTAGACCTGCCCGCCGCGCGCCCGGCCTGGCGCCCCGTCTTCGCCCCGGACGTTCCCCGGCGCCGTTTCGGGTCCTGGCCGGCATCTTCCGGCCTCTCGGCGGCGACCTCGAGGCCCGCCGCCGCATACAACGCCCCGGCCTCGGCCGCCGTCAGGGGACGGTGTTGTCCCCGGCGCAGCCCCCGGGGAAGGTGTATCGGACCGTAACCGATGCGGATGAGCCGGCTCACCTCGACACCCGCCGCTTCCCAGAGCCGCCGCACCTCCCGGTTGCGGCCTTCCCGCAGGGTCACCTCGTACCACTGATTGACGCCTTCGCCGCCTTTCTCCGCGAGGCTGTCGAAGGCGGCCGGACCATCCTCCAGTTCGATGCCGCCGGTCAGTCGTGCCAGGTCCTCCGCCGAAGGCGTACCTCGCACGCGCACCGCGTAGCGCCGCTCGATGGTGCTGGATGGATGCATGAGCGCATTGGCCAGCGCGCCGTCGGTCGTGAAGATCAGCAGACCACTGGTGGCGACGTCCAGGCGGCCGACGCTCACCCAGCGCCCCCGGTCCAGCCGCGGCAGCGCGTCGAATACAGTGGCATGCCCGGACTCGTTGCTGCGCGAGCAGACCTCGCCCTGGGGCTTGTGATAGATCAGATGCCGATGGAACCCCGGTTCGGGCCGACGGACCGCGAGGGGACGGCCGTCGAGGGTGATCCGCTCATCGCCCGTGACCGTGTCGCCGAGCACGGCCGTGCGGCCGTCGATCGCGAGCCGCGCGTCGCTTATCCAGCGCTCGATCTCGCGGCGGGAACCGTGGCCGGCTGCCGCCAGCACCTTCTGCAAACGCTCAGCCATGACGGCGCGTATCAGCTCGAGGGCGGCGCGCCCGCGCTGGCGCGTTCTTCCTCCCCGGCTTCCTCGCTCTCCTCGCTCGCCCCGCCATCCGCGACTTCGTCGGTGTCGGTGGATGCATCCGTGTCCTCGTAGGCGCTCTCACCGTCGACGGTGTCGTCGTCGGTGGCGTGCTCCGCTTCATCGTCGCTCCCTGCGTCCGGAGCGTCATAGGCATCCCCCGCCCGCAGGGCAGTGACGTTGGCCGGGACCGTTTCGCTCGCTTCGCCGGTGGCGAATTCCAGCTGCGCGTTCAGGCCCTCGATATCCTGCAGCTCGGCCAGGGGCGGCAGATCGTCCAGTCGCTTCAGGCCGAAATAGTCCAGGAACGCCTTCGTCGTGCCGAACATCTCGGGTTTGCCCGGTACGTCGCGGTGGCCGAGCACCCGGATCCACTCCCGGTCGAGCAGCGTGCGGATGATGTTGGGGCTGACGGTGACGCCGCGCACATCCTCGATCTCGCCGCGGGTGATGGGCTGGCGGTAAGCGATCAGCGCCAGCGTCTCGAACAGCGCGCGCGAATAACGCGGCGGACGCTCCTCCCACAACGGCTGCAGCATGGCCGACATCGACGGGCGCACCTGCACGCGGAAACCCGACGCCACCTCGGCCAGCATGATGCCCCGGTCCTCGTAGTCGGCCTCCAGTTCGTCGAGAGCCGCGCGGATATCCTTGCGCTCCGGACGCGAACTCTCGTCGAACAGCGACATCATCTGCTCGATCGACAGCGGTTCCGACGAGGCGAGCAGCGCTGCCTCGAGAATATATTTGATACTCGTCTCATCCATAGGTCACTTTACCGGGAACGCTCAGGACGTGGCGCTCTCGTCCGACGCCGTGGCGTCCCCCTCATCATTCACAACGCGCACATTCGAGGCCGCCCGCACGTGCAGGGGGGCGAAGTCCTCTGACTGCACCACCTCGATGAGCGACTCACGAAGCAGTTCGAGCACGGCGATGAACGTCACCGCGACGCCCATGCGGCCCTCCTCCACGTCGAACAGCTTGTCGAACTGGGTGAACTGCGCGCCACGGATCCGCGTTAGGATCTCCGACATGCGCTGACGTACCGAGAGCGGCTCGCGCTGCACATGAAGATTGGTGAACATCTCGGCGCGGGCCAGCACCTGCTGGAGCGCCACCATCAGCTCCTTGAGCGTCACATCCGGCAGTTTGGTGACCACCTGGCGCTCGGGCGCCTCGGCCTGTCCCAAGTGCACGTCGCGCTCGAGGCGCGGCAACTCCTCGAGGTTCTCCGCCGCTTTCTTGAAGCGCTCGTATTCCTGCAGCCTGCGGACCAGTTCCGCCCGCGGGTCGTGTTCCTCGTCCTCCTCGACCACCGGCCGCGGCAGCAGCATCCTCGATTTGATCTCCGCCAGCATCGCCGCCATCACCAGATACTCACCGGCCAGCTCCAGCTGAAGCTCCTTCATCAGCTCGATGTACTCGATGTACTGCCGGGTGATCTCGGCGATGGGGATGTCCAGGATGTCCAGATTCTGCCGCCGGATCAGGTAGAGCAGCAGATCCAGCGGTCCCTCGAACGCCTCCAGGAACACCTGGAGGGCATAGGGCGGGATATAGAGATCCTGAGGCAGCTCGGTCACCGGCTCACCGTCCACGATGGCGAACGGCATCTCGGCCTGGGACGGCCGCAGATCCTCGGGCACCGCCTTGGGCGCTCCCTGGTCGCTCACCACGCGGAGGACCGGCTGCTTTTTCTCTGATTCGGACACAGGGTGATTCTAACGTAATCCCAGCGGGGCCGCGGCCCCCTCATTCGAAGGCGCTGACGTCACCGATGCCCCGCCGCAGGATATGTACCGTGCCCTCCGTGAGGTCCAGCACGCTGGACGGCTCCATACCGCCGGCGCCGCCATCGACCACCGCATCCACCTGATTACCCAGGCGTCCGGCGATCTCCACGGGGTCGGTCATGGGCACGTCGTCGCCGGGCAGCAGCAGGGTCGAACTCATCATCGGCTCGCCCAGCGCCTCCAGCAGCGCCTGGCTGATCGGGTGGTCGGGCACGCGGATGCCGATGGTCTTCTTGCGCGGGTTCTTCAGCCGGTTGGGCACTTCACGGGTGGCCTTCAGGATGAACGTGTAGGGTCCCGGCGTGAAATGCTTCAGCAGCCGGTAGGCCCAGTTATCCACCCGCGCATAAGTGGCGATCTCGGACAGGTCGCGGACCACCAGCGAGAAATCATGGAGTTTGTCCGCCTGGCGCAACAGCCTGATGCGGTCCAGCGCCTTCTTGTTGCCGATCTCGCAGCCGAAGGCGTAGCTCGAGTCGGTGGGGTACACCAGCAGGCCCCCGGCGCGGATTATGTCGACCGCCTGGTCGACATAGCGCTTCTGCGGGTTCTCCGGGTGTATGGTGATGATCTGCGACACGCCCGGCATTCTACCGGCACGCGGGCACAAATCCGACTGCCGTGAACCGCCGCGTTGGGGCTCCGCCGGCGTGTGCGTTATCATTCGCCGATCACGGTACTCACCGCAGAACAGACTCCCAGCGCATGCAATTGATCCTGGACTATCTGCCGGTGGTCGCGTTTTTCGTGGCCTACAAACAGGCCGACATCTACACCGCGACCATCGTCCTCATGGCCACCATGCCGCTGGTGCCGCTGGCCCACTGGATATTCACGCGGCAGGTCGGCCGCATCTATCTGATCTCGACCGCGCTGGTACTGATACTCGGCGGCGTGACACTGGCGCTTCGCAACAGCCTGTTCCTCATCTGGAAGCCCACTCTCCTGAACTGGGCCATGGCAGCGGTGTGCATCGGCAGCCTCTACATCGGCGAGAAGCCCCTTATCCAGCGGCTGCTGCAATCCGCCGTGGAACTTTCTGCAGCCCAGTGGCGTCAACTGACCGTGATTTGGGGGATATTCTTCGCCGTAGCCGGTGCGGCCAACATCTTCGTCGCGTACCGTTTCGGCGAGAGCGCCTGGGTCAGCTTCAAGCTCTTCGGACTGCTGGGCATGACCCTCGCCTTCATGGTGATCCAGGGAGTCTGGCTGGCCGTCATGGTCTCCCGGAACGAGCGCAAATCCACCAGCGGAGCTGAATGACGATGTGGTATGCCATCATCAGTGAAGACGTGCCGGACAGCGGGCCTCTGCGCTCCAGTGCGAGGGCCAGACACCTCGAGCGGCTGCGCACGCTCCGGGACGAGGGTCGCCTCCTGGTCGCCGGACCGCACCCCGCCATCGATAACGAGGACCCGGCCGAAGCCGGCTTTACGGGCAGTCTCGTCATCGCGGAATTCGCCTCACTGGAGGACGCCAGAGCCTGGGCCGACGATGATCCATACGTGGAAGCCGGCGTCTACCAGCGCGTGGTCGTGAAGCCGTTCAACAAGGTCCTGCCGTGACGAACCGTCAGGCAGAACTCGAGAAACGGCTCCGGAATGCGCTGGAACCCGAGGAACTCCTGATCAAGGACCAGAGCCATCTGCACGCCGGTCACGCGGGCGCGCAGGACGGCCGCAGCCACTTCGCCGTGCGACTGACCGCCAGCGCTTTCGAGGGGCTCTCACGCATCCAGCGGCACCGACTCGTCTACGATGCCGCCGGGGACATGATGGACACCGATATTCACGCGCTCAGTATTTCCGCTCTCGCCCCCGGCGAGTCCTGAAGGGTTTGAGGGCAAGATTCGACCACGGAAACAGAGGACCAACTATGACGACTACGTATCTGCGCCAGCTAGGCGCCGGCAAGGCCCTCGTACTTGCCACCGCAGTGCTGCTGAGCACGGCAGCCTGCGCACAGTCCGACACCGCGACGGCAGCCGACCCCGAGGTGGAGGCCAAGGTGCTAGAACTCTACATGCAGAATCGCATGAGGGGCGCCCAGGGTGACGTCACCGCAGAGCAGCGTGAGCAGTTCCGCGACGAAGTCGCTGACCTCTACCTGCTTGCCGATGAGGCCGAAGCGGCCGGACTCGACGAGGACCCCGAAGTCGCGGCCCAGATCAAGCTCCAGCGCATGTCGACGCTCGCCTCGGCCCTGGCCGGCAACTACCTGGAAGAGAACCCGCCCACCGAGACGGAACTGCGCGCTGAATACAGCGCCCAGGTGGCCGGATACCAACCTCAGCAATACAAGGCCCGGCACATCCTCCTGGAGACGGAGGACGAGGCCAAGGCCGTGATCGCGCAGCTGGATGAAGGCGCCGAATTCGCCGAACTGGCCAAGGAGAAGTCGACCGGCCCGTCCGGGCCTAACGGAGGTGACCTAGGCTGGTTCCCGCCGGACTCGATGGTCAAGCCATTCTCTGACGCCGTGGTGGCACTGGAGGACGGCAGTTATACCAGCGAACCCGTGCAGACCCAGTTCGGTTGGCACGTGATCCTGCGAGAGGATTCGCGGGAAACGGAAGCTCCCTCTTTCGATGAGGTGAAAGACAGGCTAAGGCCGGTTGTCGAGCAGAAGAAACTGCAGGAATATCTGGATGGCCTGAGATCAGGAAACAACGGCTCGGCCGAATGACCTCATCGGACTAGCAAGAAAAAGGGCGCCGCTGGCGCCCTTTTTTTGTCCGGGAAATGTGACTCCCATCACACCAGGCTGTTCAGCCCTCCGGTAACTTCTCTCTCGAATCTTCTCTTATCGCTCGGAGAGGATTCCTCCAACCCTCAAATCTCCTAAGTTGAGGCGAGATATTAGCCGGCAGGGATGCCGGCTTTTTTTATTTCGCCACTACAAGAGGTGAACCAGAGTACTTTGTCCCGACGAGTGCGACTTGAGCGCCAACACTCGGTAACGGACCGTTCGCCAAGAGAGGCGTGTAGTCAACCGAGACGCCACCGATAGTGATCAGTCCTAATCCGTGATCTACAGCGCCCACCGTGCCTTGAATAAAGACATCCATGGTCGTTGAAGGAGAAGCACTTCCCAATTTCGCCAGACTCGTTGCAACTGAGACGCCAGCGCTGACCCGAGAGCCAAAAACTGCGACAAGGTCGCCCTGGCTTAGGGAATTCAAAGTCGAACCTTCGAGGCCAACCTCTCCGCCAAGAACAGTCACAGTCGAACGATCATGGTGAACGGCCTGAATCGGCGCAACAGCGAAGAGACTCGGTTGTACCCCAATTGCGAAAGCCCCAGATCTCGCAACCTGAGCAGAAATATCTACATAGCGCGCTTGAAATCCTTCCAACGCCGCGAACAAAACATCGCTGCCATTGATGCTGCGAAGATCGCTACCGTTGATGCTCAGCGCATCGCTGCCATTGATGCTCAGCGCATCGCTGCCATTGATGCTGAGCACATCACTACCGTTGATGCTCAGTACATCGCTGCCATTGATGCTGCGAAGATCGCTGCCATTGATGCTGAGCACATCACTACCGTTGATGCTCAGTACATCGCTGCCGTTAATGCTGCGAAGATCGCTACCGTTGATGCTCAGCGCATCGCTGCCATTGATGCTGAGCACATCACTACCGTTAATGCTCAGTACATCGCTGCCATTGATGCTCAGTACATCGCTGCCATTGATGCTGCGAAGATCGCTGCCATTGATGCTGAGCACATCACTACCGTTGATGCTCAGTACATCGCTGCCATTAATGCTGAGCACATCACTCCCGTTGATGCTCAGTACATCGCTGCCATTGATGCTGCGAAGATCGCTACCGTTGATGCTCAGCGCATCGCTGCCGTTGATGCTGCGTACATCGCTGCCGTTGATGCTGCGTACATCGCTGCCGTTGATGCTGCGTACATCGCTGCCGTTAATACTTTGGACCGAACTCTCAGTGGTGCCAGCATTCGCTATTGCCGACAGTGCTGAAAAGCAAATTGCTCCGAACAACATCGGCAATCTCTTATCGAGTCTATTTTTTTCGCTCATTGTGAGAGTTCCTCCAAAACCTCTCGGAAATATTTTCCTGGGATCCCCCAAAAAATCTCTTGCGGCGGTCGGAGCTCTTCCTATATCCGTCGCAAACTCGTCGACCTCCTAATGCCGCGAGTCATCGTTGTCTTCTTTTTCCTGCCTACTTAACAGCGTTTTCAAAGCCTTCGGCTCGTCGTCCTCGTCAACGACGTAGTGATAGATGCCGATTCCTGTCTGGACTACGTCGTCACCCGCCTCTTTTCTTGGTGTCTTCTGCTGCGCAATCCAGTTATCAATATCTTCTAGCACCGCCTGGCCGCGCTCCCTCACATACGAATCCAGACCTTCTAGATCAATTCGTCTCATCCCGTTATCTGCAATTACCGTCCTCTCAAACCGGCCCTTGCCTGGACCCGACTTCAGCATGTTGAACTCTAGGGTTTGGATGAAGTTTCGAATCTGTATTCCAAATCTCTCCAGAAAATCTGGGGCTAGCGAATCGGGCACATATTCACGTCTGACCACTTTGTACCAACCCGCATCTGTCTGAACGACAATTCCAACTCGAAGCAACTCCTCCAGCATCGCTCTAGGCGTCATATCCCCGCTGTATGTCTGCACCAGCGTCGTGAAGGATTCCCCTGTCGGACTGTCATAAGGAAGTTCGAGCGGAACACCGTACGGTCCCGTGTAATCCGGGTCGGTATGCCATCCCAGCAATACTCGGCCGATCCGGCTTAAGTTGCTCTGCCCCCCCGTAAAATCCTCCTCGTCTATTTCAGCTAATCGCTGAACTTCTTTTCTTGTGAGGCCGGTGACTATCGCAATACGCGCTTTCGACATCCGCCGACCCGGAACTTGAAACTCTTCCGCCGCGATTGAAACGTAAACTCGCTTAATGACCTCCGAAAACTCGGCAAACGAAACCCCGTGCCGAAGCAAGATTCGAACCAGGGGCCGCATCAATCTGGAGTAGGCCGCAAGCAACCCCTGTTTTACAGAATCGTTCATATCTAAACATAATCCCCATAAATTGGGAATTTATGCCGGCCGGTCCTGCGAGTCAACCGATTATGACTAATAAATTCGACGGGTTATGTGCAATTTCGGCAACCAACTGGAACATTGGTCCGCCGAACTTTCGTCTCTCGTAGGCCCCGGACCGTGCTCTGGGCCGGCAATTGGGATAAATGCAGAAGAAAAGCAGTCGACTGTTGTCGTCATTTGATACTTTTTAATACAGCTAGTTAGTGATTATTCTTAATAAAGTAAATTAATAATTACCGACGCAAGACTTTGAAGTCATTGTGACAGCACGCAACATAGTGATGCCCAAGCGGGAACCGGGGAGCTAATCTGCCGCCCATAGGAATGGAGAAACGGCGAAATCTCCTACTCAATAAGGCAGTGACACGTCTACTGCGCTGGAAAGAGCCAATCGGGAATTGTCGGCAGCCTGCCCGCCCGCGTGGACGAAGACTCGACTTTCTCTTGTAGGAGAGTAAAGGAAACTAAACGCCCGAAGCGTTCCCGGCGTGAGAAATCCGCAGCTGTCAGATTACTTGTTGAGCGGAACTCTAGTCGTCTGGCAACGACAAGTTTTCTGATGGGGCTTCTTCGAAATAGTAGAGACCTATTCCAACTGCCCGTCCCTCCTCCGCATCAGCCTCTTCATGAAAGGACTCATAAGTTGAGAATAGATCCTGCATAGACTTTGCGAATTCCTCCATTCTCCCTCTGGTCATGTAACGCAAGCGTCTGAGGTCGGCCTTACTCATCAGCTGTGTCGTAACAGTCCTCTCAATATGAACGTCATCTTGGTTGCTTGGATCAGTGTTGTGCAAGATTGTCTCAGCAAGCCGCCTTAAGGAAAGCTCAAGAGCTACCGCTAAACGATCATCCAAATCCGCGGGTGTAAAAACAGACTTCAGAGCCCGAAGCCTTCCGTCAGAAAGTTCTTCTATAGCCCCAACTCTCAGCAACTCTGTTCGCATTGCTCCCGGCGGAATATCTCCTCCAAACCGCTTCACCAGATCAGTAAACGACCCTGCTTCCCCAGCAAAATCTAGGAGTCCAGGCTCGCCACTTTCCTCGATGAAATCCGGATGGCTGTACCACTTAGCGAGTACCGCACCTGGTGCCACTTCCCGCTTAACCTCGAAGGTCTGACCAGCCGCCTCTCGATCTCTAAGCCGTTTAACTTCTTTTCGGGTCAAACCAGTCATCACGGCTACCCGGGATGTATTCGTCGGACGTCCTCGCAAGCCATAGTCCGACGATGCAACATTTACGAAAGCTGCCTTCGCTATTTCCGCGAACTCTCTGTATCCAAGACCGCTTCTGAGCATCGCCCGAGCAATGGGACGAAACGCACGAAAAAGTGCTTCTAGAATCTTTCTTTGTGTAGCGCTTGGCATGGCGCTGCAATATAGGAGTCGGATTCAGTTTACGTCAACAAAATCCAGAGGATGGGAACAATCGCCCAAACTAGAGTTCTGGCGGGCCTTCTTCTTTGGGGTGATTAGCCGAGCAAAACTGGCTCAGTGCAAAGGATTCAATAAGACGGCCAACCGATCCTCACCAATGGTCTCGATACCCAAAGCCTCTGCTTTTTCCAATTTGCTGCCTGCGTTCTCACCGACAACAACGAAGTCTGTTTTCTTCGAGACACTTCCGGTTACTTTGCCGCCTGCCGCACGGATGCGATCCTTCGCTTCATCCCGGGTCATCGACTTGAGCGTTCCCGTGATCACGACGGTCTTGCCGGCGAATGGTCCGGTTTCGGATACCGCGCCCGCCGCCTTGCCTTTGGGCCAGGTGATGCCGAGATCCTGCAGAGCCCGGATGACACTGCGGTTGCGGTCTTCTGCGAAGAACGCGTGGATGTGCGACGCCACAACCGGCCCAACGTCCGGCACCGCCTCCAGCGCTTCCTGATCCGCAGCCATCAGGGCGTCGAGGTCGCCGAAGTACTGCGCGAGATTCGCCGCGGTCGCCTCCCCCACCTCCCGTATACCGAGTGCGTAGAGGAAGCGATCCAGGGTGGTTTTCTTGCTGCTCTCGAGCGCCGCGACGAGGTTCTCTGCGGATTTCTCCCCCATTCTCTCGAGTCCGGCGAGCTCCTCTGCAGTCAGCCGGTACAGATCGTCCGGTGATTCCACCTTTCCGGATTCGACGAGTTGCTCCACGATCTTCTCGCCGAGACCGTCGATGTCCATGGCACGGCGCGAGGCGAAGTGACGTAGCGACTCCTTGCGCTGGGCGGCGCAGATGAGTCCGCCGGAGCAGCGGGCGACCGCCTCGCCTTCCGGGCGTTCCACCGCTGAGCCGCAGACGGGGCAGTGTTCGGGCAGGCTGATCCGCCTCGCGTTCTTAGGACGCCGGTCGGTCACCACCGATACGATCTCGGGTATGACGTCTCCCGCCCTCCGCACGATGACGGTATCGCCGATTCTGACATCCTTCCGGGCGATCTCGTCCATGTTGTGGAGGGTGACGTTGCTCACGGTGACGCCGCCGACGAAGACGGGCTCCAGGCGGGCCACGGGCGTGACGGCACCCGTCCGTCCCACCTGGAATTCCACGTCGCGCACGACCGTGAGCTCCTCCTGTGCCGCGAACTTATGGGCGACGGCCCATCGCGGTGCACGGGAGACAAAACCGAGTTCGCGCTGATGATCGAGTCTGTCCACCTTGTAGACGACACCATCGATCTCGTATGGGAGCGAGTCCCTTTTCTCGGCGATTTGCCCATAATAACGAAGACAGCCCTCGACGCCGCTCACGGTCTGGCTCTCCGGACAGGTGCGGTGGCCCCAGTCGCGCAACTGCTCCAGGATGCCGCTCTGACGATCAGGCAGATCGCCGCCCGAGTATTCGCCGATGCCGTAGACGAAGATCTCGAGCGGTCGCCTCGCGGTGATGCGCGGATCTAACTGGCGCAGACTGCCCGACGCCGCGTTACGGGGATTGACGAAGGTCTTCTCACCCGCCTTCTCCGCCCGGCGGTTGAACTCCACGAATCCCGCTTTCGGCATGAAGACCTCGCCCCGAATCTCGATGACGCGCGGGTAGCCGGAGCCACGGAGCCGCAGGGGAACGCTGCGGATGGTACGCACGTTGTGGGTGATGTCCTCGCCCGTGGTCCCGTCGCCACGGGTGGCCGCCTGCACGAGCCCGCCGTCCTCGTAACGCATGCTGACGGCGACGCCATCCATCTTGGGCTCGGCGTGGTAGACGAGCGCTTCGCCCTGTTCCTCGTCCAGCTCGAGGCGGTCGATCACCCGGCGATGGAAGTCCCGCAGCTCCTCCTCTGAGAACGCGTTGGCGAGTGACAGCATGGGCACACCGTGCCTGACCTCGCCGAATTCGCTGACCGGCGTGGTGCCCACGCGCTGTGTCGGCGAGTCGGGATCCCGGAGGGCCGGGTACTCCTCCTCCAGCGCTTCCAGTTCGCGCATGAGCCGGTCGTACTCGGCATCCGGGACGGAGGGGTCGTTGAGGACGTAGTAGCGGTAGTTGTGCTGGCGGATCTCCTCCCGGAGCTGCTCGACGCGTTTTCTCTTGGCGGCGGGAACGCTCACGGAGCGCCTTCAGCTCACAGCCAGACCGTGCTGATACTGGATGATCTCCTCGCGCAGGAATCGTTCTCGCTGGACGCTCATGGTGCTGCCGGCCTCGTCGAGGAGTTCCCCGTTCAGGGAATCCGCCAGCGCACGGGCGGTTGCCATCATCTCGTCGAAAGCCTCGGCCCCGTCCTTCGGCCCGGGCAGGACCATGAACATGCTGACACCGGGCAGTTGCTGCTCGCGGATGTTCGTCAGGTCGAAGGTACCCGGCTCTACCAGGCTGGCCACGCTGAAGACGATGCTCTCGTCGTCGGTGCCCTCCACACGGTGGAAGATACCGAACTTGCCGTGGCGCAGGCCGAGGCCGCGGAGCGCGAGTACGACCTGTTCGCCGTTGAAGTGATCGTCGCCGCGGGCGACCAGCCGCAGGGTGATGATCTTCTGCTCTATTTGCGGCTGTTCGGCGGTCTCGGCGGTCTCCTCGCTGTCGCCGACGAAATCGCGGGTCTCGCCGACCCGGATATCGTCGGCGTACTCGTCGTCGTACTGGTCGTCGCCGGATACTGCCGCGACGGGCTCGTCCGCCTCCAGCTCCGGGAGCGAGGCCGTGTCGTCGTCCGCGCTGACGCTGCTCTCGTCGAACGCGGGCTCCAGCCTCACGTCCGGCTGGGACTCACGGCGCCGGGCCTGCCGCCGGCTGTGCCAGTACACGAGGCCCACGACGCCGATACCGACCAGGAGAAGGATGACGCGTAATTCGTCCATGGCAACGACCAGCGACGCCGGATCAGCTCGCCGCCATTTTCACCGCCTCGTCGAGATCGACCGACACCAGGCGGGAGACACCGGGCTCCTGCATGGTAACGCCGGTGAGCTGGCGTGCCATCTCCATGGTGACCTTGTTGTGCGTGATGAACACGAACTGCACCTGAGACGACATTTCCTTGACGATGTCGCAGAAGCGGCCGACGTTGGCATCATCCAGTGGCGCATCCACCTCGTCGAGCATGCAAAACGGCGCCGGGTTCAGCTCGAATATGGCGAACACCAGCGCGACGGCGGTGAGCGCCTTCTCGCCGCCCGAGAGCAGGTGGATGGTGCTGTTGCGCTTGCCGGGCGGCCGCGCCATTACCGTTACGCCCGCGGAGAGGAGATCCTCGCCGGTGAGTTCCAGATAGGCGTGCCCGCCGCCGAAAAGCTTCGGGAACAGCCGCTTGAAGCCGGCATCCACCAGGTCGTAGGTCTCGCGGAAGCGCGTGCGCGTCTCCTTGTCGATCTTGCGGATCGCACCCTCCAGCGTGGACAGGGCCTCGTTCAGATCGGCCAGCTGCGCATCGAGGTATTCCTTGCGCTGCGACTGTTCCTTGAACTCGTCGATCGCGGCGAGGTTGATGGGCCCGAGCCGCTCGATGCGCGCGCTGAGCTTCTGCAGGTTCTCTTCCCAGACATCGGCGGACGCATCCTCCTGCATCTCCGCCAGGACGGTTTCCAGCTCGAAGCCGGTCTCGGCAAACTGCTCGGCCACGCCTTCGCGGCGCACCCGTATCTCCTGGGCCGCCATGCGCACCTGATCCACTGCCTGCCGGGCCGACTCCACGGCGGTTTCGTTGGCTAGGCGCTGTTGATCGAGCTCCCGCAGCTCCGCGTCCACGGCTTCCACGGCGCGGCGCGCCTCGGCCAGGCTGCCCTCCACTTCCACGCGCTCGCGCAGCTGCACCTCCAGCGCTTCTTCCTGGCGCCGGATGGGTTCTTCGCCCGCGGCCAGCTGCTCCTTGAGCGCCGCCTCGCGCTGGTGGAACTGGCCGAGCTGTGACTTCATTCGCGCCAGGCTCTGGCTGGCCGACTCCCGTGAGGAACGGCGCGACTCGTAGCGCAGGGCGATCGCCTGGGTTTCGGCCCGATCCTGCTCAGCCTGCTGGCGCACCCGCGCGAGTTCGCCGCGGAGCTGCTCACGCTGGGACTCGAGCTCCGAGCGCTGCTTGTCAATCGAGCCCACGTCGGCCCGCGACTGCTCCAGACGCTGGCGGCTCTCCTCGAGCCGTTGCCGGGTGGCCTCGAGTTCCCGGTCGATATCGGCGGTCTCGGTGCGGAACGATTCGATGCGTTCCTCGATCTGGGAGAGCCGGTAGCGAGCGCTCTCGAGCCGGGCCTGAGCGTCGGCCTGACGGCGATGCCGGTCGGCAGCTGCCTGCTGCACCGACTCGCGCTGCTCCTCCAGGCTCTCCAGCCGGCGGCGCGTATCGTGCAGGGTCTTCTCGAGTGTCTCCACCCGCACACGCTGCTCGCGCAGTTCGTCCTTCAGCGTGCGCATCTCCTGTTCACGCTTCAGTATGCCGCCCCGTGCGTCCTTCTCCCGATTGACCCGCAGCCAGCTGCGACCCAGCCAGATGCCGTCGGCAGTGATGATGGACTCGTTGTCGTCCAGGCGGTCTCGCAACGCGAGTGCCGCCGGCAGCGAGTCCGCCGTGCGCACGTGCTGCAACTGGTCGAGCACCGCCTGGGGCGCGCCGCTGACCCGGGCCGCGAGCCGGCCGTCTCCGGCCGACAGGGAACTCTCCCTCCCTTGCAGGAGCGTCAGGGAGCCCTCGTTCAGCGCTTCCAGCGAACGGGTCGCGGCGACGAGATCGTCGACGCAGACTGCCTGCAGGTAGGAGCCCAGCACGGTCTCCACTGCGCGCTCCCAGCCGTCTTCGACCTTCAGCCGCTGCGCGAGCCGCGGCCGGTCCGCGAGCCCCGCGGCCTCGAGCCAGCCACCGACCGTGCCGTCCGCCTCGCCGAGCGCCGCCTTCTGCAGGGCCTCCAGCGAGGTGTAGCGGCCGCTCGCCTTCTGCAGCTCGTCCTTGCGGGCCTCCAGGTGACGGCCGATGCGCACCTCCTGCTCCCGCAGCGTGGCGATCTGCTGGCGTAGTTCGTTCACCCTGGCGTCCGCTTCCTCGGCTGCCTGCCGCAGCGCGCTCTCCTCGCCGGTGAGGCCGGAGACGACGTTCTTCTGCTCGTCCACGGAGAGACCGCGGGAGTCGTCGCCGATCCGCTCGCGGCGCTGGGTCAGCTTCTCGAGCTGGCCTTCGAGCTGCTCGATCCTGGCGCGCTCGACCTCGCCGGACTGCTCCACGTCGCTCGCGCGGCGCACGAACTCGTCCCAGCGCGATTGCCACGCCGCCATGGCTTCATCGGCCCGCTGCAGCGATTCGGCCGACGCAGCCTCCCGCCCGCGGGCCTGCTCCAGGTCCGGAGTCAGCTCGTTCAGTGCCAGTTCCAGCTGGTCCAGCTCGTTGCGGTCCTGCTCGATGTGGTCTTCGATCTCGCGCGCCGCGGCCCGGGCCTGCGCGAGATCCTGCTCCTGGCGCTGGCGCAGCTCGCGACCGTGCTCGATGGACTGCTCCAGACGGGCGATCTCGGCGCCGATGCGGTAGTAACGGCCCTGGACCTCGTTGAAAGCTTCGCTGCGCTCGCCCTGGCTCACGCGGGCCTGCTCCATGGCGGCCTCGATACGGCGCTGTTCGGCGACGGCCGCCTGCAGTGCGTTCTCCTTCTGCGCCTGGTGGCGTTCCTGTTCCGCGGCCCGGGCGTCCAGGTCCCGCAGCTTCAGGGCCAGGAGTTCAGCACGGGTGCGGCGCTCTTCGGCCTTCAGGCGCTTGTATCGCTCGGCCGTCTTCGCCTGACGATCCAGATGCTTCAGCTGTTTCTCGACTTCGTCGACCAGGTCGGCGAGGCGTTCCAGGTTGTCCTTGGTGTGCCGGATCCGGTTCTCCGTCTCGCGGCGCCGGTCCTTGTACTTGGAGATGCCGGCGGCCTCCTCCAGGTACACCCGCAGCTCCTCCGGCTTGGCCTCGATCAGCCGGGAGATCATGCCCTGCTCGATGATCGAGTAACTCCGCGGCCCCAGCCCGGTGCCGAGGAAGACGTGGGTGATGTCCTTGCGGCGGCAGCGCGTGCCGTTCAGGTAGTAGGTGGAGATGCCGTCGCGCGAGACGGAACGCTTGATGGAGATCTCCGAATATTGGGCGTACTGCCCGCCGATAGTGGCATCGGAGTTGTCGAACAGGAGTTCGATGGTAGCCGCGCCGACGGGCTTGCGGGCGCTCGAACCGTTGAATATGACGTCCGTGATCGAGTCGCCCCGCAGGCGGCTCGCCGAACTCTCTCCCATCACCCAGCGCACCGCGTCGATCACGTTCGACTTTCCGCAACCGTTCGGGCCTACGACGCCGACGAGGTTGCTCGGAAACGAAATAGTGGTGGGATCAACGAAGGACTTGAAGCCGGATAGCTTGATTTTGCTCAGTCGCATCTCGTGATCTTACGGCATTAGCCCGTCAAAACGCGCTAGTGTAAAGTAAATTCCGGACGGTGACGATTGCGAGGAAAATCGCCGCCGACTGGCCACACGAGGAGCAGAAATCCCGATGAGCGAGATTCGTTCGCCGGCCGCCGTAGCGGGCCCGAGCAAGCAACTGGAGACGTTCGAGAATCCCAACCCCGGCCGGGATTATACCATCCGGATTACGGTGCCCGAGTTCACCTGTCTGTGCCCCAAGACCGGTCAGCCGGACTTCGCTACCCTGTATCTTGAGTACGTCCCCGACGCACGCTGCGTCGAGCTGAAATCGCTGAAGCTCTACGCCTGGTCTTTCCGCGACGAGGGCGCCTTCCACGAAGCGGTGACGAACCGGATCCTGGAGGACCTCGTAGCCGCTACGGATCCCCGTTTCCTGCGGCTGACGGCCGATTTCAACGTGCGCGGCGGTGTGTATACCGAGGTCGTGGTGGAGCACCGCCGGGCCGACTGGGAGCCGCAGATTCCGGTGGTTCTCCCGCCCCCCGCCGGCGGTGACTGACCGTCCGCCTGCGCGACCCCGGCGGGTCGCGTTTCCACCTGAAAAAAAGCCGGAAATGTCGCTTTTCAGAGAGCGTATTGGATGTATAATCCCGCGCTTTTGACGCGCCTTTCCCGGAGGGTGATGATGCCTGCAAAGAAGAAGGCAACGAAGGCCAAGAGCCGCAAGAAGACCGCTTCCAAGTCGAAGGCCGCAACGCGCAAGAAGGCCACGGCGAAGAAGAAGGTCACGAGGAAAGCGCCGGCGAAGAAGGTCGCGAAGAAGAAGGCCGTGAAGAAGAAGGCGGCCGGCAAGAAAAAGGCTGCGAAGAAGGCACCGGCGAAGAAGAAGGCGGCAAAGAAGAAGGCCGCCAGCAAGAAGGCGCCGAGCAAGAAGAAGGCGGCCGGCAAGAAAAAGGCTGCGAAGAAGGCACCGGCGAAGAAGGCCGGCAAGAAGAAGGCCGCGAGGAAGCGCACGCGCAGCCGCTCCGAGGTGCTGTCCGGTCCGCTGCACGGCCTGGAGCCTTACAAGCCGCGACGGGGCGAGGAATACATGAGCGCCGATCAGCTGGAGCACTTCCGCCAGATCCTGAGCGCCTGGAAGCGCGAGCTGATGGAAGAGGTCGACCGGACCGTGCACCACATGCAGGACGAGGCGGCCAACTTCCCCGACCCCAGCGACCGGGCCACGCAGGAGTCCGAGTTCGGCCTGGAGCTGCGTACCCGTGACCGGGAACGCAAACTTCTGCGCAAGATTGATGCGGCGCTGAACCGCATCGACGAGGGCACCTACGGCTACTGCGAGGAGACCGGCGAGGAGATCGGGCTGAAGCGCCTCGAGGCGCGTCCGGTGGCCACACTCTGCCTGGAGGCTCAGGAGCGCCGCGAGCTCGCCGAACGGCAGTTCCGCGACCGGGACGACCAGTACCGCTGAGTTTCGCAGCGGCGACGTCGGAGGCGAGTTGAGCGCCGATCCCGCCCCGACACGCGGCGCGGGTCGCTTCGCGCCCTCGCCCACCGGCCCGCTCCATTTCGGTTCCCTGCTGGCCGCCGTCGCCAGCTATCTCGAGGCCCGCGTCCGCGGCGAGCGCTGGCTGCTCAGAATCGAGGATATCGACCCGCCGCGGGAAGAGGCCGGCGCGGCCGAGGCGATCATCCGCTGCCTCGAGATCTACGGGTTCCGGTGGGACGGACCGGTCCTGCGGCAGAGCCGCAACGAGGAGCGCCACCGGGCTGCTGTCGAACGCCTGCTGGCCGACGGCCTCGCCTATCCCTGCCGCTGCACGCGGCGCGTACTCGCCCGCACGGCCCGCCAGGGCGCGATGGGACCGGTATACCCGGGCACCTGCCGCAACGGCAGCGGTCGCGGCGCACGCGCCATACGGGTACGCACGACGGACGAGCCCGTCGCCGTAGTCGACCGGCTGCAGGGACCCATCGAACAACGACTGGAGAGCGAACTCGGAGACTTCGTGATCCGGCGACGGGACGGTCTCATCGCCTACCAGCTGGCGGTGGTGATCGATGACGCGGTCGACGGGGTCACCGACGTGGTCCGGGGCATCGACCTGCTCGACTCGACGCCGCGCCAGATTCACCTGCAGCGGCTCCTCGGTCTGCCCACGCCGAGCTACATGCACATCCCTGTCGCCGTGGGCGCCGACGGCGAAAAGCTCAGCAAGCAGACGGCAGCCCCGCCCATCGACCTCGACCCGGAGGCGGTCGCGCCCACGCTCTGCCGCGCGCTCGCGTGCCTGCGCCAGGAGCCGCCCGCGGATCTGGCGGGCGCCTCGCCGGGCGCCGTGTGGGAGTGGGCCCTTGCCAACTGGCGGCCCGGGAGACTCCGCTCGCTGGCGAGCGTGCCCGGTGTCTGAAGGGTCTTTCCGCTATGCAGCAAAATCGGCTATCTTACGTGCATGAGTGAAACCCGAATCATCAAGAAGTACCCCAACCGCCGGCTCTACGACACCGAGGAGAGCCGCTATATCACGCTGGCCGATATCAAGCGGCTGGTGCTGGAGAAGGCCGATTTCACCGTCATCGACAAGAAATCCGGCGACGACATCACCCGAAGCATCCTCCTGCAGGTGATCAGCGAGCAGGAGGCCCAGGGCGAACCGATTATGAGCCAGGACTTCCTGTCCCAGATCATCCGCGCCTATTCCAGCGCCATGCCGAATTTCGTCAGCACCTACCTGGAGCAGAGCCTCAAGCTGTTCCTGAACCAGCAGAAGCAGGTGCGCAGCCAGGTCAAGAAGGTGGTCGGCGTCGACCCGGTGGCCGCCGTGGCCGGTGTCACGCAGCGGAATTACGCGCGCTGGAAGTCGGTGCAGGAGGAGATTTTCCGCACCCTGACGGGCACCCGGAAGGAAGACGAGAAGCAGGAGGACAAGCGGGACAACGAGCGTTGAATTTCTTGCCCGCGAGGGGTTGACACCGGCCTTCCGATAGCCTAATTTGTGCACTGCAGCAGGCTTCATGCTCCCCCGCTACCTGCTGCACATGCCTGAAGGAGTGCAACACTCCGATTGGCTGGCCCCTCGCGCTTGCGAGGGGCCTTTTTTATGCCCGGCCGGCATGCCCGCGAGATGGCCATGGATAAGCCAGCACCCTTCCAGCCGCCCCGGTGGCTGAAGAACCGCCACGCCCAGACCCTGTTCACCAGCTCGCCCCTGTGCCGGCCGCCTGCGCCGCGCTGGCGCCATGAGACGGTGGAGCTGCCCGATGGCGACTTCGTCGAGGCCCACTGGCTGGAGCCCACCGTCGCCAGCCCGGCGGCCACCCTCGTGCTGCTGCACGGCCTGGAAGGCTCCAGCGAGGCCACCTACGCCCGCATGATGGCGCCGGCGGCCGCGGCGCGGGGCTGGCGGCTGGTGGTGCTGCACGCCCGGGACTGCGGCGAGCGGCGCAACCGGCTCCCCCGCCGCTATCACGCAGGCGAAACCGGCGACCTGCGCTACTTCATGGGACGGCTCGCAGCAGAATACCCGGACGGCCTGTTTATCGCTGCAGGCTATTCCCTGGGCGGCAACGTGCTGCTGAAGTATCTCGGCGAGGAAGGCGCCGACAGCCCTTTCACGGCCGCGGCCGCGGTCTCGGTGCCGTTCGAGCTGCAGGATTCGGCCGAAGCGCTGAACCGGGGCTTCTCGCGCCTCTACCGCTGGTACCTCCTGCGCCGGATGAAGGCCGCGATGAAACGGAAGTTCACGCCGGACACCGTGCCTTTCGACTGGCAGGCCGCGCTGCGCGCGCAGGATTTCGTCGCCTTCGACGATATCGTAACGGCCCCGCTGCACGGCTTCCGTGACGCGGCCCATTACTACGAGGAGTGCTCCTCGGGGCGGTACCTCGGGGGCATCCGGACACCGACACTGATACTGAACGCCCGGGACGACCCGTTCATGAGCTCCGCTGTCATCCCGGACGCCGCATCGCTGCCCGACTCCGTCCGGCTGGAGATCACCGACGCCGGCGGCCACATCGGCTTCGTGAACGGGCCTGCGCCCTGGCGCCCCTCGTACTGGATGCCCGCGCGCCTGCTGGCCTGGTTCGACCGGACGCTGGCCGTACGGGACCGGGGAGTCGCTCCCGGCTGACTCTCACCGCTAGCCCGCCACGAGCGGGGCCGGCATGAAAAAGGCCGGCGGCGCTTACGCGCCTGCCGGCCTCTTAGCTTCGGCTCACCGTCGACGCGAAGCCGACGGCCGAGAGCCCGATCAGGCCGCGTCCGCCTCCTTCATGCTGAGACGAATCCGGCCCTGGCGGTCAACTTCCAGCACCTTCACGCGCACGATGTCGCCCTCGGAGAGCTTGTCGCTCACCTTCTCCACCCGCTCGTTGGAGATCTGCGAGATATGCACGAGGCCGTCCTTGCCCGGCAGGATGGTGACGAAGGCGCCGAAGTCCATCAGCCGTGCCACGCGGCCCTCGTAGGTGCGTCCCACCTCGACATCCGCGGTGATCAGCTCGATGCGGCGCAGCGCTTCCTTGCCGGAAGCACCGTCCACCGACGCGATCTTGACCGTACCGTCGTTCTCGATGTCGATGGTGGCGCCTGTCTCCTCGGTGATGGCACGGATGACGGCGCCGCCCTTGCCGATGACGTCGCGGATCTTGTCGGGGTCGATCTTGAACGTCATGATGGTGGGTGCCCAGTCGGACATCTCCTCGCGAGGCTCGGCCAGCACCTTGTTCATCTCGCCAAGGATATGCAGCCGGGCTTCCTTGGCCTGCTCCAGGGCCTTCTCCATGATCTCGCGGGTGATGCCCTCGATCTTGATGTCCATCTGCAGCGCGGTGACGCCCTCGGAGGAACCGGCCACCTTGAAGTCCATGTCGCCGAGATGGTCCTCGTCGCCGAGAATATCCGTCAGGACCGCGAACTTGTCGCCGTCCTTCACCAGGCCCATCGCGACGCCGGCCACGGGCGCCTTCAGCGGCACGCCGGCGTCCATCAGGGCGAGGCTCGAGCCGCAGACCGACGCCATGGAACTGGAGCCGTTGGACTCGGTGATCTCGGACACGACCCGGATCACATAGGGGAACTCATCCATATTCGGCATGACGGCCTGGATGCCGCGCCGGGCCAGCTTGCCGTGGCCGATCTCGCGGCGTTTCGGACCGCCCATGAAGCCGGTCTCGCCGACGCAGTACGGCGGGAAGTTGTAATGGAGCATGAAGGGCTCCTTGTACTCGCCCTCCAGCGCGTCGATGATCTGCGCGTCACGGCCGGTGCCGAGCGTCGCGGTAACAATCGCCTGCGTCTCGCCGCGGGTGAACAGCGCCGACCCATGGGTGCGCGGCAGCGTGCCGACGCGGACGCTGATCGGGCGCACGGTACTGTGGTCGCGACCGTCGATACGCGGCTGACCATCCAGCACCCGGCTGCGGACGATGGATTTCTCGAGCTTGCCGAGCGCAGCGGACACCTCGTCGGCACCGTAAGCCGGCTCTTCGCCGCCTGCCAGCGCCTCGACGGCCTCGTTCTTCGCCTTGCCGACCGCCTCCTGGCGCTCCTGCTTGTCGCTGATCTGGTAGGCATCGGTGAGCGCGCCGCGGGCGATCTCCGCCACCTTCTCCTCGAGTGTGGCGTTCGTCTCCGGGGGCTGCCAGTCCCAGGCCGGCTTGGCCGCCTGGCGCGCGAGTTCGCCGATCACCTCGATGGCTGCCTGCATCTTCTCGTGGCCGAACATGACCGCGCCCAGCATGACGTCCTCGGGGAGAATGTTCGCTTCGGACTCGACCATCAGCACGGCTTCGCTCGTGCCCGCCACCACGAGGTCCAGCTGGGAATCCTCGAGCTGGCTGGCGGTCGGGTTCAGCAGATATTCCCCGTCCTTGTAGCCGACGCGGGCGGCTGCAATCGGACCCTGGAACGGCATGCCGGAAAGTGCCAGCGCCGCCGAGGCGCCGATCATGGCGGGGATGTCGGCGTCGATCTCGGGGTCCAGGGAGATGACCGTGGTGATCACCTGCACCTCGTTCATGAATCCTTTCGGGAACAGCGGCCGGATGGGACGGTCGATCAGGCGCGACGTCAGCGTCTCCTTCTCGCTCGGCCGACCCTCGCGCTTGAAGAAGCCGCCGGGGATACGGCCCGCAGCGTAGGTCTTTTCCTGGTAGTTGACGGTCAGCGGGAAAAACGGGCGGCCCGGATCCGCTTCCTTCCGGCCGACGGCCGTCGCGAGAACGACGGTGTCTCCCATGCTCACCATGACGGCGCCATCCGCCTGTCGGGCGACCTCGCCCGTCTCCAGCGTCACTTCATGATCGCCGTAATTGAAACTCTGCTTGATTACTGTCACGCCTGATCCTTCTGTCTGCTAATGCGAAAACTGGATGCAGATCCGGCGACCGCGGGGTCGACGCACCTGCATCCAGTCCATGTTCCGATTCTGCGCTGGGGTTGTCGGTCAGTAATTGCCGATCAGCAATTGCCGATCAGCGGCGCAGACCGAGCCGCTTGATCAGGTCCTGATAGCGGTCCTGATCCTTCTTCTTGAGGTAGTCCAGCAGCTTCCGACGCTTGTTGACCAGCATCAGGAGCCCCTTGCGGGAATGATGGTCGCGCTTGTGCTCGGAGAAATGCTCGGTGAGATCGGTGATGCGTGCGGACAGCAGCGCGACCTGTACCTCCGGGGAGCCGGTATCGGCGTCGCCGCGGCTATACTCCTTGACGATGCTGCTCTTGCGTTCAGTCGAAAGTGGCATTGTTCGAAAACTCCAGTCTCAGTGCTCTTTGCCCTTCTGTGCAGCCCGGCATTGTAACGCGGGTCAGGGCCCCTAACAATCTAAATTTCCGCGCTTTTTCCGCCGTGGGTGAACACCCGCCGGGGCCGCACGGCGCCCGGGAACGGTATCTCGCCCACCCCGAGGAAGCGTCCGGCACGGTCGTAGACCCGCAGATGGCCCTCCAGCGCCGAGTAGTCCGCCGGCACCTGCTGTCCCTGCAGGAAGCGCTCGGCCGCCGCGACCTCGACCTCCGCGACCGGCCAGTCGGCCAGCGCGGCGTCCACGGGCTGCAGATAGCCGTCCAGCGACTCCGCGGAGGCGCCCTCCAGCGCGTCCAGCGTCACCATCGCGGCGCCCGAGAACGGCCCGACCGCCACCCGACGCAAACCGCGTGTGTAGCCCACGGTACCCGCGGCCGCCGCGATATCTTCCACCAGCGTACGGACGTAAGTGCCTTTCGAGCAGCGCACGCGGAAGACGAGTTCATCGCTCTCCCGCGCAATCAGCTGCAGCGATCGGATACGCACGGGCCGCGGCGCCCGCTCCACTTCCCTGCCTTCGCGGGCCAGTTCATACAGGCGCCGGCCGTCCTTCTTCAACGCCGAATACATCGGCGGCACCTGCTCGATCTCGCCGGTGAAGCGCGCGAACAGCGCCTGCCAGCCCGCGCCGTCCAGGTCCGGCAGCTCCGCCGTCTCGATCACCCGGCCCTCGGAATCGCCCGTGTCGCGGCGTTCGCCGAGGCATGCCCGGACCAGATATTCCTTCTCGGCGTCCAGCAGCCAGGCGCTGACCTTGGTGGCCTCGCCGAAGCACAACGGCAGCAGCCCCGTGGCTGCCGGGTCGAGACTGCCCGTATGTCCCGCCTTGCGAGCGCGGAAAATACCGCGCACACGCTGCAGAGCCTGGTTCGAGCTCAGCCCCTCCGGCTTGTCCAGCAGGACGATGCCGTGCACGTCACGGCGGGCCGGACCGCGCCGCTGGGCGTGGGCTCCCACCTCATTCCTCCGACTGCCGACCGCCGCCGGCGCGATCGATGAGATCGCTCAGCGCCAGCCCGCGCTCCGCGCTGTCGTCATGCTCGAAGCGCAGCTCCGGCACGTGACGCACGGAAAGCTCCTTGCCGAGGCGGCTGCGCAGGAACCCCGCGGCACGGCGCAGGCCGTCCGCGGCCGCATCCACATCCGCGGCCGGGTCCAGCACGCTGAACCAGACCCGGGCCACCGACAGGTCGCGGGACAGCTCGACGTCGCTGACCGAGACCTGTGCCAGGGCCGGGTCCTTGCTCTCGAAGCGCAGTAACT
The DNA here is from genome assembly GCF_040706555.1 of Lentisalinibacter salinarum. Taxonomy (NCBI): domain Bacteria; kingdom Pseudomonadati; phylum Pseudomonadota; class Gammaproteobacteria; order Woeseiales; family Woeseiaceae; genus Lentisalinibacter; species Lentisalinibacter salinarum. The sequence goes on from NZ_JAPDRH010000003.1 coordinate 271,443, forward strand.
CGTTCAGCACGCGCATGATCTGACCGCCGAGCCTGCGGCTCCTGGGGTATTCACGAGGCATGGCGGCGCGGGCGGTCAGTCGAGCGAACGGGCCACTTCGACCCGCTCGTAGCACTCGATCTGGTCGCCGGCCTTGACGTCGTTGTAGTTGCGCACGCCGATGCCGCATTCGGTGCCGGCGCGCACCTCGTTGACGTCGTCCTTGTAGCGGCGCAGCGACTCCAGCTCGCCCTCGTAGATGACCACGTTGTCACGCAGCACGCGGATGGGGTTCGAGCGCTTCACGTAGCCGTCCACAACCATGCAGCCGGCCACCTGGCCGAACTTCGGCGAGCGGAACACCTCGCGCACCTCCGCCAGGCCGACGATCTGCTCGCGGATCTCCGGCGACAGCATGCCGGTGATGGCGGCCTTCACGTCGTCGATGGCCTCGTAGATGATGCTGTAGTAGCGCACATCCACGCCGGTCTCCTTGATGGCGCCGCGCGCCGCGCTGTCCGCGCGCACGTTGAAGCCGATCACGATGGCATTCGAGGCCGAGGCCAGGTTGATATCGGACTCGGTGATGCCGCCGACACCGGAGGCGATCACGTCCACCTTCACCTCGTCGCCGGAGAGCTTCGTCAGCGCATCCCGCAGCGCCTCGGCACTGCCGTGCACGTCGGCCTTGATCAGCAGCTGCACGCTGGTGGTCTGTCCCTCGGACATCTGCGAGAAGACGTCTTCCAGCTTGGCCGCCTGCTGCTGGGCCAGCTTCACGTCGCGGGACTTGCCCTGGCGGAACTCCGCGACCTCGCGGGCCTTGCGGTCGTCCCGGACGACCAGCATCTCGTCACCCGAATTCGGGGTACCGGAAAGGCCGAGCACGACCACCGGCGTCGACGGACCGGCGCTGTCCACCGGCTCCTGATTTTCGTCAAACATGGCCCGTACACGGCCGTATTCCTCGCCGGCGAGGATGGCGTCGCCCACCTTGAGCGTGCCGCTCTGCACCAGCACGGTTGCGACGGCGCCGCGGCCCGTCTCCAGGCTGGACTCGACCACCACACCCTTCGCCGGGCCCTCGGCCACGGCCTTCAGGTCCATGAGTTCGGCCTGCAGGGAGAGCGCCTCGAGCAGTTCGTCCACGCCCTCGCCGGTGTGGGCGGAGACGTTGACGAACAGCGTGTCGCCGCCCCACTGCTCTGGGATCACCTCGTGCTGGGACAGCTCGTTCCGGACCCGGTCCGGATCCGCTTCCTCACGGTCGATCTTGTTGACCGCCACGACAATCGGCACCCCGGCCGCCTTGGCGTGCTGTACTGCCTCGATGGTCTGCGGCATGACGCCGTCGTCTGCGGCGACCACCAGAATGACGACGTCAGTCACCTGCGCGCCGCGGGCCCGCATGGCCGTGAAGGCGGCGTGGCCCGGCGTATCCAGGAAGGTCACGCTGCCCTTCTCGGTGGGCACCTGGTAGGCGCCGATATGCTGGGTGATGCCGCCGGCCTCGCCTGCCGCCACCTTGGTGCGGCGGATGTAGTCCAGCAGCGAGGTCTTGCCGTGGTCCACGTGGCCCATGATGGTGACCACCGGCGAGCGCGGGACTTTCTCGCCCTCCACCTCGACGTCGGCGAGCACGTCCTCGTCGACGGAGCTTTCGGCCAGCGGCTTCGCCGTATGGCCCATCTCCTCCACGACCAGCACGGCGGTGTCCTGGTCAATGACCTGGTTGATCGTGACCATCGCGCCCATGCCCATGAGCACCTTTATGACCTCCGGCGCCTTGACCGCCATGCGCTGGGCGAGATCCGCGACCGTGATGGTCTCCGGGATCTCCACTTCGCGCACCACCGGGGCCGTGGGCCGCTCGAAGCCGTGCTGGGAGTCCACGCTGACGGACACGGGGCGCCGGCGCTGCGGCCGCTTGCGCTTGCGGCGGCCGCTCTTGTCGCCGGCGACGTGCAGTTCCTTGCGGCCGTAGCGGGTGCTCTGGTCCTTCTTCGACTCTTTCTCCCGCCTGTCCTTGGCGGCGGCTTCCTTGCGCTCCTGTTCGGCGCGCTCGGCCGCCTGCAGCGCTGCGGCGGCCTCGCTCTCGGCCTTTTCGCGAGCCTCGCGCTCCTGCTCTTCCTTTTCCTGCTGCTCGGCACGGGCCGCCTCGGCCTCTTCCTTGCGGAGCTTCTCCTGGCGCTCGGCCTCGATGCGCTCCTGCTCCAGGCGTGCCGCCTCCTCGCGCTCCTGCTCCTCGCGGCGCTGGCGGTCCAGCTCTTCCTGCTGGGCCTTGGCCTGCTGCTCCAGCACGTCGCGCTTCACGTAGGTGCGCTTGCGGCGCACTTCCACGTTGACCGTGCGGGAACGGCCCTGGGCACCGGAGAGCCGCAATTCCGACTGCGACTTGCGCTTCAGCGTGATCTTCTTCGGGCCGGCTCCGGCACCGCTCTCGTCGCGACCGTGAGAGCGGCGCAGGTGCGAGAGCAGCTCGAGCTTCGCATCCTCGCTGATCGTATCGTCCTGGCCGCTGACCTTGATGCCCGCTTCGTCCAGCTGAGAGATCAGCTTGTCGACCGGCACCTTCAGTACCTCGGCGAACTGTGCGACAGTGACTTCAGCCATACCTAAAACTCCTGTTAATCAGGCCCGCTCCTGCTGCTGCTCTTCTTCCTGCTCGAACCAGTGCGCGCGCGCAGCCATGATCAGCGCAGCCGCCTGCTCCTGGTCCATGTCTTCCTGGATCTCCAGCAGATCGTCCACCGCCTGCTCCGCCAGGTCTTCACGCGTCACCACGCCCTCGCTGGCGAGCAGATAGGCGAGTTCGCGCGTCATGCCGTCCAGCGCCAGCAGATCCTCGGCGGGCTCCGCCTCGTCGATCTTCTCCTCGCTGGCGATCGCCTGGGTCAGCAGGACGTCACGGGCGCGGTTGCGGAGCTCGTCAACGATGTCCTCGTCGAACTCCTCGATCTCGGCCAGCTCGGCCGCCGGCACATAGGCCACTTCCTCCACCGTGGAGAAGCCTTCCTGCACCAGGATCATGGCCACCTCCTCGTCGACGTCGAGGCTCTTCATGAACATCTCGGTGAGCTCGCGCATCTCCGATTCGCTCTTCTCCTCGGCATCGGCGGCGGTCATGACGTTCAGTTCCCAGCCGGTCAGCTCGCTCGCCAGACGGATGTTCTGGCCGCCGCGGCCGATGGCCTGGGACAGCTTGTCCTCTTCCACCGCGATATCCATGCTGTGAGCCTCCTCGTCCATGACGATGGAGACGACGTCCGCCGGCGACATCGCGTTGACGACGAACTGGGCCGGGTTGTCGTCCCAGAGGATGATGTCGACACGCTCGCCCGCCAGCTCGTTGGAGACCGCCTGTACCCGGGAGCCGCGCATGCCGACGCACGCGCCCACCGGGTCGATGCGCCGATCGTTGCTCTTCACCGCGATCTTCGCCCGCAGGCCCGGATCACGGGCGGCGGCGACGATATCGATCAGGCCCTGCCCCACCTCGGGGACCTCCAGCCGGAACAGGTCGATCAGGAACTCGGGCGAGGTCCGGGTCATGAACAGCTGCGGTCCCCTGAGCTCGGAGCGGACCTCGACCAGACGCGCCTTGATGCGATCCTGGGGACGCACCGGCTCGCGCGGGATCATGTTCTCGCGGGGCACGAAACCCTCGGCATTGCCGCCCAGGTCGATGAACACGCCGTTTCGGTCCACGCGCTTCACGAGACCGCTCAGCAGTTCGCCGACCCGGTCCTGGAATTCCTCGACCACCTGCTCGCGCTCGGCCTCGCGCACCTTCTGCACGATCACCTGCTTGGCGGTCTGGGCGGCGATGCGGCCGAACTCCACGGACTCCATCGGCACCTCGACGTAGCCGCCCGGCTCGGCGTCCGGGTCGATCTCGACGGCGTCGATCATCCTCAGCTCGCGGTCCGGAAACTCGAGTTCGGTGGACTCGTCCTCGAACACCAGCCAGCGGCGGAACGTATCGTAATCACCGGTCTGGCGGTCGATGGCCACGCGCACGTCGATATCCTCGCCGTGGCGCTTGCGCGTGGCCGACGCCAGCGCCGCCTCGATCGCCTCGAAGATAATCTCCTTGTCCACGCCCTTCTCGTTAGAGACGGCGTCGACCACCATCAGAATTTCCTTGCTCATACCTGTCGTTTCTCCACCCAGCCCGATATGGTGGCTAAAGCTCGGGAACCAACCTCGCCTTGTCGATATCGGCGATGCGCAGCCGATAGAGTTCGCCGTCCACGCGCATCGCCACGTAACCGTCTTCCACGCCTTCCAGCGTGCCGCGGAACCGTCGCCGGCCGTCCAGCGGGATCCTCAGTTCGACCTTGGCCTCGCTGCCGATGAACCGCTCGAAGTGCTCCGGGCGCTTCAGCGGCCGATCCAGACCGGGCGAGGACACCTCCAGCACGTACTCGCCGGGAATCGGGTCCTCCACGTCCAGCACGCCGCTCACCTGGTGGCTCACCCGCTCGCAATCCTCGAGGCTCACGCCTTCGGGCTTGTCGATGTAGAGCCGCAGCAGCCCCTTGCCGCCGATGCGGGCCTCCAGGTCCACGAGCTCGTAGCCCATGGTCGCCAGCGTCGGCTCCAGCAGCTGCCTGATCTCGTCTTCTGTCACTCTTCCTCTGTCACCGGCCCCGTCGGGGGCCCCAACAAAAAATGGGCCCCAGGGCCCATTTCGTTCCTGCTCGTGCCCTGGCTTGCCGACCCTGGATCCGGCAGACCTTTCCGGGCAAACAAAAAGCCCCGAGCGGGGCTTTTTGTCACCAAAAACCTTGGTAGCGGGGGCAGGATTCGAACCTGCGACCTTCGGGTTATGAGCCCGACGAGCTGCCAGACTGCTCCACCCCGCATCCGCAGGACCCGAATAGTACTAGAGAAGCCGCGTTGGTTTCAACCGTCGCAGCGAGAACGGTCCCGGATCCGCTCGGTCCCGTCACGCCATGACGCTCGCGCACAGTGCCAGCAGCGTGCCGGGGACCAGGCCGAGGCCGAGAATGGCCAGTCCATTGACGCTGAGCACGACCTGCATCTCGCGCGGTGCCGTCAGTGGCGCACTGTCGTCGGGCGCATCGAAATAGACGAACTTCAGCACCCGCAGGTAATAGAAGGCGCCGATCACCGAGAAGACCACCATGAGCAGGGCCAGCCACGTGTAGATGACGCCCTCGGGCGCCAGCCGGCCGGCTTCCAGCACGGCGGAGATCACGTTCAGCTTCGCCCAGAAGCCCACCCAGGGCGGGATGCCGGCCATACCGAACATGAAGCACGCCATCATCGCGGCGAACCAGGGGCTGCGGCTGTTGAGTCCCTTGAAGTCGCTGATCTCCTCAGCCTCGAAACCTTGCCGGGACAGCAGGATCACCATGCCGAAGGCGCCGGCGGCCATCAGGACGTAGGTGATGGTGTAGTACATGGCGGCCTGGTAGCCCGCCTGGGTGCCGGTGAAGATCCCGAGCAGGATGAAGCCGACGTGGCCGATGGTCGAGTACGCCAGCATGCGCTTGATATTGGACTGGGCGATGGCCACGACGTTACCCAGGCCGAGAGAGAGTACGGCCAGGATCATGAGCATGCCCTGCCAGGCCCCGTGCAGCTCCGGCAGGCCGTCGACCAGTATGCGCATGGCGAGTGCGAAGGCCGCCACCTTCGGCGCCGAGGCGATCAGCAGGGTCACGGGCGTGCGCGCGCCCTGGTAAACGTCCGGCAGCCACATGTGGAACGGCACGGCGCCGAACTTGAACGCGATGCCGACCACCAGGAACGCCAGCCCGAACCACAGCGCGACGTCATCAGGACCCGCGCTGCGGATGGCCAGCGAAAGCGGGCCGAACTCGAGCACGCCCGTCACGCCGTAGATGTAGGAGATGCCGAAAAGCAGCATGCCCGAGGCGATGGCGCCGAGGACGAAGTACTTCATGGCCGATTCGGCGGCCACGGGGGAGTCCCGGTCGAAGGCCACGAGCGCGTACAGGGCCAGGGACAGCATCTCGAGGCCCAGGTACATGGTCAGCAGACTGTTGGCCGAGATCATCACCAGGACGCCCAGCAGCGCGAACAGCCCGAGGGTGTAGAACTCGCCCCGGGTGAGGCCGTTCACCGTCAGATACTGGCGGGAATAGATGAACACCAGCGCCATGAGGCCCACCGAGACGATCTTCAGGATCTGTCCCATCGGGTCGGCCACGTAGCTGCCCGAGAACGTGAGGGTGCGCAGGTCCGGCGCGGAGCCGAGGATGGCCGCGAGCGTCACCGCCAGCGCGCCCATCGCCAGCCACCAGGTCACGATGCGGCGTTCGTCGCTCACGAACAGGTCGGCGATCAGCACCACGCAGATCAGCCCGAGCAGTACGATCTCGGGGAGCGCGGGACTGAAATCGGGAACGATGAAATCCATCTGTCAAACCTTGGGTTGAGTGTTCCGGTTTACCGCGCCGTTCACAGTTTCGACCGGCTCATCTGATCGACCAGCTGATCCACGCTCGCCGACATGAGATCCACCAGCGGCGCCGGCCAGACGCCCAGCAGCAGCACGGCGACGGCGAGCACGCCCAGCACCAGGAACTCCCGGCCGTTGAGGTCGGACAGGCCCGCGACCCGCTCGTTGGCCACCTCGCCGAAGACCACCCGTTTCACCATCCACAGGGTATAGGCGGCGCCCAGGACGAGGGTGGTACCGGCCAGAAGCGCGTACCAGAACGAGGCCCTGAAGCTCGACAGAATCACCATGAACTCGCCGACGAAGCCGGAGGTGCCCGGCAGCCCGGCGTTGGCCATGGCGAACAGGACCATGAACGCGGCGAATACCGGCATGGTGTTCACCACGCCGCCGTAGTCGGCGATGCGCCGGGTGTGCAGGCGGTCGTACATCACGCCCACGCAGAGGAACAGGGCGCCGGAGACGAGGCCGTGGGAGACCATCTGCACCATGCCGCCGGTGAGCCCGAGCCCGGCCCCGCTGACCGAGCCGGTGGACTGCTCGATGTCCCAGAGCACGAAGAAACCGAGGGTGACGAAGCCCATGTGGGCGATGGAGGAATAGGCGATCAGCTTCTTCAGGTCCTGCTGCACGAGGGCGACGAAGCCAATGTAGACCACCGCGATCAGCGACAGCGCGATCATCAGCCAGTCCAGCGCCTGGCTGGCATCCGGCAGGATCGGCAGGGACAGGCGGACGAAGCCGTAGCCGCCCATCTTCAGCATGATCGCCGCCAGGATCACCGAACCCCCGGTCGGCGCCTCCACGTGGGCGTCCGGCAGCCAGGTATGCACCGGCCACATCGGTACCTTCACGGCGAAGGCCAGCAGGAAGGCGAGGAAGATCAGAATCTGCGCCTCCATGCCGATGGGCATGGCGTGGAAATCCAGGATGCCGTAGCTGCCCGACTGTACGTACAGCCAGATCAGCGAGACCAGCATGAACACCGAGCCGAGGAAGGTGTAGAGAAAGAACTTGATGGTGGCGTAGATCCGCCGCTCGCCGCCCCATACGCCGATGATCAGGAACATCGGCACCAGCATTGCCTCCCAGAAGACGTAGAACAGCATCGCGTCCAGCGCGCAGAACACGCCGACCATCAGCCCTTCGAGTATCAGGAAGGCGGCGAAATACTGGGCCGGGCGCTTCGTGATGCCGCGCCAGCCGGCGATGATCACCAGCGGCGTGATGAACGTGGTGAGCAGGATCAGCGGCACCGACAGCCCGTCGACGCCGAGGTGGTAGAAGACGTTGAAGGTCTCGATCCAGGACACCCGCTCGACGAACTGCATGGCGGCGCTGGCCCGGTCGAAGCCGGTGAACAGCGGGATGCTGGCGGCAAGCGTCGCGAGCGAGGTGACCAGCGCCGTCAGGCGCATGGCAGACGCGCGCGCCGAAGCCGCATCGTCGCCGTCGCCGATGACGAGCGCCAGCACGCCGCCGGCGATCGGCAACCAGATGAGCAGGCTCAGAAGAAAATCGAAATCCATGGACAGACCCGTTCAGACTCCGGCGCTCAGCCGGCCCACAACAGCCAGCCGAGCAGCGTGGTGAGACCGATCACCATCGCGAACGCATAGTGGTAGAGATAACCGGACTGCACCCGCCGTACCGCCGTGGCGATGCGCCCTATCGTGCTGGCCGTGCCATTGACCATCACGCCGTCGATGACCGTCTGGTCGCCCGCCTTCCACAGCACGTTGCCGATGCCGCGGCCGCCCGCCGCGAATACGCGCAGGTAGAGTTCGTCGGCGTAGTACTTGTTGACCAGCAGGCGGTAGACGGCCGACAGGCGCTCGCTGGCCTCCGCCGCGAGTTCCGGCCGGCGCAGCCAGACGTACCAGGCGACCGCGAGGCCCGCCAGTGCCAGATAGACGGCAGGCCCGGCGAATGCGTGCAGGATGAAACCGGCCGGACCGTGAAACTCCTCGCCCACGGCCGCCAGCGCGCCGTGCTCCGGCGCCACCCGGATGGCGTCGCCGAAGAAATCGCCGAACAGCAGCGGGCCGATGGTGAACCAGCCGATAAGCAGCGAGGGGATCGCCAGCAGCACCAGCGGGACGGTCACCACCGCCGGCGTCTCGTGCAGATGGGACCGGGTGGCGGCATCCATGCGCTCCTCGCCGTGGAAGACGAGGAAGAACATGCGGAACGAGTACAGTGCCGTGACGAAGACGCCGAGCAGCACGCTCCAGTAGGCGATGGCATGGGCCACGCTGCCCTGCTCCACCCACGCCGCGTGCACCGCCTCGATCAGGGCGTCCTTGGAGAAGAAGCCGGCCGTGCCCGGGAAGCCGATCAGCGCGAGCGAGCCGATCAGCGCCGTCCAGTAGGTGACGGGCATGTACTTCCTCAGCCCGCCCATGCGGCGAATGTCCTGCTCGTGATGCATGGCGATGATCACCGAGCCGGCCGCCAGGAACAGCAGCGCCTTGAAGAAGGCATGGGTCATCAGGTGGAAGATGCCCGCCGCATAGGCCGAGGCGCCTAGCGCCACGGTCATGTAGCCCAGCTGTGACAGGGTCGAGTAGGCCACCACCCGCTTGATGTCGTTCTGCACGATGCCGAGCAGGCCCATGAAGAAGGCCGTCACCGCGCCGATGATCAGCACGAAACCCAGAGCAGTGGCCGAGAGTTCGTACAGCGGCGACATGCGCGCCACCATGAAGATTCCCGCCGTGACCATCGTGGCCGCGTGGATCAGCGCGGAGATCGGCGTGGGGCCCTCCATGGAGTCCGGCAGCCAGACGTGCAGGGGCACCTGGGCCGATTTGCCCATGGCGCCGATGAACAGCAGGATGCAGATCACCGTCATGGCGTTCCACGGGCTGCCGGCGAAGATCGCGATCTCCTGACCGGCGATGCGCTCGGCCTGGGCGAAGGTCTCGGCGTAGTCCAGCGTGCCGGCGAACATCACCACGGCGGCGATGCCGAGGATGAAGCCGAAATCGCCCACCCGGTTCACCAGGAACGCCTTCAGGTTGGCGACGATGGCCGTGGGTTTCTTGTACCAGAAGCCGATCAGCAGGTAGGACACCAGCCCAACCGCCTCCCAGCCGAAGAACAGCTGCAGGAAGTTGTTCGACATCACCAGCATCAGCATGGCGAAGGTGAACAGGGAGATGTAGCTGAAGAAGCGCTGGTAGCCCGGGTCGTCGTGCATGTAGCCGATGGTGTAGATGTGCACCATCAGCGAGACGAAGGTCACCACGACCATCATCAGCGCGCTCAGCCGGTCGATAAGGAAGCCCACCTCCATGCGCAGACCGTCGGTGACGGCCCAGGTGTAGACGGTGTAGTTCTGCACCTCGCCGCCGTCGAACACCAGGTCCTTCAGCACCAGCAGCGAGAGCACCGCGGAGAGGCCCACGGCGAGGATGGTGATCCAGTGCGACCCGGCCCGGCCGATCTGCCGGCCGAACACGCCCGCAATGATGGCGGCGACGAGGGGCGCGAGGACGATGATGAGATGCATCGCTTGCATGCGCTAGCCCTTCATCGCGTCCATGTTCTCGACATCGATACTGCGCCGGCTGCGGAACAGCACCACCAGGATGGCCAGCCCGATGGCCGCCTCGGCCGCCGCCACTGTCAGGATGAAGAACACGAATACCTGGCCGAGTTCATTGCCCACGTAGCGGGAGAAGGCCACGAAATTGAAGTTCACCGCCAGCAGCATGAGCTCGATGCACATCAACAGCAGGATGACGTTCTTGCGGTTGATGAAGATACCGGCGACCGCCAGCGAGAACAGGATCGCCGACAGCGTGAGGTAGTGCTGCAGTCCGATGCCGCTCACTGGCGCTCCTCCGAATCCATGCTGACCAGGCGCACCCGATCCTCGCGGCGGGCGCTCACCTGCCGGGAGATGTTCTGCACCTTCAGGCCGGGGCGCCGGCGCATGGTCAGCGTAATCGCGGCGACGATGGCGAGCAGCAGTATCACCGCGGCCAGCTCGAAGGCGTACACGTGCTCGGTGTAGAGCACCGAGCCCAGCGCCTTGGTATTGCTGTAGCCCTCCGGCAGGGGCGGCGCGTCCGCCATCGTCGTGAGCCCGCGGCTCTTCGCCCAGATGACCTGCACCAGCTCGACCACCATGATCGCGGCGACCACCAGGCCCAGCGGCGCGTAGCGGGTGAGACCCTCGCGCACCGCTTCCACGTTGACGTCGAGCATCATGACGACGAACAGGAACAGCACCATGACCGCGCCTACATAGACAAGCACCAGCACGATGGCCAGGAACTCCGCCTCCGCCAGCAGCCACAGCACCGCGCTGTTGAAGAAAGCCAGCACGAGGAACATCACGGAATACACCGGGTTCCGCGAGAAGATCACGCCGAGTGCCGCACCGATCAGCACGGCGCTGAAGACGTAGAAGAGCAGCGTCTCAAACAAAATCCGGTCCCCAATGGCTCCCGCTCCCGGGAGCCCCTAGTCAGTAGTGGTCGATTGCGGCGCCCTGCCCTAGCGGTAGGGCGCGTCCGCGGCCTTGTCGGCGGCGATCATCGGTTCGTACTTCTCGCCGACGGCCAGCAGTTTCTCCTTGGTCATGATGTTCTCGCCCCGGTTCTCCATGTGGTACTCGTGGATCCGGGTCTCGACGATCGCATCCACCGGGCATGCCTCTTCGCAGAACCCGCAGTAGATGCACTTGAACAGATCGATATCGTAACGGGTCGTGCGGCGCGTGCCGTCCGGCCCCACGTCGGATTCGATGGTGATGGCCAGCGCCGGACAGACCGCCTCGCAGAGCTTGCAGGCGATGCAGCGCTCCTCCCCGTTCGGGTAGCGGCGCAGGGCGTGCAGACCGCGGAAGCGCGGCGACTGCGGCGTCTTCTCCTCCGGGTACTGCACCGTGACCTTGGTGCGGAACAGATTCCGCCCGGTCAGCATCAGGCCGCGCCAGAGCTCGAGCAGCAGAAACGTCTTGAGGATATTCCTGACCATCCGCGCTCTCCCCTACACGCCTGCCGCCAGCCGCGCCCAGGGGCCCACCTTCAGCCACGCGAGCAGGCCCTCGACGGCGATCCAGACGATCGTCACCGGGATGAAGACCTTCCATCCGAGCCGCATGATCTGGTCGTAACGGTAGCGCGGGAACGTCGCCCGCAACCACAGGAAGCAGAACAGGAAGAATGCGGTCTTCAGCGCGAACCAGAAGAAGCCCGGCTGCACGATCCAGGCGTTCCCGCTGATGCCGGCGAACCCGATCAGACCCTCGAACGGCGACAGCCAGCCGCCCCAGAACAGCACCGCCGTGAGCGCAGAGATCAGCACCATGTTGGCGTACTCGGCCAGGAAGAATACGGCGAAGGCGATGCCGGAGTACTCCACGTGGAAGCCGGCGACGATCTCCGATTCTCCCTCGGCCACGTCGAACGGCGCCCGGTTGGTCTCCGCGACGCCGGAGATGAAATAGACGGCGAACAGCGGCAGCAGCCACAGCCAGAACCAGTTGGTGATGCCGCCCTGCTGGGCGCGGATGATCTCGCCGAGGTTCAGGCTGCCGGCCGCCATCAGCACGCCGACCAGGGCGAAGCCCATCGCGATCTCGTAGGCGACGATCTGCGCGGCGGAGCGCATGGCGCCGAGGAAGGCATATTTCGAGTTGGTGGCCCAGCCGGCCAGGATGACGCCGTAGACACCCACCGAGGTGAGTGCCAGCACGTACAGGAGTCCCGCGTCGATGTCGGCCAGGACGAAGTCCTCGCTGAGCGGAATCACGGCCCAGGTGGCCAGCGCCGGCGTGATGGACAGCAGCGGCGCGATCACGAACAGGAAACGGCTGGAGTTGGTGGGTACCACGACCTCCTTCATCAGCAGCTTCAGCACGTCGGCGAACGGCTGCAGCAGGCCCCGGAAGCCCACCCGGTTCGGCCCGATGCGGTTCTGGATGGAGCCGATCACCTTGCGCTCGGCCAGCGTCAGGAAGGCCACGGTCAGGATCACGCACACCATCACGGCCACGATCTGGGTGGTAACGACCGTGACCATCTGCACCGTCTCCGGCAACCGGCCCAGCAGCCCGAAACTGATGAGATTCAGGAAATCGTTCACCCCGCGGCCTCCAGCCGGTCGTCGTGCTCACTGCGCTCGCGGCCCTCGCGACCGTCGACCGTCAGTTGCAGCGCGTGGGCGTGACGAACCAGCGCGTCCACCCGGTAGATGGGCACGTCGAGTATCGAGCCCTCGGGCGCCTCCGCCGCCTCGCAAACATGCTCGCCCGCGTAGGCGTTGTCCGGTACCGGCGTGCCGATCCTGCCGAGTGCCTCGTCGCGTACCTGATCCGCGGAGACGTAATCGAAGCCGGGCGCGTCCAGCAGGTTGCCGATCACCCGCAGTATCTTCCAGCCGGGACGCGCCTCGCCCACCGGGCTGGCGACACCGGCGAAGCTCTGCACACGCCCCTCGCCGTTCACGAAGGTGCCGGCCGTCTCGAATGCAGTGCCGAGCGGCAGCATGACATCCGCGGCGGCCTCGACGCCGGGCGTGCGATAGGCGGTCAGCGCCGCGACGAACTCGCTGCCGGCGAATGCCTGCCGCGCGTCGGCGGCGAAGTCCTCGTCCGGGTCGGCGCCCATCAGCAGCAACCCGCGCGGCGGCTCCGCGAGCAGGCTGGCCACATCCCGGCCGGGCGTCTCCCGGCGAGCTCCGGCCGCCGCGCGATGGGGCAGCACACCGGCCAGGCAGGCCCCGGCCGCATTGGCGCCCTCCGAGACATAGCCGAGCCCCGAGCCGGTCAGCTCCGCCAGCGCGGCTGCCAGCGCGCGCAGATCCGCGTAGCGCGGGTGCCGCCCGGCGATCTGCCCGAGCAGTATCAGCCCGTCGTCGCCCTCGGCGAGGCTGGCCGCGGCGCGGCGCTGTTCGTCGTCGGGGGTGACGCCCTCGGTCAGAGCCTGCACCGACTCCGGGATCGCCCTCTCCCGCAGTTCCGCGGCAGCGACCGTCACGCCGGCCAGCCCGGCGAGCAGACCGCCCTCGGCGCAGGCCTCCACGCCGAAGAAATAGGGATAGCGCTGCGGGTTCACGAAGGAAACCTTTGCGCCGCCCACGGCCGCCTTGCGGACGCGATGGGCGAGCATCGGCACCTCCTTGCGCAGGTTCGAGCCCACGACCAGCACGGCGTCGAGGTCCTCGATGCCCTCCAGCGAACGGCCGAGCGCGGGGAACACGGGGTCTGCGTCCTGATCGCGAAAGTCGCGCCGGCGCAGGCGATGGTCCAGATTCGCGGTGCCCAGATGCTCGCCCAGGCGGGCCAGCAGATGGCATTCCTCGAGGGTCGCCGAAGGCGCCGTCAGCAAAGCGACATCGGCCGGATCCGCTGCGGCGATCTCGCGCAGGCGCTCGGCCGTCACCGACAGCGCGTCCTCCCAGGACACCGGCTCCCAGTGCCCGTCGCGCTTCACCATGGGCTCGCGCAGCCGGGCCTCGCTGTAGATGCCCTCGTAGCTGAATCGATCCCGATCGGCGATCCAGGTCTCGTTGATCGCCTCGTTGCGGCGGGGAACGATGCGCTTGACCGTGCCCCGGAGCACGTGTGCATGGAGGTTGCTGCCCGCGCAGTCGTGCGGCGACACCATCGGCCGCTGCACCATCTCCCAGGCGCGCGCGCTGTAGCGGTAGGGCTTGTTGTTCAGCGCGCCCACCGGGCAGACGTCGATGATGTTGCCGGAGAGTTCGTGATCGACGCTCTTCTCGATGTAGGTGCCGATCTTCATGTGCTCGCCGCGATCCGTGGTGCCCAGCTCCTGGATGCCGGCGATCTCCTGGCCGAAGCGCACGCAGCGGGTGCAGTGAATGCAGCGGGTCATGTCGGTGGATACGAGCGGACCCAGGTCCTGGTCCTTCACCACCCGCTTGCCTTCGGTGTAGCGGGAGACGTCACGGCCGAAGCCCATGGCGAGGTCCTGCAGCTCGCACTCGCCGCCCTGGTCGCAAATGGGGCAGTCCAGCGGGTGGTTGATGAGCAGGAACTCCATGGTGGCCTTCTGCGCCGAGACCGCCCTGGCGGAACGGGTGAAGACCTTCATGCCTTCGTTGACCGGGGTGGCGCACGCGGGCAGCGGCTTCGGTGCCTTCTCCACCTCTACCAGGCACATACGGCAGTTGGCGGCCACGGACAGCTTCTCGTGGTAGCAGAAACGCGGCACGTAGATGTTCGCCGCATCCGTGACCTCGATCAGCATCTGGCCCTTGCGCGCCTGCAGGGGCTTGCCGTCGACTTCTATGTTGACCAGATCGTCGCTCATGGTGCTCGTTGTGCGGTACGGGTCACGCGGCCCGGCGGTCGTCGTCCTCGACGATGCTCCGGCCCTTGTGCTCGACCATGTATTCGAATTCGTGGCGGAAGTGTCTCAGGAAGCTCTGCACCGGCCACGCGGCGGCGTCGCCCAGCGCGCAGATGGTGTGTCCCTCGATCTTGTTGGCCACGTCGAGGAGTTTGTCCAGATCGCCTGCCGTCGCCTCGCCCTGGAGCATGCGGGTCAGCATGCGGTACAGCCAGCCCGTGCCCTCGCGGCAGGGCGTGCACTGGCCGCAGGACTCGGCCATGTAGAAGCGCGAGATGCGCCGCAGGACGCGCACCATGCAGGTGGTCTCGTCCATCACCATCACGGCGCCGGTGCCGAAGGACGAGCCCGCCTCCTTCAGCGAGTTGTAGTCCATGGTGCAGCCCATGATGATGTCGGCCGGCAGCACCGGTACCGAGGAGCCGCCCGGGATCACCGCCTTCAGCTTGCGCCCGCCCAGCATGCCGCCGCAGCGCTCCAGGAGGTCCGGGAACGGGATACCCATGGGCAGTTCCAGATTCTGGGGGCGTTCCACGTGCCCGGAGACGGAGAAGATCGCAGTGCCGCCGGACCCCTCCACGCCCAGGTCCGAGAACCACCTGGCACCGTTGCGGATGATGGACGGCACGCTGGCGAGCGACTGGGTGTTGTTCACCGTGGTGGGCTTGCCGTACACGCCGAAGTTCGCGGGGAACGGCGGCTTGAAGCGCGGCTTGCCCTGCTTGCCTTCGAGGGACTCCAGCAGCGCCGTCTCCTCGCCGCAGATGTAGGCGCCGGCGCCCACGAAGGTATACAGGTCGAAATCGATGCCGGAGCCGCGGATGTCCCTGCCGAGCAGCCCCGCCTCGTAGGCCTCGGCCAGCGCCGCCTCGAACCTCGGCACCGGCTCTTCCATGAACTCCCCGCGGATGTAGTTGTAGCCCACCGTGGCGCCCATCGCATAACCGGCGATGGCCATCCCCTCGACGAGGCTGTGGGGGTTGTAGCGCAGAATCTCCCGGTCGTGGCAGGTGCCCGGCTCGCTCTCGTCCGAGTTGCAGACGATGTACTTCTGCACCGGCGCGCTGCGCGGCATGAAGCTCCACTTCAGGCCGGTGGGGAAGCCGGCGCCGCCGCGGCCCTTGAGCCCGGACTCCTTGACCTCCTCGATCACCGCCTCCGGTGTCATCTCGCCCTTCAGGATGCGCTCCCACGCCTCGTAGCCGCCCACCTTGCGGTAGGCCTCGAGGCTCCAGGGCGAGTCCTGCCCGAGCGTCGCGTAGCAGACCAGATTCTCGTTAGCGCTCATCAGTCCAGTGCGTCCAGTATCTCGTCGATGCGCTCGGCGGTGAGGTTCTCGTGGTAGACGTGGTCCACCATCATCATCGGCGCCCCGCAACAGGCGGCGAGGCACTCCTCTTCGCGCTTCAGGTAGATGCGCCCGTCCTGCGTGCTCTCACCCAGGGAGACGCCGAGTTTCTTCTCGACGTGCTCCACCAGGTCTTCCGCGCCTCGCAGCATGCAGGAGACATTGGTGCAGATCGAAACGCTGTGCCGGCCCACCGGCTTCGTCTCGAACATCGAATAGAACGTGGCGACTTCGTACACCTGGATGGGCGGCAGCTCCAGGTAGGCCGCGACGGCGTCCATGAGCTCCGGCGTCAGATAGCCGTCGTTCTGGTGCTGCGCGGCATGCAGCGCGCCGATCACCGCCGAGCGTTTGCGGTCCTCGGGAAAGCGCGCGGTCCACTTGTCGATCTCCTCGCGCACGTGGGGGCTCAGTTCGGGCGCTACCGTCTGTTCCGTCACCGGTCCACCTCCCCGAACACGATGTCCTGGGTGCCGATCACGGCAACCACGTCGGCCAGCATGTGGCCCTGCACCATCTCGTTCATGGCGGCCAGATGGGCGAAGCCCGGCGCCCGCACCTTCAGCCGGTAGGGCTTGTTGGCTCCGTCCGAGATCAGATAGCAGCCGAACTCGCCCTTCGGCGCTTCCACGGCGGCATAGGCCTCGCCTTCCGGCACCACGTAGCCCTCCGTGAAGAGCTTGAAGTGGTGGATCAGCGATTCCATGTCATCCTTCATCTCGACCCGGCTCGGCGGCGCGATCTTGCGGTCGTCCAGCATCACGGGGCCCGGGTTCCGCTCCAGCCAGTCGATGCACTGGCGGATGATCCGGTTGGACTGGCGCAGTTCCTCGATGCGTACCAGGTAGCGGTCGTAGCAGTCGCCGTTGATCCCCACCGGGATATCAAAGTCGAGCCGGTCGTAGACCTCATAGGGCTGCTTCTTGCGGAGGTCCCACTCGATGCCAGAGCCGCGCAGCATGGGACCGCTGAAGCCCAGCTGCAGCGCGCGCTCCGGCGAGACCACGCCGATGTTAACCGTGCGCTGCTTCCAGATGCGGTTGTCGGTGAGCAGAGTCTCGTAGTCGTCCACGCAGGCCGGGAAGCGGTCGGTAAAGTCGCGGATGAAGTCGAGCAGCGAGCCCTCCCGCGCCCGGTTCATCTCATCCACTTCCTTCTGGCTGTGCCACTTCGACGGCTGGTACTTCGGCATCTCCTTCGGCAGGTCGCGGTAGACGCCGCCGGGGCGGTAGTAGGTGGCATGCATCCGCGTGCCCGACACCGCCTCGTAGCAGTCCATGAGGTCTTCGCGCTCACGGAAACAGTACAGGAACATGGTCATGGCGCCGATATCCAGCCCGTGGGCGCCGAGCCACATCAGGTGGTTCAGGATGCGCGTGATCTCGTCGAACATCACCCGGATGTACTGGGCGCGGAGCGGCGGCGTGATGCCGAGCAGCTTCTCGATGGCCATCACGTAGCCGTGCTCGTTGCACATCATGGACACGTAGTCGAGCCGGTCCATGTAGCCGATGCTCTGGTTGTAGGGCTTCGACTCGGCCAGCTTCTCGGTGGCCCGGTGCAGGAGACCCACGTGGGGGTCCGCCTTCTGGATCACCTCGCCGTCCATCTCCAGCACGAGGCGCAGCACGCCGTGAGCCGCCGGATGCTGGGGCCCGAAGTTCATGGTGAAATTCTGAATCTCAGCCATCGTCGCCGGTCCTCCTGAGGGCGGGCTCGTAACGATGGTCGTCGCGGATCACCTTCGGCACCAGCGTGCGCGGCTCGATGGTGACCGGCTGGTAGGCCACGCGGCGCTTTTCCGGGTCGTAGCGCACCTCCACGTTGCCGGACAACGGGAAGTCCTTGCGGAACGGATGGCCGATGAAGCCATAGTCGGTGAGGATGCGGCGCAGATCCGGGTGGCCGTCGAAGAGGATGCCGAACAGGTCGAAGGCCTCACGCTCGAACCAGTCGGCCGACGCCCAGATGTCCGTGACCGACGGCATGCGCGGCGGGTTGCCCGGGCCGCAGTAGACGCGCAGCCTGAGCCGCCGGTTCTCCGCTACGGAGAGCAGATGGTAGACCACCGCGAAGCGCTTCGGGTAGAAGCTCTCGGCATCGTCGATGATGACCGGCTCCCGATCCACGCCTCGTGAGAAACCGGTGTCCGTGGCGTCCCGGGTCTTCCACTCGGCATGCCCGTAGTCCAGGTAGTCGACGCCGCAGACGTCCATCAGCATGTCGAAGGCGAAGTCGTCTTCGTCCCGCAGCGCCGTGGCCACCTCGAGCAGGCGATGTTTCTCCACCTCGAAGGTGACCTCACCGCAGGTGGACGGGATGCGGGTGACCGCTTCGCCGAAGCGCTCGTCGATGGCCGCAGCCAGAGCCTCTCTGCGTTCACTCATGCGGATGCCTCAACGCGCGATCGTGCTGGTGCGCCGGATCTTCTTCTGCAGCTGGATGATGCCGTAGAGGAGCGCTTCCGCGGTGGGCGGACAGCCCGGCACGTAGACGTCCACCGGGACGATGCGGTCACAGCCGCGCACGACCGAGTAGCTGTAGTGGTAGTAGCCGCCGCCGTTCGCGCACGAACCCATGGAGATCACCCAGCGCGGCTCGGGCATCTGGTCGTAGACCTTGCGCAGCGCGGGCGCCATCTTGTTCACCAGCGTGCCGGCCACGATCATCACGTCGGACTGGCGCGGGCTCGGCCGGAAGATCACGCCGAAGCGGTCCAGATCGTAACGGGCCGCACCGGCGTGCATCATCTCCACGGCGCAGCAAGCCAGGCCGAATGTCATCGGCCACATGGAGCCCGTGCGCGCCCAGTTCACGACATTGTCGACCGCGGTAACGACGAACCCCTTCTTCTGGATACTGCCTTCGGGCAGCGGCGCGCGGGCCTCGTCCAGGCCGAATTCCTGCCTGTCCGCCTCGCTCAGTCCCATTCCAGAGCCCCCTTCTTCCACTCGTAGATGAAGCCGACAACGAGGATGGCGAGGAACAGCGCCATGGCCAGCAGGCCGAAGCCGCCGACCGTATCGAGCGATACGGCCCACGGGAAGAGGAACGCAATCTCCAGATCGAAGATGATGAACAGGATGGCCACCAGGTAGTAGCGCACGTCGAAACGCATGCGCGAATCCTCGAAGGCCTCGAAGCCGCACTCGTAGGGCGCGAGCTTCTCCGGATCCTTGCTGCCGTGGCCGAAGACGAAGCCGAGTATCAGCAACAGTACGCCGATGCCCGCCGACAGCGCGAGGAAGATCAGAATGGGCAAATAGTTTTCCAGCACGATAGGTGCAGCCTGAAATCTCGACAGATGGAAACCTCGGGGCCGATAGGCCCCCAGTCGGCTCGCCATTGTATCAGCCCGACGGCATGGTGTAACGCTCACGGGATGCCATTGCGGCATACACCGGACTTGTCCAGAAATCAAAAAAAAGCGGCGGCCCCTGCCGGGACCGCCGCTCATCTCGTTTGTGGTGCCGACGGCCGGACTCGAACCGGCACGGCTTGCGCCACTGCCCCCTCAAGACAGCGTGTCTACCAATTCCACCACGTCGGCATCGATCGAACGAATCTCATTACCGGGCCGTTTACTGGCCCTCGCCGTCGCCGCCTTCTTCCGCGGGCTGATCGACCGCCGGCAACTGATCCAGGCTCTCGTCCCGGCTATCGCCTGCGGACTCCGGCAGCGGCAGCGGGTCCTCGATATCCTCGGCCGGCAGCGCCTGCGCCGGGCCCTGTTCGGTCTGCCCCGCCTCCTGCTCGAGCAGGCTCTCGCTGCCGCCCTGTTGACCGCTCAGGTAGGCGAGCGCCAGGCAATTGGCGAAAAACAGGGTGGCCAGCACCGCGGTGGCACGGGACAGAAAGCTGCCCGTGCCGCGGGCGCCGAACACCGTGCCGGACGCGCCGGAACCGAAGGCAGCACCCGCGTCGGCCCCCTTGCCTTTCTGCAGCAGGACCAGCGCGATGATGCCGATGGCCATGAAGACCAGCGCCACCGTCAGGACGACGTAAAGTGTGCTCATAGTGTGTCTCTTATCCTGCCGCGGCAGCCGCACGCCCGATGGCGAGGAACTCCGCGGCCTTCAGCGACGCGCCGCCGATCAGGCCGCCGTCGATGTCTTCCCGGGCGAACAGGCCCGGCGCATTGTCGCCCTTCACGCTCCCGCCGTACAGGATGCGCAGCCCGTCGGCCACCTTCGCGTCCCGGTCTCGCACCAGCCCGCGGATGAAGGTATGCACCTCCCCCGCCTGCTCGGGGCTGGCCGTGCGGCCCGTGCCGATGGCCCAGACGGGCTCGTAGGCCACCACGGCGTCGGCGAACGCCGCGATGCCGACCTCGTCGATCACTGCGAGCAGCTGCCGGCGGATCACCGCCTCCGTCTCGTCCGCCTCCCGTTGCTCCAGCGTCTCGCCGATGCAGAGGATGGGCACCAGACCCTGGCCGTGCGCGGCGGCGAACTTGGCCGCCACCCGGTCGTCGGTCTCGCCGTACAGAGTGCGCCGCTCCGAATGGCCCACGATCGCGTAACGGCAACCGAGATCGGCCAGCATGGCGGCGGAGACTTCGCCGGTGTACGCACCGGACTCGTGCTCGGAGACGTCCTGGGCACCCAGCTCGACGCCGCTGCCGCCGAGCTGCTCGCCCACCGAGGCCAGATACGCCGACGGCGGGCACACCAGGAACTCCACGCCCGGCGCCTCGCCCACCCCCTGGAGGATGCCGTCGATCAGCGCCCGGTTGTCCGCCAGGCTCCCGTTCATCTTCCAGTTGCCGGCGACCAGATATTGTCTCACAGTGCGTCTCCGCGCCCCGTGGCCGGGGCCGTGAAAGGGCGCGAAGGATACCGGCCGCACCGGCGCAAATCAATGTCCGGCAAGGCCCAGCAAGGCCGGCAAAGGCCCGCACGGCAGCGGCCCTGCGCCGCGACCCGCGGCACCGCCTCAGGCCGCGCTGCGCTCCACGACCGCGGCGATGCGGTGGGCCAGCTCCTCCACCTCGCCGGCGTCCTCGCCTTCCACCATCACGCGGATGACCGGCTCGGTACCCGACGGCCGCAGCACCACCCGACCGCGCCCCCCCAGGTGCTCCTGCACCTCCGCGACGGCCTTCTGCACGGGGGCCGAGCCGTCCAGATCGATGCGGCTCGCCACGCGGACGTTGACCATGTGCTGGGGCATCCGCGGCATGCCGGCGGTCAGCGCCTTCAGCGACTCGCCGCTGTCCTTCATGATGGCCAGCATCTGCAACGCGCTCACCAGCCCGTCGCCGGTGGTGGTGCGGTCCAGGCAGATGATGTGACCGGATGTCTCGCCGCCCAGGGTTCCGCCCGTCTCGCGCAGGAGCTGCATCACGTAGCGATCGCCGACCTTGGCACGCCGGAAGTCGATGCCGGCCTCCCGCAGGGACAGTTCCAGGCCGAGGTTGCTCATGACCGTGCCCACGACGGGCCCGCGCAGTTCGCCGGAGCGCTGGCGCGCCAGCGCCACCACGTAGAGCAGCTGATCGCCGTCGACGATGTTGCCCTCGTGATCGACCATCACCACCCGGTCGCCGTCGCCGTCGAGCGCGATGCCCACGTCGGCGCGCACCCCGGGCACGGTCAGCTGCAGCAGCTCCGGATGCAGCGAGCCGCAGCCGTCGTTGATGTTGCGGCCGTTCGGCGAGCAGCCGATGGGGATCACCTCGGCGCCCAGTGCGCCCAGCACCCGAGGCGCGACCTTGTAGCCCGCGCCGTTGGCGCCGTCGATCACGACCTTCAGGCCCCGCAGGCTCAGGTCGGGGGGCAGCGTGGACTGGCAGAACTCCATGTACTGGCGCCGCGCGCTGTCGATGCGCTGGGCCTGACCCAGGTGGGCGGAGTCCTTGGTGCGCGCCGGCTGCTCCAGCCCCTCCTCGATGGCGAGCTCGATCTGGTCGGAGAGCTTGCCGCCCTGGCGGTCGAAGAACTTGATGCCGTTGTCGTAATAGGGATTGTGTGAGGCGCTGATCACCACGCCCAGGTCCGCCTCGAACTTCTGGGTCAGGTGCGCGATGCCGGGGGTCGGCAGCGGCCCGAGCAGCAGCACGTCGGCGCCGGCGGCCACGAAGCCGGCCTCCAGCGCGGATTCGAACATATAACCGGAGACGCGCGTGTCCTTGCCGATCAGCACCTTGCCGCCGTCCGGCACCAGCACCTCCGCGGCGGACGAAGCCAGCCGCATGGCGAATTCCGCCGTCATGGGATGATCGCCGACGCGCCCCCGGATGCCGTCGGTACCGAAATATCGTCTGCTCAAGTCCCTTCCCCTTGTTCCCTGGCCCCGGCAACTGCCGCGAGTGCCGCGACAATAGCCAGCGCGTCCCGCGTCTCGGCCACGTCGTGAGCCCGTATGATATGGGCGCCGCGCTCCGCCGCCAATGCCGCCAGCACCACACTGCCGACCATGCGTTCCTCCACGGGACGACCCGTGAGTGCCGCCAGCAGCGACTTGCGGGACAGCCCTGCGAGTACGGGGTAACCCGTGCCACGGAGCGTGCCCAGGCCGGACAGCAGCGCCAGGTTGTGCGCCACGGTCTTGCCGAAACCGAAGCCGGGGTCGATCACGATCCGCTCCCGGCCGATGCCGGCAGCTTCGCAGTCCGCCGCCCGCGAGACCAGGAACTCCGTCACTTCCGCCACGACATCATCGTAGCGGGGATCGGCCTGCATGGTGCGCGGCTCGCCCTGCATGTGCATCAGGCAGATGCCGGCATCCAGGGCGGCCGCCGCCTCCAGCGCACCGGGCCGGCGCAGGGCATAGACGTCGTTGATCATGGAGGCGCCCGCGGCAACCGCCTCCCGGATGACTTCGGGCTTGGACGTATCCACGGAGATGGCCACGTCGAGATCGCTGCGGATAGCCTCGATCACGGGCAGCACGCGGTCGAGTTCCTGCTGAGCCGAGACCGGCTCCGCGCCGGGCCGGGTGGACTCGCCGCCCACGTCCACGATGGCTGCCCCTGCGCCGACCATGGCGCGCGCCTGTTCCAGCGCCTCGCCGCGGCCCGTGAACCGGCCGCCGTCGGAGAACGAGTCCGGGGTGGCGTTCAGCACGCCCATGACGACCGGGCTCGAGAGATCGAGGGTCGTCCCGCCCAGCTTCAGCGCGTTACTCATGCTCCCATGCTCACGCTCGGATGTTCGCGGCCCGCGTTCGCGTCACCCAAACGAAACCGGCAGCCCTGGGGCTGCCGGTGTGTGGGACTGGCGGGCTGCCGCTCAGTGCTGGCTGGCCGGACCGCCGATCTTGCCATCGCCTTCCTTCGCCGTCTTCTCGTCCTCGTCGCCCTGCAGACCCGGCGGCCGGCCGGTGTCGTCCCAGTCGACGGGCGGACGCGGCTCGCGGCCCTCCATGATGTCTTTGATCTGACCCTCGTCGATGGTCTCGTACTTGATCAGCGCCCCGGCCATCAGGTGGAGCTGCTTCTCGTTGTCGGTCAGGATCTGCTTCGCGCGCTGGTAGTTGGCGTCGATGATCGCCCGGATCTCCTCGTCGATGGCATGCGCCGTCTGGTCGGAGACGTTCTTGTGCTCGGTGACGGAGCGGCCGAGGAACACCTCGCCCTCGTCCTCGCTGTAGGTCAGCGGGCCCAGTTTCTCCGACAGGCCCCACTTGGTGACCATGCTGCGGGCGATCTCGGTGGCCCGCTCGATGTCGTTGGACGCACCGGTAGTCACCTTGTCGGCACCGAAGATCAGCTCCTCGGCGAGGCGGCCGCCGAAAAGACTCGAGATCTGGCTCTGCAGCCGCTGCTTGGAGAAGCTGTAGCGGTCCTGCTCCGGCAGGAACATGGTCACGCCGAGTGCCCGGCCGCGCGGGATGATGGTTACCTTGTACACCGGGTCGTGATCCGGCACCAGCAGGCCCACGATGGCGTGGCCGGCCTCGTGATACGCGGTCAGCTTCTTTTCGTCCTCGCTCATGACCATGGAGCGGCGCTCCGCGCCCATCATGATCTTGTCCTTGGCCTTCTCGAACTCCTCCATGCCCACCACGCGGCGATTGGCGCGGGCGGCGAACAGCGCGGCCTCGTTCACCAGGTTGGCGAGGTCGGCGCCGGAGAAGCCCGGGGTACCGCGGGCTATAATGTTCGGCCGCACGTCATCGCCGATGGGGACCTTGCGCATGTGCACCTTCAGAATCTGCTCCCGACCGCGCACGTCCGGCAGCGGCACCACCACCTGGCGGTCGAAGCGGCCGGGACGCAGCAGCGCGGGGTCGAGCACGTCGGGACGGTTGGTGGCCGCGATGACGATGATGCCCTCGTTGCCCTCGAAGCCGTCCATCTCGACCAGCAGCTGGTTCAGCGTCTGCTCGCGCTCGTCGTGACCGCCGCCGAGGCCGGCACCGCGATGGCGGCCGACCGCGTCGATCTCGTCGATGAAGATAATGCAGGGCGCGTGCTTCTTGGCCTGCTCGAACATGTCGCGCACGCGCGAGGCGCCGACGCCGACGAACATCTCCACGAAGTCGGAACCGGAGATGGTGAAGAACGGCACCTTGGCCTCGCCGGCTATGGCGCGGGCCAGCAGCGTCTTGCCGGTGCCCGGTGAGCCCACCATGAGCACGCCCTTCGGTATCTTGCCGCCGAGGCGCTGGAACTTGCTCGGGTCCTTCAGGAAGTCGACGACCTCCACGACCTCTTCCTTGGCCTCTTCCACGCCCGCCACGTCGGCGAAGGTCACGCTGACCTGGTCCTCGCCCAGCAGCCTCGCCTTGCTCTTGCCGAAGGACATGGCGCCGCGGCCGGCCCCGCCGCCCTGCATCTGGCGCATGAAATACACCCAGACGCCGATCAGCAGCAGGATGGGGAAGGAGTTAATGAACAACTGGGTCCAGAAACCCTGCCCTTCCTGCTGTTTGGCACGGAAGTCCACGTTGTTGTCCATGAGTTCGCCGATGAGGACGGTGTTGTCGCTCTCCGGGCTGTAGGTCATGTAGCGACCGTTGTCGTCGCGGGTGAAGTGGATGTTGCGGCCCTCGAAGACCACCTCTTCCACGTTGCCGCTACGCACCTGTTCCAGGAAGTCCGAGTACGGGACCTCCTGCGACTGGGTGCCGACGGGACCGAAGCCCTGCGCCACGGACAGCAGGACCACGATAATGACGACAAAGACGATAATGTTCTTGGTGAGATCGTTCACTCCGGCCCCTCTTCCTTGGCCATGCTTAGACGCAGTCTAAACGTTAGACCGTACTACAGTTGATAGTTTCTCGCCAGCAGATAGACCTCACGGCTGGAGGGCCGGGACGCCTTCGGCTTGACCACCCGGACCTGGCGGAAACGCTCCCGCGCGGCCCGTACGAAATCGTCGAATCCTTCGCCCTGGAACACCTTGCAGATGAAGGTGCCGCCGGGGTTCAGCGTGTCGCAGGCGAGTTCCATAGCCAATTCAGCCAGATACATCGCCCGCGGCTGGTCCACCGATCGATTCCCCGAGATGTTGGGGGCCATGTCACTCAACACAAGGTCCGCCCGCTCCCCGCCGAGCTCCGCCGTCAGCCGCTGTAGAACTTCTGACTCGGTAAAATCCCCCTGCAGGAACTCCACGCCGGGAATCTCGTCCATCGGCAGGATGTCGAGAGCCAGCACCCGGGTCTTCTCGCCCCAGCGGCGCACCACGTACTGGCTCCAGGCGCCGGGCGCCGCCCCGAGGTCGATGACCAGGCCGGGGCGGCCCGGCAACCGGGCCTTCTCCAGCAACTCCTCCAGCTTGTACACCGCGCGGGAGCGATAGCCCTCTTCGCGCGCGCGCTGGACGTAAGGGTCGCGCTCCTGGCGTTGCCGCCAGCCTGCGGAACTGCCCTTCGGGTTGCTCATGGTCTACCCATGGACCGATCACCGGCGCCCGGCTGCTGGTAAACTGCGGAGCCATGGCACTCAGCGAGAAACAGCGGAAGCATCTGCGCCGCCTCGGTCACGACCTCAAGCCGGTCATCCTGGTGGGCGATGCCGGCGCGTCCGAAGGGGTGATCCGCGAATGCGACCTCGCCCTGGAGCACCACGAACTGGTGAAGGCGAAGGTGCACGGCGCCGACCGGGAAGTCCGCGACGCCGTCATCGACACCCTCGCCGACGCCACGGGCGCCGAGGTGGTCCAGCGCATCGGCCACGTGGCGCTGCTCTACCGACGCCACCCGGAGAAACCCGGCATCGTCGTCTGAGCCCGTCTGCGGGTGCCTGCGGCCCGCCCCGTCAGACGTAGCGCACCTCCACGATCTCGTAGTGCTTGTCGCCGCCGGGCGCGGCCACGGTGACCTGCTCGCCTTCTTCCTTGCCGATCAGCGCGCGAGCGATCGGCGAAGTCACGGAGATCAGGCCGGTCTTGATGTCCGCCTCGTCCTCGCCGACGATCCGGTAGGTGATCTCCTCGCCGCTCGCCTCCTCGATGAGCTGCACGGTGGCGCCGAATACCACCTTGCCGCCTTCGCCGAGTTTGGTGACGTCGATGATCTGGGCGTGGGAGAGCTTGCCTTCGATGTCCTTGATGCGGGCCTCGATGAAGCCCTGCTGCTCCTTGGCAGCGTGGTACTCGGCATTCTCCTTCAGGTCGCCATGGGCGCGCGCCTCCGCGATGGCCTGGATGACCTGCGGGCGCTCCTGACTCTTGAGACGCTTCAGTTCCTCGCGGAGCTTCTCCGCACCTCGCAATGTAATCGGTACTTTCGTCAAGCTGCCAACTCCTTGTGCAGATCCTGCAGTCGGTTGACCTCGTCATCGTCCAGATGCGCAAGGGCCTTGCACGTCGCTACGGCTGCCGCCAGCGTCGTGTAATAGGTCACCTTCTTGTGCACCGCCTCACCCCGGATGGAGTGCGAATCACGGATGGCCTGCTTGCCCTCCGTCGTGTTGACGATGAACGAGATTTCTCCGTTCTTGATAACGTCGACGATGTGCGGGCGCCCTTCCCTGACCTTGTTGATGCGCCGGCACGGCACACCGGCGGCCTTGAGCGCTCTCGCGGTGCCGTCGGTGGCCACGATATCAAATCCTCTGGCCACTAGCAGCTCCGCCAGCGCGACGGCGCCGTCCTTGTCCCGGTCCCGCACCGACAGGAGCGCCGTGCCCCGGCGCGGCAGGATCACGCCGGAGGCGAGCTGGGCCTTGGCGTAGGCCTCGCCGAAAGTCCGGCCGGTGCCCATCACCTCGCCCGTCGACTTCATCTCCGGACCGAGGATGGGATCGGCCTCCGGGAACTTGGCGAACGGGAATACGGATTCCTTCACCGAATAGAAGTGCGGCGTGACCTGCCCGGTGTAGCCCTGCACCGCCAGCGCCTCGCCCACCATCACCCGCGCCGCTACCTTGGCCAGCGGGATGCCGGTGGCCTTAGACACGAACGGCACCGTGCGCGAGGCGCGCGGATTGACCTCCAGCAGATAGACGATGCCGTTCTGGATGGCGAACTGGGTGTTCATGAGGCCCACCACGTTCAGGCCGCGGGCGAGCTTCTCCACCTGCTCGCGGATCTCGGCCTGGAGTTCCTCGTTCAGGCTGAACGGCGGCAGCGAGCAGCCGGAGTCGCCCGAGTGCACGCCCGCCTGCTCGACGTGCTCCATGATGCCGCCGATTAGCACGTCCTCACCGTCGCAGATGGCGTCCACGTCCACCTCGATGGCCAGGTCCAGGAAGCGGTCGAGCAGCACCGGGCTCTTGTTGGACACGCTCACCGCGGCCTCCATGTAGGCGACCAGGTCCTCCTCGCTGTAGACGATCTCCATGGCCCGGCCGCCGAGCACGTAGGAGGGACGCACCACCAGCGGATAGCCCACTTCGGCTGCCAGCGCCGGGGCGGAGGCCTCGTCCCGCGCCGTGCGATTCGGCGGCTGGCGCAGACCGAGACCGTTGATGAGCGACTGGAAGCGCTCCCGGTCCTCGGCGAGGTCGATCGAGTCCGGCGAGGTGCCGATGATGGGCGCCCCCGCCGCCTCCAGGTCCCGGGCCAGTTTCAGCGGCGTCTGCCCGCCGTACTGGACGATGACGCCTTCCGGCTGCTCGACGTCGATGATCGCCAGCACGTCCTCCAGGGTCAGCGACTCGAAATACAGCCGGTCGGAGGTGTCGTAGTCGGTGGAGACCGTCTCCGGGTTGCAGTTCACCATGATGGTCTCGAAACCCGACTCCCGCAGGGCGAGCGCCGCATGCACGCAGCAGTAGTCGAACTCGATGCCCTGGCCGATGCGGTTGGGGCCGCCGCCCAGGATCATGATCTTGCGCCGGTCGGTGGGCTCCGACTCGCATTCCTCCTCGTAGGTGGAGTACATGTAGGCGGTGTCGGTGGCGAACTCCGCGGCGCAGGTATCCACCCGCTTGAACACCGGCACCACGTGGTGCTCGTGCCGCGCCGCGCGGAGCTCCGATTCCTCCGCACCGATCAGCCCGGCCAGCCGGGAATCCGAGAAGCCCTTGCGCTTCAGCTCCCGCAGCCGCGCGGCCGTCAGGATCTCCCTGCCCTCGCTGCGCACGCTCTCCTCCTCGCGCACCAGGTCCCGGAGCTGGGCCAGGAACCAGGGGTCGATGCGGGTGATGCGCGCCACCTCGTCCAGCTTCATGCCGTGACGGAAGGCATCGGCCACATAGAGGATGCGTTCGCCGCCGGCGGCCCTGAGTTCGTGGCGCAGCCGCTCCATGTCCTCCTCTGCCGGTTTTTCCGGGATGCGCTCCACCAGGCCGTCGATGTTCGTCTCCAGCCCTCTGAGCGCCTTCTGCAGCGACTCCTGGAAGGTGCGGCCGATGGACATCACCTCGCCCACCGACTTCATCTGGGTGGTGAGCCGATCGTTGCTGCCCACGAACTTCTCGAAGGTGAAGCGCGGGATCTTGGTCACCACGTAGTCGATGGTGGGCTCGAACGACGCCGGCGTGGCCCCTCCGGTGATCTCGTTCCTGAGCTCGTCCAGGGTGTAGCCGACGGCCAGCTTCGCCGCCACCTTGGCGATGGGGAACCCGGTCGCCTTGGAGGCCAGCGCCGAGGAGCGCGAGACCCGGGGATTCATCTCGATCACCAGCAGCCGGCCGTTCTCCGGGTTCACCGCGAACTGCACGTTGGAGCCACCGGTCTCCACGCCGATCTTGCGCAGTACGGCGATGGAGGCATTGCGCATGCGCTGGTATTCCTTGTCGGTCAGCGTCTGCGCCGGCGCCACCGTGATGGAGTCGCCGGTGTGCACGCCCATCGGGTCGAAATTCTCGATGGAGCAGATGATGATGCAGTTGTCGTTACGGTCCCGCACCACCTCCATCTCGTATTCCTTCCAGCCGAGCACCGACTCCTCGAGCAGCACCTCGTTGGTCGGCGAGAGGTCGAGGCCGTTGGCGACGATGCGCTCGAACTCCTCCTTGTTGTAGGCGATGCCGCCGCCGCTGCCGCCCAGGGTGAAGGAAGGCCGGATGATGGTCGGGAAGCCGATCTCGGCCTGTACCTCGATGGCCTCCTCCAGCGTGTGGGCGATGATCGAGCGGGGCGACTCCAGGCCGATCTCGGTCATCGCCTCGCGGAACTGTTCCCGGTCTTCGGCCATGTCGATGGCGTCCCGGGAGGCGGCAATGAGCTCCACGCCATGCTGCTCCAGCACGCCTTCGCGGACCAGGTCGAGGGCGCAGTTCAGCGCCGTCTGGCCGCCCATGGTCGGCAGCAGCGCATCGGGCTTCTCGCGTTCGATCACCTTCGCCACCGCGCGCCAGTGCACCGGCTCTATGTAGACGGCGTCCGCCGTCTCCGGGTCGGTCATGATCGTGGCCGGGTTGGAGTTCACCAGAATCACCCGGTAGCCCTCCTCCCTGAGCGCCTTGCAGGCCTGGGCGCCGGAGTAGTCGAACTCGCAGGCCTGGCCGATCACGATCGGCCCGGCACCGATGATCAGGATGCTCTCGATGTCGTCGCGTCTTGGCATGGCGGCTCCTGACCGGCGCCGCCCTATCGGCGCCAGATCACTTTAATAATAAACTCTAAGTTACTGTTATCTATGGCCCAACGCGGAGGCTTCCACCTCTCGACGCTGGGCTCTCGAGGCTTCGATCAGCTCCACGAAGTGCTCGAAGAGCGTGTCGATGTCGTGGGGCCCCGGACTCGCCTCCGGATGGCCCTGGAAACTGAACGCCGGCCGGTCGCTGAGCTCGATGCCCTGCAGCGAGCCGTCGAAGAGCGACCGGTGGGTGGTGCGGACGTTGTCCGGCAGGCTGTCCTCCGCCACCGCGAAGCCGTGGTTCTGGCTGGTGATGAAGACCCGGCCGCTGGCCAGATCCTGTACCGGATGATTAGCGCCGTGGTGGCCGAATTTCATCTTCTCGGTGCGGGCCCCGGCGGCCAGCGCGAGGATCTGATGACCCAGGCAGATGCCGAAAACGGGCATGCCCGTCTCGAGCAGCCGGCGGGTCGCCTCGATGGCGTAGTCGCAGGGCTCCGGGTCGCCGGGACCGTTGGAGAGGAACACGCCGTCGGGCTCGAGGGCGAGCACTTCGTCGGCCGGCGTGGTGGCCGGCACCACCGTGATGCGGCAGTCGTGCTCGGCGAGCCGGCGCAGGATGTTGCGCTTGATGCCGAAGTCGTACGCCACCACGTGGTTCGGCGCGATGCGCCGTGTCACCACCGGGTCCCGGTCGGGCCAGATGCTGCCCTGGGCCCACTGATAGGCGCCGTCCGTGGTGACGAACTTCGCGAGATCCATGCCCGCGATGCCGGGGAATTTCCGCGCATCGCGCAGGGCCGTCTCGGCCATGTCCTCGCCGGTCATGATGCAGCCGGCGAGCGCGCCCTTCTCCCTGAGCAGGCGGGTGAGCCTGCGGGTGTCGATATCGGCGATGGCCACCACGTTGCCGCGGCGCAGGAACTCGCCGAGGGACTGCTCCGAGCGGTAGTTGCTGGCGATCATGGAGCGGTCCCGGATTACCAGGCCCGCCGCGAACACCTTGCGCGCCTCGAGGTCGTCACTGTTGCAGCCGGTGTTGCCGATGTGGGGATAGGTCAGCGTGACGATCTGGCGGCAATAGGACGGATCCGTGAGGATCTCCTGGTAGCCGGTCATCGCCGTGTTGAAGACCACCTCGCCGATCGTCCGGCCCTCGGCCCCGACGGAGATGCCGTGGAAAACCGAGCCGTCTTCCAGTGCCAGTACCGCAGGTGTCATCGTATGGCGGCCCCTCTTGCGTATCTATTGCGGTTTGCAGATGTGCAAAAGCGGAAGGAATCCCCCTGGTAAGCAACTGGGATACGCTTCCGCCCGGGCCGCCACGCTACGGGGCGACCCGCCATAGTGTAATGCACGCTTGCGGGTGACGCCAGATCGCATCCGGCGCCGCGGGGTTCAGCGGATGCCGAGCACGTCGGCCATGGCGTACAGGCCCGGCGCGCGCCCGGCGAGCCAGCGCGCCGCAGCCAGCGCGCCGGAAGCGAAGGCCGCCCGGTCCTGGGCCTGGTGCACCAGGCTCAGGCGGTCGTAGTCGCCGCCGAACATCACCGTGTGTTCGCCCACGATGGCCCCGGCGCGGATCACGGAGAAGCCGATGGCGCCCCGTTCCCGGGGACCGCTCTCGCCCTGGCGGGCGTACACGGCCCGGTCCGCGAGACTCTCGCCCCGGGCCGCCGCCAGCGTCTCGCCCAGCATCAGGGCCGTACCCGAGGGTGCGTCCCGCTTGGCCCGGTGATGGGCCTCGGTGATCTCGGCGTCGTAGTCCGCGCCCAGTCGCGAGGCAGCCTCGCGCACCAGGAAGTTCAGCAGCTGGACGCCGACGCTCATGTTGCGGTCGTAGACCACCGGCACCGTCGCGGCGACGGGGCCCATGCGCTCGAGTTCCGACCGCGCCACCCCGGTGACGCCGCAGACGAGCGGCACCCGGTTTCGTTCGACGGCGTCCAGCACGGCCGCCGTGGCCACCGGCAGGGAGAAATCCACCACCACGTCGGCGCCGTCAAGCACCTGGTCCAGATCCGCGGAAGTGACCGCCGCGCTGTCCGCCGCGGCCGGATGCCAGCTGGCGACGGGCTCCCCCGATCGGGCATCGCCCTCGCGCACCCACGCAGCGGTGAGCTCCAGATCCGGCTCCCGGGCGACGATATCGATGACGGCGCGGCCCATGCGGCCGGCCGCCCCCAGTACGGCGATGCGGGTGGTATCGATGACGCTGCCTCCTCCGGTAGCCCAGGTGGCCCAGGTGGCCCTGGGCGGACAGCTTACCCCGCGGCCCGGCGGGCTGTCAGCAAGCCCGGAAGCCGCTCAGGTGATGCGCTCGAAGAAGCGCTTGACGGTATCTTTCCAGTTGCCCGAGTGGGGGTTGTGGGTCTCGCCGCCCGCCTCCACCGAGGACTCGAACTCGCGCAGGAGACGTTCCTGCTCCGCCGTGAGGTTCACCGGCGTCTCGATCACTGCCCGGCAGAACAGATCGCCGTGGCGCGGGCTGCGCACCGTGATGACGCCCTTGCCGCGCAGCCGGAAGACCTTGCCGGACTGGGTGCCCGGCGGGACCTTCAGCGCCACCTGGCCATCCAGCGTGGGCAGGTCCACGGAGCCCCCCAGGGCCGCCGTGGCGAAGCTGATTGGCACGTCGCAGTGCAGGTCCGCACCGTTACGCTCGAACAACTTGTGGGGCTTGATGTGGATCTCCACGTAGAGATCGCCCGGCGGGCCGCCGTTGCGCCCGGCCTCGCCCTCGCCGGAGAGGCGGATGCGGTCGCCCTCGTCGACCCCGGGCGGGATCTTCACCGAGAGGCTGCGCTCGGTCATCACGCGGCCACGCCCCTGACAGTCCTCGCAGGGGTCCGTGATCTTCGTCCCCTCGCCGCGGCAGGACGGACAGGTCTGCTGCACCGAGAAGAAGCCCTGCTGCATGCGCACCTGACCGACGCCGCCGCAGGTATCGCAGGTCTCCGGCGTCGAGCCGGGGGCCGAGCCGCTGCCGTCGCAGGTCTCGCAGCCGGTCAGCGAAGCGACGTCGATCTCCACCGTGTCGCCGGCCACGGCGCGCTCGAGTTCCAGTTCCAGGTCATAGCGCAGGTCCGCGCCGCGGAACACCTGACTGCGCCCGCCGCGGCGGCCGCCGCCGAAGATGTCGCCGAAGACGTCGCCGAAGATGTCGCCGAAGGCGTCCGCCGGGTTGAAACCGCCGCCGCCCATGCCGCCGGCACCGCTGACGCCGGCATGACCGAACTGGTCGTAGGCCGACTTCTTGCGCGGATCCGACAGGACCTCGTAGGCCTCCTTGGCCTCCTTGAACTTGATCTCGGCGTCCGCGTCGTCCCTGTTGCGGTCGGGGTGGTACTTCATCGCCAGACGCCGGTAGGCCTTCTTGATCTCGATCGCCGAGGCGTCGCGGCCGACGTTCAGTACCTCGTAGTAGTCACGTTTCGACATGCGCAGGTCCGTCACGGACGCGGCTCCCGGCCGACAGCCGGGAGCCGCGCTTCACTCATCCCCGTGCCCGCCGCGCAGGCGGGCACCCCAATCGTCAGCTGCCGGTCAGGCCGACTTCTTGTTCTTGTCGTCGTCGTCCACTTCCTCGAACTCGGCGTCGACCACGTCGTCGGAGCCGGCCGACTCGCCGCCCTGGCCAGCCTGGCCCTCGGCGCCGCCTTCCTCGCCGCCCTGCGCCTGTTCATAGGCACGCTGGGCGATGGCGGCAGAGGCCTCGGCCAGTGCCTTGGAGCGCGCCTCGATGGCGTCCTTGTCGTCGCCCTCCAGCGCCTTCTTCAGATCGCTGATGGCGGACTCCACGTTGTGGCGCTCCTCGCCGCTGGCCTTCTCGCCCAAGTCGTCCAGCGCCTTCTCGGCACCGTGGATCAGGGCGTCGGCCTGGTTGCGCACGTCGACGAGCTCGCGGAACTTCCGGTCCTCCTCGGCGTGAGCCTCGGCCTCCTCGACCATACGGTCGATCTCCTCATCGGAGAGGCCGCTGGAGGCCTTGATGACGATGTTCTGGCTCTTGCCGGTGGCCTTGTCCTTGGCCGAGACGTTCAGGATGCCGTTGGCGTCGATATCGAAGGTGACCTCGATCTGCGGCATGCCGCGCGGCGCCGGCGGGATGTCCGCCAGGTCGAAACGGCCCAGCGACTTGTTGTCGGCCGCCCGCTCGCGCTCGCCCTGCAGCACGTGGATGGTCACCGCGGTCTGGTTGTCGTCCGCCGTGGAGAACGTCTGCTGGGCGTTCGCCGGGATGGTCGTGTTCTTCTCGATCAGCTTCGTCATGACGCCGCCGAGGGTCTCGATACCGAGCGACAGCGGGGTCACGTCGAGCAGCAGCACGTCCTTGACGTCGCCCGAGAGCACGCCGCCCTGGATGGCCGCACCGAGTGCGACGGCCTCGTCCGGATTCACGTCCTTGCGCGGCTCCTTGCCGAAGAAGTTCTTCACCTCTTCCTGCACCTTGGGCATGCGGGTCTGGCCGCCCACGAGGATGACGTCGTCGATCTCGGAGACCTTCAGGCCCGCATCGGACAGCGCCGTCTTGCACGGACCGATCGTGCGGCCGATCAGCTCCTCCACCAGCGACTCGAGCTTGGCCCGGGTCAGCTTGATGTTCAGATGCTTCGGACCGCTGGCATCCGCCGTAATGTAAGGCAGGTTCACCTCGGTCTGCTGCCCCGCGGACAGCTCGATCTTGGCCTTCTCGCCGGCCTCTTTCAGGCGCTGCATCGCGAGCGGATCCTTGCGAATGTCGACACCGCTCTCCTTCTCGAACTGGGAGGCGAGATACTCGATGATGCGCAGGTCGAAGTCCTCACCGCCGAGGAACGTGTCGCCGTTCGTCGCAAGCACCTCGAACTGGTGCTCGCCGTCCACCTCGGCGATCTCGATGATCGAGATGTCGAAGGTACCACCGCCCAGGTCGTAGACGGCGATCTTGCGGTCGCCGCGCTTCTTGTCCATGCCGTAGGCCAGCGCGGCCGCAGTCGGCTCGTTGATGATGCGGCGCACTTCCAGGCCCGCGATCTTGCCGGCGTCCTTGGTGGCCTGGCGCTGCGAGTCGTTGAAGTAGGCCGGGACGGTGATGACCGCCTCGGTCACCTCTTCGCCGAGATAATCCTCGGCCGTCTTCTTCATCTTCATCAGCACCCGCGCGGAGACCTCCGGCGGCGCCATCTTCTTGTCGCCCACCTTCACCCAGGCGTCGCCGTTGTCCGCCTCGACGATGTCGTAGGAGACCATGTCGATGTCGCGCTGGACGACGTCGTCCTTGAAGCGGCGGCCGATGAGGCGCTTGACGGCGAACAGGGTGTTGGCCGGATTGGTGACGGCCTGGCGCTTGGCCGACTGACCGACCAGCACCTCGTCGTCCTTGGTGAAGGCGACGATGGACGGCGTGGTCCGATCGCCCTCGCTGTTCTCGATGACCTTGGCCTTGTCGCCTTCCATGACGGCGACGCACGAGTTCGTCGTGCCGAGGTCTATGCCGATTACCTTACCCATGAAAATCTCCCCATAACGTGGTGTCAAAAACTGTGTTGCCGTCTAGATGGGGCCCGCCCCACGGCCTTTCAACCCTCGCCGCTCTGCGGTTCTGCGGCCACGATGACCCGGGCCGGGCGCAGCAGCCGCCCGTTGATGCGGTAGCCCTTCTGGACCACCGTGAGAACGCTGCCCGGCTCCGCCTCGGCGGAGGGCTGCATGGTCATGGCCTCGTGGTACTCGGGGTCGAAGCGCTCGCCCCGGGGGTCGATCTCCTCGACGCCGAAGTCGCCCAGCACCTTGCGCAGCTGCTTCAGGGTGGCCTCCTTGCCCTCCAGCAGGCTGGCGGCGTCGGCCGCCTGGCCGGCGGCGATGCCCATCTCCAGGCTGTCCGCCACGCCGAGCAACTCGCCGGCGAAGCGTTCGATGGCGTACCTGCGGGTGTTTTCCAGGTCCCGCGCGGCCCGCTTGCGGAAATTCTCCAGCTCGGCCACGGCACGCAGATATTTCTCCCAGTTCTCGTCCGCCCGGCGGCGTTCCGCCTCCAGCGGGTCTTCGTCAGCGCCGGCACGGCCCTCGCCTTCCAGCACCTGCGTCTCGGCGAACTCGTCTGCCGGCTCTCCGGTCTCGTCTTCCCGCACCGGGTCGTCGCTGCGTTCGGGATCGTTGCTCATAAACCACTACTCCGCTGCAAATGCCGACGCCGCCGCGGGGCGGCGCCTCTCACTTCTAGTGTCCTGTGTGAGGCCTAGGTGCGGGAATTCAAGGCCGATCCCAGCAACTTCGCCGTGATATCGACGATGGGGATGACCCGGTCGTAGGCCATGCGGGAGGGGCCGATGACGCCGAGCACGCCGATGACCTCCTCGTCCACCACATAGGGAGCCGCCACCACGCTGCAGTCGTCCAGGATGCCGTAGCCCGACTCCTCGCCGATGAAGATCTGCACGCCCTCGGCCCGGATGCTGCGATCGAGGAGATCGAGCATGAAACGGCGCTCGTTGAAGGCCTCGAACAGCCGGCGCAGCTTCTCGAGGTCCGAGAGCTCCGCGAAATCCATCAGGTTGGTCTCGCCGGCCACCACATAGTCGCTGCGGTGCTCGCCGGCGCCCTCGAAGGCGTGGTGGGCCATCGCCACCATGTCCAGCATCGTCTGGTTCATGGAGTCGCGGGTCTGCTCCAGCTCGTCCACCAGCCGCGTGCGGATGGTCTCCAGATCGCTGCCGGCATAGCGGTCATTCAGAAAGTTGGCCGCCCGGCGGAGCTCGGATTCGGTGTAGGTGCGCGAAGTATGCAGGATCCGATTCTGCACCTCGCGCTCGTTCACCACCAGGATGGCCAGCACGCGGTTGTCCGACAGCGGCAGGAACTCGATCTGGCGCAGCGTGACCCGCTCGGCCCGGGGCACGGACACCACGCCGGCCATGCGGGTGATGTGGGAGAGCAGATTCGACGTGGAGGTGATGAGCGTGTCCGGGTCGTCGCGCAGCGTCTCGAGCTCCTGGCGCAGCCGGACCACCTCCGACTCCCTAAGCGGGCGCAGCTTCAGCAGCGTATCCACGAAGAAGCGATAGCCGAGCGCGGTCGGCACGCGGCCGGCCGAGGTGTGGGGTGCCGAGACAAACCCCATCTCCTCGAGGTCCGACATCACGTTGCGGATGGTGGCAGGACTGAGATCGAGGCCGGAGTCCCGCGACAGGGTGCGCGAACCCACCGGCTGTCCGTCACGGACATACCGCTCTATCAGCACCTTCAGGAGGTGCCGGGCTCGCTCGTTCGGGACCGATCTGTCGACTTCGGCTGGCATTACGGACTACATCCTCGATTTTCGCCCGCTGGCACTCAACCCGCCAGTGTGCTAACAAAAGCTAGCAACGGCCCGTGACCCCGTCAAGGAGACATCGCCGGGGTCGGCCGGGCGCCTCAATTCGCGTAAGCTCGACCCACTGCAAGCGCCGAGAGCCCCTGCAACCCCTACAGGCACGACAGCGACCAGACCTGCCCCATGACCAACACCTTCGAGACCGTCGCCGTCTTCGGCCGCCACTCCGACCCCCGCGTGGCCGAGCCCATGACCGCCATCGCCGAGTTTCTCAGCCAGAGAGGCGTCGAGGTGCTGGTGGCCGCCAATGTGGACCTGGAGATCGCCGGCCGGAGGATTCCCGAGGACAAACTGGCGCCGTCCGCCGATCTGGTGATCGCCGTGGGCGGCGACGGCACCATGCTGTATGCCACCCGCCTCGCGGTCGGGCATTCGGTGCCCCTGCTGGGCGTGAACCGGGGGCGTCTTGGCTTTCTCACCGACGTCACACCCGAGGCGATGCTCTCCAGCGTCGAGGCGGTGCTCGAGGGCGACTACAGCCGCGAGACCCGGCTGCTGCTGGCCGCCGAGCTGCAGCGCCCCGACGGCACCTGCGTCACCGACATGGCGCTGAACGACGTCGTGCTGGCCCGGCGCGAGACCGGCCGCATGGTCGACTACGAAACCTGGGTGGACAACCGCTACGTCAACACCCATTCCGGCGACGGCCTCATCGTGGCCACCCCGACGGGCTCCACCGCCTATGCCCTGTCCTGCGGCGGGCCCATCGTCCAGCCGGACCTGGACGCCATGGTGCTGGTGCCGGTCTGCCCGCACACGCTCAGCGACCGGCCCATCGTTATCCCCGCCGCCTCCGAGGTGCAGATCCGGCTGTTCGAGCGGCCGGAAACCCGGGGCGAGATCACCTGCGACGGTTATCCGCTGGGCGCGCTCGAGGACGGCGACCGCCTGATCGTGCGTGCCGCCGACGACCGCATCACCCTGATCCACCCGCCCGGCCACGACTACTACGAGATCCTGCGCTCGAAGCTGAACTGGGGCCGGGACAGCCGGGTGCGCCGCACGATCCGCGCCTGAGGGACGGCATGCTGAAACGCATCCACATCCGCAATTTCGCCATCATCGACGAGATCGAGCTCGATCTGGGCGCCGGCATGACCGCGCTGACCGGTGAGACCGGCGCGGGCAAGTCCATCCTCATCGATGCGCTCGGCCTGATCCTGGGCGACCGGGGCAGCGCCGAGGTGGTGCGCCAGGGCGCGAAGCGGGCCGAGATCAGCGCCGAATTCGAGATCGATGGCATGGCCGAGGTGGAGACCTGGCTGGAAGAGCAGAGCCTCGATCTCGACGGCGAATGCCTGCTGCGTCGGGTGATCGGCGGCGACGGCCGCTCCCGCGCCTACATCAACGGCAACGCCGTGCCGGTGCAGAACCTGCGCGCAATCGGCGAGCACCTGGTGGACATCCACGGGCAGCACGAGCACCAGTCACTGGCCCGCCGCGAGGCCCAGCGCGACCTGCTGGACCATCACGGCGGCCATCAGAACCTGCGGGAGGAACTCGGCGACGCCTGGCGGCGTTGGCAGCGCCTGGCCGACGAACTGGACGACCTGCGCACCCGGCGCAGCGAGCGCGACAGCCGGCTGGAGTTCCTCCGCTTCCAGGTCGACGAACTCGAGGCGCTGGCCCTGGGACCCGAGGAACTCGCGGAGCTGGAGGCCGAGCGCCGCCGACTCGCCAACATGAGCCGGCTCGCCGAGGGCTCGGCCGCAGCGCTCGGCGCGCTGTACGAGAATGACGAGGTCAGCGCCCAGTCCCTGGTCGCGGAGTCCGTGCGTCGGCTGGAGGAACTCGCGGAACTGGATCCTGCGCTGGAAGGCGCAGCGCGGCTGGCCGTCGAGGCCGAGGCCGCCATCAGCGAGGCGGCCGAGGAGATCCGCCGCTATACCGGCTCGCTCGAATCCGATCCCGGCCGCCACGACGAGGTGGAGACCCGCCTCGGCGCCATCCGCGACGTGGCCCGCAAGCACCGCGTCGAGGCCGGGGAGCTGCCGTCACAGCTGGAACGGCTGCAGGCCGAACTCACCGAGCTGGAGGAGGCGGACGTGCGGCTCGAATCCCTGGAACGCGACGCCGCCGCGGCCCGGGAGAAATACGACGGCCTCGCGGCCGAACTCACGGCGGCACGCCGGCGCACGGCCGGGGACTTCTCGGAGCAGGTCACGGCCGCCATGCAGACGCTCAGCATGTCCGGCGGGCGCTTCGTCGTGGCCGTGGAGACGCCGGCCGATGCCGAGCCCCGGGAGCACGGCGCGGACCGCGTCGAATTCCTGGTCAGTGCCAACCCGGGCCAGGAGCCCATGAGTCTGGCCCGGGTTGCCTCGGGCGGCGAACTCTCCCGCATCAGCCTGGCCATCCAGGTGGTCGCCGCGGGCGCCAGCACCATCCCGAGCATGGTGTTCGACGAGGTGGACAGCGGCATCGGCGGCGGCGTGGCCGAGATCGTCGGCCGCCGGCTGCGCCAGCTCGGCGACCAGCGGCAGGTGCTTTGCGTAACCCACCTGCCCCAGGTGGCGAGCCAGGCTCACCGGCACCTGCGGGTGGCGAAGGTGACGGACGGCAAGAGCACGCGCACCGGCATCACGCCGCTGGGTGATAAGGAGCGGGTGGAGGAGATCGCCCGGATGCTGGGCGGTGTGGAGATCACGGAGCGAACCCGCGAGCATGCCGCGGAGATGCTGGCGGAGGCTGCGGGCGGCCGCGAACGGAGCGCCTGATCAGTCGCCGGCGCCCTCTTTCTTTTTGGGCCGCACGTAGAGGACCAGGCTATGGTCCGCGATCTCGTAGCCGTGCTTGGCCGCGATCTCGTGCTGCAGGCGCTCGATCTCCTCGTCGACGAACTCGATAACGTCGCCCGTCTCGATACAGACCATGTGGTCGTGGTGCTCGCCGTCGTCCAGCTCGAATACCGAATGCCCGCCCTCGAAGTTGTGACGCGTGACGAGCCCCGCCCCCTCGAACTGGGTGAGCACCCGGTAAACCGTGGCCAGGCCGATATCCTCACCGGAATCCAGCAGCTCCCGGTAGATGTCTTCCGCGCTGAGATGCGCCTGGCTGTTGGCCTCCAGAATCTCGAGGATCTTCAGGCGCGGCAGCGTGACCTTGAGGCCCGCGTTTCTCAGTTCCTTCTTCTGCATCATTGTCCTGGGTTCCCTGGCGCCCGCCCTGCCGTAACCGGGTGCGTTCATGTATGATCGGCACGCAATTATGGCTCAGATGGGAGCCGCGCTCCACCGGCGCGGCAGAGGCTTCCGGGAATGACTGAACGAGGCGCGAAACGTGGATGGATGCCGGGGCGCGCGCTGCGCGGCCTCACGCTGGCGGCACTCGCCGGGCTGATGCTGGGCGGCTGCGTCTACCGCATCAATATCCAGCAGGGCAACCTCCTCGACGAGGAACAGATCGAGCAGCTGGAAGTGGGCATGACCCGCAGCCAGGTGCGCTTCCTGCTGGGCACGCCCATGGTCAACGACCCGTTCCACGCCGAGCGCTGGGACTACGTCTACTACCTCGCCCTGGGCCGCCGGGACCCGATCATGTCGCACATGCTCACGGTCTACTTCGAGGGGGATCTCGTCTCCCGCATCGAGCGCCACCAGGACCTCGAGGACGAGACCATGGAGCCCCGGGGACTGCCAGAGCCCGACCAGAGCGGCTAGCCGCCCTTCCCCGGATTCCCTTCCTAATCCTTCTCGTTATCCCTGTCGCGCCCGGACCGGCCGAGCGTCCGGCCCGCTTCCGCCGCGCGGCGGCGCGCCTCCCGGGGGTCGACGATCAGCGGCCGGTAAATCTCCACCCGGTCGCCGGAGCTCAGCGGTCGCTTCCGGTCCGCCACCTCGCCCCACACCCCGACCGCACAGCACGAGAGATCCGGCACGCCCGGCTCCTCCGCGAGGCCTGAAGCCGCCTCTGCCACGGCATCGGCCACGGTCGCCCCCGGCGGCAGACGAACCGGCACACACCGCTGCCGATCCGGCAGGGCGCAGACCACTTCGACGTCCAGTACGACGTCCGACGGCGTGTCTTCAGGTGAAGGAGAGGACACCGATCGCGTTCAGGAACACCAGGATCACCGCCACCGGCGCAACCCAGCGCGCCAGGAAGCGCCACACCTTGTACAGCCCGCCGGCGCCGCCCAGTTCCTCCGAGGTGGAGTTGGCACACATGACCCAGCCGGCGAAGACGGTGATCAGCAGGCCGCCGAGGGGCAGCATGATGTTGCTGGTGAGGAAGTCGAGATTATCGAACACCGTTCCGGCCAGGAACGTGACGTCGGAAAGCACGTTGAACGACAGCACCGTCCCGAGCCCCACGGCCCAGATCACCCCCCCGATGACGCCGGCCGCGGCCATCCGCGAGAGGCGGAAACTCTCCACCAGCCACGCCGTCGCCGGCTCCATGAGACCGATGGCCGAGGTCCATGCCGCGAACGAGAGCAGCAGGAAGAAGATGGTGGCGAAGACGACCCCGCCGGTCATGTTGCCGAAGGCGAGCGGCAACGTCTCGAACACGAGTCCGGGACCGGACCCCGGGCTGAGGCCGTTCGCAAACACGATCGGGAAGATGGCCAGCCCGGCCAGCAAGGCGATGAACGTATCCGCCGACACCACCGTGAACGAGGCCTTGGTGATGGACGTGTCCTCCGGGAGGTAGGCACCGTAGGCCATCACCGAGCCCATGCCGACGCTCAGGCTGAAGAACGCCTGGCCCATCGCCGCCAGCACGGCATTGGGCGTCAGCGCCGAGAAGTCCGGCGTGAACAGGAACGCGAGCCCCTGCTGGAAATGGCCCGTGGTCATCGAATAGCCCAGCAGCACGAACATGAGCACGAGCAGTCCCGGCACCATGAAGCGCACCGCCCGCTCGAGGCCGCCCTCCACCCCCTTCGCCACCACGAACACGGTGAGAGCCATGAACAAGGTGTGCCAGCCGGCCACCGTCCACCAGCTGCCGACCATATTGCCGAAGATCGCGGAGATGCCGGCGGCGTCCTGCCCGGTGAACGATCCGCTGATACTGCGGCCGATGTACGAGAGCGACCACCCGGCAATCACACTGTAATAGGAGAGGATCAACATGCCGCCTATCACGCCGGCCACGCCGACCAGTCGCCAGCGGCTGGTGCTGCCCTCCTCCTCGCCCAGCAGCGCCATCGTGGCGGCCGGGTTCCGACGCCCGCGGCGCCCGATCAGAATCTCGGACATCATGATGGGCAGACCGACGACGAAGACGCAGATCAGGTAGACCAGCACGAAGGCGCCGCCGCCGTTCTCGCCGGCCACGTAGGGGAACTTCCAGACGTTGCCGAGACCCACGGCCGAGCCGGTGACGGCCAGCACGAACGCCATGCGCGACGACCAGTGACCGTGCAGGGACTTGCGCGGCGCATTGACTGCAGCTTCTTCGCTCATCGGGACTCCCCACCCACCGGCTGAAGGCCGGGATTGTGGCCGAATCCCCGGATAGTGACAACAGAAGACCCGCCGCGTCGCCGCCCGGCGCAAGCCGAATCCGTTACACTCCCGCCATGGCCGGCAAGCAGAAAAACAAGGGCAGCGACAAGCCTTCGCGCACCATCGCGGTGAACAAGAAGGCCCGCCACGACTTCTTCATCGAGGAGACACTGGAGGCGGGACTCGCGCTGGAGGGCTGGGAGGTGAAGAGCCTCAGGGCCGGCAAGGCGCAGGTGACGGAGGCCTACGTCCAGCTGCGCGACGGCGAGGCGTGGCTGTTCGGCTCCCACTTCCACCCGCTGCTGTCGGCATCAACCCACGTGAAGGCCGATCCCACCCGCACCCGCAAGCTGTTGCTGCACCGGAACGAGATCGACCGGCTGGTGGGCGCCGTGGAGCGCCAGGGCTATACGCTGGTGCCGCTGGACCTGCACTGGACGCGGGGTAAGGCCAAGCTCACGGTGGGTCTGGCCAAGGGCAAGAAGAAACACGACAAGCGGGCGGCCGTGAAGGAGCGGGACTGGCAGCGGCAGAAGAGCCGCATCCTGAAGTCGGCCGGGCAATAACCCAAGCGGGCATTGAATCACGGAACTTCCGCCCCACATCCGGTATCATAGACACAACTTGGGGGCGACATGGCTTCGACGTGGGTCGCGAACCCCTGGGTGCATGCCGAGGTGCAGAGTACCTCGTTAAACCATCTGCAAACCTTATAGTTGCCAACGACGACAACTACGCTTTAGCCGCTTAAAAACCGGCTCGAAGCCTTCCGCCCGGCACGTGCCTGTGCGTCCGGTCCCGGGAGTCATCCACACAGGATCGCGCAAGGAGTCGTCCGGGCTCCGACCGTTAAAACCCAATTCCGGACTGGCTGCGGGTTTGCCCTTTCCACCGGGTTGCCCGTAGTGAGATCAAAGGTGGAATAAGCATGTAGACCTCAGGGCAGAGGGCTTGCGGACGCGGGTTCGATTCCCGCCGCCTCCACCAAACAACCGTCCATCCATGTCTCATGGATGCTCTAAAGCCCGCGAAATGCGGGCTTTTTTGTGTTCGCAGCAGCTCCGACACCTCCGGTTGCCACGCAACTGCATCTCCTGACCCGGTCGATCCTCGCACCGTGTTCGGCACATCCCCCTTGGTCTTCTTGAATCGGGTTACGTTACCCTGAGCCGCATGAACGACAGGAATCGCGCCTCAAAAATCACGTCATCCAAGATATCCCCCCTCGATCCGTCACGCGTCGAGACGATCGAAGAAGCCGGAGGAAGAATTCTCCCGCTCGATCCCATCGGCGCCGCGGTCTCCGGCATCGACTTGTCGTCCGAGCGCCCGCCGCCCGGCCACGTGATCGACGCCCTCGAAAAGGAAATGGCCAGCCGCGGATTCATCGTCTTCAAATCCAGCGAAGCACTGGATGTGGACGATTTCCTCCGCGCCAGCTGCTGGTGGGGCGGCAAGGAACTGCACAGCACCCACGGGGTTCATCCGGCGACTCCGGGGACCAACCGACATATTTTCCGCCTGTCGAACGATCGTCGTCACGGAATCCCGGGGGTAGGCCCCCAGTGGCACAACGACGGCAGCTTCAATCCGGACACCTTTTCCCACGCGGGCTACCACATCGTCCGCCCAGCCGAGAAAGGCGGAGGTACCTATTTCGCTCACCAGGGGGCG
Source organism: Lentisalinibacter salinarum (assembly GCF_040706555.1). Classification (NCBI taxonomy): domain Bacteria; kingdom Pseudomonadati; phylum Pseudomonadota; class Gammaproteobacteria; order Woeseiales; family Woeseiaceae; genus Lentisalinibacter; species Lentisalinibacter salinarum. Next base: position 315,955 of record NZ_JAPDRH010000003.1, read on the forward strand.
GCCTATGACGCGCTCCCGGAGGAGCGGCAGGAATTCTGGGGCCGCCTGTCGTCGGTCAATTCCACCTCGGGAGTCGTCCATCCCGCGGTGCACGAACACCCGATCTCCGGGAAGAAAAGTCTCTGGCTCCATCTGGGCATGACCGGTGCGGTGATCGAGAAGCTTCGCGACGGCGATGGCTTTCGACTGCTCGATTCCGAAGAACTGAAGCGGCTCTGCCATGAATACAAGGACATCCTCGATGCAGGCTTCGAGGACGGCTACGCGATTGCCTACGAGTACGAGGAAAACGACTGCATCTTCATCGACAACCTGGCGGTGGCGCATCGCGCCTCACCCCAGGCCCACTTGTCGGCGGCAGAACAGGGTCTGCGAATCATGCATCGCAGCACCGTTCGCGGCGTCGGCGATCTGGCGCCGTACTATGGATTGCCGATCCGGATCAACATTGCGGGGCCGAGCCCGTTCGGCGAAGGCGTCTGGCAGCCGGGCGGCATCGGTTTTCGGTGGGACGAAAACATCCCGATGCAGAACTGAAGCCGACGGCAGGGTACGCCGGCCTGCCCGTCGGCGTGCGGCAGGGAGCCCTCAGAACTTGTGCGGCCGCAGTATCTCCACCTCCTCGAGATAGGTAATGCCGGAATAGTTGTCGAAGAAGTGCTCGGCGACCTCGTCAGCGATGCGGTTCGCCGCCTCACGATCGCCGGTGATCACCTCGATCTTCACGTTACTGAACTCGTCCACCACGGCCGCCCGGTTGGCCGAGCGGACGCCGCGGCTGCCCTTGCCGCCGGCCGCCACCACCGTGTAGCCCTTCGCCCCGGTCGACTCGATCACGCGTGCGACCTGCTCGAGGATGAGCTTCTCGGTGATGATGACAACCTTCGTTGCCTTGTAATGAGTCATTGCTCTTTACCTCCCCGCGCGGCTGCGCGGTCATTATCTCTCGCCATGCCCGGGTTCGCGCCCGCTCACAGTCCGAATACGGCCTCGGCCAGGGCGATGTACAGCGGGATACCGACAGCGATCGCCACCGGCGTGCCCACGCTGGTCGATGACCCGATGTACGAGGAAGGGTTCGCCGACGGGATCGCCGCGCGCAGTGTGGGCGGCCCCGAGATGTCGGAGCTCGACCCCGCGATGACCGCAAGCAGGATCACGCCGCCCGGGCTGAAGCCGGTCAGCAGGTGCGCCACGTAGCCCAGGCCGAAGGCGATGAGGCCGTGGGCCAGCGGCGCGATGGCGCCATACACCGCGTACCAGTGCGCCACGCTGCGCAGCTCGTTGAGGCGGGTCCAGGCCTCGATGCCCATGGTCAGCATCAGGACCGACAGCAGACCCCGGAACAGCGGGTCGTAGAAGCCCTCGTAGACGAGCTCCGGGCGCGTCAGGAGCCCCAGCACCAGGCCGAGCAGCAGGGCCGAGAGCGCCGACCCCCGCAGGCTGTCTGCGATGACGGAGCCGATGCGGATCTCCTCCCGCGCACTGCCTTTCCGCTTCGCCAGATGAACATTGGCCAGCACGATGGCGACGATCAGCGCCGGGATGTCCATGAAGGGATACAGCGCAGGTACCCACGCCTCGTAGAACACCTCCTGCTGCTCCAGCATCACCATGGCCGCCGCCAGCGTGGAGGCGCTCACCGCACCGAACAGGCCCGCCGTGGCGATGCCGTCCTCGGTCCGCACGCCGGGCAGCGCCGCCAGCGTGTAACGCCCGACGATGACGATGGCGCAGCCGACGACAACGGCGATGGCCGCCGGCAGCAGCATCTCGCCCAGTTCGGCCTCACGTATCTCCATGCCGCCTTCCAGGCCGATGCGCATGAGCAGCATGTAGACGCAGAACTTGTAGATGGCATCCGGTATCTGCAGCTTGCTGCCGGCCGCGGCCAGCACCATGCCGCCGATCAGGAAAGCGAGCGCTGGCGACTGGAACTGGGTCAGCAGGCGGCTGAAGAAGTCGATAACGAGGTCCATGGGTTTCTCCGGCCAATCGTTCAGGCTTTCGGTCAGTCAATGGATTGGAGACGCATGTTGCGTATCGGAGCTTCTTCCGTAAAATAGATTTATTATTCGATTTCGTTCTTTTTATGAGAACAGACACTCTCAGACGGCTGAACTTCCGCCACCTGCACTACTTCTGGGTGGTCGCGAAGGAGGAGCACCTGACCCGCGCGGCCGAACGGCTGCATGTCTCCCAGTCGGCCATCTCTTCGCAGATACGCCAGCTCGAAGACGAGCTGGGCCACGAGCTGTTCCTGCGCGAAGGCCGCACACTGCGGCTGACGGAGACGGGCAGCCTGGTGCTCGGTTACGCGGAGGGCATCTTCAACCTGGGCGCGGAGCTGCTGGAGACGGTGCGCGGCGGCGACGGCCAGGAGATGCCGGAGCTGCGCGTGGGCGCCGTCGCCACCCTGTCACGCAACTTCCAGCAGAATCTGCTGCGCCCGGTCATCGGCGACGAGAACCTGCATCTCGTCATCGAGTCCGCGAGCCTGGAGGAGCTCATCGGGCGGCTGCGGGTACACAAGCTCGACCTGATCCTCTCGAACCGGCCGGTGACCGCCGACGATCAGCTGCCGCTCAGCTGCCGGCGCATCGCCCGGCAGACGGTCTGCCTGGTGGGGCCGCCCCGCCCGCGCCGGCGCCGCTTCCGATTCCCCGACGATCTCGCCGGCACGGCGTTGCTGCTGCCCGGCCACAGCAGCGAGATCCGCAGCCAGTTCGACCTGCTGCGCGAGGAGCTCGGACTCGCGCCGAGAATATCGGCCGAGGTCGACGACATGGCCATGCTCCGGCTGCTGGCCCGCGATTCCGGCAGCGTGGCCATGGTGCCGGAAGTGGTCGTGCAGGACGAACTGGAGCATGGCATTCTCAGCAAGTACTGCGAGGTTCCCGCTATCCACGAGAATTTCTATGCCATCACGGCCCGGCGCCACTTCCGCTCCGCGGCGCTGAAGGCCGTGCTGGGTGCCTCCTGATTCCGCAACAGTCCGGGCGATCTGCGCATGGAACCACTGCTGGCCGACAACGAAGCCCTGATCCGGGGCGGCTTTTTCCTCGGCATCCTCCTGGTGCTGGCCGGGGCGGAGACGCTGGCCCCGCGGCGGGAGCGTCAGCTGCCCCGCCGCACGCGCTGGTTCTCCAACCTGGGCATCGTCTTCGTGAACACTACCGTGCTGCGCCTCGCGTTCCCGCTGCTCGGGATCGGCGTCGCACTGATCGCCGCCGAACGCGGCTGGGGCCTCCTCAACGCGGTCGCGGCGCCGTGGTGGATCGCCTGGCCCGCCTCGATCCTGCTGCTCGACCTGGCCGTCTATCTCCAGCACGTGATGTTCCACGCCCTGCCCGCCCTGTGGCGTCTGCACCGCATGCACCACGCCGACCTGGATTTCGACGTCACCACCGGACTGCGCTTCCATCCGCTGGAGATCCTCATCTCGATGATCTGGAAGATGGCGGTGATCGCGGCGCTGGGCGCGCCGGCGGGCGCGGTGCTGATCTTCGAGGTGCTGCTGAACGCCACCTCGATGTTCAATCACAGCAATCTCGCCATCCCTCGCGGCCTCGACCGGGTGCTGCGCTGGTTCGTGGTGACGCCGGACATGCACCGCGTTCATCACTCGATACACCGGGACGAGACCAACAGCAATTTCGGCTTCAACCTGCCCTGGTGGGACCGGCTGCTCGGCACCTACCGGGACCAGCCGAGGGACGGCCACGACGGCATGACCATCGGCATCGGGCAATTCCGCGATCCCGCCGACCTGCGGCTGGACCGCATGCTCCTGCAGCCCTGGCGGGGCGACGCCGGCGGCGGCATCGGTGGCCAGCGCGGCACGCGCGAACGGTGAGCCGGAGGAGACGGGCGCGGGCGATTCCGCCCCGGTCCCGTCAGTCGGGCGGGGTCGCCGGCGTCTGGTAGAGGTCTTCGGCGCGGCGTGAGAGCCGCGCCCGGCGCATCGGGTCGCGCTGCATGGCGGCGAAATACCGATACTGGGCGTAGATCCTAGCCCGCAGGCTGTCGTGCCAGGGCGCTACCGCCAGTGCGCCGTCGAAAAGACGGTAGGTCTCCTCGAGCGGTATCCTGCCGAGGAATCGCTGGAATGCCTCCAGAAAGCGGAACTCGGCCGCGAAAGTCCGCGCCAGCCGCGCCGGATTCTCCGCGTCCGCCGCCAGCTCCCGGAAGTAATCCGGGTGGGCACGGCGCTTCAGCTCCAGCAGGAAGGCCTGGTTGGCGATGGCCTTGTCCAGACGGTCCTCGGCGTACTCCCAGGGATGGTAGAACTCGTAGCGGGGATGCGCGAGGGTGTTCAGCTCCGCATTCGCCACGGCCTCGCGGATCACCGCCTCCCCGGCGACGAAGTGCGCCACCAGCGACTCCGCCGAGGTGATGCCGTAAGGCATGAGGCTCGCCAGCGCCGCCCTGTCCTCATCGAACCTGCGCCGGATGGCACCGAGCTCGACCGGTACCGGTTCGGCCGAGCCGACCAGCAGGGTGTTGAACGGCCCCAGCCGGTGCGCGGGCAGGAAGCTCCACACCTGAACATGGGGGAAGCCGCGGGCGAAGGTCTTCAGGATCATGCGGTACTGGCGCGGTGGCAGCGTGCCCGGGACCCACTGCACCACCAGCCCGCCCGGCGCGAGATGCTCCAGCAGCAGACGGTAGTAATCCAGCGAGTAGGAGAAGCCGTTGGAGGCGTATTCGTCGGCGGTCTTCTCGTCCGCAGTGATAACGTCGAACCGCCGCTCGCTGGTATGCAGGAAGCTGTTGATGTCATCGTTGACCACTTCGAGTCGCGTGTCGCCGAGGATGCCCCCGTGCTCCTCGCGGAAGTACCCGGCGCCCTCTATCACGCCGGGCTCGATCTCCACTGCCGTGATGGCCCGGAGGTCATCGTGGCGCGCGCTCTCCCCGACCAGGATCGCGGATCCGAGGCCGACCGATAGCTCGGTGTGCAGCCCGTCCTTCAGCAACCGCGGCAGGTGGGCGAGCAGCACCTGCTTGAAATGGGTATCGCCGGTGCCGCCGATCACGATGCCGTCCACGCTCATGTATTTTTCGCCGCTGCCGGGGTCCGCGTACACCTTGGTGGTGGCGAGCGGGCCTTCCCGGTAGAACAGCGTACGGTGATCCGGTTGCTCGCCGCGGGAGGGGAAGCGGAAGTCCAGCGGCGTCTGCAGCATCACGACGGCGCTCGCGATCAGCATCATCGGCAGCGCGCCCCACCAGACCGGGCTGCCGCCCGGGCGCAACAGCCGCACCGCGAGGATCAGCAGTCCGAGCAGCACGTTCAGCACGGCCATGAACAGAATGCCCTTCTGGATGCCGAGCCAGTCGAGCAGGAACAGCCCGGGCGCGAGCGCCCCGACCACGTTGCCGAGCGTGTTCACGGCATACACCTTGCCCACCGAGCCGCCGGTCTCGCTGATGCGCCGCACGGCGAGGTGACCGACCAGCGGGAACGTGGCGCCGATCAGCGCCGCCGGCACCAGCATGACCAGGAACGCGATGCCGAAGCTCGCCAGCACCAGCGTCGTCGCATCCCCCGCTATGCCCTGGAGGTAGCGGCCCAGCGAGGCCGGGTCGTTGACCGCGAACAGCAGCGGCAGCGCCAGCGCGGATACCAGCCCCAGCGAGAGCTGCAGCCAGCCGAAGGCCTCCACGCGATCGCGAACGTAGCGGATTACGAAACGCACGAGGTAGCCGCCCAGCGCGATGCCGGTCAGGAAGGCGCAGAGCATCGTGCTCAGCGCATAGGTGGAATTGCCGAGGACGAAGACCAGCGAGCGGGTCCAGTAGATCTCGTAGGCGAAGGACGTGAAGCCGGAGATGGCAAGACCGATCAGCACGAGGCGCATCACTGCAGGGCCGGGCACCTCGGATCGGCCCTCCGCGACGACATCGTCTTCGGCCGGCAGTGCTTCACGCTCCTCACTGGCGCCGGCACACCGGCCCGCGGCCATCCAGGCGATGAGCCCGATCACGGCGTTGCCGACGGCCGCACCGACGATGGGCGCGTGGATGCCGTAACTCCCGATCAGGAAGAACCCGGTCGCGGCCGCCCCTGCCACGGCGCCGAGGGTATTGACCGAGTAGAGCGTGCTGAGACGCACGCCCACCAGTTCGCGGCCGCTGACAAGGTAGCGGCTCAGCACCGGCAGCGTCGCGCCCATCAGGATGGTCGGCGCCATCACCAGCAGGAAGGCCGCCAGGAAACGAACCGGCGCGAGCAGCACGGGCGATCCGCCGACGAGCCCGTGCAGGGCCGGATAGACGGTCTCCATGTGCGACAGCGCCCAGTGCGACAGCAGCGCTGCGGCCGCGATGCCGAACTCGAGAACCGCGTAGAGCCTCAGCCGATTCCCGCTGCGATCGGCGACCTTCCCCAGGTACCAGCTGCCGAGGGCCATGCCCGCCATGAAGGCGGCCAGCACGGTGCCCACCGCCACCGCGGTGGAGCCGAAGACGTGGGTCATCATCCGGGCCCAGACAACCTGGTAGACCAGGGCCAGCGCGCCGGAACCGAAGAACAGCGCCAGCACCAGCGCGAGCAATGCCCGGGATGACTTCCTCTCGATCATGGCGGGGATGGTACCGGAAACGCGCGCCGCTTCCCGCAGGTATCGGGCGAAGTGATGCGGCGCGTTTCCTCCGGGCAAAAAAAAGCGCCCGCCGAAGCGGGCGCCCAGTTCTGGTTTTGTTATTCGTCGTTAATTATTCGGCGATACCGGGATTGTGATAAATCGTGGTATCGAACTCGCTGCCGGCTCCATGGCAGACGGCGCAGGCTTCCTGACCATTCGGCAGGCCGTTGAACTTCAGGATGCTGTCCTTCGGTACACCGATCTCACCGTTGTTGGTCGCGAAGTGGCCGAGCGCTGCCGCAGAGGCATGGCACGTGCCGCAGGCTGCCGAGGTCGGCGTCGTGGCCGGATCATCAGTCCAGATGGTCTCGTCCACACCGATTCCCAGGCTCACCGACCGGGCCTCAGCCCGCGCGACGTTGTATGCGCCGTCCACGTGGCAGGCGTCGCAGTTCGCGATGCTCTGCGGGTACGTGATTCCGGCATACTCGCCAGCCAGGAAGGTCGGGCTCGCCACATGGATCGAGTGGACCATGTAGCCGAGCGCAAAGCCTTCGTCGCCTTCCGCCAGGTCGGCGTTGTGGCAGACCACACACATCTCGGGGTTCGCGTTACGGTTGGAGCCGTGGAACTGCAGGTGCTCGTGGCACGCGTTGCACTTCGCAGGATCGGCGCCGAACTCACGCGCGGTACCCGGGTAGAACACGACGCTGTCGGCCGCCGCACGCTGAGTCGTGAGGTTGCCGTCGGCGTCCTCGACGTCCACTGCTGCCGGGTGACCACCCATGGCGATGTAAGCCTCGCCCTGGAAGTCGGCGGGCAGCGACGTGAAGTACGTCAGCGTGTAGCTGCCGTCCGCCGCCTGAGTCGCGCCCTGATCGGTGATCGCCTGCTGAATCTCACTGAGATACCAGCGATTCGGATGACCGGGGCCATAGTACTCCGGACCATTGCCGCGTTCACGCACACCGCCCGTGTTACCCAGCTCGTCACCGTTGTAGGTCTCGATGCCGGGCCATGCGACGTACAGGTTCATCGACGACGCGCCGTCCGTGAATTCCGGAGCGGTCTGGATGTCGTACGGCGTACCTGCGGAATCCGTCACGCGGAACGTGATCACAGGCGTCTCGCCGGGGAGCACATTCGTGGCGTCGAGGATCTCGAACACGAATTCGCGACCGACGATCTCGCGGAACTGCTGATCGCCGTCGATCCGCGTGTGGATGAAGTCAGCCGGGCCGGCACCGGCAACGCCGCCTTCGAGGTGGCAGTTGGCGCAGGTGTTGTTCGGCTGTGTCGCGAGTGACGGGATGTCCGAATTCGCGTGGCTGAACGAGTATTCGGCAATACCGGTGACCTCGTCGTAGTTGGATACGACCAGACCGTCGGAGTGGCAGCTGCCACACGTCTGTGTCGAGGCACCTGCCGTCCACACGTCGCCATCCGTCGCCGTCTCGGACTCGACGTGGCAGGTCGTGCAGTAAGTCTTCGACTGCGGATGAGTCACCTCACCGTAATCGTGCACGGAACCGCCGTAGCCGTAGATCACGTAGGGCAGCGGGTCGCCGATGGCGTCCACACGATCCTCACCCATGTGAATGGAGTGGGCCATGTAGGCCATGTCGAGGGACTCGCCCGTATCCTGGTCGACCGTGCCGGGGTTGTGGCAGGTCACGCAGTATTCCACCGTCTTCCGCGGTCCGCCGTGCAGGGCGAACGAGAAGTGGCAGTCGGCGCAGTTGGCCGTGGCCGCAATGTCCTTGCTGCCGGAGCCGGCGCCGCCGTCGGGCACGAAGTCGTAGACGGGGTTATCCGGAGCCAGCGGGACCTCGCCCGGACCGCCGAGACGAATCTCGAGGCCCACGCGGTGCGTCAGGCTCGGTTCCCAGGTCACTTCGATGGGATCGGTCACGGCCGTGACGTCCGTAGCGAAGGTGTACCGGTAGTTGCCGTCACCCAGCTCTTCGAGCGTACCGGAGGAGTCGGCCGTCGCCTGAACCGCCTGATCCAGGAAGTCCGGCGGATTCGGGTTGAACCGCTCGGGGCCGGCCGTCTCGACACGATTCACGTAGCTCTGCCAGTAGGCGATGCCGCCGTTCACGGCCGGATCGGCCGGGACCAGCTTGGCAAACGTAAACCAGACGACACCCTCGGCCAGGCCGACAGCGGGATCGCCGTTCTGATCGACCACCGTGAATTCAACAACCGGCGGACTGGCAATCGTCACATTGGTAATAGTGGCTTCGAGCTGACCGAGGATCTCGATTTCTTCTTCGGTCAAGTTCTCGCCGTCACCAATGGAAATCGGACCCGGTCCCGGAGGTCCCGGGGGTCCTTCCGGTCCGGTCGGACCCGTCGGGCCTTCCGGCCCTGTCGGTCCTGCCGGACCCTGAGCACCGTCGTCGCCATCGCAGCCTGCCAGACCTAACAGCAGGAACGACGCGAGGAGCAATGCCCAGCTTCCTTTAAACATCTTCTGGAAACGGTTCATGGCGCAACCCTCTGCTTCTTCGAAAAACCCGGTTCGCGGCACGGCTGCAGTACAGCCATAGCCGGTTACCCGGCGTCACGTGAAAGAGTAGGTTTGCGCGTGTCAAGAAACACTGACAATTGTCAGTTACGCCGGTCTGATCGCCGGTGGATAGTACGTATTTCGATTTCTACGGCAGACGATCGGAGGATGGGGGCGAGCCCGGGCATAGGGGTGTTTCAACTATAAGCACATTTTGGCGACGCAAACACTGACAAATAGCAGTTTCAAATACGTGAATACCGACAAGCGAATTGGATATCCCGGTATCGACGAGCGCGCCGCCGACGCGTATCTAGTCATCTACAAGAACAAGGGGAGCGACCATCGATGCCGTGTGAGAACTGTCTGTGCCTGTTCCGTGGAGTGGATGACGGAAAAGACCCGCTGAACGACCTGCCCTGCGTGGTCTCCGGTCTGATCCAGTGCTCCAGCTACGCGAAGGGCGAGATGCTTTTCCTGCAGGGCGAGCCGGGCGGCTACCTTTACTCCATCTCTCACGGGGTCGTGAAGATCTGTCATCACAGTCAGGACGGGCGCGAGCAGATCGTCGGCATCGGCCGGCGCGGCAACCTCGTGGTGGGACTGCAGACACTGCAGCAGGAGCACTATGCCTATTCCGCGGCGGCGGCCACTCCGGTGCAGGCCTGCCGCATCAGCCACAAGGCGCTGCTCTCCCGCGTCGCCGACCAGCCCGAAATCGCCATGCGCCTGATCGATGCGCTGAACGCGCAGCTGGTGCAGAGCCGCGCGCTGATCCAGGCCATGGGCCAGAAAAACGCGAATTCGAAGCTGGCGGCGTTCATCCTGATGATGGCGCCGGAACCCTGGCCCCGCGACGGGCGCTACCGCCTGCCCATCACCCGGCTGGAGATCGCCAACCTGCTGGGCCTCAGTGAGGAGACCGTCTGCCGCCTCATGGCGGACATGAAACGCCGCGAGATCCTGCTCGCGCCACGGGGTCGTATCGAGGTGCTCGACCTGGAGGCGCTTCGTGAGCTCGCCGACGGGGAAGCCGTCGACGAGCGGGAGCACAAGATCGCCTGATGGCCGTCAGCCGCCGCTTCGACGCCGACGTTGAGAGCGTGGCCGCGCTGATGACGGACCCGGATTTCATCGTCGACCGCTGCCTCGCCATCGGCGAGCTGAGCGCCGAGTGCCACGCCGACGAAGACGCAGACTCGGTCACCCTGCACACCACCCGCGTCGCCCGGCAGGATCTGCCCGGATTCCTCACCCGGCTGGTGGGCGAAGAGCAGACCCTCACCGTGCACGAGGTTTGGCGGAACGTCGCCGACGGCGGCGAAGACCGGTACACGGGACGCTACACGGTGCGCAGCGCCATGGCCCCCATCGAGATCGAGGGGCGCTTCACTCTCGAGGCCGACGGCTCCGGCTCCTTATACGAGGTGGAACATCGGTTCCGCGTGCCGATCCCACTGATCGCCGGGCGCATCGAGAAGGTGCTGCGCCGCCAGATCACCGCCACCGTCGAGGCCGAGCTGGCCTACGCCGCCGAGCGGCTCGGCGGCTCCGCTCAGTAGCCCTTGTCGATATCCACCACTGAAAGCAACGGCTCGCCGGCGACGTAGCGGCGCAGATTCTCGCGTACCAGCAGCCAGCGCCGCTCTGAGGAGCCTTCGGTGCGCGCGGAGATGTGCGGCGTGATGATCACCCGCGGCATGCGCCACAGCGGATGCCCCTCCGGCAGCGGCTCGGGGTCGGTCACGTCGAGACCCGCGCCGGCGATGCGTCCCGACTCCAGGGCCGCCACGAGGTCCTCGGTGACCACGCTGCCGCCGCGGCCGATGTTGATGAAGTAGGAGCCCGGCTTCGCCGCGGCGAAGAACTCCGCGTCGAACAGGTCTTCCGTCGCCGGTACCAGCGGCGTGGCGTTGACGATGATATCGGCGCGGCCGGCGAGGGAGTGGAGTTCGTCGGCCAGTCCCACGTAGCTGACGAACGGCGGGCCCTGCCGCGAACTGGCCCGGGTGGCGATGACCTCCATCCCGAGGGCATCGGCCCGCCGCGCGATCTCGGTGCCGATGCCACCGAGGCCGACCACCAGCAGCGTGCGATCGGCCAGCTCCCACGTGCTGTCCGCGTAGTCTTCCAGCCCGCGCTCCCAGCGTCCGTCGGCCTGGCGCAGGTGATAGACGTCCAGGCCGCGGGCCAGCATGAACATCATGCCCATCACGTGCTCGGCGATGGCCGGTCCGTACAGGCGCTGTGCGTTCGTGAGGATCATGTCCCGCTCGGCGAGCGCGGGCGTGTCAACGCAGCGATCCACGCCGGCGCTGTAGCTCTGCACCCAGTGCAGTGACGCGCCCGCCTCGATCAGCCCGGGGCTGCACACACCGAGCAGCGCCACGGCGCCCGGCAACGCCGCCTCTGCCTCCGCGAGCGACTGCACGCCGACCAGCTCGGCCTCGCCCGCCACCGCCTCCAGCCAGGCCAGCCGTTGCGGGCCGTCGACCGCCACCACGATTGGGCCGCCCGGCTGCCAGCGGGGATGCTCGCGTACCGGCGTATCGCCCTCGGTCAGTCCGAGTTCGCTGATCAGCCGCTCTGTGTCCGCATCCGGAGCTGCGGGCCCGGCCGGGGCACCCGGTGCGACCACCATGAGGGCGGCGGCGCAGCAGGCAATCACCGCCCGCCGTCGAATAATCTCGCTCAGTTGCATGCTTGCTTCCGGTAAAGACTCCCGGATCGAAGCATACCCCAACGTAGGAGGGCCTTCAGGCCCGATCCGACTCCAGGAGGGCCTTCAGGCCCGATCAACCAAAGGCAATAGGGACCGAGCCCCCGACCCGACCCTCACGGCGACCGCTGGCCCTCCAGATGCTCCCCACAACGCGGACAATAACGAAAGCCGTGACCCGCCCTACCGTGCAACTCCACCAGCCGCGACAGGGTGTCCTCCGAGAGTCCGAGTTCCGCCCGCAGCCGTGCGAGTTCGGCATGCTCGCCGGCGTCCAGGACGCCGTCGCTCAGCGCCTCGGCCACCTCGAAGCGCAGCTTCTCGCGCCGCTCCTGCAGCTCCTCCGAGAAACGCGCCGCGAGGATGCCCGCCGGCAGGGCGAAAGTCGCCACGCCCATCAGCATGATGCCCATGGCCAGGATCTTGCCGCCCGCCGTCACCGGCGTGACGTCGCCGTAGCCCACCGTGGTCAGCGTGACGACCGCCCACCAGATGGCATCCACGACGCTGCGGAACACCTGGGGCTGGGCCTGGCTCTCCAGCGAGAACATCAGACAGGCCGAGATGATGACCAGCACGAACATGGTGAGCAGCGCGGCGGACATCGCGCCGATTTCCGCCCTAATGACTTTAAGAAAAATCTGTAACCCATCGAAATATCGCGATAACTTCAACAGCCGGAGCAACCGGAAGGCGCGCAGGTAGCGCAGGTCGATCGGGATCAGCAGCGCCAGATAGAACGGCGCGATGGCCAGCAGGTCGATCACCGCCAATGGCGAGGTCGCGTGGCTGACACGGGCCCGCCACGGTGGCGAACCCTGGTAGCGGGGGTCCGCCGGCGCCGCCCACAGGCGGGCCAGGTATTCCAGCGTGAAGATCACCACGGAGGCGACTTCGAAGCCGTGGAAGAACCCGGGCGTCACCCGCTGCACGGACAGCTGGGACTCCAGGATCACGGCCGCCACGTTCGCGAGGATCAGCGCAACCAGCGCCCGGTTCACGAAGCGGCCCAGGCGACCGCCGGAGCGGTCGCCCTCCAGTAACTCGTAAAGCGTCCCGCGCAGGCCGGCATCGCCGCCCCCACCGACCGCCGGGCGGTCGGCCGGCCGGTCGCCGTGTCGCTCCTGCAGGCGGATGGTCTTCATGGGCGCGCGCCCCTGGCGCCTCTGCGGCGTGGCTCTACAGGGGTTAGCGGCCGTGGCCGGCGGAACTTGAGGCGGCCGGTAGGATTCAGCGCTCGAGCAGACGGATCACGAGCGGACTCGCGAGGCCGAGCAGTGCAGCGGCCACGATGTAGCGATACTGGGCCGGCAGTTCCGACAACCGCCAGCCCTCGGTCAGCACCGGGGAGAACTCGCTCAGCGCGCTCGCAATCTGCACCAGCGGCACGAAAGCCACCACCAGACCGACGGCACCGGCCAGGGTCAGCGCCACTACCCTCGCCCGCCCCTGTCGCCGGACGCGGCGGAGCACGCGCTCGCTGAAGCCGTCGTCGGCCACCGGCTCGAAAGCGCGGGCGAACTCGCGATCGAGCAGCCGCTCGAATTCTTGCTCCGTCTGCCTCATCACTCGCTCGCCTCCAGCGCGAAAGCCTGCCTGATGCGCGCCTTGCCACGGTGCATGTGCGACTTGACCGTGCCGAGCGCCATGCCGGTGATCTCGCTGATCTCGGCGTGAGAACAGCCGCAGCCGTAGCCCAGCAGCATCACGTGCCGCTCCTCCTCGCCCAGCACCGACAGTAGCCGCGGCAGATCGGGCAATTCGCCGCCGGTGCCGGACATGGACTCGTCCGCGGTCTCGCCGCGCGCCGCCGCATCCGCCTCGTACTCGCCCGCCAGGCGCCGCCGCCGCTGCCCGCCGCGCACCGCCTGCAGGAATTCATTGTAGGCGAGCTTCATGAGCCAGGCCTGGAACCGCCCGCGGGCGGTGAAGGTATTGAGCCGGGTCCACGCCTTGAGGAAAGTCTCCTGGGCGAGGTCGTCGGCCTCCGCGGCGTCGCCGGTGAGCTGCCGCAGCCAGCCCCGCACCCGGGACTGGTGACGCCGTACCAGCTCGCCGAAGGCCGCCTGATCCCCGGCGGCAACCGCGACGGCGACCAGTTCCTCATCGCTCGCCGATGTCGACATCGCGTCCCGGCGGCCTCTGTGTGCTCACGTGTCCCTGCCTGCAAATTTCCACAGCCCCAGGTAGGCGAGCCCGATCAGGAACGGTATCGCGCCGATGGCCACCAGCGGTCGCATCGCATCCCCTTCGCCGAGGATGACCCCGAACGCGGCGATGCCGAGGCCGATGGCCACGGCGATGACGCCGCGGCGCAGGTCCGAGGGGGGCTGCGCGCCGGTGTGGCCGAGCTTCTCGAGCACCTCCGGGGTCAGCTCCTGGCCCTTGTCGAGAATCTGGCGCACCGTGAGCTGGATCTGCTCCCGCTGCCGGGCCCGATACATCAGGGCCAGGGCGTACACCGCGGCGATACTGATGAACAGAGTGATCGGCACGAGAATGTCGCTATCGAAGTCAGCCATTATCCGCATCTCCTTCTGTCCGGGGGAATTCCCTTGTGTGCGATTAAAAGATGACACGAGGCGCCGGATCGGATGCATGCGCGCCGGAAATTCTCTGCCGCGGCCTCTACAGGGCCCGAGATTCTTTTGAGGAAGTCTCTATAAATTACTGTTATTGCTTATTTCTTCTTCGTCCTGCTCCGGCAGCTGGTCCAGCGCCTTCAGGAACAGGCGGCGCACCGCGCGCACGTGCTGATCGATGGTCTCGGGCTCCCAGTCTTCGGTGGGCACCGGCGGGAGTATCTCCACCTTGATGGTGGCGGGACGCACGAAGATGCCGCTCTTCGGCAGCGCATCCGTCGCGTTGTGAATCACGATGGGCACCATCGGCACGCCCGCCTGCATGGCCAGGTGGAATGCGCCCTTTTTGAACGGTCCCAGCCGGTCGCTGAGGCTGCGCGTCCCTTCCGGCGCCAGCACGATGGACAGGCCGCTCTTCAGCGTCTCGACCGCCGGGCGCATCGCTTCGATCGCCCGCTCCGTATTGGCCCGGTCGATGAACACCGTCTCGGTGGCCCACATGAGCGGGCCGAGGATGGGGTTGCTCCTGAGCTCCTTCTTGGCGATACCGGTGAAATCCTGCCGCAGCAGCTTGGCGAGGATCACCATGTCCGCCCCGCTCTGGTGATTGAAGACGAACACCGCGGGCCTGTGCGACCAGAGGTGCTGTTCTCCCGTCACCTGCAGGTCGAGACCGGCCAGCGCGCTGGCGAAGTCTCCGAACGTCGCGATCGCCAGATTGGCGGCGTCGCGTCGCGAGCGGTTCAGGGCCAGGACGGGGACACTCGCCAGGGCGGATGACACGAGTGCGCCCCATGCCAGCCCTGTACCGAGCAGTTCGCGCACGCCGGGCAGGCCGCGGCTGTGGAAGCGCCGGATCGGCCAGCCTTTCTCCTGGGCCACCTCCTCAAGATCGCCGTCGGGGTTGAGCGGGCGCGGATAGCCTACGTGTTCCAGCAGTGGCACATCCTCGGCACCGTCGGTGTAGAAGAAGCTGTTGGCGAGCTTCAGGCGGCGCGCCTTCAGGAACTTGCGCGCGGCCTTGAGCTTGCCTTCGCCGTAAGTGATGGGCTCGACCAGCCGGCCGGTGAACCTGCCCTCCTCCACCTCGAAGCGGGTGCACAGCACGTGCTCGATCTCCAGTTCCTCGGCCACCGGGTTGACCTGATACGGCGTGGCCGAGGACAGCACCACCACGGTGTGGCCCTTGCGCTGGTGGGCGCGCACCAGGGCGCGGGACTCCGGATAAATGGCGCCGCTGACGTGCTTGCGGAACGTCTCGCGACCGAGGCGCACGAAGGAGGCCTCCTCGACGCCCTCCAGCGTCCGCGTGGCGGCCTTCAGCATGGCCGGGAATTCACGGCTGCGGAAGCCCTGGCCGACGAACGAGACGAACTGCACGAGGGCCTGGCGGGGTTTCAGTTCGCCGGAGGTCAGGCGCTCGCGCATCATCGACGTCACCGAAAATCCGGACAGCAGCGTGCCGTCCAGATCGAAGAAGGCGACGATCTCCGGGCCCTCCGGCATCTCGTCGATCTCCCGGGTGACGTCGGCGTACAGCTTCATGCTCGGGTTCCCGCTCGGCTGGTTGAACGGTCTATCATGCAGGCAACGACGGCAAAAATCAGCCCGGGATTCGGCCCGGAATCCCGCACAGACCGGCCGCGTGCGGCGCCGCTCAGCGCGACGGCAGCGCGCGCCGTCGCCGCGGCAGGCCGAACTGCTCGATCCAGCGGCCGAAGACGCGCCGGCTGCGGGCCTCCAGCGCCGCGATGAGCGCGGGCGTCTCGCGCCGTATCGCCTCGGGGTCCACCCGACCCCGCAGACCCGCCAGCAAGCGACGGTTGACCGGCACCGTCAGCCAGCGCTCGACCAGCGCCCGATCCACCTCCAGGTGGAATTGCAGCCCGAGCGCCAGTTCGCCGTAACGGAACGCCTGATTGGCGCACAGCGCGGACTCCGCGAGATGGCTCGCGCCCGGCGGCAGCTCGAAGCGGTCGCCGTGCCAGTGGAACAGGGGCGCCGGCGAATCCAGCGCCGAGAGTACCGGGTCCGTCTCGCCGTCGGCAGTGAGCCGCACCTCGTGCCAGCCGATCTCGTGGGCCCCGTTCGGCGCCACCGCGCCGCCCAGCGCCTTCGCCAGCAGCTGCGCGCCCAGACAGATGCCGAGCACGTGGCGGCCCCGCTCCAGCGCCTCCCGGATCAGTTCGACCTCGGTGGCCAGGTTGGGATAGTCCCCGACCTCGTCCACGTTCATCGGTCCGCCGAGGACAATCAGCGCATCGTAGCCGGCGAGCCGCGGGCGCTGCGCCGGGTCGCGGCTGAAATTCACGTAGCGGATGCGGAAGCCACGTTCCTTCAGCAACGGATCCAGCGTGCCCAGGGGCTCGAAGGGCACGTGCTGGAAGACGAGGACCTTGGGACGAGGCATCGGCGACTCCTGATCCGATCAGCGGCACGCGCCGAATAACGTTCCGGCGCCGGCAGAGCTCACGTGCACTATGCTTGTCGTCGTCACCATGCGTTCACCATCGTCTCAGGCCGCGGCCACCCTGCAAGGAGACCGGCATGCAAAAGCTCGCGATTGTAACCCTGCTTGTCATCGGCGTCCTGGCCGTCATCCTGATCGGCCTGCTGGCGTGGGCGATCCGCAGCGCAGACGTGGCCTCCTCCGCCGACCACGTGGCCGCCTACGAGGAGGCCCTGGCCCGCACCGATGGGATGGGCCCCGCGCCGGGCAGCGACGCCGAGGCCGCCGCCGTCGAGAGGCTGCGGCAGTTCTTCGGCGAGCTCACGCCCGAGGCCGTGCGGCGCATGGCCCGGGAGGTCTATGCCCCGGACGCCTTCTTCAACGACACGCTGAAGACCCTGCGGGGCGCCGCGGCCATCGAGGAATACTTCGTGCACACCGCGGAGAACGCCGACT
This sequence comes from Lentisalinibacter salinarum, assembly GCF_040706555.1. NCBI lineage: Bacteria > Pseudomonadati > Pseudomonadota > Gammaproteobacteria > Woeseiales > Woeseiaceae > Lentisalinibacter > Lentisalinibacter salinarum. Next base: position 333,263 of record NZ_JAPDRH010000003.1, read on the forward strand.
CCGTGCAGGTGGAGTTCCACCACGTCGGCCGTTCCGGCGACGATTTCTATTTCCGCTGGCGCATGACCATGCGTATCGGCGCACTGGCCGACGGCGAGCCGCTGGTCTCGTGGGGCGTGACCCACTTCCGCTTCGACGACGACGGCCGGGTGGTCCTGCACCAGGATTTCTGGGACTCCGCCGGCGGGCTGTACGAGCACATTCCCGTGGTCGGCGGCCTCCTGCGGGCCATCCGGGCACGTTTCTGAGGCGAGCAGGCGGGGCGACGGACCGGTTGCTTGCATGACGGGCGCGCTGAGTCTAGAGTCGGAACGTGCATCCCTTGCCGCGGCCAGGATGAAACTTCGGGCGGCCGCGCGAGTCGACAGCATGGATACGAGACCCGATCCCTGGCGCATCGCCGAGCAAGTTGCCTGGCCAATGGCCGAGTAAATCGCCGAGCAAGTCGCCAACGGAACCACCGAGGGAATCGCCGGCCGCTTCGGCCGATGGAGCGTCGCTTGACCGGGAGAGTTTCTGCCATCGTCGCAGTCGTCCTGGCGGCCCTGGTCATTACGGGCTGCTCGAGTCAGGTTGCGCTCCAGGACCCCGCTCTCCCCGACCCCCTGCTGAACCAGCTGCCGTTGAAGGTCGCCGTCCGTTACTCCCCCGAAATGTCGCGCTACGTGCATCAGGAAGAGGTACTCGGGCGGCAGAAGTGGACCATCAACCTCGGGGCCGCCAACAAGCTCGCGTTCCAGCACCTGTTCGAGTCCATGTTCAGCGAGGTGGTCGAGGTCGACGCCGATACGGACGTCGAGACGGTGGGCGCCGACGCACTGGTCGAGGCCAGCATCGAGGCGTTCGAGTTCGCCCTGCCCGCACAGAGCCGCTCGGACGCCTATACCATCTGGATCCGCTACCGGCTGCGCATTTTCGACGGCGAGGGCACGGAGATCTCCAACTGGCCCATCGCCGCCTACGGCAAGGCCGGCTCCGAGGGGATGTTCAGCGCGGACGAGGCGCTGGCCCGCGCCGCGGTACTCGCCATGCGGGATGCGGCCGCCATGATCGGCCTCCGCTTTGCCCGGGAGACCGGGCTCGGCGACCCGGGCGGCAGCGGCATCCCCGGCGCGGAACCGGAAGAGGCGGAGAGCCTGACCGCGCAAACCGGGCCCGCGAGCGAATCCTCCGCGAAATCCGCGGCTGACTCCGCAGGCGACTCCGGCGGCGATTCCGCGGGCGATTCTGCGGGCGATTCGGCGGGCGACTCCGCAGCGGCCCCCGCGAGTGAGGCCGATTCCGGCGCCGTGACGGTGGTGGCGCCGCCGGAGATCGAAGACGACGCGGAGCTGCAGGCCGACGACGGGCCGGGGCAATCCACGGACGTGGCGGCAAACACGGGCGATGCCACCCAGGCAAAATTCCAGGGGAATCTCACCGATGACCGAGGCTAGAGACGGCAGAGGCGAAGTGACGGGCCCCGGCCGGATGCTGCTGCCGGCGCTTGTCGGGGCGGCCGTCCTGCTGAGCGGCTGCGTCACGGCACGGATGGAACAGGAGAAGAGCGCGGCCACCGGCATCCTTGACGGCGAGGCGGTGGTGGTCATGGCGCGCAGCTACCATCTCGGCAACGAGACGGAGCGCGGCTTCACCGACTGCGTGGGCAATGCGCTGGGCAACGGCCGCGAAGGCCTCGCCGTGATGCCGGACGAGCAGTTCGTGGACGCGCTGTTCCCTTGGCTGGAACCGCGCACGGCGCCCGCCGAGACGAAGGCGCTGCAGCGCTTCATGCAGCGTCCGGGCGTGCGTGAGCGCATCCGCGACAGCGGCGTACGCTACATCGTGTGGCTCGACGGCGATACGGAGCGCACCGGCGGCGGCGGCAGCCTGTCCTGCGCCGCGGGGCCCGGCGGTGGCGGCTGCTTCGGCTTCGCCTGGTGGGAGAACGAGGCGAGCTACGAGGCATCGATCTGGGACCTGAAGGAACTGAAGTCCGCCGGCTCGGTGAAGGCGGACGTCTCCGGCACGTCGTATCTGCCGGCGATCGTGATCCCGGTGCCGCTGATCGCGCGCACCCAGACTGCGGCGTGCAAGAACCTGGCGGACCGGCTGCGCACCTTCATTGCCGACACCGACACCACCGGCTGAGCCCGCCCCGCTGCATCCGGAAAGCCGTCTGCGCCGAAAAGCAGACGGGTCAACGGATAATCCCGGGTTGCGCCTCGTGCTGATCAACTTCATCCTCTTCAATTCGTGCTGGTTCGCGCTGGTGCTCGGTGCCTCCAACGGCATCGTCTGGCCGGGCATGCTGCTGGCCGTCGCCTTCCTCGTCTGGGAGTTCTGCCGGGAATCCTCCCGCGGCCGGTTGCTGGCGCTGTGCGCCTTCGCGCTCTCCCTGGGACTCCTGGTAGACGGCAGTTTCGTCGCCCTCGGGCTGCTCGACTACGCCTCACCGTGGGGACCGCTCGCGCCTGCCTGGATACTGACGCTATGGGTGGTCTTCGCGCTCACCCTGCGCGGCTGTCTCGGCTGGCTGGCCGGGCGCTACCGGCTGGCTGCGCTATTCGGCGCCATCGGCCAGCCGCTGTCCTTCACCGCCGGGTCGAAGCTGGGCGCGGCCGCGTTCCCCGGCGAGCTCGGGCTCGTCTACCTGGGTATGGCCTGGGCCGTGGTGACCCCGCTGCTGGTCTGGTTCGCCCACGCGGCACCGCTACCGTCGCCGGTCCGCAGCGCCGACGAGGCCGCGTGATGGGCGGTCCCATTGACTGGGCCGAGCGCGGCCTCGTACCCGATGCGCTGATCCGCCAAGGCATCCGGCGCCTGCTCGCCGGACGCCTGGCCAACGAGCGCCTGGCGGACGCCGACGCCCAGGACGCGCGCTTCCGGATGCGCATCTCCGAACTTTCCGAAGGGCCCGTGGCGGTGCACACGGACGCCGCCAACGAGCAGCACTACGAGGTGCCGCCCGAGTTTTTCCGCCTGTGCCTCGGACGCCACCGCAAATACAGCTGCGGCTACTGGGACGAGTCGACGGCCACGCTCGACGACTCCGAGGCGCGCATGCTTGCCCTGACCGTGGAGCGCGCGCGCCTCGAGGACGGCCAGCGCATCCTGGAGCTGGGCTGCGGCTGGGGCTCGTTGTCGCTGTGGATGGCCGAGCATCTGCCGAAGGCGGAAATCCTCTGCGTCTCCAACTCCGCCCCCCAGCGCGAGACCATCCTGGGGCTCGCCCGCGAACGGGGGCTCGGCAACATCGACGTGATCACCGCCGACATGCGCGAATTCGATGCCGGCGACACCTTCGACCGGGTCGTCTCGGTGGAGATGTTCGAGCACATGAGCAACTATCGCGAGCTGATGCGGCGCATCGCCGGCTGGCTGCGACCGGGGGGGCAGCTGTTCGTCCATCACTTCTGCCACCGGCAGCTGCTCTACCCCTTCCAGGTGGAGGGCAGGACCGACTGGATGGCACAGCACTTCTTCACGGGCGGCATCATGCCCTCGGCCGATACGCTGCTGCATTTCCAGGACGATCTCCGTCTGGAGGAGCGCTGGCTGGTGAGCGGACGCCACTACGGGCGCACCTGCAACGCCTGGCTGGAGAAACTGGACGCGCATCGGGAAGCTGCACTCGACATCCTCGGCGAGGACCTCGCCGCGCGGGATGCACAGATCTGGCTGCAGCGCTGGCGCATCTTCTACATGGCCTGCGCCGAGCTATTCGGCTACGGCGACGGCCGCCAGTGGCTGGTGGGCCACTACCGCTTCCGCCGGCCGGAATGAAGAACGGGCCCCGCAGGGCCCGTCCGGATCACTGGCGACTGCCGGCGGCCGGTCAGCCGAGCGGGATGCGGATGCGCTGGCCCGGATAGATTTTGTCCGGGTCCTCGATCACCTCCCGGTTCGCCTCGAATATGCGGGGATATTTCATCGCGTCACCGTAGTACTGCTTCGCGATCTTGCTGAGCGTGTCGCCGGAACGGATAGTGTAGAACTCCACCGGCTCCTCGTCGGGCTCGGCCTCCGCACGGTCGTCGTCCTCGCCGGCGTCGCCGCCGGCTTGCGCACGGATGGTCATCTTGTTCGCGTAGACGTCGATCACGCCCTCCACGTTGCCCGCGAGCAGCACGCACTTCTGCATGGCGGCGCCGGATTCGCACTCGCCTGACAGTCCGACCACGCCCTGGTCGAACTCCACTTCAAGATTGCGCACGCCGGGGTTGTTCTGCAGGATCAGTTCCTTGATCTTCTCCGCGGCCTCCTCGTCCTTGTTGAAGATCCGGCGTCCGATATCCTTGGCGAAACCCAACAGATCCATTTCATTCTCCTCGTTGCGCCGGCCGCGGTGAACGCGGCCGGCCGTCAGGGGTCACAGAACGGGTCAGCCCTTCAGAACGAAGGTGACCTTCATGTTGACGCGGTATTCCTTGATCTTGCCGCCGTCGCAGACCACCTTCATGTCCTGAATCCACGCGCCTTCGATGTTGTCGAGGGTCTCATTGGCCCGCTCTATGCCTTTCTCGATCGCATCCTCGAAGCTCTTACCCGATGCGCTCGTGATCTCGGTGACTCTTGCAACGCTCATGTTCTTCTCCTTGTGGCCAAACGGCGGCCCGCGACCCGGCGGGATTGCCCGGCCGCGGCTGCGGCATGCGGCCCCACCGTCTTCCCTGTTCGGTGCCGCCGTTTTACGCATAATACGCAGAATGCGATATACCTGCCTCCTCCTGCTGATCTGCCTTCCGCTGAGCGCCTGCCGCATCGCCGGCGAGGCGGCGGCCGCGCCCGCGGCGGACGAACTCACGTACCGGCTGCATTACGAACTCGTGCTGGAGCCCTTGCAGGGCGTCGCCCGGGCATCGATCACGCTCGAGCAGCCGCGCCACCTGCTGCGCGAGGCCCGCTTCAGCCTGTCCGGCGAACGCTGGACGAAATTCTCCGGCGACGGCGAGATCGAGCGCCGCGGCGGCAAGCTCGTCTGGCGTCCGCCCGAGGGGGGCGGGACCCTGCGCTGGCAGGCGGCGCTGGTGCATCCCCGCGGCGAGGCCTACGACGCCCGGCTCGGCCCCGAGTGGGCCCTGTTCCGGGGCGAAGACGCTTTTCCGGCTGCCGCGACCCGCACCCTGAAAGACGCCGTGTCGCGGAGCACGCTCAGCCTCAGGGTGCCGCGCGGATGGTCCGTCGTCACGCCCTACCATGAAGAAAACGGCCGCTATCGGGTCGTGAACGACGAACGCCGCTTCGATCGGCCCACCGGCTGGATGGTGGCCGGCAACCTCGGCGTGCGCCGGGACGTCATCGCCGGCGTGCGCGTGGCGGTGGCCGGGCCCGTGGACCAGGGCGTGCGCCGCGTCGACGTGCTGGCGCTGCTGAACTGGAACCTGCCCGCCATGGTGCGGCTGGTACCGGATTTCCCCGAGCGGCTCACCGTGGTCTCCGCCGGCGATCCCATGTGGCGCGGCGCGCTGTCGGCCCCCGACTCGCTCTACGTCCACGCCGACCGCCCGCTGATCAGCGAGAACGGCACAAGCACGCTGCTGCACGAACTCATGCACATCGCCCTCGGCCGCGACACCGTGCGCGGCGACGACTGGATTCTGGAGGGACTGGCCGAGTATTACAGCGTGGAGGTCCTGCGCCGCACCGGCACGGTGACCTCTCAGCGCAGCAGCGACACGTTCCGCGACCTGGCCGAGTGGGGCGAGGAGTCCGACGGACTGCGCCGGCGCCACTCGACCGGCGCGACCACGGCCCGGGCGGTAACGGTGTTCCGGGAACTCGACCGGGAGATCCGGGATCGGACCGCAGACGCCAGCCTCGACGACGTGCTTCGCCGACTCGCGGACGGCGACGGACACCTCGACCTCGAAGAGCTGCGAGAGACGGCGGCGGCGGTCATCGGCGCATCGTCACGCACCCTCGCGTCGGAGGAGTTCCGAGACGCACTGGGAGAGCCGGCCAGGTGATCATCGACGAACTGAGAAGGCGCCGTGTATTCCGGTCGGTCGCGACCTACGTCGTCGCCTGCTGGGTGGTCATCGAGGCGGCGGACGTCATCTTCCCCTATCTCGGCCTGCCGGAGTCGGCGGTCCGCACCGTCATCCTGGCCGCCATCGCCGGCTTCCCACTGGTCCTGGTGCTGGCCTGGTTCTTCGACATCACGCCGGAGGGCATCGTCCGCACGCCCGACCGGAGCGAAGCCGCCGAACCGCCGCGGCGGCTGTTCGGCCGCTGGACGGATCTGGTGCTGCTCGGGCTGCTCGCCGTCGCCATCGCCTACATTGTCAGCGAGCGCCTCGGCGGCGGGGAAGCGGATCGGCCCGCCGGCAACCTGGGCTCCATCGCCGTACTGCCGTTCGACGATCTCAGTCCCAACCGGGACAGCGCCTACCTCGGCGACGGGATCGCCGAGGAACTCCTGCACACCCTGGCCCGCGTGGAAGGGCTGCGGGTGGCCGCCAGGACCTCGTCCTTCGTCTTCCGCGACACCGACCGAAGCATTCCGGAGATCGGCGAGGCGCTGAACGTGGCCACCGTTCTCGAGGGCAGCGTGCGCAAGGACGACAGCGCGAACCGGGTCCGCGTGACCGCACAGCTCATAGACGCCCGCGACGGCTTCCATCTCTGGTCGGAGACCTACGAGGGACCGCTGGACGACGTGTTCCGCATCCAGGACGAGATCGCCGCGGCCATCGCCCGCAAGCTGGAATTCACCCTGCTCGGCGGCAATGCGGAGACGGCGGCGGAGGCCACCGAAAGCGTCGAGGCCTACGAGCTGTACCTGAAGGGCCGCAATGCCGCCCACGAGCGCACCGAGGAGGCGCTGCTGCGCGCCCGCGACTACTACGCCCGCGCCACCGAGTCGGACCCGGGTTACGCGCTCGCCTACACCGGTCTCGCTGACGCGCTCTCCCTCCTGATCGACTACGGCAACGAGCGTCTGGACGACGTGACACCCCGGGTCGAGGAACTGGTCAACCGGGCATTCGAGCTGGAGGCGGAGCTGCCGGAGGCCTGGGCTTCGCTGGGGCTGCTGCGGCTGCAGCAGGGCCAGTACTCCGCGGCGGAAGAGGCGCTGAGCCGATCTCTCTCGCTGGACCCCGCCAACGAGGACGCGCTGACCTGGTACGGCAGCGTACTGCTCGCCCAGGACCGCTACCGGGACGCGCTCAGCACGTATCTGCGCGCCTACGAGCGTGATCCCCTGTCGATCCCGCTCAATACCAACCTGGGCAACCTGCTGAGCACGATGGGCCGCCACCTGCAGGCCGAGACGCACTTCCGCCGGCTGCTCGAGTTGCAGCCGGCGGAGATCGGCGTCCACCACAACAATCTGATCCAGTCTGCCCACGCGCGTGGCAACATGTCCGAGGCAGCGCGCTGGGCGGGCAGGGAACTCGAGCGCGACCCCCGCAACCTGCTGGCCCTGTACTACCTTGTTTCCCTCCACACCGACCTTCGGCAACCGGACGAGGCACGCCGCTGGCTGGCGGTCATGGAGGAGATGGATCCGGAGGACCCGTACACGCTGCAGGCGACGAGCCTCTGGTACGTGGCGAATACACGCTACGAGGACAATCTGGACTACGTGCGCGCCACGGCCGACCGGTATGCGCGCAACCTGGAGCCCTACGGCGTGACACTCCCGCCGGGCCTCCTCGCCTGGCTCGGTTCCGCCAACTTCTTCGCCGGCGATCTGCAGGCGGCGCGCGATGCCTACGCGGAGGCGCTCAGCTACGACGGCGGCGTCGCCGGACCTGTGGTCAACGAGACGAACCAGGCCTGGCTGCCCTGGATGATCCGGACCTACCGGCAGCTCGGCCTCGATGAGGAGGCCGGGGGCCTGCTGGAGGCGCTCCAGGCCTACCTCGAAGAACGTCTCTCGGCCGGCATCGACACGGCCAGCGCCCACGCCCAGTACGCGCAGGTATTGTCCCTGCGCAATCGGCCCGAGGCGGCGCTGCGGGAACTGCGCGCGGCGGCGGAGCGCGGTTTCCGACAGGCCTATTACCTGGACATCGCCGGAGACCTCAGGGCGCTGCTGGATTCCGCCGGGGGCGGCGAGTTCCGGACGCTGCTGGACTCCTATATCCAGACCGACCGTGCGGTGCTCGCCACCACAGAGTCCGTCGAGCATGCACTCCCGACCCGTCCGCAGACGATCGATCTCGACGCCGCGGCGCGAGAACGCTATGCCCGCCGCTACCGCCGGGAGGATGGCGCGGTAGTGAAGATCGACGACACGCCGGACGGGCTCGTCCTGACGGTTCCCGGCGACCGCCCGCGCCTGATGCGGCCCGTCTCGGCGACCGAGTTTTTTTTCGAGGACTCGGCGGTCAGGCTGGAGTTCGTGCTGGACGAGCGAGGACGGCTCAGACACATGCTCTGGCACGAGTATGGCCATCAAGTGCGGGGTCGGCCGGCAGTGACGCGCCGGGAGGTGGCCGACTACGAGATCGACCCGATGGTCCTGGACGACTACATCGGACGCTACGAGATCGAGGGCGTGGCCGGCATCGAGCTGCGCCTCACCCGCCGCGACAACATGCTGTTCGGCGCGATCACGGGCCAGGCGGCCATCCCTTACCGTCCGCGCGACGTCGACGAGTTCGCCAACGAACTGGTCGACGCCAGGCTGCTGTTCCGCCGCGACCGGACGGGGCGCGTTACCGGGGTCGTCATCCGCCAGGACGGCCGGGAACTGCAGGCACGGAGGGCCGAGGTCGAGCCGGCTAGCGCCCCTCCCCAAGATGCCGGTCGAACCAGTCGATGATGCGCCGCAGCCGCTCTGCCCGCTGCGACGGCGCGCCGTCCCGTGACAGAGCGTGGCTCCCGTCCGGCATCACCACCAGCTCCGCCGGCTTGCGGAGCTGCTTCAGCGCCGTGTAGTACTGCAGCCCCTGCTCCAGCGGCGTGCGGAAGTCGTCGTCGCTGTGGATGATCTGCACCGGGGTCGTCACCCGGTCCACCAGCATCAGCGGCGAGCGCGACAGGTAGCCTTCGGGGTCGCGCCAGGGGTAATCCCGGAACCAGCGCGCGGTCACGTAGCGGTTGATGTCGGTCGTGCCGACGAAACTCATCCAGTTGGTGACGGAGCGGTGCGCCGAGGCGGCACGGAAACGATCCGTCTGCCCCACCACCCAGGTAGTCAGCAGCCCGCCGCCGCTGCCGCCGGCCACGCCGAGCCGCTCGGCATCGATGTACTCGCGCTCCGCCACCGCGTCGACCACGGCCATGAGGTCGCGGAAGTCGTCGCCCGGGTAGCGATACTGGATGACGTTGCCGAAGACCTCGCCGTAGCCGGTGCTGCCCCTTGGGTTGGCGATGAGCACGAAGTAGCCCGCTGCGGCCAGCACCTGAAACTCGTGGAAGAAGTTCGTCCCGTACATCGAATGCGGGCCGCCGTGGATATAGAGGATCAGCGGGTGGCGCTCGCGCATATCGAAGCGCGGCGGCTGGATCAGCCAGGCCTGGATCGGCGTGTCGTCGAAGGAGTTGACCCGGAGCTCCTCGTACTCCGCGAAGCGGGGATATTCCAGGTAGGCGCCATTCAGGGAGGTGCGCTGGCGCCAGCCCCCGCGCTGCGCGCGCTCCGGCGGAAAGGTTACGATCTGCGGCGGCGAATCCGGCCGGCTGTAGACCGCGGCGATGCTGCCGTTGGCCGCCACGTCGAACTCGCGGATATCCCCCTCGTCGAAATCGGTGACCGGCGCGACGACGCCGTCGTCGACGCCGGCCCGCATCAGCTGCACCCGGCCCTCCACGGCAGCCGTGAAATACAGGCTGCGACTGTCGGCCGACCAGGCGAGCCGGCGGGCCGGTCCGAACGGCCGGTTGACGTCGCCGGCCATCGTATCGGCGACACCCGCCGGCCAGTCCGCCGTCAGGTTCCGCCGCTCGCTGCCGTCCGGGCGCATCACGTAGAGCTCGTCCGGCCGATAGCTGACCGGCGGCTCGGCGTCGTCGAAGCCGGTCCAGGCGATCCAGCTCCCGTCCGGCGACGGCAACGGATTGTCGTCGGGTCCGTTGCGATCGGTGATGGCCCGCGGGGCGACGCTGCCGTCGGCCGCGACGGCGTAGAGCTCCGTGTCGCCCAGCGCGAGCGCCTCCTCGGAATCCCAGGCGGCGCTGAAATAGAGCGTGGCCCCGTCTGCGCTCCAGGCCGGCACCCCGGCGCCGAATTCGTGGTCGGTGAGCCACAGGGGCTCCGTTCGCGCTTCCGTCACGGCCACGACGCCGAGCTGAGCCGCGCCCGGCCGCCGGTAGCCCTCCCGACCGTCCCGCCGCGTGAGCAGGCGCTCCGTGACATAGGCTCCGTCCTGGTCCGGCTTTGCGGCCGGCCGCGCCAGTATCGCGATGCGGCGACTGTCCGGCGACCAGGCGAAGGCACGCACCCCTCCCTCCGCAGCCGTGATCTGCATCGCGTCGCCGCCGCGCGCCCCCAATACGTAGACCTGGGCGGCACCGTTCCGGCGGGACAGGAACGCGAGGCTGCGGCCGTCCGGCGACCAGGCCGGCGCGTAATCGGCAGCGGCGTCTGCGGTGAGACGGCGCTCGCCGGATGCCGCGATGAGCCACAGGTCCGCATCGTAGCCGTCCGCCTCGGCGTCGGTGCCGAAACGGGTATAGACGATGCGTTCGCCATTGCCATTGTCATCGGGCGCGTAGCGGGGGCTGCCCGCGTATTCCCAGTCGAGCAGCGATTCCTCGGTGAGCGGCGCGGCCGCCAGCGGTAGGGCGGCGGCCAGCGCGAGCGCGGCGGCCGGCAGTGTCGGCTTCATGGGCGGTACCTCATAACCAGCGGGATTCTAGCAGCCGACGGCAAAACGCTGTGGCGTGACCTGGCGCAAGCCCTCGCCCGCGGCGGATGGTCTAGCATGTAGCGGCACTGGTGACGGGCAACGAGCCGCCCACGGACGAGTTATGGACGAGCTATGGACGAGCGCAAAGACCTCAGCCTGATACTGAACTCGCGGGTACCGATCATCGTGGTGGAGAGCCACGAAGAGGATCGGGTGCTGGAGCTGCTGAAGGACGTCAATCTCACCGGCGGCGACTACCGGCCGCTCTATCGCTGGACGATCACCGACGGCCTGCAGCGCCTCGACATCGAAATGGAGCCGCAACTGCACAACAGCCAGCCGGCCGATGTCTTGCGCCATATCCGGGCGGTGGAGAAGCCGGGGCTGTACGTGCTGCTGGACTTCCATCCCTACATCGACGATCCGGTCAACGTCCGCCTGATCAAGGACATCTGCATAGGCTTCCGCAACACGAACCGGCACCTGGTACTGATCAGTCACCGCATCCGCCTGCCGGCGGAGATCGAGCGCTTCTCCGCCAGGCTGGAACTGAGCATGCCCTGCCCCGCGCGGCGGGAGGAGATCGTCCGCAAGGTGGCCCGGGAATGGGCGCAGGCCAACGAGGGCCGCCCGGTGCGCACCGACAAGCAGGCCTTCGAGCTGCTGATCCGCAATCTCGGCGGGCTGACGGGCGCCGACACAGCGCGCCTCGCGCGGAACGCGATATTCCGCGATGGGGCCATCTCCTCTGCCGATATCCCGGAGGTGATGCGGGCGAAATACGAGCTGCTGAACCGGGGCGGTCTACTCTCCTACGAGTACGAGACCGCCGACTTCGCCGAGGTGGGCGGTCTGGCCAGCCTGAAGAGCTGGCTGGAGCGCCGCCGCGGCGCGTTCCTGAAACCCGGCGAGAACAGACACCTCGACCTGCCCCGCGGACTGCTGCTCATCGGCGTGCAGGGCTGCGGCAAAAGCCTGGCCGCGAAAGCGACCGCCGGCGTCTACGGTATCCCGCTGCTGCGCCTCGACTTCGGCGCGCTCTACAACAAGTATCACGGCGAGACCGAAAGGAACCTCAGGGAGGCGCTGCGCACCGCCGAAGTCATGGCGCCCTGCGTGCTCTGGATCGACGAACTCGAGAAGGGCATCGCCGGCGGACGCGACGATACCGGCACCGGCCGGCGGGTCCTCGCCACCTTCCTCACCTGGATGGCGGAGAAGCGGGACCAGGTATTCGTGGTCGCCACGGCGAACGAGATCGACGACCTGCCGCCGGAACTGGTGCGCAAGGGGCGCTTCGACGAGATCTTCTTCGTCGATCTGCCGCGGCCCGAAGTCCGGCGGGACATTTTCCGGCTGCACCTGGCGGCCCGGGAGCTCGACCCCGGCGGGTTCGACGTGGCCGCGCTGGCCGACGCCAGCCACGGCTTCTCCGGCGCCGAGATCGAGCAGGCAATCGTCGCCGCGCTCTACACGGTCCACGGCTCGGACCGGACGCTGGACACCGCCGCCATCCTCGCCGAGATCGAGGCGACGCGCCCCCTCTCCGTCGTGATGGCCGAGCGCATCGACCGCCTCCGGCGCTGGGCGGAGGCTCGCACGGTACCCGCAGACTGAATGCGGCTGCACACGCTCGCCCCGCGCGGGCCGCGTGCTAGACTTTTCCCATGGCATCGGAAAGCAAAAACAAGATCGATGCTCCGGCCGCCGTCGTCGATGATGATCCCACCGACGAGCTGCGCGCACTCGGCGGCGGCGCGATCGACGAAGGGACGGCCGAGCTGCATGGCCTCGACGCGGAGACGGTCACTCGGGAAGAGAAGATTCTGTCCCTGCAGACCGACCTGGAAGAACGAGGCGAACGGATTCGCTCCCTCGAGAGCCGGCTGGAGCAGATGCAGTCCCGCTGGGACGAGGTCGAGCAGGAGCTGGCCGAGAGGGAGAGCACCGCGGCGGCTCTGCGTCAGGAACTGGAGACCGCCCGCGAACGCATCGCCGCCCAGCAGGAGCAGCTGAACGACAGCACCGACCGCGGGGCCGGCCTGACCGAGGCATTGGGCGCGGCGGAGCGGCAACTCGCCGACGCCGGCGGCGAGCGGGAGCGACTCGAGACGGAGCTGGCCCGCTCCCGGGACGAGACGGGACGGCTGCAGCAGGCACTGGCCGAGGCCGAGCAGCAGGACTCGCGCCTGCGTTCGGGACTCTCGCTGCTGGTCCGCACACGGCGCGAGGCGGGGCGGGCGAAACGGGAGACGGTGCGGCTCGGCCGACGGCTCGCCCGCCGGGAGGCCACGGCTCGGGCGCTCGAACGGGAGCTGGCCCGGGTCCAGAACGAGAACGACGACCTGCGCCGCCAGCTGCGCGGCCGGGACGCGCGCAGCCGGGAACTCGAGACCGCCGCCGCCGAGATGGAATGCCGGCTCGAGGAGAGCGCCGGCTGGCGCGAACAGGCAGAGGAACTCTCCCGCACGCTCGCCGAGGTGCGCCGAGCCGCGGCCGAGCTCGGCAATCGCATCGAAGAGCGCGACGACACCATCCGCCGGCTGGAGGCCGAGAACGAACGAGTCGGCCACGAAGCCGCCGGTCTGCGTGCAGCGCTGGAAGAGGCAAATCGTTCCTGCACGCAAGCCCGCGGCGAACTGGAGACGCGCAGCGGGGAACTGGCGCAACTCCGCGAGGAACTCGGCCGGCGCATCGACGAGCAGGACGAGGCCATCGGGCGGCTGGAGGCCGACAACGAGCGGCTCGGCGGTGAGGCCGCCGCGCTCCGCACCGCGCTGGCAGAGGCGCGCTCGGCCGCCGGAGAAGCGGAAACGGCCCGGTCCGAGGCGGCCGGCGAGCTCGAGGAACGCAGCGAGGAACTCCAGCAGGTCTGGCACGAGCTGTGCGACAGGGATCAGGAACTGGAGAAGACACGGTCGCGACTGGCGCACATGGAGAGCCGGGTCGACGACCTGAAGGAACGGCTGGCCACGCGGGAATCCCGCGAGGAAGCCGACGCCGACGCGATCGAGTCTCTGCGCGGCGAGCTGCACGGGACCCGCACCGAACTCGCCGACGCACTCACCCGCAATGGCGAACTGTCCGCCGAACTCGAGCAGTTGCGCGAACACATCTCGAGGCTCGGCACGATCGAGGCCTCCATGCAGGACCTCGACGCCCGCATGGCCCGCAGCATGGCCGGTGAAGACGAGCCGGGCCCCGGCCAGGCGCGGGTCGGCCGCTCCCTGGTCGCCGAGGTCAACGGCCAGGACATCCGCTACCCGCTGTTCCGCGAACGCATCACCATCGGCCGCACCGCCGGCAACGACATCCAGCTGAAGACACCGTTCGTCAGCCGCTTCCACGCGGCCATCATCAACGAGGCCGACCGGGTGCACGTCGTGGACCTGGGCAGCAAGAACGGCATCTACGTGAACGGCGAACGCACCCCGCGGGCCGATCTGAAACCGGGCGATACGCTGGTGATCGGCGACAGCCGCTTCCGCTACCAGGAGACGGCCCGGGTTCCCGGCGCCGACGCCTGAGTGTGAGACCAATCACGGACTAGACTCGACGCATGCGCTACTCTCGGCGGCGCTGGGGAGACCGCACGAGGTCGGGACGGATGCGCCACTGATGGGCAGCAGGGAAGCACAGGCAACGGGCGCGAGCACGCTCCGCGTACGGAGCCGATCGCTGGCGAACCGCCGCGTCTGGCTGCCCACGCTGCTGTACGAAGCCCTCCCCTATTTCTACATAACCGCCGGCTTCCTGGCGCTGTTCGCCACCCTGTACGTCAGCGACTGGTACTGGGTCGTGCCTTATTACCTCCTGTTCGCGGGCTGCTGCCTGCATCTCGGGGCCCGCATCTGGCGCAGGCGCCGGCGCGAGCGCCTACGCCCCTGAGCCGGACTCCGTCCGTCGCAGCAGCGCCTCCAGCGTAAACACCTCCTCGTGCTCCGGGGCGCCAAGGCCGCGCAGCGCCTCGGCCAGACGAAGGACGTATTCCGAATTCGGTCCGCTGGGACCGGCGCTGATCCGGATCTGCCGCGCCATCTCGGCGAGCGGCGCCGCGCCGAGATAGTGTTTCCCAGCCGGATCGGCGACATAGGTGATGGCCTCGCCGCGCCGGCCGTCGTCCAGTGCGATGCCGAGCGTGCGCTTCAGATAACCATTCTTCTCACGATGGTCGAGATAGGTCAGCACCTTCGCGCGCGACCCGGCCTCTATCCGGTAGGCGACCCCGCGGCAGCGGGCACCCGGCTCCGGCGCCAGCGTCGCGACCCGGCCGGGCCGGGCCGGCGTGCCCCGGTGGTCGGTCGAGGCCTGCCAGAATCGGCGCTGCTGCCCCTCGCTCCAGGCCGGCACCGCCTCCGCGTGAGGGAAGTCGGGCCGCCACACCAGCGAGCCATAGCCGAAAATCCACAGTTCCTGTTTGCCGTTTTCGGCCATGTGCTCCTCCGGATACTCCTCGGGGCTCGATCCACCGGGGCTTGATTCCGCCCCGCAACTCGCCGAGGATCGCCGCTGAACAGACGTCGCATCGCCGGCGAATTGCCGCTTAACGGACGGATTCTCGCAATGGCAGAGGAAAAAGACGACACCGGATCCATCCTCCGGAGCGCGGTCAAGCGCGAGTCGCTGCTCGCCGCCGTTCTCGTACTCGGCGGCGTGCTCCTGTTGCCGGCCGCGGTCTACGGGGTCGGCTTCCTGATTTTCGGCGAATACCCGGGCGGCCTCAGGGGCTTCTACGGCGAGATCTGGGGCGCACTGGGCCGCGGCAATCCGAGCACCTGGTTTCTGGTGCTGAGCCCCTGGGTGGTGGTGACCGTCGCCCGCCTGACCTGGCGTGCCATGCGCCGGCCCCGGAGCCGGACGCCGGCATGAGTCCCGGCCACGCGGCCGCAGAATTGTGAAGCGGGTCACAGAACTCTCATAAAAACAATGAATTGACGGGTAATTTGACAAAATTATGTCAAGTTTCAGGTGCACGTTTGCGGGTGGGTCGGATAATCAAGTTCTCGATAGAGGCTTCAGCCCGCCACGAAAAACAACCCGATAAATGACCTCGTACCTCAAAAAACTGCTGGAAGAGCGACTGCTGGAGCGTTTCCGGTCACGGCCGGCACCCGCACCGGCACACGGAGCCACGCCGCTGTTGAACCAGGTCCTCGCCGAGCAGCGCGCCAGACAGCGCAGGCAATCCCAGCATCGTGAGGAACCGGCTCCGCCACCGCCTCCCCGCATCGATCACCTGCCGGCGGGAAGCCGGGTCGTTTCCAACGGCAACGGCAAGAACGTCTATCTGGGCGACATTCCCGCCAACGACCGCGATGAGTTGCTCAGATTGCTGGACGACCCCTCACTGTCGATCGACGAGGATCACGCCTTCGATCCCTACGACCACTCGGATTCCTGGCGGCGGGACGACCAGCGCTGAGCGCATTGGAGAAGGCCGGTCGCGGTCGAGACCGGTCGACGGCACACCGAAAGGCCGCCGCCGCACGCTGCCTTGTTGACATAAGTCCTTGAATTAGCTTCAGGTTGTGACCTGAGTCCTCGTTAGCTGCCGCCACCCGGTGCCAGACTGGCCTCCGCTGTCCCTGATGACCACGGAGGGTGCGGCCGATGAAGACTCCACTGATGCTCACTGCCGCCTGCCTGCTGGCGCTGCTCGGCACCGCGGCTGCGGCCGACGAAGCGCCCGGCCATCGCGAATCGGCCACGGGCGAATCGGCCACGGGCGCGGCCAGCGACGGGCACGCGATGGGAGTGACGGCAGTCGAAGAGGCAGGCACTCTCCGCTACGCCCTGCTCCCGGCACGCTTCCGGCACCGGGCCGCGCACGCAGCGCGTGCCGACGTCCGCATCCTGCGGGACGACGGCTCCGCCATCCGCCCCATGGACTACCGGGACCGCGCCCCTCTCATCACCCGACTGAAAGAGCTCGACGGGCTGCGTCTCCTCACGTTCTGGGAGACCCGCGCCTTCGCCATCTTCTTCGGCGTCTCCCGCGACGGCTTCGCCGGCCTGAACATCACCCAGAAGAAAGACCGCGCGCCGGAACGGGAGGAGGAAGAGGCCGAGCCGGCCGACCCGGCCCCCGAACCAGAGTTCCTCGCCGCTAAGGTCCATCGCCAATGAGGCCCGGTAAGGGCCGGTAAGCGCGCCGGCGAAGGGCCGGCAAGCGCGGCTCGCCGTCAGCCGCCCTCGCGGGCCGATGCGGATGCGTCGCGTGCCGCGCGGAATTCATTGCCCTCGACCCAGTTCGGCCAGTTCCTCGTCGCGGACAGGGCCCGGCCCACCTCGAACAGCAGCCCGACATCCTCGATCACGCCGCGCAGGTCCCAGTCCTCGCTGTATTCGTCGCTGACCTTGTGGTAGCGCTCGCTTATCCACGCACTATTGTAGGCGAGCCCGTACTCCCTGCCCTTCTCGCGGTGATCGACGCCGCCGCGCAGGTACAGCGCCGGCACGCCGCGCTTGGCGAAGTTGAAGTGGTCGGAGCGGTAGAAGAAGCCCTTCTCGGGCGTGGGTTCGGCCTCCAGGTGGCGCCCCTGAATCTCGGCGGCGCGGGCCGCGTACTCGTCCAGTTCGGAGTTGCCGTAGCCGATCACCGTGACGTCGTGACTGGGGCCCACCAGCGACATCGCGTCCAGATTGATGTTGGCCACCGTGCGCTCCAGCGGGAACAGCGGATGGCTGGCGTACCAGTCGGAGCCGAGCAGGCCCGATTCCTCCGCGGTCACGGCCAGAAACACGATGCTGCGCTCCGGGCCGGAGTCCATGGCAGCAAAGGCTTCGGCGATCTCCAGCATGCCGGCCACGCCGGTGGCGTTGTCCACGGCGCCGTTGTAGATGCGGTCCTGCAGCACGGAGCGCGCCACGCCGAGGTGGTCCCAGTGCGCCGTATAGACGATGTACTCGTCCGGATGCTTGCTGCCCGGCAGCATGCCGACGACGTTGGCCGACTCCATGCTGGACAGGCTGTTAGTGACTGCGACGCTCGCCTGCAGGCCCAGCGGCCGCGCCTCGAATTCCCGGCTCGCCGCCGCACTCACCGCCTCGTCGAGGTCGACGCCGGCCGAGGCGAACACCGAGCGGGCCGCCTCGCCGGTCAGCCAGCCTTCGATGGCGACCCGGGGCGGCGCGGCATCACCGAGATCGAGGTCGAACTGTTCGCCGCTCCAGCTGCCGCTCACCACCAGCCAGGGATAACCGGCCGCCTCCGTCTCGTGGACGATCAGCGCCCCGGCTGCACCCTGGCGGGCCGCCTCCTCGTACTTGTAGGTCCAGCGGCCGTAGTAAGTCATGGCGCGACCGTTGAACAGCTCCGGATCGCCGGTGGCGAAACCGGGGTCGTTGACCAGGATCACCACGGTCTTGCCCTCGACGTCCAGACCCTCGTAGTCGTTCCAGTCGTACTCGGGCGCGACGATCCCGTAGCCGACGAAGACCATGTCGCTGTCGGTCAGGGACTCGGCTTCCCGGTAGCGCTTGGTCCACACCATCATGTCCTGCTGGTAGCGGAACGCCAGCGATTCCTCGCCGCCCTCGATCGCAAGCGGCGTCACCTGCTCGGCGGTGATGGAAACCAGCGGTACGCCCTGCAGATAGCTGTCGCCGTTGGCCGGCTGCAGCCCGGCGGCGCGGAACTCCGCGGTGAGGTAGTCGACCGTGTTGCGCTCGCCTTCGCCGCCCGGCGCCCGGCCCTGAAACTCGTCCGAAGCGAGCACCTTCACGTGTTCGGCGAAATCGGCCGCGTCGATGGCATCGACCGCCGTGGCGGCCTCCGCGCCGGTGGTCGGCTGTCCGGCCTGACGTGCCGCTTCCTCGCCGCCGCCACCGCAAGCCGCGGTGAGTGTGATGACCGCGGCCAGGACCGCCCGACGCGACGCGCGGCTTACCAAGCTCCCTACGATATCCATGCTTTCTCCTGTTCCGGTTCCGGCCGCCGGTCCGGGCAGCCCGTCGATGAGAGCGGCACGGTATACCAGAAACGGCGGCCGGGTACACGCCCGACGGAATTGACCGCGTCGGGACCCCCGCGTACGCTCGCTGCTTCCCGCCGAGGAGGAAAATCATGGGGCTGCGCATCACCATCGATCTCGAGGATACGGATCTCGACCACTTCCGCCTGATCATGAAGGAGGCGCGCAAGGCCGCAGGCCAGGCCTCCGAAGACGACATCATCGCGTCCGCCGAGAGCCTCCTCGGCGAGGTGCGCCAGGGGAAGGCGCCGACATACATCCAGGAACGTCTCGAGAAGCTGCGGGTACTGACCGACATGCTCCACGACTCCGAGTGGCAGCTGCCCGAGGAGGAGAAGGGACGCGTGATCAACGCGCTGGCCTACTTCGCCGAGCCGGAGGACCTGATCCCCGATCACATACCGGGCCTGGGCTTTCTCGACGACGCCATCATGGTGGAACTGGTCGTGCGCGAACTGCGCCACGAGATCGAGGCCTACCAGGATTTCTGCGAGTTCCGGGTGCGCGAGGAAATGCGCCGCGGCCGCAAGAACGAAGATCCGGTGACGCGAGAGGAATGGCTGCGCAGCCGGCGCAGCGAACTCCACTCGCGCATGCGCCGGCGCCGGCGCAGCGAGCGCAAGCGTGGCGGATCCCGGCGTTCGCCGCTGTCGCTGTTCTGAGCGTGAGCCCGGCGGAAGCAGCAGGCCTCCCGCGGGAACTCCGGGACGCCGTCGCCGTGCTGGAGCGAACGGTCACCGGCCGGCTGCGCGATGAACTGGCGGCCGCCGGCGCCGGACGTGACGGACTCGCCGAAGAACTCCGACGACGGCGTGACGACTACCGTACCTGGCACCGCATGGACGAAGTGCCGGAGCGGGTGGCCGAAGTGGCCGGCCGCCTGGTCCGCGGCGAACCCACCCCGGAGCTGCGCCGGGAGCTGCAGCTGGCCGTGCTCGCCGCGATGACCAGAGCCCATCAGAAAGCGCTGGCGGAGACCGGAGGGACGGCTAGGGCCAGTAGAACCAGCCCGTGAACAGTACGTCGGCCCACATCAGCGCCTGCGCGGGCCACCGCCACCACAGACGTTTCAGCTGCGCATAGAAACTTGCCCCTGCCACGACTGTCATAGCCATGAACAGCCCGAAGCTGCCGACCAGCGGACGGAACTCGGACGCGAGCCGCGGATATTCGTCCCCGAGGATGAGGAAGATCAGCATTACCACGGCGAGGCCGAGGCTGATCGACGCCGCCGAGCCGAGGACGATGCCGGTGATTATGGTGAGTGGCTGCATAGGGCTTGTCGAGCGTTGCGAAGGTGTGTCGTTTGCCCTTGATTGGCGGGTCGGGGCATTCTAGCCTTGCCTCGGCGGGGTGCAAGTGCCGCCGCTGCGTCGGAATCGAGGACGGATCTGGAATGATGAAGAGAATCAGAACTGGTTTATTTGCGACGGCATTCATGCTGGCCGGTGCCTGGGCCGGCGGCCTCGTGCCCGTCGCCGCCGACGCCGTCCCGCCGGAGAGCAACCCGACGCTGGCCCCGACGGACCGGCACGAGCAGATCGCGACGCTGGTCACCGATTTCATCGAGCGCTCCCACTACCGCCGCACCGCCGTCGACGACGACGTGTCCGGCCGTATCCTCGACGCCTACATCGAGGCCCTGGACGGTAATCGCTCCTACTTCCTGCAGTCCGACATCGATGCGTTCCAGCAATACAGGGACCAGCTCGACGATGCCGTCTCCCGCGACGAGTCGCTGGAGCCTGCCTTCGAGATCTTCCGGGTCTACCGCGAGCGCGCCGAGCGCCAGATCGACCACGCGCTGGCGCTGCTCGACGAGGAACCGGACTTCTCGGTGGAGGAGACCTTCCGCTTCAACCGCGAGGACGCGCCCTGGGCCGCCAGCCAGGCGGAGCTGGACGAACTCTGGCGCAAGCGCGTCAAGAACGACGCACTCAGTCTCGTGCTGACCGATAAGCCGTGGGACGAGGTGCGCGACATCCTCGAGAAACGTTATCAGCGGTTCCAGAAGCGCTTCGAGCAGATCAACAGCGACGACGTGTTCGAGACGTTCATGAACTCGTATGCACGCACCATGGATCCGCATTCGAGCTACCTGTCGCCGCGCAACTCCGAGGAATACCAGATCCAGATGAGCCTGTCCTATTTCGGCATCGGCGCTTCGCTGCAGATGGAGGACGAATACGTCACGGTGATGAACATCATCCCCGGCGGCCCCGCGGCCATCGACGGGCAGCTCGAACCTACGGACCGCATCACTGCGGTCGGCCAGGGCGATGAAGGCGAGATGGTGGACGTCATCGGCTGGCGCCTGGACGACGTGGTACAGCTGATCCGCGGACCGGCCGGCACCACCGTGCGTCTGCAGATACTGCCGGGCAATGCCCTGCCCGGTGCCGAGGAGGACATGCTCTCCCTGGTGCGCGACCAGGTGAAGCTGGAAGAGCAGGCGGCAAAGAGCGACATCGTCACCATCCCCCGCGACGGCCGCGACTGGCGGGTGGGCGTCATCACCGTGCCCAGTTTCTACCGGGATTACGAGGCCCAGCGCGACGGCGACAAGGACTTCACCAGCACCACCCGCGACGTCGAGCGTCTCATCGGCGAACTCGAACAGGAAGGCGTCGACGGCCTCATCATCGATCTGCGCAACAACGGCGGCGGCCACCTGACCGAGGCGACGGCGCTGTCCGGCCTGTTCATCGACCGCGGTCCCGTGGTGCAGCTGCGCGACTCCACCGGGCGCATCAGCGTCATCGACGACCAGTGGAAGAACGGCGTCGCCTACGACGGCCCGCTGGCGGTGCTGGTCAATCGTTTCAGCGCCTCGGCGTCGGAGATCTTCGCCGCCGCCATCCAGGACTACGAGCGCGGCGTGGTCATCGGTCAGCGCACCTTCGGCAAGGGATCGGTGCAGAACCTCTACGCGCTGGACCGCTTCCAGCGCGACAGGAGCGGCGACGGCCTCGGCCAGCTCACCCTCACCATCGGCAAGTACTACCGGGTGACCGGCGACAGCACCCAGCATCGGGGCGTCGACCCGGACATCGCCCTGCCCTCCGTGATCGACTCGGCGGAAGTCGGCGAGAGCACCCGCCCCACGGCGCTGCCCTGGGACCGGATCCGGCCCACCCGTTACGAAGCGCGTGAGCCGCTGGATCCCACCATCGACCTGCTGTCGAACAACTTCCGCGAGCGGCTGAAGAGCGACCCGGACTACGACTACCTGCTGAAGGACATCGAGGCCGCGCAAAGCATGCGCGAGCGCAGGACGGTGTCGCTCGCGCTGGACGAGCGCAAGCAGGAGCGCGAGCGCCTGCAGGCCGAGCGTCTGGCGCGGGAGAACGAGCGCCGCGAGGCACTGGGCCTGGAGCCGGTCGAGTCCGTGGAAGCGCTGGACGAGGAAGAAGAGCCGGACATCCTCCTGAAGGAAGCCGCCTCCATCGTCGCCGACATGGCTCAGTTCCTGGCGCTGCCGCGTCCGCCCGCAGCCGAGCGGGCCGCCAAGAACGACCTCTGAGCCTTCGCCGCGAGTCCTGACGGGGGAATACCTCTTGTCAGTCGGTCACAAGGTGTTATACTTAACTACAACACTAGTCGACCATGGAAGTAGCACAGGATGCCCGCACGCCCGCTCCGCTATCCGCTCGCGCTGACCGTCGGCCTGACGCTGACCCTTACCGCCTTTCAGGCTCTGGCCACACGCGATGCGGCCACGACCCTTTTTCCGGTGCCGCCGGCCCGCGCCGCGGACGCGGCCGCGCCGACGCCGGTCACACCGCCGGTGCTGCGGGTCCGGCCCCTGATCGAGCTGCGCTGGGCCGAGATCTTCGGCGACCGTATCGAGGGAGCGAGACGGGGAGCACAACGGGCAATGGACCGGTCCGCTGCTTTCCCGCCGATTCGGCTGCCGACCGGCCCCATGTACCGCCGCGACATCTGAGATATTGCGAGGATCATTGAAGTCGATGAACACACGGGACGTGAAGACAGGGGGCCTGCTCACCGCCGGGCTGCTCGGCGCCCTGATCCTGGCCGGCTGCGGCGGCTCAGGGGATTCGAGTGCCGGACCCTCCGCCGGGGCCGCGGAAGAAGAGAAGGAGACGGAAAAGGCGGCGATACCCGTCGAGGTAGCCAAGGTCGCCCGCGACGATATCTACGCGGTCTACTCGGGCACCGCCGCCCTCGAGGCTTTCGCCGAGGCGGAGGTGGTGGCCAAGGTGGGCGGCGAGATCCGCGAGGTCCTCGCCGAGGAAGGCGAGACCGTACAGCGCGGGCAGATGCTCGCGCGCCTCGACGGCGATCGGCTGCGCCTGGAACTGGAGCAGGCCAGGGCCAATCTGGCCAGGGCGGAGCAGGAATACCAGCGCAATACCGAACTGCACGAGAAGGGCCTGCTCGCGGCGGGGGCCTTCGAGAACCTGAAGTTCGAGCTGGACGCGCTGCGCGCGGCGTGGCGGCTCGCGCAGCTCGAGTACAGCTACACCGAGATCCGCGCGCCCATCGACGGCGTCGTCTCCGAACGGCTCGTGAAGGTCGGCAACACGATTGCCGCCAACACGCCCATGTTCCGCGTGACCGACCTGGAGCCGATCGTCTCCTACCTGCATGTGCCGGAGAAGGAATTCGGCAAGATCGAGCAGGGACAGCCGGTGTTCATCACCATCGACGCGCTGCCCGGAGAGCGTTTCCGCGGCGTGGTCGAGCGCATCAGCCCCGTGGTGGACGCCGGGACCGGCACGTTCAAGGTGACGGTGGAGGTGGACGAGGAAGACACCGCGCTGAAGCCGGGCATGTTCGGCCGGCTCGACATCGTTTACGACTCGCGCCCGTCCCGACTGCTGGTGCCGCGCCCGGCCGTCGTCGAGACGGAATCGGGGCCGGCGGTATACGTCGTCCGCGACGGCGTGGTGGAGCGCCGGCCGGTGCAGACCGGCATTGCCTGGCAGAACCGCATGGAGATCGTCTCCGGCGTCGAGGAGAGCGAGCAGGTGGTGGTGGTCGGCCAGTCCGGCCTGCGTGACGGCGCGCGGGTGAAGGTGGTGGCGGACGAAGAGACCGCCATGCAGCTGAACGCGGAGATCGCGTCCGGCCGCAACCGGCTGTGAGCCGGCACCGGCGACGGCCCGGGGAGCGCATGCCATGTGGCTGGTGAACCGGGCCACCGAACGGCCGGTGACGGTGCTGATGTTCTTCGTCGCCGTCGCCCTGTTCGGGACGGTGTCTCTCAGCCGCCTGGACGTAAACCTCCTGCCCGATCTCTCCTACCCCACGCTCACCGTACGCACGGAGCTGGAGGGCGCCGCTCCCCAGGAGGTGGAGAACCTCCTCAGCAAGCCCATCGAGGAAGCGGTGGGCATCGTCAAGAACGTGCGCAAGGTACGCTCCCTGTCCCGCTCGGGCCAGTCCGACGTCACCATCGAGTTCATCTGGGGCACGGACATGAACCTCGCCAGCGTCGACGTGCGGGAGAAGCTGGACGTGCTGGCGCTGCCCCTGGAGGCCGACCGTCCGCTGCTGCTGCGCTTCGATCCGTCCAGCGACCCCATCATGCGGTTCGCCCTGCGCCGCGCCGGCGCCGAGGCGGCCAGCGCCGTCCTGTCGGCCGAGGAACTGAAACGCCTGCGGCGGCTCGCCGAAGACGAGCTGAAGCCTGCCCTGGAGAACGTGACGGGGGTGGCCGCGGTGAAGGTGAGCGGCGGCCTGGAGGAGGAGATAGAGATCCTCGTCGACCAGGAGCGCCTGGCCCAGCTGGACCTGTCCATCGACGAGGTGGCGGAACGCATCCGGGCCGAAAATACGAATCTTTCGGGCGGCAGTCTGGAACAGGGCAATCAGCGCTTCCTCGTCCGCACCATCAACGAATACCAGTCCGTCGAGGAGTTCGCGAGCACGGTAATCGCCACCCGCGAACGCCGGCCCGTCTACCTCGGCGATATCGCCGAGGTCACGCGGGGCTTCAAGGAACGGGAGGCCATCACCCGCGTCGACGGCGCCGAGGCGGTGGAGCTGGCCGTCTACAAGGAAGGCGACGGCAACACGGTGCAGATCGCCGGCCGCACGGCGGAACGCATGGACGCGCTCTCGGAGGGCCTGCCGGACGGCCTCGAGGTGGTGACCATCCAGGACCAGTCGGGCTTCATCCGCGCCGCCATCGACCAGGTCGTGAATGCCGCCCTGCTCGGCGGGCTGCTCGCGGTGCTGGTGCTCTACGGCTTCCTGCGCGACGCCCGGGCCACGGTGATCATCGGTCTGGCCATACCGGTTTCCGTGATCGGCACCTTCGCGCTGATGTATCTCTCGGGCCTCAGCCTGAACATCATGTCGCTCGGCGGCATTGCGCTCGCCGTGGGTCTGCTCGTTGACAACTCCATCGTCGTGCTCGAGAACATCGTGCGCAAGCGCGAGAGCGGTCTCGGCGTGCTAGCGGCGGCCCGGGAGGGCGCCGGCGAGGTTGCCACGGCCGTGACTGCCGCCACGCTCACCACGGTGGCCGTGTTCTTCCCCCTGGTCTTCGTCACCGGCATCGCCGGGCAGCTGTTCCGCGATCAGTCGCTGACCGTAACCTACGCCCTGCTCTTCTCCCTGCTGCTGGCGGTGGTGCTGATCCCGATGCTCGCCTCTTCCGGCGGTCGCCAGGGCTACGCAGAGGCGATGGACGCGCGCCCGCCCGGCCGGGTCGGACGCGCGCTGGGCCGGGCCGGACGTATCGCCGGCCGGCTCTGGCATTGGATCGCGGCTGGCATGCGGCTGTTTCTGACGCCGCTGGTGCTGTTCTTCAGCGGCTTCAACCGGGCCGCCGCGGTCCTCTACGAGCGGATGCTGCCGTGGGCCCTCACCCACCGGGCGATCGTCCTCGCGACCGCCGCTCTCATCTTCCTCGGCTCGGTCGCTCTGGTGCCGAGGCTCGGCACGGAACTCATCCCCCAGCTGTCCCAGGGCGAATTCTCCGTCAACCTCCGCCGTGCCCCGGGTACTCCGCTCACCGCCATCGACCAGGCACTGCTGACCGCCTGGCGGGCCGCCGCGGCGGTACCCGGCGTGGAGCGCACCTACTCCGTGGCCGGCAGCGGAAACCGCCTGGATGCGAGTCCGGTAGACGCCGGCGAACACACCGGCAGCCTCACCGTGCGCATGGCGGCCGACGCCGGACGCGATGGCGAGTCCCGTGCCATGGCCCGCATACGCGAGGACATAGCGACGCTGCCGGGCGTGCAATACGACTTCAGCCGGCCGGAGCTGCTGTCGCTGGCCACGCCGCTGGAGGTCGTGGTCACCGGCTTCGATCTCGCGCGCCTGCGCGCCGCAGCCGACCGCATCGCCGGCGCGCTGCGCGCCGACGGGCGCTACACCGACGTCCGCTCCAGCATCGAGGCGGGCAATCCGGAGGTCCAGATCGCCTTCGACCAGGAGCTGGCGGCCAAGCTCGGCCTCTCGGTCCGCGACGTGGCCGACCAGGTGGTGAACAGCGTCCGCGGCAATCTCGCCACGCGCTACAGCTGGCAGGACAAGAAGATCGACGTCATGGTGCGCAGCGTCGACCGCTCCGCGGCGTCGCTGAAAGACGTGGGCGCGCTCATCGTCAACCCGGCCAGCGAGCGTCCGGTGACCCTGGACGACGTCGCCACGATAGTGCTGGCCGAGGGACCCGCGGAGATCCGCCGTCTCGACCAGCAGCGCGCCGCCGTGATCTCCGCCAACGTCGCCCGCGGCGACCTGGGTGCCGCCGCCGAGGCCGCCGAACGCATCCTGGCCTCGCTGCCGCTCCCCGCCGGACTGACCACCGACATCGTCGGCCAGAGCGAGGAGATGGAGGATTCGCTGGCGTCCATGCGCTTCACCCTGCTGCTGGCCGTGTTCCTTGTCTATCTGGTGATGGCCTCCCAGTTCGAGTCGCTCCGCCACCCGTTCGTGATCCTGTTCACTATCCCGCTGGCCCTGGTCGGCGCGGTGCTGGCGTTGTATCTCACCGGCACCACGATCAACGTGGTGGCATTCATCGGCGTGATCATGCTGGCCGGCATCGTGGTGAACAACGCCATCGTGCTGATCGACCTCATCAACCAGCTGCGCCGCGCCGGCGTCGCGAAGACCGAAGCCATCCTGGAGGCGGGCCGCAGCCGCCTGCGGCCCATCCTGATGACGACGCTGACCACCGCCCTCGGCCTTCTGCCCATGGCGCTGGGTTTCGGCGAGGGCGCCGAGATTCGCGCGCCGATGGCCATCACGGTGATCGGCGGACTCACCACCTCGACCCTGCTCACCCTGCTGGTGATCCCCGTGGTCTATTCCCTGGTGGAGCGCGACGGGCGGCCCGAATCCGCCGAGGCGCCCGCCCCGTCGCCGCAACGAGCCTGACGCGCAGGGCCCGGGCATGCGCCACACCGAATTCTCACTGCGCCGGCCGGTCACCGTCACGATGATCTTCGCGGCGCTGGCCGGCATCGGCCTGATTTCCTCCCGGCTGCTCCCGCTCGAACAATTCCCGGATATCGAGTGGCCGGGCTTTTTCATCAATATCCCCTACGAGGGATCCACGCCCGAGGAAGTGGAGCGGCTGATTACCCGACCTGCCGAGGCCGCGCTGTCCACCCTCTCCGGCGTCAAGCGCATGAACTCGACTTCCCGGGCGGACGGCGCGCAGATCTGGATGGAATACGGCTTCAACTCCAACGCCGCCACGGAGGCCGTGGAGGCGCGGGTGAAGCTCGATGCCATCCGCGACGAACTGCCGCCCGATCTCAAGCGCATCATGGTCTACAGCGGCTCGCTGAACGACGAGCCCATCATGACGCTGCGCCTGTCGTCCGACCGGGACCTGTCCCAGGAATACCTGATGCTCGACCGCGTGCTGAAGCGGCGCATCGAGCGCATCGAGGGAGTCTCCAAGGTCGACCTGCAGGGCGTCGAGCCACCCGAGGTCAGAATCCTGCTCGACTCCGGCCGGGTCGCCGCCCACGGCATCAACCTGTACGAACTCTACGAACTGCTGCAGCGGAGCAACTTCTCGGTCAGCGCGGGCCGGCTGGAGAGCGGCGAGCAGCGCTGGACCCTGCGCTCGGACGGCGAATTGCGGAGCCTGGCAGAGATCGGCGACCTGATCATCGACGGCGGCAACCTGCGCCTGGCCGACATCGCCGAGATCCGGCTGGTGCCGGAGGAGCGGGACTACGGCCGCCACCTGGACGGCCGGGAAGCGGTAGGGCTCAGCGTCACCCGCGCCAGCGGCGCGAACATGGTGCAGGTGGCCGACCGGGTCAACGAGGAACTGGAGAAGATCGCAGAACTGCCGTCGATGCGGGGCATCCGCATCTTCAATATCGACAACAAGGCGGACAGCGTGCGCTCGTCCCTGACCGACCTGCTGCAGGCCGGGCTGATCGGCTCGCTGCTCGCCGTGCTCGTGCTGTATCTCTTCCTGCGCCAGGTCACGACCACGCTGATCGTCATGCTGGCAGTGCCGGTCTCGCTGGTGATCACGCTGGGTGTGATGTACTTCAGCGGCCTCACGCTGAACATACTCACGCTGATGGGCCTGATGCTCGCGGTGGGCATGCTGGTGGACAACTCCGTCGTGATCACAGAGAGCATATTCCGCTACCGGCAGGAGTACCCGGACGAGCCGCGGCGGGCCACGCTCGAGGGCGTGAACGAGGTGGGGCTCGCCGTCATCGCCAGCACGGCGACCTCGGTGTGCGTGTTCCTGCCGATCGTATTCGGCGAGCAGATCGACATCACCGTGTTCCTGTGGCACGTCGGCGTCACCATCTCGGTGGCCATCGTGCTCTCGCTGCTCGTCTCCCAGACCCTGATCCCGCTGCTCGCCAGCCGGGTGCCGGCACCGCCGCCGGCGAAATCGGGCAGCGCCATGGCCAACCTAACCGATCGCTACACCCGCGCGCTGGCCTGGACGCTGCGCCACCCCCGCTGGTCGGCGCTGGCCGCCGTGATCGTCCTCGCCTCGCCCGCCGCGCCCATCGGCCTCGGCATGCTGCAGACGGACATGTTCCCTCAGGAGCCGTCGCGGCGGCTGGAACTCATCTATCACATCGACGACATCTACCCGGTGGAGCGCGTGGAGATGGCGGTCAACCGCATGGAGGCGTTCCTGTTCGAGAACGCCGGGCGGCTCGACATCGAATCCGTCTACAGCTATTACGACACCGGTCGCGCCCAGTCGAGCATCCTGTTGACCGAAGACGATGCCATCACTGTCGACGCGCAGACGGTGATGGACACCATCCTGGAAGAGATGCCCGAACTGGTCATCGGCAGGCCCGACTTCCAGTGGCAGCAGCAGGGCGGCGGCCCGGGCTTCGGCATCACGCTCACGGGCGAGTCGACCGAACGGCTCGCGGAGCTCGCCGGCGAGGCCTGGCGTGTGCTCTCCACCGTGGAGGGCCTGGAGGGGCTCACGTCCGACCTGACCGCGGGACCCAGGGAGGTCCAGGTGGTGGTCGACCGGGAGCGCGCCGCGCGGGTGGGCCTCACCAGCCAGGCGGTCGGCCAGGCCGTCTCGGTGGCCATGCGGGGCCAGCCGCTGCGCGAGTTCCGGACGCCGGACGGCGAGATCGGCGTGCGGCTCGCCTTCCGCGAGGACGACCGCCAGACCATGGAACAACTGGCGAACCTGACCATCATGGCACCGTCGGGCGAGCGGGTCCTGCTGGGGACGGTGGCCGATCTGCACGAACGCACGGGGCCGCGCCAGATCCGCCGCACCGACCGCAAGACCTCGGTGAAGATCAGCGGGTCCATCGACACCGACAGCTCCATGTCCGAAGTGCGGCCGGTCGTGCAGCAGCTCAT
Organism: Lentisalinibacter salinarum; assembly: GCF_040706555.1. Taxonomy (NCBI): domain Bacteria; kingdom Pseudomonadati; phylum Pseudomonadota; class Gammaproteobacteria; order Woeseiales; family Woeseiaceae; genus Lentisalinibacter; species Lentisalinibacter salinarum. The sequence continues at coordinate 362,832 of NZ_JAPDRH010000003.1, forward strand.
GGAGCAGATCGACTACCCGCCCGGCTACGGCTGGAGCTTCGGCGAGGGCGTCGACCGCAGCGACGAGACCCAGCAGCTGCTCATGCAGAACATCCTGCTCGGCGTCGCGCTCATCTTCATCGTCATGGCGGCCCTCTTCGAATCGGTGCTCTATCCGGTCTCGATCATGGTCTCGCTGATCTACTCGATCACCGGCGTCATCTGGTTCCTGGCCCTCACGGGCACCACCATGAGCTTCATGGCCATGATCGGCATCATGATCCTGATCGGCATCGTCGTGAACAACGGCATCGTGCTGGTGGACCACATCAACAATCTGCGCCGGGAAGGCATGGCGCGCGAGCAGGCGGTGCTGGAAGGCGCCCGAGACCGTCTGCGGCCCATCCTGATGACGGTGGCGACCACCATACTCGGTCTCCTGCCCCTGGCCATATCCACGACCAAGATCGGTGGCGACGGCCCGTCCTACTTCCCGATGGCACGGGCGATCATCGGCGGGCTGGCTTTCTCCACGGTGACTTCGCTGCTGCTGGTACCGCTGGTCTACGTGAGCCTGGACCGGGCCAGGAACTGGGTGGGACGCGTACGCGAGTACGCGCGGGCGGGTGCCTCGGCCGCCGCATGAGGCGGCGGGACGGATCAGGACAACAGCACGTCCGTGACGTGCCAGAACTCCTCCGCCAGCACGTTGATGTCGGGCTCGTTGATATCCGCCGACTCGCCGGGCGCCTCCAGTGACTCCGGCACCGGCACCGTGTCTGCCCGTCGCTCGTAACGGGCACGCTGGCTGAGGACCTGGGTGCGCCGGCGCACCTCGGCGGCGAATTCTCCGCCCCTCTCGGCTTCCTCCAGCGCCTTCAGGCGCGCGCTGAGCCGCGTGAGCAGCATGTCGCAATCACGCTCGCTGCCGTAATCGATGCTGCCGGGCGTGCGTTCCATGGCGGAACGCGCCATCTCCGTGAAACCGAATGCCGAGAAGTGCGCGTAGAGATACTCGGCCAGGGCGACCACCATGCAGTTGACCAGCCGCCGCCCCTGCACCGACAACCCCGGATAATCGGGCGGCGTCGCCTTCTGCAGCCGACCGTACTCCCGGGTGAGTTCATCCGCCGTGGCGCCGACCTCCTCGAGCTCGGCCTCGATCGGCCCCCGCTCGGCGCGGATCGACCGTCGCCGGAAGAAGTTCCAGAAGCCTGCCAGTGCCGCCGTACGCTCGTCGATGTCGCCGAGCGCCGCTTCCAGTTCCCGCCGCCGCGCCCGCGCCCGATCGAGGCGTCCCGCCGCCTCGCGGCGCAGCGCCGTCTGCTCCGCGGCCCAGGCCGCCAGCAGACGCTTTCGTTCACGCTCGGTGACCTGGGCTGCCATCTGGCCGGCGAACTTCGCCAGGCGTGCGTGGCAGCGTTTCCAGACGCCGCGGATCTGGTAGAAGACCACGGCCCGATTCGCCGCGGTGCGGTCGGCCAGCAGCTCCTCGAGCCCGTCGAGTTTCTGCTGCAGCCGGGCGTTGCGCCCCTCCTGCACCTTGAGCTGATCCAGCAGCTCGTAGCGCTCCTTGCGCAGCCGCGAGTATTCCTTCTTCAGCTCCGCACGGTTCCAGTACAGATGCAGGAGCTTGTCGTCGTCCTGCTCGACCTGCGCTTCCGGAGAACCGAAGAGTTGTGCCAGTGCTGCCATTGGCGGGCCCTTGACATAATCCGGACCCGCGTCGCCGTTCGGGAGCGGGGACCGTTCCGATAGGGCGCATGCTGGCACCATCCTGTGTGGGGTTCCATGACCGGATCGACACTTTCGGAGGCGGGCAGCGCCCCTCCGGGGAGCCGGGCGGCGGCGGTCAGTCCGTGTGGCGGTCCGCGGGGAACGCGTGGCCCCGATCGAGGCAGTATTCCAGCCACTTGTTCAGCATGACGTTGCGCGCCCAGCGGCTGTCGAGTTCGCGGCGGAATTCGCTGGCCAGGCGGCGGAACAGCTCGTGATGGTGCTGATCGGCGAGATGCATGGCCTCCGCCAGGCAGCCGTCGAAGTAAACCCGCACGGTGAGGTCGGGATCGGCGACGCTGCCGCCCGCCTCGTCGAAGCGGTAGGTCATGGCGAGCGTCGAGGTATAGGGTGTGCGTTCCAGCACGCTCAGATGCAGGTCGCAGTCGCCGCCGACCCGGGAGACGTGTCCGCCTTTCATGGCGCGCAGCGCCGGCGCCATGCGGAGCAGCCGCAGGTAGTTGCTCTCGTAGAGCGTCATCAGGCCGGCGAAGCTGCGCGGCCGCACGACCGTCTGCGGCAGTATGAGGCTGTCGGCAATCATTGGCGGAATATAGCACACGGCCGGCGGGCTTCTGCCGACCCTGAAAAGACCGTAAAAATCAAGGTTTACGTGTGGCGCAAGCCGTGATCTAGGGACGCGTGCGGCGCTCCAGTCCGGTGCTGTCGAGGATGCGGCTGGAGATCTCCTCGATGGAGAATTCGGTGGTGTCGATGTGGGGGATGTTGTAGCGGCGGAAGAGTTTCTCCGCCTCCCGCAGCTCGTAGCGCACCTGCTGTGCGCTGGAATACCGGCCGCGGGAGCGCCGCTCGCGGCGGATCTGCTGCAGCCGCGCGGGCGCGATGGTCAGCCCGAACAGCTTGCCCCGGTGCTTCAGCAACGTCCCGGGCAGCTCGCCGCTCTCGAACTCCTCCTCGGTGAGCGGGAAGTTGGCTGCGAACACCCCGTACTGGAGGGCGAGGTACAGACAGGTGGGTGTCTTGCCGGAGCGGGACACGCCGACCAGGATCACGTCGGCCTGCTCGTAGTTGCGCACCGTCGCGCCGTCATCGTTCGCGAGCGCGAAATTGGTCGCCTCGATACGCTTCATGTAGACATTGGGGTCGGATACGCCGTGGGCCATGCCCGCCGAGTGGGACGATTCCTGCTCCAGTTCCTCCTCCAGATCGCCGAGGAAGGCGTCGAAAATATCGAGATACAGTCCGTCCGAACCCTGTATGATTCTGCGCAGATCATCGTGTACGAGAGTGCTGAATACGATCGGCCGGATGCCGTCACGGCGGGCGGAATCGTTGATTTTTTTCAGCGCAGCCAGTGCCTTGTCATCATTGTCGATAAATGGCAAAGTCACCTGCCGGAAATCCTGGCTGTCGAATTGGGTGAGCAGGCTGTGGCCCAGTGTCTCGGCCGTGACACCGGTCTGGTCGGACAGAAAAAAGACGGTTCTTTGGCCCATGGTTCGATCTGCGACGCAAGCGTCGTTGGATTGTGCACGTTCGGGTCGATAACACAAGGGAGTCGACTTTGGAGCCTTATGTAGTTCCGCTCGAGGCATTGGGCATGGGCGACGTGGACCGGGTCGGCGGCAAGAACGCGTCCCTCGGAGAGATGATAGCCAACCTTGCCGCCGCCGGCGTCACCGTCCCCGGCGGCTTCGCCACCACCGCCCAGGCCTACCGGGACTTCCTCCGCCACGAAGGGCTCGCCGACCGCATCAACCAGCGCCTCGACACGCTCGACGTCGACGACATCAAGGACCTCACCGCCGCCGGTAGCGAAATCCGGCAGTGGATCATGGATACTCCCCTGCCGCCGCGGCTGCGCGAGGACATCACCGCGGCCTGGGAGGAGATGACCGGCGGCGAGGACATCGCCGTGGCGGTGCGCTCTTCGGCCACCGCCGAGGACCTGCCGGATGCCTCTTTCGCGGGCCAGCAGGAGACGTTCCTCAACGTGAAGGGCCTGGAGCGGCTCATCGAGGCCATCCACAAGGTCTTCGCCTCGCTGTTCAACGACCGGGCCATCGCCTACCGGGTGCACCACGGCTTCGACCATTCGCTGGTGGCCCTGTCGGCGGGCATCCAGCACATGGTACGCAGCGACGTCGGCACCTCCGGCGTGATGTTCACGCTGGACACCGAGTCCGGCTTCCGCGGCGCCGTTTTCATCACCGCCTCGTACGGACTCGGGGAGACCGTGGTGCAGGGTGCCGTCAACCCGGACGAGTTCTACGTCTACAAGAAGGCGCTGAAGGACGGCCACGACCCGATCCTGCGCCGCAGCCTCGGCAGCAAGGCCATCAAGATGGTCTACAGCGACAACCCCGCACCGGGGCATACCGTGGAGACGGTCGACGTCGACGAAGCCGAGTCGCAACGCTTCTGCCTGAGCGACGAGGACGTCATCGAGCTGGCGAAGCAGGCGATGACCATCGAGGAGCACTACGGCCGCCCGATGGACATCGAGTGGGGCAAAGACGGCGAGGACGGCAGGATCTACATCCTGCAGGCGCGCCCGGAGACGGTGCAGAGCCGCAGCGGGCGCACCCTGCAGCGCTTCTCCCTGAAGACCCGGTCGGAGGTGCTCAGCCGCGGGCGCAGCATCGGCCAGAAGATCGGCATCGGCCCCGCCAAGGTCATCCGCAGCATCGAGGAGATGACCCGCGTGCAGAACGGCGACGTGCTGATCGCCGACATGACCGACCCGGACTGGGAGCCGGTCATGAAGCGCGCGGCGGCCATCGTCACCAACCGGGGCGGGCGCACCTGCCATGCCGCCATCATCGCCCGGGAACTGGGCATACCGGCCGTGGTCGGCTGCGGCGACGCCACGGAGCAGATCGCCGACGGCCGCGAGGTCACGGTCTCCTGCGCCGAGGGCGACGAGGGCTACGTCTACGACGGCAAGCTCGAATACGAGAAGAAGAAGATCGAGCTCGACTCCCTACCGGACATCCCGGTGAAGATCATGATGAACGTCGGCAATCCGGACCGGGCGTTCGACTTCGCCGGCATCCCGAATCACGGCGTCGGCCTGGCGCGCCTGGAGTTCATCATCAACCGCATGATCGGCGTCCATCCGCGGGCGCTGCTCGAGTTCGACAAGCTGGACGCCGATACCCGCGAGGCGGTGGAGGAACAGATGGCCGGCTACGGCGAGCCGGTGGAGTTCTTCGTGGCGAAGCTGGCCGAGGGCATCGCCACGATCGCCGCCGCCTTCGATCCGCGTCCGGTCATCGTGCGCCTGTCCGACTTCAAGACCAACGAATACGCCAACCTCATCGGCGGGGAGCGTTACGAGCCCCACGAGGAGAACCCGATGCTCGGGTTCCGGGGCGCCGCCCGCTACGTGGACGCGGAATACCAGCCCTGCTTCGAGCTGGAATGCCGCGCGCTCAAACGGGTACGCAACGAGATGGGCCTGACCAACGTCCAGATCATGGTGCCGTTCGTGCGCACCGTGGATCAGGGCCGCGAGGTGGTGGAACTGCTGGCGAAGAACGGCCTGGCCCGGGGCGAGAACGGCCTGAAGGTCATCATGATGTCGGAGCTGCCCACCAACGCGCTGCTGGCCGACCGCTACCTGGAGCATTTCGACGGCATGTCCATCGGCTCCAACGACATGACCCAGCTCACCCTCGGCCTGGACCGCGACTCCGCCCTCGTGGCCGACGTCTTCGACGAGCGGGACGACGCCGTGAAGGCTCTGCTGGCCATGACCATCGAGGCCTGCCGCCGTCAGGACAAGTATGTGGGCATCTGCGGGCAGGGGCCGTCGGACCATCCGGACCTCGCCCACTGGCTCCTCGATCAGGGCATCGAGAGCATGTCCCTCAACCCGGACACGGTGATCGAGACCTGGCTGTTTCTGGCCGGCGAGAAGGTCTGAAGCCGGCCATACTCCTCAGAAGCTGTCGCTCCAGCGCGAGCGCTTCCGCCAGCGGATCCTGGGCACGATGATGCCCACCAGCACCCCGGCCAGCAGCACCGCGGCACCGGCGATGAACCAGTCCCGGTTGCGCCGGCTGGCGAGTTCCCCGTTCTCCTGCTGCAGGGCGGCGATCTGCACCTCCGCCGTGGAGAGCTGCTCACGGAGCGCGTTGTTCTCCGCATTGATGCCGAGCACGTTGGAGGCCGTCCGCCGGATCTCCGCGAGCTCCGCCTCGAGCTGCTTGTTCTCCGCCTCGAGCGTCCGGATGCGGGCCTCGGCCTCCTGCTTGGCCCGGGTGAGGTCGTCCAGCTGCGCGCCCAGGTCGCCGCTCTGATTGCGGATCGTCTCCAGCCGCTGACGCATGGCGGCAAGCTGGTCCCGCGCCGCGGGTTCCGCCATCAGATAGCGGCTGATCACCCAGCCTTCGGTCCCGCCCAGCGTACGAACGCGCGTGTAGCCGCTCTCCGGATCCTGCTCCAGCATCTCGAGCTGGGTGCCGCTCTCCAGCATGCGGATGATCTGGTTGGCCGTGCTCGGCCCCGTCCTGAGCGTGATCTCGAACTCGTCGGAGACGTAGCGGGTCTGCGCCGCGGCGCTCTGTGCGAGCATCGCGAGCAGCAACGCCGCCAAGAAAGGCATCTTGTTAAGGAGTGTATTCAAGTTCCTGAAACCCAAGTCGAATTGCCCCCGATCGGGAGCATCAGGACCGACTATAAAGCAAGCCCGGACGCGGTGCCAGCCATCCCGCAGCCGTTCAGATGCCCGCCGCCCGGCGCCAGACCACAAGCAGATTATTGGCGGGCATCGCATATTCGGCCGCCCGTTCCAGCCCGTGGCGTGCGGCCTCGGCGTCCACGTCGTCGAGATCCCGGATGCCCATCGCGGGGTCCCTGCCGCGCAGCTGCCGGTGGAAGCGCCGGTTGCTCTCGCTGGTATGGCAGCCGCCCCGTGAGAACGGGCCGTAGATCAGCAGCAGGCCGTCCGGCCGCAGAACGCGGGCGGCGCCCGCCAGCATGGCGCAGACCGCCGGCCAGCTCATGATATGGGCCGTGTTGGCGGCGTAGACGGCATCGAAAGGGCCGTCCGGCCAGTCGTCATGCAAGACGTCCAGGGCCACGGGCGCCGGCAGCGGCGGTGCGCCGGGCGTCTGCAGGCCGGCGGCGAGCGACGGCAGGTTGGGCGCCAGGTCGCTGGCCTGCCATCGCACCTGCGGCAGTTCGGCGGCGAAACAGCGAGCATGCTGACCGGTGCCGGCGCCGATCTCCAGCACCCGGCAGCCGGGTCCGACGTGGCGTCGCAATACCGAGAGGATCGGCCGGCGGTTACGCTCGGCCGCCGGAGAGAACGGAGGTTCGACGGTCACGCAGTGTCAGCCGGTCTGCATCGCCGCCACGGAGAACAGGTGCTCCCGGTAATGACGCAGTTCGGCGATGGAGTCGCGGATGTCGTCCAGGGCGCGATGGCTGGACTCCTTCTGGAAGCCGGCGGCGATCGGCGGCGCCCACAGGCTGGCCAGGATCTTCAGGGTGCTCACGTCCAGATTGCGGTAATGGAAGAACGCCTCCAGCTCGGGCATGCAGCGGGCGAGGAAACGCCGGTCCTGGCAGATGCTGTTGCCGCACATCGGCGAGGTGCCCGCCCCGACGTGCTGACGCAGGAAGGCGAGCGTCGCCTGCTCGGCCTGAGCCTCCGTGACCCGGCTCTCGGCGACCCGCTGCGTGAGCCCGGAGCCGCCGTGCTGGGTTCGGTTCCATTCGTCCATGCGGGCCATCACCTCGTCGGGCTGGTGGATGGCCAGCACCGGACCTTCCGCGATCTCGTTGAGGTCCGCGTCCGTGACTATGGTGGCGATCTCGATGATCTGGTCGTTCACCGTATCGAGGCCGGTCATCTCCAGGTCGATCCAGATCAGATTGCCCCGGCCCTTCCCTGCCGTTCTCTCGTCCGTCATACGCGTCGCCGTGCCGCAAAACTGCCGGCAGTGTAGCAGAGGGGCGCACGCGGCCGGACCGCACGCCCTATACTTCGGCCATGACGAAGAAGCGCGCCAGCGACGCCTCGACACTCCCCGTCCTCACCGTCACCGCGGCCCGCGGCCACCGGCTGGAACTGGAATCCGCCGACGCCCGGCGGCTGCCCGCCCGCGCGAAGGGCAAACGGCTCCGGGTGGTGTGCGGGGATCGGGTGGAGGCGGCGCCGATCGCGGGCGAGCCGGACTGGCTGGTCACCGCCGTCGCGCCACGGGACAACGTGCTGGCCCGCATCGACAGCCGCGGGCGGCCCGAGACGCTGGCCGCGAATCTCGACCAGCTGGTGGTGACCGCCGCGGTGCTGCCGGAACCCGACTTCTTCATCGTGGACCGCTATCTCTGTGCCGCCGAACTGATGGGCATCGAGGCCGCCGTCGTCTTCAACAAGACCGACATGGATCACACCGAGCCCCCGGAGCTGGCCGTCTACGAGGCGCTGGACTACCCCGTGCTGAGGGTTTCAGCCGAGGCCGGCGTCGGCATCGGCGCGCTCACCGACCTGCTGGCCGGGCACGTCAGCATGCTGGTGGGCCAGTCCGGCGTCGGCAAGTCCTCCCTCATCAACGCCGTCGTCCCCGGCGCCGAACAGCGTATCGCCGAAGTATCGCAGGCGCGGCGTGAGGGCCGTCACACGACGGTGGCCGCGGAGATGATCACGCTGCCCCGCGGCGGACGCCTGATCGACTCTCCCGGCGTAAGGGACTTCGCCCCGCACATCGCGGCGGACGTGGACGTGGGCGCCGGCTTCCGGGAGATCCGGGCCGCCGCGGCCGGATGCCGGTTCAACGATTGCCTGCACCGCGCCGAGCCCGGCTGCGCCGTGCTCGCTGCCGTGGAAGCCGACGCCATCAGCGAGCGGCGCTACACGAGCTATCGGCGGCTCCTGAATCTCACCCGCCAGTTGCGCCGGGACGACTACTGAGCGGCGTTCAGCCCGGCGGCCAGCCGAGCTTGCGTCCGGCAAGCAGGTGCAGATGGATATGGAAGACGCTCTGGCCGGCGCCCTCGTTGCAGTTCATGACCACCCGGTAACCGTCGTCGGCATGGCCCTCCTCGGCCGCCACGGACTTCGCGGCACCGAAGAGTTCGCCCACCAGCGCATGGTGCGCCGGGTCGATGTCGTTGATGGTCGGGATATGCTCCCGCGGGATGAACAGGACGTGGGTGGGCGCCTGGGGGTTGATGTCCCGGAAGCCGATGACGGTGTCGGATTCGTAGACCGGCTCGGCCGGGATCTCGCCGGCCGCGATCTTGCAGAACAGGCAGTCCGGGTCTCTCTTGTCGTCGCTCATCTCGACCTCCTCGTTCTCTCGCCGGGTCCCGGCGGCCTCCCGGCTCAGGCGCCGATGGCGCGCCGGCCCGCGAAGGCATGGGAAAGGGTGCCCCCGTCCACGTATTCCAGCTCGCCGCCGATGGGCACGCCGTGGGCGATGCGGCTGGCGCCGATGCCGCGGCGCGCCGCGAGCTCGGCCAGGTAATGCGCCGTGGCATCGCCCTCCACCGTGGGGTTGGTGGCGATGATGACCTCCTCCACGTCACCCTCCTCGAGCAGGGATTCGAGGCGGCCCAGACCCAGCTCCTCCGGGCCGATGCCGTCCAGCGGCGACAGGTGTCCCAGCAGCACGAAATACCGCCCCCGGTAGCCGGTATGGTCTTCTATGGCCATAACGTCGGCCGGCATCTCGACGATGCACAGCTGGCTCGCGTCCCGGGAAGCGTCCCGGCACACCGGGCAGACCGGCTCCTCGGAGAACATGCGGCAGCGCTCGCACTTGCCGATACCGGCCACCGCCTCCGCCAGGGCCGTGGACAGCCGCCCGGCGCCGTCCGGGTCGCGCTCCAGCAGATGGAAAGCCATGCGCTGGGCCGACTTCTGCCCCACACCGGGCAGACAGCGTAGCGTCTCTATGAGCTGGACGAGCAGCGGCGAATACACCATGGGCGGATCAGCCGAAAGGCAGCTTCATCCCCGGCGGCAGGCCCATTCCCGAGGTGAGACCGGACATCTTGTCCCGGGTCGTCTCCTCCACCCGCCGGATGGCATCGTTCATGGCCGCGGCGACGAGGTCCTCGAGCATCTCCCGGTCGTCGCCGATCAGCTCGTCGTCGATCGCCACACGGCGCACCTCGTGCCGGCAATTCATGGTGACCTTCACCATGCCAGCACCGGACTCGCCGGTGACCTCGATGCTGGCCAGCTCCTCCTGAGCCTGCTGCATCTTCTCCTGCATCTGCTGGGCCTGCTTCATCAGCTGGCCGAGTCCACCCTTCATTCGTGCTGCCTCCGCTTTTGTCCGTCTTGTGTCCGTCTTGTGTCCGTCAGTCCTGGTCTTTCAGCCGCACCGTGTCGGGCTGCAGCTCCGCGCCGAACATGTCCTGGAGTATGCGCACGTTCGGATCTTCTTCCAGCCCCTTTTTCGCGGCCTCCAGGCGCTCGGCCTCCAGGCGCCGCTCCCGCTGCACCGGCGTCTCTTCGGCGCCGCCCACACGGATGCTCACCTTGAGCGGCTCGCCGAAGTACTCGGCCATGGCCCTCTCGAGCGTCCGCCGCCGGGGCTCGGTGAGCAAAGTCTCGCTGCGCTCGTCCAGCTGCAGCTGCACCCCGTTGCCCTCCCGGGCCAGGAACGCGCAGTTGGCCGCCAGCAGGCGCACGGAACCGGATATCTCGAGCTGGCCGGCCAGGCGGTGCCAGTCCGGCTCCGACCAGAATCCGGCGTGGCGGGGCCCCTGCTCGGGCGTCTTACCCGCCGGCCTTTTCGCCGTCGCCGCGGACGGCTTGCCGCGCTTCCGGTCCTGCGTCGGGGCGGCCGCCGCCGGCTCGCCCGACACGCTCTTCGCCGGCGAGAGCGAGCGGGCCCGGGCAGCGGGCCGGTCGCCGCCCGACGCCTGGCCGGCCGCACCGGCGGGCCGGAAGGCGAGCATCCGCAGGAGCGTCATCTCGAATCCGGCACGGGGGTCCGGCGCCAAGGGCAGATCCCGCCGACCGGTGATGGCGACCTGATAGTAGAGCTGTACGTCGTCCGGCGTGAAGCGCCCGGCATAAGCCGCGACCATCGCCTCGTCGGCCTCCTCGAGATCCGTCGCGCCCACCAGCTGGTAGACCGCGATACGCTGCAGGGCCGCCGCGATCTCGTCCAGCAGCCGCGCATAATCCGGGAACTGCTCGTCGATGGCGGCCACCGTGGCGAGCAGCCCCGAGCCGTCGACGGCGGCCAGGGAATCGAGCAGGCCCGTCACGTGCTGGCGGTCGACCGTGCCCAGCATCGCGCGGGTCTCGTCCTCGCGCACGGCCCCGCCGCCGTAGGCGATGGCCTGGTCGAGCAGGCTGAGGGAGTCGCGCACACTGCCCTCCGCCGCCCGGGCGATCAGCGCCAGCGCCTCCGGCTCCGCCTCCGCCTGCTCGGCCTCGCAGATCCGGGTCAGGTGCTCGCCGATCATCTGCGGCGTGAGGCGCTTCAGGTTGAACTGCAGGCAGCGCGACAGCACCGTCACCGGGAGCTTCTGGGGGTCCGTCGTCGCCAGCAGGAACTTCACGTGCGGCGGCGGCTCCTCCAGCGTCTTCAGCAACGCGTTGAAGGAATGCATGGAGAGCATGTGCACCTCGTCGATGAGATACACCTTGTAGCGGCCCCGTGCCGGGGCGTACTGGACGTTGTCCAGCAGGTCGCGGGTATCGTCGACTTTGGTGCGGGAGGCCGCGTCCACCTCGATCAGATCGACGAAGCGGCCCTCGTCGATCTCGCGGCAGGCGCTGCATTCGCCGCAGGGATCCGGCCCCACGCCCTGCTCGCAGTTCAGCGCTTTCGCCAGAATGCGAGCGATCGTGGTCTTGCCCACGCCGCGGGTGCCTGCGAACAGGTAGGCATGGTGCAGGCGGCCGCTCGCCAGCGCGTTGGTCAGCGCCTGCAGCACGTGCTGCTGACCGACCATGTCGCCGAAGGCACGGGGACGCCATTTGCGCGCTAGGACGAGGTAGCTCATTGGTCGGGCCTGAGGGCCCTCCTACAGACAGAGAATGAAGAGGCCCGCGCCAGCTCGTCCCCGGCACCCGGTGTCACCGCTGCCGCTGCTCCCTTCCGGGCCTGACGGGGTTCACGGCTGACCGTCGCGGGGCAACCGACGCGGACCAGCCGTCATTATCTCAGTGATCCGGCGCGGATTCATCCCCCGTCGGCGAGCGCGCCCTCGCGGCGGCCGGCTCTCAGCCGGTGGCGGAAGCCTTCTCCTTCCAGGCCTTGAGCTGGCGCTCCATGGCATCGAAGGCGTCGCGCACGGCCACGTAGACGTCCTCGTGGGCGTGACGGTCGCCGGGCCGGTTGCTCACGGCCAGCTCCGTCCCCGGCACGCGCACCTCGAGGCGCACCTCGTACACGTTGCCCTGGCGCTGGTTGCGCTGCACGGCGTGCACGTAGACATGACAGCTGGTGATGCGGTCGTAAAATTTCTCGAGCTTGGCCGCGCGTTCCCTGACGGCCTGTTCCACCGCTTCCGAGCGGTCCATGTCGTGGAAGTGGATCTCCGGTGGTGTCTGCACTGCTGCGCTCCTTTCGTCACAGGAAGTCTCTGCTGACAGCGTAACAGAGTCCCATCGCACCCGATTTCCTTCGTCAGTCGGCGCGGCCCACGTCGGCGGCCCAGCCCATGGCATCGACCTGCAGCCGCGCCAGCACTTCAATATCGAGCCCGCCGCAGTGCTCGATCAGGCGCGCCACCTCGGCAGGCTCGTCACGCTCCAGAGCCTCGGTCAGCGAGAGGAGAAGCCCCAGGTCGCCGCTGCGCCACAGCAATGCGTCGCGCACGTCCTCCTGCAGCGGCAACGGCGCCAGGATATCGGCCAGCGGCGCGCCGATCAGCGTGTCCAGGAGGGACAGGATGCCCGTCATGAACGCCCGGTCCGCATACGCGGGATCGGCGGATACGCGTGCGGACATCAGCTCCATGAGCCGTCCCCGGGCGGCTGCCAGGGTGAGCAGAGGACTCGGAAAGTCGGCGTTGCCGTCCTGGGCGAACAGCATCACCTGGAGCCAGCGCTGCAGCCGGCGACGCCCCAGGATCACCAGCGCATGGGACAGGCTGTCGACCCTGTGGCGCAATCCCATGCCCGCAGAGTTCACCAGCCGGATCAGCTTGTAGCCGAGTTCCGGCAGGTGCTTCACGGTCTCTTCGATATCCGCGATATCGGTATCACCCAGGGTCTGTTGCAGGAGGCGGATCAGATTCTGGCGCGACGGATCCGCCGCGCGCCCTTCGAGCAGCACCGGGCGGGCGAAGAAGAAACCCTGGAACAGGTCGAACCCGAGCCGCCTGCATTGCGCCGCCCGGTCGGGCGTGTCCACCTTCTCGGCCAGCAGCTGCATGCCGGGACGCTGCACGGCCCGGACGATGTCACCCAGATCCTCGGTACGTACCTCGTGCACGTCCACCTTGATGACGTCCACCAGCGGCAGGATCGACTCGTGGGAGTCGTCCAGGCACGTGACATCATCCAGGGCGAAGCGAAAGCCCTGTCGCCTGAGCTCGGTGCAGCGCCGCACGAGCTCGGGCGTGATCTCGACGCTCTCCAGTATCTCCAGCATGATGCGTTCCGGCGGCAGCGCTTCCGGCAGCTCCGAGTAAAGGCTCTCGGCATCGAAATTGATATAGCCGCGGCAGGCGCCGAGGACGGCCTGGAGACCGAGCTCCGAGAACGCCTGGGTGACCACGCGGGCGGTGGCCAGCTGATGACCGGGGAAAGGCTCGCCGCCCGGCGACCGGAACAGGAGCTCGTAGGCGACGGTGTTGCCACTGCGGTCCAGGATGGGCTGGCGGCCGAGGACGAAAGGCGTAGCCTGAGCGTCCGCGGCGACGTCTGTTGCGGGAGTCGCTGACATGCCGCGCAGTCTAACGGCGCGCCTCACCGGCCTGTCGGACCCGGTTCACAGATTGGTCGCGACCACGCCGTTCAACTACCATCCCGATGGAAGACCCACGGGGGAGCCAGCGAATGTCACTGAAGACGGCGATCGTCTCGCGCCTGACCGAATCCTTCCTCGGCGAGGCGCGCCTCCGGAGGTTGCGAAGAAAAGCAGAGTCGCGCCGGCGCAAGGAAGGGCGCCCCCATGTCGTGGAGTTTTTCCATCAGCCGGACGACCCCCATTCGCGCCTGCTCGTGCAGGCGCTGCCCGCTTTCGTCGAGCGCTACGATACAGAACTGAGAATCTGGCTCGTCGGCCCACCGCCGGACTGGGCGGCGCCGGAGCGGGAGCGGCTGGAGGATTGGTCCCGCGTCGATGCCGCCCGGCTCGCGGCCCGCACCGGGCTGGATCCCGATGCGCAGGGCCCGGCGGTGCGGGAACTGATCGCCGGCGCACAACCCGGCGGCGACACGCGGCGCGAGCAGCTCGGCCACTACCTCGGCGCCACGCTGCACTACGAAGGCGAGTGGTACTGGGGCCTGGACCGGCTGCACTACCTGGAGTCGCGGCTCGCCGATCTGGGGGCGCGCCGCACCGGCGCGCCGGGCGAACCCCTGTTTGCGCCGCCGGCCGTGCCCTCCGCCGCGGCAGCTCCGCCCGCCTCCGGACAACCGCCGGACATCCACTGGTTCCTGTCCTTTCGCAGTCCGTATACCTACATCGCCGCAGAACGGGTCAGGGCCCTTGCCGACGCCTGCGGCGCCCGGCTGCAGCTCCGTTACGTGCTGCCGATGCGCATGCGCGGCCTGCCGGTGCCGAAGATGAAGAGCCGCTACATAGTGACCGACGTGGCCCGGGAAGCCCGCCGGCTCGGCATCCCTTTCGGCCGCATCGCCGACCCCCTCGGCGAACCGGTGGAGCGCGGTTACTCCCTGCTGCCCTGGGCCATCGGGGAGGGGCGCGGCTACGAGTACTGCCTCGCGTTCATGCGCGGCGTGTGGTCCCGGGGCATCGATGCGGGCAGCGACCGTGGACTCGCGCGGATCGTCACGGAAGCGGGCCTGGACTGGCAGCAGGCGAGCCGCCACCTCGGCAGCGACGACTGGCGCGCGGTCGCCGAGACCAACCGGGAGGAACTGTTCCGGCTCGGCCTCTGGGGCGTGCCCAGCTTCCGCGTCGGCGACGCAGGAATCTGGGGCCAGGACCGCCTCTGGGCCGTCGAGGACGAAGTGCTCCGTCAGTTCGATGCAGGGACCGGAGGCGGCTGACGGTCTCCCACTTTATGGCACCCGGGCGGAATTGATCCGCCCCGCGTCAACCGGGCACACCCACCGATAGGGCTCTGGCCGCTCTCTCCTAGCCGTCTTTGGCGGTTTCCGTGCCGTACCTGAACGGCTCGCCCTCCGCATCCTGCAGCTGTTGATCGAAGGCCGCCTGCAGGCCGGTATCCTGCTCCTCGGCTTCCTCGTCCGGCTCGGGCTCGATGTAGCCCGGGTAAAACGGCGACAGGATCGCCACGGTTATGCCGATTGCCGACAGCAGGGCAAACGCATCGGCATAACCGACATCGGCCACCAGGGCGCCGACCACGGGCGAGCCGGCGGCCTGTCCGAGCGCGACGGCGATGAACGGCAGCACCGGCCCCATCGCCAGCCGACCCGGCAACAGGCGGATGCCGGTCATCAGGTACAGGCCCGTGAGACTCATGTAGGCCAGGCCGAAGACCAGCGCCGAGAACGTCGCGAGCACCACGCTGCCGGGACTGGCGGCGAGCAACGCGAGGCTCGCCGACAGCATCATCAGCATCAATGCGTGGGTGATCGGCGGATTGTTGCGGTCTGCCAGATCGGCGACCACGGCCCCGCCGAGGCCCGCCAGGCCGACCGCGAGCCACAGCCATCCGGCTGCGCCGGGCGGCAGCGCGCCGAGGGTGACCACCAGGTCGGGCGCGAATATCCAGTACGCCGACGCGATGAATCCCATGACGAATGCAAACAGGGAGAGTTCGAACAGGCGGGACCACTGCAGATTGCTGATGGGCGGAGGCGGCGCGGCGTTGGACGGCACGATGGGCGATGCCGCGGGGATGAAGCGCCACGCGGCCACGACGCCTGCGGCGGCGAGGAAGGCGAAGGAGGCGTAGGCAAAACGCCAGGCCCCGGCCATGAACAGCACGGCCGGCACGGCCACCGCCACGCCGACACTGGTGCCGGCGTTCATGACCGCGCTGACCCGCCCGTGCTGCCTGCGCCTGACCACCGCCCGCATGGCGGCGGTGAGCGCCGGCATCATCAGCCCCGTGCAGATGCCGCAGGCGAACACACCGACGCCGAGCGAGACCGGACCGGACGCCAGGCTGATCAGCGTCAGTCCGCCGACGCCGAACAGACCCGACAGCACTGCGGTATGGCGGGCCCCGAGACGGTTGGCGATGAAAGGCGCGACGAGCGTGGCCAGCAGGAAACTGATCAGCGGCAGCGCGCCGATGATGCCGATCACGTAGGGCGTGAGCGACAGTTCGGCGCGGATCGGAGGAACGAACAGCCCGAAGGCGAAGCGCGCCAGGCCGAAACTGATCGCGACCAGGGCCGCTCCCAGGAGCGCGAACCGTGTGCTCGAACGCATACTCATGATGCCTCCGCGTGGCGGGCACCGGGTACCCCCGGCGGTTCCTGTTTCCGGCGCAGCGCGCTCCGAGCGTACTTCTTCGCCGTCTCCATGGCCACCACAACTCTATCGGTGGGGATCCGCTACAGCAATATCAGCACCGGCATCGCGAGGTGGCCCCTGCCGGCGCGCACACCGACGGCCGGGTTCTACCGGCTTTCGATCATCCGAATCAGGCCATCGGCGGCGACCGCCCCTGTGGGCGTGACGATCAGCGGGTTGACGTCCAGCTCATGGATCCGGTCTGCGTTGGCGACGGCATAGGCTGCCAGCTTGTCTGCGGCATCGATCACCGCGTCGAGATCGCCGGGGGTCCCACCGCGATACCCGGCGATGAGCGCAGCAACCTTCAGGCGGCCAATCGCCGCGACAATCTCATCCCGAGTCACCGGCAGCAGGAGCGAGACAGTGTCCTGCAACAGTTCCACGTTGACCCCGCCGCTACCGATCAGCATGGTCAAACCGAAGCCCGAGTCCTGGCTGAAGCCGACAATCAGCTCGGCGATGGCCGGACCGACCATCTCCTCGACCAGAAGGCGATCGAAGCGCTCCGCCAGCCCTTCCGCGGCGTCCAGGAGCTCCGCGTCGGTCTCGATGCCGACGACGACGGCACCGGCCTCGCTCTTGTGCGCCAGCCCCTCGGCGATACCCTTGAGGACCACCGGGTAGCCGATTCCCGCCGCAACGTCGGCAACTTCGCACGGGATACAGACTCGGCCTTCAGGCACCGGAATACCGGCCGCAGCGAACTCCTGCTTGCTCTGCCACTCGTCGAGCAGGACGGACTCGCCGCTGCGTGACCGGGTTGCAGCCACGGGCAAGACCCGGGTCAGCGCACGTCGTGCCGCGCCGACGTCCGCCGCCGCGCGAATCGCGAACAGGCAGTCCTCTATGCCCTGCATCGGCGTCAGACCGGCACCTTTGAGGCGCTCGCGGATCGTGTCGGACATCGTCTCCGGCAATGACGAGACGATGACGGCGCGGCAGCCGGTCGCTTCGACCGCCACCTGCAACGCCCGCTCGGCGACCTGCCAGCTGGCGTCGTCGTTGTCCTCGCCGGGCGGGTAATCGAGGACCAGCAGCGAGCAGGCGTAATCGTTCCCGAGAACCTCGGTAAAGCAGCGGGTCAGCTTGTCGATGTCGCCCCAGACGTAGAGGTGATAATCCAGCGGATTCGAAACGCTGACGTTCGGCCCGAGCAGCTCCTGCAGGCGTTTGGCACTCTCACGGGAGAACGGCGGCGTCGCGAGGCCGAGCCGTTCGGCGTTGTCGGCGACGATCGTCGCGTCTCCGCCCGAGCAGCTCAGGGATGCGACCGTCGCGTCGTGCAGCGGCCCGCCCTGGGAGAGGAACTTCATCGTCTCCAGGAATCGGGACAGCGTATCGCAGCGGGCGATACCCAGCCGGGTGAACAGCGCCGTGTAGAGCTCGTCGGAGCCGGCGAGTGAACCCGTATGGCTCATCGTGATCTCCGCCCCCCGGGCGGAACGGCCGGCCTTGTAGACGATGATCGGCACCCCCTTCTCGAGGGCGCGTATCGCCGCCCTGGAGAAGGCCGGGACATCGCTCAGCCCCTCGATATGCAGGCCGATGGCCGTGACGCGCTCGTCGTCGAGCAGGGCATCGATGTAGTCGTGCATGCCGAGCGCGCTGCTGTTGCCGACCGAAATGACGTAGGAGAAATCGATCCCGCGGCGCTGCATCGTCAGGTTCATGGCGATATTGCCGCTCTGCGCGATCAGAGCAACGCCCCGCTCACAACGGCGGCCACCGTACTGGTCCGGCCACAGCGCGACGCCGTCCAGATAATTGAGGTAGCCGTGGCAGTTCGGCCCGATGATCGCCATATCGCCGGCCGCGCCTCTGAGCTCCCGCTGCAGGTCGGCTCCGAGCGCGCCGGTTTCGGCGAAGCCCGCCGCGAAACAGACGGCCCCCGGGGCTCCCGCGGCAGCGAGGTCCCGGATGATGTCGAGGGTGGCCTCCGGTGGCGCGGCAACGAAGGACGCGTCGGGCACACCCGGGAGGTCAGCCACGCTCGGCACGCAGGCGATGCCCGCGAGCTCCTCCCGTCGGGGGTTCAATGCCCACAGCTCGCCGGTGTAACTGATCTTGCGGCACTGGCGGACGACCTCCGCCGCGCTGTCGCCGCCGATGACGGCCACCGACCGGGGACTCAGCAGCCGCTTGAGCGCCTCCGCCTTACGCACGGATGCCCGGCACCTAGCGGCCCTTCCAGACCGGGTCGCGCTTCTCGGCGAATGCGCGGGCCCCTTCGAGCTGATCCTCGCTGGAATAGAGCGTCTTCACGGTCGGGAACTCGCTGTTGATGATCTTGCGCAACGCATCGTGGAACTTCATGTTCTCTGCTTCACGCACCACTTCCTTGATCGCCGCGTAGACCAGCGGCGGTCCGGACTCGATCACCCGGGCCACCTCCCAGGCACGCTCCATCAGCTTGTCGGCCGCCACTACCTCGTTGACGAAGCCCCAGCGGTGCGCCTCCTCGGCATCCAGCCAGCGCCCGGTCAGCAGCATCTCCATCGCGATGTGATACGGGATGCGCTTCGGCAGCTTGATGGAAGCCGCGTCGGCCACGGTACCCGAACGAATCTCCGGCAACGCAAACGTCGCATGGTCGGCGGCGATGATGATATCCGCGCAGAGCATGATCTCGAGGCCACCGCCGCAGCAGATGCCATTGACCGCCGCGATCACCGGCTTGTTGAAATGCTCGAGCTCCTGCATACCGCCGAAACCGCCGATGCCGTACTCGCCGTCGGCTTCTTCGCCGGAGGCGGCGGCCTTCAGGTCCCAGCCCGCGGAGAAGAACTTCTCTCCACCGCCCGAAATGATGGCCACCCGGAGGTCGGGACTGTCGCGGAAATCCGCAAAGATCTCCCCCATCGCGACGCTGGTCGCGCGATCGATGGCGTTTGCTTTCGGCCGGTCGACGATGACTTCGAGTACCCCGCCATCGATCCGAGTCCTGACGTCCTCTTTGCTCATGTTCACGCCCCCCCTTATTTCTCGAGTGGCCGCAGCAGCGCGCGGCTGATGATGTGACGCTGGATCTCGGAGGTGCCCTCCCAGATGCGCTCCAGGCGCGCATCCCGCCAGATGCGTTCCAGCGGCAGTTCTTCCATCAGGCCCATGCCGCCGTGGATCTGTATCGCTTCGTCGGCGACGAATGCCAGCATCTCGGTGGCTTTCAGCTTCGCCATGGCCATATCGGCATCGCTCACCGTGCCCTGATCGTATTTCCAGCCCGCCTCCAGGATCATCAGCTCGGCCGCCTTCATCTCGGTTGCCATGTCGGCAAGCTTGAACGAGACCCCCTGGAATTTGCCGATCGGCTGCCCGAACTGCTCGCGCTCGGCGGCGTACGCCACCGAGTGAGCGAAGGCCCGGTCCGCCCGGCCCAGGCAGGTCGCACCCACCTGCAGCCGGGTCGCACCGAGCCAGTCGTTCGCTACCTGGAAGCCCTCGTGCACCTCGCCCAGCACGTTCCCGGCCGGGATGCGGCAGTCGTCGAACTCCAGGATGGCGTTGGTGTAACCGCGGTGGGAGACGTTGCGATAGCCGTCGCGTACGGTGAAACCGGGCGTACCCTTGTCGACGAAGAAGGCCGTGATCAACGCGCGCTTGCCACGCGGGCTGTCTTCCTCGCCCGTCTTCATGAAAACGATGGAGAACGTCGCGATGTCGGCGTGGGAGATGAAGTGCTTGGTCCCGTTCAGGATCCAGTCGTCGCCGTCGCGCTTTGCCGTGGCCTTCATGCCGCGCAGGTCGGAGCCCGCGCCGGGCTCCGTCATCGCGAGACAGTCCCACGTCTCCCCCGCGACACAGGGTTTCAGATATTTCTCCCGTTGCTCGGGCGTGCCGGCGCAGAGGATGTTCGACGGCCGCGCCACGGACGTCCAGTGCAGCGCGTAATTCGCGCGGCCGAGTTCCTTCTCGTAGAGCAGCCAGGTCAGCGTGTCGAGGCCGGCACCGCCGAACTCCTCGGGGATGTTCGCGGCATAGAGACCCGTCTCGATGGCTTTCTGCTGGATTTCCCGGACGACATCCATATCGAGATGTCCGGTGCGCTCTATCTCCGCCTCGTGCGGATAGAGTTCGTTTTCGACGAACGCCCGCGTCGTATCGACGATCAGGTGCTGTTCTTCGGTCAGTTCGAAGTTCATTTCATCAAGTCCTTTATTGGCGCTGGCCGACGCTGCGGCCCGCCGTTTCAGGGACGGGCAGGGCGGCATGCGCAGTGGCGAGCTGCCGCAGCGCGGCTGACGCGTCGGCCGCGGCCTCCTCGACCCGGCCGCTCGCGGTATTGACGTGCAGGTACATGGCCTCGAGCGTCGCGAGCAGGCGGTCGTCTTCGGCCGCGTGCAGACGGTAGAAAACGTGCAGGCGCTTGCCGTCCGTCGCCAATACCTGGGCGGTGCTATACATCGACGCGCCTGCGACCACCTCGTCGAAGTACTGCGTATGCGTCTCGGCCGTGTACCAGCTGCAGCCGGCAGCAACGTATTCATCATGCATGCCGACCCGCCGCAGCAGTGCCTCGCAGCTGTCACTGAAAGCCTGTACGTAGCGGTACTCGGTCATGTGCCCGTTGTAATCGATCCAGGCCGGCAGCACGGCGAGTTCCAGCAGCCGGAGCGGTCCCTGTCCCCCGGTCTGCGCAGCCGCGGGCGGCGCCCGTTCCCGCAGGTGGCGATCATGCGCATTCAGCGTCCGGCCGGCACCCCAGTCCCGCTCCTTGAGAGTGCGCAGGATGCCGACGAGGTTGCGATCGCGGATCGCCTCGAGCTCGCGGATGCTGTAATCCCCTGACTGGGCGTCGGACTGATCGGCGATCTTCGCGACCAGCGCCTCGTCGAGCTCCGGTACGTCCATCAGTCTCGTCCACGGCCACTTGAGCGCCGGGCCGAACTGGCGGATGAAATGCGCCATCCCCTCCTCGCCCCCGGCCAGCCGGTAGGTCTCGAATAGCCCCATCTGCGCCCAGCGCAGACCGAAGCCTATCCGGATCGCATCGTCCACCTCGGCCGTCGTTGCGATGTCGTCCCGCACGAGCCACAGTGCCTCGCGCCACACGGACTCGAGCAGGCGATCCGCGATATGCGCGTCGATTTCGCGGCGTACCCTGAGCGGATGCATGCCGATCGAGGCGAGCAGGTCCATCGCGCCGGCGACGATGGTTTCGTCAGTTTCCGGACCTGCGACCACCTCGACGAGCGGCAGCAGGTAGACCGGATTAAAGGGATGCGCCACCAGGATGCGCCCGGGATCCGCCGACCCCTGCCGGAGTTCGCCCGGTCTGAAGCCGGAAGTGGACGAACCGAGGATCGAATCCGGCGGTGCGGCCGCCTGGACCTCGGCGATGACCTCGTGCTTGAGCGCGAGGTCTTCGGGCACGCTCTCCTGGATCCAGTCCGCGTCGCGGACAGCGTCGGCCAGCCGCGTGCAGAAAGTCAGCTCGCCTTCGGGCGGGAGCGGCGCATCGGCCAGCGCCGGCAGGGAGCGCCGCGCATTGGCGAGCACCTCGGCAACCCGCTTTCCGGCTTCGGGATGCGGATCGCAGACGGAGACGTCCCAGCCGTGCAGCAGGAATCGGGCCGCCCAGCCGCCGCCGATGACGCCGCCGCCGAGCAACGCCGCCTTGCGGCGCCCCGGTGTCGCGGCGTTCATCGCGGAGCCCGCTTCGTGAGCTCCAGTTTCTTGCGGACGGCCTCCGGACTCATTACGGTGGCGCCCAGATCCTCGACGATCCTCGCCGCTTTCTCGACCAGCTGTGCGTTGGTCGCCAGCTCGCCCTTGCTGAGGTAGAGGTTGTCTTCCAGGCCGACCCGGACGTTGCCGCCGGCCAGCACCGCCGCCGCGACGTAGGGCATCTCGTTCCGGCCCAGCGAGAAGGCCGAGAAGTGCCAGTCGGACGGTACGTTGCTGACCATGGCCATGAGAGTATGCAGGTCATCGGGCGCGCCCCACGGAATACCCATGCAGAGCTGTACCAGGTGCGGCGCCTCGATGATGCCCTCGTCGGCGAGCTGCTTCGCGAGCCACAGATGGCCCGTATCGAAGGCCTCGATCTCGACGCGCACGCCGAGCTCCGTCATCCGCTTGCCCATGGCCCGCAGCATGCCGGGCGTGTTCGTCATGACGTAGTCGGCTTCGGCGAAGTTCATCGTGCCGCAGTCGAGCGTGCAGATCTCGGGGCGGCACTCCGCGACATGCTCGACCCGTTGCTCCGCCGACGCCATATCGGTCGCGTCTCCGGACAACGGCAATGGCGCGTCGGGGGAACCGAGCACCAGGTCACCGCCCATGCCGGCAGTCAGGTTGATCACGACGTCGGTGTCCGCGTCACGGATGCGCTCGGTGACCTCACGGTACAGGTCGACGCTGCGTGAGGGCTTGCCGGTTTCCGGCTCGCGCACGTGACAGTGCACGATGGCGGCGCCGGCCTTTGCCGCCTCGATGGCGCTGTCGGCAATCTCCTTCGGGGAGCGCGGCACGTGCGGTGACTTGTCCTGTGTGCCACCGGAGCCGGTGACCGCACAGGTGATGAAGACTTCGCGATTAATTTCCAATGGCATTGGGGACCCCCGGGATCAGTACGACTGTTCTGGACGGACAGCGTGCCCTCCGGGCAATGCGCTGTGCCGTTATCGCTGGGCGAGCGAGCGAGCCGCGGGCGGCGGCCACCAGTCGAGTACTTTTGTGTAGGGTCCTCGGATGAGCATGAGCACGCATCTCATCGATGTGTATTTCCACCATAGATGATCCGAATCGGGGTCACAAGGCGGAATCAGATGCCGGACTGCGAATCGAAGATCGCGACGTGAGCGACAGAATGCGCCGGGACTCGGATCACTTGCCGCCGAGGCCTGACTCGCCGCCATCCGCCCGCCTGCGCTAGTATGAAGAGGCGAAAGGAGAGGAAATGGCCACTGAATCCACCGAAATCAGGCCCCTGCGCAACCCCGAGAAAGTCGGCAGACCGCTTGCGCCCTGGACCTATCTGAATCCCGAAGTCCTCGATCTCGAGTACGACGCGTTTTTTCTGCGCCGCTGGCAACTGGTGGGCCATCGGAACGAAGTAGCCGAGCCCGGTGACTACGTGACGGTCGATTTGGGCCGCGACAGCGTGGTCGTGCTGCGCGGCAAGGATGGCGTGCTGCGGGCCTTCCTGAACGTCTGCCGGCACCGGGCTTCGCGGATATTCGAGGGCAAGGGCCATTGCCGTGGCGTGATCAAATGTCCTTACCATGGCTGGACCTACCAGCTCGACGGCTCCCTGCTCGGTATCCCCCGGGAAGAGAACTTCGCCCCGATCGATCGCGGCCAGTTCGGGCTGCACGAGATCCAGCTGGAGGATTTCCACGGGCTTCTTTTCGCGCGCGTCCGGGGCGACGGCCCGAGCGTGGCCGAGCAGTTCGCGCACACGGCTGAGTACTTCGAGCAGTACGACACCGGCTCCTACGTTGCCTGTGCAGAAACGGTGCGCCAGGTCTGGGACTGCAACTGGAAGGTGGCCTGGGACAACTATCTCGAGAATTATCATATCCCGGTCGGGCACCCCGGCCTGAATCGGCTGGTGGAAAGCACCGACGAGGGCGAAGAACTGACGAGCGGCCTGAGTTACGGCGTGTTCGCCATCCGGGACAAGCCGTCGAACGTCGATGCCGAGCGCCGTTACCAGGAACTGTTCCCCGCCTCGTTCGAGCGAATTCCGGAGGATCTGCACAATCGCTGGGTGCAGTTCGGCCTTGCCGGCAACCTCGGCATCGACCTCTACCCGGAGCTGCTGGACATCTTTCAGATCATGCCGCTGGGACACGACAGGACGCTCGTCCGCGCTCTCTTCTACGGCCACCCGAACCCGACGCGCGCGGAGCAGAAGCTCCGGCACCTCAACCTCGATATCAACGGTTCCATCAACGACGAGGATCGCGACCTGTGCGAACGGGTACAGAAGGGCCTGGCGACGACCGGCTACCGTCCCGGACCGCTGTCCTCAGAGGAGAGCGGTATCTGGCGCTTCCACGAAATGGTTCGCCGGCTCGTGCCGGTGACGACGCTGGACTCGCCGCCCGCCCTGGGGCAGGTCGCCGAAGAGAATCGCAGGCTCATGGAGTGACGCCGGGCCGGCGCCGCGCCTTCTGCGTAATCTATGAAGTAGCGGAGCGGGGGGATTGATTCGCCTGCTTCGCAGGCTCACTCTGCGGGCGGCTCGAACCCGATTGTCTGATATCGAGGGTTCGAACCCCGGTTCAGCGAAAATCAAAAAAAGGGCCGCGAGGGCCCTTTTCTTGTTTTTTGGCGGAGAGGGAGGGATTCGAACCCTCGATAGGGGGTTACCCTATACATGAATTCCAATCATGCGCCTTCGACCACTCGGCCACCTCTCCGGAATTCTCGTCCCGCGGCGAAGCGGGCGCGCAGATTACTGCAGCGGCCCCGCCAGTTCAATCTTCCTCGTCGTCGCGGGTTTCGGCAATGCGCTGGGAGAACGGCGGCGGCTCTTCCAGGCAGCGGCCCTCCCCGGCACCCGGCGGCGTCGAAGCCACCGGCACTTCCAGATCCCGACCTTCGTCCAGACCGCTCAGTCCCTCCGGCACCTTGACCGGATCCGTGAGCCGGCTCTCCTGGTAGGGTTTGGCCTCGCCGCAGTCGTCGCCGCCCAGGCCGAGCCCGAAGCAGCCGCTCAGCAGCATCGCCATCGCCATCCCCATCACCGGCCGGAGGATCAGTCGTTTCATTCGTTCGTCTCCGCGCCCAGCATGATGCCGGCGCCCGTGAGTGCCTCGTCCACCTGCTGCCGCAAGCGCGCGTCCAGCGGCGTGAGCGGCAGCCGTATACCCACACCCATGAAGCCCATGCGATGCAGGGCCCACTTGACCGGGATGGGATTCGACTCCAGGAACATCGCCTTGTTCACCGGCTGCAGGCGCGCGTCGATCTCGCGCACCGTCGCCTCGTCGCCGGCCGCGGCCGCCCGGCAGAGCTCCGCCATCAGGGCCGGCGCCACGTTCGCCGTCACCGACACCACCCCGTGACCGCCGTTGAGCAGGAAATCCGCGCTGGTGAAGTCGTCGCCGCTGAAATAGCGGAAATCCGCGGGACAGACCGCCTGCATTGCCTGCAGCCGGCCGATGTCGCCGGTAGCGTCCTTGATGCCGAAGATACGCTCGTGCGCCGCCAGCCTGGCCACCGCTTCCGGCAGCAGGTCCGACGACGTCCGGCCGGGTACGTTGTAGAGCATCACCGGTTTGCTCACCGCGTCCGCCACGGTCGAGAAGTGCCGGAACATGCCCTCCTGGGTCGGCTTGTTGTAGTACGGGACGACCATCAGGAAGCCGTCGATGCCGGCGCCGTCGACCGCCTGCGACAGTGCGAGGGTCTGGCGGGTGGAGTTGGAACCGGTGCCGGCCAGGATCCGGATGCGCCCGTCCGCGAGTTCCACGGAGCGGCGCACCAGCTCGGCGTGCTCCTCTTTCAGGAGCGTGGCGGACTCACCCGTCGTGCCGGCAATCACCAGCCCGTCCGTCCCCGCCTCGCAATGGAAATCGATCAGGCGCTCGAGCGCCGCATAGTCGACCTCGTCGGCATCGGTGAACGGCGTCGCGAGCGCGACCAGGCTGCCCTGGATCATGGATTACTCCGCGTGAACAAGCCGGCGATGGTACTGGCCGAGCCCGGTCCGCGGCAAGAGTGCGCGGCAAATCAATTGCTTGCACGCCGCTACAATCACAGTACACTGCGGCGACCAGCCAGCCGCGCCAGGCGCACAATCTGTTCGAGAAAAATGTCCCAACTCATTGTTATTTCAGCTATCGGAAACGACCGAACCGGTGTGGTTCAGGACCTGACGGAGACCATCCTGGAGTGCGGCGGCAATATCATCGAGAGCCGCATGAGCACCCTCGGCCAGGAATTCGCCATGCTGCTGCTGGTCTCCGGCAACTGGCATACCGTGAACCGGCTGGAGACCGAACT
This sequence comes from Lentisalinibacter salinarum, assembly GCF_040706555.1. Taxonomy (NCBI): domain Bacteria; kingdom Pseudomonadati; phylum Pseudomonadota; class Gammaproteobacteria; order Woeseiales; family Woeseiaceae; genus Lentisalinibacter; species Lentisalinibacter salinarum. The sequence goes on from NZ_JAPDRH010000003.1 coordinate 389,108, forward strand.
CGACAAGCTCGAGAAACAGCACGGGATCAACGCCACCCTGCGCCAAACCCGGGAACGCGCGGAGAAGCGGGACAGCCTGCCCTACGCCGTGGACGTCGTCTGCCTCGACCAGCAGGGAGTGGTGTTCAATATCGCCCGCTTCTTCTCGAGCCGGGGCATCGACATCGCCGAGCTCAGCACCCGCAGCTATGCGGCCGCCCACACCGGCGCGCCCATGTTCTCCGTGCAGATGAATATCAGCGTGCCCGAGCGCATCCACATCGCCCAGCTTCGCGAAGAGTTCATGGAGATGTGCGACCAGTACAACCTGGACGCCATACTCGAACCGGTGAAAGCCTGACGCCGGCGCCGCCCGGTACGGATTCCATTGCAGGAGGAGAGACCCCGATGAGCGCACCCGAAATCGGCAAGATGGTCAAGGACTTCGAGCTGCCCGCGACGGGCGAAAAGTCGGTCCGCCTGAAGGACCTGCGCGGCAAGAATGTCGTTCTGTACTTCTATCCGAAGGACTCCACCCCCGGATGCACGACCGAGGGCCAGGATTTCCGCGACCTGCACGGCAAGTTCAAGCGGGCCAACACGGTGATCCTGGGGCTCTCACGCGACTCCGTCGCCTCCCACGAGAAATTCCGGGCCAAGCACGAGTTTCCGTTCGACCTGCTGTCCGATGCGGAGGAGAAGGTCTGTCGCCAGTTCGACGTAATCAAGGAGAAGAACATGTACGGGCGCAAGGTCGTGGGCATCGAACGCAGCACTTTCCTGATCGACGACAAGGGCAAACTGCGCCGGGAATGGCGCAAGGTCAGGGTGAAGGGCCACGCCGGGGAAGTGCTCGAGGCGGCGAAGGAGCTGGCCTGACGCCGCGACCCCGTCCGGATCTCCCGTTGACACTTTCTGACGGTCCGCCGCGGAAGGCCGGCGTATAATGGGAACGCAATATGCCGGCCATTGTCCTACCTTTCATGTTGGCTGACCTCCGAAGACTGGCCGCTCTCGCTGCCAGGTCAGTGCTGCTGCTCGCGCCGCTGGCGGCGATACTCGCGAGCGGCGGGCCCCTGCTGGCGGCCGACGAGCTGCCGGATATCGGCAGCCCGGCCAACGCGATGCTGCCAAAGTCGGAGGAGGCCCGTATAGGCCGCGCCATCATGCGCGAGCTCAGGAACCGGGGCACGGTGGTCGACGACCCCCAGATCACCGAGTACATCGAGGCGATCGGCCACCGGCTGGTCGCGCACGCGAACGACGGCGAGCAGGAGTTCGAGTTCTTCGTCGTCGACGACCCGAGCATCAACGCCTTCGCACTGCCCGGGGGCTTCATCGGCGTGCATACCGGCCTGATCGAGGCGACGGAGGACGAGAGCGAACTGGCCGGCGTGCTGGCCCACGAGATCGCCCACGTGACCCAGCGCCATATCGCCCGCTCCATCTACAACAACTCCCGGGCCAGCATCATCACGCTGGCCACCATGCTGGGCGCGATCCTCGTCGGCATGGCCGCGGACGGCGGCAGCGACGCCACCCAGGGCGCCATCATGGGGGCCCAGGGCATGATGGTGCAGAACCGCATCGACTTTACCCGCCGCAACGAGTACGAGGCGGACCGGGTCGGCGTGGCCACGATGGCCGCCGCCGGTTTCGACCCCCAGGGCATGCCCGACTTCTTCGCCACCATCGGCCGTCGGGCGGGGCCGTTCGCCAGCAGCGTCCCCGAGTTCCTCCGCACTCACCCGGTGTCCAGCGCCCGCATCGCCGAGACCCGCTCCCGGGCGGCCGCGCTGAACGTGGCCGAGGTCGAGGAAACGATGGGCTACGGCCTGACCAAGGCGCGGATCATCGCCCAGGGCCGCACCTCGCCCCGGGACGCCCTCACCTACTTCCGCGAATCCGCGCCGCCAGGCGATGCCGCGCTCTACGGCGAGGCGCTGGTGCTCCTGCGCATGGACCGGCCGGCCGAGGCCCAGCGTATCTTCGAGCGGCTGATCGACCGCAACGAGGACGTGATCGCCTATCACATCGGCCTGGCCGAGGCGCAGATGGCGAACGACAACGAGATGGCCTCGCTGTCCACGTATGCGAACGCCCGCGATCTGTTCCCGCGCAACGTGCCGCTGGTGATCCGCTACGCCGAGACGCTGCTGCAGCTGGGCCGGGGCGACATGGCCCACGACATGCTGCTGGATCTGCTGAACAACACGCCGCCGACGCCGGAGCAGGTACGGCTGATCGCCCGGGCCGCCATTGCCGCCGGTGAGACGGCCGAGGCCCACTACTACCTGTCCGAGTACAACATCATGATCGGCGACCTGGTGCGGGCCGTGGGCTTCCTGTCACGGGCGCTGGAGCTGCCGGAGACCGAGCCGATTCAGCGCGCGCGCTTCGAGGCGCGGATCGATTTCATCAAGGAATACCTGAGCGAGGAGCAGCTCAGGGAGGTGGCCCGAAACGACCCCGGCCGCAATCCGGGCATCGGCTGACGGCTGGAGCCTGCCGCCGGACCGCAGGCGAAGACTCAGAGCGGCGCGGGGCTCTCTTCGCCCCCACGGTCCTCGATGAATCCCACCCAGCGCTCGCCCACGCTCAGGAGTTCCTCCACGTCGCTGGTCTGGGCGATGTTCGTGACCTTCTCCGGTATCCGACGGAAATGAATTTCACGCACGGTGTGATTCGCCCAGGTGATCCACTCCAGCAGCAGCGCCAGGCCGGCGCTGTCGGTCTTCGTGACGCCGCCCAGGTCGACTTCCAGCATCGTGTGATCGGCGAAGTGCTCGATGCTCTCCCGCAGTATCGCGGCCGCCGTCCCGAAGGTCATCTCGCCCTCCAGCGCGAAACGGCCCTCGCCCAGGTCACGGAACTCCCAGCGCTCGCTCACTTCTCGCCCGAGTCTTCAGCGTCCCCGCTATCGGACTCCCCGCCCTCGCCTTCGCGCAAACCCGCCTCACGCTCCAGCCGCTGGATGACGCCCTCCAGTCCCTTGCTGGCGATCTCCGCGTTGAGCTCGGTGCGGAAGTTGCGCACGTAGGAGATGCCCTCGACGGTCACGTCATACACCTTCCAGCCGTCCTCGCGCTTCACCAGGCCGTAGTTCACCGGCACTTCCGTGCCGTCGTCCAGTTTGACCTCGGTCCGCACCGTGGTGCGCCGCTCCTCCGGGTCGCCACGGAAGGGCAGCACTTCGATGCGCTCCTCGTCGAACTCCAGCACGCCGTCGGCATAGCGTTCGACCAGCGCCTGGTAAAAGGCGCGGATGAACCGCTCCTGCTGCTCCTCGCTAGCCGTGCGCCAGTAGCGGCCCAGCACGAGCTGGGAGGCGTAGCGGCGATCGAAGCGTGGCAGCAGAATGCCGTCGATCACCTCGTACAACTCCTGCCGGTTCTCCGACAGCTCCAGCTTGCGGCCCTCGAGGGCCTCCGAGAGTTCGTCCACCGCAGTCTCGATCACGGCGGTGGGACCTTCCGCCCGGGCGATACCCGGGAGGCTCAGCAATACGCCCAGCAGCGCCAGGGTGGTCATCCAGAATCTCATTCGTCGTCTCCCGAACCCATGTTCACCAGGAATTTACCGATCAGGTTCTCCAGCACCACCGCGGACTGCGTGAACAGCACCTCGCTGCCGTCTTCCAGGTACATCTCGGAGCCGCCAGGCTGAAGCCCGATGTACTGGCTGCCGAGCAACCCCGCCGTGAGGATGCTGGCGTCGGAGTCCTCCGGTATCTGGTCGTAGCGGTTCTCGATGCGCATGGTCACGACGGCGTCCAGTCGCTGCGGGTCGAACTCGATGGCGCTCACCCGCCCGATGGTGACGCCGGCCATGCTCACCGGCGAGCGCACCTTCAGGCTGCCCACGTTCTGGAACCGGGCCGTCACCTCGTAGGTATCGTCCTGCACGTAACCGCCGATGGTGGTCGTCTGCGTGATCAGGAAGAACAACGCGGCGAAGCCCAGGAACACGAACAACCCGGTGCTGATCTCTACGGCTCTGGTCTGTTGCATAAGCGCTGTACCTTCACATCAAGGCGGCGGTGATCATGAAATCGAGCACGAGCACGGCGATGGAGGAAATGACCACCGTGCGCGTCGTCGCCCTGCCGACCCCTTCCGCCGTCGGCAGGGCATTGTAACCCTCGAACACGGCGAGCAGGCTGGCCGCCACACCGAAGACGACGCTCTTGACCACGCCCTCCATGATGTCGGCCATTTCCACGCTCTCCCTCATCTGCGCCCAGAAGGCGCCGATATCAACCCCCATCAGCACGACGCCCACCATATAGGCGCCGAAGATGCCCACCGCGCTGAAGATGCCGGCGAGCAGCGGCATGGCGATGACGCCGCCGAGGAAACGGGGCATCACGACCCGCCGGATGGGGTCCACGGCCATCATCTCCATGGCCGAAAGCTGGTCCGTGGCCCGCATGAGGCCGATCTCCGAGGCGAGTGCCGTGCCGGCCCGGCCGGAGAACAGCAGTGCGGTCACCACGGGGCCGAGTTCCTTCATGAGCGAGAGCGCGACGAACACGCCCAGCGCGTCCTCCGAGCCGAACCGCGACAGGTTGTCGTAACCCTGCAGGCCCAGGACGCCGCCCACGAAGAAGGCGGACGTGATGATGATGGGCAGCGAGAGCGCGCCCGTATTGTGGACCTGCTGCACGATGAGCGGGAAGCGGCGCCAGATCGCCCGCGGCGTCTCGGCCACCAGACGCAGGAAGAACAGCTGCAGCTGACCGAAGGTCTGCAGGAAGCCGGCCAGTGCGTAGAGGAGATCCCGCAGCACGGTGTCAGTCACCCTCGCGGCCGAGGAGCTGCTCCGCATAGTCCGGCGCCGGGTAATGGAACGGCACCGGCCCGTCCGCCATGCCGTGCATGAACTGCCTGACCAGCTCCGAGGGTGCTCCGCTCAGCTCCTCCGGGCTGCCGGACGCCACCACCTTGCCGTCCGAGATCAGGTAGCTCACGTCGGCCACCGTGCTGATCTCCTGCACGTCGTGACTGACCACGATGCTGGAGATGCCGAGGATGTCGTTCATGCGCCGGACCAGGCGTACGATCACGCCCATCGAGATCGGGTCCAGCCCGACGAACGGCTCGTCGTAGATGAGGATTTCCGGGTCCATGACCATCGCGCGGGCGAGTGCCACCCGCCGCGCCATGCCGCCCGAGAGTTCCGCGGGCATCAGGGTGGCCGCGCCGCGCAGACCCACGGCGTGCAGCTTTGTTAGCACGATGTGGCGGATCAGGCGGTCCGGCAGATCGGTGTGCTCGCGCAGCGGGAAAGCCACGTTCTCGAACACCGGGTAATCCGTGAGCAGCGCGCCGTTCTGGAACAGCATGCCGATCTTCTTGCGCATCCGATAGATGCCGCTGCGGTTGAGCCTGGAGATATCCTCGCCGTCGACCACGATCGTGCCCTTGTTCGGCACGAGCTGGCCTGTGATCAGGCGCAGCAGCGTGGTCTTGCCGGTGCCGCTGGGGCCCATGATGGCCGTGACCTTGCCGCGCTTGATGTCGATATCCAGATGGTCGAATATCTGGCGCTGGCCCCGCGAATAGCAGAGGCCGCGGATCTCGACCACGTTTTCCGTGTTCTGGGCCATCTCCGTCCCTGTGCCATCGGTGCGCCGGGCCCGGGTCCGGGCGCTCGCGCAAGCGGCAGAGGATAGCAAAATCCTCTGCCCCGGACCCCCTGAAATACGCCCGATCTGGCACCGGAAACCAATTAGTACTAAAATGGTCCTCTATAACGTGCAGGAGAGGCTTCAGGCCGGATCCCATGATTCGGTCTTAGCGCACTCCATCAGTCGTGAGAGCCGCAATGCTGAGAATCTCGAAACTCACCGACTACGGGACCGTGGTGCTCGCGCACCTGGCGGACGCCGACCATGAGCTGCAGAGCGCCAGCGAGATCGCTGCGGCGACCGGGCTGGGCGCCCCCACCGTCAGCAAGCTGTTGAAACAGCTCGCCCACGCGGGCCTGGTGGCCTCCGAGCGCGGCGCGAACGGCGGCTACCGGCTGGCGCAGGCGCCGGAAGACATCAGCGCGGCCCATATCATCGACGCCCTGGAAGGCCCGCTGGCCATTACCGAGTGCAGCGGCCGGGAGTCGAGCTGCGAGCTGGAGGAGAACTGCAGCGTTGGCAGTTCCTGGCAACAGATAAACCGGCAGATCCGCGCCGCCCTGGCGGGTATCAGCCTGACAGAGTTGCAGAAATCGCGCCCCGCCATCCCCACATTCACGCTCGTGCCGATGCCCGCGACCACCGCGGCGACCGCTGCCATCGGCCGGGAAGACAAAACGGACGCACACTGAGCGCATTATGGCTACCAAGAGCACCGAAGTAGAGACACTGGTCAAGAGCAAGTACCGCCACGGCTTCTATACGGACATCGCTTCGGACACCGTGCCGCCCGGCCTGTCCGAGGACGTCATCGCCATGATCTCGGCGAAGAAGGACGAGCCGGAGTGGATGCTGGAGTGGCGGCTGCAGGCGTACCGGCACTGGCTGAAGATGCGCGAGCCGAACTGGGCACACGTGCAGCATCCGCCCATCGACTTCCAGGCCATCTCCTACTTCTCGGCGCCGAAATCCGACGCGGACCGGCCGAAGAGTCTGGACGAAGTGGATCCGAAGCTGCTCGAGACCTACGACAAGCTCGGCATCCCGCTGCACGAGCGGGCCCGGCTGGCCGGCGTGGCCGTGGATGCCGTCTTCGACAGCGTCTCGGTCACGACCACGTTCAAGGAGAAGCTCTCCGAGGCCGGCGTGATCTTCTGCTCGTTCTCCGAGGCCATCCGCGAGCATCCGGAACTGGTTCGCAAGTATCTCGGCAGCGTGGTACCCCGGCGCGACAATTTCTTCGCGGCGCTGAACTCCGCGGTCTTCACCGACGGCAGCTTCGTCTACGTGCCGAAGGGCGTGCGCTGCCCCATGGAGCTGTCCACCTATTTCCGCATCAACGCCGCCAATACCGGGCAGTTCGAACGCACGCTGATCGTCGCCGAGGAAGGGAGCCACGTGAGCTACCTCGAGGGCTGCACGGCCCCGATGCGGGACGAGAACCAGCTGCACGCGGCGGTCGTCGAACTCGTCGCCATGAAGGATGCGGAGATCAAGTATTCGACGGTGCAGAACTGGTATCCGGGCGACGAGCACGGCAAAGGCGGCATCTACAACTTCGTCACCAAGCGGGGCGATTGCCGCGGCGACGATTCCAAGATCTCCTGGACCCAGGTGGAAACCGGCTCGGCCATCACCTGGAAGTACCCGAGCTGCGTCCTGCGGGGCGACCGTTCGGTGGGGGAGTTCTACTCGGTGGCGGTCACCAATAACCTGCAGCAGGCCGACACCGGCACCAAGATGATCCACATCGGCAAGGAGACCACGAGCACGATCGTCTCCAAGGGCATCTCCGCCGGCCGCGCCCAGCAGGCCTACCGGGGCCTCGTGCGGGTGATGCCGAGCGCGCACAGGGCGCGTAACTACACCCAGTGCGACTCTCTGCTGATCGGGAAGGAATGCGGCGCGCATACCTTCCCCTACGTCGAGGTGAAGAACTCCTCGGCAAAGGTGGAGCACGAGGCGACCACGTCGAAGATCGGCGAGGACCAGCTGTTCTACTGCCGTCAGCGCGGCATCTCCGAAGAGGATGCCGTCAATCTCATCGTGAACGGCTTCTGCAAGGAAGTCTTCAAGGAACTGCCCATGGAATTCGCCGTCGAGGCCCAGGCTCTGCTGAACGTGAGCCTGGAAGGCGCCGTGGGCTGACGAGGACATTAAATGGAACCCTTACTCGAAATCAGGAATCTGCACGCCACCGTCGAGGGCACCGAGATCCTCCGCGGCGTCGACCTGACGGTGAATGCCGGTGAGGTGCACGCCATCATGGGCCCGAACGGCTCGGGCAAGAGCACGCTGGCCCACGTGCTGGCGGGCCGCGAGGACTACGAGGTCACCGACGGCGAAGTGCGCTTCCGCGGCCGCGATCTGCTGGAGATGGACCCCGAGGAGCGCGCCCGTGAAGGCGTCTTCCTCGCCTTCCAGTACCCGGTGGAGATCCCGGGCGTGAACAATGCCTACCTGCTCAAGGCCGCACTGAATGCCGTGCGCAAGGCCCGGGGCGAGCCGGAGGTGGACGCCATCGACTTCCTGAAACTCGTGCGCTCGAAGATGAGCCTCATGCAGATGGACCAGAGTTTCCTGAACCGGGGCGTGAACGAGGGCTTCTCCGGGGGCGAGAAGAAGCGCAACGAGATACTGCAGATGGCCGTGCTGGAGCCGGCGCTGTGTCTGCTCGACGAGACGGACTCGGGCCTGGACATCGACGCGCTGAAAGTCGTGGCCGGCGGCGTGAATTCCCTGCGCACGCCGGACCGGGCGATCGTGATGGTGACCCACTACCAGCGCCTGCTCGACTACATCGAGCCCGACGCGGTGCACGTGCTGTCCCGGGGGCGCATCGTACGCTCCGGTGACAAGAACCTGGCGCTGGAACTCGAGGAGCGCGGCTACGACTGGCTGCGGGAGGCGGCTAGCGCATGAAGGCACCGTCCCTCGACGAGACGCGGCTGCGACAGGCGGTCGAGGCCCGGCCGGGACCCGACTGGCTCGCCCGGTTTCGCGAGACGAACCTGCAGCGCTTCCTGGAGGCGGGGTTCCCGCACGTCCGCCAGGAGGACTGGAAGTACACCAGCCTGGCGCCGCTGGCGGATTTCAGCGACGACTGGCTGGCCGGCACCGCCGAGGCGCCGGGTGAGAGCGCGGAGCGCCGCGCCGCGGCGCTGGCACGGGAGGTGCTCGGCGAGTTCGATGCCCACTCCGTGGTGTTCGTGGACGGCCGCCTCGACGCCGATTCCCTCCCCGACACGCTGCCGGAAGGCGTCTCCCTGGAGCCGCTGCTGAGGACGGGTCTGCCGCCGCAGAGCGCGGCCGGCGCGTCCGCGGACGCGATGACGGCACTGAACGGCGCGCTCCTGACGGACGGCCTGCGCCTTTCTCTCGACGACACCGCCGTGCTCGACAGGCCGCTCTACCTGGTATTCGTGGTCACCGGCGAGGCGAGTGCCGTGGCCAGCCCGCGCATCGTGGTCGAGGCCGGCGCCCACGCCCGCGCGACCATCGTGGAACACTACGCCGGCGAGGCGGAGGCCCGGCGCTTCACGAACGTGGTCACCGACATCGTCCAGCACGAGGCCTCGCGCATCGAGCACTTCAGGCTCCAGCAGCAGCCGGCGCAGAGCTTTCAGGTGAGCCGGCTGCATGCCGCGCTGGCAGCGCGGGCCCGACTGGACTGCCACAGCCTCGACCTCGGCGGCCGGCTCGTGCGCCACGATACGATGGTGCGCCTTACCGACCGCGAAGCCGCCGTCAGCCTCAACGGCATCTACGTGACGGGCGGCGATCAGCATGTGGACAATCACACGCGCATCGATCACGAGGCGCCGGACACGATCAGCACCGAGGACTACCGCGGCGTGCTGAAGGACCGCAGCCGGGCCGTGTTCAACGGCAAGGTGATGGTGCATGCCGGAGCCGACGGCACCGACGCGGCCCAGTCGAACCGCAATCTGCTGCTCTCGGACAAGGCGGAAGTCGACACCAAACCGGAGCTGGAGATCTATGCCGACGACGTGAAGTGCAGCCACGGTGCCACGGTCGGCCAGCTGGACGAGACCGCGCTGTTCTATCTGCGCTCCCGGGGCATCGATACGGAGAGCGCGCGGCACCTGCTGATCTTCGCCTTCCTGCGCGAGCTGCTCGGCCGCACCGATTCCCCGGCGCTGGCGCGGCGAATGGAGCGCATGCTGGTCGGCGGCCTGCCGGAATTCGACGAACTGGAGTCATTACTGTGAGTGCACAGGAGAATCAGATAGCGGGCGATCTCGCCACCGCGGCCGTCGAGGCCCGGCGGTCGGACTTCCCGATCCTGTTCCAGGAAGTGAACGGTCAGCCGCTGACCTACCTGGACAGTGCCGCGTCTTCCCAGCGGCCGCTGCCCGTGATCGAGGCCGTGGAGCACTACGAGAAGCACGACCACGCCAACGTGCACCGCGGAGTCCATACGTTGAGCCATCGGGCAACCGAAGCCTACGAGGGCGCACGGGAGAGGGTCCGGGGGTTTATCAACGCGGCCGCCACCTCGGAGATCGTCTTCACGCGGGGCACCACGGAGGCCATCAACCTGGTGGCGAACAGCTGGGCCGCGAAGAACGTCGGTCCCGGCGACGAGATCCTGATCACGTGGCTGGAGCATCACGCGAATATCGTCCCCTGGCAGATGCTCTGCGAGCGCACGGGCGCGGTGCTGCGCGTCGCCCCCATCGACGACGCCGGCGCGGTCGACCTGGAGGCGCTGAAGGCACTGATCGGCGAGCGTACGAAGCTCATCGCCTTCTCCCATACGTCGAACGCCCTCGGCACCATCACGCCGGCGCGGGAGATCATCGCGCTGGCCCGGGAACGCGGCATCGTGACGCTGGTGGATGGCGCACAGGCGGTGCCCCACGGGCCCGTGAACGTGCAGGAACTCGGCTGCGACTTCTTCGCCTTCTCCGGGCACAAGATGTACGCGCCCACCGGGATCGGGGTGCTGTACGGCCGTGAGGCACTGCTGGAGGAGATGCCTCCGTGGCAGGGCGGTGGCGACATGATCCTCACCGTCTCCTTCGAGGGCAGCACGTGGAACGAGCTGCCTTACAAATTCGAGGCCGGCACGCCGAACATCTCGGGTGCCGTCGGCCTCGGCGCGGCGGTGGATTACCTGGCCGGCATCGGGCCGGCGGAGATCGCCCGCTACGAGACCGAGCTGCTGGCCTACCTGAACCAGCAGCTGGCCACCGTGGAGGGGCTGCGCATCATCGGCACGGCGCCCCACAAGGTGGGCGTGGTCTCGTTCATGCTGGACGAGATCCATCCTCACGACCTGGGCACTATCCTGGACCAGCTCGGCGTCGCCATCCGCACAGGTCACCATTGCGCCATGCCGGTGATGGAGCGCTACGGCCTGCCGGGCACCGCACGGGCCTCGCTCGGCCTCTACAACAACCGGGAAGACGTGGACCGGCTGGTGACGGCACTGGGGCGCGCGAAAGAGATTTTCGGAGGGTGACCGTGGCGGAATCCTCGGCCGGGCAACTGCGGGAGCTGTACCGGGAGCTGATCCTGGACCATGCCCGGCGCCCGCGTCACTTCGGGCGGCCGGAGCACTACACGCACGAAGCGGAAGGGGTGAATCCGCTGTGCGGCGACAAGTTGCATCTCTACGTCCGCGTCGAGGACGGCGAGGTGCGAGACGCTGCGTTCGAAGGCAGCGGCTGCGCCATTTCGATGGCTTCGGCATCGCTGCTGACCGAGACGGTGGCCGGTCAGTCCGAGGCCGAGGCGCTGGACGCCGCGGACGGTATCCAGGCGATGCTCCGGGGCGAGGACGCGGGCGCGGCGCTGGGCAAGCTGGAGGCGCTGGCCGGGGTGCGGGATTTCCCGTCCCGGGTAAAATGCGCGAGCCTGGCCTGGCATGCACTGCGCGCGGCACTGACCAGACACGAAGGAAAGGTGAGCACTGAATCATGATGTTCGGGCACAACAGCGAACCGGTTACCCTCACCCGCGACGTGCGGGCGGTGATCATCCCCATGGGCGAAGAAGTGACGCTGCGCGAAGGCGCCACGGCCCACATCACCCAGGCGCTCGGCGGCAGTTTCACGATCTTTCTGGAAGGTAACCTGTTCCGTATCGCCGGCGCCGACGCCGATGCGCTGGGCAAGGAGCCGGTGCCGCCGCCGGAGGTGCCCGAGGATGCCACTGACGAGGAACTGGAGGCCGTGATCTGGTCCCAGCTGAAGACCTGTTACGACCCGGAGATTCCGGTGAACATCGCGGATCTGGGGCTCATCTACCGCTGTCAGATCAGCAGCCTCGGCAAGGGCGAGCGCCGGGTGGACATCGACATGACGCTGACGGCGCCCGGCTGCGGGATGGGCGACATCCTGGTCGAGGACGTGCGCGAGAAGGTATCGGTCATCCCGACGGTGGCCGACGTGCGGGTGGAACTGGTGTTCGATCCGCCGTGGAATCAGTCGATGATGAGCGACGAGGCGCGGCTGCAGACGGGCATGATGTGACCGAGCAGCGCGGCCATCCCTCCCAGCCGCCGGAGGACCGGGAGAAGACGCTGACGCTGTTGCGCCACGCAAAGTCGAGCTGGAAGGACGACTCCGTCTCCGACTTCGACCGACCGCTGAACGGGCGGGGCCGCGGGGATGCGCCGGATATGGGGCGTCGCCTGCAGGCGGCCGGCGTCCGTCCCTCGCTGATCGTCAGCAGCCCCGCCAAAAGGGCATGGGCTACTGCGAAAGCGGTTGCGAGGGTCATCGGCTACCCGCGCGAATTCCTGCAGCGGGATGCCGACCTTTACCTGGCCAGCGCGGGCACCCTGGTTGAGGTGATCGGCCGCCAGGACGGCAGCTTCAATCACCTTCTGATCTGCGCCCATAACCCGGGGCTCACCGACCTCGTGAACAGGCTGCTGCCGGGCCTCACCGATAACCTGGTCACGGCCGGCTTCGTCACCCTGGGCGCCGAGGCGAAGGACTGGCGGGAGTTCTTCACCGCAGAGCTCAGCCTGGTCGCCTACGACTACCCCAAAAGAATCCACGACCGCACCGATTAGGTGCCGGACCGAACTTTTCCAACTTTCTGAACTTATTCGGAGCGGGCTCGTTCGCGAGGTTTCGCTGCGCTCCCGATAACTGAAATAAGTTGCGAAAGTTCGGTCCGGCACCTAATCCGCAGCGAGGGAAAGCAGGGTTGCGTTGCCGCCTACCGCCGCGGTGTTGTTGCTGAGGCTGCGTTCGGTGGCGAAGCGCAGCAGGTAATGCGGTCCGCCGGCCTTCGGGCCGGTTCCCGACAAGCCCTGACCGCCGAAGGGCTGAGCGCCCACGACGGCACCGATCATGTTTCTGTTCACGTACACATTCCCCACCCGCGCCCAGGCGGCGATGTCCCGCGCTCGCCGGTCGATGCGGCTGTGCACGCCCATGGTCAGGCCGTAACCCGTGGCGTTGATCGCCTCGACGGTCTTGCGCAGGTCCCGCGCGCGATAGCGGTAGATATGCACCACGGGCCCGAAGACCTCGCGGCCCAGCTGGTCGATACTCTCGATCTCGATGGCCGTCGGCGCCACGAACGTGCCGCCGCCCGTGCCCTCGCCGAGCCGCGTACGGTGCACCAGAGACGACCTCGCCCCGAGCTCGGCCACGTGGCGCTCGAGCATCTCCTGCGCTCCGGCATCGATGACCGGGCCCACGTCGGTGCTCAGCAGCCCCGGATCACCCACGCTGAGCTCGTCCATGTGGCCGGTCAGCAGCTCGATCACCCGGGGCGCTATGTCCCGCTGCACGCACAGGATGCGCAGCGCAGAACAACGCTGGCCGGCGCTGTTGTACCCGGAATACACCGCGTCCTTCACCACCTGCTCGGGCAAGGCCGAACTGTCGACCAGCATCGCGTTCTGCCCGCCGGTCTCGGCGATGAACGCCGCGATGGGCCCCGGCCGCTCGGCCAGCGCGCGATTGATCAGTCGCGCCGTCTCCGTGGAACCGGTGAAGGCCACCCCGGCCACACGCGGGTCGGCCACGGCCGCCGCGCCCACCTCTCCGCCCTCGCCGGGCAGGAAGTTCAATACCTCGCCCGGCACGCCGGCCCGGTGCAGGATATCCACCGCCCGGGCCGCGATCAGCGAGGTCTGCTCTGCCGGCTTCGCGAGCACCGTATTGCCGGCGGCGAGCGCCGCCGCCACCTGGCCGGTGAAGATCGCCAGCGGGAAGTTCCACGGGCTGATGCAGACGAATACGCCCCTGCCGTGCAGCCGGAGTTCGTTGCGTTCGCCGGTCGGCCCCGCCATCGGCAGCGGCGCCCCGAACAGCGCCTGCGCACGCGCCGCGTAATAGCGCAGGAAGTCCACCGCCTCGCGGACCTCTCCGAGCGAGTCCCCGATGCTCTTGCCGGCTTCGGCCACGCACAGCGCCATCAGGGCAGGCGCCTCCTCCTCGTAGAGATCCGCGGCACGACGCAGTATGTTCGCGCGCGTTGCCGCATCGGTCCCATTCCAGTCGTACCAGGCCTCCGACGCGGCCCCGAGAGCCCGGTCCACCGCGGCGCCGTCCGCGTACTCCACCACGCCGACCACGTCGCCCGTACGCGCCGGATTGCGCGACTCCACCGGCCGTCCGGACAGCGCCCGGCCGGCCACCCGCGGGCGCGCGTGGTGACTGCCATCCAGCGCCTTTTGCATCCGCTCCAGCCAGTCGCCCAGCAAGGCCCGGTCCGCGAGGTTCAGCCCGCGGGAATTCCGCCGCTCCTCCCCGTAGATGGCGGCCGGCAGCGGGATGCGCGGATGGGGATAAGACTCCAGACGCCGCACCGTCTCGACCGGATCCGCCACGATCTCCTCCATCGGCGCTTCCTCGTCCACGATGCGGTTGACGAAGGAGGTATTGGCGCCGTTCTCGAGCAGGCGGCGCACCAGGTACGGCAGCAGGTCCTCGTGGCTGCCCACCGGCGCGTACACGCGGCAGGGCCGGTCGTAGCGCTCCGGGTCGACGACCTGTTCGTACAGCTCCTCGCCCATGCCGTGCAGCCTCTGGAACTCGTAGTCCCGCCGCTGCCCCGCCAGGTGCAGGATGCTCGCCAGCGTATGCGCGTTGTGGGTGGCGAACTGGGGATAGAGCCGCTCGCCGGCATCCAGCAGCTCGCGCGCGCAGGCGAGAAACGAGACGTCGGTGTTGGCCTTGCGCGTAAACACGGGATAGCCCGCGAGCCCCTGCTCCTGGGCGCGCTTTATCTCCGTGTCCCAGTACGCCCCTTTCACCAGGCGCACCGGGATGCGCCGGCCGGTGCGTCCGGCCAGCTCCGCCAGCCAGCGGATCACCGGCAGCGCCCGCTTCTGGTACGCCTGCACGGCGAGACCCAGGCCGCCATAGCCTGCCGCGGAGGTACTCCCGGCGACCGCCTCGAACACCTCCAGCGAGATCTCCAGCCGGTCCGCCTCCTCCGCATCCACCGTCAACGGTATCCCCGCGTCGCGGGCCATCTCCGTCAGCCGGGCCAGACGCGGGACCAGTTCGTGCAGCAGCCGGGCCCGATGCGTGAACTCGTAGCGCGGATGCAGGGCGGAGAGTTTCACCGAGACGCCCGGAGCCGCGATGACATCGTCGCCGGCCGCGCCGCCGATCGCCTCGATGGCGCCTGCGTAGGCCCGGAAGTAGCGCTCGGCGTCCTCCGCCGTGAGCGCCGCCTCGCCGAGCATGTCGTAGGAATAGCGGTAGCGCCGGTTGCCGCGCTCGCCGGCCCGCTCCAGTGCCTCGCCGATATCCCGGCCCATGACGAACTGATGACCCATGATCTTCATGGCCTGGCGCATCGCCTGACGCACCACGGGCTCGCCGGCCTTGCCGGTCAGCTTGCCGAGGAACTTCGCCGGGTTGCGGATGGTGGCCTCGTCGAGCCGCATGAGCCGGCCGGTCAGCATCAGCCCCCAGGTGGAAGCGTTGACGAACAACGACTCGCTGCTGCCGAGGTGCTCCTCCCAGCGGCCCGACGTCAGCTTGTCGGCGATGAGCCGGTCGGCCGTATCCGCATCGGGGATGCGCAACAACGCCTCGGCGATGCACATCAGCACGACGCCTTCCTGGGACGACAGGTCGTACTTGTGCAGGAATGCGTCCAGCCCGCCGTGACTGCGCTCCGTCTTCCGCACCCGGGCGACGAGCTCGACCGCCGTCTCGCGCACCCGCTCGCGCAGCGCCTGTCCGGCGTCGGCACGCTCGAGCAGCTCGGCCACCACCTTCGACTCGTCGGTGAGGTAACGCTCGTTGATGGCCCGGTCCAGCGGCGGCGCCGCGGCCGACTGATCCGGAAGACGCCGGCCGGCGCCCGTTGCGGTTTCCCTGTTCAAGATAGAGCCCTTCGATCGTGCGCGGCCTTCGTCCCGGCGAGCGGCCGGTTCAGGCCTTGCGATTCAGTCGGCGCAGTTCGCGCCGCGTGTGCTTGTCCGGCCGGCCGTCCGTGCGCGGCATGGCGCGACGGTCCTGGCGCAGCGTCTCGATCAGCGCTTCGCGCTCCCGCCGGCTCCCCTCTTCCTCATGGTAGCAGGCCTCGGCTTCCCGGGCGGGACCCCGGCGCGGGGGCAGCGTCAGCACAGTGAGCCGCCAGGTCAGCCGGTCCCGGGTGATCTCCAGCCGATCGCCGACACGGACCATGCGGGATGCCTTCACCCGCTCCCCGTTGACGTGCACGTGCCCGCCCGCGACGGCTTTCGCGGCGAGCCCCCGGGTCTTGAAGAACCGGGTATGCCAGAGCCATTTGTCGATGCGCAATGCGTCCTCGCCCATGCCCGCATTGTCGCGCCTCGCCGGCCCATACTCCAGAGGCCGTACTGACCACGGCTGATATACTCCGGGTCAGCGCAAGCAAGGAGTATGGCCGTGAAAGAAGCGTTTCTGGCATCGCTGTCCGAAGCGACCGAGGAGCTGAAGGAAAAGGGCCTGTACAAGGAGGAACGGGTCATCGCCGGGCCCCAGCAGGCCGAGATCGACGTGCGCGAGGACGGCGACACGCGCCACGTCATCAATTTCTGCGCCAACAACTACCTGGGGCTGGCGAACCATCCGCAGATCGTCGCCGCGGCCCGCCGCGCCATCGACGAGCACGGCTACGGCATGGCGTCGGTGCGCTTCATCTGCGGGACCCAGACGGTGCACAAGGAGCTGGAGGGCCGTATCAGCGATTTCCTGGGTACCGAGGACACGATCCTCTACCCGTCCTGTTTCGACGCCAACGGCGGCCTGTTCGAGACCCTGCTGGGGCCGGAGGACGCCGTCATCAGCGACGAGCTGAATCACGCCAGCATCATCGACGGCGTCCGTCTGTGCAAGGCGCAGCGCTACCGTTACCGGCACGACGACATGGCGGACCTGGAGGAGCAGCTGCGAGCCGCGAAGGACGCGCGCGTGCGCCTGATCGCCACCGACGGCGTGTTCTCCATGGACGGCACCATCGCGGATCTGCAGCGCATCTGCGATCTCGCCGATCAATACCAGGCGCTGGTGATGATCGACGACTGCCACGCCACCGGTTTCCTCGGCCGCGAGGGCCGCGGCACCCACGAGTACCGCGACGTGATGGGCCGGGTGGACATCATCACCAGCACGCTGGGCAAGGCCCTGGGCGGCGCCTCCGGCGGCTTCACGGCCGGGCGCAGGGAGATCGTGGCCTGGCTGCGGCAGCGCTCACGCCCCTATCTCTTCTCGAACACCCTGGCGCCGGTCATCGCGGCCGCCTCCATCGAGGTGGTGAATCTGCTCGAGTCCGACAGCGGGCTGCGCGAGAAGCTCGCCGCGAACGCGGAGTATTTCCGCAGCCGCATGGAGGCGCTCGGCTTCGACCTGCTGCCGGGCGAGCACCCCATCATCCCCGTGATGCTGGGCGACGCGCGCCTGGCCGGGCAGATGGCCGACCGGTTGCTGGAGCACGGTATCTACGTGATCGGCTTCTCCTATCCGGTGGTGCCCCACGGCAAGGCGCGCATCCGCACGCAGATGTCCGCCGGACACGACCGGGAACACCTCGACCGGGCCATCGACGCGTTCGCGGCCGTGGGCCGGGAACTCGGCGTCATCAGCTGACAGCGGAGGCCTCATGAAAGCACTGGTGAAGAAACTGGCCGAACCCGGCATCTGGCTCGAAGACATCCCGGAGCCCGAGGTCGGCCACAACGACGTCCTGATCGAGGTATCCAGGACCGCGATCTGCGGCACGGATATCCACATCTACCAATGGGACGACTGGGCGAAGAAAACCATCCCGGTGCCCATGGCCGTAGGACACGAATTCTGCGGCCGCATCGTCGAGGTGGGCAGCGAGGTGCGCGGCCTGGAACCGGGCGACCGGGTCTCCGCCGAAGGCCACATCACCTGCGGCGTGTGCCGCAACTGCCGTGCCGGCCGGCGTCACCTGTGCATCAACACCGTGGGGGTGGGCGTGAACCGCCCCGGCGCCTTCGCCGAGTACATCTCGGTACCCGCCTTCAACGTCTTCAAGCTGCCCGAGGCCATCACGGACGACATGGCGGCCATCCTCGACCCGCTGGGCAACGCCACCCACACCGCCCTCTCCTTCGACCTCGTGGGCGAGGACGTCATCATCACCGGCGCGGGCCCGATAGGCATCATGGCGGTAGCCATCTGCCGCTATGCGGGCGCCCGCCACGTGGTAATCACCGACGTGAACGACTATCGGCTCGACCTGGCGCGGCAGATGGGCGCCTCCATGACGCTGAACGTCACGCGGGATTCCATCGACGACGCCATGCAGGCGCTGGGCATGACCGAGGGCTTCGACGTCGGCATGGAGATGTCCGGGCAGCCTTCGGCGCTACGGGAGTTGCTGCGCGTCATGCACCACGGCGGCCGCGTGGCGCTGCTGGGCATTCCGCCCGAGGACACCGCCATCGACTGGAACCAGATCATCTTCAAGGGCCTGATGGTGAAGGGCATCTACGGCCGCGAGATGTTCGAGACCTGGTACAAGATGTCGAGCATGCTGCAGAGCGGACTCGACGTGAGGCCAATCATCACGCATCACTTCCCCCTCGCCGACTACGGCGAGGCCTTCGAGACGATGTCGTCCGGCCAGTCCGGCAAGGTCGTGCTGGACTGGCACGCCTGAGGCCCGGCCCCGCCGGCTGCCTCAGCAGGCGGGGCCGTTCCCGGACTAGCGCAGGATGTCGCAGAAGCAGTCCGCGTACGTCCCGCGGCGGTCGTTGAACCGGGCGATGCCGCGCCACGCGTCCTCCACCGCGGTCACCAGCGGCGCCAGCGGCGAGCCGCGACCGGCGAAGCCGGTCGCGGCCACCCCCGCCACCGTCGGACCGATGCGCGAGTTCAGCAGCTGCAGCAGGAACTCCTGACCCGGCGTCAGCGGCCGCTCCACGTATTTCACACCGTACTCGCCCTCCGCCAGGCCGGCACGCTCCGCCGCCGCATCGATGGCATCGTCCAGGTCGCCGAAACGGTCGATCAGCCCGAACTCCAGCGCGTCCTGGCCGGTCCAGACCCGTCCCTCGGCGATATCGCCGACCGTCTCGCGTTCCAGGCCGCGCTGCTCGGCGACACCGTCGACGAAGTCCCGATAGGTCGTATCCACCGTGATTTCGATCGTGCGCCGGAGCGTCTCGTCCAAGGCACGGTCCGGGCGCAGCGCGCCGGCCAGCGCCGTCGTACCCACTCCGTCCGTATTGATGCCCACCTTCTCCAGCGTGCGCTGGAATGTGGGGAACATGCCCACGACGCCGATGGAGCCCGTGATGGTCGTGGGGTGCGCCAGAATCTCGTCGCCCGCGGTCGATATCCAGTAGCCGGCCGAGGCAGCCACACTGCTCATGGAGACGATCACCGGCCGCTCCGTGGCCTTGAAGGCCTGGATTTCGTCGAAGATAAGCTCGGAAGCGAACGTGCTGCCGCCGCCGCTGTCGACGCGCAGCACCAGCGCCTTCACCGACTCATCCTCTATGGCCCTGCGGATCAGGTTGCTGGTGGACTCGCCGCCGATGTTGCCGGCCGGCGCATCGCCTTCCACCACCGGGCCGGCCGCGACAACCACCGCCACGTTGCTCGCACCCGTCTCGTCACCGCGCAGCAGCCGCTGGCCGTCCAGATAGGCATCCATGCCGATGGAGCGGTAACTGCGTTCCTGTCCGCCGTTGGCGCCGGCGATGCCGATCATGTGCTCGCGGAACTCGGCTCGGGTGGTTACCCGGTCGGCCAGGCCGAGCCGGACGGCCATGTCCGAGAAACGTCCGTTGCTCGCCTCCAGCTCCTCGGGCAGGTTGTCGATGCCGGCCTGCAGCCGGGCGGCGTCGAGGCCCCGGGCGGCGGACACGCCGCCGAGCCAGGCCTGCCACAGCTGGTCGAGCAGATCCCGGTTGGCCGTCTTCGCGGCCTCCGACATGTCGTTGCGGGTAAAGGGCTCGGCAAAAGACTTGTAGGTGCCTGCGGTGAAGACGTTCCAGTCGATGCCGAGCTTTTCGATGGCATCGCGGAAGTAGTTGCGGTAGATACCGTAGCCCTGCAGGAACACCACGCCCTGATCCTGCAGCCACACCTCGTCGGCGTGGGCGGCGATGTAGTAGCCCGCCTGGGTGTAGGCGTTGCCCATGGCGATCACGGGCTTGCCGGAAGCCTTGAACGTCTCGATGGCGTTCGCGACCGCCTGCAGCTTGGTCAGCCCGCCGCCCAGGAACGCGTCCAGCTCGAGCACCACCGCCGGTATGCGGTCGTCCTCCGCGGCCCACGCCAGGGCTTCCTGTACGTCACGGAGCCGGGTCTGGCCGACGCCATCGCCCATGGCCTCGGCAAGGGCGCGGTCGACCGGGTTGCCCTCGAACTCCTCCACCAGGTAGCCCTCCGGCGCGATCACCAGCGCCGCCTTGCGCGGCAGCTCGGCCACCGGCGGCGACAGGGCCGCGACCACGAGCGCGAACAGGAACAGCAGCACCAGCAGATGCAGGATCTTGCGGATGCCGTCCAGTCCGCGCCACAGGGCACGCAGGACTCTCATCAGGGCTTTTCCCAGGGCCATGCTTTTCACTCCTCGTCCGGCGCGCCTGCGCCGTAGTATCGAATCCGGTCAATGGCGCCGGCGCCGCCGGCAGGCCGCGCTCAGACGCCCGGCAGCAGCCACAGGGACAGCGCCGGCACGTAGGTGATGATGATGACCGAGATCAGCAGAATCAACAGAAACGGCAGCGTCGCCAGATAGACGCGGACGATAGGCTCCTCGAAGCGGTAACTGGCGATGAACAGATTGAGGCCTACCGGTGGCGTCAGATAGCCCAGCTGCATCGCGGCCAGGAAGATGATACCGAGATGGATCGGGTGGATGTCGTACTGCGCGGCGACAGGCAGAATCAGGGGAACCACCAGCACCAGCGCGGAGAAGATATCCAGTATGGCACCCAGGATCAGCAGGAACACGAGCAGGAGCAGCAGGAAGGTGAGCGGCCCGCTCACGAACTGCTCGACGACCGCGAGCAGCTTCTGGGGCACGCCGGCATCGATCATGATGTTGGTCGAGGCCAGCGAGACGCCGAGGATGACCAGGATACCGCCCACCAGCAGCATGGACTCGCGCATGATCCGGGGCAGCTCGCGCAGCGGGATCTCCCGCAGCATGAAGACCTCGACGAATACCACGTAGAGCGCCGTGACCGCGGCCGCCTCCGAGACGCCGATGAGTCCGGAGTAGATGCCGCCGAGCACCACGACCGGCAGCGGTATCTCCCAGGCGGACTCGCGAACGGCACCTGCCACCTCCCGCCACGAGAACTCCGACAGCGGCTGTCGCTGACGGCGGTTCACCCACAGGCTCCAGCCCGAGAGCATGATCAGCATCAGCAGGCCGGGCAGCACGCCGGCCCGGAACAGCTCGTCGATCGACTGCTGGGCGACGACGCCGTACAGGATCAGCGGCAGCGACGGCGCGAACAGCAGGCCCAGGCTGCCGGCGCTGGTGACCAGGCCCAGGTTGAAGCGCTCCGGATAGCCGGCCTGAGTCAGCGCTGGATACAGGATGGCGCCCAGCGCGATGATGGTGACGCCCGAGGCGCCCGTGAATGCCGTGAAGAACGCGCAGGCCGCCAGAGAGACGATGGCGAGCCCGCCGGGCATCCAGCCCAGCAGGGCGCGCGTGATGCGCACCAGCCGGCGTGGCGCGCCGCTCTCGCTCAGCACGAAACCCGCGAACGTGAACAACGGTATCGCCAGCAGGAACGGCATCGTGCCGACGCTGAAGAACTCGATGGCCACGGCCGAGAGATCGATATCCGCCTGGTAATAGCCCCACATGGCGCTCGCGGCGATGACCGCGAACAGGGGCGCGCCGAGCAGCGCCAGCAGGAGCAGTACGATACCGAACAGGATCATCACGGCTCCCGGTAACGCAGGCGGTTGCCGAGACGCACGGCGCTCGAGCCGGTGAACAGCAGATAGCGCCAGGCCATCAGCCCGAAGGCGATCGGCATGACGATCTGGAACCACCAGGCCGGCAGCCCGCCGACCAGCTGGTCGCCGAACTCCCATGCCGTGTAGACGAAACGGCCGGAATGCCAGGCCAGCAGGGCGCAGACCGCCGCGGTGAAGGCATTGACCACCAGTTCGGAGATCAGGCGCAGCCCGGGCGAGAGGAACCGTGACACGACGTCGATGCTGATGTGCTTGTCCGCCCGGCTGGCCGCGACCGCACCGAACAGGGCCACCCAGAGCACCATCAGCTTCAGCACCTCATCGGCCCAGATGAAGCTGAAGTCGAAGGCATTGCGGATGATGATCTGGGTGGTGGCCAGCAGGATCATGGCCGACAGCAGCACGATGAGGACCATGTCCTCCAGCAGCCGGCCTGCACGCTCCAGGCGCTCGCTCAGGCGCCCGCCGAGACGCCCGGGCGCCTCGGTCACGGGCTGTCGCCGTCCGCCTGCGCCGCCGCAGCGGCCCGGGTCCGGTACTCCGCCAGCAGCGCCTGCACCTCATCCAGCAGCTCCGGCGAAAGGTAACCCTCTTCCGCCAGGCTCCGGTTCGCGGCCATGACCGGCTCACGCCAGCGGTCGATGGCGCCGTCCACCGGCTCCACGAAGTCCACGCCGGTGTTGCCCAGCGCCGCCAGCGCCTGTTCGTTGTCGGCCTGATTGATGCGGTCGAAGTTCTCGTAGACGCGGTTCATGACTTCGTCGACGACCGCCTGATCGGCCTCGGAGAGGCGCGAGAACGCGCGCTTGTCGATGGCGAGATAGCCGAGCGTGTAGAGCAGCGGCAGCTCGGTCAGGTAGTCCACCTTGGTGTGCCACTGCAGCACCAGCACCGCCACGGGCGGCGAGGCGACGATGTCGATCAGGCCGGTCTGCAGGCCGGTCAGCACGTCGGTCACCGGCAGGGTGACCGGCGAGAGGTCCAGCGCCTCCATTGCCCGGTAGCTGATCTGGTCGCCCTCCGGCACCCAGACCTTCTTGCCCTTCAGGTCGTCCACCGAGCGTACCGGCGTGTTGGAGAGGAAACGGGCGAAGCCGCCTCCCGCGAAACCGAAGCTCACGAAGCCGGCCTCCTCGAGCCCGGCCTCGAGCTTCGGGTCGACGCGCTCGCGCACGTACTGCACCTCGGCATCGTTCTCGAACAGCAGCGGCAGGCCGTAGATGTTCAGGTCCGGATAGTACTGCTCCATGCTGTTGGCGGTGAAAACTCCGCCGTGCAGCTGGCCGATGCGGATCTTGCGCAGCACCTTCTTGTCGTCGCCCATGACGCCGCCACCATAGAGCTTGATGTTCACCCGGCCGTCGGTGCGCTCGGCGATCTCTGCGGACGCCGCCCGCATGTCCTTCATCCAGGTCGAACCCTCGGGGGCGATGGTGGCGATCTTCAGATCGACGGCGGAGGCCGGGGCGGCAACCAGCAGCAGCGCGATGAGGGCGATGAGGACGACGATTCTGGCGTTCATGGCTTGCATTCCCTGTGAGTAGCTCTTCGCTCGGAGTCCGGGCTCAGAAATACGCGTCGGCGCTCTGGAGCAGCACCTCGGCGTCGCGCTGGGCCAGCGTATTCGTGAGGGTGTAACCGGGCACCACGGGATCGGCCTCGAGCACCTCGTTCAGAAGGCGATCGTGCAGGTCCCGCTCGTAGAGCAGGCGCGCGTAGCCCCGGGCGTACTCCACCTTCACGGACAGATCCCTGCCCCCGGTGAGTTCGATGGCGCGCTCGAAATAGTTTCGCGCCAGCTCCGGTTCGCCGCCGAGAGACGGCGGACGGAGCGTCGCGAGGATGCCGAGATACGTATAGAGCTGTGCGTCGTACTCGCCGGCGTCCAGCTCGAGCAGGCGCTCCAGTACCGCCTCCATCCGGGGCAGCTCCGCCAGCGAGCTCCAGTCGTCGCTGTGCGCGCGGATGTAGGCCAGTGACGCAAGCGCATAGCTGTAGAGCGCGTCGGCGTCGCCCGGCCTCAGGCCGGCCAGGGTCTCCTCGAAGGCGTCGTAATCCTGCTCTTCCCAGGTGCAGGCAGGCCGGTATTCGATGCACAGGGAGCGCTCGCCGTAGGTGCGGGCGCGGTCGGTGAGGCGCCGGGCACGCTCCGGGTCGTCGGCGAACACCGCGCCGTAGGAGGCATAGAGCTCGGCGGCGGCCTGCAGCACGGCTGGATCATCCGGGTTGCCCTCCACCAGGCTGTCCAGCAGCAGCAGATAGGCCGGTGCTCCGTCCCGCACCGTCTCCGGATCCGTCTGGTTCAGCACGGCCGAACTCAGATTGTCGGCGAACCCGGACGCGGCAGAGGAGACCAGCGAGGCACAGCCGGTCGAGCCCAGGGCCGCCACCAGGAGGGCGACGAGGCCCGCGCGGGTCTTGTTGCAGGAGCGTTCCGTCATGTCAGCTGTGACCCCGGCCGGCAGGCTTCGTTCCTCCGGCAATCGGGGTCACGGGTCACGGCATCGCCGTCAGATCTTCTCGCGGATTCTGGCCGCCTTGCCCGTGCGTCCGCGCAGGTAGTACAGCTTGGCGCGGCGCACGTCGCCCTTGCGCTTGACGATGATGTCGCCGATGGAGGGGCTGTAGGTCTGGAAGACGCGCTCGACGCCCTCGCCATGAGACATCTTTCGCACCGTGAAGGACGAGTTCAGGCCACGGTTGCGCTTGGCGATCACCACGCCCTCGTAGGACTGGAGACGCTCCCGGTCGCCTTCCTTGACGCGCACCTGCACGGCTACCGTGTCGCCCGGGGCGAACTCGGGTATGTCGCGCTGCATCTGTTCCTGTTCCAAAGCGTCGATGACCTTGCTCATGGCTTGTTCCTGCTGTCTCAGTCGAATGTTGAACGTCTTACCCTATTCCGGCCGCGGCATCCCCTGCCTCGGCCTTGTATTCCTCGAGCAGCTCGCGCTCCTCGTCCGTCAGCTGCCTGTCGCGCAGCAGATCCGGCCGCCGCGCCCAGGTCCGGCCCAGCGACTGCTTCAGTCGCCAGCGGGCGATGGCCCGGTGGTCGCCCGAGGTGAGCACCGCCGGCACCGGTCGGCCGGCCACCACCTCCGGACGGGTGTAATGCGGGCAGTCGAGCAGTCCCGTCTCGAACGACTCCTGCACCGCAGACTCCGCATCGCCCAGCGTCCCCGGCAGCAGCCGCACCGTGGCGTCGATGACGGCCATGGCCGCGATCTCGCCGCCGCTGAGGACGAAGTCCCCGACCGAGACCTCCTCGTCGACGCCGACCTCGATCAGCCGCTCGTCGACACCCTCGTAGCGTCCGGCCAGCAGCACCAGGGCCGGAAGCGCTGAATACTGCCGCGCCAGGCCCTGGTCGAAGCGCCTGCCCTGGGGACTCAGGTACACCACCCGGGCCCCGTCTCCGGTCCGTGCGCGGGCCGCGTCGATCGCGGCCGCGAGCGGGCCGAACTTCATCACCATGCCCGGGCCGCCACCGTAGGGCCTGTCGTCCACCGTGCGGTGCACGTCCTCGGTGAAATCCCGCGGATTCACCGCGCCCAGCGATACCAGCCCGCTGTCGACGGCCCGACCGACGACGCCGAAGCGACCGACGGTCAGAACCTCGTCAGGGAACAGGCTGACCACTTCGATGTGCACGGGGTCAGCTCCACTCCCAGTCGACGACGATGCAGCCTTCGTCCAGGCGCACCGCCTTCACCGTCCGGTCGATCACGAAAGGGATCAGCAAATCCTCTCCCTCGCCGCGATCGACCACCATCACGTCGTGCGCGCCGGTCTCCAGCATGTTGCCGACCCGGCCGAGCCGCTCGCCGCGGCTGTCGCGCACTTCCAGGCCGATCAGATCGGCCCAGTAATATTCTCCCTCTCCGGGGTCCGGCAGACTCGACCGCTCGACGGCGATCTCGGCCCCGACCCATTCCTCCGCCGCCTCGCGGTCCTCGACGGACTCCAGCGCGGCGGTGATCGTCCGGCCGCCCGCGCGGCCGTCCCGTACCCGCACCCGGCGCCGCTCCCGGCCCCTGATCAGCCACCATTCCGGGTAGGAGAGCACATTCTCCCTAGGGTCGGTGTAGGAAAACACCTTCACCCATCCCCGTATGCCGTGGACGCCGCTGATCCGGCCCAGGGTGACCAGATCGCCGGTCACCGCCGGATCGCGTTCTTCCACGGCCCCGGCGGGCGGGATGCCGCTCAGGCGCTGGCGGCGGTCTTGCGGGCCTGCTTCAGCAGCGAAGCCACCCGCTCCGACGGCCGGGCGCCCTGACCGATCCAGTGCTCGACACGGGCCACGTCGAGGCGCAGGGACTCTTCGTCCTCTTTCGCCTGCGGGTTGAAGAAGCCGAGCCGCTCGATGTAGCGGCCGTCCCGCCGGTTGCGGCTGTCTGTCACGATGACGTGGTAGAAGGGCTTCTTCTTCGCCCCTCCCCTGGTTAACCGGATGCTGACCATGTATTAATGGACCTCGCCCATTCTCGAATCTGAAACCGTATTCTGAAAACAATAGACGCGGGCGCAGGCAATCGCCCGGCGCGGCGCCCGAGAAAACACGCCATTCTACTGCAATGCGAGAAAAAGTGAAGGATTAAAGTGAAGAACTTTTCGGCGCTTCGCTCGCCGGCGGCACCCGCCGTCAGCGACCCATCGGCGGCATGCCGCCGCCGGGCATGCCGCGCATCAGCTTCTTCATGCCGCCCTTGGAGAAACGCTTCATCATCTTCTCCATCTGGGTGTACTGTTTCAGGAGCCGGTTGACGTCCTGCACCTGCACCCCGCTGCCCGCGGCGATCCGCCGCTTGCGCGAACCGTTGATGGTCCTGGGGAAACGCCGCTCGCCCGGGGTCATGGAATTGATGATGGCGATCTGACGGCGCAGCTGGCTGTCGTCGGCCTGGCCTTTCAGCGCCGCCGGGTTGATCTTCCCCATGCCCGGCAGCTTGTCCAGCAGGGACTCCAGACCGCCCATCTCCAGCATCTGCTGGAACTGATCACGCATATCGGCGAGCGTGAAGCCCCGGCCCTTCGCGATCTTGCCGGCGAGTTTCTCCGCCTTCTTGCGGTCGACCTTCTGCTCGACCTCCTCCACCAGCGAGAGCACGTCGCCCATGCCGAGAATCCGGGTGGCCATGCGGCCGGGATGAAACACCTCCAGCGCGTCCGTTTTCTCGCCGACGCCCATGAAGCGGATGGGCTTGCCGGTGATCTCGCGCACCGACAGGGCGACGCCGCCGCGGGCATCGCCGTCCGCCTTGGTCAGGATGGCGCCGGTCAGCGGCAGCGCCTCGGAGAACGCCCGGGCTGCGTTCACGGCGTCCTGGCCCGCCATGGCATCGATCACGAACAGGGTCTCGTGCGGCGAGGCCAGCTCGTGCACGGCTCGGACCTCGCTCATCATCTCGTCGTCGACGTGCAGGCGGCCCGCGGTATCCACGATGAGCACGTCCGCGAAACTGCGCCGGGCCGCCTCCAGCGCCCGCTGCACGATGACCGTGGGCGCCTCCGAGGCCTCGGAGGGAATCCACTCGGCGCCCACCTCCCCGGCCAGACGCTCCAGCTGCAGGATGGCGGCCGGCCGATGCACGTCGACGCTGACCAGTGCGACGGACTTCTTCTCCTTCTCGATCAGGCGTCGGGCGAGCTTCGCCGCCGTGGTGGTCTTGCCCGCGCCCTGCAGGCCCGCCAGCAGGATGACCACCGGCGGCTGCGCACGCAGATCCAGTGCCTCGGTCTCCCCGCCCAGCACCCGCTCCAGCTCTGCCTGGATGATCTTGACGAAGGCCTGGCCCGGCGTGAGGCTGCGGGAGACCTCCTCGCCCAGCGCGCGCTCGCGCACCCGGCCGATGAAGTCCTTGACCACGGGCAGCGCCACGTCGGCCTCCAGCAGTGCCATGCGCACCTGCCGCAGGGTGTCCCGGATGTTGTCTTCGGTGATGCGGCCCTTGCCCGTGAGGGATTTCGCCGCACCACTCAGTCGATCGCTGAGATTGTCGAACATGCTGCCGTCGCCCGCGGGCGTGAATGACTGGAGGCCGTGAGAGCCTTTTGACAGCGGCTTATTCTAGCGGTTCGGCAGCCGGCCGGGAAACCGGATATCAGATATCGAGAACGGCGCCCCGGGACAGCATCTCGACCCGGCGCAGGGGCAGCGCCTCCTTGACCTGATGCAGGATCACCTCTTCCTCGCCGGGCTTCATCGCCGTAAGCCAGATGTCCGGCGTGTGCCGGAGCTGGGCGATGTCCTCGGCCATCGTGCTCGGCGTGTAGTGGCCCGATTCCCTGGCCAGATTCTCCTGCGCGTTGGGGAAGGAGACCTCGATGACCAGCGCCCGCAGCTCCGGCAGGGAATTCAGTATGGGCCACAGGGTGCGGTTGGTGCCGGTATCGCCGCTCACGGCGAAGCCCTTGCCGGCGTCATTGATGGTGTAGCCCTGGGCCGGGACGCTGTGGGCGACGTCCACGGCGGTGAACTCCCGCGCGCCGATGGCCACCGTATCGCCGGGGTTGCAGACGCGGTAGCGCAGCACCGGATCCTCCGCCGTCGGCAGCACGGAGAAATCCGGCCAGATCACCCAGTTGAACAGATGCTTCTGGACCGCTTCCAGGGTCTCGCGCCGGCCGTAGACGGTGATCTGCTCGCCGTCGCGGCTGTCGAACACGCTGTCGAGGAACAGCGGCAGCCCCGCGATATGGTCGAGGTGGGAATGGGTGAGGAAGACGTGGCGGATGCGGGCAAGCTCGTCGAGCTGCAGGTCGCCGACGCCGGTCCCGGCATCCAGGAGCACATCGTCGTCGATCAGCATCGCGGAAGTGCGCGTTCCCGCACCTATCCCTCCGCTGCATCCCATGATCCTGATCCGCATAGGCTTTCGACCCGCTCCGGTCTCTGCTCGAAGCTCGCCCGTCCCTGGCCGGCTACGCGCCTGTGCGTCGGGATGACAGGGTTCTAAACAGGGACACCATGTGCGATGATTTCGGTGCTTCTAAACCTATTTGACGCCTCCCAGGGTTTCCGTGTTTCAAATCACAGTTCTCGCCTTGTACGCCGGTGCGGGCTGCCTGCTGGCGGCCGGCCAGATGCCGAAATACGAGCACCGGCACGAGGTTCTGTTCTGGTTCTCCCTGCCGCTGGCTCTGGCGGGGCTGCTGGCGCACGAACAGATGCTGGCACGGGAGATACTGGTCGGCGACGCGCTGCGGCTCAGCATCTTCAGCATGACGTCTCTCGCCGGCTGGCAGGTCGCGATACTGGCCACGCTCGCCGCCCTCAGGGAGCGGTTGCGCGGACTTTCGGCGATCCTCTTCCTGGTGGCGGGCGTGGCGGCGCTCGGCACCGGTTTCAGCAACGAGGCCAACGTCACGTCCAGCCTCACCTGGCAGCTGCGCACCCATGTCATGCTGTCGATGTTCGCGTACAGCCTGCTCGCCGTGGGTGCCGTGCTCGCCGTCGCCGCCCTGCACCAGGACCGGCTGCTGCGCAGAGCGAAGATGGGGCTCTATACGCGGCTGATGCCGCCGCTGGAGACCATGGAGTCCCTGCTCTACGGCGTGGCCACGGCCGGTTTCCTCTGCCTGCTCCTGGCGGTGTTCAGCGGCCTGGTGCGCGTCGAGAACCTGTTTGCCCAGCACCTGCTCCACAAGAGCGTGCTCTCGTTCATCGCACTGGGCCTGTTCGGCGTGCTGCTGATCGGTCGCCAGCTCGCCGGCTGGCGCGGGCGGCGCGCCATCTATCTCTACCTCGGCGGTTTCTTCACGCTGGTGCTGGCCTACTACGGCAGCAAGATCGTCCTCGAGTACATTCTGCACCGGCCCTGGGGCTGATGGCGCCGGCCCGCCGAGGTGCCCCGGGGTGCCGGGCCGCGACCCGTGCGCTTGACAGCGACGCTGCCCTGTTGGTCAACTGCCTGCTATCTAGTTGAAAGGAGACGGGGTGCCCCCTCTTTGACCGAAGACCAACCTCTGGGCTTCCTGTTCGGTGTACTCGGGCTGCTGCTGATACTGTCGGCGTTCTTCTCGGGCACCGAGACGGCTCTCATGAGCCTGAACCGCTACCGCCTGCGACATCGTGCCCGCTCCGGCCACCGGGGCGCACGGCTCGCCGAGTCGTTGCTGCGTCGGCCGGACCGCCTGATCGGCCTTATCCTGCTCGGCAATAACCTGGTCAACATCTCGGCCGCCTCCCTGGTGACCCTGATCTCTCTCCGACTGGGCGGCGAGGCGGCCATCGCCATCGGCACCGGCCTGCTGACGCTGGTGATACTGATCTTCGCGGAGGTGGCGCCGAAGACGCTGGCCGCGCTGCACCCGGAGCGCGTAGCGCTGCCTGCGGCATTCATCTACTACCCGCTGCTGCGCGTCCTTTACCCGTTCGTCTGGGTCACGAACCTGCTGGCCAATGCCGTGTTGCGCCTGTTCGGCGTGCGCCACGACGACGTGCAATCCCACTCGCTCAGCAGCGAAGAGCTGCGCACCGTGGTCAATGAGGCCGGCGCGATGATCTCGCGCCGCTACCGGCGCATGCTCACCAGCATCCTGGACCTCGAGAAGGTCACCGTGGACGACATCATGGTGCCCCACAACGAGATCATCGCCATCAATCTCGAGGAGCCGATGGTGCGGATCCTGGACCAGATCCAGGCCAGCCAGCACACGCGACTGCCAGCCTATCGGGACAGCATCGACAACGTGGTGGGCATTCTGCACATCCGGCGGCTCGTCACCGCCCTGCGCAAGGCGGAGCTCGCCCGCGAAGACCTCGTGGAGGCGCTGCAGGAACCCTATTACGTGCCGGAGGGCACGCCTCTCAGCACCCAGCTGGTCCAGTTCCAGCAGCGCAAGCGCCGTCTCGCGCTGGTGGTCGACGAGTACGGCGATATCCAGGGCATGGTGACGCTGGAGGATATCCTGCAGGAGATCGTCGGCGAGTTCCGCACGGTGCCCTCGGACCAGCATCCGGATCTGCAGCCGGATGGTGCGGGCGGCTGGATCATCGACGGCAGTGCGAACGTTCGCGAACTGAACCGCCTGCTGGGCTGGCAGCTGCCCACGGACGGACCGAAGACCCTGAACGGCCTGATACTGGAGACGCTGGAGACCATCCCGGAGCCCGGCACTCTGCTCGAACTGAACGACTACCCGGTGGAGATCCTCGCGACCAGCGAGAACATGGTGCGCTCGGCGCGCATCCGCGAACGGGAACCGCCGCGGCTGGCCGCCGGGGCGGACTGAGCGGTCAGCCGAAGGCCGCGTCCAGGGCCTCGGAAAGCCGTGACACGGGTATCGCCTCCATGCCCTCCAGGGCCCGGCGGGGCGCGTTCGCTTTCGGTACGATGGCCCGGGTGAAGCCCTGCTTCGCCGCTTCGGCGAGCCGCTCCTCGCCATAGCGCACGGGCCGCACCTCGCCTGCCAGGCCGATCTCGCCGAAGCTGATGGTGCGCCGGTCGAGCACCCGGTCCCTCAGACTCGACACGACGGCCAGCACGGTCGGCAGATCAGCCGCGGTCTCGGCGATGCGGATGCCGCCGACCACGTTGACGAACACGTCGTCGCCGGCCAGGGACAGCCCCCCGTGGCGCTGCAGCACGGCCAGCAGCAGATTCAGCCGGTTCTGGTCCTGGCCCTGGGACAGCCGGCGCGGATAACCGCCCGCACTTTCCGTCACCAGCGCCTGCACCTCCACCAGCATGGGCCGGCTGCCTTCCCAGGCCACGGTCACCACACCGCCGGCGGTCTCGGCCGTGTCCCGGGAGAGAAAGATCGCTGACGGGTTCTTCACCTCGCGGAAGCCCTCGGCGCCCATGGCGAACATGCCGATCTCGTTGACCGCACCGAAGCGGTTCTTCACCGCCCTGACCATGCTGAAGCGGCTCGCGGGATCGCTCTCGAAATAGAGCACGGTATCCACCATGTGCTCGACCACCCGGGGCCCGGCGATGGCGCCCTCCTTCGTCACGTGGCCGACAACGAACACGGCGACGTCGCGCTCCTTGGCCAGGCGCACCAGCCGGGCGACACACTCGCGCAGCTGGCTGACGCTGCCGGCCGCCGAGTCCACGCCGTCCGCCGTGATGGTCTGCATGGAATCGACGATCAGCACGGAGGCCCGCGAGCGCGTGACCGCATCCAGCATGAGGTCGAGGCGGGTCTCGGCCAGCAGGTGCAGATCGCTGTCCGCCACGCCCAGCCGGCGGGCCCGCTGGGCGACCTGCCGCAGGCTCTCCTCGCCGCTCACGTAGAGCACCGGCAGCGACTCCCGCAGCCGCGCCGCCACCTGCAGCAGCAGCGTGGACTTGCCGACGCCCGGATCGCCGCCGAGGAGTATGACTGCACCCGGTACCAGCCCGCCGCCCAACACCCGGTCGAACTCGCCGAATCCCGTGGTGGTACGCTCCCGCTCTTCGGCGCCCGCCTCCGCGAGCGTGGCCAGCGCCGCCAGATCGGCGCCGGCGCCGGATGGGGCCGCGCCGCTGCCGGGTGCGAGCCGCACCTCGCTCAGGGTGTTCCAGTCGCCGCAGTCCGCGCACTGGCCCTGCCACTTGACGCTGTGGGCGCCGCAGGAGGCGCAGACGTAGGCCGTCCGTGTCTTCGCCATGACTCGCTGCCGGCCTGCCGCCGGTCCGGGAAAAGCGGGGATGATAGCACCGCCGCACGCACCGGTTCGCAGGCCAAAGTGGTAACGGTATCTCAATAATCCCGCGACGCTTGACCTATACTGCCCGCCGGGTGATTCCACGATGAAAACAATAGCCACCGACACGATCGCGGCGCCGGCCTCTTCTGCCGTGCCGCTCTCCGCGCATGCGGCCGGCCGACGACGCCGGCCGGGCCGAGTCCGTATCGCGGGGCGTTCCGACTTATGTTCAGTTGGTGTTACCCTTACCCGATCGGCACAGGGAGTGCTCCCGATCGAGGCACCCATCATGGCGGACCGTGCACATGCGAGCCACCGAGGATACGCGGCGCTCGGGCCGGCCGGCCGCACGGCGGGACACCCCGACCGGGAGAACAATGGACGAGAGGCACTTGCCAGGGAACCGGAACCGGCACGCGGGCACAGCACGGCGCTGACCTCCCGCGGCGAGAACGACAGCACGCACAACCTGGACCGGTAGACAGGCAAGCAGAATGAGCCTCAAGGGGAAGATCCGATTCTCCGAGATCACGGACACCGGCAAGGTGCGCGATCACAATGAGGATGCGATCGCGACCCAGCCCGATATCGGGCTGATGGTGCTCGCCGACGGCATGGGCGGCTACAACGCCGGCGAGGTGGCCAGCGGCATCGCCGTGAAGACCGTCTTCGACCTGGTCAGCGAGGCCACCAACCGGGAGAACCGCGGCGAGGTCGAGCCCACCTCCGGCCTGATGCGCCAGACCATCGTCCTGCGCGATGCCATCGCCCGGGCCAACAAGATCATCTACCAGACCGCCCAGAGCCAGCCCCAGTGCGAGGGCATGGGCACCACCATCGTCGCCTGCCTGTTCTTCGACGACCGGATCTCGGTGGCCCACGTCGGCGACTCCCGTGCCTACCGCCTGCGGGCCGATCAGTTCCAGCAACTGACGCTGGATCACTCCCTGCTGCAGGAACTGGTGGACCGCGGCTTTTATTCGCCGGAAGAGGCGCAGAGGTCGACGAACCGGAATTATGTTACAAGGGCTCTCGGCGTGGAGCCGGCGGTCGAGGTGGAAGTCCAGGAGTACGAGGTGGAGAAGGACGACGTCTATCTGCTCTGCTCGGACGGGCTGCCGGACATGGTCGAAGATGAAGATATTCATTTAACTATCAGTACGTTTAGTGCTAGCCTTGATGTGGTTGGTCAACAATTGGTCCAGCTCACGAACGACCACGGCGGCCGGGACAACGTCTCCATCATGCTGGCGCGGGTCCTGGAGTCTTTCCCCGCAAAACGGGGACTGATCGACAGAATTTCCGGACTTTTCCGGCAATGATCGCAAGGGTCGCCCCCGGGGGTCGGGCGTCTTGCACCATCGGCAGGAGCGAGTGACAGCAAATGGCACGGTTGATTCTGAGTCTGGACGGTCAGGTACTGGCCGAATACAACATGACCAAGGAGCGCTACACGATCGGGCGGCTGCCCGATAACGACGTGCGCATCGACAACCCGGCGGTGAGCGGCCACCACTCGCTGATCATCAATATCCTCAACGACTCGTTCCTCGAGGACCTGAACAGCACCAACGGCACGTACGTCAACGGCAAGCTGATCAAGAAGCACGCGCTCCAGCACGGCGACACCATCACCATCGGCCATCACCAGCTGCGCTTCGTTGACCAGCAGGCCAACGAGGCGGATCAGGACGAATTCGAGAAGACGATGGTGATCCCGCCGAGCCAGCACCGGCCCGAGCACATCGACGAGGCGCAGAAGGCCGTCGAGCAGGCGGCAGGCGTCGCTCCGGAGCCCGAAGCTGCCCACACGGCCACGGCCGCCTCGGACGCCGCTCCGGCGCCGGCGGCACTGCCCACGGCGAAGCTGCAGGTGCTCTCGGGCGGATTCGCCGGGCGCGAGCTCGAGCTGACCAAGGCGCTCACCACGCTGGGCCGGCCCGGCGTGCAGGTGGCAGCCATCACCCGTCGCGCCGAGGGTTACTACGTGGTGCACGTGGAGAGCGGCAAGGAAGGCGACTATCCGCGGGTGAACGGCGAGTCGATAGGGCCCCAGGCCCGCAAGCTGGCCGACAACGATGTGCTCCAGCTCGCCGGCGTCAAGATGGGCTTCTTCCTGACCTGAATCCTGCCGGATCTGCCGATCCGGCGGTTTCCGGCTATTCGGTGACCTTTATCACCCGTTCCGTGACCCGGCAGACGAGCTCGTAGGGGATCGTGCCGGCGTAGCGGGCCACTTCCTCGACCGGCAGGCCCCGGCCCCAGAGCACTACCTCGTCGCCCACCACCGCTTCGGGCAGATCGCTGAGATCGACCGTAATCATGTCCATCGACACCCGCCCGGCGATAGGCGCGCGCCGGCCGGCCACCAGCACCGGCGTGCCGTCGGGCATGCACCAGGGGTAGCCGTCGCCGTAGCCGACGGCGGCGATGCCGAGACGCATGTCGCGCTCAGCCCGGTAGCGCCCGCCGTAACCGATCCGCTCGCCGGCGGCCACCGGCTTGACCGCGATCAGCGTCGAGAGAAATTCCATGGCGGGTTCCAGTCCGAGCTCCGCGCCCGTCTCGTCGGGGAACGGCGATATGCCGTACAGGCAGATGCCCGGACGGATCCAGGCGGGACCTAACGAGGGAGAGCCTGCCGCCATCGCGTCCAGATCCGGTTTCCAGCCGAGTATGGCCGCGGAGTTGGCGAGGGTGACCGCGCCGTCGAAACCGTCTGCGGCCGCCTGCAGAGCGCGGATCTGTGCCGGCGTCATACCGTCTTGCACGCGTTCCGCCTGGGCGAAGTGGGTCATGAGCCGGAGTTCCGCCACCGCGGGCGAGGCCCGCAGGGCGCGCACCGCCTCCGCCACGTCTGCCGGAGCGATGCCGAGCCGGTGCATGCCGGTATCCACCTTCAGCCACACCGTCAGGGGCAGTTCCGGCGGGGATCCGGTCAGCAGCCGGACCTGCTCGCCACTGTGCACGACCAGTTCCAGCCGCTGCGCCCTCGCGAGCGCCAGGTCGTGAGCGTCGAACACGCCCTCGAGCAGCACCAGGGGCTTGTCGATGCCGGCCTCACGAAGCCGCAGCGCCTCCTCCATGCGCGCCACTGCAAAGGCATCGGCGGCGTCCAGCGCCGTCGCGGCCGCCACCAGGCCGTGGCCGTAGCCATTCGACTTGATGACGGCCATCACCCGGTAGCCTGGCGCGCGTCTCCTCAGCTCGGCCAGGTTGTGCCTGAGTGCGCCGGTATGCACCCGCGCGCAGGCCGTCGCCCTCACTGATACGGACCGTCGCCCCAGGCGTCAGGCGCCCAGTTCTCGAACTTGGTGAAGCGCCCCAGGAAGGTGAGCGGGAACTCGCCCGTGGGCCCGTTGCGCTGTTTGGCGATGGTGATGTCGGCGATGCCCTTGCGCGGGGAGTCGGCATCGTAGACCTCGTCGCGGTAGATGAAGCAGATGATGTCCGCGTCCTGCTCGATGGCACCGGATTCGCGCAGATCCGACATGACCGGCTTCTTGTCCTGGCGCTGCTCGACGCTGCGGTTGAGCTGCGAGAGCGCGATGACCGGCACGGAGAGTTCCTTGGCCAGCGCCTTCAGCGAGCGCGAGATCTCCGAGATCTCGGTGGCGCGGTTCTCCTTGTTGCCGGGCACCTGCATCAGCTGCAGATAGTCCACCACGACCAGGCCGAGGCCGTGCTCACGTTTCAGCCGCCGGGCGCGGGCCCGCATCTCGGTGGGCGACAGGGCGGGGGTATCGTCAATGAAGATCGGTGCGTCAGACATCAGCTGCACGGCCGTGTTGATGCGCGACCAGTCCTCGTCGGGAAAGCGGCCCGTACGCAGGTGACTCTGATCCACGCGGCCGAGCGAGGAGATCATGCGGAACGCGAGTTGGTCGGCGCTCATCTCCATGGAGTAGATGGCGGTCGGCACCTTCGCACCGATGGCGGCATTCTCCGCGATGTTGATCGCGAAGGTCGTCTTGCCCATGGAGGGGCGACCGGCGATGATGATCAGGTCGCCGTTTTGCAGGCCCGCGGTCAACTTGTCGAATTCGGTATAGCCGGAGGAGATGCCGGTGATGTCGCCGTCCGACTGATGCAGCATGTCGATCCGGTCGATGGTCTCCGGCAGGATGGACTTCAGGCTCTTGAAGCCGCCCCGACGGGAGCCCTGCTCGGCGATCTCGAAGACCCGACGCTCGGCGTCGTCCACCAGTTCGCTGGCCGTGCGCCCTTCCGTGGTGAACGCGCTGCCCGCAATCTCGTTGCCGGCGGAGATCAGCTGGCGCAGCACCGAGCGCTCGCGCAGGATCTCCGCGTACGCGCGCACGTTCGCCGAGCTCGGCGTCTCGTTGGCCAGCGTGGCCAGGTAGTCGAGGCCGCCGACTTTGCCCAGCTCGCCCCGGTTGTCCAGGTGTTCGTGCAACGTCACCGCGTCGGACGGCTGACCGCTCTCGGACAAACGCCCGATGGCTTCGAAGATGAGCTGGTGGTCCTTGCGGTAGAAGTCCTGCGCCGTGACGATGTCCGCCACCTTGTCCCAGGCGGCGTTGTCCAGCATCAGTCCGCCGAGCAGCGACTGCTCGGCCTCCATGCTGTGCGGCGGCGTACGCAGGCGCGATTCCGCCGCCTCGCGCGCTTCCTGCTCTTCGAGTGCCCGGACCATTGTAATTGAGTCGCTGACGGCTCCTCCCTGGGGCTGTTACGCGCCCGGAGCGCCCGTCTCCGGCTCCTCCGGCACCACCACCACGGTGATCTCGACGTCGACGTCGGCGTGCAGGTGC
This sequence comes from Lentisalinibacter salinarum, assembly GCF_040706555.1. NCBI lineage: Bacteria > Pseudomonadati > Pseudomonadota > Gammaproteobacteria > Woeseiales > Woeseiaceae > Lentisalinibacter > Lentisalinibacter salinarum. Next base: position 426,527 of record NZ_JAPDRH010000003.1, read on the forward strand.
ACACCGATGGTGTGCTCGCCCGCCTCGCGCAGCGGGCCCTCTTCCGGCAGCCGCACCTCGGCGCGCTCGATCTCGACGCCCTTCTCGGTCACCGCGTCGGCGATCTCGACCGTGCCCACCGAGCCGAACAGCTTGCCTTCCGGACCCACCTTGGCCGGGATCTCGACCCGCATGTCCGCGAGCTTCTCGGCCCGCGCCGTGGCGGCATTGAGTTCTTCGGCGGCCTGCTGCTCCAGCTCCGCGCGCATCGCCTCGAACTTCGCCACGTTCGCCTTCGTGGCCAGCGTCGCCTTGCCCTGGGGCAGCAGGTAGTTGCGGCCGTAGCCGGACTTCACGGTCACCTTGTCGCCGATGGTGCCGAGGTTTTCGATCTTCTCGAGCAGTATCACTTCCATTCCGTTCACCCGTTGTCAGAGTGCTGCGCCAGGCAGCCTACGTTACCAGATTCATTCCTGCCCGGAGACGGCCGGCACGCGCCGGCGGATGTCGATCCAGGCGTCGAGGTATCCGCCCAGGGACAGCATCCCGATGACGGCACCGGAGACCGGCGACGGCAGTATCGCCAGTACGTATATCACGATCAGCAGCGCCGGCGACCACTGCCGCGCCGCGAACAGCCCGTGCACCAGCGCAAGTCCCTGCACGACGAACGCCACCAGCAGTGCCAGCGCCGAATTCACCAGCCAGGGCGAGCCGGTCAGCGTCGCCGCCACGCTGATGACGGCAGTCGCCAGCGCCAGCGTACGCCCCAGGTTCAGCTCCCGGAAACGCCCGAATACGGGCTCGCGCTCCGGCAGCAGCGTGTACAGCGCGTAGCCCAGCAGGATCACGAGCATTGCGCCGACCCAGGTCATGCCGAAAGCGAGGCCCGTGATCAGTACCTGCGCGGTCGCCACGAATGCCGAGGCGTCCATGGCCATGCCGCCCGCCTCGGAGATATTGCCGGCGAACTGCTCCAGGAACGGCCGCCAGAAGCCGGCCACGTCTTCCACCTGCGCGTAGAACACGCCGACACCCACCAGCATCAGGACCGCGAGCGCCTGCGCCGTCAGCGTCAGCGAGCGGGTGGAGACGAGCAACCACACGGCTGCCAGGCTCCCCCCTTGCACCATCGCCAGATACCACACAAGCGATATCTGGAAATCCTGCATCACGGCGACGGCAGCGATCAGCAGCACGGCAGCCAGCAAGGCTGCTGCGGCACCCTCTCGCAGGCCCCGGGCCAGCACCGTCAGTACGGTGGTCGCGCCGCTCAGCACCGGCAGGACCGGGAACAGCGCCGCGATCACCAGCACCGCGCGATGAAAGCGGGCCGTAATCCAGACAGCGATCTGTCGCATGGGAACCGCCGCCGGCCTTGTGCTCGGCGAGGCCGGCGGCCCGGCCGTCAGTGACGGTCGGTGTAAGGCAGCAGCGCCAGATAGCGGGCGCGCTTCACGGCCGTGGACAGCTGCCGCTGGTAATGAGACTTCGTGCCGGTGATGCGGCTGGGGACGATCTTGCCCGTCTCCGAGATAAAGCTCTTCAGCAGGCCGATGTCCTTGTAGTCGATCTCTTCGATGCCTTCGGCGGTGAAACGGCAGTACTTGCGCCGGCGGGAATAGCGACTCATGGCAAAACTCCTGTTCAGGCGGAGCCGGCTTTCGCCGTCTCGCTGTCTTCTGCGGACGTTTCGGAGGCGGCCTCCTCGCCGCCCTCATCGGCAGAGGCCGGCTCCCCGGTCTCTTCCTTCGTCTCGTCCTCTTTCTCGTCCTCGGCCTTCTCCTCCCCCTCGGCGGCCCGGGCACGGGCCTCGGCCTCGGCGCGGGCGTCGCGACGACGCTGGGCCTCGCGCTCCTTGGCCTTCTCGTCCTCGACGGCCTTGGCCATCGGCGAGGCCTCGGTGACGGCGTTGTCGCGTTTGATCACGAGGTGGCGGAGCACCGCGTCATTGAACTTGAAGGCGCCGGTGAGCTCTTCGAGCGTCTCTCTGGCGCACTCGATGTTCATCAGGACGTAGTGGGCCTTGTGGGCCTTGGCGATGGGATGGGCGAGCTGGCGACGGCCCCAGTCTTCGAGGCGATGAATATTACCGCCGCCGTCGGTGATCATGCTCTCGTACCGCTCCACCATGGCCGGTACCTGTTCGCTCTGGTCAGGGTGGACCAGAAACACGATCTCGTAGTGTCTCATCGTATCCCCTTTCGGATTACAGCCGCCCGCCTTCCGGTGCGGCAAGAGGTTATGTGGAGTCCCGCGCTCAGACGGGCCGCGAATCTTAACCGAGCCCCGGCGCAGACGCAATCGAGCGGCGCTGCCGGCAGGCCTCGTACAGGCACACGCCGGCCGCCACGGACACGTTCAGGCTCTCCACGCTGCCGGCCATCGGGATGGCGATCACGGCATCGCAGCGCTCCGCGACCGCCGCCGCCATGCCCCGCTCCTCGCCGCCCAGCACGAGGGCGACCGGACCGGTCAGATCCGCTTCGTAGAGTCCGTCCTCGGCGCCGTCCGCGGTGCCGATGGCCCGTACCCCGTAGTCGTGCAACCAGTCGATCACCCGGGGCAGGCGTTCCACCCGGGCCAGCGGCACGGACTCGGCCGCGCCCGTCGCCACCTTCCGGACCGCCGGCGTAATGCCGGCGGCGTTACGGCGCGGGATGACCACGGCGTCCACCCCGGCGGCGTCCGCCGTGCGCAGGCATGCGCCCAGGTTGTGGGGGTCCTGGACGCCGTCCAGCACCAGCAGCAGCAGGGCCTCGCCGGCCGTCAGGCGCTCCTCCACCAGCGTTCGCAGCGCCGCCTCGTCCAGCGACGAGGCTCCCCGGAGTTCCGCCACCACGCCCTGATGCCGGGTGCCGGCGGCGAGCGCATCCAGCCGGTTCCGCGCCACCCGCTCGACGGCCACGCCGCCAGCCGAGGCCTTCTCCAGCAGCCCGCGGATGCGCTCGTTGTCCACCCGGCGATCCACGAGCAGCCGCCGGACCCGGCCCCGATCCTCCTCCAGCAAACGCGCCACGGCATGGATGCCGGCGCTGAAGCGCGCGCTAGTCACCGCCGTCGGCGAGCCGGAAGTCGATACGCCGGGTATCCATGTCCACCCGGTTGACGGTCACCGGCAGCTCGTCGCCGAGGGCGTACGCTTTGCCGCTGCGACTGCCGACCAGGCGCTGGGAGCCCGCGTCGTATTCGTAGTAGTCATTACCTAGAGTAGAGACGTGCACCAGGCCGTCGATCTGATACTCGGGTATCTGTACGAACAGGCCGAAGTGAGTCACGCCCGTCACGACGCCCTCGTATTGGTTGCCGATCTTGTCTTCCATGAACTGGCACTTCAGCCAGGCCTCCACCTCCCGGGTGGCGTCCTCGGCCCGACGCTCGTGGGCCGAGGTGAGCTGACCCAGCCGCTCCATGTCGCCCCGGTCGTAGGGGAACGCCTTCGGCTTGCCGCCGTTCACCAGGTGCTTGATGGCCCGATGCACGAGCAGGTCCGGGTAACGGCGGATCGGCGAGGTGAAATGGGCGTAGGCGTTCAGCGCCAGGCCGAAGTGGCCGATGTTCTCCGGCGTGTACTCGGCGTGGGCCATCGAGCGCAGCAGCGCCATGGAGATGGCCTGGGAGTCGGGCCGGTCCTGGACCTCCTGCATCAGCTTGCCGAAGTCCTTCGCCTCCACGTGCTCGGGGTGCGGCACCTTCAGCCCCAGGCCGAGGAGGTACTCGCGGAAGTCCTGGAACTTCTCGGGATCCGGCTTCGCGTGGACGCGGAACAGCGTCGGCACCTTGTGCCGCCGCAGATACTTCGCGGCCTCGACGTTGGCCGCGATCATGCACTCCTCGATGAGCCGGTGCGCGTCGTTGCGCTCGAAGGCCCGGATCGCCTCGATCTCGCCGCCCTCGTCCAGTTCGATCCTGACCGCCGGGATATCGAGCTCCAGCGCGCCGCGCCGGGCCCGGGCCTTCGCGAAGGCCCGATAGACGTCATGCAGGTTGCGGATGTGTGGCGCGATCTCGTCCCGCACCCCGGCATCGCGGGGCTTCGCGCCCTCGATCAGGTTGCCGACCTGCTCGTACGTGAGCCGGGCGACGGAGCGCATCAGCCCCTCGTAGAACGTCGAGCGGCGCACCTTGCCGCCGGGCCCCACGGTCATCTCGCAGACCAGGCAGAGCCGGTCCACCTTCGGGTTGAGCGAGCAAAGCCCGTTGGACAGCACGGTCGGCAGCATCGGCACCACCCGGTCCGGGAAATAGACCGACGTGCCGCGCCTGGTCGCCTCCCGGTCGATATCCGAGCCGCGCGCCACGTAGTGGCCCACGTCCGCAATGGCCACCAGCAGGCGCCAGCCGTTTTCCACCGGCTCGCAGTAGACCGCGTCGTCGAAGTCCCTGGCGTCGGCACCGTCGATCGTGACCAGCGGCAGATCGCGCAGGTCGCGCCGTCCCTCCTTGGCCGAACCCGGCACGTGTTTGCCGAAGGCCTTCTCCTCCTCACGCACTCCGGCCGGCCATTGATGGGGAATGCCGTGCGCGTGGATGGCGAGATCGGTGGCCATGCCACGCTGCCCGGGCGCCCCGAGCACGCGGGTGATGCGGCCGGTGGGCTGCTCCTGGCGGGACGGGAAGTCGACCAGTTCGGCGACCACCATCTCGCCGTGCTTCGCGCCGCCCGCCTCTTCCCGGGGGATCAGCACCCGGTGCTGGATGCGCGGGTTGTCGGGCAGCACCAGGCCGATGCCGCGCTCGCGGATGTATTGTCCGGCGATTTCGCGGGTGCGGTGCTCCAGCACCTCGATGACCTTGCCTTCCGGGCGGCCCCGATGGTCGCGCCGGATCACCTTCACGGCGATGCGGTCGTCGTGCATGACCTCCTGCATCTCCCGGGGCGAGAGGTACACGTCCTCGCCGCCCTCGTCCGGGATCAGGAAGCCGAAGCCGTCCGGATGCGCCTGGACCACGCCGGGCACCAGCTGCAGCCGCTCGGTCAGGCAGTATTCCTGATTGCGGTTCAGGATCAGCTGCCCGCCGGTGATCATGCGCTTCAGCCGCTCGCCGAGGGCGCGGCGGTGCTTGCTCTCGGTGAGCCCGAAGGCCTCGGATATCTGGTCGAAGTGCAGCGGCCGCCCCTTCGACTCCAGCGTGTCCAGAATCTGCCGCCGGTCCGGCACCGGGTGCCGGTAGGTCTTCGTCTCCTGGCCTTCCTGGCCGCTCTTGCGGCGGCGTCCGCCGCCCTGTCTGTTCCTGTTCCGTTTAGCCAAAATCATTCCTTGTTCTGATATCGGGCGCGATTGACAAGGGTAACGCCCTTGAGTAGAGTCTCGCGCCTCCGTCGGGGCGCATTCTACGCGCTCCGCGCCTGCCCAGGTGGCGGAATTGGTAGACGCGCTAGCTTCAGGTGCTAGTGGGGGCAACCCCGTGGAGGTTCAAGTCCTCTCCTGGGCACCACTCCAGGCCGTCGTACGCACGGCACTCCCGACCTCAGCGCGCCGGCCACTCCTTCGGCACCATCACCGGCCGCTCCAGCCAACGATCGAACCGGGTCTGCAGCTCCGGCAAATGCTCTGCCCACCAGGCCGCATCCGTCTGGAACATCTGCTCCAGGTTGTCGGGTCCCGTCGGCAGATTCACCTTCACGGCCGGCTCGAGCACATCCAGTGACGAACGACGCAGCGGTCCGTAGGGGATATAGCGGGCCTGAGCCGCGAGACTCCGGGTGGAGGTGGCGAACCGCAGGAAGCTGAGTGCCGCCTCCAGGTTCTCGCTGTGCTTCGGGATCGCCCACACGTCGATGTAACGGGCGTGGTGGTCCCACAGGATGGAGAACGGCTCGCCCCGCTCGGCTGCGCTGTGGATGCGCCCGTTATAGGCGCTGGTCATGACCACCCGCTCCGTCTCGAGCAGGCGCACTGCCTCCTCGCCGAGACGCCACCACTCGATGTGAGGCTTCAGCTTCGTGAGCATCTCGAAGGCCCGGTCGACGCCCTCCTCGGTCTCCAGCACGTCGTAGACCCGGTCCGGCGGCACGCCGTCCGCGATCAGCGCCCATTCCAGATTCGTCTGCGGCGTGCGCCGCAGGCCGCGCCGTCCGGGGAAGGCGCCGAGGTCGAAGAAATCCTCGAGGCGCTGCGGCGCCCGCTCGAGACGGCTGTGATCCCAGGCCACGACGGTCGAGCCGGCCAGGTTGCCCACCCCGCAGCGCATCAGCGCGTCGGGCAGGAAGTCGTCGACGGCCGGTGTGCCGTCCGGCGCCGGCGGCAGGCTCGCGGGGTCGATCTCGACCAGCAGGTCGTCGTCGCAGGCGCGGATGGCATCGTAGAGCTGCAGGTCCACGATGTCCCATTTCACGTTCCAGGCCCGCACCTGCGAGCGTATCTCCTCGATACCGCCCGCGTAGTCGACCATCTCCACGTCGATGCCGGTCTCCTCCTCGAAGTCCCGCACGAATCCCAGAATCTGGCTGCGGGTATAGGCGCCACCCCAGGAGACCACCGTAAGCTCGTCGTCCGCGGCCGTCGCGGGAATCCACGCCGCAAGAAGCGCCGCCGCGAGTGTCGCCAGCAGCGGCTCGCGAAGCGAACGGAGCGCTGCGCTCCGGCTACCAGTAATAACCAACATTGATATTGAACCTCGTGTCCCAGCCGGACTCGTCGCCGCCGGCGAGGGATCCGTCGCCAAAAAAGATCATGTTCTCGGCCCGGATCAGGTCGAGATACACGTACAGGGGCCCCACGCCCACCAGGCAACCCGTGGTGTTGAGCTGGGAGTCCCGGAAGCGGTCGTCGTCCTTCACCACGATGCTGTAGTCGTTATAACAGGTCACCTGATCCACGGCCGCCCAGGGCACCGGCAGGTTGTAGGCGACGTTGGCGACCAGTACCGAGGCACGGGAGGCCACGTCGTAGGAAGAGCCGAACCCGCCGAGACGGATGGTGTCGTCGGGGATGCCCGGCGGGTTCTTCGGCGAATAGCCGTAGCGTGCCGCCTGCAGCTGCAGGTTCCAGCGTCCGCAGCGGCTGTCCAGATGTCCGGCGCCGGCCCAGTGACTGCCGGTCCCGTCCGTATCCGCGTTGTAGATCTCTCCGAACTGGGCCGACACACCCACCTCGTGACTGCATGAGGTGCCGGCGCCGAAGGTATAGGCAGCGCGGAGATTGCCCTGATTGGCTTCCTCGTTGGCGCTTTCGCCCGCGGAGACCACGTCCAGGGAGTAACGGTCGAGATCGGCCGGGTTGCTCAGCTCGCCGTTCTTGAAGAAGGCGGCCTGCCACTCCCAGGCGCCGTCCGTCCGACGGTACTTCACGCCCAGGTCGTAGTCGTCGGACAGGCCCAGATAATAGGGCGCGCCGAACCAGAAGTTGTGGGCAGCATAGGGCAGCAGCCCGAACGGCACCCGGGTGATGCCGACCTGCAGGCGGCTCTCGTCCTCGAACTCGTAGCCGACCCAGCCGTGGTGGATCACCTGCATGAACGGATAGAAGCGGTATTCGACGGAGAGCAGAAGGTTGCGCAGACTGCCGTCGGCGCTGATCCGGAACAGATCCAGCCCCGCCGCGCCGCGCTTGCTCTCGACGGTCTCGTCGAAGTCGTTCCAGAACAGGTTGAAGCGCAGGGCGCCGCCGAGGCCGATGCCATCTTCGCTCGCCTCCGCCGCCGCTGCGTCTTCCTCCGCGAGTACCGCCAGATCCCGCTTCTGATCGGCGTCCGCCAGCCTGCCCTCCCCCGCGCGGGCTTCCCGGAGCTGCTGCTCCAGCACCCGCACCCGTTCACGCAGGCCTTCCAGCTCCGAGAGACGCTCCTTGAGCGTTTCGAGTTCGGCGGCCAGCGCGTCGACGCTCGTCTCTTCCGCCGGCTGTGCCGTCGCCTGCAGCGCCAGCAACAGGCAGAGGACGCCCGGCAGCCATCGTCCACGCCTCCGCCCCCCACCGGTTGCGGGATGCCAATATGCCCTGGCTCCGCGCGTTTCCACGACCTGCCCCTTACCGCACCTGCTGCAGGAAATGGCTGTGCTTGCGGTACTGGGAGATCACGTCGCCGATGATCTGCTCCTTGGTGTAGCCCATCACGTCGTAGTGCTGACTGCCCTCGAGCAGATGGACCTCCGCGCCGAAGTAATGCCGCGGCCCGTCGCCCTTGCGCTCCCGGGTCTCGGCCAGCGTATAGGAGGGTGCGGTGTAGGCCTGCGGCCGCACCGCGTAGAGAAACTCCCGCTCCTCGCCGTGCCTCACGGCCAGCGCCGCCTCCTCGTCGTCCACGGTCACCTCGACGTCGTAACCGGCTTCCCGGAGCTCTTCGGCCACCTCCATGAGCGCCGGATGGATCGTCGTGCGCAGGAAACGCCCCACCTGCTCCCGTTTCGGCATGCGGATGATCGAGCGCAGGTGCTGACGCCACGGGATCGCGGCCTCGCGGATCTGGATGCCGACCGACATGTCCTGGCTGATCTGTCGCATCCGCTCGAGTCTGAGGCTCTGCAGCAGCCCGTAACAGACCACCAGCATGATGAAGGTGAACGGCAGGGCAGCCGTGATGGAGGCCGTCTGCAGGGCCGTGAGCCCGCCGGCCAGCAGCAGGGCAGCCGCCACGACGCCCTCGAGCAGCGCCCAGAATGTGCGCTGCCAGACCGGATTGTCGTCGGAGCCTCCCGACGTGATGATGTCGATCACCAGCGAGCCGGAGTCCGACGAGGTCACGAAAAACGTCACCACGAGCACGGTGGCGATCAGCGAGGCGATCAGCGAGAACGGGAAGTATTCGAAGAACCTGAACAGCGCCGTGGGCAGATTCTCCTGCACGGCGGCGCTGAGCGCACCGGAGGCCGCCCCGAGATCGAGTTCCATCGCCGAGTTGCCGAAGAAGCTCAGCCAGATGAACGTGAAGCCGACCGGCACGAACAGCACGCCGACCACGAACTCCCGGATCGTACGTCCCCGGGAAACCCGCGCGATGAACATGCCGACAAAGGGCGACCAGGCGATCCACCACGACCAGTAGAACAGCGTCCACCCGCCGATCCATTCGTTGGGCTCGTAAGCGTAGAGCGTGAAGGTCTTGTTCACCACTTCGCTGAGATAGGCGCCGGTGTTCTGCACCGCCACCGTCAGAAGGAACGCGGTGGGTCCGGCGACGAGCACGAAGACGAGCAGGATCAGCGCGAGCAGGAGGTTCCATTCGCTGAGGCGCTTGATGCCGGCATCGAGGCCGGCGACGACGGACACCGTGGCCATCAGCGTGATCACGGCGATCAGGAGCATCTGCACCGGGACACTCTCCGGCACGTCGAACAGGTACGCCAGGCCCGCATTGACCTGCAGTACGCCGAGACCCAGCGACGTGGCCACGCCGAACATCGTGCCCAGCACGGCGAAGATATCGGCCGCATGGCCGATCGGGCCGTGGATCCGCTCGCCGATGAGCGGATACAGCGCGGAGCGCACGGTCAGCGGCAGACTGTGGCGGAACGAGTAATAGGCCAGCGCGAGTCCGATCACCGCGTAGATGGCCCACGCGTGTATGCCCCAGTGGAAGAACGTGATCTTCATTGCCTCGCGGGCAGCTTCCACCGTGCCGCCGGCGCCGGTCGGCGGATTGGCGAAATGGGTGACCGGCTCGGCCACGCCGAAGAACATCAGGCCGATGCCCATCCCCGCGCTGAACAGCATGGAGAACCACGAGCCGTAGCTGTAGTCCGGCTGCGAGTCGTCCGGACCCAGCTTGATGCTGCCGTAGCCGCTGAAGGCGATACCGAGGCAGAAGATCACGAACGTGGCGACGGCCAGCATGTAGAACCAGCCGAAGGTATCGGTGATCCAGCCCTGGATGGCGGAGAAGACCGTGTTCGCCGTCTCGGGCCAGATCGCGCTGAACAGGACGAATACGAGAATCAGACCGGCCGCACCGATGAACACCGGCGGGTTCAGGCGAACTCTGACTTTTTCATCCCCGGACTGCATGGATAGTCATGCATCTTAACCCGCAGACCGGCTCTCGGATCAATCGAACGGTCAATACGCCGCCACCACAGGGCTACGGCCGGCTCAGCCTGCGACCGTGCCGCCTGCATCGGCCGCTTCTTCGGTATCTTCCGGCGAGGCCGTGCCGGCGGGCCGCGGCAGGAGGCGCGAGACCATGATCAGCGCCACACCGACAACGCCCAGCGCCATGAATAGCGTCAACGGGCGGCCATGCGGGAAATCCTCCAGGATCAGTTTGGCGCCGGTGACAGCCAGCACCGGGTAGGCGAGCCAGCGCGCCTCCGGCCATCGCCGATACCTGCTGGAAAGCGCGAGAACCACCGAGGCGGCCGCCAGGATGGCGGTTCTCAGCGCAGCCAGCATGCCAGGATCGAGAGTCCCGCCGGGCCCACGCGCGACCACCGGTGCGACGACCGCCACCGTGAGCCCGCCGACCAGGCATATCGAGAGGACCAGCACGATCAACTGCGGCAGGCCGGCCGCCAGGCCCCATCTCTTCGAGCGCTGCGCAACCGGGATGAAGAGACAGGCGACAGCTGCCACAGCGACGATCACCTGGGGAACGGTCACGGATGGCCAGCCGGCAGCCTCCGCGGTGAACGCGCCCAGACCGGCGGCGAGCCCACCCGAAAGCACGGCTGCAGCACCGAGGAATACGGTTGCCTGCAGGCTGAAAGCGACACGACGCTGGCGGCCGCTGATCCGGGCCGTCGCGAGGGCGAAGAGTGACAGGAGCACTGCGGCAGGACCCGACGGCAATACCAGCGCACTGCCGCCGATCACCAGCACCAGTGCGAGCGTGGTGTAGAGATAGTAGCCCGGGCCCCGTCCGTCGGAGAAGGCCGTGGAGCCGGTCGGCAGGAATCCGAGCGCATAGCACGAGAGCCCGATCAGCAACGCCGCTCCGCCGAGACCCGACAGGTACGAGGCCGGGACCGGCATCGCGAGCGCCACCGCCGAGACGACGGCTGTTGCGGCGAAGATCTGAATGAACTCGAACAACCCGGGCTCGTGCCGCAGCAAATGGGAACGGATCGCCGCACTGGCCAGGTAGACAGTCCACACGGCCAGACCGAAGAAGTAGGCCGAAGCCGGTTGTACCGGCCAGTTCTCGTTCATCCCGACGGCGGCCAGCAGAACGATGGCGGTATCGGCTCCCAGTGCTCCTACCCACTGGATGCCTCTCAGGCCGGTCAAATAGACGCACCACAGCGAGCCGGCGCCGAGGAGCAACAACAGGAAGGAGAAGATCACGGCCGCGTGGGTCTCCTGGAACAGCATCAGGGCGGTCGCGACCGTGCCGGCCAGCGTCAGCCAGGCGAGCACTCGCAGCCGCCTGAGCACAGCCACAGCCATGGCCATGGCCGCGAAGACCACGAGCGCCACCGCGCTCTGCAGCGGAGTCAGCAACCCGAACCGGGTCACCGCTTCCACGAGCAGCGGCAGAAAGAGGATGACCGACAGACCGCTGTACAGCCCTGCCAGGACCCGTTCGTCGGAGCGGGCGCCGGCACGGTAGCCCATGACGAGCCAGAGGAGTGCGTAGCCCGCGCCGATGGGGATTCCCGCAATCACCGACACGAAACCGAAATCGGTAATGGCACGGAGCAGATACGCGCCGCCGAAAATCAGCAGCACGCGGCCGAGGTAAGCCGCAGCGCTCGACAGTGAATCCCCGCCCGGCTTCCGCGGGCCGACCCGTTCCTCGGCGCTCGTCGCCCCCGCCGTCGGCGAACGAATCTTTTCATGCTCCAGGGCCTGGAGGCGCCTCTCTATCTCCGCCAGCCGACGTTCGATCTCTCCGTTTCGATCAGCCACGATTCCCCCCTGTGTCCTCGTGACACCGTTACGCTCCCGCTCGGAACGAAAAAAGGGCCCCGGCTGTACCGGCGCCCTTTTCCCCGATACACATGACGGTCCGCTCTATCCGATACCAGCGTCCTGCCGTAATGCCGGTATGAACTTGTTCAGGACCCAGAAGATCAGGAAGGGCAGCGCGGCCACCGTCAAAGCCCCGAACAGTCCCTCTTTGAAAGTCTCGATGCTGTGCGGAATCAATGGGATCTCGTAGTGCATGTATCCCGAGAACGACAACGAAAAGGCCTGACCGCCTATGACCACGTTCCAGCGCATCATGAATACGCCGAACAACACGAGTATCAGCGCCACCACGGTACGTCGGATGGTACGCCCCGGCAGTGTGAGCAGCAGCAGGGGCACCAGATTGCCGAGGCCGTACTGGAGCACGAATATGTTGATGAAGTCCTTCCCGTACATGACCGATCGCAGGATGTCCCATGACTTCATGGCCGTATAGCCGCGGAAGATCAGGTCCAGCAGTTCCAGGCTGATGGCCGCCACGAGGAAACCCAGCAGGTATCGTGTCGATTTCGTGATGGTCTCGCTTTCGACGCCCTTGATCTGCGTTGCGTCACGCGCCGCTCCCGTGCGCCGCTCGCGGAACGCTTTCCACTCCATGATCACGATGTAGGTGAGCATGCACAGCGCGATACCCGAGACCACCGCCGACATGATGAAGATGACCGGCATCAGCGGCGACATCCACAGTGCATTCGCCTTCACGGAACCGAAGATGAACCCGGCGTAGCCGTGCAGGAAAAGGGCTACCGGGATACCCACCGCCGCCAGGATCCGCGCGGCCTTGTGGTCGATCCTGAGTGCCGCGTCGCTGGTGTCGTAAGCGCCCAGCGTCAATGCCCGGTAGACCAGTCGCTGCGCCTTGTTGCCAAGTCCTGCCTGTCCCTTGAGCAGCTCTACCTGACGCACGAAATAGGCGCGATAAACGAACCAGATCTCGCTCAGCACGATCAGGCCGTAGGTGGAGAACACGATGCCGAATGCCGCGATCGCCGAGGTGAAATGCGGGGTCAGCAGCGGATGGGATGCGCGCAGCGGCTGCTGCAGGTGCAGCAGCAGCGGGACGGCGGCCACAGGCAACAGCGCCAGCGAGAAGACCAGGGAGAACTGCGCGATATTCTTGAGATCCTTCTGGCCGAATACGTGATAGAGCGACGAGAGCACGAAGGCGCCCGCGACCAGGCCCGTCATATACGGATACATCACGATCTGGATGCTCCAGTAGATGAACTCGTTCGGATAGACGAAGAGCTCCTTGACGGTCCACTCGGCACCATGGACGAACATTTCAGAACTCATGGTTCACCTCACTCTCTCGTCCAGCCCCAGATAGAATACGTGCGGTTCCGTACCGTACTCGTCCTTCAATACCTGCACGCGCTCCGTCATGATGATCTGTGTAACGGGATCGTCGGGATCGCGCAGATTTCCCATCCGCCGAGCGCCGAAGGGGCAGGCCTGTACGCAGGCGGATTCCAGCCCCTGGGAGATTCGGTGATAGCACCAGTTGCACTTGTCCGCCGTCTTGGTCTCCGGATGGAAGAAGCGGACGCCGTAGGGACAGGCCATGATGCAGTAGCCACAGCCGATGCACCACTCACGATCCACCAGCACGACCCCGTCGTCTGTCTGGTACGTCGCACCCACCGGACAGACCTGTACGCAGGGCGGGTTCTCGCACTGATTGCAGAGTTTCGGTACGAAGAATGCCTTCTCGATGTTGTCCGGATCGATCGCCTCGCCACGGATCTCTGCGGACGTGTAACCGTCCCTGCCCGCATTCGGTGAATCGACGTGCGTCTCGCCGTCCTTCGTGACGACATAGCGTTCGACCCATGTCCGCGTGATCGGCGCGTCATAGGGGATCTCGTTCTCGAGCTTGCAGGCTTTCACGCAGAGGCCGCAGCCGACGCATTTGCGGGTATCCACCAGGAAGACCCATCGCAGGTTCGACTTTTCGGCCAGGGCGCGGGCCTCGCCCGGGGCCAGGCTCAGTACGGTGATCCCGGGTAGCGCCGCCGTCAGCGCTCCGGCCATGGTCTGCTTCAGGAACTTGCGTCGGGAGCAACTCATCGCCTGTCCTCCAGGTCCGGGTGATGGGGATCGTGGCACTTGCGGCACTCGGCCTGGCGGCCATGACGGTCGCCGTTGACGCCCGGCAGTTCTCTGCGCAAGCTCGATGGATAATCGAGAGTCTGGTGACAGCGCAGACAGAGATCCCGGGAGGCGTCGATCGGGAGCTTCTTGACCTCCCTGGGGTGTCCGGCGGCGGGTCCGTGGCAGTTCTCGCACTGCATGGCCGCGTGCTTCGAGGCGGCTACCTCTTCACTGTTCTCGCGATGGCAGCGTTCACAGCGCTCCCGGCCCCGGTACTTCACCGGGAAGTCCTTCCATTCCTGGACGTTGCTTGCGCGGTAATAATGGTAGGTGAAGCTCTCGCCGTGGACGCCGAAATCATCCGGCACCATGAACACGCGCCCGACGAGGACTGCCGCCACGACGGCAATTGCCACCCACAGCGGACGCAGCCAGTGCTTCTTCATGCTTAACCCCCAGTCGACGTATACCGACGCCGCCGATGCCGAGATACCACCCGGCCACCGCGGCTCAGCATTCGTACTGAAGGCTCGTATCGACTGCGGCTCGCTCGAGGCCGTCGGAGAATCATGTCTTGCGCGCCCTCGCCCCCGTGGACGCCGGTCCTCCGACCGCTGCGAGCGGGTCGCCGTCGAGTCAGTCCGGTGACTTCCCGCGGCGCCCTGCTCTCGGGGGCCATGGTCCTAGAGCCGAACCGGCGCGTTCAATAAGGAGAAGCCCTATCGGTAGATACCCTGATAAGACCGGTCCGGCCCGTGTCCAATGCGAAATCGCAATTCTCACATGCGTACGCGAAGATAGGGTCTGGTATGAAGCGTAACGCGACATACGGGATGGAAGGAGGCAAGGAATGACGAGTCAAAGGAAGAACATCTTCGTATTCGGTCTCGATGACTTTCATCGTGCCGATCTCGAATCGCTCCCGCGGGCGGGCGAGTTCTGCTTCCATCAGTTACTCACATTCGAAGAGGCGACGCGGGCCGACCTGCACCCCACCGACGAGATGCTGCCGAAGGCGCAACGGATACTGGAAGAGTTCGATGGATCGGTCGACGGCGTCATCACCCACTGGGACTTTCCCAGCACGGTCATGACACCGATACTGCGCAAGCGACTGGATCAGCCCGGTCCGAGCGTGGAAGCCGCGCTGATGTGCGAGCACAAGTACTGGTCGCGGGTGGAGCAGAAGCGCGTGGCGCCGGACGTCGTACCTCCCTTCGCGGCGGTGAATCCGTTCGCCGACGAGCCGTTGTCCGATCTGGACCTCGACTTCCCGTTCTGGCTGAAGCCCGTCACCGCTCATTCGTCCAACCTGGGCTTCCTGATCGAGGACCGGAAGGACTTCGAGAAAGCGTTACCGAAGATCCGGGACAACATCCACCTGTTCGGCGAGCCGGTGAATCATCTCATGGGATACGCGGACATACCGGAAGAAATCGAGGGCATCGACGGTTATCACTGCATCGCGGAGGCGATCATCTCAAAGGGCCGTCAGTGCACGCTGGAAGGCTACCGCTACCAGGGCGAATTCGAGATCTACGGCGTCGTCGACACGATCCGCGACCGCCACGTGCAGAGCGTGCTGTCACGCTACCAGTATCCCTCCTCCGTCCCCCGCGACACGCAGGAGCGCATGAAGGAGACGGCCACCGCGATACTGGACGGCTTCGGTTACGACGACGCGCCGTTCAACGTGGAGTTCTACTGGGACCGGGACAGCGACGAACTGGCGCTGCTGGAGATCAACGGCCGCATCTCCCAGTCACACTGCCCGCTGTTCGCGCTGGTGGACGGCGCCTCGCACCAGCAGGTCGTGATCGACCTGGCCCTGGGGGAGCGGCCGCAGCCGCCCCACCGGCAGGGCGACCACAAGGTCGCCGCCAAGTTCATGATGCGCGTCTTCGAGGACGGCGTCGTCGCCCATGCGCCGGGGCCGGGTGACGAGAAGCTGCTGGAGGAGCGTTTCCCGGAGGCACGCTTCGAGTGCCACGTCAGCGACGGGCAGTCGCTCGACGAACTCCCGTTCCAGGACAGCTACAGCTACAACATCGCGGACGTCTACCTGGGCGGCGAGGACCAGCACGAGCTGCTGGAGAAATACGAAGAGACCAAGCAACTCATACCGCTGGAGATCCTGCGCCGCCCCGAGATCATCTGACGGGCCGCCCTACTGGACCGTCTTCGTGGCGGGGGCGGAGTAGTCGCTCTCTACGCCCGAGGTGTTGTAGGACGTCGCCACGAACTCATAGGTGTCCGGCACCAGGTTCTCCACCACGTAAGTCGTCACGCCGGGATTGTCGATGGTCACCGAATTCGGATAGCTGCCGGACGTGGTCCCCCAGTAGATGCGATAGCCCGCCAGATCCGTCAGCGCCGTGCCGTCCGTGTTCTCCGTGGGCGGCGACCAGCTCAGGGTGACCGAGCCCATGGCGATGGCCTCGACCGTGATCGAGAACGCACCGAGGGACGCGGAGGCCTGACCGTCGCTCACGCTGATGACGATGTCGGCGTAGGTGCCGACGTCCCCGGCCTGCGGCGTGCCCGACAGGCGGCCGGTAGCGGCATCGAACGCCGCCCACGCCGGCTTGTTCGTGATCGAGAAGCTGAGGCTGTCGCCGTCCGGATCGGTGGCGCTCGGCGTGAAGCTGTACTGTGTGCCCTCCGTCACCGCCTTCGCCGGGCTGCCGGAGATCACAGGCGCCGAGTTGGTGGCCATGGCCTGCACCGTGATCGTAAAGGCCGGCAGCGACGCCGAGTCCTGGCCGTCGCTGACGCTGATCGCGATATTGCCGTAGGTGCCCGAGTCACCAGTGGCCGGCGTGCCCGCGAGACGGCCGGTCGACGTGTCGAAAGACGCCCAGGACGGCATGTTGGCGATATCGAACACGAGCGCGTCGCCGTCCGCATCGCTCGCGCTCGGCGTGAACTCGTAGGCCGTCCCCTCGTCCACCGACGTGGCGGGGCTGCCGGAGATCACAGGCGCACTATTGCTCACGACCGCACGCACCTCGATGGCGAACGGCCCCAATGCGGCCTGGGCCTCTCCGTCCGTGACGGTAATGGTGATGTCCCCATAGACACCGGCGTCGCCCGGGGCGGGCGTGCCGAAGAGCCGACCGGTGGCGGTATCGAAACTGGACCACGCCGGCATATTCACGATATCGAAGGTCAGCGAATCGCCGTCCGCATCGCTCGCGCTCGGCATGAAGCTGTAGGATGCGCCTTCGCTGACCGTTGCGGGCGGGCTGCCGCCGATGGTCGGCGCCGAGTTGGTCACCAGTTGCCGTACCTCCACCGTGAACGGACCCAGCGAGGCCGTCGCTTCGCCGTCGCTGACCGTGACGGTGATATCGGAATAGGAACCCGCGTCACCGGCGCCGGGCGTTCCGAACAGCTCGCCGGTACCGGCGTCGAAACTCGCCCAGGCCGGACGGTTGGCGATCTCGAAAATGAGGGCATCACCATCGGGATCGGACACGGTCGGTGCGAAACTGTAGCGCTCGCCTTCCGTAACGACCGTCGGCGGGTCGCCACTGATCGTCGGCGGGCTGTTCGTCGACGGCGTGTCGCCGTCGTTCCGTGTGGTGCCGTTCACGGTATCCAGCTCGTCCTGGCTGCCGTCGGCCACGGCGATGATCGTGTTGTCGAGTAACTCCACCGACTCACGGGGCACGATGCCCTCGATCTGTTTCGGCGAGATGCCGGAGTCGAAACCGGAGAGCACCGCCTCGAGATCGTCGAATTCCGGCGCGGGCATCACGGCCTTGGCCGCCGCCAGGCCGATCCGGACCTGCTCCAGCGCTGCGGCGCTCACGGGCACCTCCGCCGTGGTGGCGCCCGCGGCATCGGGCATCACCTGTCGGATGGAATCGTCCATCGGTCCCATGGCGTCGACGCCGTTGACCTGCAGACGGTTGGCGATCGCCTCCAGCAACGTCTGCGTCGCGGCCACCGTCGCCACGGCAGCGATGCGCGCATCCGCCTTCGCGCCGCCGGCGCCGTCGAGCTTCCCGTCGGTGAGATCGGACGCGATCGCCGCCACGACGGCGTCGCCGTCCACCTGGCGGCCCACGGCGACGAGCGAGTCCCGGGTGCGCCGGATAGTCTCGCCCAGCGTCTCGGAAGCCTTCACCATCTCCGCGATGGTGGCAGCGTCCAGTGCCTGGGTCATGACCGGTTCTCCGGTCAGAGTGACGAGACCGCTGTTCAGCTTCGTCGTCACGCGGTTCAGCGCGATGGCGAGGTTCTCTTTCGTCAGACCGCCCGGCAGTTCGGCTGCGAGTTCCGCCGCGAGCGTGCTGAACGGGTTCAGATTCGACACGGTCTTCTTGCCCGGCTCGAGCGCCACGCTCTTCAGCACGAAATCCGGCGCGAGTCCGGTCACCAGGTCGGTACCGCCCTGCGCGTCGATGGACAGCGGATAGTGCTTGCCCTTCGTGCGTACGGTGATGTTGTAGCCCGCGCTGGCATCGCTGGTCATGCCGCCGAGTTCGGTACCGTCCGCGGCGACAATGCGAACGGCCGCGCCGATGATGGGCCCGTCACCCACGCTGCCCGACAGTTCGTGATCGCGCAGGATCTCGCCGGTGGCGCCACCGGGATCGTTCGCAATGGGCTGCTCCGCCACTTCCTCTTCCATGAGACAGCCGCTCAGCGCGAGCGACATCACGGGAAGAATCAGCAGCCTGTTCAGTATTGCTGGCGCGGAATATAGGCGCATAACGGCACTCCTGCCTGTGACGGGCGGGCTATCCGATCAAAAGACGCAGCTTCAGGCTGCGGGGTAATGTCGAATCGAAACGCTGCCGGGGGTCGGCGAACGAGCGCTCTTGTTGTTGGGACGCCGGCATGAGGCCGGTGAGCGCCCTGTTCCTGTTGGCAACCCCGCTGTCTTAGGCTCTCGCCCGTAGACCGGTGGCTTTGCGTCCCGACCTTTCGATCGGTTTGCCCTTTTCAACTAACTCGATTCTCTGTCGTCAGCAGACCTCGTTGTTCGAGACTGTCTGTTGAGGACGAACTTTAGCACCAGTTATGTGGAGCACAACATGTCTCAAAACGCCGACACGTAGATGCCGAAATGCGCTGCGGCGAGTCGCGGTGAATTATGTCGTCTGCGTTTGTGCGCGTCGGTACGAAGCGCGGCGGGAGGAGTATTTTCCATAACAAAAAAAGAAAGGCCCCGCGCGGAGGCGGAGCCTTTGCTCTGCAGAGTTGCGCAGCGATCCTACTTCATGGTGATCTCGCGCATGAGGTACGCGCCGGTGATTTCGCGCATCGCCGGATAATTCTGTACGAGTTGCTCGGAACGCTCTTCCTGCTCCTCGCTCCACTTCGCCATGAACGCGTCATAGCGTTCCTTCGACGGCGCAAGATCCGCGGTCTCCGCGAACTTGATCACCAGAAGTAGATTGAAATCCCCGCTCGCCGCGAGCTGGCTCGAGTAGATGGCGTAGTCCTCGATATGACCGAGCTCCTTAGCGAGGTCGTTGGCGGCCACCCAAGTGTCCCGGATCCCTTCCAGGTAGGCATCCATCATGTTCGGCTTCACCTTGATCGCCGAGATCTGATAGACGGAGTCGCTGATATCGTAGTCTTTCCAGGGCTCCAGTTCGGCCATCGCCGAGGACGAAAAGGCCAGCAGAACGGCGATTGCCGACAGTCGGATAATGCGCATGATTCTCTCCCTTGTTTCTTCGTTGTTGCGCTTGTCGTCCGGTCCGCGACTGCAGGCCGGATGCGCAGAGAATAGCACGGTCGGAAAAATCGTTGGCAGGACGCACCGCTAGATCGACCGCAGACTGTCCCGTGTACGCAGCCGCGCGTCGCGACGCACCTGCGCCGAACGGTAGCGGCGTTTCTCGTCGTCGGTCTCCGGCAGCACGTCGGGCACGGCCGTGGGCCGGCCCGCCTCGTCGAGACCGACGAAGGTAAGGTACGCGGAGACGACGTGCCGGACCTCGCCGCTGCGGCTGTTCTCGGCCACGACGCGCACGCCGATTTCCATCGAGGTATTCCAGGCACGATTGACGGAGGCCTTCACCAGCAGCGTCTCGCCGGTGCGCGCAGGAGACAGGAAGTTGAGGCTGTCCACCGCGGCGGTGACGCAGGTGGTGCCGCTGTGGCGCTCCGCCACGATGAGGGCCGTGCGGTCGCACAGGGCCATCACCAGCCCGCCGAATACCGTCTGCTCCGCATTCAGGTCGTTGGGAAATATCTTGTAGACGTTCTGCTCGACGGCGGAATGCGAAGGTGCTCGACCGGGCATGCTCATGGTCTCTCCCTCTTCGATCTGTCCAGTGCCAGGACGACGAGACGCCGCATTATCCGTTGCCCGAGACCTTCGGGTGATCCCAGTTCCAGCCGTTCCAGGTGATCCTCGTACCGGCGAGAGTCGTCGGAGCGGCCGGAGCCCATCGCCGCGAGCGTCATGCGCAGCCGATCCGGCAGCCGGGCGGTGGCGCCCTCGAGCCACGTGAGCGCCCCGGCGAGTTCCTGCTCGACGGTCGTCAGGTCGGTGCCATGGGGATAAGCCGGAAAATACGGCGCCACGTCGGGAGCGTCGAAGATCGATTGGAGCGCTTCGGGTGTATTCAGCCGGGCATCGGCGGAAACCGCGTGATCGGCCGGCACCTTGCCCGCCGTTCTTGCGGACGACAGCAACTCGTCCTGGAACGCGGAATCCGCGATGTCCAGCATCCGGGCGATCACCTCCCGGTCGGGTCGGCCGCGGGTCGCGGCGATCCCGTATTCGCTGACGAACACGTCCCGGTAATGACGCGGCACCGTCGCATGAGGGTAAGACCAGCGGATGTTGGACTGCGGCCTGCCGTCGTGCAGGCGCCGCGCGCGCAGCATGAGTACGGAGAGTCCGTCCGGCAGCGCCTGGGCCATACTGACGAAGTCGAACTGCCCGCCTACGCCGCTCACCACACGCCCCCCCTCGAGTCCGTCGGATACGGCGGCTCCCAGCAGGGTGGCCATCATGGTCTCGTTGATGAAGCGGGCGTCCCGGCGCTGGCGCCGCTTTCGTTCCTCGTCACCGTACAGCGTGTTCACCCGGGAGATGCCGGTCATGTTGATGAGGCGGCGCCGGTCCTCCGGCAACTGCCGCAGTGCCTCGTAGAATGCCGAGGAGCCGAGGAAGAAACCGCCATGCAACACGGTCTCGTCCCCGGCGTCCGCGGGTCGTCGCAGGATGTCCCGCTCGAACAGCGAGTAGAGGGCGTCGCTCATCAGCTCGCTGGATCCGTACAGCCCCTCGCGGAACCGTCCCGTCTCGATCGGCAGTGCGGCGCGCCGGGGCGATGCGCTGCCGCCGGGCAGCCTATCCAGCACGGCACGGAACAGGTCCGGCTGCTCGTTGCGCAGCGCCAGGCAATGGGCCACCGCATCGCTCAGCGAGCCGATGCCGAGCTGGACGGTGCCCCCGTCGGGCACGAGGCTAGCCACGTGCATCCCGGTGGCGTAGTCGGCCGCCTCGACGGGCCGATTCGGCAATCCGAACAGCGGGAACTCCCACTCCGGCGCATCCAGGACGAAGTCGAATACGTCCGCCGGCACCTCCGCGTCGCCGGTCATGTATGGCAGGCGGCGGTTGACCTGCGCGACCATCGCGACCTCCCGGCCGGCCGCCTTCGCCTCCCTGAAGGCCGGCAGGAGATCCAGCGAGATCTCCGGATTGCAGCTCAGGCTGTAGCTGCCGGGGCTCTCCGGGCGCGCGGAGACCAACTGCCCCACCACGTTCACGCCCAGCCGCATGAGCTCGGTGACAACCTGGCTGTAATTGATGCTGGTGTAGGACTGCTGCGCAGACGGAGTATCCAGATACGCCCCTGGCCGGAAGTAAAACTCCCGCACCTCGATGTTCGGCGGCAGCGTGCCGGCGCGGATCGCCTGCGCGTAGTGCAACGAGGGCCAGCCCGCGTATAGTCGCTCGACCAGCGGTGCCAGGAAACGCTGCTCCAGATCACCGTGCGCACGCGGGACCTCCAGCGTCAGCGCGGTGAAGATCGTGAGCCGGATCGACGAATCCGACGCCGCGCGCTCGTACAGGGCATTGGCGACGTGGACCGCCTTGCCCAGCCCGACCGGCAGCCCCAGTACGATGTGGCGGCCCACCCGCGCGATGATCGCGTCCGCGAGCGTCCGCGGTTCCTGCCAGGCGGCCCTCACGGGCGGCACCGCGGGTGGCGGCCCGGGCGGCAGCGCGCAAGAGGACGACGTTGACGAGAGTACTGATGTCGCATAATGGTCCGCATCGGTCCGGGATTCTGTCGCGAACAATAACGCCAGACGCCATTCAAACACATGCGGGTCACCCGAAACCCGCCGGAGGAATCGATGCAAACGCGCCCGAGCAGCACCTCAATCGCCGCCACCACCGTTCCCGGCCGGCTCGGTATGGCCGTCCTGGCCGTCCTCGCCGTTCTGGCCGTCGGCGCCGCGGTCCCGGCCGCAGCCGAAGTGCCTCCGATCGCGCGCGAGGCTTTCGCCAACATGCCCCGGGTCACCGGTGAATGGGCGTTCACGCGCACGCGCGAGGACAACGACGGCAGCCGGGTAGAGCGATTCGATCCGGCCGCCGACCCGAAATGGCAGCTGGTATCCGTCGACGGCCGCGAGCCTACGCAGGACGAGCTCCGCGACTATGCCGAGGAAATCGAGCAGCGCCTGGCCCGCGAAGAGGGCCGGCCCGGCGACAACGATTTCGCCGGCCTGGCGGCGGAAGACGGATGGGAGCTGCTCGAGGAAGACGACCAGCGGGTCACGTGGCGCTTCCGCCCGGCGGCGGGCGCGACGGACCGGGAAGGTATGGCGAAGCACCTGCGGGGCGAGATGACCATCCTGAAGTCGGTCCCTTACGTCGAGTCCTTCCGCCTCTACAGCGACGAGCCGTTCCGCGCCAAAGTCATCGCGAAGATCGAGCGGTTCAACACGCGGATCGAGATGATACGACTGGACCGGCGGGCCTACATGCCCGCCCGGGTCACGACCGAGGTGCGGGGAAGCGCCGCATTCGGCCTCAAGAGCATCGAGCGTGACATCCTCCTGACCTACGCCGATTTTCGCTATGCCGGCGGCACTCCCGGCGCGCCCGCCGCCAGCGGCGGCGGGCGCTGACGCTGGCATCGCAGGGCGCCCGGCGCTAGCCTGCCCGACAGGTACAGCGGGAGAAAACGGATGGCGAAAGACCTGTTCGACCTGACCGGCAAGGTGGTACTCGTCACCGGCGGCAACGGCGGCATCGGTTTGGGTATGGCGGAGGGCTGCGCCCGCCAGGGCGCCGACGTGGTGATCTGGGGGCGCAACGAAGACAAGAATGCGTCGGCCGCGGAGCTGCTGTCTGCCGCCGGCGTCCGTGTGTTGACCGACGTGATCGACGTCGCCGAGGAGACCGCCGTGGCCGCCGGCGTGCGACGGATTACCGAACAATTGGGCCGGCTGGACGCGGCGATCGCCAACGCCGGCATGGGCATCCCGCGTCGCGATCTGTTCGAGATCACGGCCGCCGATTTCGAGCGCATCGAGGCGGTCAACGTGCACGGCGTCTTCTTCACGCTGCGCGAGGCAGCGCGCCACATGGTGGCGCGCTCACAGGCCGGCGAGCCGGGCGGCTCGCTGGTGGCCATCGCCTCGACCGCCGCCATCCACGGCGCCGCGCGCAACGAGCACTACGGCGCCACCAAGGGGGCGGTCGTCTCGATGGTGCGGGCCATGGCCGTCGAACTCGCGGCGCACCGGATCCGCGCGAACACGGTCTGCCCGGGCTGGGTGCGCAGCGAACTCACGGCAGACGCCCAGCAGTGGAACCGATTCAACGAGAAGGTGATATCGCGGGTGCCGATGAAGGGCTGGGGCGACCCTGCAGACTTCGCCGGCATCGCGGCCTATCTGGCCAGCGACGCCTCCGCCTTCCATACCGGGGACACCATCGTGCTGGACGGCGGTTACACCGTCTTCTGAGGCGCCGGGGTCAGCGCGTGCCGTTGTTCTCGACGATGCCGTCCAGCAGCTTCTTCGCCCGCAGGAACTGATCGCGTGCCTTGCCGAGGTAGAGCATCACCTCGTCGACGTAGTTGTCCGCCGAAGCCGACCACACCCGATTGAGATAGCGCTCGCCCGCGGCGAACTCACTCATGACGTCCGCATAGACCTGCAGCCCGTAGAGGTGGGACAGGCTGTGGCGGGCGTCGACGAAACGGATGAGGTCGTCCCGGAACAGCCGGTCGATCTCGAAGCGCATATTGTGGGGCGGTATGGAGTCCCGGTCACCGTACAGCTGCTCCAGGTTGGCGCAGATCCCGGTCAGGCTCTCGGTCAGGTCGCGGCGATTGCCCTCCAGCACATGGTCCGCCGTCGCCCCGGCGCGGGTGGCCCGCTTGACCATGACGACGCCGGCGGTCCCTGCGAGCGCGGCCGGCAGGAACCAGGCCCATTCGGTGGTCTCGGCGTCCGTGGACGCGAAATAGGCGCCGAACAGAAATCCGGCCGCGAGCAAGAGGTAACCCAACCGCGTCATGCTGCTGCCACCACGTAGTAGATGGCGAAGCCGACGCCCACCAGCGCCTCGCCGACGATGAGTCCTGCCGCGATCGGGATGCCGGTGTCCTCGCTCCAGCGCTGGCCGAGCTTGCGGTCCGAGGCCAGCCGCAGCAGCGTGCCCAGCGCGTAAGTCAGCACGATGTTGAATGGCAGGTAGAAGCCGAGGCCCACCGTGATGCCGAGACCGCCCTGGAGCGCGGAGAGTATGGCGCCCAGCGCCGCGCCGGCCACGTATTTCTGCACGGGCACGTCGCCGCCGAGGATACCCTCCACCGTGCTGGCCAGCGCCTGGGCCTGGGGCGCCGGCAGCTTCTCGCTGCCGAGGCCGTAGGCGTTGTCCAGTACGAAGATCAGCACGATCACGACCAGCGGGCCCAGCCAGGCGCCGATGAACTGGCCCATCTGCTGCATCCGCGGCGTTGCGCCCACCAGGTACCCCGTCTTCAGGTCCAGCATCAGGTCGGTCGCCTGGGACATGGCCACGCAGGTGGCCGCGCCGACCATGATGGCGGCGACGATCGCGTCCGCCCGATCCAGGCCGCTGGTCGCGACGATCAGCAGCGTGATGCCGATCAGCGTCATGCCCGACAGCGGCGACCAGTTGGTGCGCCCGATGGCCTCCGACAGGATGACGCCCGCCATCCAGATCCACACCGTACCGAGCAGCGCCATCAGCAGGCCCCGGCCGAGTCCGACGGCCTCCGTGGAGGACACAGCGATGACTGCGAGCAGCAGCGCGGCACCCGCGATGGCACCATAGAGCAGCTTGATCGGCATCTCGTCGCTGGACACCGCGGACTCGACCTTGGAGGCGCTCTGCATGGAACGCACCGCCGAGCGGATCAGCGGGAACGCGAGCACCACGCCCATGACCGCACCGCCGATCAGCATGCCGATGCCGATGGGCCGGAACAGCGCGGAGCGCAGGAAGCCCGGGTCCGTAATGGTCTGCCCGGTGGCGGGGTCGACCGGCAGCTGGCCGTTCGCGGCCAGCATCGGCGCAATGAACCACCAGGTCACAAAGCCGCCGATGATGAAGGCGACGCCGCCCTTGCCCGCGATGAAGGCGACGCCCACGGTCAGCAACGACAGGTACCAGACCCCGTTCATGTATTCGGGCATGCCCAGGCGGGAGCCGAGGTCCCAGTTGGAAACGCCGGTCCACTGGGTGGCGAAATGCACAGCCGCGCTCACGGCGGCGGCGCCCAGCAGGATCGCCGCCTTGCGCACGCCGGCGCCCGGCGACTTCAGGATGGTGGCCACCGCCACTCCGCCGGGATAGGTCAGCCGCTCGAAGTCGATCATCTGCTTCCTGAGCGGGATGATGAAGGCGATGCCCAGATAGGCGCCGGCGATGCAGCCGAAGGTGAGGAGGTAGGGATTGAAGTCGCCGCCGTGACCGAGGATGAAAATCGCCGGCACGGAGAACATCATGCCGGAGGAAGCGCCGTTCACCGCGCTGGCCACGGTCTGGGCGATGTTGTTCTCGATGATGCTGCGCCGGCGCAGCAGGCCGCGCAGGATGCCGAAGCCGAGGATGGCGGCGAGTTCCGAGCCCTCGATGGAGAAGCCGAGGATGAGCGCGGCGTAACCTATGGAGATGGCGATGATGACGCCGAGGAACCAGCCGACGATCACCGCCGGCCAGGAGAGCTCCGGATAGGCACCGTGCATGGGCACCGGTCCTGCGGCATTGTTCATGGACATCGCTCCTCTGCGGGGTCCGCTGTCAGGCCTGTGCCGGACGCCGCACGGGGCGGAGTCTATCATGGCTCATGTGTGGGTCATGTCCGGGTCATGCGGGGGCCGGGTTTCAGGGCAACAGCGGCTCGATGCGCTCCGCGGGCAGGCCTTTTTCCATCACCTCCGCGAATTCGTCGCCCAGCCTCTCGCTCTCGGCCACCGCCCTCTTCCAGTGACGCTCTCGGTCGGCCGGATCGTAGCGGCGGAAATCGTGGCGGTCCGGTATACGGCCGCCCGGCAGGCCGGCGACGAAATCGTCGGAGGGCGCCATTAGCAGCACGCGGTCCATGTGCTCCCGCGCGGGGCGACGCCAGGAGAGGCGCTTGTCGAACCAGCCCGGGATGACGTGGGGATAGAAATGGGCATAGAGCGCGATGCCGTCGACCGCGGACAACGGCATGTCGAGGTGATAGTCGATGATGCCGCCGTCGCGATAGACACCGGGCACGCCGCCGGCGATGTCGCGCACGCCCTCGATCACCAGCGGGATGGCCCCGCTCGCCAGGATCGCCGGCGCCAGGTTCTCCTCGGTGAGTGTGTGCACCCGCAGCGGGAAATCGTCGGCGTGCAGGAACGGCGGCTCCTCCCGGGGATCGCTGAACAGGGCGCGGCTGAAGAACGCCCGCAGAGTGCGTCGGCTCAGAAGATTGCCGGCGGCAGCGAGCGCCAGGCCCGCCGTCAGCATCGCCCCGCGCTCCGAAGCCGCCGGTCCGTGGGCACGCGCGGTCATCACGTGGGTGCGCAGCACCGGATGCGAGAGGATCTCCCGCGGCCCGCCGGGCCCCAGCGCGTGACCGAGTATCTCCCGGCTCTTCGCCGTGATCTCCGCTCGGTCCGGCCGGTCGCTGTAGTGCTGGTAGATGTAGCCGTCACGCAGGCGGTCGATCGCCGCCAGCGGATCCGACTGGGCGTAGCAGGCGAAACGCCAGGTGCCTATCGACGACCCGATGAGGTGGACCGGCCCGCGCAGTCGCGGCAGCAGCTCGCGCATGATGACCCGGTCCAGGCCGTACAGGACCAGCCATTTTGCGCCGCCGGAGGCGCCCGCCAGCAGACGAATTCGCTCCGGGTCGAGGCCGCGCTCGCGGATCTCCGCCAACGCACCCGGGCCGGCCAGGAATCGCAGTGCACGTCCCGCCAAGAGACCGTTCCTGATCCGCCGCGCGGCCCGTCAGCCCGCGGCGCGCAGATCCTCGTACTCGGGATGACGCTCCAGCCACGCCGCGACGTAGGAGCAGGCCGGCACCACGCCGTGGCCGTGTTCCCGGGCGTAGTCCATGCCCGTTCGCACCAGCCGGCCCGCGATGCCGCGGCCGCCGATCGCCTCCGGCACCTGCGTGCTCGTGAAATGCATCACGTCGCCGTCCATCTCGTAATCGGCGTACGCGAGATGGCCGTCCACTTCGGTCTCGAAACGGTGTTCGGCCGTGTTGTGGGTGACCTCGACCTCCGGTCTGCGGTCGGCATTGCTGTCTGCCATCGGTTCCTCGCTCAGTCGAAAGGGTGTCTCAGTACGATGGTCTGCTCCCGGTCGGCGCCGGTGGAGATGATGTCGATGGGCGTACCCACGATCGCCTCGATGCGCGCGAGATAACTCCGGGCATTCGCCGGCAGCGCATCGTAGTCGGTGATGCCCACCGTGGATTCCGTCCATCCGGGCATGTCCTCGTAGACGGGCTCGATGTCGGCATACCGGTCCACCGCGACCGGCGGGGTATCGATGGTGTCGTCGCCGATGCGATAGCCGGTGCAGACGCGGATGGTCTCCATGCCGTCCAGCACGTCCAGCTTGGTGACGCAAAGGCCCGCGACGCTGTTGTTGAAGATGGAGCGCTTCAGGGCCACCGCGTCGAACCAGCCTACCCGGCGCGGGCGCCCCGTCGTAGCGCCGAACTCCGCGCCCACCTTCGCCATGCGCTGGCCCTGGTCGTCGAACAACTCGGTCGGGAACGGGCCCGCCCCCACGCGGGTGGTGTAGGCCTTTACGATGCCCAGCACATAGTCGATGGAGCGCGGGCCGATGCCGGTGCCGGTGCTGGCTGCTGCCGCCACCGTGTTCGAGGAAGTAACGAACGGGTAGGTTCCGTGGTCGATGTCGAGCATGGCGCCCTGGGCCCCCTCGAACAGGACGCTCTCGCCGGCCTCGGTCAGTTCCTGCAGGATGCGGGTCACGTCGGCCGTGAGCGGCGCGATGGTCTCGGCGAGCTCGAGCGCCCGGTCCAGCGTCTCGGTGAAGTCCACCGTGGCCGCGTTGAAATAATGCTTCAGGACGAAGTTGTGGTAGTCCAGTACCTCGCCGAGTCTCGAGGCGAACTGCTCGCGCATGTAGAGGTCCGAGACGCGCAGCGCCCTGCGCGCCACCTTGTCCTCGTAGGCCGGACCGATGCCGCGGCCGGTGGTGCCGATGGCTGCCGCGCCCCGCGCCTTCTCCCGCGCGCGGTCCAGCGCGACGTGGGACGGCAGTATCAGGGGGCAGGAGGGACTCACCCGCAGGCGCTCGTACACCGGCACGCCGCGCTCGATCAGGGCCGAGGCCTCCTCGATCAGCGCGTCCATGGACAGGACGACACCGTTGCCGATCAGGCACTGGACGCCCTCCCTGAGAATGCCGGAAGGGATCAGGTGCAGCACGGTCTTCTCGGCGCCAATCACGAGCGTGTGACCCGCATTGTGGCCGCCCTGGAATCGCGCGACGGCCGCGGCCCGGTCGGTCAGCAGGTCGACGATCTTGCCCTTGCCCTCGTCGCCCCACTGGGTGCCGATGACGACTACGTTTCTGCCCATGATGTTCGTTGTCCCCGGTTGTGAGGCCTATTCAGTACCGTACGAAGTACAGCAGCACAAGCCCGGCGACCATGCTGACCAGACCTATCCGGCGGATACTGCCGTCGTCGAGTTCGGCGATGGCGACCAGCGCCTCGCGCCAGCGGCGCGGGCTGGCGAAAGGCAGCAGCCCCTCGAGCACGAGATACAGGGCGAATGCCGCCCAGAGATCACTCCATTGCATGCGGCGTCTCCGTTCGGGCGCTCAGCGGCGCTGCCCGGGTACAGCGGGCACCGGCGGCCGGTCAGCGCTGGGCGCCGCCGGCGTCGTTCAGGTAACGGAAGAAGTCGCCGTCGGGGTCCAGCACCAGCAGGTCGCCGGTCAGGCCTATCGAGTTCCGATAGGCCTGGATGCTGCGATAGAACGCATAGAACTCCCTGTCCCGATCGAAGGCGCGGGCATAGACCTCTGCGGAAATCGCGTCGCCCTCACCGCGGATCCGCTGCGCCTCCCGGTTCGCCTCGGCGATAAGAATCGTGCGTTGGCGATCGGCATCGGCGCGCATGCGTTCAGCCTCCTCGGCGCCTTCGGCGCGCAGCTCGGTGGCCACCGTCGCGCGCTCCTGGCGCATGCGCCGGTACACCGACTCCGCCACGTCCTCGGAGAACTCGATCCGCTTCACCCGCACGTCGACCAGTTCGATCCCGAACTCGGTCGCCGTCTCCGCCGCGGCGACCACTATGTCGTCCATGAGCACGGTACGCTCCAGGGAGACCACCTGGCGCACCGTTCGCTTGGCGAACTCGTTTCGCAGATCGGCCTTGAGAATCTCCAGCAGGCGGCCCGTGGCGATCACCTCATTGCCGCCCGTGGACACGTAGTACTGCCTCGCATCCCGGATGCGCCACTTCACGAAAAAGTCCACGAACACGGATTTCTTCTCCGCGGTAATCACTTCCTCGGGTGGATTGTTCAGCGTCAGGATCTGCCGCGGGAACTTCCGGACGTTGTTGACGATCGGCATTTTGACATGCAGGCCGGGCTCGTAATCGGAAGCGATGACCTCGCCGAACCGGAACTTGAGCGCATACTCGCGCTCGTCGACGGTGAAGACCGAAAGGCCGAGGATCACCAGTGCCAGACCGAGGATAATGACGACGATGAATCGGGCGTTACTCATCAGCGGGTCCTCCTGGCGCGGGGGTCGTCGCGGTTTCTGGGATCGCTTTGCTCTCGCATCTGCGACAGCGAATTCGTCGTCGACTGCGCCGTGGAACCGCCGTCTCCCTCAGCGCCGCGGGCCTGACGTTGCAATAGTTTGTCGATCGGCAGATACAGCAGATTGCCGCTGCCCTCGGCGTCCAGCAGGATCTTGTTGGAACGTTGCAGCACGTCCTCGATGGATTCGATGTAGAGGCGCTCCCGGGTCACCTCCGGCGCCGCCTGATATTCCGCCAGCAGCAGCTCGAAGCGGGCCGCCTCACCTTCCGCGTTGGCGATCAGCCGGTCCCTGTAAGCAAGGGCGTCCTCGCGCATGCGCGCGGCCTGACCCCGCGCCCGCGGGATGATGTCGTTACGGTAGGCTTCTGCCTCCAGACGCAGGCGCTCCTTGTCCTCCCGCGCCTTGACCGCATCCTGGACGGCATCCCTCACCTGGTTGGGAAACTGCACCTTCTGCAGATTGACGGAGATCACGCTGATTCCGGCCTCATACAGGTCTAGTGTGCGCTGGATGAGCTCCTGGGTGCGGTCGGCGATCTCCGCCTGGTTCTCGAGCAGGATCTCGTCCAGCGTGCTCTTGCCGACGACCTCCCGGATGGCGCTCTCGCTCACCTCGTCCAGCGTCTCGTCGGCATTGCGCACATTGAACCGGAAGGCGATCGGGTCGATCCTGCGGTACTGGACGGCCAGATCCACCAGCACGAAGTTCTCGTCGCCGGTGAGCATCTGCGAGGTCTGCTCGAAGCGGCTGACCGCGCCGACATTCACCTTCTCCACCGTCTCGACGGGATACGGGATATGCCAGTGCAGCCCTGGCATGGTCGTCGCCTGATAGTCGCCGAAGCGCAGTACCAGGCCGCGTTCGGCCTCGTCGACGCGGTACAGGCCCGTGAGCCCCCAGGCGACCAGCGCCAGCACGACGATCAGGGCGATGCCGGTATTGCTGCCCGCCGTGCCGCCGCCGCCACCGCCGCCCTTGCCGCCGAACGCGGCCCGCAGCCGGCGTTGCCAGTCGCGGATGATCTTGTCGAGGTCGTTCGGGCCCTGATCCCGCCCCCAGGGGTCCTTGGGATCGTCGCCCTTACCAGATTCGTTCCAGGCCATGTGTTTCGTTCAACCCTCTGCCGGCGTCACGACGCCGCACGTTGTTCGACGCCCGCCCCGTCTTCCTCACCGTGAGGCTCGAGGCGGTCCCCGGCGATATTCTCATGGGCACAGAAGCGGGCGAAATCTGTCGCATCCATGTCCAGCTCCAGCCACCAGCCGCCGTCCTCGGCGGGCTCCTCCTCCAGCACGGCGCCCGCACCATAGAGCACGGAGCGCTGGCGCCCTTCCGATGGCGCGAGCCGCAGCCTGCCGCTTACCCGGCGGGAACGGAACTTTACCCGGAGAGCTTCCAGCAGCAAATCCAGCCCCTCCCCCGTGCGGGCGGAGAGCCAGACACCGCGTGGATCGCCATCATCGTCGGACTCCAGCCGCGGCCGGCGCCCGAGAATATCGATCTTATTGTACACCCTGATCTGGGGCACATCCCGCGCGCCGATCTGCTCCAGCACCTCGTTGACCTGACGGATACGCGGCAGGCGCTGCGGATCGCTGGCGTCGATGACGTGGAGGATCAGGCTCGCATCCCGGGTCTCCTTCAGCGTCGAGCGGAATGCGGCGACGAGTTCGTGGGGCAGATCGCGCACGAAACCCACCGTATCGGCCAGCACGACCTCGCTGGCGTCGGGCAACTCGAGGCGCCTCAGCGTGGGATCCAGCGTGGCGAACAGCTGGTCCGCCGCGTAGACCCGGGCTTCCGTCAGCCGGTTGAACAGCGTCGACTTGCCGGCATTGGTGTAACCCACCAGTGCGACCGTCGGCACCTCGCCGCGCAGGCGGTTGCGCCGGCCGAGCTCGCGCTGGCTGTCCACCTTCTCCAGCCGGGCCCGGATGCGCCGGATGCGGTCCTGGATCAGCCGGCGGTCGGTCTCGAGCTGGGTCTCGCCCGGCCCGCGCAGTCCGATGCCGCCCTTCTGACGCTCCAGGTGAGTCCAGCCCCGGACCAGCCGGGTGGCGATGTGGCGAAGCTGGGCGAGTTCCACCTGCAGCTTGCCTTCGTGTGAGCGCGCACGCTGCGCGAAGATGTCCAGGATCAGGCCGGTGCGATCCAGCACGCGACAGCGCAGCCGGCTCTCCAGATTGCGCTCCTGGCTCGGCGAGAGATCGTGACCGAAGATCACGAGTTCGGCGCATTCTCCGGCGACGCGATCGGCCAGCTCGTCGACCTTGCCGCTGCCGATCAGGAAGCGGGGTTCTGGCGAGCGCCGGGAGACGTCGACGATGTCGAGCACGTCGGCACCGGCCGACAGCGCGAGCTCCCTGAGCTCCTGGCACTCCTCCGGGTCCGGCCGGGCGCCGAACTCAACATTGACCAGAATCGCACGCTCGCCGCTCTTCGGGCGTTCAAACAAGTGGAACCTCCGGGGAGAACGTGCTGCTCCGCTCAGTCGGCGTCATCCCCACCTTCGTCGGCAGCAGGGAGGCGGACGTTGCGCGACGGTACGACCGTCGAGATGGCGTGTTTGTACACCATCTGATTGACACTGTTCTTCAGCAATACGACAAACTGATCGAACGAATCGATCTGTCCCTGCAGCTTGATGCCATTCACCAGATAGATGGATACCGGCACCTTTTCCCTGCGCAGGATATTAAGAAACGGATCTTGCAAAGACTGGCCCTTGGCCATCCTCGTACTCCTTATTGTTATCGTTGCCCCGCCGGCTCCTGCCCACCGTCGCGTACGGGACGCGGGCGAACCGCTGCGGATGCCTCAACCCAAGCAGGCCCCGGCGAAGCATACCACAGGCCGCCGCGGGTCAGGGCCCGTCGGGACAACCGATAATTGCCTCAATCGCTGCGGATATGCGGCCTGGCACGGCAGGATCAAGGGGGTCCAGACATTCCGCATCGTCGTCCCCGCGGATCCAGGTGTGCTGACGCTTGGCGAGACGGGCCGTCGCCACTTCCGCTTCCCGGCGGGCCTCTGCGAGTGTCATATCGCCGCACAGGTAGCGCGCCAGCTGCCGGTAGCCGACCGCACGCAGCGCCGGCGCATCGGCGCCGAGCCCGGGCCGGGCCAGCAGTGCCTCGACCTCGGCGGCGAAGCCGGCCTCGAGCATCGCCTCCAGCCGCAGGCGGATCCGCTCCCTAAGCACGTCCCGATCCCCGAACACCAGCGCAATGCGGATGAAGCGCCCGGCAGCCGTCGACGGTGCCGGCTCCCGGTGCCAGTCGGACAGCGGCCGTCCGCTCAGCTGCCAGACCTCGAGAGCCCGCTGGATGCGCTGCGCATCGCCGGGCGCGACGCGCGCCGCCGTCGCCGGATCGACCCGTGCCAGTTCCTCGTGCAGCGCGGGCCAGCCCTGCGCACGCGCACGCGCGTCGATGGCCGCCCGTACGGCCGGGTCCCGGCCGGGCAGCTCGGACAGGCCCCGGGTGAGTGCCCGGAAATAGAGCATGGTGCCGCCTACCAGCAGGGGGATGCGGCCCGCCCCGCGGATCTCGCCGATCGCGCGCAGCGCATCACGCCGGAATTCGCCCGCCGAATAGGTCTCCTCCGGTTCGCGGATGTCGATCAGCCGATGGGGCGTCTCGGCCAGCACGCCGGGCGGGGGCTTTGCGGTGCCGATGTCCATGCCCCGGTACACCATCGCCGAATCGACGCTCACGATATCCACGGGCAGGCGGCGCGCGAGTTCCACGGCGATGTCCGTCTTCCCGGCCGCGGTCTGCCCCATCAGGCAGATCACGGGCCCGCCCGACGAGCGCTCCGCGCCGGCGCGAGTCACTGCCCGCGCAGGAACAGCCGATCCAGCTCGCGCAGGCCCAGCGCGGTCCAGGTCGGCCGCCCGTGATTGCACTGATCGGCGCGATCGGTGGTCTCCATGGCGCGCAGCAGGGCATTCATCTCCGGTACGGTCATGGAGCGGTTGGCCCGCACCGAGTGGTGACAGGCCATGGTGGCGAGCAGCTCGTCCACGTGGCCGGCGACGCGGCCGCTGGTGCCGTGCTCGGCCAGGTCCGCCAGGACGTCACGGACCAGCTCCTCCGCCGCAGAGGCAGCGAGCAGCGTCGGGATCTCCCGGATCACGACCGACTCCGGCCCGTGGCGATCCAGCACCAGGCCGACTTCACGGAACTCTTCCGCGTGGTGCTCGGCCAGATCGGCTTCGGCCCGGGAGACCTCCACCGCCCGGGGCACCAGCAGCGGTTGGCGCACCACGTTGCGGTCGGCGAAAGCCCGCTTCAGACGCTCGTAGGTGATGCGCTCGTGGGCGGCATGCATGTCGACCAGAATAAGCCCGTCGGCGTTCTCGGCGAGGATGTAGACGCCATGCAGCTGCGCCAGTGCATAGCCGAGCGGCGGCACGGAGCCGGCGGCCGGAGACGGCGTCCCGGTCTCCGCCTCCCTCGCCGCCGCGCCGGACTGGTCTTTGCCGGCCAGCGCCGCATAGGCGGCCAGCGGCTCTGCGGCGCCCGCCGCCCGCGCCGGCCACTCGGCGGCCGTCAGTGGCATGGCCGACTGCCGGAACTCCCTGAGTGTCGCCGGGGAAGCGACAGCCGCGGCACCGGGGCGCGCGCCGGGGCGGGTTCCGGCCAGCGCCTCCTCGATGCTGCGGAAGACGAATTCGTGCACGCTGCGCGAATCGCGGAAGCGCACCTCGTGCTTGGCGGGATGGGCATTCGCATCCACCCGCGCCGGGTCCAGGCTGACGCTGATGACGTAGGCCGGGTGGCGGCCGTGGAAGAGCACGTCCCTGTAACCGTGGCGCACGGCATGCATGAGTACCTTGTCGCGCACCGCGCGCCCGTTCACGTAGCTGTATTGCAGATCGGCCTGGCTGCGGGAATAGGTCGGCAGGGCCAGCCAGCCGGCCAGGGCGATGCCCTGTGCCTCGCGCTCCACCTCGATGCACTCCGCCGCGAAACGTTCGCCCAGCACCTGGGACAGTCGCCGCAGCCGGCCGGCGCCGTCCGTCGCGGCGGGCAGATGCATCACGCTGCGCCCGTTGTGGGTCAGCGTGAACTGGATGTCGAAGCGGGACAGCGCGAGCCGGCGCAGCGCCCGGTCGATATGCTGGAATTCGGTCTTCTCGGTGCGCAGGAACCGCCGCCGCGCCGGCGTATTGAAGAACAGGTCCCGAACCTCGACGGTAGTACCTTCCGGATGCGCCGCCGGGACCGGCTCCGACACGGCACCGTTGTCGGCACCGACCCGCCACGCGGTCCCGGCGCCCGCCGCGCGGGAAGTCAGCGACAGGCGTGACACCGAGGCGATACTCGGCAGCGCTTCGCCGCGGAAACCGAGCGAGGCGACGGCCTCGAGATCGTCCAGACTGTCGATTTTGCTGGTGGCGTGCCGGGCGAGTGCGAGCCCCACCTCGGCCTCCGGGATGCCGGCACCGTCGTCCCGCACCCGGATCAGGCGCGCGCCGCCGGCCTCGATGTCCACCTCGATGCGGCTGGCGCCAGCGTCGAGGCTGTTCTCCACCAGTTCCTTGACCACGGAAGCCGGCCGCTCGACGACCTCGCCGGCGGCGATCTGGTTCACCAGGTGTTCGGGCAGTACTCGGATGGCCATAATGCGGGTGCCGGGCGCAACCGTTGGCCCGTGCCGGGATTCTGTCACAAAGCTCCGACCGGCCGCCAGGCGAGCGGCCCGGGGCGCCGGGACCGGCGGGTCAGCCGTCGGAGGGGATGCGCAACACCTGGCCTATGCGGATCCGGTCGCCGGCGAGATTGTTGACGGCGCGGATCGAGGAGACGCTCACGTTGTATCGAGTCGCGATCTCGCTCAGCGTGTCGCCGCGGGATATCACGTGCTTGACCTCGGGCTCGCGGCCGTCGCGGACGGCCTGCGCCACCCAGGAGTCCGGCGGCGGGTTGGCGTAGAAGTAGTTGCGGATACCGCCGAGGATGGCGTCGGCCAGCCGGTCCTGATGATTCCGGTCCTTCAGCTTGCGCTCCTCGCTGGGATTCGAGATGAACGCCGTCTCGACCAGGATGGACGGCACGTCCGGTGATTTCAGCACGGCGAAGCCGGCCTGCTGCACGCTGCGCTTGTGCACGGTGCCCACCTTGGCCAGCTCGTCGATGACCTTCTTGCCCACCTCCATGCTGGCGCCCAGCGAGGCGTTCTGGGACAGGTCCAGCAGCACCGAGGCCAGATCTTCGTCCTTGTCGGACAGCGCGACGCCGCCGATCAGGTGGGTGTTGTTCTGCTCGGCGAGCCGGTGGGCCGCCTCGTCGCTCGCTCCTTTCAACGACAGCACCCACACTGAGGAGCCCCGCGCACGCTTGTCCCGCACGGCATCCGCATGGATGGAGACGAACAGGTCGGCGCGGTGTCGCCGCGCGTACTCCATGCGCTCTCGCAGCGGGATCAGACTGTCGTCCTTGCGCACGAGCACGGCGCGCATGCCGGGCTCTGCGTCGATCCTCGCGGCGAGCTTGCGGCCGATGGCGAGCACGACGTCCTTCTCACGGGTCCGGCCCTGGCCGATGGCGCCGGGATCGCGCCCGCCGTGGCCGGGATCAACGGCGATCACCAGATCCCGGGGCTTGGCGTCGGGGCGCGGGCGCACAGTCTTCACGGGCTCCGGGATGCCGGTCTCCGCCAGGTCGATGACCAGGCGGTCGCCGTAGCGGCCATACGGTCCGGCGCTGAAACTGTGCGGACGCACGGAACGCTCCAGGTCGAGGACGATGCGCAGGTCCTCGCCATCGCGCCGCGCGGCCCGGATGCCGCGGACGTAGCCCGTGCCCTGCGGCAGCGTGGCCAGCCGTTCGGCGAGCCGGCTGTTGCGCACGTCGACCACCACCCGGTCGGGCCGGGGCAGCGTGAACAGCGTGTGGTCGGCCGGCGCGCTGAGATCGAGGACGACGCGGGTCTTGCCGTCCTCCGACCACAGACGGATGTCTTCAACGGTGGCGGAGGACGCGGGTACGGTCAGCAGGCACAGGGCCACGCAGATCACTGAATAGAAAAATGGAATCCCCGCTCGCTGCATAAACCCGGTCGCCGTGCGCAATCGACATAAGGCCGACCCAGTATACTCATCCGGACCGGAATTCCAAGGGGTTTTTCGCTGGATAACCAGCCAGATACGGCGATTACTTGAAGTGGGAAATCGTCTGTTCCATGGCCCCCGCGAGGATCGCGCCGGTGGGAGTCACCGCCTCTATACGGGCGCGCCGGCCGGCGTCGGCGTGGGTCAGCCTGATCACGAGGTCGGCTGCAGCCGCCAGATCCGGCGCCCGCTCCGGCCATTCCACCAGCGAGATCGCGCCTTCCATGTCCCGCCAGCCGAGATACTCGAGTTCCTGCGCATCCGCGATGCGGTACAGATCCAGGTGGAAGAGGCGCTGGCCGTCGATCTCGTAGGGTTCGACCAGCGTATACGTGGGACTGGGCACGGGCCCCGTGTGCCCGGCCGCCCGCAGCAGCCCGCGCACGAGGGTGGTCTTGCCGGCGCCGAGTTCGCCCTGCAACAGGATCAGGCAACCGGTCTCACCCAGCCCGCGCAGCGCGCGGGCCAGCGCGCCGCCCAGTGCCTCGGTGGCCGCCCTATCCGGCAGTTCCGCCAGCTCGACGGTCAGGGATTCACCCACGCCCGTATCCCGGCGATGAGGTCTCCGGCGACCAGGCCGCGTTCGCCGCCGCGGGCCGCGGCGTCGCCGGCAAGCGCATGCACCAGTACGCCGGCCTCCGCCGCGCTGCGGGCCTCGACGCCCTGGGCCAGGAGCGCGCCCACGATGCCCGTCAGCACGTCGCCCATGCCCGGCGAAGCCATGCCCGGATTGCCGTCGGTGCAGATCGAAGGCGGTCCGCCGTCGCCGGCCGCCACGAGGGTGCCGGCGCCCTTCAGCACCGCGACGCCGCCGTAGCGCTCGCTGATGGCCGCCGCCGCCGCCGTCCGCCCGGCCTGCACCTCGGCGCTGCCGGTCGCGAGCAACCGCCCTGCCTCGCCGGGATGGGGGGTCAGTATCCAGTGATCGTTGCGCTGCGGCGCCTCCGCCAGCAGGTTGAGCGCGTCTGCATCCAGAACCGCCGGCAGGCCCGAAGCCAGCGCCGCCGCGAACATCGCCCGGCTCCAGTCCCCGGTACCCAGCCCGGGCCCGAGGGCCAGGTGGGTCGCGCGGGAGATCAGCGGCTCCAGGTCATCGCCCCGCTCCACGCCGCGGCACATGAGCTCGGGCCGCCCGGCGGTGATGACAGCGGCATGGCCGGGGTGAGTGGCGATGGTTACGAGGCCGGCACCGGTGCGCAGCGCGGCCTCGCCCGCCAGCCGCACGGCACCACCCATACCGGGCGAGCCGCCCACGACAAGCAGGTGCCCGAAAAGCCCCTTGTGCGCGGTGCGCGGGCGCCGTGGCAGGAGGAGAGCCAGCGTGGTCCCGCTCAGCCGCCGCAGCACGGGCTCGGCCGCGTCCGCGCACTCGGCGGGCAGGTCGAGACCGGAGTAGCGCAGCCGGCCGCAGAGATCCGGACCGGCGCCGGTGACGAGCCCGGCCTTCAGGCCGACGAAGGTCACCGTGACATCGGCCTCTACGGCGGTACCGCGGATGCGCCCGTCGTCCGCATCGAGCCCCGAGGGGATGTCCACGGCGAGGACCGGCGGATCGGCCTGGTTGATGGCATCGACGGCCGCCGCGAAGCGACCTTCGACGTCCCGCGTCAGGCCGGTACCCAGGATGGCGTCGACCACGAGGTCCGCCTCTGCCAGCAGCTCCGGATTCCATTCCACGGCCTCGCGGCCGTCCGCCGCGAAGTCCTGCCAGGCACGGGCAGCATCGCCGCCGAGCGACGACGGCGGCACCAGGGCGGCGACCACCACGTGGTAGCCCTCTTCCCGGGCCAGCCGGGCCAGCACGTAGCCGTCGCCCGCATTGTTGCCCGCCCCGCAGACCACCAGCAGGCGGTTCGCCGACGGGAACTCCGCCTCCAGGGCAGTGAGCAGCGCTGTGCCGGCGCGGCACATGAGCGTGTAACCGGGAATGCCCTGGCGCTCGATCGCGCAGCGGTCCAGCGCGCGCACGCCCTCGGCGTCGTAGACTGTCATCGGCAATGGATCCATGGCCGCCATTATACTGGGGCCAGACAGTGAACCGCCCCACCCTCATGCTTGCCCGCCCCCGATGAGCGCAGACCGGACAGACCACGACCCACCGATGTCGGATCTCGCTGCACGCATCCGCGTGTGGGCGGAGGAACTCGGCTTCCAGCAATGCGGCATAGCGCGGCCCGAGCTGGCAGCCGACGAGGCCCGCCTCGCCCGCTGGCTGGCCGAGGGGCGCCACGGCAAGATGCACTACATGGAGAAGCACGGCACGCGGCGCAGCCGCCCCGCGGAACTGGTGCCCGGCACCGTGAGCGTGATCTGCGTGCGCATGGACTATCTGCCCGAGCGGGCCGAGGATGCGCGCCGGCTCCTGGACCACCCCGCCCGGGCCTATGTCTCCCGCTACGCGCTCGGACGCGACTACCACAAGGTGCTGCGCCGGCGGCTGCAGAGATTGTCCGAGCGCATCCGCGGCGCGGTCGGCGAGTTCGGCTACCGGGTATTCGTGGACAGCGCGCCGGTGCTCGAGAAGCCGCTGGCGAGAAATGCCGGTCTCGGCTGGATCGGCAAGCACACGAATCTGCTCAACCGTCATGCCGGCTCCTGGTTCTTCCTGGGCGAGATTTACACGGACCTGCCGCTGCCCGTCGACGAGCCGGTCACGGATCACTGCGGCACCTGCCGGGCCTGTATCGACGTCTGCCCCACCGGCGCCATCACCGCACCCTACGAGCTGGACGCCCGCCGCTGCATCTCCTATCTCACCATCGAGCTGCGCGACTCGATCCCGGAGGAATTCCGCGCCGCCATCGGCAATCGCATCTACGGCTGCGACGACTGCCAGCTCTTCTGCCCCTGGAACAAGTTCGCGCAGCTCACCCGGGAGGACGACTTCGCTCCCCGCCACGGCCTGGACGGCGTCGCGCTCGCGGAGGCGTTCCTCTGGGACGAACGGGAATGGCTCTCCCGCATGGAAGGCAGCGCGATCCGCCGCATCGGCCACGAGTGCTGGCTGCGCAACGTCGCGGTGGCGCTGGGCAACGCGGAGAGCACGGCGGAGGTGATGGATGCGCTGCGAGCCAGGACGGATCACCCCTCCGCCATGGTGCGCGAACACGTGGAATGGGCGCTCGCCCGCCACGGGGCTACCCTGTCCTGACACGACCACCGGAGACATCGATGTTCGAAACAAGCCCATCCCCCTACCTGGTCCCCTTCGACGGCAGCTTCCGGGTCGACGAGACGCCCACCCGCATAGCGGACGGCGAGGGCTCGGCGAAGAAGCGCCTGAAGAAACGGGTGAAGAAGCTGGCGAAACTGCAGCGCGTCCTCTACGCGCATAACCGTTATGCCGTCCTGCTGGTCTTCCAGGCCATGGACGCGGCAGGCAAGGACAGCACGATCCGTGCGGTGCTGAGCGGCGTCAATCCCGCCGGCTGCCAGGTCTTCAGTTTCGGCAGGCCGAGCTCCACCGAGCTCGACCACGATTTCCTCTGGCGCACGACAAGGGTGCTGCCGGAGCGCGGCCGCATCGGCGTGTTCAACCGCAGCCAGTACGAGGAGGTGCTGGTCGTGCGCGTCCATCCCGACATCCTGGACAACCAGCGGCTGCCCGGGGCGATCGACCAGCACGGCCTGTGGAACCAGCGGCTGGAGTCGATCGCCGACCAGGAAAAACATCTCGCCCGCAACGGCACCGTGATAATGAAATTCTGGCTGAACGTCTCGCGCGAAGAGCAGCGTCAACGATTCCTGGACCGCCTCACCGAAGAGGACAAGAACTGGAAATTCGAACCGCATGACGTTCGCGAGCGCCAGCACTGGGATGACTACATGGCGGCTTACGAGGCGGCGCTGAACGCCACCTCCCGCCCCTGGGCGCCCTGGTACGCCATCCCGGCCGACGACAAGAAGGAGATGCGAGCAGCGGTCGCCGGGATCATCGTCGACAATCTTCGCTCCCTGAACCTGCATTTTCCGGTGGCCGGCGCCGCGGAAGCCTCCACGTTCGAGCAGATGCAGTCCATGCTGGAAAGCGAGTGAGTTCACACTTTTGCCCTCCGGCGGGGGTGCGGCGCGTCTTTTGCCCGTCCGGTCGTTGTTTTTGCCGAAGGGCTGGCGTATATGTGGCTCTTCGACCTAGGGGGGCTCATGGCCCGGGCGGCTATGTCTGACAGCCTGATGCAGAAGACGACGGGACACTGGCGCAGGGACGGCCAGAACCGAGAAGACCCCACGATCAACTCGGACTACAAGCGTTCCCTGCTGGCGGGGCTGCGGCTCTTCCACGGCGTCAATGCCGACGCCGTGCAGGAACTGCTGCAGGCCTGCGACCGTCGCGATGCCTCCCGCGGCGAGGTGGTGCTGGCACCCGACTGCACCAACGAATCGGTCTACATCGTCCTCTCCGGCAGCATGAGCGTGCATGTCGGCAACCTGGAAGCGCCGCCGCTGCGCAGCCTGGACGTGGGCGACTGCGCCGGCGAGATGTCGATCATCGAGAACCGGGATCCCTCCGCCTGGGTGGTGGCGGACGAGGACTCCCACCTCATGGTCATTCACAAGGACGTCCTCTGGAATCTGGTGGACGTCTCCCATGCGTTCGCCAAGAACCTGCTGTCCGTGCTGTCAGAAAGGGTGCGCCAGCACAACAACTTCCTCGCCGACAGCATCGGCGCGCTGCGCAAGTTCGAACACCATGCCACCACGGACGCGCTGACCGGTCTCAACAACCGTCACTGGATGGAGGACATGTTCCCCCGCGAACTGTCCCGCTGCCGGGCGGACGACGAGCCCGCCTCGCTGATCATGATCGACGTCGACCGCTTCAAGTCGTTCAACGACCGTCACGGCCACGTGGCCGGCGACCGGGTGCTGTCCGAGGTGGCCGACGCCCTGCGCGCCTATTTCCGCCCGTCGGACCTGCTGGCGCGCTTCGGCGGCGACGAGTTCGCGGTCCTGCTGCCCGGACTGTCCGCCGGCGAGGCAAAAGCCGTGGGCGAGCGGGTGCGTGAGGCGGTCTGCAAGCTTGCTCCGGGCGCCGAGGAAGGCCCCGGTTCAGCAGTAACCGTCTCCATGGGCGTGTGCGAAACCGGCCGGGACTACGACTTCCCGTCGCTGCTCCGGCGCGCCGACGACGCGCTGTACCGGGCCAAGCATCACGGGCGGAACTACGTCTCCGAGTGAACCTTCGGAGCGTCGCTCAGACCTGCACCAGAACGTTGTCGATCAGCCGTGCCCGGCCCAGCCGGGCCGCCGCCAGCACGACGAGTTCACGACTGCCGGCCGAAGGGACCGCCAGGTCCTTCGCCTGGCGGATGCCAACGTAATCCGGCGCGAAGCCGCTCTTCTCCAGGCGGGCCAGCGCGTGGCCTTCCAGCGACGCAAAATCCCGCTCGCCGCACAGCAGCGCTTCGCGAACCTCTTCGAGCACCGCATGCAGCGTGGGCGCGATACCGCGCTGCCGCTCGGTCAGGTAACGGTTCCGTGAACTGCACGCGAGTCCGTCCGGTTCGCGCACCGTGGGCCCGAGCACGATGCCGATGGGCATGGACAGATCCCGGGTCATGCGGCGGATGATGAGGAACTGCTGGTAGTCCTTCTGACCGAACACGGCCACCTCCGGCCCCACCATGCAGAACAGGCGGCAGACCACGGTGGCGACACCGTCGAAGTGACCCGGCCGGAAACGGCCGCACAGATCTTCGGACAAGCCGGGCACGTGCAGGCGCGTGGCCGCGTCCTCGCCGAAGGGATAGACCGTCTCGGCGGAGGGCGTGAAGAGGAGGTCGGCCCCGGCGTCCGCGAGCAGCCGCCGGTCCTCCTCGGGCGTTCGCGGATAGTCGCCGTAGTCCTCGCCGGCGCCGAACTGGGTGGGGTTCACGAAGATGCTCGCCACCACGCGTTCGGCGTACTCCCGGGCCAGGCGTACCAGACTCAGGTGCCCCTCGTGCAGGTTTCCCATGGTGGGCACGAAGGCGATGCGCTCGCCCGCCTGCCGCCGCTCGGCCGTCCAGGCGCGGACTTCAGCCGGCGTGCTGACCTCGTGCAGCGTGCCGCCCCCGCTCTTCCGTTCCGCGGCGCTCACGAGAAACAATGCTCCGCCGCCGGGTAGCTGCGGTTCTTCACCGCGGCCACGTAGGCCTTCAGCGCCTCCAGCGGCGACGGCTGGCCGGCCATGAAATTCTTCACGAAGCGGGGCGTGCGGCCCTGGGTGATGTCGAGGATGTCGTAGAGCACGAGGATCTGGCCGTCCACCTCCGGTCCCGCGCCGATGCCGATCACGGGCACCTCCACCCGCTCGCGCACCGCGGCGCCCACCTCGTTGGGCACACACTCCAGCAGCACCACGTCGGCGCCGACGTCCTGCAGCCGCTTCGCCGCGTCCACCATTTTCTCGGCTTCCCCCGGCGCCCTGCCCTGCACCCGGAACCCGCCGATCTTGTGCACGGACTGGGGCTTCAACCCGAGATGGGCACAGACGGGGATGTCGTGGCGGGCCAGGTGCTGCACGATCTCGATCTGGCCGGCCCCACCCTCCAGCTTGATCATCATGGCGCCGCCCTCCTGCATGAGGCGCACGGCGTTGTCCAGCGCCTGGGCCGGGTCCGTGTAGCTCATGAACGGCATGTCGGCCATCAGGAAGGCCCGCTGCAGACCGCGGGCGACGTTGCGGGTATGGTAGATGATATCGTCCACCGTCACGGGCACCGTCGTGTCGTGGCCCTGGATGACCATGCCGAGGGAGTCGCCGACGAGCACCACGTCGGTTCCCGCGGCATCCACCAGCAGGGCATAACTCGCGTCGTAGGCCGTCAGGCAGGCGATCGGCTCGTCCTCGGACTTCATCTTCATGAGGGTGCCGACGTTGACGGGCGGCTCCGCCATGTCGCGTTGCTGAAGCTGTGTGTACATCTCTCTTCTTGGTGTCCGGAAATGACGGCCGCGGTGCGACGCGC
This sequence comes from Lentisalinibacter salinarum, assembly GCF_040706555.1. NCBI lineage: Bacteria > Pseudomonadati > Pseudomonadota > Gammaproteobacteria > Woeseiales > Woeseiaceae > Lentisalinibacter > Lentisalinibacter salinarum. The sequence continues at coordinate 470,784 of NZ_JAPDRH010000003.1, forward strand.
CCGGCGCGGGGCGTCAGGCGAAAGCGACCGGATTGGGGTTGAAGAAATGTCGCCCGCTGCTGGTGCGGCGGATCTGCTCGCACAGCAGGCGGAAATCGTCGTCATTATGGACCGGATCGATGCCGGCCGCATTCACGATCAGCAGCGGCGCCTCGGCGTAGTCGTGGAAGAACCGCGCATAGGCCTCGGCGAGCCGCTCCAGGTAGCCGGGGTCCATGTCGCGCTCGTACTCCAGGCCCCGCCGCGCGATGCGCTCCATGAGCACCTCCACCGGCGCCTGCAGGTACACCACCAGGTCCGGCGTGGGCGCATCGATGTCGAGCCGGTCGTAGATCTGCCCGTACAGCGAGAGCTCCTCGCGGTCCAGGTTCAGTTCGGCGAACAGCCGGTCCTTCTCCAGCAGGAAATCCGCCACCAGCATCGGCCGGAACAGGTCGTCCTGGCGCAGGCCCTCCAGCTGACGGGCACGCTGGAACAGGAAGTGGAGCTGGGTCGGCAGTGCCGCCGCCCTGCCCGTGCGGTAGAAGCGCTCGAGGAACGGATTCTCCTGGGTCTCCTCCAGCAGCAGCTCGCTGCCGAAGGTCCGGGCAAGGCGCCGGGCGAGGCTGGTCTTGCCCACGCCGATGGGCCCTTCCACCACGAGGTAGCGGGGCGGCGACGGATCCTTGCCGCCCTGCCGCCGCAGCGGCGTGACAGTGTTGTGGTCGGTCGGGCTCATCCCCGGTTGTCGCCTCCTCGCTCCTCCATCCGCTCAATACCCGTCCCGGCGATCCGCCGCGCCAGCGTCGCGACCCGACCGAGGCCCGGGATGACGAGATCCGGGGCCACCGAGGCCAGCGGCAACAATACAAAATTTCTCTCGCCGATGCCCGGGTGCGGCAGGGTCAGACCCGGCTCGTCGCAGACCGTCTCGCCATGGACGAGGAGGTCCAGGTCCAGGGTGCGCGGACCCCAGCGCCCGGACTCGCTGCGCCGGCGCCCGTGAGCCCGCTCGATGCCATGGAGCGCCTGCAGCAGTTCGGACGGGCCGAGACGGGTCACCAGGCCCGCGACGGCGTTGACGAAGTCGGGCTGGTCGGCCGGACCCATGGGACGCGAACAGTACAGCGGCGAGCGCGCCACCAGGCGCACCCCCGGCAATCGGCCGATCTCGCCGAAGGCGCGGCGGACCTGTTCATCGGGCGTCTCCAGGTTGCTGCCGAGCGCGACCCAGGCGGGCCGCCACACCGGCCGCCCGGCCGGGCTCAATCGCCCGATTCCCGGCGCTTGCGCCGGCGTGGTCGCCGCCGGCGGCCGCCTTTCCTGCCTTCGCCCGTGCCGCTCTCCCGGTCGCCGCCCTGGCCGCTGCCCTTGTCTGCGCCTTTGCCACGGCCGGCGGAGCCGCGCACCTCGAAGGCGTCGGCCCGCTCCTCGCCGCTCATCTCCTGCACCTCGGTCCAGAAGGCGGCCACCTCGGGATCGACCTCGCCGATACGCGAGCGCAGCAGCATGAAATCGTAGGCGGCGCGGAAACGCCGATGCTCCAGGAAACTCATGGCCCGCTTGCCACGGCGCCGCTCGAAGCGGGGCTGCAGCGCAAGCATCTCGCGCATGGGGATCGCGAAGCGCTTCGGAATGGAGATGAGCGACTGCTGCCTCGCCACCACCTCCCCGGCGGCGACGCCGAGCGCCTGCGGCTCGCCCATCTTGCGCTCCGCCAGCATCTCCGCGGCCCGCGCCCGCACCGGCGCCCACAGGAACACGCCCAGCAGGAACATCGGCGTCACCGCCTTGCCCTCCGCCACCCGCTGGTCCGTGTTGGCCAGCGCCAGCGCGATGAACTCCCGGAACCTGGCCGCCACCGGGCCGTCCAGCTCGCGCCGGGTCTCCGGGAACAGCCGCCCGAACAGGCCGTGGTCGAGCAGCAGCTCGAAGGTGCGCCGGGCATGGCCTGCCTGAAACATCTTCACGAACTCGTCGAACAGCCGGGCCGCGGGCACGTGGCCCAGCAGCGCGCTGAGCTCGGGCATCAGTTCGGCCACCTCGTCGTGGATGGTGAAATCCAGCTTGGCCGCGAAGCGGACCGCACGGAGCATGCGCACCGGGTCCTCCCGCAGCCGCTGCTCCGGGTCGCCGATCAGGCGCAGCACCCGCTCCTCGATATCCCGGGCGCCGCCCACGTAGTCCCAGATGCTGAAGTCGGCGATATTGTAGTAGAGCGCGTTGGCCGTGAAATCCCGTCGCCAGACGTCCTCGTCGATGCTGCCGTACACGTTGTCCCGCAGGATGCGGCCGTGCTGGTCCAGCTCCACGTCCGCTCGCTCGTCAGCCTCGTCGGCACTGGCGCGGAACGTGGCCACCTCGATGATGTCGCGGCCGAAGCGCACGTGGGCCAGCCGGAATCGCCGCCCGATCAGGCGCGAGTTGCGGAACAGATCGCGCACCTGGTCCGGGTCGGCGTCCGTCGCCACGTCGAAGTCCTTGGGTCTCAGGCCCAGCAGGAGATCGCGCACGGCACCGCCCACCAGAAAAGCCTGGAAGCCGGCGTCCTTGAGCCGGTACAGAACTTTCAGTGCATTCTTGGAGATGTTGGCGCGCGAGACGCTGTGGTCCGGGCGCGGTATGATTATCGGAGGCTCGCCGGAGCCCGCCGGAGCTGGTTTCGACAAATAGAGTTCGCTTGTAACTGCCAAAGTGGGCCGTATAATAGCAGCCCCCGCAGGGTCGGGCAGGACAAAAAGCGCAGCGCTCCCTTCGTCTAGCGGTCCAGGACGCCGCCCTCTCACGGCGGAAACAGGGGTTCGATTCCCCTAGGGAGTGCCAACCTGCCCTCTTCCCTCAAATTCCTCGCAAACTCAGAAAGTTAGCGAAGATAGTCCGACCGCTTGTGGTACAGGATTGTGGGACAATTCGTCGTGCAGAAAAGGCTATATTCTGCCGTCGGCATCCCCGTTCCACATCGGGTGTCCAATCAGGCTTGATCTAGGCCTTCGAAGGCTCTCAATGATTGCAGCCTCCGCGATCTCCGCAAGTAGCCCGCGCCTAACCGGCTCGACCCCGGACTGGCCGATCCCGAAGCCGGCGTAACTGGGCACTAGGCCCTCATGTAACAGGCCGGACCGACTCGCGTAGATTCGCTTCAACAACTCACGACGTAACGCGCGTAAGGTCCGCGTCCCGCGACGAATTCCGAACGCCTCCTCGAAATTGCCGTGCCGCACAACCTCATCGAGCTGGCTCGTGATCAGTTCTTCCAAGAACTCGACAAAACGCTTTGTGAGCTTCTGATCCTTCCACACGGCATTTGGCACCGTGAGCGACTCCGCGGCTGCGACGAACAGAACGGTGGCGACGGGGTTGCTCTCTTGTCTGACCGCCGCTTCGTACGTCAACAGGGCCGCCTGCATCCGGCTAAACAAGGAGAAGTCCAAGGGTGCGAAGCTGAAGATGTCGAGAGAGACGCCCTTCCGGGCGAGCGTGTGTACAGCGGGGTCTATGCGCTTGCCCTCAAGTGCGGGGACCTTATCGGACGACGTTGGGAATGGGTGAGGAGGCAGCTCTACCGGGCGCCCAAGTGCAAACCCCACGATCGCGACCACCGGCTCGATGACCTTCTCCGCAATCGAAGACGAGAAGTGACCCGGGCAGGGTCCCGGTATCGCCAGATGAACTTCGACTTTGGCCTTCGGCGCGAGGATCGCCTGCGGTGGCTTGACCTCCGGCTCTTCTTCGCTGAACTCCAGCAGCACAAGCGTACCAAGTCGCCGCCAACCTTCGATCCGGACCTGCCTCCCGAGTCTGTCCAACAGACTGCTCAGGCCAGCCATAGGGCCAATCCGGAGCCCTACCTCGGCAACGGTCGACGAGTACCAAACGACGCCGCCCACGTCGCCAGCCTCAATGCGAGCAAGGGCCGCTTCGGCAACACGGTCGACGGCTTCCTGCCGCGTCGGGTCGCTCGCCTCAAACTTGAGGAAGGGGGCTTGCTCCACAAAGTGGGCAATCACGTGGAAGTCTGCACCGGATCCTAGGGTGAACCGTTCGCCCCCGCTGCCGTACTGCGACAACTCCATGTCTTCTTCGCCACATAGGGCTCTGAACCAGTCGGCATACAAGCGGCGAAACCCTTCGCGGTCGAGTCTCAGCTCAGTCACCGTTCCCGTTACCTCGAATCAAGAGATTCTACCGCTGACCGCAGATGGTCCAGCTCGAGATGCGCGTACCGCTCGGTGACCTGCGGGCTGGAGTGTCCGAGGATGGTCTGCACCTTATAGCAGTCGACCCCGGCCTGAACCATGCGGCTAGCCGCGGTATGTCGGAGCACATGAAGGGACACATCCCGCAACCCCGCCCGGTTTCTCACCGCGGTAAATCGCCGGACACACCAGTCCTTCGCCTTCCGTGGGCCCAGCTGTCGCACCTCCCGCCACAGCCGGTCCTCCGTCAGCCACCGGAGAGCGTCACCGGCTGACCTCGTGAGAGGCACCGCCCGCGGTCTCGCGTTCTTCGTCTCGTGCAACACGAGAGCGTCCGAGACGATGTCCTCTGGCTCCGTCCTGATGACCTCTGAGAGTCGGCACCCGGTATGGATTAGGACGGTGACTAGCCGATCCATCAGCTGCGACTCCTGCTCGCTGAGTGCTCCGTAGGCGGCCGCACGGAGAGTCGCCTCCTCCTCGTAGCTCAGATAGCGCACCCGCTTGTTCTTCACCGGCACGCGTGGCATCCGGGGCACCTGCTCGACGTTTCCGAGGTCTGCCGCGTGACGCAGCGCCCGAGAGATACACGAGAGGCGCCCGTTGATCGTGCTGGCGGCTAGACCCGCTGTGCGACACTCCGCTACCCACTCGTTCACCCGCCGGTACGTAATGGCGGCGGCTGGAGTATCGCCGAACCGGCGCCGCACGACGTCGACCAGGTACCACTGTTCGCCAGCGGACCGAAGGTGGCGCCAGTGGTCGGCCCAACAGTCGTCCAGCGCATCCCCGAGCGTGTACTCGACGGCCTTCCCGCCGTCTACCTTCCCGGCCATGATGCGCTTGGCCTCCGCCAGAGCCTCCGCCTTGTTGCGCTTCCCAGTGCTGATCCGACCCCGGCCCCCCGACCGCAGGTCGAGCATCCAGATGCCGTTACTGCGCTTCGTGAGCTTCATGTCCGTTCTCCGCCCTCCAGCGTCTGGATACAGTGGTACCGGGCACCCGCTTCGTCTGCCGCAGCGGGATCATAGAGCGCCTCAACGCACTGCCTTATCAACTCCCTCCGAAAGTTCCTGTCACGCTCGCCATCGACGAAGATGGTACCTGCGAGCAACGCAGCGGCAATGATTACCGCAAGGCTCATGTTGTTCATTCCTGGTTCTCCTCTGTCATGCCTCTTCGCGGCACCGTGATGTAGCCCTCGTGGAGTCCACACCGAAGCAAGTAAAGCTCCCAGAGCCCCGTCGGCATGCGCCGCTCATCGCGCAGCCAGTGCCTCACGGCCGGGACCGACACCCCAAGCAGGCCGGCCGTCGCTTTCTGCGTCTGACCTTGCCCTTTCATCAGCCGCCGCAAGAGCGCGGGCGAATAGTCCGCAGGCCCGTACAGCGTCACTTGAATTACCATCAAGTTGCTCTCCACTTGCATGGTGGGAACGCGGACCCCGGGGAGGCGTGTGGTGCGCCTGCGATCCCGGCTCCACCTCCCTCTGCTTCTACCGGGCACTGCCGCCGATATCGAACTCACCACGGCCTACCGCCTCCCACCTATCCCAGAGCCGGTCTCGTTTCGCACTCGGCTCGGTCGCCCGATCAGCGAAGAAATCCACCCGCTCTGGGGTCGTTGTATCCTCCTGCAGGTACGCCGCAGCTTTGGAGTACTCCTGCAGCAGCGCCAGCGCCTCGTCTAGCGGCACCTTCAGCGCGTGTGGCTTCGTCGTCATGTTCTCGTCTCCTCATGCTTGGTTGTGGTGATGGCGGCCATATGACCACCGAGGCACCCCCGCTGGTCACTCAGCCCGGCCCAGGCGGTAGACGGCGTAACGCCGGCCCTCCTCGTCAGTCTTGAGAAACCTCTCGATGTTGTGCCCTTCCCGCTTCAGCACGCTAACCCGTTTGGGTAGGTCCTGAATCCGGTAGAGGTCGAAGGCGGCCCGGCCGGTGAGCCATCCAGTCTCCTTCAGGTGGCGGATGACGATCTCTTCCTGTCGCATAACCTCCTCTTCGCCGCCGTAGTGGGGACCGCCCAAGTACCGGCAGTGCGGTGATCCGTACCAACGCAAGGGTCAAAATTATATGATCCAACGGATCATTTTTAAAAGTGCTGCTTGGGCTTGATAGAGAGTTCCTTTGTCGGAACAGTTCCGAGACCGAACTGATCCCACTTTGGAACGCTATTGCTAGACAATATGAACGCCTCCACAGGCTAAACAAATGACAATAAACGATCATGTGCATGCTCCAATGGATCATATAAAAGGAAAAAGCAGTGACGCGGTGAGTGGCCGGCGGTGATCTGCAGGTGTCTCCGCTGGTGATCTGAGGATGCCTATGTCGTGTATCTACACGCGCTTCGCAGTTGCGATACGGCAAAACAGATCGGCGAGCAGAGGGGAACAACATCGCAGCCACCCCCGCGACCCCGCCGGAGCGCCCTTCCCCACCACGTCCAATGCCACCCCGCCGGATCCCCAATCCGGCGCGAACCCAGCAACGGCGCGGCCTGTCGAGGTGGTGTGCCATGGTGATGTGCCGCGAGGTGCCCAGCGGTGGTCATGTGAAGGTGGGGAGGGCCCCATGGGGGGAATCGGGGCGCGGACTTACGTAAGAGGTCGTTCGCGTAATTGCATCAAATATCCGGCCTCTGGACCCCGCAGCACCCAAGGTTCCACCCTCCGTCCACCCAGGGCCGCATCCTGCCGCTCCTGGACGATCTCCTGCCGGCCCTGCCCTGGGGCCTCCCTCCCCCAGCGTCCCTCACAGGCCCTCACAGGGCATGTCAGCCGGTGGAACCCACGGGTTCGCCTCTAGTGACCTTCCCGGTGCTCGCGTCGCCGTTCCACTGCATGTCCTTCCCCTCGAGGAGACCCTGGTGGTGATCCAGGCGGCGGATCAGCTGTCGCCGGCGGTCGGGATCGGTCTCGCACTGCAGCTCGGCCTTCAGATCGGCCACCAGTTGCTCCCGGGATCGCGTCTTGCCGGGCTCCTTTTTGCCCCTCCATGTGCTGTTTCCATACAGCTCACCCTTTTCCCGGGCAACAGCTCGGTCTCCGCAATGGAAGCAAATGTCCTTGGGTTGACCCTCCACCAGTCCGAAGATGAATGAGGGGTGGGAGCCATGGCACCGGGGGCAGTACCTCATCCGGGCAGCCATGATCGGGCCACCGCTCTGTAGGTCTCGGCCAGTCGAAGCCCCACGAGCGCAGGCAGCTGATCACGGGTGGCACCGGCTGCCAACAAGTCGCGGGCTAGCTGCTCGGCCTCCTGGGCCACGTCGCGGGCCATGCGGTCGGCTCGACGCGCCCGCCACCGCGCCTGCTCGCAGTTTCGGCACCGATGATTCAGGCCGTCAGGTGCAGAAGCGTCGCGGTGGTACTCCGCGGCGACTTTGATAGCGTGACAGGCAGAGCACCGCTTTAGGCCATCGGCCAGGTGATAGGTGCGGCCTTTGTGGTCAGTCAGTATCATGTCGTCATCCTCGTCTTCGTCACTCGCTGGCCTGGAATCGGAGCACTACCTTGCCATCAGGGCCTGGGTGCTCCGTAATCCCGCCACCCAGATTCCGGATGGGTGCCGGCGTGCCATGTACGGGTCGGTCCAGAGGCTTGCCGTGACCGATCCTCTCCAGCTGGCGAACGGTGTCGGGGAACATCTTCCGCAGCGGGGAACCTCCCCAGCTCATCGTGACAGCTCCGTGACCTCACCGGCCTCGAGGACACGAGCGAACCAGCCGCGGAACTCTTCCGGATCGACGTTGCCGGCGATCACGGTTGGGTGCATGCCCTCGCGATTCCAGTGACCCTCGGCTCTGTTCCGAAGGGCTACCACCTCGGTGCGCGGGCGGTTGGTCAGGTTGGCCAGCTCATCGAAGTACCGCTTGGTCACAGCTCGCCGCTTGTCCGTGTCGGCAAAGGGTGCGCCAGAGGCCACGGCGTAGTCCTCACTGAGGGCATCCAGCGTCTTCTTGATGGTGGCGGCGGATGGGCTCTTGGTCATTGGGGTCTCCTTGGGAGCTGTTGGGGGAGTTAGGTATCATTCCGCCATGCCTATGACGCGGCTGAGCGAGCAGATGCGCATCCACCGATCGATTAATGAACCGAGACGCCAAGGCCTAACTTTCGACGAGAAGTGGCGCCAAGACGACCGTGGGCTGATCACCTGCTGGGAGATAGGACGTGACCTCCGGGAGCACGGCGATGAGCGGGCAAAGCGGGCGGATAAAGGCGAGCTTCCGATCCTCCCATACAAGGGCGGTCGGGATGCGCCTATCAAGGCGAAACGAAAGTATGGCGTGCTGTCTTACTACGCGATGTGGCTCGGGCTACGAGGCGAAGACCTCGACGTCGATCCGGATGAGGAAGTGGAACTGACCTGCACGAAGACGGGTAATCGAGTGGTCTTTACGCTGGACTACGATAAGTATAAGAGCGCCTAGACACGCCTATGCGGTGTCGACAAGCTTCTTGAAGTCGGTCTCACGGATGATGCGGATTGATTGTCCCTTTTCGACCAGCTCGAGTGCTTTACGATGTTTCGAGCTTCGGCGGTGTCCGGCGAGTTTTGTGACATCTTGATCGCCGACGACGAGCAGCGTTGTATTCTTGGTGACTCCGGATGCGACCGTACAACCCACGCTCGCAGCCAAGTCGGCGGCGTGTCGTCTGGGGATCTCGAGGCTGCCGGTAAACACAAGGATCTCGCCATGCAAGGGTCCGTCGGGGTTACCGTCGCGGCGGACGGGTTCACTGGGTGCCGCGGTCGGGTCGATCGGCTGGTTCACCCGCACGAGCCACTGATCAAGGTCCAGCCCTGTCTCCTCCATGGCCGCCAGTATGATGTAGCCCGCCGCCTTCGCGTCCTCCAGCGCATCGTGGTGCCTGAAGGTGTATCCGAGCGTCTTGCAGACGTTGGCGAGGCCGTAGCCCTTGCGGGCAAACTGCGACCACGCTCGTCGCGCGACCCGGGCCGAGTCCAGCCATGCGGCGATTGGTGGTCGGAGTGAGAATCGACTCATGGCCTGCTCGACAGCCATGCGATCAAAGTATGTATGACAGACGGCAATCGAACCGCCCAAGTAGGCATCTAGTGTGTCGTACAAGTCCGCAATGGATGGCGAGCCCTGAACCGTGAACGTGTTAATTCCATGGATCGACACATTCATCGGGTCGAAATGGTCTTGCGGGTCTACGTAGCTGAACCACTCGTCAGCAAGCTCGCCGTTTGCGAACTTGGCAATACCAACCTGACAGATGGAAGCCAAGTCTGCGTTAGCTGTCTCGACGTCGATTGCTACGAAGTTCATGCTCCGTTCCTTCCCGCGTCGTGCATTCGACCGCAACACTATCCTAGGGTGGCAGTCCCCGCGGCATCGTGAAACACCGAATTTCACCACAGAACGTATCGAGTATGATGCCCGCTATCGACCCGAAGGGGTCGCGAGATACTAACGCCAAAATGAGATACTTGTCGTGTCATCAACTGGAGCGGTCAGATACTATTCCCCGGTTATTGCCGCTTGCCAAGTCGGGCAGATCTCGACGGCGCACGAAAGATGATTGCTATCGCGCTCTTTGCGTACTGCGGATAAAGGATTGCTTGCNGCCGATTCAAGACGCAGCTGTGCTTTAGATTGAGACTCCCAACGGTGAATGAAGCGCTATACAAGCACTTTGTCAACTTGAAGAGAGACGACAAGTTGGTCCTTTTCAAGCAAGAGCTCAACCCTCCAGATTTGTCAAAAATTATGGTGTTCGAGATCCATTGGACGCATGATCGTGTCGATGGCGATTTGATTTTCGGGCAAATGGATATCCCCGAGATAGGGAATTTCGATATCGACGCATACATTTACCGAAATTGCGAAGTTCAGCGCCCCGGTGTCCCTGATTCCGTTTGGTTATCGCCTACAGACATAAGAAGGAGCACGCTCATACCTGAGTTGGGTCATTTGACGGGCGGGCCCCTATACGTAAAAAAATTGGCACCGTCTCAAATAAGTACAAGATCCGACCGACGTGACAGCTTGGCAAATTACAAGGGTCCAACTGTTGTTTGTTTTTCTCGAGACGAGCACGATGCAATCCTACGGTGGCAAAACGGTATACGCGAGAAAGGGTTTAAGAGTTCTTTTCCAAATGAATCTTACGTCGACTACAAGCGCGCCTTATGGCATCCATTGTCATCCGATGTAGAGTCAGGTGGATTGATGCTGCATATTGAGATCCAACGACAGCGGAAAGGGGTGTTCGCGAAAGAATATTCAATTTATGTCAACGATAACTCGTTTCGGGGAAGTCGGACTAATCCGTGTGTAAGGTTCGCACGTCCGTGGTCGACGTTGATCATGCGTGAGACCTTAGAGACATTTGATGAGTTGCGGAACGCTATGGATCACGCGGTCGATCAAGTAACTCAACGTAACTCCAGATACCTAGCATAAAGCGCCGTCGGTAAGTATGACCCACTAGCGGCAACGGTCTTCCAGCCGACTGTTCGTCAATTACCGCTTGTGGTCGCGAATTCACTCCTTCCAGACAAAGTAGTGACTGTTCAGGGGCACTGCGTGTTGGTCAGGCGACCGCTTTCATGGTGTGTAGCGAGTGCTCTAATCAAGCATGAAGACCATTACCGAACGCCACCGACAAGCAGTCGATCTCGTCGTGAACGGAGGTCGAACAATGGCAAGCGTAGGCCGCGAGTTTGGCGTCACTGCGCGAACAGTAAGGCGTTGGATCGACGCCATCTATCCGCCACCCCCCTCGCAAGAAATGACAACTATGGATGGTTCGCGCTTACAGATAGATCATCAATGCGGCAGCAAGTTTCCGCAACGGTACCGCGACTTGAACTCCAATCAGCGACGCAAGTTGCGTGATGAATACATTGAATACTTCAATGGCCGATGCATGTATTGCGATGAACTACTGGACGACGAACCGCATGAGTTCGTTCGTCAGTCGGCAGACCAGATAGATTGGGACGATCTGGCCGGAGGGAAGGAAGGTTTCTTGAAGAACCCCGTCCACTTGCATCACGACCACCAAACCGGCCTGACGCTTGCCGCTATACATGCGATGTGCAACGCACATTCGTGGCATTTCCATGAGGTACTCGTGCAGAGGCAACAGTTCACTGAAAAGGTCGAAAGCATGTCCGCTGAGGAGCGCAATGCATTTGCCGAGCGCATGCGCAAACGCTTTGATTAAGTGAATCGTCCGATCCGGATTTATGCTAGTAACGATTCGAGCGTGAGCCTTGAGCGACTGCTGCTGGCCAAAAGCCGAAGTCTCCGCCCGAGCTAGCCTGCGACAGTCTGAGCTGCAGCATGGTCGCCGAGTTTCTCGATGTCGACCTCGGTAGCCTTCGCCCGCGGATCGCACTTCCGCCTGTAGCGCACGTTCTTCGCGTGCTTTGCCTCATCGTGAGCACTCCAGGTGCAACCCGGTGATCGCGTAGTCGGTCTGGTTGTCGATTTTCATGATGTCCTCTTCCGCCGGCACTAACGGCCTTTCAATCCGGCAGTCAGGTAAGAACGGCGTCGGCTGAGGGCCGCATTCACTACCTTGCGCACATCGTTCAATTCATCGGCCAGCTTCGGCGCGTCCGCGAGGTCGCGCTTGCGGTCACCTAGGTAGCGGTTGATGGTTCGGGCGACCTCGTTCAACTCCTCGCGGCGGCGAAGTAGCTCGTCTTTCGGGAACGTGTGGGGGTCAATCGGCTTGTTCATTGTTTCCTCCTCAGGAATGGTTTCGGGCATCGAATCCCGTAAGGTTTATGCCTTCGAATCCCCTAGGAATGCCCACCGGCTGAAACCCAGTGATGGCAAGGGTTTCAGCGTGTCGAGGGCTCTACGGGATTTACAAAGGGGGTCGGTAGGTGTTCTACAGGTGTATTACCACCCACTTAGATACCTACCCAGGGGGTAGAGCAGGTGCGGGAATGCTCACCTCGAGGACACGCTCGCCGGTTGCCCGGTGGTCTCCTCGAATTTCTCGAGCATGACACCACTAGCATAGTCCGCGAGCACGGCCGGCACGACGATGGCGTCGTGGATCGGCAGAGCCGTGACCTGATTGTCGAGCAGCTCCAAGAGCACAGCCACCATGATCTCGGATTCCGTGAACATGAGACGGTGTCCTGTCCCGCTGAACCACAACGGGTCCAGCTCCGGGTGCGCCCGTTGGATGGCCGTGACGGCGTCCTTCAGCCGGGTCCCTTCGGGGAATAACTCCCGGACCTGCCGGGGCCATCCCTTGAGGGGCTTCTGTGCGAAGAGCATGGAACTGAAGAGGCGCTTGATGCCTGCCCGGTCGCCGGCGGTGAACCCCTCGATGTCGTAGCCGTCGCCCGCCGGTAGCCGGAGGTCCATCTCGGCGTATGCCAGCCGCGCGATCATAGTGTCGAAGTCCAGGGTGACCACCTCTTCGCTCTCGATGCGGATCAGTCGGCGTTGTCGGGATTTCAGCTGCTGCCAGAATCCACCGAAGAGCCGTCCGCCCTCATCGAACTTGGCGTTGTTGAAATACCGGCGGAGGACACGGTCGGTGCGGTCGATGAGTCTGCCGCCGCGGTACTCGAGGTCGGCGGCAATCAGGTTCTCATTGATCCGCTTCACCTCGGCCCGATAGCGTCGGGTGGTCGACGTGTCGCGGTACTCCATCCAGAGGGATCGGTCGGATGCCGTGTCCTTGTTGAGGCGCTCCTTGGCCTGCTTCAGGATCACGATCTCCTGGCCAGGCTCGAGGATTAGGTCCTCTTGTTCGAAGTCGTAGTGGCGGAAGACTCCCCTCAGAAATTTGCCGGCCTTGATGGCGGTCATACGCCGGGTGACGAACTCCCCGAGCTCGTCGATCTCGAGCACCCGGAGGCCGTCGGAGCACAGCCGGCTCACGATGGTGGGCAGCTGCTTGCCTTCGATCTCGTGGCGGTACCGGCTTTTGCGGACGGCATTAGACATCGAGACCATGATGCGGCCTTCGCCGTCTGGGGTCGTCAGATGGCGGTGGAGGGCATCGCAGACCAGGGACCGCACGGTGGCGTGCATGATCTCTTTGTCACGCTGCCGGCGGGGTCTCTGGCGCAGCTGCCAGTGTTCCTCGTAGTCCTGCAGCATGGAGGCCACGGTGGTGCACAGGGCGTCTACCTGGGGGTTGGCGGTAGTCCGCCACGGGTTGAAGATCCGGTCACGTTCGGCTTCCGGTATGGTGAACTGGGTCATTACAGCGTCTCTCGGCTGAAGGTCCCTCGGCTCGATAAAGTGGCGACCGACCGCGAGGGATCAGGCCCGCGGCCGGTTGCCGGTTCACCGAGAGACATGGTGAAAAAGGAAAGGTAGTCAGTAGCGGTACCCCGAAGTTGGGGTCTCCGTTGTGAAAGTGCAGCCCGGTCCCGCCGTAGCAGGGCCAGGCCACCAGTGGCTCGCGGCGATCAGACTTGGGGTGGTAGACCGCGGTCGCCGCGGAGCCGCTACTCGATCAACTCGAGAACTGCAGGCGGGTGCCGCGGGAGGTCCGCTCGATGGTCCCGCCGCGTTCCTCGAGTGCACCTTGGGCGTTCTCGAGGGCGGCCCGCTGGTCGGCTTCGTACACCTGCATGTCCAGCTCACGCTGTTTGCGTTGCTGGCGCTGGCCGGCGAAGAAGGCCTCACGGGCTCGCTCGATCTGGGCCCGCAGCTGGGTGCCCTTCGGCGTCGAGGGGTCCGGCAGAGCCTCCAGCTCGTCGACCATGCGATTGATGTCGCGGGCATGATGCTGCAGCGCCATCTGCTCCGGCGTTGCACCGGCGACCACGCGGTTGCTTCCGGCTGCGCCAGCGTTCTCGACGGTGATGTTGCCATCTTCGTCGGCCGTGGCTCGCATGATGCCTTCGCCGTCGTCGCCGCTGCCGTGCAGGGCGTTCACCTTGTCGCCGTAGTCGGCTGGGAGGTCATTCATGCTGTGGATTTGATCCCGGACGCTCTTCGGCAGAGCGTTCCAGCTGTCGGCCAGGCGTTCGGCCGTGGTCGCGTCGGGCTTTTCGTCGCCCTCGTGGTACTGAAGGAAAGTAGCGTTCGCCATGTGGGTCTCCTGGGTTGGCGTGGATGTTGGGCCTCGTATTCTGGGGAGGTGCCGCAGCCGGCCAGCTGGGGGGGATTCCAACTGGCCGGCGTTGGCGTTCCACAGAGCGGAGACCCAGCGGAAAACTGGGGAGCGGGAAAGCCGCTCGATGCAGGGGGGTTACACCTGTTGCAACACCTAATTCGGGGAGGACATGCACGGGGTGGTACTCCGATAGCCACACCTAAAATTCGGCCACCTAGACTCAGTGACTTAGGGGCGGCGTTCCCCGGCTCGGGGAGCCGTCGTCTAGGGGGAGGTCTACCGATAGCCCTACCTAAATATCAGCCGCCTAGAATCAGGGACTTACAGGTGTCGTTCCGCCTTTTCGGGGAGAGGGGCACCAGAGAGACCGATCTGGTACCACGCCGCCACTTTTTGGGATAGCGGAAACGCTGAAACCTCAGTAATAATCAGGTTTGCGACGCACTCAGAATCTAGTGTCCGTGTCGAATTGCCGGCAAAGCTTAGTGACACGCGCTGGTCGAACTCCCCGGCATCTGCCATACTCCCATTGCTTGTCTGAATTCGGTCGCTCGTGCGCCGCACCACCGATCGAAGGAACGACAAGCACCAAGTACCACGGGGTAGAAACCCCCTTGTAGTTGAGAGGAAAAATCATGAGTGGCACACGTGCAATGCGTGTGGCCAACGAGGCGTTCCTTCTTGATCGTCTCGCGGCCGACACGTCCCCCCTTCAGCAAGTCCGCGAACTCACCCAGAATTCCATCGAGGCAATCCTTCGGCGGCAGAAAGCCGGCGATGAGGGCATCGGTCTAATTCGCTGGGATGTCGACTGGAACGGAGTTTCCAAGGGCAAGTACAAGCTCGCGGTTATCGACAACGGCGATGGCATGAGCGACGAGGAGATGGTCGAGTATCTGAATAGCCTCGCCGTCCAAGGCGCGAATCAAAGCCAGAGCCTGGATCGAAATTTCGGCGTGGGCGCCAAGATAACGGCGTTGCATCACAATCGCCTTGGCCTCGTCTACCAATCATGGAAAGGCGGAGCCGGACACATGGTGCAACTGCACCTCGATGACGATGAAGCTGTCTACGGTTTAAAGCCGTTCTACTGGGAGGATTCTGTAAGCTACGCACCCACCATTAGCGAAAAAGCCAAGCCCCCCATCATCGCGGGGAGCGGTACTAAAGTCGTGTTGCTCGGCAATGACGACGACGAGAACACGTGCGGCAAACCCAAAGATGCACCAGGCGGTGAGACGAACTGGCTGTATAAGTATCTTAATACGCGGTACTTCCGCGTACCCCCGAATATTCGCATCCAGGTGCGGAACCTCCGCAAGAATCCAGACGAGTGGCCGCTCTCAGAACCTGACTCTTCAGACAAGACGTTCAACTTCGAAACCATCACAGGCGAGAAGGCGCTGCTCGACAAGCACTCGAGCCAGAGCGGCGCAGTGAGCGTGGACGGCGCACGGATCTACTGGTGGCTGTTCAAGGACGGCAAGAAGGTTGATCGGTCTCTGAATCCTCGCGCACTGGGACCGGGCCATGTCGGCCTCGTGTTTCAGGATGAGGTCTATGTCACCAAGACGGGCAACAGCGGTCGGCGACAAATGGCTCACTTCGGAATCATCTTCGGCGCCGAGAACATCGTTCTATACGTCGAACCAAAAGAAGGGGAGTTATCTATTTACGCGGATACCGGGCGAAGCCGTATCCTCATCGACGGCGAGGATCCGGAAGTCGCGGGGTGGTGGGAAGTTTGGGCCGAGGAATTTAAGGCAAAGATGCCCACCCCCATTCAAAAGATGATGGAAGACATCATTAATGCTGCGGACAAGAACGACGATCCGGACCGTCGTGAACGGATTCTGAAGCGACTGGAACGAATCCGCGAATTAATGAGACCTTCGCGCTTTAGACGAGATCCCTCGGGAGAGCTTCGCGCTGATAGCGAGGTTACAGGGGGAACACCGAGGAGCGGAACAAACCCGGCTGCGAGAGAGCGTTCATCACGAGGCGGACGCGGTGGGCGCCGTGGAGATGACTATCTCGCTGAGCTGCTAGATAGCGGCGGCGAACCGGTAGTTGCTGTGCTCGATAAGCCAGATCTCCCTTCCGTTGAATGGGTTTCAATCCGGAACGGTCTACGGGCGGAAGATGAGTTAATCGATGTTGCTGCAGAGATTCAGGGAGATGAACTGACAGGCAGCATCATTAAGGCGAATGAGGATTTCCGAGGCTTCCGTGATGTTGTCAATTCATTCGCGAACGAATTCGAAGCTAGCGGCGACGAGAAGATCCTCGCCAAGATCGTTGAGGTAATGAAGGACTGGTCTGAAATGCAGCTTATCGAGGTCGTTAGCACGGTGCGAAACCTCGAAGATGGCAAAGTGTGGACGAAGGACTTGGTTCGCGAGGCTTTGCAGCCATCTGCGCTGACCGCAGCGATGATGGGCCGTTTCTTTATCGTAGAGAAGATTCGCCGCGAACTCGGCAGTGAACTCAGTCGCAAGCGGAGTAGCGCCGCCTAGAAATAATCGGTGGTACGAGGCGGGAAAGCGTCGGCATAATCCTGCTGGCGCTTTCCCGCCATCTCCGGACGCCCTGTCGCAGAAACAGGCCAAACCCTCCGACCGAACCGTAACCGATTACACCCATCTGGAAACGTTACGGCGTGATTAGCAGTAATGTGTACCCCTCGTCGATCCGGTGGTGTGACGACGAGGGGCACCGATGGGTGGTTCTCCGGAGGCGGAACTGCCGATGACCTCGCGTAGGTCAGTACAGCGCAGTCAGAAGCACCGGCAAGCGTTTAGTCCGCCGCTTTCGGCCAAGAGCAGCCGGCCAGGTGAGAGACCAAATCAGGCCATCTGACTAAGAAGGGATACGACTCCTCGCTTTGCTTTGCTGTTCCATTTCGAAAACACGGAATCGAACGTAGCGTTCAACTCGGACGCGGTTGCATCTTTTCCAACGTAAAGCCGCATTCCATCGTAAAAGGGATAGAAAGGGTACGTTGCATTTCGGGAAAGATTATCGCGTACAGTGTCGGCAGCTTCTTCTTTCATCTCCAATAACTCCCTCGCGGGATTGCGTATCTCAGGCTTTTTCATCTCCGCAGCGGTCAAACCACCTATTCCCGGTATTTTTGGCGTTGAGATCGAGATGTAGCTCGTGATCATCGTGCTCTTGTAACCTGAAAAGACAGCGATGAGTTTCGAGCCTTTCTGATTGAAGCCGTGCTCGTCTAAGTTCAAGAACACTAGCCCGTAAGCGCAAGAAAGAGCATCCGTCTGATGTATCGGGATCGGCAGCTTCAGATTCGGAGCCAGCCGACAAAGTTCGTCATGTATATCGTTAGCGATTTCTTCCGTGAGCTTCGAAAGGGAGCGGACTCCGGTCTGAAATTCGGCCCGATCCGGCAACACTTGATCAAGTGACTTCCTCCGCCACCACAGCATTCCACCGCGCTCGAAATTCCAGACCAAAATCAGAAATACCACAATTCCGGCAAGGGGAATTAGAGGCAAGTTGCCGCTGTAGGATTGATCTTCGATGTAAATGCTGGAGAACACGCCAATGGCGATTCCGGCGAGCCAGAACCACCAACGCATAGGACGATTATTCGTTAACCATCGCCACCCGAAAACAATCCAGATCGGAGCAAGAACAAGCAAAAGCGCAAACAGACGTATTAGCAACCCGGACTGGTCGATAACATCGTCGTAGATCGCTTCCGACATAGGAAGAGAAATCAGGCCCCACAGCCCGCTGATCGCGTAGGCCAGCTTTTCTTTCCCGATCTGCATGTCTTATTGAGTTAGTGACTCATGCCAGAACAAAAAGAATGACAACAACGACGTGCTTGTAAATTACCGCTTCGGGTCAAAAGTCGACATCATACCTGACGCCAATGGCGCGAGCGCAGCCGAGATATATGCAGCCCCACGTAGACCCGGTGCTACCATCTGATCCATGGGTGACGACAAGCCGAAGGACGAACCAGGCACGCACGGGTACCTGCAGGGACGCACGATCAAAGGACCTTACAGGCTTAAGGGTCTCAGGCTCCACATCGTACCCTCCTCCGTGGCGACTTTCAGTGCCGCCATTGATGCAGTCGCCGGCGTAAACACGGGGGAGCTTGTGGAGATGCTCACGCAGCTCGGCAGGCACGACTTAGAGGCCTTGAAGGATGGAACTCTGGATCCCGCCGACTTAGGTCTCCCGAAGCCGCCGAAAGTCACCGAGGACGCGTTCCCGGCGCTGGTGGCTTCTCTGGTGCGGGGCGAACTAGACGACAGGGTGAGACGAGAAGAACGGTCAAGGTGGAGGCTCCAGCATCTCGTCCTGCCAGCCTTGGCGTTCCTCGTCGGGTTGCTGATGAACTGGAATGGATGAGCCTCGGGTGTACGAACAGCAGGGCAACCCACGGCATTTCACCAAGTAAGGGTGCCAAAAATTGAGCCGACGTTAGGCCAGCTTCTTCACGTATGCATCTACCTCGGGTCCGAAAGAGACCTTCCGGATAGCCTTCTCCAACTGCTCCATAGCGGGCCCGCCGTAGTAGTGGACAGTCGCTACATCCTGCGCCTTGTGGCCGGTGATAAAGTCGCGCATCTCCTTCGACACTCCGGCGCGGCCGGCAGCCGTCTCCCAGGTGTTCCGAAGACCGTGTAGCACTAGCTTCGGGTCGGTGACCTTCGCCTTTTCACGGACGACCTGCATCATCTTGTTACCGATAGTGTGTGCCCGTGAGCCGTCCCGCGACTTCGCCCGCCGTAGCCCCGGTAAGAGAAAGTCGTCGGTGCTTTCCTCGCGCATCGCGTCGATGACCGGCTGGATGACCGGATGGATGGGCACGTTCCTGACCGAGGACTCGGTCTTCACATGGCGGCCGGCCTCTCGATCTTCGTAGATGCGCAGGATGCCGTCCTGGGCGTCCTCTGTGCGCAGCTCGGCGATCTCCCCGGCTCTGGCACCGGTGTACAGGAGGATGGAGAAGTATCGGCTCCACAGGCGCTTCCCGCGCTCCTCGAAGGTCTCCAGCACCTTCAGCACCTCCTCCGGCTCCCACGCCCGTCGTGCCTGGCCGCGAGGGACCTTGGGCAGCAGCTTGTTGATCGCCGGCATCGGGTTCACCTCGACCAGGTCCGCGGCCTCGGCCCAGCCCAGGAAGGCGGACGTGATGCTGGCCTGCTTGCGGACTGTCCGGGGCGCCTTCCCGGATGGCAGTAGGTGATCCCGGACGTACTTGGAGGCGGCCGCCTTGTCGAAGTCGGCAACCCGGAACCCGGGCTCGAAGAAGCCGACCATGGAGTCCAAGACACTCTTCTTCTCGGTCCATGTCGCATGTCGGACCTGCCCCTCGATGTGGTCGAGGTAGTCCTTTACGGCGCGGCTCAGCGTTGACTCCCTGCCGCCCTTCGACCCGTGAGCCTCGCGGATGATCCGGTCGGTCTCCGGGTGGGCGGCGATCGGGTGGCCTTCTTCGTCACGGCCGCCGAGCTTGGCCAGCTGGGTCTCCATGACCTCCGCCAGGACCAGCTTTAGGTTTTCCCGAGTCTCCGGGTCGGGCTCCTGGGCGATGACGCGGAGGTCCTCATAGTACCGCCTGGCGATCTCTACCTCGGGCACACCCTTCCCCGCTCGCGCTCGCTCGACCTCGTCGTAGAAGTCTGCCAGTATCGCGTGGCGTCGCTGGCGGGCTTTCCGAAGGTCGGACTCGCCGGTGGCCTTCGTGTAGAACTCGCCGAGGTGCTCAATGACGTCAGACGGGACCCGCACGCGGACGTACCAGCGATTACCGCGCCGCTTTAGGTACCTCGTGTCCATGCCTTCCCTCCATGGCTGTGAACCAATTTTGTGGTACAGCCTACGGGCTGAAAGCTAGGATTGGCAAGGGTTCAGGACTTTAGGGACAGTTTGGTAACCTTCCCCTAGGGAGTGCCAACCTGCCCCCCTCCGAGGCACCCGGTGCCTCACCGGTCGTGGCCTCACAGGATCAGTCGATGCGGCTCACCCACCCCGCCACGTTCCCGGAGCGACGCCTGCCCCGCGGGAGCCGTCCTTGACTGGCGATGACGAGAATCGGGATGACGAGATTCCGGCTGGCGACGGCCGGGACGCCTCCCTCCTGAAACGTCTGTTCGCGCTCGAACCCCGGGAGCGCAGCGCGGTCGTCTGGTCCTTTCTCTACTTCTTCACGCTGCTCTGCAGCTACTACCTGCTGCGGCCCATCCGCGACGAGATGGCCATCCTCGGCGGCACCGAGAATATCCGCTGGCTGTTCCTGGCCACGTTCGTCTCCATGCTGGCCGTGGTGCCCCTGTTCGGCTTCGTGACGGGACGCTGGCCGCGGGCGCGCTTCCTGCCCTGGGTGAACCTGTTCTGCGCGGCCAACCTGGTCCTGTTCTACCTCGCCTTCGCGAGCGCCGGCGAATACGCCGTCTGGGTGGCACGGGCCTTCTTCGTCTGGCTGAGCGTGTTCAACCTGTTCGTCGTGTCCGTGTTCTGGAGCTTCATGGCGGACCTCTACGACCGGGACCAGGCGAAGCGGCTGTTCGGCATCGTCGCCGCCGGCGGCAGCGTGGGCGCCCTCGCCGGCCCGACGCTCACCGCGCTGCTGGTCGCTCAGATCGGCTATCAGCAGATGCTGCTCATCTCCGCCGGATTGCTCACATTCACCGTCGTGTGCATCCTGCGGCTGCGCAGCTGGGCCCACGCCCAGCCCCGGCACGGGCGGGCTCACACGGACGAGGCGCTGGGCGGCGGCGTGCTGGAGGGCATCTCGCTGACCCTGCGCCGCCCGTATCTCGCGGGCGTCTCGGCGATGATGCTGCTGGCGGTCTTCGCCGGCACCGCGCTGTACATCTTTCAGGCCCAGTTCCTCGAGCAGGCCTTCGCCGATTCCAACCAGCGCACCCGGGTGTTCGCGCTCGTGGACCTGAGTGTGAACGTGCTGGCGCTGCTGGCCCAGGGGCTCGTGGTCGGCCGGGTGATGCGCCGGTTCGGGCTGGGCGTCACCCTCGCGCTGCTGCCGGCCGTCAGCATCGCCGGCTTCCTCGCGCTGGCGGTGACGCCGGTGCTGGGCGTCGTACTGGCGCTGCAGGTGGTGCGCCGGGCCATGAACTACGGCATCGCCGGCCCGGCCAAGGAGGTCCTGTTCACCGTCGTCTCCCGCGCGGCCAAGTACAAGGCCAAGAATTTCATCGACACCGTCGTCTACCGGGGCGGCGACGCGCTGTCCGCCCAGATCATCGGCGGCCTGCAGGCGGCCGGTGCCGGTCTCTCGGCGATCCTGGCCATGGTCATCGGCGTCTGCGCCGCCTGGCTCGGCGTGGCGTTCGCCCTCGGGCGAGGCTACCGCACGCGTTATGATCGGCGACTGAGGGACGAGAGAGCGATAACGGAGACACCGACATGAGCGAATGGACAGTGAACCGCCGGGAACTGATCGCGATGGGCGCCGCCGCCGGCGGCCGCCTGCTTGCCCCCGGCCTGCTGGCGGCCGACGAGGCCGTGATGCGGCGGAAGATCCCGGCCTCGGGCGAGTTGCTGCCGGTCGTTGGACTGGGCACCTCAGGGGTCTTCGACGTGGAGCCGACGGCGGAGAACCTCGCCACCCGCCGGGAGATAGTCAACCTGATGCTGGATCGCGGCGCCTCCGTCATCGACACCTCGCCGATGTACGGACAGGCGGAGGACGTGGTCGGCCGCGTGGTGGAGGACCTGGGCGTGCGGGACCGGCTCTTCTACGCCACCAAGGTGTGGACCCGCGGCCGTGAGGAGGGCCTCGCCCAGATGGAGGAGTCGTTCCGGCTGCTGCGCACCGAGACGATCGACCTTATGCAGGTCCACAACCTCGTGGACACCCGCACCCAGCTCAGAAGCATCCGCGAACTCAGGGAGGCCGGCCGCATTCGCTACTCGGGCATCACTCATTACCGGGTGAGCGAGCACGACGATCTGGCCGACGTCATCGAGGCGGAGCGTCCCGACTTCGTGCAGCTGAACTACTCCGTCGTGACCCGCGCCGCCGAGGACAGGCTGCTGCCGCTGGCCGCCGACCGGGGCGTGGCAGTCATCGTGAATCGTGCCTTCGAGGACGGCGATCTGTTCCGCGCCGTGCGCGGCCGCGACGTCCCGGAGTGGGCCCTGGAAGCCCGCATCGAGAGCTGGGGCCAGTTCTTCCTGAAGTACGTGCTCGCGCATCCCGCGGTGACCTGCGTCATTCCGGGTACCTCGAAGCCGAGACACATGCGGGACAACCTCGGTGCCGGCACCGGCCCGCTGCCCGACGCCGCCCTGCGCCGGCGCATGGTTTCATTCATCGAATCGCTGTGAGCCGTGCCGTACCGGCCGGTGACGAGCCCGTCGGCCTGCTGCTGCGCCTCGCCGCGATCCTCTACGACAGCCTGCTCGTGCTGGCCCTGGTCTTCCTCGGCACCCTGCCGCTGGTCGTGCTGAACGCCGGCGAGGCGATACCCGCCCATACGACCTGGTATCGGCTCTGGCTGCTGGCCATCGTCGGTGGCTATTTCGTCTTCTTCTGGGTCCGGGGCGCGGAGACGCTGGGCATGAAGTCCTGGCGCATCATGGTCGTGAGCCGCGACGGCGGGCCCGTGACCGTGCGTCGGGCGACGCTGCGTGCCGGCGCTGCGGTGCTGTCCTGGCTGCCCGGCGGCGCCGGCTTTCTCTGGTCGCTCGTCGACCGCGACGGCCTGGCCTGGCACGACCGCCTGTCGGACACGAAGCTGGTGCGATCGGTGAAACTCCGCTAGGGCCTGAACAGGCGCCAGGCCGGCGCGGCTCAGCGCACTCGTGACAGCACGAATGCCGTGACCGCCAGCAGGGCCATCGTCGGCAGCCAGGCGAGTACCGCGGGATTCAGATTGAACACCACCCCGGTGTTGGCCAGCATGCGGCTGGCGAGGAAATAGGCGAGCCCGATCAGCACTCCCACCATCAGTCGCCCGCCCGCGCCGGCGCTGCGCAGGGAGCCGAACACGAAGCCGATGGCGAGCACCGGCATCAGCGTAATGGTCAGCGTCGAGGCGACCCGGTTCCAGAGCTCGGTCTGATAGGTGGTCGCGTCCAGCTCGTTCTTCTTCAGGTAGCCGATATAACTCAGCAGGCCGCGCACGGACAGACTGCCGGGTTTGACCACCGCGATGCCCAGGACCTCGGCATCCACCCCGTAGTTCTCCACGGTGCGCGGCTGTCGACTCGCCGTCGCCCCCTCGTCGGTGAAGCGGGTGCGGGCGAAGTTCTCGAATACCCAGCGCTCCTCGGCATCCAGGCCAGCGTTGTCGGCGTGGCTGATCGAGGCGAGCCGCCTGTCAGGGCCCAGCTCGAACAGGTAGACGCCGCCGAATTCGAACTCCCTGCTGATGCGTTCCACGTTGAAGATGGTGCTGCCGTCGCGCACCCAGGTGCTGCGCCCGCCGGTCAGGCCCGCCTCCTCGTTCTTCGCCACGCTGCGATACTTGCGCGCGAACTGGTCCAGCGGCGGCGCGAGATACTCGCCCAGCACGACCGTGCCCAGCATGATCAGCGCGCCGGCCACTGCCACGGAGCCGGCCAGCCGGTAGTGGGAGACGCCGGAGGCACGCATGACCACCAGCTCGCTGTGGCTGGCGAGTGTGCCGAGGCCCAGCATGGCACCCAGCAGGGTTGCCACCGGCAGCATCTGCACGGCCAGCAGGGGCAGGCGCAGCAGAGTGTAGACGGCCGCGTCCCAGGTGTCGTAGCGGCCCACCGAGGTATCGTCGAGCTGGGCGATGAACTCGAAGAAACCGGCCAGGGCGAGCAACACCGCGACGACGATCAGGGTCGTCGCGACCACGGAGCGCACGAGGTAGAGCGTGAATACCTTCATGCCCGCCGCCTCGGCAACAGCCGCCAGAACCACCCGTTCTGCGCTCCCAGCAATGCGATGCCCAGCAGAAATATGAGCGCATGCACCCACCACATGCCGAGGGCGGGCGCAAGCTCACCCTGCTCCACCCAGACCTGGGCGGCGCCGAGCAGGTTGAAATAGATGAAGTAGACCAGCACACCTGCGAGCATCTTGCCGTAACGGCCCTGGCGGGGACGGCTCTTTGCCAGCGGCACCGCCAGGAAGGCGAGCAGCAGCGCCGAGATGGGCACCGAGACCCGCCACTGCAGCTCCGCGGCGGCCTGCAGGTCGTCCGAGGCCAGCAGTTCGTCGGTGCTGCGCGCCTCGGCATCGAAATCCGGCTCGCGGGGCGCCGGCACCTTGTACGGGATACCGTGTTCGGCGAACTCCACGATGCGGAACTGGTGCTCGCCCGGCCTGCCCTCGTAGCGCCGGCCGTTCTCCAGGACGATGTAACGCGTGCCCGGATCGGCCGAGGGACGCTGACTGCCCTTTTCTGCCAGCACCACCTCCAGCGCGCCGCCCGTCCGGCGCTGCAGGAAGACGTTGGTCAGCGAACCGTCCCGGTCCACCCGCTCGGCATAGATGACCGCGTCTCCCTGGCCGGCGCTGGTGAAGCGTCCGGGCTCGATGGCGCTGAGATCCACCTGCTGTTCGGCGACGGTGGCGATACGCTGCACCTCGCGCAGCGCGCGCGGCCCGAGATCCAGCGACAGCCAGCCCACCAGCAGCGCCAGCGGCACGGCCAGCCAGGCGAGCGGGCGGTACATCGCGCCAGGGCCCATGCGGCAGGCCATCATGGCCGGCATCTCGCTGTCCCGGTACAGCCGCGCGAGCGCCAGCATGATGGCCAGGAAAAGACCGAACGGGATCAGGATGGTCAGATACTGCAGCGCGGTCAGACCGATGACGCTGAACACGGCATCCCGCGGCAGCTTGT
This sequence comes from Lentisalinibacter salinarum, assembly GCF_040706555.1. Lineage (NCBI taxonomy): Bacteria > Pseudomonadati > Pseudomonadota > Gammaproteobacteria > Woeseiales > Woeseiaceae > Lentisalinibacter > Lentisalinibacter salinarum. The sequence continues at coordinate 495,863 of NZ_JAPDRH010000003.1, forward strand.
CCTTGGCAGCGTCCCCCAGGACCCGCGCGAACTGGTTGCTGAGCAGGATGAAAAGCAGCACGGCCGTGACCGCAGCCCAGGTGCGGGCCGCTTCGCGCAACACGTAGCGATCGAGAATCTTCATCGCACTGACATCCTGCCGACCAGGGCTCCGCTTAACTTCAGCGCCACAATTGGGCTAGAATCCCGCCTTTCCCGCAGAGCGCGCCGGCACGGCGACGTGCCCTAAGCTCCCGGCACACAAAAAGAAACTGCATGATCCGGTGCGCTGCACCACGGAGTCAAGCGAGGGCCAGGCCCGGCGACTCCGGGGAAGGAGCGCAAGGACGCTGCACCGAGGTTCATCCATGGAATATTTCACCACCAGCGGCGACGCCGCGAAACGCGCGACCGAATGCGCCATCGTCGGCCTGTACGCGAACGGCGCCTTCGACGCCGGCGCCGGCGAGATCGACGAGGGCAGCGGCGGCCTGCTGGGCAAGCTGAAGAAATCCGGCGACATCTCGGGCAAGCTGGGTCAGGCCAGTCTCATCCCTGCGCCGGCGAAGGTGAAGTGCAAGCGCGTGCTCGTCGTCGGGCTGGGCAAGAAGAGCGAGTTCGGCGTCCGTCAGTATCGCAAGGCGCTGGACGCCGCCTTCGGCGCGCTGTCCTCCACCGGCGTGACGGAGGCCGTCTCCTATCTGCACCGGGACAAGGTCGCCGACACCGATGCATACTACCTGGCGCGCTACGCCGCGCAGACCCTCGGCGACCGTCTGTACCGCTTCACGAAGCTGAAGTCGAGCAGCCGGGACGGCGGCCTGAAGCTGAAGAAGCTCGGCTTCGGCGTGGATTCCAAGGCCGACGGCGACGCCGCGCTGGAAGGCGCCCGGCACGGCCAGGCGATCGTCCGCGGCATGGACCTGGCGCGGGAGCTCGGCAATCTGCCCGCCAATGTCTGCACGCCGGGCTATCTGGCAGAAGAGGCCGGCCGGCTGGCGAAACAGTACCGCCCGCTGAGCGTCGAGGTGCTGGAAGAGAAGGACATGGAGCGCCTCGGCATGGGTGCGTTGCTGTCGGTCACGGCGGGCGCCGAGGAGCCGGCCAAGCTCATCGTCATGAATTACCAGGGCGGCGCCGACGACGAGCCGCCCATCGTCCTGGTCGGCAAGGGCATCACCTTCGATACCGGCGGCATCTCGCTGAAGCCGGCGCCCGCCATGGACGAGATGAAGTTCGACATGTGCGGTGCCGCCGCCGTGATCGGCACCATGCAGAGCGTGGCGGCGATGAAGCTGCCGGTCAATCTCATGGTGCTCGTGCCGACCTGCGAGAACATGCCCAGCGGCCGGGCGACGCGGCCGGGTGACATCGTCAAGAGCATGTCGGGCAAGACCATCGAGATACTGAATACGGACGCCGAGGGCCGCCTGATCCTCTGCGACGCGCTGACCTATGCCCAGCGCTACGAGCCCGCTGCGCTGATCGACGTGGCCACACTCACCGGCGCCTGCGTGATCGCTCTCGGCAACCACAACAGCGGCCTGATGGCGAACGACGACGGACTGGCGGAGGAACTGCTGGCAGCCGGCCGACGTGCGGACGACACCGCCTGGCGCCTGCCCATGGGCGAGGACTACGAGAAGCAGCTGAAAAGCAATTTCGCGGACTTCGCCAACGTGGGCGGCCGCGAGGGCGGCGCCATCACGGCGGCGTGCTTCCTGGGGAAATTCACCCGGGACGCCACCTGGGCGCACCTGGACGTCGCCGGCACCGCCTGGCGCTCGGGCAATCGCAAGGGCGCGAGCGGGCGGCCCGTGCCGCTGCTGGTGGACTACCTCATCGAGCGCGCCGGCGCCCGGGACTGACGGGCGCCGTGTCCGCGCCGCGGGTCGATTTCTATATCCTAGCCGCCGGCGGCGAAGACGCGCGCCGGCGCTTCGCCTGCCGTCTGGCCGAGAAGGCCTACCGTCTCGAGCACCGTGTGCACCTGCACGCCGACGACCCGGCCGCGGCCGAGGCACTCGACGAGCTGCTCTGGACATTCCGCGACGGCAGCTTTCTGCCCCACGAGAGGCTGCCGAACGAGAGCGGCGCCCCGGTGACCGTCGGTTACGGCGAAGCCGCGCCGGAGGCCGCGGACCTCCTGATCAACCTGTCCGCCGGCGTGCCCGGTTTCGCGCTGGAGCTGCCCCGCATCGCGGAGCTGGTCGGCGGCGACGAGCAGACCCGCTCCGAGGCCCGGCGCCGATTTATCTTCTATCGCGAGAAAGGCTATCCTCTCGAGACCCACGAGATCGGCTGACAGCGCGGAGCGGACCATCAGCAATCCGGACGACATCCACGATACCGGCGACGACGATATACCGACCCTGACGACGGTGGTCGACGAGGTCGAACCGGCCCGGACCGCCGCCATCGCGGAGGCGGAACCGAGCGGTATCGAAGAGGCCGGACCGGCCGGCATCGACGAGGCGGCGCTGGCGGAACTCGAGGTCCGGCTCGCCTCCGCCAGCCTCGACCTCACGGACCGTCTGCTGCACACCGCATTCCAGGAGATGGAGGCGGCGATGTTCGAGCAGGTGTCGAACCGGCTGCGTGCCGAGCTGCCGGAACTGGTGGCGCGGATCATCCGCGAGCATTTCGGCGAGCACTTCGAGGAGTCGTCCTGACAGGGACGCCCGACCCGGCACTATGAACGACGAGAACAACCGGCGCGCAGGCGCCGGCGCGAGAGCAATGAGCATGGACAAGGCCTATCGCCCCGGCGATATCGAGATGAAGCATTACCGGCGGTGGCGGGAGAACGGATGGTTCGAGCCCGCCGGCGACGGCGATTCGTACTGCATCATGATCCCGCCGCCGAACGTCACCGGCACGCTGCACATGGGCCACGCGTTCCAGGACACGATCATGGACGCCCTGACCCGCTACCACCGCATGTGCGGCCGGCGCACCCTGTGGCAGCCCGGCATGGACCACGCCGGCATCGCCACCCAGATGGTGGTGGAGCGCCAGCTCAACGCCGAGGGGCTCACCCGCCACGACCTCGGCCGCGAGGCTTTCGTGGAGCGCGTCTGGCAATGGAAGGCGGAGTCCGGCGGCAACATCTCCGAGCAGCTCGCCCGCCTCGGCGCCTCCGTGGACTGGTCCCGGGAGCGCTTCACCATGGACGAGGGGCTGTCGGAGGCCGTCACCGAGGTATTCGTGCGCCTCTACGACGAAGGCCTGATCTACCGCGGCAAGCGGCTCGTCAACTGGGACCCGGTGCTGCACACCGCGCTGTCCGACCTGGAGGTGCTGAGCGAGGAGGAATCCGGACACCTCTGGCATTTCCGTTATCCGCTGGCCGACGGCGACGGGCACGTGACCGTGGCTACCACCCGGCCCGAGACGATGCTCGGCGACACCGCCGTGGCGGTGCACCCGGAGGACGAGCGCTATCGCCACCTCGTCGGCAAGGAGGTCCTGCTGCCGCTGGCGGAGCGACGCATCCCGGTGATCGCGGACGAATACGTGGATCCGGAGTTCGGCTCCGGCTGCGTGAAGATCACGCCCGCCCACGACTTCAACGACTACGAGATCGGCCAGCGGCACGGCCTCGAGATCATCAACGTGCTCACCGACGACGCCCGCATGAACGACGCCGTGCCAACCGCCTACCGGGATCTCGACCGCTTCGAGGCACGCGAGCGGGTGGTCGCCGACATGGACGCCGCCGGCCTGCTCGCGAAGACCGACGACCACAAGCTGATGGTGCCCCGCGGCGACCGCACCGGCGCGGTGGTGGAGCCCTATCTCACCGACCAGTGGTACGTGGCCATCGAGCCGCTGGCGAAGCCGGCCATCCGCGCCGTCGAGCAGGGCGACATCCGCTTCGTCCCCGCGAACTGGGACAAGACCTACTACGACTGGATGCACAAGATCCAGGACTGGTGCATCAGTCGACAGCTGTGGTGGGGCCACCGCATCCCCGCCTGGTACGACGCCGAGGGCAAGCTCTACGTCGGCCGCAACGAGGCAGAGGTGCGCGAGAAGCACGGCCTGGACGCCTCCTTGCCGCTCGCGCAGGACGAGGACGTGCTGGACACCTGGTTCTCGTCGGGCCTGTGGCCGTTCAGCACGCTGGGCTGGCCGGAGGACACCGGGGAGCTGACGACCTTCTACCCGACGTCCGTGCTGGTCACCGGCTTCGACATCATCTTCTTCTGGGTCGCGCGCATGATCATGCTGGGCCTGAAGTTCACTGGCGAGGTACCGTTCCGCGAGGTCTACATCCACGGCCTGATCCGCGACCAGGACGGGCAGAAGATGTCCAAGTCCAAGGGCAACGTGCTCGATCCGCTGGACCTCATCGACGGCGTGGACCTCGAGACGCTGATCGCCAAGCGCACCCGCGGCCTGATGCAGCCCCATCTCGCGCCGAAGATCGAGAAATCCACCCGCCAGCAATTCCCGGACGGCATCCCGGAATATGGCGCCGACGCGCTCAGGTTCACCTTCGCCGCACTCGCCACGACAGGCCGGGACATCCGCTTCGACCTCGGCCGTATCGAGGGCTACCGGAACTTCTGCAACAAGCTCTGGAACGCCTCTCGTTACGTGCTTATGGCTACCGAGGACCTCGATGACGGCGAGGAGGTGCTCTCCGCCGCCGATCGCTGGATTCGTTCCCGACTCGCGCGCACGATTGCCACCGTCCACGAGCAGTTTGCCGCCTACCGGCTGGACCTGGCCGCTCAGGTCATCTACGAGTTCACCTGGCACGAGTTCTGCGACTGGTACCTGGAGCTGTCGAAGCCGGTGCTGCAGTCCGACGACGCCGGCGAGGCCGAAAAACGGGGTACGCGGCGCACGCTGATCGAGACGCTGGAGACGCTGCTCCGGCTCATCCATCCCCTGATGCCCTTCATCACCGAGGAGATCTGGCTGCGGGTCGCGCCGCGCGCCGGGCAGGACGGTGAGACGGTGATGACCCGGCCCTTCCCCCGGGCGGATACCGACGACATCGATCCGGCCGCGGAGACGGAGATGGAGTGGGTGCAGGGCTTCATCCTGGGCGTTAGACGCATCCGCGGCGAGATGGACATCGCGCCCGGTCGCCGGCTGCCCGTGCTGCTGCAAGGCGCCGGCGAGGAAGACCGGCGTCTGCTCGAGCGCCATGGCCGGCTGGTGCGGGAGGTGGGGCGCATCGCGTCCGTCGACTTCCTGGACGACGATGCAGAAGCGCCGCCGTCCGCCACTGCGCTCCTCGGTGACATGAGGATCTACGTGCCCATGGCCGGACTCATAGACGTTGACGCGGAGCGCCAGCGACTCGGCAAACAGGCGAAGAAGGTGGAGGCCGAGCTCTCCCGGGCCGAGGCCAAGCTCGCCAATCCCCGCTTCGTGGACAATGCCCCGGCCGAGGTGGTCGCCAGGGAGCGGGAACGCCAGGCCGAGTTCTGCCGCCAGCTCGATCAGATCCGCGAACAGCTCGGCCGCCTGGACCGGCTCGGTTGACGGCGCAATCTGAGTATCCGGTCACATTCCGGCGGCCAGGCGGGTGCAATCCGCGCCGCGACGGGTCAACATAACGGCGGCGTCGTGAAGGAGAAGGCCGGATGCACATCGGGAACGTGCTCGAGAAGGACAGCGCAATCGACGACGGGACAGGCGATGCACTGACATCGGCGCTGGCCTCGCTCGACTCCATCATCCTGGGCAAGGGCCCGCAGCTCAGGCTGGCGCTGGCCTGCGTGATCGCCCGCGGCCATCTGCTGATCGAGGACCTGCCCGGCGTGGGCAAGACGACCCTGGCCCATGCCCTGGCCCGAGTGCTCGGCCTCACCTATCAACGCATCCAGTTCACGAGCGACATGCTCCCGGCCGATATCGTGGGTGTGTCCATCTACCGGCCCGAGGACGGGCGCTTCGACTTCCATCCGGGGCCTGTATTCTCCCAGCTGGTGCTGGCGGACGAGGTCAACCGGGCGACGCCGAAGGCCCAGAGCGCGCTGCTCGAGGCGATGCAGGAGGGTCAGGTCACGGTGGATGGCGCGAGCCACACGCTGCCGGAGCCGTTCTTCGTGGTCGCCACCCAGAACCCGGGCAACCAGATCGGGACCTTCCCCCTGCCCGAGTCCCAGCTCGACCGGTTCCTCATGCGCATCGAACTCGGCTACCCGGACGAGGCGGCCGAAAGGCGGCTCCTCGCCGGACACGACACGCGGGTGGCGCTGGCCGAGCTGGAGCCGGTGCTGGGCCCGGACGACGTCGTCCGGCTGCAGCGGGCGGTGGACGCCGTCAAGGTCAGCGAGCCGTTGATCGACTACATCCAGGCGCTGGTGCGCTACACCCGCGAATCCGGCGACTTCCCGGCCGGCCTGTCGCCCCGCGGAGCCATCGCGCTGACCCGGGCCGCCCGCGCCATCGCGCTGGTGGAGGGTCGCGAGGCCGTATTCCCGGACGATGTTCAGGCCGTGTTCACGGCCGTGGCCGCACACCGGCTGACGACGGATGAACTCGACCGCCGCCGCCGCCCGGAGGAGATCGGCCGCCATGTCCTCGAGTCCGTCGCTATCCCCTGAGGCGCTGCGGCGCGGCTGGCGCCGTCCCCGGGAGGCGGCCGCGGAATGGGCCGCGCGCTGGGCGCGGCGCCGCCAGGGCGCGGACCCGGTTCCAGTGCGGCTCGCCTCGAGGCGCATCTACATCCTGCCGACCGGCGTGGGCGTCACCTACGGCCTGATGACGTTCGCCATGCTGCTGGGCTCCATGAACTACAACAACAGCATGGGTTTCGCACTGACCTTCCTGCTGGCGGCACTGGGCCTCGTGGCCATGCACCACTGCCACCGTAACCTCGCAGGACTCGGCGTGGCCTTCGCCGGCGCGGAACCGGTATTCGCCGGCGCGGAGGCCCGCCTGCGCTTCAACCTGGGCAACGACGGGCAGGCGCCCCGCTACGAGCTCGGCGTCTACGCCGGCGAGGCCTCCTCGCCCCGCGTGGACGTAGCGGCGGGCGGACACGCCGTCGCCGAGGTGCGGGTCCCGACCGAACGGCGTGGCCGCCTCCGCCTCGAGCGTTACGGGGTGCGCACGACTCACCCGCTGACCCTGTTCCGGGCCTGGGTCTGGATCCACGCCGATGCCGGCTGCCTGGTGTGGCCGCAGCCGGCCGACGCGCCGCCGCCACCACCGGCCGGCGCCGCCAGCCGCGGCCGCCGGCGGGCCTCCGAGCAGGGCGACGACGACTTCGCCGGCCTGCGCGACTTCCACGCCGGCGATCCGCCCCGCCACGTCGCCTGGAAGACCTACGCGCGCACCGGCGAGCTCAAGTCGAAGCGGTTCGCGGGCGCGACGGCGGCGCTCGCCTGGCTCGATCTCCGTGACGCGCCGGGCCGGGACCTGGAAGCGAGGCTCTCGGTGCTGTGCCGCTGGATCCTGGATGCCGAGAACGGCGGGCGCCACTACGGCCTGCGCCTCGGCAGCGAGACCGTCGAGCCCTCGCGTGGCGGCAGTCACCGGCGCCGCTGCCTCGACGCGCTGGCACTGTATCGGTCCGACGAGCCGGAGGCCGCCCGTGAAAGCTGACCGGCGCAGCGACGGGCGGCTGCTCGATACGCTGCCGTGGACGCTGTCGGCGCTGCTGCTGGCCGTCATCCCCCATGCCGCCGAACTGCCCGCCTGGGTGCTGCTGCCGGCCTTCGGTTGCGGGCTGTGGCGCTGGATCGTGGAAGTGCGCCGATGGCCGCTTCCGTGGCGCGGATTCCGGATCGCGCTCGCCTTCGGCGGCTTCCTGGCCGTGCTGTTCGCTTACGGCGGCATCAACGGCGTGGGCCCCGGCACGGCGCTGCTGGTGCTCATGGCGTCGCTGAAGCTGCTGGAGACGCGCACGCGGCGGGACCAGTTCGTGCTCCTGTTCATCGCCTTCTTCCTGGTGCTGGCCACGCTGCTGCGCGAGCAGTTCCTGTGGACCCTGCCGTATCTGTTCGCATCCGTGTTCGTCATCACGGCCGCATGGCTGAACGCCGGGCGCTCGGGCGCCGCGCTGGCGCCGCGCCTCGCGATCCGCGGCGCCGGCCGCCTGCTGATGCATGCGTTGCCGCTGATGCTCGTTTTCTGGGTGCTGTTCCCCCGGGTGCCGGGGCCGTTCTGGGCCATCCCCAACGAGCAGGGCAGCGCGGTCACGGGCCTGAGCGATCAGATGAGCCCCGGCGACATCACCAGCCTCGGCCGCTCCGACGCCCGCGCGTTCCGGGTCTGGTTCGACGGCGATGTGCCGCCGCCGTCGGAGCGCTACTGGCGCGGCATCGTCATGGACCAGGTACTGAACGGCCGCACCTGGAGCGCCCAGCAGGTTTTGAGATATCCGCAGGCGGAGACCCTCATCGAGCCGGCAGGGGAGGCGCTGCGCTACCGGGTCCGGCTGGATCCCACCAGCCAGCGCTACCTGTTCCTGCTGGAGCGCCCCTACGACGTGGACGCGGAAGGCGCGTACCTGACCCGTCGCCACGAGGTGGCGCGCTCCCGGCCCGTAGACCGGCAACTGGTCTACAGCGCCACGTCGCTGCCCGAGGCGGCCCTGGAGCCGGCGCTGAGCGATGGCTATCGGAACTTCATGACGCGGCTGCCGGACGGCACCAACCCGCGCACACGCGAATTCGCGACGGAGTTGAGGTCTCGCGCGGCGAGCGACCGGGACTACGTCCGCCGGGTGCTGGCCTGGTTTCGCGCGGAGCCCTTCTACTACACGCTGTCGCCCCCGGCGCTGGGCCGGGACGCCGCCGACGAATTCCTGTTCTCCAGCCGGCGCGGCTTCTGCGAACACTACGCGACCTCGTTCGCCACCCTCATGCGCGCCGCCGGCATACCGGCCCGCGTCGTCGCCGGCTACCAGGGGGGCGAGCTGAATCCGCTGGAGACGGAGGACCCCTACTACATCGTCCGCCAGTCCGACGCCCATGCCTGGACGGAGGTCTGGTTCCAGGACGACGGCTGGGTGAGGGTGGACCCCACCGCCGCAGTGGCCCCCCAGCGCATCGAGTCCGGTCTCTACGACGCGCTGGACTCCACCGAGTTCGGCGTCGCGGACCGCTTCTGGCGCGCCGATTTCGTGGAGACCATGCGCTTCTACTGGGATCTCACCAACGCCCGCTGGGACGAGTGGGTGCTGGGCTACGGACCGTCCACCCAGGAGGAATTCCTGCGCTGGCTCGGCATGGAGCGCCCGGACTGGCGGCGGATGGTCGCGTGGCTGGTCGCCGTCATGGCCCTGCTGCTCGCGGGGCTCGCCGGCTGGCTCGCCTGGCGTCACCGCCGGCCGGGGCCGGACCGGGCGGAACGGCTGTACCGGCGATTCGTGCGGGCCACGGGCATCCCGCGGGGTCCCGGCGAGCCGCCGCTGGGGTACGCGGAGCGGGCCTCGGCCGCGCTGCCTGCCCTCGCGGGAGACATACGCCGGGTCACCGCCCTCTACCTCGACACCCGCTACGCCGGCCGTCCGCGGGCGGACGAACTCGCCGCCGCCGTCAGACCACACTGGTCTCCACTTCGCGGCGTCTGGGCGGATGTACGCGCGAGAGCAGCGCGGCGCCGACGATGAACAGGGGCACGATGGCGAGGATCACCGCCTTGGGGCTGTCGCTCACGCTGCTCGTGACCGCCACCAGGAACGGCCCGAGCACCGCGGCGAACTTGCCGATCATGTTGTAGAAGCCGAAGAACTCGGCGGCCTTGTCCGGCGGCACCATCGCCGCGTAGTAGGCCCGGCTCATGCTCTGCACGCCGCCCTGCACCGTGCCGATCATGATGGCCATGGCATAGAACTGCCAGACGTGCTCCAGGTAGAACGCCCAGACGCTCACGCCGATGTAGACGGTCAGGGCGATGTAGATGCCGCGCTTCGCGCCGATCTTCTCGCCGAGCCAGCCGTAGAACAGCGTCGCCGGGAAACCGACGAAATTGGTGACCAGCAGTGCGGTGATCAGGTCGGCGCTGGAGAAGCCGAGCCGCTGTCCGAAGTTCGTCGCCATCTGGATCATCGTGTGCACCCCGTCGATGTACAGCCAGAAAGCGATCAGGAACAGGAACACGTGGCGGTAGCGGCGGATCTCGCGAAAGGTCTCGACGAGCTGGCGATAGCCCTCGCGCACCGCACCCGCCACGGGCTTCTCGGGCGGTTTCCGTTCCTCCACGTAGAGCAGCAGCGGGATCGTGAATATCGCCCACCAGACGGCCACCATCAGGAAGGCGACCCGCACCGCGACGTCCGGTCCGGCCAGGCCGAAGGTGCCCGGATCGCGCACCATCCAGGTGTTCAGCGCGAGCAGCATCGCGCTGCCGAAATAGCCGAGCGCGAAGCCGAAGGCCGAGACCGACTCGAACTCGCCGCGTTTGGCGACGTTGTGGATGAGGGAGTCGTAGAACGAATTGGCGCTGTAGAAGCCGACCGAGGCCAGCAGGTACAGGCCGATCGCCACCGGCCAGGCACCCTCGGCCACGAAGTAGAGCCCGCCGGTCATGACGATACCGAGCAGGGCGAAGCCCATGAGGAATTTCTTCCGCGTGCCGCCACGGTCGGAGATGGCGCCGAGCACCGGCGCCAGCACGGCGACGATGAGGCTCGCGGCACCGCTGGTCACGGCGAGACGGAAGGTGACGTCCGCGCCCACATCGCCGGAACTCCAGTACTCGCCCAGGAAGATCGGGAACAGCACCGCCAGCACGGTAAGGGCGAAAGCGGAATTGGCCCAGTCGTAGAAGGCCCAGGCGAGTACGGGCTTGCGCAAGAGGCGATGCGTCACGGGCCGGTCACCGTCCGGCTGGGGGCTGGCGCAGTCGTCGTTGCCATGGTCATCTCCATGGTCATCTCCACCGTCATGTCAGGCTCCGGAGGCTCGCCGCGACGGGCCGACTATAGCAGGGGTGCGCCGGTTTACAGCTCCCGGGTGGCGTGGAAGCGGACGTCCGGCCAGCGTTCCTCGGCGAGCTGGAGATTGACCCGGGTGGGCGCGATGTAGACCAGCGCCTCCGCGTGGTCGAGCGCAAGGTTATCGTGATTGCGGCGGGTGAATTCCTCGCGCTTCTTCTGGTCCGGGAACTCGAGCCAGCGGGCCGTGTGCACGTTCACGGTGTCGAAGGTGCATTCCACGCCGTACTCGTCGCGCAAGCGGGCGGCGACCACATCGAACTGCAGGATGCCTACGGCGCCGAGAATCAGCTCGTTGCTGCGCAGCGGCCGGAACAGCTGGGTGGCGCCCTCCTCGCACAGCTGGTCGAGGCCCTTCTGCAGCGCCTTCAGACGCAGCGGGTCGCGCAGCACGGCGCGGCGGAAGATCTCGGGCGCGAAGCTGGGGATGCCACTGAAGACGAGTTCCTCGCCCTCCGAGAAGCTGTCGCCGATGTTGATGGTGCCGTGATTGTGGATGCCGATGATGTCGCCGGCCCAGGCCTCCTCGGCCGACTGGCGGTCCGCCGCCATGAACGTGATGGCCTCGGCCACCTTCACCGACTTGCCGAGACGCACATGGTGCACCTTCATGCCTTTCGTGAAACGCCCCGAGCACAGCCGCATGAAGGCGATGCGGTCCCGGTGCGCCGGGTCCATGTTCGCCTGGATCTTGAAGACGAAGCCGGTCAGGGCCTTCTCCGTCGGCTCGACCACGCGGCCGCCCGCCTCCCGCGGCCGGGGCGCCGGGGCCAGCTCCACGAAGCCGTCCAGCAGCTCGCGGACGCCGAAGTTGTTCACGGCCGAGCCGAAGAACACCGGCGTCTGCTGCGCGGCCAGATAGGCCTCCGGGTCCAGATCCGGGCAGGCGCCGCGCACGAGTTCGATCTCCTCGTCGAAGGCGGCTGCCCGGTCGCCGAGGAATGCCCGCGCCTCATCGGATGCGAGGCCCTCGATGACCCGGGTCCCGCCCGCCTTCTCCCGGCCCGCGCTCTCGTAGACGTAGATGCGGTCGTCCTGCAGGTGATAGACGCCCCTGAGATCCCGCCCCATGCCGATGGGCCAGGTCACCGGCGCGCACTGAATGCCCAGCACGGATTCGATCTCGTCCAGCAGCTCGATGGGCTCGCGGCCCTCCCGGTCCAGCTTATTGATGAAGGTGAGGATGGGGGTATCGCGCAGCCGGCAGACCTCCATCAGCTTTACGGTGCGCTCCTCCACGCCCTTGGCGCAGTCGATGACCATCATGGCGGAGTCGACCGCGGTCAGCGTGCGGTAGGTGTCCTCCGAGAAATCCTCGTGGCCCGGCGTGTCCAGCAGGTTCACGATACGGTCCCGGTACGGGAACTGCATGACCGAGGAAGTCACGGAAATGCCCCGCTCCTGCTCGAGCTTCATCCAGTCGGACGTGGCATGACGGCGCGCCTTGCGGCCCTTGACGGTGCCGGCGAGCTGGATGGCGCCGCCGAACAGGAGCAGCTTCTCGGTCAGCGTGGTCTTGCCGGCGTCGGGATGCGAGATGATCGCGAAGGTGCGCCGGCGCCGCACCTCCTGTTCCAGAGTGGCCATGGGTCAACCCGGGGGTCGGGAAAAAGGCGGCGAGTCTACCCGATGGGCAGCGGACCTGCCAGAGGCTCCCGGCAGCGCCGGATGATCCGCTACCGGTCATCCGGCAGCGGCAGCGGTCCTAGTCGCCCGGGATGAGGCGCAGCGCCAGCACCATGGCGTCTTCGCGACCGTCATCGGCGCGGTAGTAGCCGCGCCGCCGCCCGATCGGCCGGAAGCCGTACTTGCGGTAGAGGCGCAGCGCCGCCTCGTTCGAGGGGCGCACCTCCAGCAGCATCTGGTGCACCGCTGCATTGCGGGCCCGGCTGATCAGCTCGGCCAGCAAGAGCTCGCCGAAGCCGTAGCGGCGCCAGTGGCGGTCCACGCAGAGGTTCAGCAGGTGCGCCTCGCCGGCGGCCACTGACAGGATGCCGTAACCGCGCGCCTCGCCCTCCGCCTCGATCACGAGGCAGGTATAGCCCGCCAGCAGGCAGTCGCGGAATATGCCCCGGCTCCAGGGGAACTCGTAGCTGCGACGCTCGATGTCGGCCACCAGCGCCAGATCCCCGGGCAGCATGGCGCGCATCTGCGGCGCCGGTTCGCGGACGACGGAGTTCATGCGCCCTCCCCGGCCAGCAGCTGCCGGACCCGGCACAGGTCCTGCCAGGCCTTGCGTTTCTGGGTCGGGCTGCGCAGCAGATAGGCCGGATGATAGGTCACGACCACGGGGAGGTCGGCCTCGGGGAAGCGATGCGCCCGGGTGCGCAGGCGCCCGATCGGCTCGTCGCTCTCCAGCAGGTCCTGGGCGGCGATGCGGCCGACGGCCAGGATGACCCGCGGGCGCACCAGGGCGATCTGGCGGCGCAGATAGGGGCGGCACTCCGCCGACTCCTCGGGCCGCGGGTCCCGGTTGCCCGGCGGCCGGCACTTCAGGATGTTGGCGATGAAGACGTCGTCCCGTCCGAAGCCCAGGGAGCGCAGCATCTCGTCCAGCAGCTTGCCCGCGCGCCCGACGAAAGGCTCGCCCCGGCGGTCCTCCTCGGCGCCGGGCGCCTCGCCGATGATCATGAGGTCGGCGTCCGGGTTGCCGACGCCGAACACGGTCTGGGTGCGCCCCTCGTGCAGGGCGCAGCGCATGCACCCGCTCACCCGGGCCCGCAGCACCTCCCAGCCGTCGGCGGACGGGTCGGCCGGAGGCCCCGCATCTGCCGGCGCCGGCGCCGCCCGGACCGCGTCGCCGGCCGCCACCGCCGGTTGGGCGGCGGGCTCTTCCCCGTCGGGTTCCTGCGGGGCCGCGGCTTCGTCGGCGGGCTCCTCGCCGCGCAGCATCCACACGTCGATGCCGAGCGCGCGCAGGTAGGCCAGCCGTTCCCCCTCGCCGCCCGTCATGTCTCGTCCGCCTCCTGACGGCGTCCCCGCCTCCGGCGCCACAGCCAGAACGCCGGCCCGGACAGCGCGTAGCCGGTGAACATGGAGAACAGCACCACCGGCGGCTCCAGCGAGATCAGTATCAACACCAGCGGGATGATGAGCAGATACGGGAACGAGATGCGGCTGCCGAGATTGAGTTCCTTGAAGCTGTAGTAGCGCAGGTTGCTCACCATCAGCGCGCCGGCCATGGCGGTGATCACGAAGGCGAGCGCGAGACCGCCGAGGCCGGCGATGCCGTGCCGCGCGCTGAGCCAGACGAACCCGGCCACCATGCCCGCCGCCGAGGGGCTGGCCAGCCCGACGAAGAAGCGCTTGTCCTGGGAGCCCGGCGATGTGTTGAAGCGCGCCAGCCGCATGGCGGCTGCCACCGCGAAAAGGAAGGCCACCAGCCAGCCCACCCGGCCCCAGGCGACGCTGTACTCGGCCAGCCGGGCCACGCCCCACTGGTAGACCACCACCGCCGGCGCAATGCCGAAGCAGACCATGTCCGAGAGACTGTCGAACTCCTTGCCGAAGTCGCTCTCGGTGGCCGTCAGACGCGCCACCCGGCCGTCCAGACCGTCCAGTACCATAGCCACGAATATGGCCACGCCGGCCGCCTCGAAGTTGCCGTCCACGGCCGCCACGATGGCGTAGAAGCCCGCGAACAGCGCCGTGGTGGTCAGCAGATTCGGCAGTAGATAGATGCCGCGGCGCGGTTTTTCGTCGGATGCACCCACGGCGCAATCATACAAGATGGACGGGCGCGGCTCGCTATCGGCGTCTCAGTTCCGCCAGGGAGTCGGTCCCCGCGCGCACCTTCTGCCCCGTCTTCACGCGCACGTACGCGTCCGCCGGCAGGTACACCTCGGCGGTCCTGGCGAGCCGCATGAAGGCGAACCGCTGGCCCTGGCCCACCCGCTCCCCGTAGCCGAGGAACGCCCGCGGCGCGCCGAACCACTTCGGGCCGTGTTTCGGACCGTGGACGAGGACCACGACGTCGTCGTCCTCGTCGCTGCGCACCCACATGCCGTGCACGTCGAGCCAGCGACTGTGGTCGGAGAGGTTGTCGCGCGGGTCGAGGACCTTGCCCTCGATGGGGCTGCGGGCCGTGTAGGCGCCGAAATTGTTGATGCGCATGGTGACTCGCACGGCCTCCCGGTCCAGAATGCCGGGGCCCGCCCCGGTAATCTCGGTCACCACGCCGTCCACCGGCGCCAGCACGCCGAGGGGCGCCGCGGGGATGTCGCGCCACGGGTCCCGGAACAACAGGACGAAGGTAGCTACCAGCGCACCCAGAGGGACGGCGGCCCACCAGCCGACGAGAGCCACGCCCGCCGCGAGTGCGGCCAGAGCCGTCAGTATCCATGGCATGCCTTCCGGTGCTATGCGTGGATAATCCGTTCTCGGCATCGGTTCCCGGTCGGTCAGAAAGATGCGCGGATCATGCGCTGAATGGCGGCGAGATGCCACCCCGCCGATGGTCGGTCTCGCGGGCGATCCCGTGTGTACGGCCGCCATTCGGGCTAGAATCCGGGGCCCGTCCACAACCCCGGGGACACCCGATGCGATCCTCCGAACTGAATCTCACCACACTGAAGGAAGTCCCGGCGGAGGCCGAAATACCGAGCCACCAGCTCATGCTCCGCGCGGGGCTGATCCGGCGGCTGGCGTCCGGGCTGTTCACCTGGATGCCGATCGGACTCAGGGTGGTGAAGAAGATCGAGGCGGTCGTGCGCGAGGAGATGGATCGAGCGGGCGCGCTGGAACTCCTCATGCCGGCGGTGCAGCCCGCCGAGCTGTGGCAGGAATCCGGCCGCTGGGAGAAGTACGGCCCGCTGCTCCTGCGCATGCAGGACCGCCACGAGCGGGACTTCTGCTTCGGGCCCACCCACGAGGAGGTGATCACCGACATCGCCCGGCGCGAGCTCAGGAGCTACCGTCAGCTGCCGGTGAACTACTACCAGATCCAGACCAAGTTCCGCGACGAAATCCGGCCCCGTTTCGGCGTGATGCGGGCCCGCGAGTTCATCATGAAGGACGCCTATTCTTTCGACCTGGACGAGGCGGGCATGGCAGCGGCCTACGAGCGCATGGCGCGTGCCTACGAAGCCATCTTCAGCCGACTCGGCCTGAAGTTCCGCGCGGTCGAAGCGGACAGCGGCGAGATCGGCGGCAGCCGCTCCCAGGAATTCCACGTGCTCGCCGATTCCGGCGAGGACGCCATCGCCTACTGCGACGAGGACGGCTATGCCGCCAATGTGGAGATGGCGCGCACGGAACCGCCGGCGGAGCCCCGACCGGCGCCGTCCGCGGCGCTGGAGAAGGTCCGCACGCCCGGCGCGCGCAGCATCGAGGCGGTGACGGCGGCGCTGGACCTGCCGGCCGCGCGCCTGGTGAAGACACTGGTGGTCGCCGGCGACGAGGGCCCGGTGGCCCTGGTGCTGCGCGGCGACCACGAGCTGAACGCGGTCAAGGCCCAGGCCCTGCCCGGCGTGGCGGACCCGCTGCGCATGGCGGAGGCGGACGAAGTGCTGGCCGCCACCGGCTGCGCACCGGGTTTCGTCGGGCCCATCGGCCTGGACATCCCGGTCTATGTCGATCACGCGGCAGCGCATCTGGCCGACTTCGCCTGCGGCGCGAACGAGGCCGACCATCACCTGACCGGCGTGAACTGGGGCCGTGACCTGCCGAAACCGGACAGCGTGGACCTGCGCAACGTGGTCGAAGGCGACTCCACGCCCGGCGGCAGCGGCACGCTCAGCATCGCCCGCGGCATCGAGGTGGGCCACATCTTCCAGCTCGGCACCAAGTACTCGGAGGCCATGGGCGCTACGGTGCAGGACCAGGACGGCGAGGACCGCCCCATGCAGATGGGCTGCTACGGCATCGGCGTCACCCGCATCGTGGGCGCCGCCATCGAGCAGAATCACGACGACAACGGCATCATCTGGCCGGAACCGATAGCGCCATGGCGGGTGGTTATCGTGCCGATCAATGCGCACCGCTCCGAGCGGGTGCGCGAGGCCGCCGAGGTGCTGTACGCCGAGCTGGGTGAACTGGGCGTCGACGTGCTGCTGGACGACCGGGATGCACGGCCCGGCGTGAAGTTCGCCGATGCCGAGCTGATCGGCATCCCCCATCGCATCGTGATCGGGGAGCGCGGCCTCGACGCCGGCGAACTGGAGTACCGCCATCGCCGCGACACCGAGTCGAGGAACCTGAAGCGTGATGCCGTTCTCGCCCTGCTGCGGGAGCCGGCGGTAAGCTAACCGCCCATGGACAGGCCTGCGGCAACCGAAAACGGTCTGCGCCGGCGCGGCCTGGGGCTGCTGGCCGCCGGCCTGCTGCTCGCGGCGGCCGCCCCGTCAGCCGCCGATCAGGAGGGACCGGACCCGGTGCTGCGGGAACTGCTGCGCGAGGCCGCGGTGGAAGCCGACAGCTTCGACGACCGCTTCCACGCCGAGGTCTGGCTGGTCGACATGTCCCAGCGGCTCGGCAACCGGATCGACGACCCGGCGGAGCGCGTCCGCATCCTGAAACGCGTCCACTACGAGGCCCGGCGGGTCGACCTGCCGCCGGAACTGGTCCTGGCGGTGATCGACGTGGAAAGCAATTTCGATCGCTTCGCCGTCTCCAGAGCCGGCGCCCGTGGACTGATGCAGGTGATGCCCTTCTGGCTGGACGAGATCGGCCGGCCCAACGACAACCTGTTCCACATCGACACCAACCTGCGACTCGGCTGCACGATCCTGCGCTACTACTACGACATGGAGGACGGCGACCTGCAGCGTGCCCTCGCCCGCTACAACGGCAGCCTGGGCAAGTCCTGGTACTCGAACCGGGTGCTGGACAAGCTGCGTCTGACCTGGCGCCGGATCTGAACGCCGGGCGGCTCTGGGGCGCGTCGGGCGCGCCGCCGACGGCCTAGCCGGTGCTGAAATCGCCGGGCGGCGTCACCGGCGCCTCCTCCCGCGTCACGTCGGTGACCCGCGCCGCTTCGGGCCCCTGCCACAGCCAATTCTCGAGGCGGCGGAGCGCCTCGGTGTCGCCGCAGGCGAGCACCTCCACGCGCCCGTCCGGCAGGTTGCGGGCGTGGCCGGTGATGCCGTGGCGCCGGGCCTCCTCACGGGTGCTGGCGCGGAACCAGACGCCCTGCACCCGGCCGCTGACGAAGAACCTGAGGCACTGACGATCCGCCATCTCATCGGACATCGGGGAACCTCCCGGCGGGAGCGCGTCTCAGGGCAGCCGTTCCTCGGCGTCGTCGCCGGTCGTACGTGCCGCCTCGGCGATCGCGCGGGCGTGTACCGCCAGGTCGCGCGCGGCCAGCGCGTCGCGGCGCGCCGCGCGGAAGCTGCGTTCCTTCAGGTGGGTCTCGGCGCTGACGAGCCTGGAGCGCGCCGAACGGAACTCGCCGGCCGCCAGGTCCTCGGCGCCGGCTTCCCGCGCGGCCTCGATGGCCTGGCGGGCATCGCTCATCTCCTGCACCGGAGGGCCGCCGGAAGCGCAGCCGCCGGCCGAAAACAGGAACGTCACCACCGCGATCCAGGCGGCGAGAGGCGCTCCGGAGAATGAAGACTTCGAGATCACAGCGGAACGCTAGCAGCAGCCACGGGGACCGTCAAGCAGGCAAAATCCGACCAGAAACGGCGGTTTATGGCATTCACGGGGACTGACGGGGGAAACTCCTGCTGGTACATTACGCGCCGGCCAGGGCCGACGAGGACAAGAAGTCGAGAACGATGAACTACCGCATCTATCACAATCCCCGCTGCTCCAAGTCCCGGGCGACACTCGCTCTCCTGGAGGAGGCCGGTGTTGCCGTCACGGTCACCGAGTACCTGAAGGAACCGCCGGATGCCGCCACGCTGCTCCGCATTACCGAACTTCTGGGCTGCCGGCCGCAGGATCTGATCCGCCGCAACGATCCGGATTACCGCAGCGAGCGGGAGACGGTGGACGCCCTCGCCGACGATGCCGCGGCGGCGTGGCTCGCGGCGCATCCTGCGGCCATCGAACGGCCGATCGTGGTCCGCGACGACGATGCAGCAGCGATCGGCCGGCCGCCCGAAAACGTGCACGGGATCCTGCGCACGTGAGCGAGATCCTGGTGGTCTATTACTCGCGGACCGGCGCCACCGAAGCCCTGGCCCGCGAGGTCGCCCGGGGCGTGGACGGCGTGGAAGGTGCCGCGGCGCGGCTGCGCACGGTACCGGCGGTCTCCGCCGAGACGGAGGCGAGCGCGCCCGCGGTGCCCGGGGACGGCCCGCCCTACGCTACGACCGATGACCTGGTGGAATGCGACGGGCTGGTGCTCGGCAGCCCGACCCGTTTCGGCAACATGTCCGCGGCGATGAAGTACTTCCTGGACGGAACCTCGGCGCAGTGGCTGGCCGGCAAGCTGATCGGCAAGCCCGCCGGCCTGTTCACCTCCACCGGCAGCCTGCACGGAGGCCAGGAGGCCACGCTGCTGACCATGGCGGTGCCGCTGCTGCATCACGGCATGCTGATCGTAGGCCTCCCCTACAGCGAAGCGGCGCTGACCGAGACGACCAGCGGCGGTACGCCCTACGGTGCCAGTCACGTGGCCGGCCCCGACGCCAATCCGCGCCTCACCGGCCACGAGGTCACGCTCGCGCGGGCCCTCGGCCGGCGCGTGGCCGAGACCGCCCTGAGGCTGGCCCGCTGAGCGGCCCGGTGTTGCCGATCGCGCTCTGGCTACCGGCCACCGCGGCCTGGCTCGCGGCCGGTGTGCTGTCGATGGCACTCGTGGCGGCGGGCCCCGGCACCGCCCCGGTGTGGGCCTGGATCGTCACCGCCCTGCCGGTGGGACTCACCCTGCCGTTCATGCTGCTGCGCCGACCGGACTCGTTCCTGCTGGCGCTGCTGGGCAGCGCAGGCTACGCCGGCTTCGGTCTGATGGAGTCGATCGCGAACCCGACCGCGCGGGTCCTGGCCGCCACGGTGACGGCCGTCTCGCTGCTGGCGTTCTTCCTGCTGGTCCCGGTGGTGAGGATCGCCCGCCGCCGCAGCTAGGTGCCGAGCACCTCGCGGACGAAGGGGATGGTCAGCCGCCGGGAGGCGGCCAGCGACGCGGTATCGAGCCGGTCCAGCAGTGCGGTCAGCCGCCCCATGTCCCGGGGCACCCGGCGCAACAGGTAGCGCGCCGTGTCGGCCGGCAGGTCGAAGCCACGAAACCTGGCGCGGGCCCGCAGCGCCTCGAGGCGCTCCTCGTCGTCCAGATAACGCAGGCGGAACAACGCAAGAGCCTGGCAACGGCTGACGAGGTCCGGCAGTCGGATACCGAGCTCCGCCGGCGGCCCGGCAGCGGCGACCACCAGCCGGCCGCCCGCGAGCGACAGCCCGTTCACCAGCCGGAACAGCGCCCGCTCCCAGCGCTCGTCACCCACGACCCGGTCGATATCGTCCAGGCAGACCAGATCCAGCGCCTCCAGCCCCTCGAGCATCTCCGGTGCCGGCGCGCTGCCGAGCGGCACGTAGGCGCAACGGCGCTCCGGCCTATGGGCGCAGATGGCCTGCAGCAGGTGGCTCTTGCCACACCCCGGCGGGCCGGCTATCCACAGGCCCGGCGGCGCCGGGTCCTTCGCGGCCGCCGCCAACGCCCCGTCCCCGGGGGCACGGAACGTTTCGAACACCGCATGATCCTGCAGCGCCAGCGCCAGCGGCAGCTGTCCCCGGGCCGGGCCGTCAACCATCTCCGCCCCCGTCCGGACCCGGACCGGCGCCTTCCGCCAGGTAGCTGCGATAGGCGAACCGGGCCAGCACCGACAGCACCGCCGCCGCCGGCAGCGCCAGCAGGATGCCGAAGAAGCCGAACAGCTGGCCGAAGGCCATCACGGCGAAGATCACGACCACGGGATGCAGCCCGATGCGGTCGCCGACGAGCTTCGGCGTGAGCACGCTGCCCTCGATGAACTGGCCCACAGAGAATACGGCGACCACGCCGAGCAGCATCAGCAGGGCGTTGGGCTCGTTCACCGCCGTCAGGCCGGCCAGGGCGATGCCGAAGATGAAGCCCAGATAGGGCACGAAGCTCACCAGGCCGGAGACGACGCCGATGGCCAGCGCGAACTGCAGGCCGAGCAGCGTCAGGCCCAGCGTGTAGATGAAGGCGAGCCCGGCCATCACCAGCAGCTGGCCGCGCAGGAAGGCGCCCAGGACCTCGTCCGTCTCACGGAACAGGCGGAACACGGTTTCCCGCCGCGACGACGGCACCAGGCTGCCGAGCCGGGCCATGATCAGGTCCCAGTCGCGCAGCAGGTAGAATGTAAGGATCGGTATCAGGAACAGCGACAGCAAGGCGGCCACCAGCGCGCCGCCCGAACGGCCGAGCGAGGCGAGCACGCGACTGCCCCACTGACCGGCCATGCTGCCGTAGTCCGAGAGGAAAGCGGCCAGCCCGATACCCTGGCCCGTGCCCTCGCCGTCGATGAACTGCCGGGCCAGAGGCAGCAGCCGCTCCTCGACGTATTGCATGTAGCGCGGCAGCGCCTCCAGCAGGGCGCCGATCTGCGCCTGCACCAGCGGCAGCACCAGCAGCACGATCGCGCCGATGACGACGAACGTCAGCAGGAACACCGCCAGCACCGCCAGCGAGCGCGGCAGCTTCAGCTTCTGCAGCCGGTCCGCCATGGGGTCGCCGACGTAGGCCAGCAGGGCCGCCGCCACGAACGGCGTCAGCACCGGCGCCAGCAGATAGAGCAGCCACGCGGTGATGGCCGCACCCACGAGCCAGAAGATTCGATTCTCGGCACTCATGCTCTGTTCTCCTCCCGGGCTCCTTCCGTGGCCCGGCGGGCCCAGGACAGCACGTAGTCGATACCGCTTACCACCGCCGTGACGAGCACGCCGGCGCCGAGCACCACCAGGGTGATGTCGGGCGGCCAGGCGAAGCCGGCGTGGCCCAGCACGCTCAGGACGTAGAGCAGTTCGATCGCGGTGTTCACCTTGCTGATCTTCGTCGGCTGGCCGGTTACCGGCGCGATCAGGAAATTGTAGGCGAGCGCCCCCGCCACGATGACCAGGTCGCGGACGATGACCACTGCCGCGAGCCACACCGGCGCCAGGCCCACCGCGGCGAGGGTGAGGAACACCCCGGCCACGAGCAGCTTGTCCGCCGCCGGATCCAGCAGCGCACCCAGCCGGCTCTGCCAGGCGAAGCGCTTGGCGAGAAAGCCGTCCACGCCGTCGGAGAAGCCGGCGAAGAAGAACAGGGCGAGTGCCACCGGATAGGCGCCCACGGCAATGGCATAGAGCGTCGGCGGGATCAGCAGGATGCGGACCACCGAAATGAAATTTGGCAGCCAGCTAAGGTTCATCGGGGCGCCGGCGACTCAGGGTCGGTAGGCCACGGTCAGGTCCGGCACTTCACGCACTTGCCCTGCTGCGCCCACTTCGCCGCCTGTAGCGGCCGGATCTACCACCTCCTCCAGAGTGCCGAATCGCCCGCTCAGGCGCAGCACCCGGCCGAGCCGGTCGGACGCGCCGAGTAATTCCAGTCGGTAGGTGAGCGCGTTGTCGGCGAGCTGCTCGAGGCGCAGGTCGCGGATCATGCTCACCGAGGTCAGGTAGCGGCTGATGTCGGCGTATGCGGCCAGGTCCTCGACGCCGGTCACCGTGAGACGCACCGGGTTCGCGCGTTCGTCGCCGACGGCCGCGAGCTGTCCTGCCATGAGGTCGGCGACCCGATGCACGGCATCCTCGATCGAGGCGCGCCACTGGCGCTGCTCGCCGCCGAAATACCAGGTCCAGCGCGGCAGCTGGCGGCCGTCCGCGTCGATGCGCCCGAGCAGGATGCTGTTCGCGCCGTAGCGGGAAGACGCCTCGAGCACGGGCTGCTCGAAACCGCCCCACACGTCGCTGAACGCCACGCTCCCCCGGTCCTGGGCGTCGAGCAGCGGCCACACGAAGGGCAGTCCCCTGGCCCGTGCCACGTCCTCGACGCGCTGGCGCAGGAAACCGTCGCGATCGGCGCCGTCCAGCTGCCGAGTCGAGCGTCCCGGGACCGCCGCCGGAGCCGGCCCGTCCTCGGCGGCGATCAGATCGCGGTCGCCGCCGCCCCGGTCTACCGCGAGCCACAGCAGCGTCACCGGCCGCTCGCTGCCCCATACGGCGCGGCCGGCCTCCCGCAGGCGCGCCGCGATGGCACGGCCGTCGAAACTGACCCACAGCGTCTCCTCCGCGCCCCGCCGATAACCCTGCACCAGCCGCGTCGGATCCTCGAACAACGCCTCCAGCGCCGGATCCCCGGCCGCCGTGCGCTGGCCGGTGACGCGCACCAGAACCTGGGACAACGCGCGCCGGTAGGCTTGCTCGCGCCAGTCGGACTCGCTCCGGTCCGCCGGCACCTGGATGGTGTAGAGGTCCGCCACCTCCGCCGCGCTGGCCGGCGCTGCCGCGGACAGGACGACGGCAATTGCCATGACAATGGCGGCGGCGACGCGGGCCGGGAGGGCAGCGAGGCGGAGCGGCCGACCCGCTCCGCGAGGCACGCCGGCGGTGCTTCGTGCGGTTGGATGCATGAGACGCGGTTTCCGAGCAGGACTTCAATCTCTATTATATCGTTCTCCCCCCGGCCTGAGGCCACCGCCCGGGACACATCGGCCGATGAGCGACAAGCAACTGACATACAAGGACGCCGGCGTCGACATCGACGCGGGCAACGCCTTGGTGGAGCGCATCGGCGAGGCCGTGGAGAGCACGCGCCGCGCGGGGGTGCTGGCCGGGCTGGGCGGTTTCGGCGGCCTGTTCGCCCTGGATCTCGAGCGCTACCCGCGGCCGGTCCTGGTGGCGGGCACCGACGGCGTCGGCACGAAGCTGAAACTGGCCGGCATACTCGACCGGCACGATACCATCGGCATTGATCTGGTGGCGATGTGCGTCAACGACGTGGTCGTCCAGGGCGCGGAACCCCTGTTCTTCCTCGACTACTACGCCTGCGGCGCCCTCGACGTGGAACAGGCCGCCGCGGTGGTCAGCGGCATCGCCGAGGGCTGCCGCCGCGCCGGCTGCGCGCTGATCGGCGGCGAGACCGCCGAGATGCCCGGCATGTACCCACGCGGCGACTACGATCTGGCCGGTTTCAGCGTGGGCGTCGTCAACCGGGAGGACCTGATCGACGGCAGCCGCATCGCCCCGGGCGACGCGGTGCTGGGCATCGCCTCTTCCGGCCCGCACTCCAACGGCTACTCGCTCATCCGCCGCATCCTGGAGGCCAGCGGCACCGCCCTCGGCACCGGCGGCGAGTCCGTGGACGGACAGCCGCTGGGCGAGGCGCTGCTCGCCCCCACCCGGATCTACGTCAGGCCGCTGCTGGCACTGCTGCGTGCCATGCCCGTGCACGGCCTGGTCCACGTGACCGGAGGCGGCCTGCCGGAGAATCTGCCGCGTGTGCTGCCGCCCGACACCGAGGCCCGCATCGACCGCGGCGCCTGGACGGCCCCGCCGGTCTTCGACTGGCTGGCCGCGGCGGGCAATATCGCCCCGGCGGAGATGCTCCGCACATTCAACTGCGGCATCGGCATGGCGGTGGTCCTGCCGCGCGAACGCGCCGACGAGGCGCTGGCACTGCTGGCGGAGCAGGGAGAGCAGGCCTGGCTCATCGGCGAGATCGCCGCCGGCGACGGCGGCGCGATCATCTCTTGAGCGCGGACGGCGAGACCACCGTCCGCGCCGTGGTGCTGATCTCCGGCGAAGGCACCAACCTGCAGGCATTCATCGACGCCGTCGCGGCGGGAAACCTGCCACTCGGCCTCGCCGCGGTCGTCGCCAGCCGCGCGGACGCGCCGGGGCTCGCACGCGCGCGGCGGGCCGGCATCCCGGCAGCCGCCGTGCCGGCGGATGAGGTGCCGGACCGGGAGGCTTACGATGCGGCGCTGGCCGCCGAGATCCGCCGCCACGACCCTCACCTCGTGCTGCTGGCCGGCTTCATGCGCATCCTCGGCAGTGCCTTCGTGCAGGAGTTCGCGGGCCGCATGCTGAACGTGCATCCGTCTCTGCTGCCCGCCTACCGGGGACTGCACACCCATCGGCGGGTCCTCGCGGCCGGCGACTCGGTGCACGGCTGCACGGTGCATTTCGTCAGCGACGAACTCGACGGCGGCCCCGCTGTCATACAGGCCCGTGTACCGGTGCTGCCCGGCGACGACGAGGCATCGCTTTCAGCCCGCGTTCAGGCGGCCGAGCACATTATTTATCCACGGGCCGCCGACTGGTTCGCCAGCGGCAGGCTGAGACTGGCCGACGGCGTCCCCGAACTGGACGGGCGCGCGCTGCACGAGCCCGTAATCGCGGAGCAGAGATGATGGACCCGTGATTGTGGACTCGAAATCGTGAACTCCTGATCATCGCCAGCAAGGACCGAATCGCCGCCATGACCCCCGCCACCCGATTGTTGCTCGTCTTGCTCGCCGCGCTCGTCGCAGGCACGCCGGCGCGCAGCGAGCCTGCACGGACGACCGAGACGGCGGAGACGGCGCCGCCCGGGCTGCGACCTTTCGTCGCGGTGTACGAGGCGAAGGCCACGGTACTCGGCCTCGGCGGCGACGTGATCATGCAGCTGGCCCCGGCGGACCAACCGGCAGTCTACATTTTCAGAATTACCAGCGACCCGCGGGGACTGGCGAATCTGGTGGCCGGCGAGGAAGTGGAGTGCAGCCGCTTCCGCTACGGTGAGGACGGCTTCCAGCCGCTGTATTACCACGAGGACGCCGGTGACGATTCCAGCACCGTGCGCTTCCGGCCGGAGGAAGACGCAGCGGTCGCCACCTACAAGGGGCACGAAGCCACCCTGGAGCTGCGGCCCGGCACCCTCGACCGGGCCACAGAGCAGATGGTGGTCCGCCACGAACTCGCCACGGCCACGGCCGACCTCGGGCCCTACACGACCATCGAGCGCAACGAATACCGCACCGTCGAATACCGGCCGGAAGGCACGCGGGTCGTGGACTCACCCGCCGGCAGCTACCACACGGTCGCATTCCGTCGTCAGCGGGTGGGCTCCAGCCGCAGCGTGCTGATCCACTACGCCCCGAAGCTGGACTGGATGCCGGTGATGATCGAACAGTTCAAGGGCGACCAGAAGCAGGTCACGGCCCGGCTCAAGAACTATCGTCCACTGGACCCGTCTCCACTGAATCCGTCCGGGTCATCCGATCCTCAGGCCCGGGGCAGCGTCACGCCCCGTTGTCCCTGATACTTGCCCTGGCGGTCCTTGTAAGAGACCTCGCAGGGTTCGTCCGACTCGAAGAACAGCATCTGCGCCACGCCCTCGCCCGCATAGATCTTGGCCGGCAGCGGCGTGGTGTTGCTGAACTCGAGCGTGACGTGGCCTTCCCACTCGGGCTCGAGCGGCGTCACGTTCACGATGATCCCGCAGCGCGCGTAGGTCGATTTGCCCAGGCAGATCGTTAGCACCGTGCGCGGGATGCGGAAGTACTCGACGGTGCTCGCCAGCGCGAACGAGTTGGGTGGGATGATGCAGACGTCCGAGGTGACGTCAACGAAGCTGTTCTCGTCGAAGGCCTTCGGGTCGACGATCGCCGAGTTGATGTTCGTGAATATCTTGAATTCCCGTGAGCAGCGCACGTCGTAGCCGTAGCTCGACGTGCCGTAGGAGACCATCGGCCGGTCTCCCGTCGCGCGCACCTGGCCTGCCTCGAAGGGCTCGATCATGCCGTGCTCTGCAGCCATGCGGCGGATCCAGCGGTCGGACTTGATGCTCATCGCTCAGGAATCCTCGACCACGATCTTGGGGAAGGCGCGGCTGTAGTCCCTGCCGGCCGAGGCCAGGATCGCGGCAGCCCGCAATGCCACCCCGCGGTAGGCCTCGGCGATCGAGCCGTCGGGATCGGCCATCACCGAGGGCATGCCGCCGTCCGCATTCTGCCGGATGCTCGCGTCCAGTGGCAGCTCGCCGAGCAGCTCGACATCGGTCTCGGCGGCGAGCCGGCGCCCGCCCTCCGCCCCGAAAATCCTTTCCTCGTGCCCGCACTGGCTGCAGATGTGCGTACTCATGTTCTCGACGACGCCGAGCACATTGACCGAGACCTTGCGGAACATCTCCAGGCCCTTGCGGGCATCGGCCAGCGCGATGTCCTGGGGCGTGGTGACGACGATGGCGCCGGCCACCGGCACCTGCTGCGCCAGGGTCAACTGGATATCCCCGGTGCCGGGCGGCATATCCACGATCAGGTAGTCCAGATCCCGCCAGCGGGTCTGGTTGAGAAGCTGGTTCAGCGCCTGGGTCACGATCGGGCCGCGCCAGACCGTGGGCTGGGAGGCGTCCACCAGGAAACCGATGGACATGGCCTGCAATCCGTGCGCCTCCAGCGGCTCCATGTTCTTGCCGTCCTCGGTCACCGGGTTCTCGCCCTCGAGGCCGAGCATCAGCGGGATGCTCGGACCATAGATGTCGGCGTCCAGGATACCGACACGCGCACCGGCCGCAGCCAGTGCCAGGGCGATATTGACGGCAGTGGTGGACTTGCCCACTCCCCCCTTGCCCGAGGCCACGGCGATGATATTGGCAACCCCGGGCAGCGGCTTCAGGTTGTGCTGCACCGACTGGGCCCGGATCTTGGCGGTCATCTCGATCTCGACCTCGTCGATTCCCTCGAGCGCTGCCACCGCAGCCTCGAGGGCCCGCGTGAGGGAGCTGCGAATGCCTTCCACCGGCAGTCTGAGCGTCACGCGGACGCGCGCCGTAGCGCCATCCCTGACGGCGTGGTCGACACTGCCCACCCGGGCCAGTGGCATCTCGATGACGGGGAGTCGAACGGCTTCGGCCGCGGCGGCGATCTCCGGATCTTTGTCTGCGGTCACAGCTCTTGCCTCTCTTGCGAATGTTTTACGAAGCGCGTCATTGTAACGAAGATTGCGTCGCCGGGCGGGCCCGGCCGCTGCCGGGTCTCGCCCGGCCCACGCCCCCCCCGCAGGCGTGACCGATGTCACGATCGAGGCCGGAAGTCGCGGCTTGCAGGCGGGCTTATGGCATAATCCGGCTATCAGAGGGGACGACCCGGAATGTCGACATCCCGCAATCCCGAGTCCGCGGATCGCCCGCCCGCCGACGGCGAGCGGCAGCGCGGCTGACGGGACGTATTCTGCGCGGGATTTGCAGCCGGCCTGCGCCGGGAAGCCCGAGGTTTACAGCGAGGCAGGATGGCTCTACTCAGCGGATTCAAAACCGATCGCCTCATCGCCGATATCGTCGGCGCGGGCGATACGAATTCGCCGGCCGCCCAGAAAGCGGCCAGCAAGCTGAAGACCATGGGCCCGTCAGCCGTGCCCCGCGTGATCGATGCGCTGGCCAACAGCACCAAGCAGCAGACCATCCTGTTCGTCGAGGTGCTCGCCGAGCTGGCCGGCCCGAAGAGCCTGAAGCATTTCATCGAAGGACTCTCCGACGGCAACCAGCGGGTCGTCTCCGGGACGGCCTGGGCGTTGTCCAGCACCCGCAACCTGAACCCGAACGACCTCCTCGCCCTGCTGGACGACGACGAGGTCTCCAAATCGGCCGTGATCGAGATACTGAACGTGCACAAGCGCAAGCTGAACGTGCGCGACCTGCTGACCAAGTCCTACGAACTCGAGCACAACGACAAGGCGGCGATCTTCAAGATCATCGACGACGTCGTCGACGAAGACATGGTGCCGGAGCTCATCGCGCGGCTCGAAGGCAAGGACCCCTTCGTCCGCATGCACCTCATCAACATCCTCGGCAAGTTCGGCCGGCCCGACGTCGCGGCGGCGCTGGAGCGGCAGCTGAAGAGCAACAACAAGATGATCCGGCAGGCGGCCGTGACCGCGCTGGCCCGCATGGACGGCGCGCAGAACGTCGAGCTGATCGCCACCCTGCTGCTGGACCCGGACTACGACGTGCAGACCAAGGCCGTGGACCTGCTGATCCGCATCAACGATCCCGCCACCGTGCGCCACCTCATCCCGGCATTGAAGGACGAGTCGGAATATCCCCGCCGCGCCGCGGTGGAGGTGCTGAACGAGATCGGCACGACGGACTCGGTGAAGGACCTGCTGCAGGCGCTCCAGGATGACGACTGGTGGGTGCGCGCACGCGCCACCGACGCGCTGGCCAAGATCGGCGGGCCGAAGGTGATGAACGCCGCGCTGGCACTGATCCGGGACGAGGACCAGGAGATCCGCCGGGCCGCCATCGAGATCCTGAACGCCACCAAGGACGACAGCGCCGTCAAGCACCTGATCGAGGCCACGAAGGACCCGGACTGGTGGGTGCGCGAGCGAGCCGTGGACGCCCTGGCCGGCATCGGCAGCACGAAGGCGCTGCCGGCGCTCACCAAGATGCTCGGCCAGCACCCCAAGTCGGACGCCTCGGTGGTGCGCGCACTGTCGAAGATCGGCAATGCCACGGTGATCGAGAAGCTGCTGCCCATGCTGAACCGTCAGGAGCGCGAGATCCGGGTGGAGGCCATCAAGGCGATTGCCCACCTCGCGGACGAGTCCAAGGCCGAGCCCATCCGCAATTACCTGGAGAAGATGAAGCAGCTGGACGACTCGATCATCGTCAACACGGCGGACAAGGCCATCAAGGAACTCGAGGCCCGCTTCTCGTCGGACGTGCGCCACCAGAATGTGAAGGCCGAGAAGCTGGCCGCCGAACCGGCGAAGACGCTGCTGATCGAGAACGAGGATATCCAGAGCATCATCGAGGACGTCGGCGGCAAGCAGCCGCTGGACATCTCCACGCTGGAGCCGGGCGACGTCATCGACGACCGCTATATCTTCGTCGAGAAGATCGGCAAGGGCGCCTTCGGCACGGTGCTGCTGATGCAGGACAAGGTCGTGGACGAGCGGCTGATCCTGAAGTTCCTGAACCCGAACGTCTCCTCGGACGAGGAGATGATGAAGCGCTTCGTCCACGAGCTCCGGTTCTCGCGCAAGATCACCCATCCGAACGTCATCCGCATCTACGACTTCCTGAGCGTGCAGGGCCTGTACGCCATCTCCATGGAGTATTTCCCGTCCCACACGCTGGGGGCCGAGATCGCGGCGCAGAAACCGATGCCGTTCGCCAAGGCGCTGAAGTTCGCCAAGGACATCGCAACGGGCATGATGGTGGCCCACGAGGCCGGCGTCATCCACCGCGACCTGAAGCCCGCCAACATCCTCATCAACGAGGAGGGCATCCTGAAGATCGTGGACTTCGGCGTGGCGGCGGCGGCCACCGCGGGAGACACGCAGCTCACGAAGACCGGCTACGTGATCGGCTCGCCGAAGTACATGGCGCCGGAGCAGATCCTCGGCAAGCGGGTGGACGAGAAGGCGGACATCTACAGCCTGGGCGTCATGATCTACGAGATGCTGACCGGCACGCCGCCCTATACCCGGGGCGACCACATGTCCGTGATGTACCAGCACGTCCAGGGCAAGGCCCGCAAGTGCCAGGAGGTCAATCCGAAGATTCCCGACGACCTGGCCGCTCTCGTCAATCGCACGATGTCCGTGGACAAGAACAAGCGCCACCCCTCCATGGCCGAGCTGAGGGACGAACTCGAAGCCATCGAGCTCTGACACCGCCGCCGCACTGGTCATCCGTGCCGTTAGGCCATAGCATAGGGCTGCGCGGGC
Organism: Lentisalinibacter salinarum; assembly: GCF_040706555.1. Taxonomy (NCBI): domain Bacteria; kingdom Pseudomonadati; phylum Pseudomonadota; class Gammaproteobacteria; order Woeseiales; family Woeseiaceae; genus Lentisalinibacter; species Lentisalinibacter salinarum. Next base: position 526,353 of record NZ_JAPDRH010000003.1, read on the forward strand.
CGAACGCACCCGCATGATACGAGCAGGCGCAGACATGGCACGCATAGACGCATTCCTGAAACTCGGCCTGGCCCAGGGCTGCTCCGACGTCCATCTGGCGGTGGGTGTGCCGCCGATGCTGCGCATGCACGGCGACCTCATGCCGATCAAGTTTCGCGAACTCTCCGACACCGAGCTCGACACCTACGTGGCCGAGATCCTGACCAAGTCCCAGCTGGACAAATTCGAGAGCGGCCACGATCTCGACTTCTCCTACGTCAGCGAGGACGGCGGTCGCTTCCGCGTCAACCTGTTCCGCAAGGACACGGGCATCGGCGCGACGTTCCGCCACATACCCACAGACATCCCGACGATGGAGTCGCTGGACCTGCCGCCGGTGATCGAGAAATTCTGCGACTACCACCAGGGCATGGTGCTGGTGACCGGCTCCACCGGCACGGGCAAGTCGACCACGCTCGCCTCCATGATCGACCACCTGAACCGGCACCGGAACCTGAACATCATCAGCCTGGAAGACCCCATCGAGTTCGTGCACCCGAGCAAGAACTGCCAGGTCATCCAGCGGGAGCTCGGCACCCACCTGACGAGCTTCGCCGACGGCGTGCGCTCGGCCATGCGCGAGGACCCGGACGTGATCCTCGTGGGCGAGCTGCGAGACGCCGAGACCATCAGCATGGCCATGACGGCGGCCGAGACAGGCCATCTCGTGCTGGGCACGCTGCACACCACCGGCGCGGTGAAGACCATCGACCGCATGATCGACGCGCTGCCGGGCGAGTTGCGGGAGCAGACCAAGAGCTTCCTGGCCCAGAGCCTGAACGCCGTGGTCACCCAGGTGCTGGTGAAGACGCCGGACGGACGGGGACGCAAGGCCGTGCTGGAGATACTCATCAACACGAAGGCCATCTCCAACCTCGTCATGAGCGACCAGACCCACCAGATCCCGGCCCAGCTGCAGACCGGCCGCGATCTCGGCATGCAGACCATGGACCAGGCGCTGCTGGAGGCCATCGAGGCCAAGGCCATCGACCCGGACGATGCGTTCCGTTTCGCCCACGACAAGAAGCGCTTCCAGCGATTCGTGACCAACACGGACGTGCTGCCGAAGCTCGACATCGCGACCTCGTGAGCGGCCGATGAGTACGGAGACCGCAAGCGCGAACCTGATCGACCCCTACCTGCGCGAGGCGCTGGAGCGGGACGGCTCCGACCTGCACTTCCTGGCCATGGACCCGCCGCGCGTGCGCGTCTACGGCAACCTCAACGAGTTGCGGGACGAGCGGCTGGAGCCCGCGCACGTGCAGGAGGCGCTCTACCAGATCATGAGCGGCGTCGCCCAGAAGCATTTCGAGGCCGAAGACGCCGTGGATTTTGCCTACGAGGTGCCGGGGCTGGCCCGTTTCCGCGTCAACGCCTTCCGCCACCTCAACGGCATCGGCGCCGTGCTGCGCGCCATCCCCACCGAGGCCAGGACGCTGGACGATCTCGCCATGCCTGACGTGGTGAAGAACCTCTGCCGCCAGACCCAGGGCATGATCCTCGTCACGGGCAAGACCGGCTCGGGCAAATCCACCACGCTGGCCGCGATGATCGACGCGATCAACCTGCGCCTGAAGGGCCACATCCTCACCATCGAGGACCCGATCGAGTTCGTGCACCAGCGCAAGGGCTGCCTGATCAGCCAGCGCGAAGTGGGTGTGCACAGCCCGTCGTTCGCCGACGCCCTGCACTCGGCCCTGCGCGAAGACCCGGACGTGATCCTGGTGGGCGAGCTGCGCGATCTCGAGACCATCAGCATCGCGGTGACGGCGGCCGAGATGGGTATCCTGGTCATGGGCACGCTGCACACCAACGGCGCCGCCCAGACCATCGACCGCATGATCAACGCTTTCCCCCACGACAAGCAGGCGCACATCCGCACCATGCTCTCGACCTCGCTGCGCGGCGTGATCTCCCAGCAGCTCGTGCCCACGAAGGGCAAGCCGGGCCGGGTGGCGGCGCTCGAGATCATGGTGAATACGCCTGCCATCAGCAACCTGATTCGCCAGGGCAAGATCGATCAGCTCGAAAACGCCATGCAGAGCGGCGGGGCCATGGGCATGAAGACCATGGATACCGCCCTGCGCGAACTCTACGAGCGGCGTTTCATCAGCGGCAGGGAGGCCTACCAGAAGGCCATCAACAAGTCCAAGTTCGAGCCGATGAAGGACGAGAACTGAGCCGACCCGGCCTACCCGCCGCCCGCCCGCTGCCGTGCCTCTGGCATAATCCCTGCCTCCCCAGGAAGACACTCCGAAATGGCCGAACAACGCCGCAAGCTACTCGTTACCAGCGCCCTGCCCTACGCCAACGGCTCCATCCACCTGGGCCATCTCGTGGAGTACCTGCAGACCGACATCTGGGTGCGCTTTCAGAAGCACCGCGGGCACGATTGCCGCTACGTCTGCGCCACCGATGCCCACGGCACGCCCACCATGATCCGCGCCCGTCGGGACGGCATCAGCCCCGAGACGCTGGTGGAGCGCATGACGGCCGAGCACGAGCGCGACTTCGGCGACTTCCAGATCGAGTTCGACAACTACTACTCGACCCACACGCCGGAGAACGAGGCCATCGTCACCGACATGTACGAGCGGCTGCAGGAAGCCGGCTACATCTACACCGAGGTGGTCAACCAGGCCTATGACGAGAAGGAGGGCATGTTCCTCCCGGACCGCTTCGTGCGCGGCGAATGCCCGGTGTGCGGCGCGCCCGACCAGCACGGCGACAACTGCGAGGCCTGCGGCAGCACCTACACGCCCCGGGACCTGAAGAATCCCGTCTCGATCCTCTCGAACACCGCCCCGGTGTACCGGGACAGCGAGCACTACTTCTTCCGCCTCTCCCGCTTCGAGGATTTCCTGCGCCGCTGGATGGCCGCCTCCCAGCTCGACTCCGGCGTGGTACGCAAGCTGGAGGAGTGGTTCGACAAGGGCCTGCAGGACTGGGACATCTCCCGTGATGCGCCCTACTTCGGCTTCCGCATCCCGGGTACCGAAGACAAATACTTCTACGTCTGGCTGGACGCGCCCGTGGGCTACATGGCGAGCTTCCGCAACCTGGCCGACCGGGAGGGGCTCGATTTCGACGCCTGGTGGGGCGCCGATGCCGATGGCGAGCTCTATCACTTCATCGGCAAGGACATCGTGTATTTCCACGCGCTGTTCTGGCCGGCCGTGCTGCACGGCTCCGGCTACCGCACGCCGGATGGCGTGTTCGCCCACGGCTTCCTCACCGTCAACGGCGAGAAGATGTCGAAGTCCCGGGGCACGTTCGTCAATGCCCGCACCTATCTCGCCCACCTGGCGCCTGAATATCTGCGCTACTACTACGCGGCGAAACTCGGCCCGGGCACCGACGACATCGATCTCAGCCTGGACGACTTCGTGGCCCGGGTGAACTCCGACCTGGTGGGCAAGCTGGTGAACATCGCCAGCCGCTGCTCGGGCTTCATCACGAAGCACTTCGACGGCGAGCTGGCCGCCGAGCTGCCAGACCCGGCGCTCTACGCCGAATTCGCCGCCCGCGGCGAGGACATCGCCGCCCGCTACGAGGCGCGGGAGTTCGGCCATGCCATGCGCGAGATCATGGCGCTGGCGGACCGGGCCAACCAGTACATCGACACTCACAAACCCTGGATACTGGCGAAGGACGCCGAGCGGCTGCCCGAGGTCCGGGGCATCTGTACCCAGGGCCTGAACCTGTTCCGCATGCTGATGGTCTGGCTCCAGCCGGTGCTGCCACAACTGGCGGCGAGGGCCGCGGAGCAGTTCCGCGAGGACGAATGGTCCTGGGACGACGCGGTCCGGCCGCTACTCGGCAGGGCCATCGAACGCTACGAACCCCTGATCACACGCATCGATCGCAAACAGGTGGACGCCATGATCGACGACTCGCGCCAGGGCGGCGACAGCGACGCGGCAAAGAAAACCGAGCCCGCAGCGCCCGAGAACGACGAGATCACTATCGACGACTTCATGAAGGTGGACCTCCGCGTGGCCCGGATCCTGAAGGCCGAGCACGTGGAGGGCGCCGACAAGCTGCTGCGCCTCACACTCGACACCGGCAGCGGCGAGAAGACCGTTTTCGCCGGCATCAAGTCGGCCTATGACGCCGCGGCGCTGGAGGGCCGGCTGACGGTGCTGGTCGCCAACCTGAAACCGCGCAAGATGCGCTTCGGCACCTCGGAGGGAATGGTGCTGGCCGCCGGCCCGGGGGGCGAGGACATCTTCCTGCTCTCGCCGGACGACGGCGCCGAGCCCGGCATGCGCGTCAAGTAGCGCCGATCGCCTGAAGGCGTCGGCGCGAGCCTCTACAATAGCGGGACACTCGGGGTCCCGGACATGACCGATCTTCTCCTGATCATCGTCGCCACGGTACTGGTCAACAACTTCGTTCTCGTGAAGTTCCTCGGCCTGTGCCCGTTCATGGGCGTCTCCACGCGGGTGGAGCCCGCCGCCGGCATGGCCCTCGCCACCGGCTTCGTGCTCACGCTGTCGTCGGCGGTCAGCTACCTGGCCGAGACCTGGATACTCGTGCCCTTCGGGCTGGAGTATCTGCGCACCCTGGCCTTCATCCTCGTCATCGCCTGCATGGTGCAGTTCACCGAGATCATGGTGCGGCGCCTGAGCCCCCTGCTGCACCGGGTGCTCGGCATCTACCTGCCGCTGATCACCACCAACTGCGCAGTGCTGGGCGTGGCCCTCCTGAATACCCGTCAGGCGGAGAGTTTCGCCCAGTCGGTCGCCTACGGCCTCGGCGCGGCGGCCGGTTTCGCGCTGGTGCTGGTGCTGTTCGCGGAGATCCGCGGGCGCCTGGCGACCGCGCCGGTGCCCGCCGCCTTCCGCGGCGCGGCCATCGGGCTGGTCACGGCGGGCATCATGTCGCTGGCCTTCATGGGCTTCTCCGGTTTCGCGGGGCTCTGACGCATGCTCGGCGCCGTACTCACGCTCGCGATCCCGGCCTTCGCCGCCGGCTTCGGCCTGGCCTGGGCGGCACGGCGGCTGCCGGCTGACGAGGAGCCGCTGGTCGAGCGCATCGACGCGATACTGCCCCAGACCCAGTGCGCCCAGTGCGGCTACCCCGGCTGCCGCCCCTATGCCCGGGCGATCGCAGACGGCAGCGCCGAGATCAACCAGTGCCCGCCCGGCGGCGAGCAGACCATCCATGCGCTGGCGGAACTGCTGGGACGAGAGGCGCTGCCCCTGGATCCGGCCCGCGGCACCGAGCCCGAACCCCGGGTGGCGGTCATCCGGGAGGCCGAGTGCATCGGCTGCGCCCGCTGTCTGCCGGCCTGCCCCGTGGATGCCATCGTCGGCGCGCCCCAGTACCTGCATACCGTGATCGAGCGCGAGTGCACGGGTTGCGAGCTGTGCCTGGATCCGTGTCCGGTGGACTGTATCGACCTGGTGCCCGTCCGCCCGCCGCCGGGCGGCGGCTCATGACCGCGCCGACGGAAGGCCTGTCGCGCCTGCACGGCGGGCTCCGCCTGCCTGCGCAGAAGGCGCGCTCCACCGGCGCACCCATCCGGGAGGCGGCCGTGCCGGCGCGCCTGATCATGCCGCTCGGCGGCAAGGCCGGTTCTCTCGCCCGACCGCTGGTCGCCGCGGGAGACCGGGTGGCCCGGGGCCAGCGCATCGCCGAAGGCCGTCCGCCGGTCAGCGCCAACGTGCATGCCGCCTCGTCCGGGACCGTCGCCGCCATCGAGGACCGGCCGGTGCCGGCGCGGGACGGGGCGACGCTGCCCTGCATCCTGATCGATACGGACGGCGACGACCGCCTCCACGAGGACTGCCGCCCCCTGCCGGACTCCGTCACCCGCGACCCGGCCGCACTCGCCGGCGCCGTCGAGGCGGCAGGCATCCTCGGACTGGGGGGCGCGGCCTATCCGACGGCGCCAAAGCTTGCCGAGGGGCTGGGACAAGGCCTGGAGGCGCTGATACTGAACGGCGCCGAGTGCGAGCCCTGTATCAGCTGCGACGACCGGCTGATGCGGGAGCAGGCCGCCGACATCGTCGCCGGCGCCCGTCTGATGCTGACCATCGTCGGCATCCGCGAATGCATCGTGGCCATCGAGAGCGACAAGCCCGAGGCCTGGCAGGCCATGAAGGCCGCCGTCGCAGACGCGCCGGAGGGCATCCGGCTGGTCCAGCTGCCCACGGTTTATCCCTCCGGGGGCGAGGATCAGCTGGTCAGGCTGCTGACCGGCCGGGAGGTCCCGAGCGGCGGCCTGCCCACCGACGTCGGCTACCTGGTCCACAACGTGGGCACCGCCGAGGCCGTAGCGCGCCTCGCCGCCAGCGGCGAACCCCTCGTCAGCCGGGTGGTCACCGTCACCGGCGAGGGGATCGCCGAGCCGGGCAACTACCGGGTGCGGCTCGGGACGCCGATCGCCGAACTGGCGCTCGCCGCCGGCGGCTACACGGAGCAGGCCGCCTGCCTGATCATGGGCGGTCCGATGACCGGGGTGTCGCTGCCTCACGACGACTTCCCGGTGGGCGGCGCGACCAACTGTCTGCTGTTCACGCGCGAGCCGCCTGCCGTCTCCGGCGAACCGGAGCGCCCCTGCATACGCTGTGGCGAGTGCGCCCGGGTCTGTCCGGTGCGGCTGCAGCCCCAACAGCTCCATCGCCACGCCGGCCACGGCGGCCCCGCCGATGAGCAGGCCCTGGCCCTGTTCGGGCTCGACGACTGCATCGAATGCGGCTGCTGCGACCTGGTGTGCCCGAGTCACATCCCGCTCACCGGGAGTTTCCGCCGGGCCAAGGCAGCACTGCGGCTGAAGGCCCATGAGCGGCGCAAGGCCGAGCGGGCACGGCACCGCTTCGAGGCCCGGGAGCGGCGGCTCTCCGAGCGCCAGCAGGCCGCCAGGGAACGCCAGGAGGACGTCCGGCGCCAGGCCGGCGCCGAGGCGATACGGGAGATCCTCGAACGCCGCCGCAGCGGCCGCGACGACGAGGGCTGAGACGGTGCGTTTCGGTACGGTCCGCCTGCCGCTGCTCCGCCCGCGAACCGGCGTGGCCGCCGTGATGCGCCAGGTCCTGTATGCGCTCGCGCCCGCGGCCGCGGTCTACGTCTGGTTCTTCGGTCCCGGCCTGCTGTTCAACGTGCTGGTCGCCGCGGTCTTCTGCCTGGGCAGCGAGGCGCTGATCCTGCGCCTGCGCGGCGTGCCGGTCGCCCCGGCGCTGGAAGACTACAGCGCGGTGGTGACGGCGGTGCTTCTCGCCTTCGCCCTGCCCCCGCTCACGCCCTGGTGGGTCACGGCCACCGGCTCCGTATTCGCGATGGTGTTCGCCAAGCATCTCTACGGTGGCCTGGGCTACAACGTCTTCAATCCGGCGATGGCCGGCTACGTGGCGGTGCTGCTGTCCTTCCCCGTGGCCATGACCGCCTGGCTGCCGCCCCGCATGGGCGACCTGGACTATGAGGGCCTGTCGCTGCTGGAATCCCTCGGCTACGTGCTGGCGGGGCGCCTGCCGGAGGGTGTCACGCTGGACGCGATCACCCGGGCGACGCCGCTGGACTCGGTACGCGAGGGCCTGAGGGAGATGCAGATCTTCGCCGAGATCCGCAGCAACCCCCTGTTCGGCGACTTCGGCGGCCGCGGCTGGGAGTGGATCGACAACTTCATCGCCCTCGGCGGATTCTGGCTGCTGTACCGGGGGATCATCCGCTGGCACATCCCGGTGGCGGTGCTCGCCGGCGTGCTGGTACCCGCGACCATCGCCTCGATCCTGCAACCCGGCCTCGCTCCCACCCCCGGCTTCCACCTGTTCAGCGGCGCCACGCTGCTCTGCGCCTTCTTCATCGCCACGGACCCCGTCTCGGCGGCCACCAGCCCCGCCGGCCGCCTGCTGTACGGCTTCGGCATCGGTCTCTTCACCTGGGCGATCCGGACCTGGGGCGGCTACCCGGATGGGGTGGCTTTCGCCGTGCTGCTCATGAACATGGCCGTCCCCGCCATCGACCGCTACACGCGCCCGCGCATCGCGGGCCACGGGCGCTCGCCGTGAGCGACCGGCCGGCCAGCCTGCCGCCCTGGCGCACGGGCCTGGTGCTGGCCGTGTTCGCCGCGTTCTGCGCGGGCGCGGTCTCGCTGACCTGGGAACTCACCCGGGAGCGTATCGCGGAGAACCGCGCCGCCCTGCGCCAGCAGCGCTTCGCGCCGCTGCTCGAGGGCGTGGCGTGGGACCGCATCACCCTGGACGACCCGCTGCGCTTCGAGCCGCCCCACGAACTGCCGGGGAGGCAGCCCGCCCTGGTCTACCGGGCACTGGACCGCGAGCGGACCAGCGCCTGGATCTTCGAAGTGTCGGCCGATGGCTACTCCGGTCCCATCCGGCTACTGATCGGCCTTCGTCCCGACGGCACCCTCACCGCCGTGCGGGTGCTCGAGCACCGGGAGACGCCCGGCCTCGGCGACGGCATCGAGGCCTCCCGTTCCGACTGGATCCGCCGCTTCGCGGGACTCTCCCTCGGCGATCCGCCCGCGGACGAATGGGCGCTGCGGCGTTCCGGTGGCCGTTTCGAGCAATTCACCGGCGCCACCATCACGCCCCGCGCAGTGGTCCGGGCGGTGAAATCCACCTTGTTATACTTCGCCGCTCACCGGGATGATCTCGAGAAACGCGTGCGGGAGGACGCCGGATGAGCCAGACCGACGCCGCCACCGTCGGCCAGCAAAGCGACCCGACCGGGGAGAGCGCCGCTGTGCCCGCCGCCGGCCGCGGTAAGTGGCTGCGCAACGGACTCTGGGACAACAACCCGGGGCTGGTGCAGCTGCTGGGCCTCTGCCCCCTGCTGGCGGTGACCACGGGCGCCGTGCACGGACTCGGACTCGGGCTGGCCACCGTGTTCGTCATGACCGCCACCAACGCGCTCGTCTCCCTGCTGCGACGCTCGCTCACCCGCGAGATCCGCATCGCAGTCTACGTGCTGGTCATCGCCTCGCTGGTGACCTGCGTGGAGATGATCTTCGAGGCCTGGTTTCCCGCGCTGGACCGGGCGCTCGGCATCTTCATCGCCCTGATCGTGACCAATTGCGCCATCGTCGCGCGCGCAGAGGCCGTGGCCTCGCGTCAGCCGCCGCTGCCCGCCGCCGCCGACGGCCTGGTGATGGGCCTCGGCTTCGCCTGGGTGCTGGTCGTCGTCGGCGGCATCCGCGAGCTGGTCGGCCGCGGCACCCTGTTCGCCGACTGGCACCTGCTGACCGGCGCGGTAGCCGCGCCGTCCGACCAGGCGGGCGCCGGTGGCGGCTTCCTGCTGGCCATATTGCCGCCGGGCGCATTCCTGACCCTCGCCCTGCTGGTGGCCGGCAAGAACTTCCTGGACAGCCGCCGGCGATCCGTCCCGGCGCTGACAGCCCCGGACGGCGTGCAATGAACCGGGACAAGCGCACGGCCATCTACCGGCGGCTGCGGGATGCCAATCCCCACCCCACCACCGAGCTCGAGTATTCCACGCCCTTCGAGCTCCTGGTCGCGGTCATACTCTCGGCCCAGGCAACCGACGTCGGCGTGAACAAGGCCACCCGGAAACTCTTCCCGGTGGCCGATACGCCGGCGGACATTCTCGCGCTGGGCGTCGACGGGCTGTCCCGCTACATCCGCACCATCGGCCTGTACAACAGCAAGGCGAAGAACATCATCGGGACCTGCCGGATCCTGATGGAGGAACACGAGGGCGAGGTGCCCCGCGACCGGGCGGCGCTGGAAGCCCTGCCCGGGGTCGGCCGCAAGACCGCGAACGTGATCCTGAATACGGCCTTCGGCGAGCCCGTGATCGCTGTGGATACCCACATCTTCCGCGTCGCCAATCGCACCGGGCTGGCCAAAGGAAAGACGCCGCTGGAGGTGGAGAAGCGGCTGAGCCGGCTGACGCCGCAGGAGTTCCTGAAGGACGCCCACCACTGGCTGATCCTGCACGGGCGCTACGTGTGCAAGGCGCGCAAGCCCGACTGCCCGAACTGCATCATCGCCGACCTCTGCGAGTACCGCCACAAGACCGAGTCGCCGGAGGCGGCCTGATGCTGTTCGGCCAGGACCGCGACGAACTCCGGCGCATGTATGCCGAGGCCTGGCAGAAGGCCACGGAGTCCCGGCCGATGAGCGCGCTGGAGGCGCAGATCGCCGACGTGGTGGCCGCCCACCCGGAGTATCACGACGCCCTGGCCGACCCGGGGCTCGCGCGGGATTACACGGGTGCGGACGGGGCTGCCAATCCGTTTCTGCACATGGGGCTGCACATGGCTCTGCGCGAGCAGGTGGCCACGGACCGGCCGGCCGGCGTGCGCACCGTGTTCGACGGGCTGGCCGCACGGCTCGGCAACGCCCACGAGGCCGAACACCGCATGATCGAATGCCTGGCGGAAGCGCTCTGGGAGGCCCAGCGCGCCGGCACGGCGCCGGAGGAGAGTGCCTATCTCGAGCGACTGCGCCGGCTGACCTGATCGCTTGCGGCGGTGAAATATACGGCCGGCGCGGCCGGTCCTCTGTGATGACGACGGACCGGAACGCGATGAACCGGATGACGACGACAGCGGCACGGCAGACAGGAAGACGGAAAGGACGATGACGGAGACAGCACGGCAGGAAACCGGGACGCCGAACGGCAGCGCGCAGCGCGACATCCCCGCAGGCGCCGGCCTCGGCCTGAGGCGGGGCCTCATGCAGTCGCTGTGGGAGCGGCAGCCCGAAGAGATCGACTTCCTGGAGGTGGCGCCGGAGAACTGGATCGGGGTCGGCGGCCGGCAGGGGCGGCGCTTCCGCGAATTCACCGAACGCTATCCCGTGACCCTGCACGGCCTGTCGCTGTCGCTGGGCGCGCCCTCTCCCCTGGACGAGGACCTGCTCCGGCGCATCCGCCGCTTCATGGACCGGCACGGCATCACGTTCTACTCCGAGCATCTGAGTTACTGCGGCGACGACGGGCACCTCTACGACCTGATGCCCATCCCGTTCACCGAGGAGGCCGTGCACTACGTCGCCGCGCGCATCCGCCGCGCCCAGGAGATTCTGGGCCAGCGCATCGCGGTGGAGAACGTCTCCTACTACGCCGCCCCGGACCGCTCGCTCAGCGAGGCGGAGTTCGTGCGCGCCGTGCTGGAGGAAGCCGACTGCGATCTGCTGCTGGACGTGAACAACATCGTGGTGAACGCGATCAACCACGGCTACGACGCGGAGGACTTCCTGGCGGCCATGCCGGACGAGCGCGTTGCCTACCTGCACGTGGCAGGGCACTACGTGGAGGCCGAGGACCTGCGCGTGGACACCCACGGCGCCGCGGTCAGCGATCCCGTATGGCGGCTGCTGGCGAAGACCTACGAACGGCTGGGGCCGCTGCCGACGCTGCTGGAACGGGACTTCAACTTCCCGCCCCTGGACGAGTTGCTGGGCGAGCTCAGCCTGGTGCGCACGCTGCAGCGCGAGCCCGGGGCGCTGGCGGGCATCGAAGCGGAGGCCGCCCGTGTCTGAACGCCCGTCCTTCCAGCGCAAGCAGTACGAGTTCGCGGCCCACATCCGCGACCCGAAAGCCAACCCGGCGCCGGCCGGCATCGAGGACCGCCGCCTCGCGATCTACCGCGACCTCTTCTTCGGCAATATCTCCGGGCTGCTCGCGGCCACCTTCCGGGTAACCAGACGCGTCCTTGACGACGACCAGTGGAACGCGCTGGTGCGCGACTTCATCGCCCGCCACGAATCGCACACGCCCCTGTTCCTGCACATGCCCCGGGAGTTCGTCGAGTTCCTGGAACACGAGCGCGACGAGCCCGCCGACCCTCCGTTCCTGCATGCGCTGGCGCACTACGAGTGGGTGGGGCTGGCGCTGTCCATCGAGGAGGAGGACCCGGACCTGGCCGGCGTGGATCGGGCGGCGGATCTGCTGACGGGCGTACCCGTCGTCTCGCCGCTCGCGTGGCTGTGCGGCTATCCCTTCCCGGTACACCGCATCGGCCCGGAGTTCCGGCCGGAGGAGCCCGATGCGCAACCGACCTGGCTGGTGGTCTATCGCCGGCTCGACGACCGCATGGGCTTCCTGGAACTGAACGCCGCCACCGCGCGCCTGTTCGAACTGGCGCGCGACAACGAGGCCGGCCGCACGGGCCGGGAACTCGCCGAGACCGTCGCCGCGGAGATCGGCCACCCGCAGCCGGAGGCCGTGATCGCGGGCGCCCGCGACACGCTCGAGGAGATGGGGCGCCTGGATATCATCCTCGGTGTCCGCGGGGACTGAACCACAGACGAAGCAGAAAGAGAGACTCATGATCGGATTGCTGAACCGCCTGCAGAACCTGCTGGACGCCACGAAGGCCGTCGACTTTCTGGGCCCGCTGGCGCTGCGCCTGTACCTGGTGCCCGTATTCTGGGTGGCCGGCACCAACAAGCTCTCCAGCATGGACGACATCATCCGCTGGTTCGGCAACCCGGACTGGGGACTCGGACTGCCGTTCCCGACGCTCATGGCCTGGCTGGCCACCGGCGCGGAGGTGGCCGGCGCCGTCCTGCTGCTGATCGGTTTCGCCGTGCGCTGGATCTCCATCCCGCTGATGGTGACCATGCTGGTGGCCGCCTTCGGCGTGCACTGGAAGAACGGCTGGCAGGCCGTGCACGACCCGAGGAGCCCGTTCCCGGCAGAGAACATCGACGGCGCCATGCAACGGCTGGACAAGGCGAAGGAACTGCTGCGCGAGCACGGCAACTACGACTGGCTGACGGAGACCGGCAGCCTGGTGGTCTCGAACAACGGTATCGAGTGGGCGGCCACCTACTTCGTGATGCTGCTGGCGCTGTTCTTCACCGGCGCCGGCCGCTACGCCAGCGTCGATTACTGGATCGCGAGACGGTTCCGGCCGCAGCGAGCGGCCGTGACTGCGTCCTAGCGGTCCTTACTGCGCGGCATGTAGAGATCCGTCAGCGTGCCCTCCCAGGCCTCGGCCGCCATGGCCACGGTCTCCGAAAGGGTCGGGTGGGGATGGATAGTCAGGCCGATATCGGCCGCGTCGGCGCCCATCTCGATGGCCAGCGCCGTCTCCGCGATCAGGTCGCCGGCGTTGGTGCCGACGATACCGGCACCCAGCAGGCGGTTGGTCGACTTGTCGAACAGGAGCTTGGTAAAGCCCTCGTCCCGCCCAATGGCCAGTGAGCGCCCGCTGGCCGCCCAGGGGAACTGGGCCTTGCCATAATCGACCCCCTGCTCTTTCGCCTCCGTCTCGGTGAGTCCCACCCAGGCCACCTCGGGATCGGTATAGGCCACCGAAGGGATCACCCGGGCGTCGAAGGCGCTCTTCTCGCCGGCCGCCGCCTCGGCCGCCACCTTGCCCTCGTGGGTGGCCTTGTGGGCCAGCATGGGCTGGCCGACGACATCGCCGATGGCGTAGATGTGCGGCACGTTCGTGCGCATCTGTTTGTCCACCGGGATGATGCCGCGCTCGTCCACCTCGACGCCCGCCTTGTCCGCGTCCAGCCGGTCGCCGTTCGCCCGCCGGCCGACGGCCACCAGCACCCGGTCCCAGAGCCCCGGCTCCGGCGCGCCTTCGCCTTCGAAGCTGACCCGGACGCCGGCCTCCCGGCTCTCCATGCCGGACACGCTCACGCCCAGCAAAATTTTCTCGTAGCGGCTCTTCATGCGCTTCGCCAGCGGACGCACCAGGTCCGGGTCGGCCCCGGGCATCAGCTGTTTCATCAGCTCCACCACGGTGACCTTCACGCCCAGCGCGTCGTAGACGCAGGCCATCTCCAGTCCGATGATGCCGCCGCCCACCACCAGCAGGCGCTCGGGCAGTGGCGCCAGCTCCAGCGCGCCGGTCGAGTCGACGATGCGCTCGTCGTCCGGCAGGCCGGGGATGCGGCTGGGCTCGGAACCCGCCGCGATGACGCAGTGCTCGAACGCGATCACCCGGCGGCCGTCGTCGTTCTCCACGGCCAGCCGATGGGGCGACAGAAAGCGGCCGGTGCCGTGAACCACCTGCACCTTGCGCTGCTTCGCCAGGCCGGTGAGCCCGTCGGTGAGCCGCTTGACGGCGCCGGACTTCCATTCACCGAGTCGCGCGGCGTCGATCTCGGGCTCGCCGAAGCGGATGCCGTGCTCGCCCATCTCGGCGGCTTCCTCGATGACCCGGGCGGCATGCAGCAGCGCCTTGGAGGGGATGCAGCCCACGTTCAGGCAGACGCCGCCCAGCACCGGCCAGCGCTCGACCAGCGTCACCCGCAGGCCCAGATCTGCCGCGCGGAACGCAGCCGCGTAGCCACCCGGCCCGGCGCCCAGCACGACGAGGTCCGTCTCCAGGTCCGCGTCGGTCTCGTCGCGGGCCGCCTTCGGCGCTTCGCGGCGGCGGGACGAACGGTCTGCCGGGCCGGACGCCTGCCCGTCCCGTTCTCCTGCTTCTGCTTCGTCCTCGGCCTCCGCGACCGCTGCCTCGTCGGTCCGGGCCTCATCGGTGTCGCTCTCTCCGCTCTCACCGTCGTCGGGGGGCGCGTCTTCCGCCTCGTCAGCCGCGCCGGCCAGGCGCAGGAGTTCGCTGCCCTCGGAGACCTTGTCGCCGGTCTTCACCAGCACGGACTCGACCCGGCCGCCCCGGGGCGCCGGCAGGTCCATGCTCGCCTTGTCCGTCTCCAGCGTGACGATGGGGTCCTCGGCGGCGATCTCGTCGCCCTCGCTCACGTGCACCTCGATCACGTCGACCTCGTCGAAGTCGCCGATATCGGGCACGCGGATGATGTGGCCGTCTTCGCTCATGGCGCCGAGGCGGTGATCGTGTTGGTCATGGCGGTCATGCTCAGGGGATGGCTTCGAGCAGACCGCCGACGTCGCCCAGGGCGCCGGACAGCCAGGTGGTGAAGCGGGCCGCGTCCGCACCGTCGATCACCCGGTGATCGTACGACAGCGACAGCGGCAGCATCAGGCGCGGTTTGAACTCCCGCCCGTTCCAGACCGGCTGCATGCTCGAGCGGGAAACGCCGAGTATGGCGACCTCCGGGGCATTGATGATCGGCGTGAAAGCCGTGCCGCCGATGCCGCCGAGGCTGGAGACCGTGAAGGTGCCGCCCTGCATCTGCTCGGCGCTGAGCTTGCCTTCCCGCGCCGCGGCGGACAGCTCCGCCAGATCGCCGGCGAGCTCGTAGACGTCCTTGCGGTCGGCGTCCCGGATGACGGGAACCACCAGGCCGTTCGGCGTATCGGCGGCGAAACCGATATGAAAGTAGTGCTTGAACACCAGGTGTTCCCCGTCCGGATGCAGGGAGCTGTTGAAGCGCGGAAACTCCTTCAGCGCCTGCACGCAGGCCTTGATGATGAACGCGAGCGGCGTCAGCTTGATCCCGCGCTCCGCCGCCGTGCCTTTCAGTTCCTGGCGCCGTTCCTCCATTTCGGTGATGTCGGCGAGGTCGTGCTGGGTGACGTGGGGCAGGTTCAGCCACGACGCCTGCAGCCGGCGTGCGGAGATCTTGCGGATCCGGCCGAGCGGCTGGGTCGCCACGTCACCGTACTTCGCGAAATCCACCTCCGGGACCGACGGCAGCGCGCCACCCGCGGCGGCCTCGCCGCCGCCCTGCAGCGTCTTCTTGACCCACGACTTCACGTCCTCGGCCAGAATCCGGCCCTTGCGCCCGGTGCCGTCGACACGGACCAGGTCGACGCCCAGCTCCCGCGCCAGCTTGCGGACGGACGGGCTCGCATGGGCGCGGGAGAAACCCGCCTCGTCGATGGCCGGGAATCCGGAGGGCACGTCCCGGCGTTCGTCGGCGGAATCGGCCCGCTCGCGGCGGCCGCTGCCGGCCTGCTTTCGGGGGGACACCGCCGACTCCGTCCCTCGGCGTTTCCTGTCGGCCTCGCCGCCGCCTTCGCCATCGTCCACCGTGCGTTCCGCCTCGGCTTCCCTGGCGGTCTCGTCCGCCTGATCGGCCTGCGCGGTCTCGTCGCCGTCGCCGCCATCCTGACCGGCGCCATTGCCGGTCAGCAGCGTCAGGATCTCGTCGCCGGAACTCACCTTGTCACCGACGCTCACCACGACCTCCGCCACGCGGCCCGCCGCCGGCGATGGAACGTCCATGGAGGCCTTGTCGGTCTCGAGGGTCAGCAGCGGGTCCTCTTCGGCCACCTCGTCGCCCTCGCCGACGTGGACCTCGATCACGTCCACCTCGTCGAAGTCGCCGAGGTCCGGCACCTCGACCTTGCGCCGCCCCGGCTCGGCTACCGTATCGCCACCCGACTCTCCACCCGATCTGTCATCCGATCTGCCATCCGACTCACCGCCGCCGGATCGATCATCGTCGGCAGGGGACTTCCCGTCTCCGGCGTCGGTCCCGTCATCGGTGGCGCCGGCCTTGCCGTCGCCGGCGCTCGCCTCCTCGTCGCCCGAGGAGTCCTCCTCTCCGCCTCCGCTCGTCTCGACCACGGCGATGAGGTCGCCCTCGTTCACCGTGTCGCCCGACGAGACGCTGACCTCGACCACCTTGCCGGCCGCGGTGCTCGGGACGTCCATGGACGCCTTGTCGGTCTCCAGCACGATCAGGCCGTCTTCCACCTCGACCGTGTCGCCGGCGGAGACCAGCACCTCGATGACGTCGACATCGGAGAAGTCGCCGAGATCGGGGACGCGAATTTCCTTGCGTTCAGCCATGGCGCCGCCCTCAGAGGGTCACCGGATCCGGCTTGTCCGGATCGATGTCGTAGCGCCGGATGGCATCCGAGACCGTCTCCATATCCAGCGCGCCCTCGTCGGCCAGTGCTTTCAGCGCCGTCACCGCGATGTAGCGGCGATCCACCTCGAAGTGCTGGCGCAGCGCGGAGCGGCGGTCGCTGCGGCCATAGCCGTCGGTGCCGAGCGTGACGTACTGGCCCGGCACCCAGCGCTGGATCTGGTCCGGCACGATCTTCATGTAGTCCGTCGCCGCGATGAAGGGGCCGTCCTTATCCGCCAGACACTGGTCGAGGTAGCTGCGCCTCGGCTCCTCGGCCGGGTGCAGCTGATTCCAGCGTTCCACCTCCAGGCAGTCGCGGCGCAGCTGATTGAAGCTGGTGGCGCTCCAGATGTCCGCCGGTATGGAATAGTCCTCCTCCAGCAGCTCGGCGGCGGCGATGACCTCGCGCAGGATCGTGCCGGCGCCCATCAGCTGCACGCGTACCTTGCCCCGCCCGCCGATCTTCAGCAGGTACAAGCCCTTCAGGATGCCGTCCTCCACGCCCTTCGGCATGGGCGGATGGACGTAGTTCTCGTTCATGCAGGTGATGTAGTAGAAGACATTCTCCTGCTCGTGCAGCATGCGCCGCAGCCCGTCCTGGATGATCACCGCCAGCTCGTAGGCGTAGGTGGGATCGTAGGACAGGCAGTTCGGCACGGTGGACGACAGCACCAGGCTGTGTCCGTCCTGATGCTGCAGACCCTCGCCGGCCAGCGTAGTGCGTCCGGCCGTGCCGCCCATCAGGAAGCCCCGCGACTGCATGTCGCCGCCGGCCCAGATGAAGTCGCCGATGCGCTGGAAGCCGAACATGGAATAGAAGATGTAGAAGGGGATCATCGGCCGGTCGTGATTGCTGTAGGCCGTGCCCGCAGCCGCCCAGGAGCAGAACGAGCCGGCCTCGTTGATGCCCTCCTCCAGGATCTGGCCCTTCTTGTCTTCCTTGTAGTACATCAGCTGGTCGGCGTCCTGGGGCGTGTAGAGCTGACCCTTGGAGGAATAGATGCCCACCTGGCGGAACATGCCCTCCATGCCGAAGGTACGCGCCTCGTCGGGGACGATGGGCACGACGTACTTGCCGATGCTCTTATCCCGGATCAGCGTCGTCAGCAGGCGGATGAACGCCATGGTGGTCGAGGCCTCGCGCTCGCCCGTGCCCTCCAGCTGACTCGAGAAGGTCTCCAGCTGTGGCACCTGCAGGGATTCGGAGCGGGTCCGGCGCTGCGGAAGGTAACCGCCCAGCTTCCGCCGCCGCTCGTGCAGGTACTCTATCTCGTCGCTGTCCTCCGGCGGCCTGCAGAACGGCACCTTGGGAATGTCCTCGTCGGAGACCGGGATGTTGAAGCGGTCGCGGAATTCCTTCAGCGCCTCGTCGTCCAGCTTCTTCTGCTGGTGGGCGGGGTTCGCGCTCTCGCCGCCGGACTCGCCCATACCGTAGCCCTTCACGGTCTTGGCCAGGATGACGGTCGGACGGCCCTTGCTGCGCACGGCCTTCTCGTACGCCGCGTAGACCTTGATGGGATCGTGGCCGCCCCGGTTGAGACGCCAGACCTCCTCGTCCGACATGTTGGCCACCATCTCCTTCAGCTCCGGGTACTTGCCGAAGAAGTGCTCGCGGGTATAGGCGCCGCCCTTGTTCTTATAGGCCTGGTATTCGCCGTCCACCGTCTCGTCCATGACGCGGCGGAGCAGGCCGTCGGTGTCCTTGGCCAGCAGGGGGTCCCAGCGCGAGCCCCAGATCACCTTGATCACGTCCCAACCGGCGCCGCCGAACGCCGCCTCCAGTTCCTGGATGATCTTGCCGTTGCCGCGCACGGGTCCGTCGAGGCGCTGCAGGTTGCAGTTGATGACGAATATGAGGTTGTCCAGTCCCTCGCGCACGGCCATCGTGATGGCACCCATGGCCTCCGGCTCGTCCATCTCCCCGTCGCCGAGGAAGCACCACACCTTGCGGTCGCTCTCCGGGATCAGGCCGCGATGCTCCAGGTAACGCATGAACCGGGCCTGATACAGCGCCATCATCGGGCCGAGACCCATGGATACCGTGGGGAACTGCCAGAACTCCGGCATGAGCCAGGGATGCGGATACGACGACAGGCCGCCGCCGCCCACCTCCATGCGGAAGCGCTGCAGCTGCGCGCCGGTGAGACGCCCCTCGAGATAGGCGCGCGAGTAGATACCCGGCGCGGAATGGCCCTGGATGAAGACCAGGTCGCCGCCGTTCTGCTCGGAAGGCGCGCGCCAGAAGTGATTGAAGCCCACTTCATAGAGCGTGGCCGAGGACGCATAGGAGGCGATGTGCCCGCCGTATTCGCTGCTGGCCCGGTTCGCGAGCACGACCATGGCCATCGCGTTCCAGCGGATGTACGCCTCGATGCGCCGCTCGAGGGAGCGGTCGCCGGGGTACTCCGGCTGCTGGCCCGGCGAGATGGTATTCAGGTAGGCGGTGTTCGGGCTGTACGGCAGATAGGCACCGGAGCGGCGTGCGAAGTCGATCATCCGGTTCAGCAGGAAATGGGCCCGCTCGGGGCCGTGGACCTTCAGCACCGAGTCGATGGACTCGAGCCATTCCCGGGTCTCTGTCGGGTCGGTATCGTCGAAAGGACTTTTTGCACTCATGCCTGATGCCGTTTCTTGCCTGATGCCGTTTATCCGCCGCCGCCGCGGCCGTGATGAATTGGCGGAGGTCACCTGCTAGGATGGCGCTTCTTCTTCGCCCCGCTCCGCCCGCCAGAGGTTGGGAGCGTATGTTCGACCTTTGCCGGAGACAGGTCAAGGCGCCCCGGAGGAACCTCGAATGGCCACAGTGCTGCCGCCGGACTCTTCGATACGCGTCATCCAGTCGACGAAGAAGCCGCTGCTGAAGGACTACGAGAATCTCGATCAACTGCTGGTGGTGTTGCCGAGCGGTGCGGGCGAGAGCGACTGGTCCGCCGTGCCGCGGGGCGCCCGGCTGAGCAGGATCGCCCGCCGTCGCGATGCATCCGACGTGCCGCTGGTCACGAGCCGTCTGGACAACAAGGCGCAGACCACCGTACTGGTGGCCATGGTGTCGCCGGAAGCGAGTGCCTTCGAGCGCGGCACGGCCGCACGCCGACTGGCGGAGGCCGCTCTGGCGGAAGATCCTGCACGGCTCGCGGTGCTCGTGAGCGGCTTTCCCGAAGAATTCACCGCTGCCGTGGTGCGCGACCAGCTGCTGGCACTGCTGCTCGCCGCCTTTCGCCTGCCGGTCTTCCGGCAGAAGGCGCCGAAGCCGCGGCGGCTCTCCACCATCAGACTGTTGGGTCTGGCCGAACGGATCGACGCCGACCGGGTGCAGGCCGAGGCCGCGGGCAACAACCTGGCCCGCTGGCTGACCGCGTTGCCGCCCAACCTGGGTGACGCCAGGGCTCTCCGGGTCGCCGCCGCAGAACTCGCCGAGCGGCACGGCTGGCACTACGAGTTCCTCGATACGACTCAACTGGAGGACCGTGGAGCCGGTGCGTTCCTGGCCGTCGCCCGCGGTAACGACAACGAGGATGCGGGCATCGTCCGTCTGTCCTGGCGCCCGGAGGCCGCCGGCGACGCCCCCGCCGTCGCCCTGGTCGGCAAGGGCATCGTCTTCGATACCGGCGGCACGAATCTCAAACCCGCCGGCGGCATGCTGGACATGCACGGAGACATGCAGGGTGCCGCCGTCGCCCTCGGCAGCCTGCTCGCCCTGACGCTGCTGGAGGCGCCGTTCGCCGTCGACTGCTGGCTGGCGCTGACCGAAAACCGTACGGGTCCCCGGGCCTACAAACAGCAGGACGTGGTCACAGCCGTCAACGGCAAGACGATCCAGGTGATCCACACGGACGCCGAGGGCCGGATGGTGCTCGCCGACACGCTGGCGCTGGCCGGCGAGGCGGGACCCGCGACGATCATCGATTACGCGACGCTCACCGGTACCTGCGTGAGCGCGCTCACCACGCGCTACAGCGGCGTATTCACGAACCGTCCGTCCCTGCATCCCCTGCTGAAGCGCGCCGGCGAGGCGAGCGGCGAGCGCGTCTGGCCGTTTCCGGTCACCGACGAATTCCGTGACGAGCTGAAGAGCGAGGTGGCGGACCTGAAGCAATGCCTGCCGGCGGGCGCCGGCGACCACATCATGGCCGCGGCCCTGCTGCGGGAGTTCGTGCCCCGGCAGAGCACCTGGATCCACATCGACCTCAGTGCCTCGAGCCACGAGGGCGGGCTGGGCCACGCGCCCACCAAGGTCACCGGCTTCGGGGTCCGTTACACGCTCGGCCTGCTGCTGGACCTGGCCGAGACGCCCGGCCGGCCCGGCAACTGACCCGCATGGGGAAAGCGAACGAACAGTTCGAGTCGGCGCCGGTCGCCAACCGCTTCCGCGGCTTCCTGCCGGTGGTGGTCGACGTCGAAACGGGCGGTTTCAATGCGGACACCGACGCGCTGCTCGAGATCGCCGCCGTGCTGCTGGAGATGGACGACGCCGGGCGCATGGGACGCAGCGAGACTCACCGTTATCACGTGAAGCCCTTCGACGGCGCCAATCTCGAGGCGGCGTCGCTGGCCGTCAACGGCATCGACCCCTGGCATCCGCTGCGCCCGGCCATCGACGAGCGGGACGCCCTGCAGCGGGTGTTCCGGGAAGTGCGGCGGGCCATCCGCGAGACCGGCTGCACCCGGGCCGTGCTGGTGGGCCACAATGCCTTCTTCGATCTGAGTTTCCTGAATGCCGCGGTACGGCGGACGGGGCTGAAGCGCAACCCGTTCCATCCGTTCTCCAGCTTCGACACGGCGACGCTGGGCGGCGTCGTCTTCGGACAGACGGTTCTGGCGCGCGCGGTGACTGCCGCGGGGCTGGACTGGGACGAATCCCGGGCCCATTCCGCGGCCTACGACGCGGAACGGACAGCGGATCTCTTCTGCGAGATCGTCAACCGGGTGCAGGGCGTATATCGGGACACGCTGGCCGGCGGCTGAGCGCCGCCGCCCTCAGGCGGCGACGTCGTCGAGCATCTGCTTGAGCTCGCCGGAGTGGTACATCTCCACGGCGATATCCGACCCGCCGATGAGCTCACCGCGGATGTAGAGCTGGGGGTAGGTCGGCCAGTTCGAGTAGCTCTTCAGCGCCTCGCGCAGCTCCGGATCCTCCAGGATATTCACATATGCGAATTCCTTTCCGCAGGCCTTCAGTGCCGCCACCGACTGGGCGGAGAAACCGCACTGCGGGAAATCCGGCGTCCCTTTCATGTACAGCAGGATCGGATTCTCGCTGATCTGCTGTTTGATCCTTTCGATTACGTCCATTGCCCGTCTACCTCCTTTGCTCTGGTTCAGTTGCCCTTGTTGACTCGCTAAGGGCGCGCCTTCACGGCGAGGCGGTTGTCCACCGCCAAGACTCCCGGGACGGCGGCGGCCAGCCGGCCAGCTCTGTCCCGCTCGGCGAAACTCGCCACGAAACCGCTCAGCGTCACTCGCCCTGCGGCCGTCATCACATCGATGCCCGTCGCCTCCACAGACGTATCGGCCACCAGCCTCGAGCGTACTGCGGCCGTGACCTCGGCATCGCCGATAGATCGCGTGGTGCCGGCCCCCGCGGCGCTCTCGGTCGCGGTGCCGGCCTGGCCATTCGCCCGGCCACTCGTCTGGCCGTCGCCGATCAGCATGGCCGTGCAGCCGGTCAGGCCGAAGGCGGCCAGCAGGAGCGGAAGCAGGAGGGTGGCGGAGCGCGCGGCGTTCATGGGACCTCAGGGGCCTGCCCTCCGCGCCGCGGCGCGGCCGGGCAGCGCCTCCACGACACGCCATTGCTCTTCCGGGCTGAGCATGGACCAGGCGCCGATTTCGTCGAGGGTGCGCAGACAGCCCGTGCAGACGTCCCGCTCGTCCAGCGTACAGATATTCACGCAGGGCGAGGCCGGGCGTCTCGGCGGCGGCTCGTTCATCACTGTCTGGTCCAATCCTGGCGGCTGCCGATCATCAAACATTTGTAGTGGATTATACGTATGTTGGCGCTTGTGACCAGAGACGCTCTGGCGTATCGTCGCGGCGCGGCGCGGCGCGGAGGCAGCGGAAATGCAGGAACACAGGCTCTCGGCGCACATCCGGGCGAGCGTGGACGCCGCCCTGGCGGAGGACGTCGGTGGCGGCGACGTGACGGCGGCGCTGATCGGCGCCGGGGCCCGATCCCACGCCACGGTGGTCTGCCGCGAGAACGCGATACTCTGCGGCCGAGCCTGGTTCGACCGGGTGTTCGCCGTACTGGACGAGACCATCCGCATCGAATGGCAGGCCGACGACGGCGACCGGCTGGCGCCGGGCGAGACGGTCTGCTCCCTCGAGGGGCCGGCCCGGCCGATCCTGACCGGCGAGCGCACCGCACTGAACTTCCTGCAGACGCTGTCCGGGACCGCCACGGCCGCGGCCCGCTACGCGGCCGCCGTCGCGCACACCGGCTGCCGCATACTCGATACCCGCAAGACGATCCCGGGCCTGCGGCTCGCCCAGAAGTACGCCGTGCGCTGCGGCGGGGCGGTAAACCACCGCATCGGCCTTTTCGACGCCGTGCTCGTCAAGGAGAACCACATCATCGCGTGCGGCGGCATCGCGGCAGCCGTCTCGCGCGCCCGCACCGAAAACCCCGCGCTGCCCGTCGAGGTGGAAGTCGAGAACATCGAGGAGCTGCGCCAGGCGCTGGCCGCCGGGGCCGACCGTCTGCTGCTGGACAACTTCCCGCTCGATGCCCTGCGCGAGGCCGTGCGCCTCACCCGGGACGGCGGCACGGGCGCCACGCTGGAGGCATCCGGCGGGCTGGAGATGGACGATATGGCGGCCGTCGCGGAGACCGGCGTGGACTTCATCTCGGTGGGCGCGCTCACCAAGCACCTGCGCGCCGTGGACTACTCGATGCGGTTCGGGGCGGCGGCCGGCGGGCGCTAGAGGGGCTCCAGCGACTCGGCGGCGAAGTTCTGCTGCACACGTTTCGGCTCGGAAACGCCGTACCCCTGGGCATAGTCGATGCCCATGCCGCGCAGCATGGTGATGATCTCCTCGTTCTCGGCGAACTCCGCGATGGTCTGCTTGCCGGTGAGGTGACCGATCTCGTTGATCGAGCGAACCATCTCCCGGTCGATGGGATCGTGCAGGATCTCCTTGACGAAGCTGCCGTCGATCTTCAGGAAGTCGACGGGGAAGTGCTTCAGGTAGCCGAACGACGACAGACCGGTGCCGAAGTCGTCCAGGGCGAACTTGCAGCCGAGTTCCTTCAGCGCATTGATGAACCGGTTGGCCTGGGAGTAGCTGGCGATGGCAGCCGTCTCTGTGATCTCGAAACAGATCTTGGTGGCGTCGAGACCGCTCACCTGGAATTGGTCGATGACGAAGGGCAGGAACTTCTCGTCGCCGAGACTCTGGCCGGACAGGTTGATGGAGCACAGATCCAGCCGCTCGCGCTCGTCCGCCTCGGAGACCAGCCAGCGGAAGGCGTTGGAGATCACCCAGCGATCGATGTTCGGCGTGATGCCGTAGCGCTCGGCCGCGTTGATGAACAGCTCCGGCGATACCATGGCGCCGGCTTCGTCGCGCATGCGCAGCAGCAATTCGTAATGAGCGCCCCGGTCCTCGCCCTGCAGCGGCAGGATGGTCTGGCGGAAGAGTTCGAAGCGCGACTCCTCCAGCGCGTTGTTGATGCGCGCGGCCCACTGCATCTCGCGGCGGCGGCGCATGAGATCGATGTCGTTCTCGTGATAGCTGTGGATGCGGTTCCTGCCCGCCTCCTTCGCCGCCGCGCAGGCGCTGTCGGCGGCAGACAGCAGCGCCGCCACATCGTCGTTGTCCGCGGTGATGGGCACCACGCCAATGCTGGCACCGAGCCGGAAACTGCGCTCGTCCCAGACGAACCTGTAGTCGGCCACCGTCTCGCGCAGTTCCTCGGCGGTGCGCATGGCCTCGTCCAGGTTGCAGCTCTCCAGGAGCACGCCGAACTCGTCGCCGCCGAGGCGCGCCAGCGTGTCCCGCCAGCGGATCTTCGACTTCAGCAGCGCGCCGAGCTGGGCCAGGAGCGCATCGCCGGCGCTGTGGCCGCAGCTGTCGTTGACGATCTTGAACTGGTCGAGGTCCATGTAGCAGAGCGCGTAGGAAGTCTCCCTCGCCTTCGCGCTCTTCAGTGCCCGTTCCAGCCGGCTCTCGAACTCGCGCCGGTTCACCAGCTGGGTGAGCATGTCGTGGCTGGCGTGGTAGGCCAGCTTGCGGTTGAGCTCCCGCGCCTCGCTCACGTCGTGGAATATCAGCACTCCGCCCGTCACGTTGCCCGAGCCGTCCCGGATCGGCGATGCCGTCGATTCCACGTACAGCTCGTTACCGTCGCGGGTGATCAGCAGCGTCGGGCGCACCGATTTGATGGAGCGGTTGCGGCGGATGGCCACGGCTACCGGATTCTCGAGCGGCTCGCAGGTCTCCTCGTGATAGGCGCGGAATATCTCGTCCACCGCCCGGCCCGTAGCGCTGTCCACCTTCCAGCCGGTGAGCTCCTCGGCCACCGGGTTCACGTATTCCACGTTGCACTCGGCGTCCGTCGTGACCACGCCGTCGCCGATGGACTGCAGCGTGATCTGGGCGCTCTCCTTCTCGCGGAACAGCGCCTCCTCGTAGAGCTTGCGCTCGGTGATGTCCACCTCTACGCCGACCAGCCGCCGCAGCCGGCCGTTGTCATCCTGCAGGGCCTTGGCACGGCTGATCATCCAGCGCCAGTCGCCGCTGGAGTGGCGCATGCGGTGGACGCTCTCGAAGTAGTCCGCCCGGCCCTCCAAATGTTCGCGCATCTTCGCCTGGACACGGGTCATGTCGTCGGGATGCACAAGGCGGTACCAGTCCGGGGAGAGATCCTCCTCGTCCTCGTCGTAGCCCAGCATGGTCTTCCAGCGGCGGGAGAACCACACGGCCTTCGCGCGACCGTCGAAGTCCCAGATGCCATCGTTGGCGGTTTCGGACAGCAGTTCGTCGCGCTCGCGGATGTGGGCCAGCTCGGCGCGGGTGCGTATGCGTTCGACGCCGGCGCCGAAGCTGGAACCGAGCAGCTTCAGCAGCAGTTTCAGGTTGGCGTCCCAGCCGTCTCCCGGCGCCTCGTTGGCAAGCGCGATGAAGCCGGCCGGGCCTTCGACGGTGCCGACGCCGATCAGCAGGCAGGCGCCCAGGCCGATCTCGGCGAGGCGGGCGGCCTCCGCCTCGCCGCCTGCTGGCGGCCGGCTGCAGTCGCCGATCTCCAGCAGACGCTGGCCGCTCATGCCCCGGGCCAGCCAGCGCCACTCGGCGAGTTCCTGGTGCTGGAGTACCTGGGGCCGGCAGATGCTGTAGGGGGAAGTCGCCGCGATCACCGTCTCGATGCGCGCCCCCCGCTCGTCGGCCAGGCAGACGAACGCGACGTCGACGCCCGCCGCATCACGCAGATCCTCGACCACGGATTCGATGACCGCCCCGGCCGTGTCCTTCTCGAGGGTGAGGAGATTGATCGCGAGTTTGGTATAGACGGCGTCCACCGCGATCGCGGGATATTGCCCGGAACCGCGCCGTGAGGCGAGGGTGTCGCCGGCGATGCCGGCCCGCAGATCCTTCTCGCTGATCATCTCGAGGCTTTGCACCCGTCGGCAGTCAGTCGGGACATTCTAGGAAGCCCGCACGGACCGTTGGATTGACAGCGTTCTCACTTCCGGAATCCCCCGCCTGCGCTGTGTTAGGAACGCATTCTGACACGATATTCTAAGAATACAAGCTAAGTAACCGGAATGACTTGGGTTATGCATGACGGATCGGTCGAGCATCGATGTCAGTGCCGGTGCGGTCTCCTGCCGGTGACGTGCACGGCATCGTTTGCGCGGGCAAAAACCCAGACCGGGGAGATGCTCGGGGGAAAACCCGGGGCGGGGGCTGGTGCCGAAGGTCAGACTCGAACTGACGACCTACGCATTACGAATGCGTTGCTCTACCGACTGAGCTACTTCGGCCCCGGGTGGGCGGCGAGTATAGATAATGCGGGATAGGCAGGCAATCCACCGCCTGCCCGAGGGCGTGCCCTATGGTGCCTCAGCGCTTGGTGCCTCAGCGCTTGTCCCGAACCCGTATGATGAGCTCGACGCTCTCCTGCTCGGTACCGGCCGGCAGATCGGGGACGTCCATGATCGCCACCTGCCCGGACGGGATGTCCGACAACTCCCCCGTGTCCACGTTGTAGAAGTGGTGGTGCGGGTGCGTGGTCGAATCGTAGAAGAGCCGACTGGGATCCACGTTGACTTCCCGGGCGAGGCCCTTGTCGCTGAACAGCTTCAGCGTGTTGTAGATGGTCGCCTTCGACACCCGGCTGCCCCGCTCGCGCAAACGCTCCAGGATCTGCTCGGCGGACAGATGCTGGGGACGCTCCAGCAGGATGCTGGCCACGTCGACTCGCTGGGGCGTGGGCATGACGCCGTGGGATTCGAGGCGCTTTTCGACTTCCTGTCTGTTCAAGGGATACGCACCGCTTCAGGTTTAGACCAAGTATAGGCTTGGTCCGAGTCCAATGTTCCGGAGAAGATGTTAATGATTCTCAAAATGACGCACAAGCCCGATTTCGGGGCGGCTCGCCCGGGAATCGCGCTCGCTCGGCCGACGCTCGCCGCCGACAATGCCCCCTGCGGTCAACAGGCACCGGAGGGAACCAGGCCATGTCCCTACACCGCGGCTATTCACTGTACGAGTTGCTGGTCACGCTGAGCGTGGCGACCATCCTGATCGTGATCGGCGCCCCGCCGCTCGGCAGCCTGATTGCGCGCAATCGCCTGACGACCGAGGTCAACGCCCTGCACCACGCGCTGCACCTCGGCCGCCAGGAGGCCATCAAGCGCCGGCTGAACCTCGTCCTGTGCCAGTCCGCCGACGGCAGCCGCTGCACCGGCGATGCCGACTGGGGCGGCGGCTGGATGCTGTTTGTGGACGACGATGACGACGGCCGGGCGGACCCCGTCGAGGCGGTGCTCCGCCGCCATCGCCCCGCCGCCGCAGTGAACATAATGACGAACCGGCGCCGCTACACCCTGCGCGGCGTGCGCAGGCGCAACACGAACGGCACCTTCCTGATCTGCGACGGCACCGGCCGCGTCCCTGCCCGCGCGCTGATCGTGAGCTATACCGGCCGGCCGCGGAGTGCGCCGGGGCACGACGCACCGGCAAGCCTGGCCTGCCCGCACGCGTGAACAGGGCGCGAAAGGTGCCGCTCGTCCGGCCTGAGTGACCGCTCATCGGGAATATTTCCCCCCTGTCGCGACGAGCGGTAGTGTCCGGCTCATGGAAAAAACCGCACAACACGGCTTTACGCTCTACGAACTGCTGGTCACGGTCGTGGTCATGGGCATCATCCTGTCCCTGGGAGTGCCCAATTTCCTCGAGTTCACACGCAACAACCGCATGGCCGCGACGTCCAACGACCTGCTCGCCGCCTTCACGCTGGCCCGCAGCGAGGCGGTCAAGCGCAAGGCGCCGGTCACAGTGTGTTCCAGCCTGAACGCCGAGGCGGCCAACCCGGCCTGCGGCGGCACATTCGCCGACGGCTGGGTGGTCTTCGCGGACGACGACGGCGACATCGCGATCGATGCCGGCGAAGAAGTGATCCGCGGCGTGGGCGATATACGGGACGGCATCACGCTGCAGACCAACGGCGGCGCCAACTATTTCTCCTACGCCGCCACCGGCTTCGGCCGCGGCGACGTAGGCGGTGCTCCCGCCCTGCGCGGCGCCCTGATGTGCGACGCGCGGGGCAACGTGCCGGCGGCCGGCGGGCTGTCCGCGGCGCGCGCCCTGCGCATGGACGGCCCCGGCCGGCCCCAGATCGTGCGCGAGGTGGCCCTGGTCCAGAACGTGGCCGACGCGCTGGTCGGCGCCGGCTGCCCGTGAAGCCGGACCGGGAAGCACGGAAAGAACGGATGAGCGAGAGGATGAACGCGAACCTGATGCAGAGAATAAGGGGCTTCACCCTGATCGAGGCGCTGATCGCCATGGTGGTCATGTCGGTGGGGATGCTCGGCATCGCCGGGCTGTACCTGCAGACGCTGCAGGCCGGCCGTACAGCGCAGTTCCGCACCCAGGCGGTAACACTGGCCGGCGACGTCGCCGACCGGATCCGGGCCAATCGCACCGCCGGCATCACTTACGAAGGCGCCGGTGCGGACAACGACTGCGATACCGGTCTGATCGACTGCGACGCCGACCAGATGGCACAGCACGATATTTTCCTGTGGAGCCAGCAGGCCCAGCAGACGCTGCCGGCTGGCGACGTCGACGTCCAGCTGGACCAGGCGACGGTGCCGTGGACTTACACGGTCACGGTCAACTGGGACGAGGCGGGTCAGCCGACGCCGCCCTCCTACACCATTCAGGTACAGGCGATGAACTGATGGATGTCTTCAACGCAAATCACGGCTACCGGCGCCAGCACGGCGTTACGCTGATCGAATTGATGGTCGCCCTGGTGATCGGTTCGTTTCTGATCATCGGCGCGGTGCAGGTTTACGTGCAGAGCCGCAGCGCCTACATCGTTAACGAAAATATCGCGCGGGTGCAGGAGAACGGAGAATTCGCCTTCAACGTCATCGAACCCGATCTGCGCATGGCGAGCTACTGGGGACTGCTGAGCCGGCCGGACCTCGTCGAGGGCCGCGCCACCACGGCGGACCCCGATCCGCTGAACATCAACCCCCCGGCCGGCTGCGGCGCGGACTTCGTGACAGATCTGCTGCGGCCGATAGAGGGCGCGAACAACACGACCAACTGGCCCTGCGTGGGCGCCGGCGACTTCGTGCCGAATTCCGACAGCTTTGTGGTCCGCCATGCACGCATCACGCCGAGCGCGCCCACGGCGGGCGTCATACAGCTGGAGACGACCCGTCTGCAGGGCCAGCTCTATTCGAACGGCGTGGCCCCCGGCGGGTTCGTGGGCGGCGGCACCCAGACCAACAACCTGGTAGTGAACGGTTACTACGTTTCGCCGAGCTCGGACATCTTCCCCAACGTGCCGTCCCTGCGGCGCCGTTCGCTCGCCAGCGTCGGCGGCGCGCCCGTGATCCGCGACGAGGAAGTGGTGCCCGGCGTCGATAACATGCAGATCCAGTTCGGCCTCGATATGGACGGCAACGCCACCGTGGACCGTTACGCCAATCCGGACAGTCCGCTCATCGATCCGGCTTCCGCGGCGTTCGACCCTGAAGTCCGGGTCATCGCCGTCCGGCTCTGGCTCCTCGTCCGTTCGGTCGAGCGCGAGCCGGGCATTGCCGACGACACGAACTATCAGCTCGCCGACGTCGACCTGGGCGCTTTCAACGACAACTTCCGCCGCATGGTCAAGACCAAAACGATACTGCTGAGGAACGTGCGCACATGAAGCAGACGAGCGAAAAATTCAACGGCTCGCGGCAGCGCCAGAGCGGTGCCGCGCTGGTGGTCGGCCTGGTCCTGCTGATGGTCCTGACGCTGCTGGCCATCTCGGGCATGAACACGGCCACCACCGAACTCACCATGGCCGGCAACAACCAGTATCTGGAGAGTGCGTTCCAGGCCGCCGAGTCCGGCGTGGACGAGGCGCTGGCCCAGGGCACGTTCCAGACCGCTGCGCCTAACATCATCGCACCGCATGCCATAAACGGTACGGACACGGTCGAGTCGACCACCACATACCAGTGCAACACGCTGGTGCCGGATGCCGCCTTCAGCATCGGCGCCGGCAAGGGCATCGCCGCATTCCATTTCCAGACGATCGCGACCGCGGAATCCACCCGGGGCGCGACCGCCGAGCACACGCAGAACTTCTACATCGTCGGGCCGAAGGGCATCACCGACGTCTGCCCCTGAGGCGGAAGGATCACCGAGGGAGACAGCGACATGAGATTACGGATGACACTGGCCCTGCTGGCGCTCGCCGGCCTCGCCCAGGTGGCGGCGGCAGCGCCGCCGGCAGTCGAAGAAGCCTACGAGGTGTGGGTGAAGCATCTGACACTCCCCGCCAACGAGTTCGGCAGCGTGATCCTGCGGGAATGCGACGACTGCGGCGTGGTGACGCTGCGGGTCGAGGGGGACACAAGCTACGTCTTCGATGGCCAGGCGATGACGCTGAAGGCCTTCCGCGCAGCCGTACTGAACATGGACCGTCGGGACGAGGCCGTCGGCACGGTCGTCTACCGGCTCGAGGACAACCGTGTACGGCAGATAAGCGTGAGCACGCCGCCGGAGACCTCCGGCAAGCGGTCGTTCGAGACACGAGGATAGGGATATGACTCGCAAGACACAGAACATTCGCGCACTGGCGGCCGCCGCACTGCTCTCGCTCGCAGTTGGTGGCAGTGCCCTCGCGGACGACACCGAACTGCTGGTGCTCAACCCGGAGACCCTGCCCGAGGACAGGCCGAACATCCTGTTCATCATGGACTCGTCCGGCAGTATGACCAGCTGGGAGCAAGTCCAGGAGGATTATGATCCCGACCAGGCGTACGGCGGGGCCTGCGACAACTCCAAACTGTATTGGACCACGAATGTCGACGCGACCCCGGATTGCTCCGTCGACCTGGCGCAGATCGACAAGGGCTCGTTCTTCTGTGACCGGGCCACGGCCGAGCTGCGGGCGACCGGTGCGTACACGGACAAGTTCGTCCAGTATCGGGAGTATCCGGCCGGCGACGACACGGACCAGTGGGCGCGGCTGGACCCGAGTGACAACTCGAGCCCCGTCGAGTGCGCGCGCGATTCCGGCCTGCACGGCGAATCCGCATTCAGCGCCGCCGTGTTCGCCCAGCGAGGACTGGACAACCTGCCCTGGACCTCGGACGCGGATCAGTCACTGATCTGGGGTGCAGGCCTTGCCGACACGACTTACAAGGTCGTGGACGGCAATTACATGAACTGGACCGCCAATCCGCCGACGGTATGGAAGCGCCGCATCGACATCGTCAAGGAGGTGGCGAAGAACGTGCTGTCCACCGTCAACGACGTCAACGTCGGCATGATGCGATTCAACCGTGACAACGGCGGCATGGTGATCAAGTCCATGGAACGCATCGAGGACAGCCGGGCGGAACTCTTCGGCGTCATCGACAGCATTCCCGCCAGCGGCCTGACGCCGCTGTCCGAGACCCTCTGGGAGGCAGCACGCTACTACCGCGGAATGAGCCCCGAGTATCACTACTGGCACTGGCGTACGGACCAGGATCTCGATGCGGTGGACACGTCGACGAATCCTGACACTTACGTCAATCCCGTCAGTTTTTCCTGCTCACGTAATTTCATCGTGATGCTGACTGACGGCCAGCCGACGGCAGACCGCGATGTCCAGGACTTCAACCTTACAAGTTGGCTACCCGATTATTCGGTCGTGACGGGCCGCAACGGCTGCACCGGCGCCGGCGACGGCGCCTGCCTGGACGACATCGCAGAATACCTCTTCAAGGGCGACATAAATGGTGGCGAACTCGGTACACCTCATGTCAACACGTACACCATCGGCTTTCGCACCGACTTCCCGCTGCTGAAGGAGACGGCAGAGGCCGGCGGCGGCCAGTACTACACGGCCGACAACACCCAGGGCCTGACCGATGCGCTGACGCAGATTCTCAACACGATCAGCCAGCAGGAGGTGACCTTCACGGCACCGGCCGTTCCGGTGAACGCCTTCAACCGGGCCCAGAATCTGAACGAGCTGTACGTGACGGTATTCCGCGCCGACCGCAAGCTGCGCTGGCCGGGCAACCTCAAGAAGTACAAGCTGGTGGGCGGTAAGATCGTCGACGCCAACGGCATCGAGGCCGTCGACCCGGCCACCGGCTTTTTCAAGCAGGCCGATCCGAACACGGGCCAGGTCGAGACCGCCCGTAGTTTCTGGTCCGACGTCGACGACGGGCGCGTCGTGCAGCTGGGCGGTGCCGCCAATGAGCTTCCGGCCCCCGGTTCGCGCAACCTCTACACGAACCTCACCGGCAACGCCGGGGTGGATCTCACGGCTCCGGCCAACGCAGTCTCGCTCGGCAACGCCGGCAATTTCGCACTGGCCGACCTGGGCCTGACCGGCGCCGTAGGCGAACCCTCGAAGTCCGATCTCATTGCGTGGGCCCTGGGCGAGGACATCCTCGACGAGGATGGCGACCCGCTTACCACCCAGCGCAACCAGATGGGCGATCCTCTGCATTCTCGTCCCGCTGTCGTCGTATACGGCACGAACGAGGCAAACGTCCGGAGTATCGTATTCGTGGGTACCAACGATGGCTACGTGCACGCCATCGACGCGGAAGACGGCAGTGAACTCTGGGCCTTCATCCCGAGGGAGAAGCTGTCCGACCTGGCCCGTCTGTTCGAGAATCCGAAGTCGGCGAACAAGCATTACGGCGTCGACGGCAACATGCAGGCCGTCATCATCGACAAGAACAACAACGGCCTGATCGACACCGGCATCGACAACGTCTACCTGGTGTTCGGCATGCGGCGCGGCGGCGGCAGCTATTATGCCATC
This sequence comes from Lentisalinibacter salinarum, assembly GCF_040706555.1. Classification (NCBI taxonomy): domain Bacteria; kingdom Pseudomonadati; phylum Pseudomonadota; class Gammaproteobacteria; order Woeseiales; family Woeseiaceae; genus Lentisalinibacter; species Lentisalinibacter salinarum. The sequence goes on from NZ_JAPDRH010000003.1 coordinate 559,563, forward strand.
GACATCACCGATCCGGAGTCGCCGGAGCTGGCGTGGAAGTTCTCCAACCCGACCGTCGGGCAGAGTTGGTCGACGCCCGTCCCGGCGAGGGTCGCGGTCGACGGCGCCAATCAGGCGGACCACAAGACGGTGTTGATCTTCGCCGGCGGCTACGACGTTTCCCACGACGCGCCCGGCGCTTTTGCAAGCGCGGAGGACTCCTTCGGTAACGCCATCTTCATGGTGGATATCGACGACGGCGATCTGCTCTGGTCCGCGGGCAACGACGCGTCCCACGACCTGGTACTGCCGAAGATGACCCGGGCCATTCCGTCGGACGTGACAGTGGCCGACATGAACGGCAACGGCCGCGCCGACCGCATGTACGTGGGCGACATGGGCGGCCAGCTCTGGCGCTTCGACATCTTCGACGGACAGCCACCGACGGATCTCGTGGCCGGCGGCGTCATCGGCACCTTCGGCGCCGAGAGCGGCTTGGCGGGCCTTGCAAATGAGCGCCGCTTTTTCGTGGCGCCGGACATCGCAATCTTCCGCGACCCGGTCCAGGACAAACGCTACCTGTCCATCAGCATCGGCACTGGCTACCGCTCGCATCCGCTGGACACCGATACGGACGAGCGCTTCTACTCGATCCGCGACCCGTACATTTTCCAGCAGCAACCCCAGGCGTGGTACGACGGCCTGGGCGCGGGACAGATCGTCACCGAGGCCTCGCTGGTGGACGTGACCAACGAGCCGACGGGCACCGTGCTCGACCCGAGCGATGACGGCTGGATGCTGCAGCTGCGCGACGGCGAGAAAATCCTCTCCGAATCGCGCACCTTCAACGACACGGTCTTCGTGGTGAGTTTCCAGCCCAAGGTCGCCGATCTGGCCGCCTGTAACCCGGGCGGCGGCGTCAACCGGCTCTACGAGGTGAACGTCGTCAATGGCGACCCGCCGCCGCCGGAGGATGGCGAAGTGGCCGACCCCGACCCGCGTTCGGAAGAGCTCAAGCAGGAGGGCATCGCGCCGGAAACCGTATTCCTCTTCCCGAGTCCCGATGATCCGCAGAACTGCGTGGGCAAGGAATGCTCGCCGGATCCGGTCGGCTGCGTGGGCGTCGAGTGCTTCGATCCGGGCTTCGAGAACGTGCCTGTGAGAACCTTCTGGACGGAGGACGGCGTCGAGTAATCGGCGCCCGTCCCTGCCCGTCCCGGACGAGAGAGGAATCATGCGCAAGACCATGCAAGGCATCACGCTGCTGGAACTGATGATCGTCGTCGTCATCATCGGCACGCTGGCGGTACTGGCCTACCCCAACTACCGGGAGTACGTGGCCCGCTCGCAGCGCACCGAGGCCCGTGCAATGCTGCTCCGTATTGCGGCGGACCAGGAGAAGTTCTACCTGCAGAACGCCACCTACGCCAACACGCTGACCGAGTTCGGCTACGGCAGCAATGCCGAGCCGACGGACACGGGCAAGTACGAAATCTCCATTACGAACGGGGACGCGGCCGGATTCACAGTGCGCGCCGACTATCAGCGTGCCGATTCCGAGGCGGGTCGCTGCAGCTGGTTCGAGGTGGACGCACGCGGCACCCGCACCTCGGGCCCGATGGGCCCGGACGAATGCTGGGCCCGGTAACCAGCGCAATAATCGATGCCTGACGGGCTCGCCCGCTTCGTTGCCGGGCGCCCCGTCAGGCCTCTTCCCCGCCCCCCTGCTTCCCCGCATCCTCACGGCCGGAGAAGAACAGCGCGTCGATGATGAGACACGCCGCGCCCACGGTGATGGCCGAATCGGCGAGGTTGAACGCCGGGAAGTAGGCGTCCTGGTAGTGGACGTGGATGAAGTCGATCACGTAACCGTAGTGCACGCGGTCGATCACGTTGCCGAGCGCGCCGCCCATCACGAGTGACAGACCGATCGCGAGCCACGACTGGCCCCGCGCCGGCAGCCGTCGCAGCCAGACGAGGATCACGATGCTGACGACAATGCCGAGACCGACGAACAGCCAGCGCTGCCAGCCTCCGGCATCGGCCAGGAAACTGAACGCGGCACCGGTGTTGTGCAGCAGGGTCAGGTCCAGATACGGGTTCACCGCCACCGATTCGAAGAGTTCGAACTGCCGTGTGACCACCCACTTCGTGGCCTGATCCGCCGCGAGGACGGCCAGCGATAGCCACAGCCAGTGGACGGCCGTGGCGCCGCCGGCCGCGCCGGCGCCCTCCTTTGCCCCGTCGCTGGTGGATTCGCTCACTCCGGCTTCCTCCGTCATGCTGCCAGTATCTCCCGTGCCTGGGCCGCGTCCACGTGCATCTGCTCGGTCAGGGCGCCGAGGTCCGGGAAGCGGGCCTCGTCGCGCAGCTTGGCGATGAACTCGACGCCGATGTAGCGGCCGTAGATCTCGTCGTCGAAATCGAAAAGATGGACCTCGAGCAGCGGCTTCGTCCCGTCGACCGTCGGCCGCGTCCCCACGCTGGCGACGCCGTCCAGCGGCGCCTCTCCCAGACCGTCCACGCGCACGGCGAAGATGCCCATCACCGGACTCTGGCGCCGGCAGAGATTCACGTTGGCGGTCGGATACCCCAGCGAGCGGCCCAGGCGCTGGCCGCGGATGACCCGGCCGCACATGCGGTAGTAGCGGCCGAGGAAACGCCTGGCCTGTTCCATATCGCCGGCGGCCAGCGCCTCGCGCACCGCACTGCTGCTGACGCGGATGCCGTCCACCACGACGCTGGGCACCTGCTCGACGTTGAAGCCGGCACGCTCACCGGCCCGCACCAGGTCCTCGACGCCGCCGCTGCGGCGCCGGGCGAAGCGGAAATCGTCGCCGACCACGAGGTGGCGGACACGCAGGCCTTCGACGAGCAGCGTGTCCACGAATTCCTTCACACCGATGTCGGCCATGCGACGGTCGAAGCGGGGACAGAAGAAACCCCGGATGCCGTACTCACGCAATGCCTGGAACTTCTCGCGGAAGCGCATGAGACGTGCCGGCGGCCGCTCTCCGGAAAAGAACTCCTTGGGCGTGGGTTCGAAGCTCATGACGACCGGGTCCGCGCCGAGGGCGCGCGCCTCCGCGAGAACGCGGTCGAGTATGCGACGGTGGCCGAGATGCAGCCCGTCGTACGCGCCGATCGTCAGCACGCTGCCGGCGGGGCCCGCGAGACGCGGCAAAGAATCTCTCGTCCTGCTGAGCTTCATGGAAACCTCTGGTCCGGACACCGCGGCCGTCACCGCGCCGGTGCAGGCGGAAGGGTAGCACGATGGCGCGCGCATCGTGGCGGCGGGCGCCGCTCAGACGCGTCCCTCGCCGGCCGCGCCGAGGCGCAGGTGGCGCGGCCGCAGTCCGGTCGCCGCCAGCGTTAACGCATAGGCACCGAGCCCGCCTCCGACCAGCAGCGCCAACCAGCCCACCCGGTCCCCGATGCCGGCGGCCAGCCACCAGTCGCCGGGCCGGTCGAGCCAGACGAGCACCACCGTCATCACGGCACAGGCGGCGGCGATACGTGCCAGCAGCAGCGGCCAGCCGGGGCCGTGGGTCACGATGCCCCGGGTGCGGAGCCCGCGGTAGAGCAACCCCGCATTCACGAAGGCGGCGATAGAGGTGGCCAGTGCCAGACCCGCATGGGTACCCTCCGCGCCGACCCGCACGAGTGTCACCACGAAGATCAGGTTCAGCACCAGGTTGGACACTAGCGCCACGACCGCGATGCGCACCGGGGTCTTGGTGTCCTGGCGGGAAAAGTAGGCCGGCGCGAGCACCTTCACGAGGATGAATCCCAGCAGCCCGAACGAGAAGGCGATCAGGCTCAGGCGGGCCATGCGCACGTCGAATGCGGTGAATTCACCGCCGTAGAAGATGGTGACGATCAGCGGTCCCGCCAGCACCGCCAGCGCCAGCGCGGCGGGCAATCCGATGAGTAGCACCAGTCTGAGCGCCCAGTCCATTGTCGCGGAAAAGGCGCCGGTCTCGCTGCGCGCATGGTGGGCCGAAAGACCGGGCAGGATGACGGTGGCCAGCGCGATGCCGAAGACACCCAGGGGGAACTCCATCAGCCGGTCCGAGTAGTACAGCCAGCTGATCCTGCCTGCCCCCAGGAAAGAGGCGATCTGGTTGTCGATGAGGATGTTGATCTGCGCCACCGAGGAGCCGAACAGCGCCGGCAGCATGAGACGCCCGACCCGCAGTACCCCCTCGTCGCGTCTGCCCCAGCGGGGCCGCGGCAGCGCCCGGATGCGGGCAAGGAACGGCAGCTGGAAGACGAGCTGCACCAGCCCGGCCACGAAGACGCCGGCGGCGAGCGCCATGCCCGGCTCGGCCACCCGCGGCGCGACGAATACCGCGAAGCCGATCAGCACGACGTTCAGCAGGACCGGCGTGAAGGCCGGCACGCCGAAGCGGCCGAAGGTATTGAGGATACCGCCGGCCAGCGCCGTCAGGGAGATGAACAGCAGATAGGGAAAGGTCAGTCGCAGCATGGCCGCGGTGAGGTCGAAGCGGCCGTCGTCGCCGATGAACCCGGGCGCGAAGATCAGCACGAGCACGGGCGAGGCCACGACGCCCACGGCGGTGATGGCGAACAGGAGGGCGCCCAGCGTGCCCGCGACCCGGTCCACCAGCGCCTGCACCTCCTCGTGGCTGCGGGTGGAGCGGTACTCCGAGATCACCGGCACGAACGCCTGCGAGAAGGCGCCTTCGGCGAAAAAGCGGCGGAGCATGTTCGGGATCTTGTTGGCGACGAAGAACGCGTCCATCGTCACCCCGGCGCCGAAGAAGCGGGCGAAGACGATGTCGCGCACCAGCCCGAGGATGCGCGAGAGCAGGGTCATCGCGCTGACCGTGGACGTGGAACGTAGCAGTTTCCTCGCGCCGCCCTGCCCGGCCCCGCCGTCGCCGGCTGACTCCGAATTACGCTGCTGGCCCAAGATTCCTCCGTCTGCCGGGCAATGGCCGCCACTGGCGGACAATGGCGAAGTGTAGCCCGAAGCCACCCCGGTTTCCGCGGCGGACGTCATCGCTGCCCTAAGCCGCTGTCAGGCTTGACAATAGCGCCGCGCGTGCCAGAATACCCGGCTTTCCCGCACACTCCGCAGAGAGAATTTCGAGTGGCTAACATCAAATCAGCAGAGAAACGGGCCCGGCAGGGCGAAGAGCGCCGCAAGCACAACATGGCGCTCCGTTCCCGCCTGCGCACGCGCATCAAGAAAGTGATCAAGGCAATCGAGTCCGGTGACAAGGAAGCGGCCCAGGCCAGCTATCGGGAGGCAGTCCCGGTGATCGACTCGATGACCAGCAAAGGCATCATCCACCGCAACAAGGCGGCGCGCCACAAGAGCCGTCTGAACAAGCGGATCAACACCCTCGGCTGACACCGGAGCGCATCCGCAGAAAAAACCGGCCGTCGGCCGGTTTTTTTATGCCCCGTTCATGCCTTGCGCTCGCGCTCCAGATGCGCCATCACGTCACGGGCGAGCGCCTCGGTACCGGCCCCCGCCGCGGCACTGACCGCGTACACCGGCCCGGTCCAGCCGATCTCCGCGAGCAGATTCGCACGCACTGCCTCCAGCGCGGTGTCCTCGAGCAGGTCGATCTTGTTCAGTACCAGCCAGCGGGGACGCGCCGCGAGTCCGGCGCCGAACTCCTGCACCTCGCCCTCGATGGCGGCGAATGCCGCCGCCACGTCGTGACCGTCGACCGGCGCGACGTCGACGACGTGCAGCAGCAGCCGGGTCCGCTCCAGATGCTTCAGGAAGCGGATGCCGAGGCCGGCGCCTTCGGCCGCGCCCTCGATCAGTCCCGGAATATCCGCCATCACGAAGCTCTGCGCGGGACCCACCCGTACGACGCCGAGATTGGGATGCAGCGTCGTGAACGGATAGTCGGCCACCTTCGGCCTGGCCGCGCTCATGGCCCGGATCAGCGTGGACTTGCCCGCATTCGGCAGGCCGAGCAGCCCGACGTCGGCCAGCAGCTTCAGTTCCAGCTTCAGATGCCGCGCCTCGCCCGGCGTCCCGTTGGTGGTCCGGCGCGGCGCACGATTGGTGGAACTCTTGAAGCGGGTGTTGCCGAGGCCGCCGCGGCCGCCGTCGGCCACCTTCAGCCGTGCGCCGTCGTCCGCGAGGTCGCCCAGCACCTCGCCGGTATCCACATCGGCGACGATGGTGCCGACGGGCACGCGCACGGTCAGATCGTCGCCGGAGCGACCGGTCTTGTTCCGCCCGGCGCCGCCCTCACCGCTCTCCGCGCGAAACTTGCGCTGTACACGGAAGTCGGCCAGCGTGTTGATGCCCTGGTCGGCCTGCAGCCAGACGCTGCCGCCATGGCCACCGTCGCCGCCGTCCGGCCCGCCCCGCGGGATGTACTTCTCGCGGCGGAAACTCAGGCAGCCGTGGCCGCCGTTGCCGGCCTGCACTCGGATGGTCGCTTCGTCGACGAATTTCATCGGAATTTCAGCGCGAGACAAAAAAACCCCGCCGCAGCGGGGTTTTCTCAGCGGGACGGAGGGCCGTCATTGGCCGCGGGGCCACGGCTCCGGGTCCGGCTGCGCCGATCAGGCGTCGACGACGCTCACGTACTTGCGGCCCTGCGGTCCCTTCTTCTCGAACAGGACCTTGCCGTCCGCCTTGGCGAACAGCGTGTGGTCCCGGCCGACGCCCACGTTGGTGCCGGCATGGAAGCGGGTGCCCCGCTGGCGCACGAGGATGTTGCCCGCCACCACGGACTGGCCGCCGAAGAGCTTCACTCCCAATCGTTTGGATTCTGAATCGCGGCCGTTCTTACTGCTGCCGCCTGCTTTCTTGTGTGCCATTGTCGTCTACCTGCTCGTCCGGTGGCGCCGCGCGGCGGCGCATGTCAATACTCGTTACTCGTCGCTGCCGGCCGCTTCCTTCCCGGCGGCCGCCTTCTTCGCCGCCGTCTTGCCGGCAGTCTTCTTCTTCGCAGCCGTTTTCTTCGTCGCGGTCTTCTTGGCGGCCTTCTTTTTGGCTACCTTCTTCTTCGGTGCGGCCTCGGCCTTCTCTGCCGGTCCCGCCGTCATACCGGCACCGCTGATGCCGGTGATCTCCACCTCGGTAAAGGCCTGGCGATGGCCGCCCAGGCGCTTGTAGTTCTGGCGCCGCTTGAACTTCACCACGTCGATCTTGCGGCCCTTGCCCTGCGCCAGCACCTTCGCCTCGACCTTGCCGCCATCGATCAGCGGCTTGCCGACACTGAGCTCGCCGCCGGCGCCGATCAGCAATACCTCGTCGAACTCGATGGAAGCCCCTTCTTCGGCAGGGAGACGCTCCAGCCGGAGCTTGTCGCCCGTGCTGGCCCGATACTGCTTGCCGCCACTACGAAAAACCGCGTACATCTCGAACTCCGGAAGCGGGCTCCGACCAACCGCGGCCGCCCCTTCGCCTGTCTGTCATTACCCGTTGTGAACGGAGAGAACGGACCCGATAGAGGCCGGTGCGGCCGGCGGGTCCCCAAAAGACCGGGCATTGTACGGCCTGCATCCCGGTCGGTCAACGGGGCAGGCCCACGAATAACCCCCGGATTCAGGGGCTTGGACAGCCTCTGACAAGGGGCGCCGGCTCGCCAAGCGGCGCCGTTTCAGGCATTATCGATCGCCGATATGTATGCCGCAGAAGACACCCGCCGAGTCGCGACGCTGGATGCGCTGCGACACCTGACGCGTTCCGACATGGACCGCGTGGACGCGCTCATCCGCGAGTCGCTGCAGAGCGACGTGCTGCTCGTCTCCCAGGTGGCGGAGTACATCATCGGCAGCGGGGGCAAGCGCCTGCGCCCCTTGCTGGTGCTGCTCGGCGCCCGCGCGCTGGCCTACGACGGCGAGGAGCATATCCGGGCCGCCGCCATCATCGAGTTCATCCACACGGCCACGCTTCTGCACGACGACGTCGTGGACGCCTCGGACCGCCGGCGCGGCCGCCATACCGCCAACCACGTGTTTGGTAACCAGGCCAGCGTGCTGGTGGGCGACTTTCTCTACTCCCGCTCCTTCCAGATGATGGTGCGCATCGGCGACATGCAGGTCATGGACATACTCGCCGACGCCACCAACACCATCGCCGCCGGCGAGGTCATGCAGCTGATGAACGTGCACGACCCGGACACGACGGAAGAGCGCTATCTCGAAGTGATCTACCGGAAGACGGCCAAGCTGTTCGAGGCCGGCGCGGCCATCGCCGCCGTACTGGCGGGCCAGCCGGCCGACGTCCGCGACCGCATGGCGGAATACGGACGCAGCCTCGGCGCCGCCTTCCAGCTGGTGGACGATGCGCTGGACTACAAGGCATCCCCCGACGAGCTGGGCAAGGACCTGGGCGACGACCTGGCCGAAGGCAAGCCGACCCTGCCGCTCATCCACGCGATGAGCAGGGGCACGCCGGAGCAGCGCACCCTGATCCGCGCGGCCATCGAGAACGGCGGACTGGACAACCTGGCGCCGGTACAGGCGGCCATCGAGTCGACCGGGGCGCTGGAATACACGGCCGAACGCGCGCAGCGTGCCGCCGACGACGCCATCGCGGCGCTGGCCGGCCTGCCGCCGTCGGATTACAAGGACGCACTGATCGCCGTCGCCGAATTCGCCGTCAACCGTCGTTCCTGACGTCGCGAGGCGGTGATGACCCACTCTGTCGAGCCCCGCGGGGCACAGCGCGCCACAATGACGGCCACGATTGCGGCTACCGCGCTGTTCGTCTGCGGCGCACTGCTGCTCTGGACGCCGCCGGCGGCCGCCGAAGGGCCTCCCGTCACCGTAAGCGAGGCACGCATCCAGCCGGTGGTACGCATCCTGCCGGTGAGTGGCACAGTAACCTCTCCGCGCTCTGCGCTGCTCTCTCCCTCCGTCGGCGGCCTCATCGATGACTTCGCGGTAGACGCCGGCGATACGGTCGCGGCGGGCGACATCCTCGTCAGCCTTGACGACGAACTCGTGGAACTCGCCCTGGAGCGTGCCGGGGCCACCCTGGCCGAGGCCGAGGCCGGGCTGGCCGATGCCCGGCGGCGGCTGGCCGAGGCGGAGCGGCTCGGCAGCGAACGGGGCATCCCGGAGACCGAAATCGAATCCCGCCGGGCGGAGGTGGCCACCGACGAGGCGGCACTGCAGGCGGCGAGCGCGGCGTTCCGCCAGCAGCAGGCGGTGGTGCGGCGGCACGAGATCCGGGCACCGTTCGCGGGCGCCGTCGCCCGGCGGCTGGCGGAGGTCGGCGAGTGGGTCAATCCGGGCGACGGCCTGCTGGAGCTGGTGGCCGTCGACGGGCTGCGCTACGACTTCCGGGTGCCGCAGAATTATTACGCGGACATTTCCCCGGACACTCTCATCGATATCAGCCCCGATGCCGCGCCGGAGGAATCCATCCCGGGCGACATCATCGCCATCGTGCCGGTGAACGACCCCGCCGCACGCACCTTCCTGCTGCGCGCCGTGGCCGCCGAAGGACACAGCCTGCCGGTGACGCCCGGCATGTCCGCCCGCGGCGCGCTGCATCTGGACACCGGCCGCAAGGCCGTGGTGGTACCCCGCGACGCGCTCATCCGCTATCCCGACGGCCGCATCACCGTGTGGGAACTGCAGACCGGGGGCGATGCGGCGACGGTGTCCGAACAGCGCGTCGAGACCGGCCTCGAGTTCGATGGCCTGGTGGAGATCGTAAGCGGAATCGGGGCGGACACCCGCGTGGTCACCCGGGGCAATGAGGCGCTGCAGAACGGACAGACCGTCACCGTGACCAGGGACTAGGGGCCGTGTTCGAGGCCATCGTCCGTAACGGCATACTGACCACCGTCGCCGCCCTCATCATCGCGGTCATCGGGCTCGTGGCCGCACTGCGCATCCCGGTGCAGATGATCCCCGACCTGGAGGTGCGGACCATCTCGGTGCGCACCTCGTGGCCGGGCGCGACCCCTCAGGATATCGAGAAGGAAATTCTGATCGAGCAGGAAGAGTACCTGCGCAGTATTCCGAACCTGCAGCGACTCGAGGCCACGGCCTCCAGCGGCCAGGCCCGCATCGAGCTGGACTTCCCGTTCGGCGTGGACATCACCCAGACGCTGATCCGGGTCAACAACGCGCTGAACCAGGTTCCGTCCTACCCCCTGAACGTGGACGAGCCGCGGGTGGACGCCACCAGCTTCTCCTCCAACGCCTTCATGTTCTTCCGCGTCTCCCCGCTGCCGGGCAATCCCCGCTCGCTCGACATGGACATGATGCGGGACTTCATCGAGGACAATGTGCGCCCGCGCATGTCCAGCATGCCGGGCGTGGCCCAGGTGGGCGTCGGCGGCGGCGCCGAGCGCCAGATCCGTATCCTGCTGGATCCCTCCCGGCTGGCGGACCGGGGGCTCACCATCAGCGACGTCCGGGACGCGGTGCGCGCCCGCAACCAGGACATCTCCGCCGGTGAAGTGGAGAGCGGCAAGCGCCGCTATCTGCTGCGCACCGTCGGGCGCTTCGGGGACGTCGCCGACCTCGAGGGGCTGATCATCGAGCGGCGCGGCGACACGATCATCCGGCTGGAAGACGTGGCCCGGGTGGAACTCGACCATTTCGAGATCCGCGATCTCTCGTTCGTGGACGGCGACCCGGTGATCAGCCTGTACGTGCGCCGGGAGACGGGCTCCAACGTCATCGACATCAAGTACGCCATGCTGGATGCGGCGGAGGACATCAACGCCGACCTCCTGAACCCGGCCGGCATGGAGCTCGAACTCACGGCGGAGGACGCCGGCTACGTGGAGGCCTCGGTGGCCAACGTCTGGCTGAACCTCAGCCTCGGCGCGCTGTTCGCCACGCTGGTGATGTACCTGTTCCTGCGCTCCGGCCGCGCCACCCTGGTGGGCGTCATCGGCATCCCCATCTGCACCATCGCCGCGTTCATCGGCCTGCTCGTGACCGGGCGCACCATCAACGTGATCTCGCTGGCCGGCGTCGCCTTCGCCATCGGCATGACGCTGGACAACAGCATCGTCGTCATCGAGAGCATCGAACTCGAGCGCCGCCGCGGGCTGGACCGGTTCAAGGCGGCCATCGCGGGCGTGCGCAACGTCTGGCCCGCCGTGCTCGCCTCCACGCTGACCACCATCCTGGTATTCACGCCCATCGTTTTCATCGAGGAGGAAGCCGGCCAGCTCTACTCCGACATCGCCATCGCCATCGCCGCCTCCATCCTCGCCTCCATGCTGGTGGCGGTCACCCTGATCCCCACGGCCAGTGCGCGGCTGGAGTTCGGCACCAGCCAGCGACAACCGGGCGGACAGCACCTGCGTGATCGCCTGCTCGCCGGCGTCGAAACGCTGATCGCAACCCGCGGGCGACGGCTCGGCACGATCGGCGTCACCGTCGCCGCCAGCCTTGCCGTCATCTTCATACTCACCCCGCCGGCGGAGTATCTGCCGGAGGGCGAGGAGCCGAAGATATTCGCCCGCATGAGCGCACCGCCGGGCTACAACCTCGAAACCATGGCGGATATCGGCCTCGAGATACAGGACTACTTTCTCGACTTCGTCGGCGACGACCCCGGCCGTTTCGACGCGGGCGATGCGCCGGTACCCGCACTGCAGTATCTCAACCTCGGCATCGAGGCGGACGGCATGCGCATCATCACCGAGCCGATCGACCCGGATCACGTCGACGCATTGATGGACGTGCTCACCGACAAGTACGAGAGCTACCCCGGCATGCGGGCATTCGCCTCGCGGGGCTCCATCATCACCAGCAACGACGGCGGTACGCGCTCCATCAACCTGGACATCTCCGGCCCGACCCTGGCGGTGATTTACGAAGCGGCACTGGCGGCCTACCGGCGCTCGGAGGAAGTATTCGGCAACCCCCGCATCCAGTCCAACCCCTCTTCGCTCGCGCTGTCGCAGCCACTGGTGGAGGTGCGCCCCGATTGGGATCGCGCCTCGGAACTCGGCATGAGTGCCGCCGACGTGGGCCTGACGGTGGCGGCGCTCACCGACGGCGCCTTCGTGGACGAGTTCTTCCAGAACGACGACAAGATCGATATCTACCTTTTCGGCCGACGCGGCACCGAGGCGAAGCTCGACGATATCGGCGATCTGCCGGTGTGGACCCCCCGCGGCACGGTCCTGCCGCTCTCAGCGCTGGTCAGTATCGAGGAGACCGTGGACACCAGCACCGTCAGGCGCGTGAACGGCCAGAGAACGGTGACGCTGAACGTCATCCCGCCGGAGAGCATCGCACTGGAGACCGGCGTCGAGATGATGCGTTCGGAGGTCATCGCCCGGCTGCGCGAGACCGGCGCGCTGCCCGCCGGTGTCAATGTGGACATCTCCGGCGCCAGCGACCAGCTGGCCGCCACCCAGGCCGCCCTCGCGGACAACTACCCCGTCGCACTCGTCATCGTCTTCCTGCTGCTGGTGGCGATCTTCCGCCACTGGGGCTATCCGCTGCTGATCATGACCACCATCCCGCTCGGCATTGCCGGCGGCATCGTCGGCCTGGTATTGCTGAACCTGGTGGGCGCCGCCCTGCCGCTCGTCGGGCTGAACCCCATCCGCCAGCCCTTCGACATGATCTCCATGCTGGGCTTCCTGATCCTGATGGGCACCGTGGTCAACAACCCCATCCTGATCGTCGACCGGGCCATGCGGCAGATCCGCGAGACCTCCGCCTCGGCACTGGAGGCCGTGCGCGAGGCGGTGCGAGTGCGGTTGCGGCCGATCGCGATGTCCACGCTGACCACCATCTGCGGTCTGTCGCCGCTCGTATTCATGCCCGGCGAGGGCACGGAACTCTACCGGGGCGTCGGCGCCATCGTTTTGTTCGGCATCCTCGGCGCCGCCGTGGTATCACTGACCATGCTGCCCGTGCTGACGGTCACGGCGCTGGAGTGGCGCCGTCCCGAAAAGGAGTAGAACGACCGAGCCGGTGATCGATGCCGACACCATAACGGGGACACCCTGGCACGCGCTGCCGGCGGACGAGGCGCTCGACCGGCTGGAGAGCGACAGGGAGGGTCTGGGCGACGACGAGGTCGGGAGACGGCAGGAAGAGTTCGGCCCCAACGAGCTGCCCCGGGAAGGTCACGCAGGGCTGCTGCTGGTCGTGCTGCGCCAGTTCCGCGACCCCCTGATCTACATCCTGCTGATCGCCGGCAGCGTCTCGCTGGCCATCGGCAGCATCAACAACGCACTCTTCATCTTCGCCGTCCTGGCGCTGAACGCCGGTATCGGCGCCTGGCAGGAGTACCGGGCGGAGACCAGCGCCGCCGCCCTGCGCGAGGCGCTCGCCATCCGCGTCCGGGTGCGGCGTGACGGGCGGGAGAGAGAGGTGCCCAGCGGCGACCTGGTACCCGGCGACGTCGTGCTGCTGGAGGCCGGCGATTCCGTGCCCGCCGACATACGCCTGCTGCGCGGTAACAACCTGCACGCCGACGAGTCCATGCTTACCGGCGAGTCGCTGGCCGTGCCGAAGGACGCCGACGCGGCGCTGGACGAGGACACGCCGCTGGGCGAGCGCGAGACCCTCGTCCACGCCGGCAGCGCCGTCGTCGATGGCAAGGGCGAGGGCGTGGTCTGCCGTACGGGCACCGCGAGCGAGGTAGGCCGCATCGCCGAATCGCTCAGCGAGGAGGACCAGGCGCCGCCGCTGGTGCTGCGGCTGCGCCGCTTCACGCGGCGCATCGCCATCCTCGTTCTGGCCGCGGTGGCAATACTCTCGGTGGTCCAGTTCTGGCGCGGCGCGGAACTCCTGCAGATTTTCTATCTGGGCGTGGCGCTGGCCGTCTCCGCCATCCCGGCCGGGCTGCCGGTGGCCATCACGGTGGCGCTCTCCATCGCCTCCAGCCGTATGGCAGCCCGCCACGTCATCGTCCGCCAGTTGCAGGCGGTCGAGGGCCTCGGCGCGTGCACGCTGGTGGCCAGCGACAAGACCGGCACCCTCACCGCCAACGTCCTCACGGCCAAGCGCATCGTGCTGCCGGGTGGCACGGAACTGGAAGTCGAGGGTGAAGGCTACGGTCCCGAAGGCAGCATTACGGACAGCGACGGCGACGAGCCGGACGAAGACGACCGGGAGGCGCTGCTCCGCCTCGCCACGGCCGGCGTCCTGTGCAACGAGGGCGAGCTGCGAGCCGGCGAGAACGAAGATGAAGACCCGGAGGTGAAAGGCGACAGCGTCGACATCGCCTTCCTGGTGCTCGGCGCGAAACTGGATCTCGAGCGCCAGGAGCTGCTCGAGGATCGACGACAGACCGGCGATATCCCGTTCGAGTCCAGCCGCCGCTATGCCGCCAGCTTCCACGCAGCTGAAGACGGCACGCTCGTCTGCGTGAAGGGGGCCGCCGAGGTGGTCTCGGAGATGTGCAGCGGCGTCGACGGGGATGACGTCGCCGAGCGGGAGGCCCACCTGGCCGAGCGGGGCTACCGGGTACTCGCCGTGGCCGCCGGGCGCACCGACAGTAACAACCCCGGCGAGGACGACCTCGCCGGCCTCGACTTGCTCGGCCTCGTGGCCCTCATCGACCCGGTGCGTCCGGAGGTGCCGGAGGCCATCGAGCGGTGTCACTCGGCGGGCGTCGAGGTGCGCATGATCACCGGCGACCATCCCCGCACCGGCCTCGCCATCGCGCGGGAACTGGGCATCGCCGGCGAGGACGACGAGGCCGTGACGGGACGGGAGCTGAAAGACCTGGAAGACGACGACCCGGAGGAATACGACCGGCGCATCGCCCGGGCCAAGGTCTTCGCGCGCGTCGAGCCGACCCAGAAGACCGACATCGTCGCTCGGCTGCAGGAAGCCGGCCACTTCGTCGCCGTGACCGGCGACGGGGTCAACGACGCACCGGCGCTGAAGGGCGCGCACATCGGCGTGGCCATGGGCGAAGGCGGCACCGACGTGGCGCGGGGCGCGGCGGCGCTGATCCTCACGGACGACAACTTCGCCTCCATCGTGCACGGCATCGAGGAAGGCCGCGGCGCCTACGACAACGTGCGCAAGGTCACCTGGCTGCTGCTCGCCACCGGCGCCGGCGAGGTGCTGCTGTTCTTCCTCGCCATCTTCGCCGGCCTGCCACTGCCGCTGAATCCCGTCCAGCTGCTGTGGCTGAACCTGGTCACCAACGGCATCCAGGATGTGGCACTCGCGTTCGAGAAGACCGAACCCGGCGTCCTGGAACGCAAACCCCGATCCCCGGACCAGCCCATCTTCGACCGGCTGATGATCCGCCACACGCTGACTTCCGGCCTGTACATCGGCGGCGTCGCCTTCGCCGTGTACTACTATCTCATCCAGGCCGGCTACGGCGAGTACGAGGCCCGCAACCTCCTGCTGCTCCTGATGGTACTCTTCGAAAACGTGCATGCGTTCAGCTGCCGCTCGGAGCGGCGCTCGGCGTTCCGGGTGCCGCTCACGGCGAACCTGCTGCTGGTGGCGGCGGTGGTCGCGGCGCACGGCGTCCACATCGGCGCCATGTTCGTGCCCGGTCTGAGCGATGTCCTCGGCATCGGGCCCGTCTCCGCCGGTGTGTGGCTGACCCTGCTGCCGATCGCCGTCTCCCTGCTCTTCGTCGACGAGATCGCCAAGCTGATCCACCGCCGGGCGGAGCCCGGAAGGGAGACCGGATGAACGAGTCGCTGACACTTTCGTCACTGTTCGAGAAGCTTGGCAGCCATGGCAAGCACCCCGCGGTGGTCGAGGCGGACGGTGGCGACAACCCCGTCCTCACCTACCGGCAACTCGCGGACCGCGTCGATGCCGTCGCCGTCGGCGCGGATGCGGACGGATACGATCGTGTCGCCCTGTTCGCCACCCCGGACGCCGACTGGATCAGCGTCTTTCTAGGTCTGCTCAGGGCAGGCATCACGGCCGTGCCGATCGACACCCAGATGGAGCGGGAACAACTCGAAGGCATCTTCTCGAACGCCGACATCCCCTGCGTGATCGCGGACGAGGCGCGCGCCTCGATGCTGGAGGAGATCGACTACGACGGCACCGTGCTCCGGCTCGACCGCGACGGCGGCGCCCGCAGCTGGCAGCGCTGGCTGGACATCGACGGCGAAGCGCCGGATCTGCCGGGGGCGGAGGACACGGCCCTGCTGCTGTTCACCAGCGGGACCACCGGCCCGCCGAAAGGCGTGCCCCTGAAGCACCGCAACCTGGCCTTCCAGGTGCGCACGGTGGAGGAGACGGGCCTGGTCGCCGCCGACGACTGCATGCTCCAGCCGCTGCCGCTACACCACGTCTACCCCCTGGTCATCGGCACGCTGGCGCCGCTGTCCCTCGGCATCCCCATCGTCATACCGGCCAGCCTGACCGGCCCGGACATCATCCGGGCCATCCGCGCCCACAGCGTCACCATCATCCTGGGCGTGCCGCGTCTCTACGCCGCCCTGCTCGCCGGCGTGGATGCCCGAATCGACGGCCTGCCGGCCCCCGTCAGGGTGGTGCTGCGCGGGCTCATCCGCAGCTGCACCGCACTGCGCCGTGCCACGGGCGTGAATGCGGGCCGCTACCTGCTGCGGCCCCTGCATCGCCAGCTCGGCCCGACCTTGCGCATGCTCGCCTCGGGGGGCTCGCCGCTGGACGCCGCCACCGCCCACCGGCTGGAAGGCATCGGCTGGGACGTGGCCATCGGCTACGGCCTCACCGAGACGGCGCCACTGCTCACCATCAAGATGCCCGGCCGGGGCCATCTCGATACCGTGGGCCGGGTCGTCGACGGCATCGAGCTCTCCATCGACCGCTCGGTGCAGACGGCCGGCGACGCCGACGCCGGCGAGATCCTCGCCAGGGGCCCCGGCGTCTTCGAGGGCTACCTGGACCGGGAGGACGAGACCCGGGAGTCCTTCACCGACGGCTGGTTCCGCACCGGCGACCTCGGCCGCATCGACGACGACGGCTACCTGCACGTGCTCGGCCGCAAGAGCACCATGCTCGTCACCGCCTCAGGCGAGAACATCCGCACGGAGGCCCTGGAGGAGGCGTACGCCGAACACCCGCTGATCGCGGAGATCGGCATACTGAAGGACGGCGAACAGCTGGCCGCCGTCATCTTTCCGGACCTAGAGGCGCTGCGCCGGGAATCCCGCGCGGCGGAGGACGCCATCGGCGCGGCCGTGCGCGAGCGCTCGCGCACCCTCCCCTCCTACCAGCGCCTCGACCGCTACCGCGTCACCCACGAGCCCCTCGACCGCACGCGGCTGGACAAGATAAGGCGGAACAAGCTGGAGGAGCGCTACGAGTCCCTCGCCGACGGCGAGGATGCGGAAGGCGGCGAGCCCATGGCCATCGACGACATGACCGCCGAAGACCGGGAACTGCTGCGCAACGAGCGCGCCCGCAAGGCCTGGGACCTGCTGGCGGAGCGCTACCGGCAGACGCGCCTTACGCCAGACACCAGCTTCCAGCTCGAGCTCGGCGTCGACTCCCTCGGCTGGCTGGATCTCAGCATGGACATCGCCCGGCGCACCGGCGCCGAGCTGCGCGAGGACGACATCGCCGACATCGAGACCGTGCGCGACATGCTGGCCGCCGTCGCGGAGAAGGAAGAATCCGTCGAGGAACTGCACACACCGCTCGAACGGCCGGACGCCGTGCTCACCAACGAGCAGAAGGAGTGGCTCGAGCCGCGTTCCCGGGCCAGTACCATCACCGCGCGGGCAGCCTACGCCGTCAACACCGGCCTGATGCGAGCGGCGTTCCGGGTGAGTGCCTCCGGCGAGCCGCCGCCGCAATCCGGGCCGCTGCTGATCGCCCCTAATCACACGAGCTTCCTCGATCCCTTCGTGCTGGCGGCCACGCTCCCGCCCGACCTGCGGGTGAACACGTTCTGGGGCGGCTGGACCGGCTGGGCCTATCGCAACGCCGTCTTCCGTGGCTTCAGTCGTCTGGGCCGCGTCATCCCCATCGACCCGCATCGCACCGTGGTCTCCAGCCTCGCTTTCGCCAAGGCCGCGCTGGACCGGGACCGCATGCTGGTCTGGTTCCCCGAGGGCGAGCGCTCCCGGGACGGCGAGCTGCAGCCGTTGCGCCCCGGCATCGGCGTGCTGCTGGAACATGCACCGGAAGTCACGGTGCTGCCCGTCTCCATACAAGGCGCATTCGAGGCCTGGCCGAGGGGACAGCGCCTGCCGCGCCCCGCACGCATCGTCGTCCGTTACGGCGAGGGGATCAGCGTGCAGGCCCTCCACGACCGCGGCGACGGCGAGACCGATCGCGAACGCATCCTGGACGGCCTTCGGGGCGCCATCCGGGACCTGCAGGAGCAGGATTGAAAGGCGCTCGCGCCGATTGAGTCGGCGGGGCCGCTCAAGTACACTACCCGCCCTCTGCGGCAGCTGTCCGCCGGTATGGAGACCGGAAAGTCTCCTCCCGAACCGGCACTTACGGACGCTGCGCACGGCACCGTCGGCCTTCCGCAGCCGACGATCCAAGCGGAATCGGGGTGTAGCTCAGCCTGGTAGAGCACTGTCTTCGGGAGGCAGGGGCCGGAGGTTCAAATCCTCTCACCCCGACCAATAAAAACAATAAGTTACCAAATATCGCTCTCCTCCTCCCAGCCCCGTAAGTGCACTGTAAGTGCAGTTTTTCTTTTCGCAGCCACCAAAAATCAGCTCCCACGAGCTTTGCTCTCGCGCTCGAAATGTCGACAAGGCGCGCAGGGTTTTATTGTCGCCGTCTGCCTTTCAGATCCTTAGCCTCTCAGTATCTGGATGCATGGATCGCCGGTAATGTCCAAAGCCCGTCGTCTCTATTCCGTTCAAGAGGCTTATGAGCTTCTCAACATCAGTCGCGCCAAGTTCTATTCGTTGGTCAGTTCCCAACAAATCGAAACAGTTAAAGTCGGAAGTCGTCGCCTTGTGCCCTGCGAAGCGATCGATGAATTCGTTATTCGCCTAAGAGCGAAGGGCGCCTATCGCTGGGATCGGAAACCCAAAGAGAACTGAGTCTGCAGGGAAAAACGCCTCCCGCCTTTTGAGGGACAGTGGCGAGCTGTCCAGTGCATCATAGGCGCACAGCCGAACCTTTCAGCACTCGAATTCGCCTTCGTCTGTCTTTCCCCTTTTAGTTCGACTTTATCCACCGTTTCTGATGGCTCTCTGACCGGGTCTGTGTTCTTGGCCAATGTCTTGCATCGAGTTGCGGCGCCAATGCCGCACTTCATTTTTTCGTAAGAAAAATGCGATCGCCACAATTCGGACTCGCCGACGACAGGGTGGCACCCTCACCTATCAGGCTGAGGTTTGAATCAAGAAGGATGGAAGACTGGTTCATCGCGAGTCCAGGACGTTTCCGAAACGACGGATGGCGACCGCCTGGGTAGCCAAGCTTGAGAAATAGCTCAGTAAGCCTACCGGTGTTTCGCGTCGTCAGCATCAGGCATCACTGGGTTCATTACGGAAGGTCCTCGTCAAATACCGTAAAGAGGTCTCCGAGATCCGGCCCATGGGACGGAGTAAAACCGCCCATATCAAATTCCTCGAGAACTCGAATCTGGCGAATCTGAATGTTCTCGACATCAATCCATCAGACCTGATCGCACACGTGAGAGAGCGGCGCAAAGCGGGCGCCGGAGCCTCTACCGTTAATAACGACATCATTTGGCTAAGGGTCATTCTCCGCTATGCGCGGGCCGCATGGGAGGTGCTCTTCGATCTATCTATTATCGACGACGCGTATTCCGTCCTGCGAGCGGAGAAGCTCGTATCCAAGGCGCGTGTCCGCACCCGTCGCCCGACTGATGAAGAGTTGAATGCTCTGACCGAGTATTTTCGGCAGCGCGACCGCCGATCTGCTCTCCCGATGGTCGACATCCTCTGGTTTGCTATCCACTCAGCACGCCGCCAGAGCGAAATTACAAACTTACTCTGGGCTGACAATGACAAAAACACGCAGACCGGGATTGTTCGAAATCTGAAGCATCCGACCGAACGCGAATACTTCCGTCGCTTTAAGTACGCACCGGACGCTTGGAGTATCGTTTGCCGGCAGAAGAAAGTTGCAGCTCGAATATTTCCGTACAACCCGAAGACCATCGGTGCCGCGTTCACACGGGCATGCCGTGTGCTAGAGATCGAAGACCTCAGATTTCACGATCTGCGTCACGAGGCCACCAGTCGTCTTTTTGAAGCTGGCTACTCCATTGTCGAGGTGCAGCAATTTACGCTTCATGACAGCTGGGCAACGCTAAATCGCTATACTCATCTACGGCCTGAGGCCGTCGTCATCCGATCCAATCCAGACACTGGCAACACTGTAAGGGAGCCCACCGCAACATACACTCGACCGCCTAGCGCTGCACCCAGAACCACCGAGACACCTCTTCCGACTCAGCAGGTCTCCTCTAACTGCTCCGGCAGTCACAAATTGGATCGAAGGGAGCTTATACGCTGTTACGTTCAGCCCGATTTAATTACCTAGAGATAGAGCGAGTCGCTGTATGCCGAATCCCAATAACACAGGCTGCGATGTCTCTATTCGCGGGCTGTCATCCGAACAAGGCCAGGAGCTAGTATAGCAATTCGGGCCTGGGAGCGGTTATCGACGAGGTCACGCGCGCGCTCAGAATCGTCCGGAATATGCACATGCAGTACAGGGTCAAGTTTAGTATTACAGCCAGCGTCGATTGCCAGATTGACGAACGTGGGCGTTTTGCCGCCCGGTAAGCCGGCTACCCAAATGACGCCAATCGCCGGGCCTACCAATAGGCCCAGACCGATCAGCGTGTGGCGTTTTTCTCGACACCGACGTACCGCGACTACGGCCAGGCCTCGACAACAGCGAATCAACCTTGTGAGTCGCTTACGCGTTTAATCTGGCGCCTTACGCTCGGCTATCGGATCCGGCGTGATTTCACTATCGTCACGCTGCACTTGCGCACACAATGTCCTAGCAAACGTAGTCATTTCACAGATCGGACGCCTCAATTGTCGTGCTCGTCCCAGTGCGCATCGATCGCAGCGGCAATCGCTTCCTGCGTACGGTGATAACGAATCACGTCGACATCCTCAAGATGTTGTCTCAGGATTGCCGGCCAGTGGTCCGGTACTCCGTGATTCCTTCCCCCTTTCGCGAGCGTTTCGATGAGTGCCTCACGATAGATCTCAAGATGCGGTTCATTGCGCCAGTCATCCGCCCGAGCCACTACAGACTCGACCATTTCGGATGCGAACCGCCCGGCCAGCGCAGGGGCGAGCAATACCGTGTTCATGACCCTTCCCAGGGCGATCACCGACTGCATCGGTATTGCGCGTTCTCTCGCTTGCTCGTCGTGATACTCCGGTGCATCTTGTCCGCTGGCGATCCACTTGCACAGCACGTCCACGATTTCATACACCTGGTAGTGATACGGCGTCGGGAACTCGGATTGCAGATCGACGTCCTCCCGCGGGTCAATGTTCAGAACAATCTTGTCGGCGAAAATTGGCAAGTAGTGCAGCCACATGTGCCATGGAATGCCTTGATGCAACGCCTCGGTCACCATGTAGTCGAACAGACGGATGACCGCGTATGCAGGGCACTGCCAAATTTCCACATCGTGGTAGCGATCCAGCGGTTGATTGAAACGGTCCGAATCCGAATTCCGGCGGCGTTTGCCGTAATCGGCGCACAAATAATCGCCGATAGACTTGTACAGGTGCAGTCGCTCGGCCGTGCGCACATCGTGAAAATAGAACCAGAGGCATCGATTTTCCGGATCGTACTGGTATCGATGGTAGGCACCCGAACGATTGGTCTGGTTGCGGCGGATCTCTGCAAACAAAATGCTGTGCGGATCATCCAGCACGCAACGGAACCACTTTTCCTGAAAGCCAGCCGCCTCTCGAACATCGTACTTCAACACGTCCATGGCCAGATAGGGGTAGGCGGTCGCGACCGTCTCGACGAATGGGTCCGACAAGAGAATCCTGTGCACGGTTTCTCGAGCACTGTCCCTCGAGCGCTCATGCGCTGGTAACAGTCGCGACAGCGCCCTGGCGCCGACCCGGACGGGTTTAGGCCAACCTTTTGACGGATGCCGACGCTGGACAAGTCCTTGCCAAGTGGGCGGTGCCAGCCAGTGTCGCAGGCGGACGAGCGTGTAGTTGTTTTCGTAGATCGCCATCAGTTCTGGCAGATAGCGTCTGAGCAACTCGGCCAGCTCGCCAGTCTTGCGTTTGTGAAGAAGGTCGGTAGCCAAGCGGCTAAAAGACTGTATGCGTTGTCGCCGCAACCCGCCGAATCGTATCCGAAGGAACACCCACAAGAGGGCGCCCACGATGACCGAAAACGTGGTCAGCGATGCATTGAACCCCCAGCGCCAGGGACCGAGATCCAAGGCAAGTCCGAGAGCCTGTAAGACCGGTTGATACAGAATGTAAAACACCAACGTGATAGCCGTCGCCACGACCATAAGGTCATACCAGGCAAACTTAATCTTGAGGTCGAGGACACGCTCAAGCGGCAATAGCGCGTAGATCGCTACGGCGAACGATAGGATGGTGATCAGAGTCTCCGGCGACAACTTTCCTCCTCGATACGCAGGTTGGTCACGGCCCGTTGGCCGTCACGAGCGCCTTAGCCAGTCTACAGGAGCCGATAGTGCTTGATCCGCGCGTCAATGCCATTGCTGTGCAGGTAGGCCAAGAATCGACGCCAAAGCGGGCGCCCCGTCAAGCCACGCCATACCGCCTTCGGCACACTCACGCCATCGATCGGTTTCAGGCCGGCCCGGATCCTCGGCATATTCAAGAGAAACTTGGCCATGCGTCTATGGATACGATGCTCATTTACAACGACAATGACGACGCTTTGCGGCACGATGACACGCGAGAACTCAGCAACGACAATGCCACCGAGGTCTGAGGAAATGCCACCGAACTCGTCAACCTGTACTCAGTATTTCTTGCCACCCGTCGCCGTCGTCGGTCACTTTTTGATCGGCGGAAAGCGAATCTCCTTCGCCGGCACGGTGACCGGGCACGACGACGGTCGATTCTCTATACAGATAGATGATCAGGACTGGTCGGGGGTTGACTACGTTGCGATGCATAGTACGCGCGGCACACCGGGCACGAAGTCCGATTACTTCAGCCTGCATGCGGCGAGTGCCGACGGCAAGACCTTTGCCAGCGACACCGTCTGGTTTACGTATCTGTCCAATCGCGGCGCGGCCGTTGATTTTCATCGACTTACCGTGACGTTGTCGGGGGAAACCGAAGTGACCTCGCCGCGACTGGCTATGCGTCTGCGGGGCCTGCGCAATTTTGGCCCAACCGTTGCTGACACGCCATTGGGGGTAGTGGATCTGCGCGCGGCGCACGATACCAATACCGACGAGCCCGCTGGCGTTGTCTTGATAGAGGCGCCGGCCGAGAGTCCGAGTGCGAACTGGCGGCAAGAGGCCGAGGCGTTCCTGGTGTTTCTGCGTTGTGGTATGGCACTC
Organism: Lentisalinibacter salinarum; assembly: GCF_040706555.1. Classification (NCBI taxonomy): domain Bacteria; kingdom Pseudomonadati; phylum Pseudomonadota; class Gammaproteobacteria; order Woeseiales; family Woeseiaceae; genus Lentisalinibacter; species Lentisalinibacter salinarum. Next base: position 582,949 of record NZ_JAPDRH010000003.1, read on the forward strand.
GCCCACGGGGGACGCCTGCAAATGCCGCTGCTCGAATACTACGATGGCACGAGCTGTGCCGCGACCTACTACGCCGGCCGCGGTTCCGAGCCTGAATTGGGCGTGCATCACCCGCTCGCTAACACCGAGTATTTTCAGGCCGTGACGAGGCGCTACTTCATCGACCCACCTTGGCCTGACTTGTTGTGGGAGGTCCAGGGCTGGATGCATCTCGAGTCAACGCACGACGAGGTGCGCGTGCTCTCGGCCGTTATCGCGCTCGAAACGCTGCTGAGGCTGCTGCCAGCCGTCGACACCGTGCATATCGACAAAGCGACATTCAAGCCCATCAAGGAACGCCTCCACAAGACGCTAGACGGAATTAGTGGATTGAGTCCTACACTTCGAGAGACCTTCGCCAACTCGATATCAAGCATGAACAAACGCCCATTGCGCGACAAGGTCGAGGCTATACTCGATCACTATCAGGTTCGCAAAGACGATATCATCGGCCCGCTGAAATCCGCAATTAACGAGCGCAACAAGATCGTTCACGAAGGGCAGGCACAGAATCCAGATGACACCTGGGATCTTGCGGTGCTGACCCGTGAAGCCGTGACCCGAATTCTCTTGAAAGAGATGCGCTACGAGGGAACCTACGAGTGCTACCTTGGCGGTCGGCACACACGCATGTTTCCAAGCTGCCAACCGACGACGTGACGTTTGGCAATCCTATGTGGTTGAAAGTCACGGCGAGCTTCTCTCGCCTTAACGCCAAGCCACCGCCCTAGCTTCGATCTACTCCTGCGATCGCTAGTGAACGTCAGTCTTTAACCAGCAGGTCGCAGGACTCTGGATAGGTTTTCCCGATGCGCTCATAGGTCTCGTCACCCTCCGTGTGCACGTGGAGAATCCTTGCCGTGTCAATACACCGGGAGATCGATAAATCGTGTCCCGATATCTCGTTGGGCGCCCCATGCGTCTTCGCCCAGGCTTGAAGCACCGTTTCTGCCACGGTGAACGCGTTCAGCGACTCATCCAGCGAGGTTTCAATTTCGAGAATGCGCGGTCTTCCGATGTTCTTTAACTTCGCGGCAACTTTTTCGTCTCGCAACCAAAAATACGCCGACTCCCCGCCCCAACTGCTGAGCAGTGGCACCACGCCGGAACGCGTGCAGTGCATTGGCACTGATACGGTCCAGAATCGATTTGACCGGGCGTTATCTTGTTCGTGAAACGGGCTGTGACGATGGATCGTCGTTGCTTCCGCGTCTATTAGGTGCCCCTGGCGAACGAGTGCATCGAGCCGCTCGTTCAGCAGGGTAAGTGTCGACGACTGCAGCCTCTCCTTAACCGAGATCACCTCATCATCGGTTAGCCGTGTGTAGTGCCATACCCGGATGCGGCGATCGTTCAGCATTGGCGCAATGACATGCTCGCGCAACCGAAGATGCTCGGCACCGAATGGATTGGGCTTAAGCATCTCGTACCGATCACTGTTGATGTACTCGTCCATCAACCGATGATCCTCGCGTGCGTAGTTGACGATCAGCTCTGAGTTGTCCCAAAGAACATGTCGGAGTTCGGCGTCAAACGTGTCCGGATTCCATGCATCCACTTCAGCAACCAGTCGCCAGTAGGCTAAACCAATCATGTCTAGCCAAAAAAAAAGGGGGGGGGGCTGGCTCATCGCGCNTCGAACGGACATCCCCTTCCAGCAATCGTTTCGGTGTTGGGCGAAGGTCGGCAAGAAACGCCGCTTTTCAGCCATCACCCGGATCGTCGTTGACAGTCACCCAGCGGCCCCTAAATACCTGTCTGACATTGATTGTTCGGTACTCTTTGAACAAGAGGGTCTTTCCAATTTCGCCGTCATCGTTCCTGGTTGATCCAACAATAGAGTTCACCGTGACGATCTCATTTCTAGTCGGTTTCGAGATCCCGTGCAACGTGATTGATGGCCGATGCAACTGTGCAGTAGATCATCAACGCTTCTTCGCGCGAATAATCGACCGTCCGATTGTTAGCGTCCGGATGTGCACCAAGGTGCGTTGCATGGCGTGCCGCGTTGATGAGGTAATCCAGGCGATCGCGCTTCGACATCGCCTGCCGCGATTTGTGACCTTCACCGTATTGCCTCACTGCGGAACCGACTAAGTCAGTACGCCCTGCGTGACTCAGCATTGTCTCCAGCGCCTTTCGACACTCGGTGACCGCACTGCCGTAGTGACCAGTATGCAAGAGCTGTCCTGCGCTATTGAGTGCTATTCGAACATCGCTGAGGTCGCCATTGTCATCGGGTACTATGGGGATCTCAACCAATATGGAAATGCAGTAGTCCATCTGTTTTAGTACCTCGACCCATTGGCTTTGATTGATCCGGAACAATACATCGTCATGCTCAGTCGCAAGCCGCTCGCCGACTCGCTCGCACGCTATCTGAGCCGAGACCTCAAACCCTTGCCCTGCGCGAAGCTTTTCAATCGCCTCAATTGTCGAGGGCGGAACCAGGAGTTCAAACATGACTGAGCTGGACTGATCGAACTCGTACGGGGTGAGTATCTGCGGATACTCAGCGTCCGCTCTCCCCAGACGCAGCCTATTGTCCCCTGCATCTATTCTGGCTCGAAAGGCCCGAAAAGTGCTCCGTGTAGAACCAAATTTGCTCTGCCACGCCGACAGCTGATACGTGATGCTGAATCGCAGCAGATACCCATCCACCGCGCGAGCGCCGGATACACCGCTGGCGCTTAGACGGATCGCCTCATGGCCGCTTTCATGCTTGATGCCCATCGCGTCATCTTACTGTTGGTGGGGCTATTTGAGCAAAATCGCGCCGCTTAGGTACTCTAATACTCTAGGACTTTTCTCGTGACGCCAAAAGAAAGAGGCAACTAGCCCGTTGCGATACGCGTTTCAACAGGTAAATCGAAATGAAGCTGTTCGACTGGATGGATAACGAGCGATGGCTCGCCGATATTCCTGCCTACGGGGAACGGACTCTGAACAACGCGGTTCTAACAACATTGGCGACATCCCGGCCCGATGGTTTTTGGTCAGACGATTTATCTTGGTTTCCACAAAACGCAGCGGATTGCGAGCTGGACCGCCAGTTCGCTAGCTACTACACGCATATCCGGGCGTATCACGCTTGCCGCCCTACGGACGTCGGGTCTTACTTACAACACGGTCTGCTCGGTCAGAACCGGGCGCTCATCGAATCCAGTTTTCGGTCCATTTTTTCCGACGTTGACGAAGCCCTAATGGAACGCGCCATTGACGCCATGGATAGTCGCGGAAACCATGAGAACGGCAAGATCTATTTCTCATGCGACTCGCACGAACTGGTTGAGTACTGTGATCACTACCTCCTCCAAGGGAGCGAGTATCTAATGGCTTTGGCGGCACGATTGTGCGAATACAATCCCGGCCTTGAGGACTACCGACTACGCTTGAGGAGAACGGGTATTCCAACGGTGTTCGAGGTTGGCATTCCGGTTGAACAGATCCCGGTGCCGCAAAGACACGGTTTGATGAAGTCGATCATCTCCGCATGGGCGTACCACCACCTGGCACCCAACGAGGATACTGGCGACACAATGAGGTTTGTCCTTCACAGCGACCTGGCCCCCCAAAACATAATGTCCCACTTCCACCCGGCCAGCATCCCGGACCCACACTTTGGGCGACAGCCCGTGAAGACAGAAACGACTCGTTGCGACTACTGTCCGAGAAGTGGAGAGCCCAATAGTCCGGTTGATGTCTAGCGATAGCAATTGCCCAGTTCGCGAACCGATAAAACCTCCTCTCGATTTCGATTCCTTGTCGGAGACCTCGGACGCTAGGTTGCGGCTCACTAATTTCTGTGTTTTGGACCAAGCTTGTCGGACCCATGCCCCGTATGCTCGGTGAGTTTGTGATCGGCATGCCGAATAACGTCACCCGTATCAACGACCGTGACCTTTTCGCGGTATCGGTTGTTTCCTCGATCTATCCGCCTATCCTTGCGGACCAAGCGCCCGTCCACTGAATGCTCAGCGATCGATTTCACCTCACGAATGTACTTGCGCCGCCCCTGGTATCTAGGGTTTCTTACTTTGAGATCCACACTGGGGAGGACCTCGACGCCGGTGACTTTGATAGCGTTGAGAATTCCGCCGATCGTTCCGCACTTCGGACACGCGTCCAGCACCCCGAACGTTTCATCCGTGTAGTGGCAATTAAAACACGTTGCGCCAGTCATTTTCTCTTGATGCCCTGCATGCTTATTAGGCGGCCGCATGCTCTTGCTTCCTCGCAATCGGAAGATCGAGGACAACATCTGAATACTCAACTTGCGGACGTATCTTTCCACCCGGTCTCTTTTGGAGACTGATCAACCCGTAGCCGGCCATTGACTTCAATGTACGAGAAAGGCTTGCTGTCTTCCGTCCAGAGATTTTTGCCAACTCCGACACAGATTCGGGCTGATTATCAACAATCAACTGCAATAACGCGCGGTTGTTCTCTGAGAGAACACCGGCCAGGGCCTCGAAACTCGGAAAATAGACTTTAGGTTCGCCGCGCTTGGGCGTGTACTCGCCCCGCGCAATTGCAATATTCCGCTTCTTCATTTCCTCATAGCTCATGATGCCGACTTTGAGTGTCTTCATCGCTTTACTCCTAACTCGTCCAAGATCCGATCCACCGCTTTGTAGAAGTCCGTGATTAGTGTCGCAGTGTCTACAAAGTGATACACGCGCGTTTTGTCGTAGCGGTGCCGGTGGTCGTGAAAACGGTGTTTCTTGCCACCTGGACCTTTTCGCGCTCTGACTGGATGCGCGTTGTCGAATCCCAAGATTCGCTGACTGTCTGCATCGTGCAACGTCAGCGAATAACTCAGTCCATGCGGTCGTTCCGGGGTCGCGTCCGTTCGCTTTGCCTCTATCTTGACTCGGTATTTGCACCTCTCGTCCACAAAATGAATGGTTCCGTCGAGCTCGAGAAACCACTCGATCGTCGGATCGTTGTAGTGATCCTCTGTTGGCACTAGTTTAACACCCCTTGTTAACCCTTGTCACGCACCGACATCTCGAAACAATGCAAATAGCATACGTAACTCTTTGCTTTTCTGTAAATTATTACTTATGACGAAGTCTCTTGTCGCTAACTTGTGATCGCATCAGGCACTCGGTTTTCAAGAGAGCACTCCATTCGAGAAATTGCCAATGCTTTCTTCAGGAAGGAGGCCAGACGATACTTACGTACAGCTCGAAAATTAGCTCTATTGCGGCAAAGCCATTTTTCCAGTCCTGAGTCCGCGTAGACGTTCTCAAGCATCGACATGAGCCGACGGCCAGCGAGACCTCGCGATCCGGTGGCGACACCAACGCTATTCTCCTCTTCGGCAGCAGGTTCTCGGGCATAAGGCGAAATACGAGCAATCGAAAAAAGGCACTGTATCGCCACCCGGTACTCTCTAAAGTCCCTGCCATGCCTGTGTCGCGTTACCGAAATGATTCGTTTCGACCCCTCGCCTGCGCGGGAAAGTGGAATGGCGCGATATCGGCAATTGCCAATAGCGCCGCGTCAGCGAATCGCTAGCACCGCGAGCGGTCGGTCAGCGATCGGCGGGAATCCGGATACCGAGCGCCTCAATGAACGAAGGTTCAGCCCAAAGGACGCGGCGATCCTTTTCGAGCTCGCTACAAACCTCGACCGGCTCGGGACGTACGCCGCGGCCAGACACCGGCGCAAGCTGAAACGTATTCCGCTTTAGTCCCAGTGTGCGATGGACTGACAACCCATGTTCCTCAGCCAACGCCTCGATCTCCTCGCGCGTCACTCCCGCATTCGCTCGCACTGTTACGAACTGGCCTTCGATGAGTACGTGGCCGGCGTCGTCACGGTACAATCGGCGTGATTCGGCGTCGCCCTCATCTGCCGGGACAATCTCCCAGCCGGACTCTGCAAAATTGGCCAATTCCCCCCTGTCCTCAGCGGATAGCCCCAGCGCCGGATCAATTTCGCGAGCATGCCCCGCTTCATCGGCTAGCACCGCCGCGAGGCCCTCGAGTCTTTGTATCTTGCTGCACATATACCTATTTTAGACTACATTTCGGGCATTCACCCGGCCGTAACCAAAACGATCGTTTCGGCCGTTCGTGTACGGCTCTGCGCCGATCTTATCGCAGCCCGCACGCATCCTGTCGCGCACGTCGTGTGCCGAGAGTGAGGCATCCTGCGACATGAGGAGGGCCGCTACGCCGGTGGCGCAAGGACAGGCGAAACTGGTTCCTGTTATCGACCCGTACCTGCCATTGCCATCGGGCAGACGAACATCCACGCCCGGCGCGAGAAATTCAAGTTTGGGACCGTAGCCGCTACCGTTATCCCTATCGTCTCTGGTCGATCGGCCGACGGCAATCACTTCAGGGTGCGAACAGACTTCATCGAAGCGTATCGGATGATTGCCGTTGGTGCAGGCCCACAACACCGAAGTTCCAAGCCCGTTTCGACCATAGCTTGCAACATCATCGAGTGCCTCCTCGAGGATACGTCGCATTTGCCAACGGGCCGAGCTTGACGGCCCCAGGGAACAGCCGATGACATCCACACCATCCGCAGCGGACAATGACGGGTCTTCGAGGCTTGGATCGACCGCGTATGTGAGCGCACGCGCAAGCGTAGCCTGGGTGCCGATCACATGATTGGACAAGCACGCGATCACCCGCAAATCCGCTGCGAACGCAACGCCGATTCCGCCCAAACCGTTTTCCGGCGACGCGACCATTGCCGCGCAGGCGGTACCGTGATCGCTAACTGGCATACCGGCCGTCCCGCGAACGAAATCCGCATCGTCGCCACCGGGGGTGCTCCGGTACCATGCCGAGAGTTGCGGGTTCAGCTTGAGATCCGGATGAGCCGCGTGGAATCCAGAATCGATGAACGCGACCTTGACCGGAGCGCCCTGCGTAATGTCCCAGGCCGAAGCTGAATCGATGACAGCGTGGTGCCATTGAGCCGAGAACTCGGGTACCGTCGGTACGTATCGCTGACCAATCCTCTCGACGTAGTCGGGCTCGGCGTAGACCACGGCGCGGTCATCGAGCAACTCGAGGCACTTATAGGTCGCATACTGTCCCTGTACCAGGAACTGCGCGGCACCGGATAGTCCGCTGCGACGGAGGACCAACAAGCCGTGACGTCGGGCGAAGTCTTTCAGGGCTGCATCGGACTCATTGTCATACAGACGGACGCTGATTCTCTCCGTCTCGAGCAGCAGGGTGTCGTCCAACCGCATCACCCGCGTCACGCTGCCAGCGGCGCCAGCCGCCGTCCGTTCCTCCTCGCTCATCGACCGAAATTTTTTCGAAACCCTGACAAAGTTGAAGCCCGCCTCGGCGAACTCGGCGATTTGCTCCGTGACGAGATCCGACTCTACCAGCTCCGCCATTGCTGATTCGACAATCAGATCGTCCCGTAGGGCCCGGCGGGCACTCTCGTAGGCCACCGACTCTGCCGCGCCGAGATCTCCCCGTCGCAGCTCCCCCGCAACGCTATGCAGCGACGCAAGGACGGCCGCCGATTCGCTCATCGCTGGCATGACCTGCTCATAGACAACGCAGTTCTCGAGCCGCTCACGAAGGGAGCGCTTTTCGTCGATAGCCATCGGCGTGTCCTCTAGTTACAGAAACCGCTGTCCGCGGGCATGCCATCGCCGACTGGGACGAAGCTTGTGTACGGCATCGGCTGGCTGGCCGCCATTGCCGCAACATTGGCCGAGCGTTGTGCCACATTCGCCGCGCTCGATGCCTTGATTCTGGCGCTGAGGCTCTCTACGTCGTCGGCCGTCGATGCTGAACAGTATTCAAGAATCTTCACCTCCGCGGCCGCGAGCTTACCGAAATAATCACTCATCAACGTATTGGTTGCTTTCGCCCCAGCCAGCTCCGCTTCGGCCTGCTTGCTGCTGAGAACGGCGAGTTCCGTCGCCGCTTGAACCTCGTCCTTACTGGCGTCAAACACGTCCGCAAGGAACAGCAGGAACTCCCGAGCCGCTCTGGTCTCCGTGAACGTCACTGTAATCGTGCGTGGCAGAGTTAGACGCCTGGCTTCGATTTCTGCCGTGGTATCGTCTCCAGCAGACGCGCTCGGCGAACGCGAGTCGGACGGCGTCGAGGTCGAAGCGGACTGCGACGAATTCGTCGCGGGCTGCGCCGCGGGCGCGAACGTCGGGAACCAGGCGCTTGTGTACTCGAGGGGGAGATAGCCGGGTTCCCAATCACCGCCTGCTAGCGGTCTTCGGGTCCCGCTGCGCAGGTCGTAGCCGTAACCTGTCGACATGCTCCCAAGTACGATTGCCGCCCCCACGGCCTTGCTGCTTTTTGGTCCTTCGCCGGGCGGATGAACGGCAACCTCTATGGCAATACCGCGTAAATGCCGACCGTCGATATTCGCGCCGTCATCGATGAGCCGCCGGTATTCGAAGTAGTTGGGTACCAGCCTCAATGCATTACCACCAGCGGAGCGAACGACAGCGATCTCGAGAAAAAAGTCCGGGTCGCGCAAGAAGTAATTGCCAAACTTGACGAGCTCCCTGCTATTTCCATCATGGGCCACGAGATTCCATGCGTTTTTCGAATCAGCGGACCAACCTCCCTTGGCGACGAAAATACAGTGGGACGGATCGCCCGGAGAGAATTCGGCCGGATAGCGGCCGACTACGACGTCGGCGTCCTTCTCTCCAACAGATCTCAGCGCTTTGCCGATCCGTCCTAGCGTGCCTGATATGACACCGCCTACGACAGCATCGACGACGCCGGGCAGCCCAGCTTCGGTGTCGGTATCGACAGGCCGAAAAAGGCATCTCTCGGCATACACACGGGTCTGGTCCCGACCATTGGTCCCTGCTTTCGTGGGCTGGCCGCCACAGCCGACGAGGATCGACACTATTAGTATTCCTCCGATTTGCCTATTCACAATCGTCCTCCGTTGTCAGTCCAGGTGCTCCTTGATCCAACTGACGATTTCCGCATTCATATAGATGCCATGGTTGAGTTCGGAGTTATCTGCTGAACCGTGTCCTGTATGCACGGCGGTGACTTCCCGCCCGATGCCGAACCAGATTGGTGACCCACTTTGGCCATCGTCAGTATCGATGTTGTGAAACACGAGCGTGCCCGCTTGGCCTTTTGGCTCGCCGCTAGCTTCATACATCGTCAGTCCGCCCTTGTCTTCAGGGTAGCCGGCGCAGCGGAAATCGGTGCTCGGCGACGCAGCCGGGTCTTTGATCTTTAGCGACGCCGCATTGAGTACCTCTTCTCGCAATTTAATGATCCCGATGTCGAACGACTCATCGCTGTTGTTGACGTAACGGGAATGTACGATCAATTGCGAGGATTCGAAGAACGCGCCCCAATCGTCGGCGTCCGAATCGTAACGAAGCCACCCGCGTATCCACGCCATGTCTGTTAGGACGTGGCCGGCGGTGACGATACTACTCGACGATACCAGCCACCCAGTTCCCAGCTTCGCCGCCTTGGTTTGATTAGGTCGAAAGGCATGCAACAGTGCAATGGACTCGTAGGGCGACCTCTTGAGGCTGCTCGGCTTCGTGCGATGATCCGGACTGATCACGCGTCTTTGTGCGATTGGGTCGGGTCTCGACGTCGTGGGGCTAGGATCCCTCGGCTGCTTATCCAGTAAATCTCTGCCATCGTTTGTAAGGTTGCCCGCCCGCTCACCTGTGTAAAGGAACGCAGCCAGCGGAGTCCAAAGCAGCAGAATGAGCGTGCCAAGTTTCTCGCCTCCGCAAATAACAGCGTCCGCCGTGTCGCACGCGTTCCACTGACTGGAAAACCACGGCGCGACCGGGTGCCCGAGCGCTGTCGCCCATACGAGGAAGGAAATAGTCGCGATGAACACGGCCGGCCATTGCGCGTCCCTGCGAAACTGCCGCCACCACTCACCGAATGACTTGGCGTTGTCGAGGCCGAATTTCGGTGACTCGGAGCTGAGTATCGCGCGGAGTACGATGACGAAGATCGTGCATGCGAGCGTCCAGCGCGCTAGCCCGGGCAGGGTGCGAATGTCGCCGCCGACGACCTGCACGCCGACGAGGTAGATTCCGATCGCCTCGGCGGGGATCAGCTTAAGCAGTCGCTCGACGTAAGAATCGCCGGCACTCTTGCCGGCTGAGCGGGCAGTCCCAGCATCAGGCGGGGCCTGGATACGAATCCGGAGCAGTGACACGACCGATCCCCCTGCCGCAATCATTAGACTGCCGTCGCTTCGCCGTGCCTTAAGTGATGTTCGGTCGCGCCGGACGTCCTTATGCGAGCGCGGCAACCATGAATATCGGTGTTCTTCTTTTGGCTTGCAAGAACCAAATATAGCAGAATTCCACGGCGCAGCTAGGGTCTGACCACGACTTCTTCCTGCAACCGGTACTTGTGGCTTCTACTCATCAACTGAGCTTCGGTTTCCGACACACGAGCTCAATTAATCCTGGAGCTTCATCAGGCAACGCCGGACTGCCAACTCATGCTTCAAGCCATACAGCGCTCGGAGGAATCCAGGTTTTTCCAATGCTGGAACGGGCGCAGCCTTCGTGCGATGTATCGCGTGGCCGAATAGGCAGCCGATTGGCTCTCAGTTCATATTCGATTCGAAACGACGCAATCCGTCCACGCGTCCCACGGTAGACGGTCTGTGGCTTCGGCTGTCGACATGCAGTTCTGCTGGATTCCGATCCGCTCCGATATTGAACTCCCAGGTTCCCAGACCTAGACGATGAGCTCCATCGCCATTGAAGGTAACGTATCAGGTGTCATTACCCGATCCTCTTAAGGCACTGGATAGGCGGCCTGACAGTCTCATTGTGCAATCGTCGATTTCAGCAACTTTGTTGATCTATCGTTACCTTTTACGGTAAATATACCCCACGCATGCCGCCATAGGGCTCGCTCATGGAACAGGCTAGCAGTGCGGATGGAATCTTCTTGCGGGTCGACTCGGATGTTGGACTTGCAGATGTTCGGCGGGCCGTTAACGGCGCTGGCCTGGAAGCTGGCTCGTATTCCCTTAACCCTGTCAACGAATCCGGGCTTTACTATGTGACGCCCGAACGCCCTCTGCCACTGGGCGAGGCTTGGCCGATTGCACGGAGCCTGTCTGCAGACCCACTTGTTGCTTACGCTGAGGTCGACGCGCCGGTACCGGGCATAGACGCGCCTCGCTACGAGCGTTCGACCCGCCAGTTTGGCTGGGGTGAGACGCCTAACAAGCCATGTAGCAAAGACCCGGAATGGAGCCTGAAGAGCGCCGGGGTTCTTGAGGCGTGGAAACTGAAGAAGGCGCCGCGGGGCAAGGACATCCGCATCGGTCATCCGGATACGGGTTATCGCAGACATCCGGAGATTGACGATCCGGATCGACTGCTAGCCGATCTGGGCTACGACTTCAAAGACAGAAAACGTGATCCGCTGGACCCACTGGAGCGTCCGAGTCCGGGCCATGGCACGGCGACGGCGAGCGTGTTTATGAGCGACGTCGGATCGACGGAGGGTGATCCGCAGTATGTTGGCGGTGTAGCACCGGCTGCGGAGGTGGTTCCTTTTAGGGTCTCCTCCAGCGTCATTCACTTCAATTTCGGCAATGTCGTCAAGTCGATCTATGCGGCGATCTCGGCCGACTGTCACATCGTCTCAATGAGCCTGGGTGGGCCGTTTGGGTCCCGCGCGCTGGCTGAGGCCGTACGTGATGCTCAGGATGCCGGTCTCATCCTCCTGGGAGCGGCGGGCAATGTTTACAAGCGCGTTATCTACCCGGCCCGAATCGACACCGTCATCGCCGTCGCTGCCAGTAATTGTGACGACAGACCTTGGCGGGACTCCGCCCGCGGCCGGCAAGTCGATATAACCGCCCCGGGAGAATCCGTCTGGCGGGCCCGGACCAGCCGTTCCGGGGACTATGATGAGGAACGAAGCAGCGGGACTTCCTATGCCGTCGCGACGACCGCCGGGATCTGCGCCCTGTGGCTTTCTTATCATGGACGCGACGAGCTGATCAGGCGATATGGACGCGAACGCCTCGCTCGCGTCTTCCAGCAGCTCCTGCGTACGGAGGGTTATCGGCCGATTTCCAACTGGGATACTGAACGATACGGGCCCGGCATTATCGATGCTAAGGCGCTACTGAAGGCCAAGCTGCCGAAGCGCCCTCCCATCCGAAGTTTTGCTCCCGATCGGCTGGCTGGCTTTAACCTGAATACCGTGGAGGAGCTCTCGCTGTACTTTCCGGACGTCCCTGTAGGGCGCATCACGGAAGTAATGCAAAAGACTTTAGGGGCGACACCCGACGACTTCTTTGATGTGCTGGCGGATTACGGTGACGAATTCCGCTTTCATTGCGCGAGCAACGAGGCGTTTCGTCGCAGCTTGCTGGGACTCGCCTCTCCGGGTCGCAGGACTCTGCGCGGATTCAGGGGCCGCAGCGCGAGGACGAACTCGCAGCTGCAGTCGCAGGCCTCACCCGACTTCCTGGCGCGATTGAACGCCCGCTAGCAGTGGCGATGGGGGAGTATCGACCACAACCCTTTGAGACACGTCAGCTGACCGTCGTCGCTCAGGATCCCAGTATAAAAAGGGGCTCGCGTATCCTGACGACCGAGCTTACGATCCCGGCAGAATCACTGGATCCCGGCCCGCGGGGGGCACGGATTCACGTCATTGACTACGACACCAATGCGGGCAAGCTCTACCGGCCGCGGTCGAGCGATCTGGGCGCAGACGTACTGCCCGATGACTGGCGCAACAGCGACATCACCGACAACCCCATTTTTCATGCACAGAACGTGTATGCCATCTCAATGGCTACATTGTTCAAGTTTGAGTCCTCCCTCGGACGTCATATTGCCTGGCAGTTCAGCCGGAATGCACACCAGTTGAAGATCGCGCCCCACGCATTCCTGGATGGGAACGCCTTCTACTCCCGGTCGGATCAGTGTCTTGCTTTCGGTTATTTTCGCGGCAGTCGGAACCAGTGGGTACATACCTGTCTATCGCATGACATCGTGGTCCATGAGACGACGCATGCGCTCGTCGACGGTATCCGACCGTTCTTCGACCGACCTTCCTCCCCGGACCAGGCCGCGTTCCACGAGGGCTTTGCCGATATCATAGCGATCCTCTCCGTCCTGCAATCGCCGGAGATCGTCAGTTTATCCTTGGGGAAAGATGCCCAAGGCTATCCCGGACTGCTGGAGTCGTCCCGAATCGGATTCGAAGCCTTACGCACCAATGCGTTGCTCCGGCTTGCGAAGGAGATCGGAGCGGAGCTCTCAGGGATACGGCATCGTTCACTGCGCGCCTCACTCGATTTGCCGCCAGGCAATTACCTGGCTGACGAGGACCGCCAGCACCCCCATACACGAGGCGAGATCCTGGTAGCAGCTGTTCTGCGTGCCTACCTCAAGGTCTGGGTCGCTCGGCTCGAGCCCATTATCGGCGTAAAATCCCGCCTGGCGAGCCGAGAGCGTGTGGTCGAGGAAGGCACCAAGGCCGCCAAGCATCTGCTGACCATGGCTATCCGCGCGCTCGACTACCTGCCTCCGACTGATCTGACCTTCCCAGACTATCTCAGCGCGTTGATCACATCCGACGTGGAGACCTACCTGACGGATGAGCCTTACCACTACCGTCAGACGCTGATTGGGAGCTTCGCCGACTACGGCATTGCACCGGCAAGCGGTCAGGGGGCACATCGGGGACAGTGGGAGGCACCGCGGACCCGACCGCTATACGGGTTCAGCCATGCAGAGCCAATGCGAAGCGACACCGAAGCGGTCCAGCGGTTTGTCTGGGAGAATCGCCGGCTATTTCAGATCAATCCGGATGCGTTCACACGCGTGCTGTCCGTGAGGCCGGTGACGCGGACCGGGCATGATGGATTCGTCGTCCGTGAGACGGTCGCCGAGGTCATACAGACGCTGAGTGTTCGCGCCGACGAGCTAAAACGCCTCAAGATCCGGAAACCACCGGACATGCCCGATGACACCGCCATAAGGATCTACGGGAGCAATGCCCTGGTCTTCGACGAATTCGGCCAGCTGAAGTACGACATCGGGACATCGATCCAGAGCGCCCATCAGTCGGACCGCCTGGAGACCCTTTGGAACCGGGGACATTACGTCCACGGCGGTCGCGCGGCGGGTTCTTTCGCAGAATTGCATCGGGTCGCCGCCGAGCAGGTGGTGCCACCAGAGGAGTCCTGGTAGTTCGATATGCCAAGCGAAGCTCTGACACCGGTCAAACTGACGATCCGGGCCTATAACGTCGGCTTTGGCGATTGCAATTTACTGACGTTCGACTATCCGAACTTCGTCCGGAACGTACTCATCGACTTCGGCAGCACCCGCCTGCCGGCCAACTCTAATCGAAACAATACCCGAATTATTGCCAACCAGATCAAGCACGACTGTGGTGGCAAACTGGACGCAATCGTCGCTACCCATCGGCACAAAGACCATATCAGCGGCTTCGCCACGAACAAGAGCGGCACCGGGCCCGGCGACATCATCCGCAAGCTCGAGCCGGACATTATCGTTCAGCCGTGGACGGAGCATCCCGATGCACCTGTGGACGCGGAGGTCGCACCGTCGCTTAAGGCTTTTCATGCCTATCAGCAGCGACTGCGCGACATGGAGACCTTTGCGGAGAGCGTGCACAGCCAACTGAAGAATCTTCGTGGGCTCTCCAGGGTAACTCGTAGTCGTTTGCGATTCATGGGCGAGAACAACATTACTAATCGGGCCGCCGTCCTGAATCTGAAGGCACTGGCAGAAGCCGCGGTGTCGCGTGGCGAGAGTAGCCGTCACGGTGGCTACTTCGTCTACACGGGATCGAATTCGGGACTGGGGCATCTATTGCCGAACGTGGATGTTGAAGTCCTCGGTCCGCCTACTCTCAAACAATCACGGGAGATCGAAAGCCAGGTCCACAGCCATCCGGACCAGTTCTGGCACATGCAGGCAAAGGCCTCGAGCGCTATAGAGCAGAATTCACCGTTCCCGGCATTCCACGCGCTCAGCGTTCCCCCTTACGCGCGGTGGCTGCGACAACGGCTTGATGACCTGCGAGCCGAGGAGTTGTTTCGCATCGTGCGCATTCTGGACGACGTACTAAATAATACGAGTGTCATCCTGTTATTCAAGGTCGGCGATCAGGCCTTCCTGTTCCCTGGAGACGCGCAATGGGAAAACTGGTCCTATGCTCTGGACCAGCCGCGCTATCAAGAGCTCTTGAGAAAGGTACAAGTCTACAAGATTGGTCATCATGGCAGCCTAAACGCGACGCCCAAGTCTCTCTGGCAGCTCTTCGAGCGTAGAGGTCCTCATACCAGGTCAGACCGTCTCCAGTCGCTTCTATCGACCAAAGAAGGAGTTCACGGAAGCCCTGAGCGTGATAGCGAGGTGCCGAGAACCAAACTCGTAGACGCGGTGCGCGAAGACTCTCGGCTTCTGGATACTCGGCAAGCCGGCCACACGCACTGTATAAAGACAGACATTGCATTCTAGTGGCGATCACTGTCGGGGAGGTAGCAGTCGGAGGCACGCCGGGCGCCGTGCAAGCAGTAAAGGATATCTCGGTAGCAATTCCCATACGAATGGAATCTGACCGAACAGTGCGCCTATAACTTGCCGATGAAAGTGATTTCTCAAACTACAAGACAGGGGGAGCGATTATGGGCAGCAGAAGCTACGCCTACGCACTGACTGCGTGTGCCGCTGGATTGCTGTTTTCCAGTACGGCAGTCGCAAATTGCTATACCAAATGTGAGGGTGATACCTGCTGGACTGAATGTCCATCTGAGACGCCGGCGCAACCACCACCCCGGGGTTACTCTTCAACGCCAATGCCACCGCCACCACAGCAATTCTTTGCACGATGCTACTTACCGCCGAACGGCGTAAACTGGTGTTGGCTCGCTCACCATCAACCTATTCCGTATGGCGCACCGTGTTGGTGTGGTCAGTTCGGCGGTCTCACCGGTTACTAGACAAGATCCGAGGATGGTATGAATCTGCTGCGGGGCAATCTTCGAGCGAAGCTCATCTCAGCGGCGCTTGGCGCCGTTTGCGGGATAGCACTTTTGGGATATTTCTGGCTAACGAATGCGGCGGCGCTAATCGATCAGCCGGCTATTATCTTGGGCCACGAGTTGCAATCGATAGAGAGCTGCAGCGAAAGTATCCTGGCGTCTGCTACGGTTGCGCCTGATACTGTGTCATCGATCGCGGAAACCAGTGGCGTTTGCTACGACAAGATTCGCTACCAAGGGCTCTTGAATGATTTTCAGATAAGAAGAGCCAAATTTGCTATTCAGTACGCATCGGAGCGAGTCATCCTGTGGATGGTTGTCTTGCTGACCCTGTCGGGAGTGTTGCTAGCTGGGCTCCAATTGTTCGCCACGTATCAGTTAGCCCAAACCGGTCAGCACAGCGGGCTCAACAATGATCATGAGCTGACCGTGGAGCACGGTAAATTAGTCCTCCGGTCTTCCGTCACAGGGTTGTTCATACTCATATTCTCGTTTGCCTTTTTCTATGTCTACATTTCCGAGGTATTCACGATCAAAGAAATGCCAACCACTGCAGTTCCCGGCATTACCGCACCCCTTACCGGCGGCGACAAGAACCCTTATCGAGACAGCAATAACGGTGAGTCGCCCACGATTCGGACCATGGGCACGCTGCAACCTCCACTCACGACCCAACAGCCACTCCAAGATACCGGAGAAGCGGCACACTCTGCCGATGGCCAAGCACGAACAGAAACTGAGGAGACTACGCTGCCGCCCGAGCGCGACAGCGACAGGCAATCTAACCAGGAGTAAGGAGATTCCTACGGCACAACCAATTGACGGATGCATCGTCTAAAGCCAGCACTTAGAGAGTCACCGACATTATGAGTGACTACTTCAAGCCTGTTTAAGCCGTTTCTTAACCAATTGAATGCCGCTCTCCGCAAGTTTTCGCGTAGAGCTATCGCCTTCGAATGTTGCCTAAGGCGCGGCGCACGATGGTCTTAGCTTCGACAGCACATTTCCTTAATTTAGCAATGTGTACGTTGCCAGTATTCTACATGTACGTTCGGAAGCTCCTCACCACGTTTCGCTTCCGGACTAAGTTAACAATGGGGTTTTTGCCTTTTCGGACTATCCGCCGAAATGTCTAGATCTTGGACTCTGCAGTATCCTCTTAAGGAAACCGCATTTTCCACTGTCCTCTCATGCAGTTTTCCGACAAACGCCAGCCAAGTCATTATTGACTCCTTTCGGCTCCAGTCTTTCGTTCGTTTGCGCCCTGATTATAGAGATGCGAGGGTAACTCGGTTGGGTAGCTCCGGGAGTTACCGCGCACGCGGCCATCTGTCGGCTCTCTTACGTCCTGAGCACTCGAGTACAGCGAACATCAATACTATCGCGGCTGATCCTGCCCACCGCAGTGAAGGATGATATCGTGTGCTCATGAGTTGCAAATTGCATGCGGCGAAGGCGTTAGACCGCAATTCGACTCAGGCGATCGAGCAAGTGAGCGCAACCGAGAGGTAAACTGTCAGTGAACTCGATGCTGTCTCTGAACGACCCTCAGTTGGGAGCTCTGTTCGCTGCAGGTGAGGTAGTTTTCTTCGCTGGAGCGGGCATATCGGTAGAATCCGGCGCCTATAGCCCAGATCAGGTAGTTGCGGAAACATCTAAGCACGTGTTTCCAAGCACGGAATACGCGCAAGAGATCGACTATGTCCTCGGATCAATACAGCCTGAGATCTTCTACGAGAATATAACCACCATCACTCGAGATGACTCTTGGCTCGCTATCTGGAGCATTCTTGCGACCGATTACTTGACGTCAGTTGAAGCTGAATTGACGCCGAACCCGTTCCACATCTGCGCCGTCGAATATTCATACAAGCATGGAGTGCCGATATTCACTACGAATTTCGATCAGCTATTCGAGTTGGCGGCCATACAAAATGGCCTTGTCCCGGACAAGGACTTCGTGGTCGTTCTACCCGGCAGTAGGGAAGAGAAACGTTGGTTGGATGAACTCGAAGCTATGAGTGCCAACAAAGGGCCGCTCCGTATTTACAAGCTTCATGGATGCGCGGGCCAAATGCAGACTCTCCGATCAACGATGCACTCGATTACGAGAACGAATCAGATCGCAATAAAAATTCTCGCAACGGCTTGTAGAACGAAAAACTTGGTGTTGGCCGGCTACTCCGGTCGAGATTTTGATCTGTTCCCATACATTTCATCGTTTTCCAACAAGCGGCAAGTTTACTGGTTCAGTATCAAGCGAAAGTCCGTCGGCGTGCAGGAGGCAAGGCTAGTGGGTGCGCACCGGGTGCTCGGCAAGCCGCGCGTGTGGATAACACAGCGTTGGGGGCTCGGGATTGATCAATATACACACTCCTTTGATGCAGACGCAGTTCTCCGAAGGAGGGCTGATGAAATTAGCCGGACCGTTCGTTTCAGCGAATCAACAAAGCGGCTAATACTCGCTACCGCGCTCTTCCACTCAGGCGAATCGGAGAGGGCCATCAAATTATACGAACAGCATAACTGGAACGATGCAAGTTTCGAGTCATCCGCTTGCTCAGTTTACTATTCTCGTGCCTTAGACAGGGCCGGAAGGTACGAACAGGCGCAAATGGCTTGTACGAGAGGTCTGCGCCAGATTGCGGAGTGTCCTGATATGGCGACCCATCGAATGCGCGAATGCCTAAAATCGCAATTGCTTAGTCAACTCCTTTATTTGCGAAAAATGCTCAAAGGACCACTGGTCAGTTTCGGATTCCCCTCCGTCGATTCGAGATGGGGAATTCTAGATACATTGGACGTTATGGGGACATACGTTCTTGGTGGGTTTCGTCTAAGGCGGCTGGTCCCTATCCGGAAAGAGGCTTTCATTGACGAAGCGCAATTAAAGGCTGAGCAGGCCATCCTGAACCACCGGATGATACTGTTTGGCATGGTTCTCAACATAGTTGAAGCGCTGTGGCTGCTTGGAGCTTTGCGAGCGCCCCTCTCTACTTGGCTAGAGAGCCTAGCAAGAGACGCGAACGACGCCGGTGACTATTTCACTATTGCCAATGTTAATAAGTATAAGAACAGACTGGGACTACCGTGCGGCGCACTTGATCCTCAGCGGCTCTATACTATGATCTCGGACCCCTTGAACGAAGCTCTTTATTGGCGCGATGCCGCTGCCAATAATCTTAGGCATGGCGATCGAAATAGCGCCGTAAAGGCCCTCAAGGTTTCCTGCGAGAAGGCACGGCTTGCGGGTAGCCTGACGACTGAACTGAAGTCGATCGCAGGTCTGATCGGGCTTCGCGAAATCGACAACGCCAAGGTAGTGAGCGACCGCTTAGTGTTGATCCAGAATCAGATTGAGGGGGCCGCCTACAAGCAGTATGCCGCGAGGCTGATCTCTGTCCTGAACACTACCGAAACGGCGCCCACTGCAGATTGAAGCAGCCTATAGGACAGGGGACTACCTCCCCATGAAATCGGCTCGATGACAGCCCCTCCACGAATACTGGCGCGTTTCACGACGATCTCATCGTCTGACCCGCTTGGCGGTTATCAGCTTCATTCAATGCTGGCCACATCGTACAAGATGAAAATATCGCCAAATCCATGAGAATTCAGGGTGCGACATTGGTGCGACTTCCCGATAAACTGGATTCGTAAGCATCTGATCCTAAACCTAGATTCCGATCCCTTCCGTCCAATCCATCATTGGACGGAAACACAGAGAGGACATACTCCGACGATCGCTTCAGCTGACGACTGTCAGAGCAGCTTTACCGCCGCCCTCTTCCTGTCTCTGTCTGATTTAAGGTACCGCTGCGTGGTCTGGAGATTGGCGTGCCCCATCAGCTCCCTCAGCGTCTGGGCATCGACTCCCGCCGCACCTAGTCGAGATCCGAACGTATGCCGCAAAGAATGCCACACGATCCTCCCCTCCGGCGAACGACGACGAATTCCAGCCGCTTTCAGGGCTGCGTAGAGGGAACGCTTCATGTTGTAGTACTTGCTACCGTCCTTACGCCGGAAGACTGGACCTTCGTCCGGCTCTCCCTGTTGCTTGTAAATCGTCTCAAGAACGTTTAGTGCAAGCGCGCTAAGCGGAATTTCACGGGTTTGATAACTCTTAGTGGCGTCGCCTGGCATCACGATCATCGCATTCCGGAAGTTCACCCACTCCCATAGCAGCCCGAGACACTCCCCCCTACGCAACCCCGTCTCCAGCGAAAGTTCGACCGCTGGCCGAAGTTCATCAGCGAATCCCTCATCCAAGGTTGGGAGCAAGTCATAACCTCTTCGCGCTCGCCATGCATTCGCAGATCGGCGATCCCGACGCAGCTTCTCTTCACGTTTCGCGAGCTGCTCACGAAGCGCCTCGACCTCTACATCGGTCAATGGGCGGATTACACGGCGATGCCGATCCACTCGCAGCGGCCGAAGCCCCTCCAGCGGATGGTGGTCGAGTATCTTCCACTCTAGGGTCTTCGCCAGGCAGGCTCGCAACGCGCCTGCCTCCCTATTGATCGTCTCTCGCTTTGCCTTGTCCAGCCGCTTGGTTCGCCAGACTTCAAGGTGGGCAGGAGTGATCGCATCTATTCGTCGCTTTCCGAGGATTGGCAGGAAGTGGAATTTCATGCGCGAGAGGGCGTTCTTCCCGTCCTTCCGGTTCCGTACGACCCACCAGGCGTAGGACTTTTCATCGGTCTCGTCCAGCCACTCTTTGAGTGTGGGCACCGCGCGCCTGCGCTGCCGTTCTTTCTTGAAATCGTGGCCCTCGGCGCCCATGCCTCGTAATGCGATCGCGCGTGAACGCGCGATCGCCATCGTCATCCCATCTTGCGTATCCGTGATGCGTGTCGCCTTGCAAATCTGCTCGCGCTGGCCGCGGCCCAAATCCGCGTATAGCCCCAGATAGCCGGACGGTTGATGACGGAGAATCAGACCGCTCGTGCAATCGCGAATTTCGCGAGGGCGATCCGGCGCGACCGCCGCAGCCAAACGTTTGATCAAGGTTGCCGTAATTCGCTGCGGACGATAGAGGCTTATACTCTTCTTCATTCCCTGAAAACCTACCCGCGATCGGTGCGTGACGATACTGCCGTAAGTGCACTGTAAGTGCGGTTTTGTGAATTCTATTAGACAGCAGTGGACGCCTGTAGACAACAAAATCAATCAGTTATGCGCAACTAACTGTTGCGAAAAGGCTATTATTCGAATTCGGGAGGCAGGGGCCGGAGGTTCAAATCCTCTCACCCCGACCAGTCATAATGGCTGGTCGGCCAAGGCTGGGGTTCCCAGCGATCCTTAGCCGAGCGTGAAGCGCTCCCGCAGAAAACGCGCGATGCCCTCTTCATCATGGTGGCCAATCACGGACGTGGCAGCAGACCTGATCCTTTCGTTCGCATTTGCCGGGGCGTAACACTCGTCCGCCGCCTCGAACATGCTGAGGTCGTTGTCGCTGTCACCGAAGCAGATGACCCGTTCCAGGCCGAGGAGGTCTTTCAGCGTCCGGATGGCGCCACCCTTGCTGGCATTGCTGTGATGAATATCCAGCCAGCGCCACTGATCGCCTTCCAGCGCGACGCCGGAGTAAGCCACCAGCGACGGCTCGTCCT
This sequence comes from Lentisalinibacter salinarum, assembly GCF_040706555.1. Classification (NCBI taxonomy): domain Bacteria; kingdom Pseudomonadati; phylum Pseudomonadota; class Gammaproteobacteria; order Woeseiales; family Woeseiaceae; genus Lentisalinibacter; species Lentisalinibacter salinarum. Next base: position 604,620 of record NZ_JAPDRH010000003.1, read on the forward strand.
CGATGCTCGCGACGACGGCGGCGATGGCATCCGCCTCGCCGATAGCGTTCACGTGGGTCACGACTGCGTCCGGCGGCAGTTCGTCCAGTCCGCGGACATCCAGCTGCGCTTCCATGCCGACATGCGCGATGAGTTCCCGCTCGATCGGCGTCAGGGTCGGCGGGTGAAACACGGGACCCTCGGTGCCGTCTTTCATCGTGAAGACGAAAGGGGTCAGGCCTTGATCCATACTGGCGCTCGTGACGTGCTGCAGCTCGGCAGGCGTCAGCGTGGCGACGCTTGACAGGTGCCGGGTGTCGGGATGCCAGATCACCACACCATTCTTGTAGGCCTGGGGCAGCCTGAAACTGTGCCCTTCTAGCACCGCCCGGGCGCCATGCAACGTGCGCCCCGTGGCGACCGTGTACGCGATCTCCCGATCGGCCAGGAGCTTCAGCGTCTCGCGGGTGAAGTCTGAGATCGCGGACGCCCTGTTGAGCAGCGTACCGTCGAGGTCGAAAACGACGAGTTCCATCTCTGGATAATCTCTCCGGTCGGATTGCGTGCGGTGCCAACCATTCTGGCCGGTCCGGCAGTAGTTTAATCCAACGTCCGTTACAGCGCCGCCCATCGGTGACGACCGGAATGGCGGCCGGGTGGCGCCAGCTGACGGTTCCAGGCACCGGGTACGGCGGAGGGCCCTCGCTGACCGGCGGCGTGCTCGAATTGTCGGCAGGAGATTAGCTGAAACTCGAGAGCACAGGCTCCCCGGCCGTCAACCGCTCGCGGATGAATTCCCGAAAGACCCGTACCCGCGCAGGCGCCTCCCGACCGGCGACGCTGATGGCGTGCAGTCTGGCCTGAGCCACGGTCCAGTCCGACAGCACACGTACCAGTCGCCCTGCCCCGACCGCCGACGCTGCGACGATCTCCGGCAGCGCACCGATGCCGCCGCCCTCCGCGACCATGCGGCAGGTAATGGCGTAATTGCCGGACTGGATACGCGGACGCACGGTCACGGACTCCGAGCGGCCCCGCCGATGCGTGAGCGTGCGCCGGCCCGCACCGACCGGTTCACGCGTGGCCACGATCGCGTGCTCCGCCAGGTCGGACGGTCGCGCGGGCGTGCCGTGTGCTGCCAGATAATCCGGGGCGGCGTAGAGCACGATGGGGAACTCGATCAGTGAGGACGCCCGGTAATTCGAATCCGGCAGATCCTGGGCACTGGCTCGCAAAGCCAGATCGATACCGAGCGTCGCGAGGTCCAGCATGGCATCCGAGACGAATAGCTCCACCGTGATCTGCGGGTGTTCCGACTGGAACTCGACCATGAGCGGCGGCAGTACGTCCACGGCGAAATCCAGCGGAACCGTCACCCGCAGATGCCCGTGCGGTATCGACCGGGCGTGCCTGGCGCCGTCCGCCGCGTCATCCAGCAGGGCGAGCGCGTCGCCGGCCTTGACGTAGAACGCGGCTCCCTCCTCCGTCGGACTCACCGCGCGCGGCGTGCGTGCGAGCAGTTTGACGCCGAGCCGCTCCTCGAGGCGGGAAACCCGACGGCTCAGACCCCCTTTCGTCGTGCCCAGGCGCCGGGCCGCCGCCGAAATGCTACCGAGTTCATAGACGGCGCAGAACGCCCGTACGTCCTCCAGGGATCCGCCCAAGGTTTCTGCTTCGGCAACCATATGTTCCATTCTAGCTATCTAGTCGCCATACAGATACTCCAATAGGGTAACGCCATCGAAGGGAGAGCGGTCTGCGCTGCCCGTATAGAGAGGAGTTTCGACATGAGCAACGAGCTGAATGCCACCCTGAACACGCCCCGCGTATTGCCCGCGGCCGACCGCATGGCAACGCTGGCCTATCCCCTGGTCCGCGTCACCACCGGGCTGATGCTGATCCCCCACGGTGCCCAGAAGCTGTTCGGCTGGTTCGGCGGCTACGGCCTCACCGCCACCGGACAGTACTTCGAATCGACCCTGGGCATGAGTCCCGGCATCCTTTTCGCGACGCTGGCCGGCCTCGTCGAGGTCTTCGGCGGACTGGCGCTGGTCCTCGGTCTGCTCACCCGTCCGGCGGCGCTGGCCGTGGCCGTTTTCATGGCTGTTGCGCTCTCGGTGCACATACCGAACGGGTTCTTCTGGACCGCAGGCGGCATCGAGTATCCGCTGATGTGGGGCCTGCTGGCCGTGGCGATCTTCCTGCGCGGCGGCGGCCCGTACTCGCTGGATGCCCGATTCGGCCGCGCGCAGGTCGATGACAATGCGGCCGGCGCCTGACCGGAGGAGGATGAACGCATGGCGAAAGTAACAACGAGCCAACCCGGCAGCGACCGGATGCCGGTGATCTTCGCCGGGCACGGATCCCCGATGAATGCCATCGAAGACAACCGATGGAGCCGGGGATTCGCCGCGCTGCGGCACGAGGTGCCAACGCCGGCCGCGATCCTCGCGATCTCCGCCCACTGGTACGTGGACGGCACCCTGCTGACGGCGAACGCCGATCCGCCGACCATCCACGACTTCGGCGGCTTCCCCCAGGCCCTTTACGAGATCGATTATCCGGCGCCGGGCAAGGCGGATCTCGCCCGCAGGGTGCGGCAGTTGATCGGTACGGACCGCGCCGAACTCAACGGCGACTGGGGCCTCGACCACGGGACCTGGAGCGTGCTGCGCCGGATGTACCCGGACGCACAGGTGCCCGTAGTCCAGCTCGGCATCGACCGCCGGCTGGACATCCGCGGCCACCTGGAGCTCGCGCGCTCACTGGAGGATCTGCGCGAGGAAGGCGTATTGATCCTTGCCAGCGGCAACGTCGTACACAACCTGCAGGACGCCTTCGGCCGTATGAGGTCCGGAACGCGGGAGACACCGGACTGGGCGCGGCGATTCGACGAGACCGTCGCGCGCATCCTCGTCCAGCGCGACACCGATGCCCTGCTGGCGGCGGCAGCCGACACCGACGACGGCCGCATGGCGCATCCGACGCCCGACCACTGGCTGCCGCTGATCTATGCCTTCGGCGCCACCGACAGCCGCGACCCTGTGAGCTTTCCCCAGGAGGGCTTCGACTGGGGCTCGATCTCCATGCGCAACGTGTTGCTCGGATGACGGCGCCAGCGCCGCACTGGTGCTAAAGTCCTCCGCGAACCAGGCAGAGAGACTGACGGCGACCCGTATGAGCGAAGAGATCGAGGCGGAAGGCCTGCCGCCGAACCGCCAGGCCGGCGTCTGCCTGCACATCACCTCCCTGCCGGGCCGCTTCGGTGTCGGCGAGATCGGCCGCGAGGCGCTCGGCTTCGTGGACACGCTGCGGCGCATGCAGCTCGGCGTCTGGCAGTTCCTGCCCACCGGCCCCACGGCCTACGGCGATTCGCCCTACCAGCCGCTGTCCACTTTTGCCGGCAACGAGATGATGATCGCCACCGGCGACCTGCTGGAGTCGGGACTGCTGCGACGGGCCGAGGTCGCACCACTCCGGGCGCTGCCCCGCGACACCGTCGATTACGGCGCGCTGATCCCGCTCAAGACGACGCTGCTGCAGATGGCCGCGGGCCGCTTCGACCGGGTCGCGGGCAGCGCACTGAAGTCGGCGCGGGATGAATTTTGCGAGCGGCACGACACCGCCTGGCTGCGCGACTATGCGCGCTATCGCATCCTGAAGTCGCGGCACGGCGAGCGGCCGTGGCCGGAGTGGGAGCCGCGCTACGTCCATCGCGAGGCGGCGGCGCTCGCGCGGCTCGAGGCCGACGCCGGCGCCGCGATCGATGCGATCAGGACGATCCAGTTCCTGTTCCATCACCAGTGGCAGCGGCTGCGCCGCTATGCCAACGAGCAGGGCATCCGCCTGTTCGGCGACATGCCGATCTACATCGCGCTGGACAGCGCCGACGCCTGGGCGAACCGGGACATCCTGCAGATCGACCGGGACGGACGGCCCGAATTCGTCGCCGGCGTCCCGCCCGACTATTTCAGCGCCGACGGACAGTTGTGGGGCAATCCCCTCTACGACTGGGAAAAGCACGCCGCCTCGGGCTACCGCTGGTGGGTCGAGCGCCTGCAGGCGGCAGCTGCCCTCGCCGACATGGTGCGCATCGACCATTTCCGCGGCTTCGAGGCCTACTGGTCGGTGCCGGCCGGGGCGGATACCGCCCGGGACGGCACCTGGCTTCCCGGCCCCGGCGACAGCATCTTCGAGGCCATCCGGCGGGAACTCGGCGAGCTGCCGATCGTGGCTGAGAATCTCGGTGTCATCACGCCCGAGGTCGAGGCGCTGCGGGAGCGCCACAACCTGCCGGGTATGATCGTGCTGCAGTTCGCCGTCGCGGACCCGGACTTCGCGCTGGACGAGGTGCCACCGGACTGCGTCTGCTACACCGGCACCCACGACAACGATACGACGCGAGGCTGGTTCACCGGCAGCCCGGACGACCTCCGATCGCCGGAGGAGATAGAGCGGACCCGGCGGGCCGCGCTGGAGGTTACGGGCGGCTCGCCGGAGACGATCCACGCGGACCTGATCCGCGCCGCGTTCGCTACGCGGGCGGGGCTGGCGATGGTACCGATGCAGGACTACCTCGGCCTCGGCTCCGAGGCGAGGATCAACACGCCGGGCACCTCGGCCGGCAACTGGCGCTGGCGGCTCGATCCGTCGGCCGTGACGGCGCCTTTCGCGGACCACGTGGCCGCCGTGGTGGACGGCTCGGGGCGAGCCCCGCCCCGCCAGGGCTGCTGATTGCGACGACCGTCCCGAAATTGTCCGGCCGTTCTGGCAAACTAGCGGCTGGATTCGCCACCCGAAGAGGCCCGCACCGTGGCCGAGATGCAGATCTACGACGACGCGCGTTTCGTCAGCCGGCTGACGCGGGAGACGCTCGCACTGGTGCTGGCCGGCGGCCAGGGCTCCCGGCTGTACGAGCTGACCACCTGGCGGGCGAAGCCGGCGCTGCACTTCGGCGGCAAGTACCGCATCATCGACTTCCCGCTGTCCAATTGCCTGAATTCCGGCATCCGCCGCATCGGCGTGCTGACCCAGTACAAGGCCCACTCCCTGATCAGCCACCTGGTGCAGGGCTGGTCTTGGATGAACGCCGGCGCGGCCAGTCAGGAGTTCGTGGAGATCCTGCCCGCCTCGCAGCGCGTGGGCGGCGAGTGGTACAAGGGGACGGCCGATGCCGTGTACCAGAATCTGGACATCATCCGCACCCATGAGCCCCGATACGTCCTGATCCTGGCGGGCGACCACATCTACAAGATGGACTACGGCAGCTTCCTCGCCGCCCATGCGGAGTTCGGTGCCGACATGACCATCTGCTGCCTGGAGGTGCCCATCGAGGAGGCGGCAGGGCAGTTCGGCGTGATGACGGTGGACGAGACCGGGCGCATCATCGGCTTCGACGAGAAGCCGGAGAAACCCAATCCCATCCCCGGCAAGCCGGGTCTGTGCCTCGCGTCGATGGGGAATTACGTCTTCAACACCAGTTTTCTCTACGAGCAGGTCATCAAGGATGCCGACACCGCATCCTCCGCCCACGATTTCGGTCGCAATATCATCCCGTCGGTGATCAGGGACTACCGGGTCTATGCCTACGCCTTCCGTGACGCGGAGACCGACGAGCAGGCCTACTGGCGGGACGTCGGGACCCTGCAGGCCTTCTGGGAGGCCAACATGGAGCTGGTCTCCGTCTCCCCGCAGCTCAATCTCTACGACCAGACCTGGCCCGTGCTGACGCACCAGGCCCAGTTGCCGCCGGCCAAGTCCGTGTTCGACGATGCCACCCGCCGCGGCGAGGCCATCAATTCCATGGTCTCCGGCGGCTGCATCATCTCCGGCGCCCACGTTGGCAACTCATTGCTGTTCTCCAAGGTCACCGTCAATTCCTACAGCAGCGTGACCGACTCGGTCGTACTGCCGGACGTCGAGATCGGCGAGAACTGTCGTATCCACCGCGCCATCATCGACCGCGGCGCGAAGATCCCCGACGGCACGATCGTCGGCGAGGATCCGGAAGCAGACCGCGCCCGCGGTTTCCGCGTGACGAAGACAGGCATCACCCTGGTCACGCCGGACATGCTGGGACAGTACCTGCACTTCACGCGCTAGCAGCAGACAGGATCTCCCGGCATCGGCACGAAGCACGTCATTTTTCTCGCGGCCGAGAACGGCGCCCTGCCGGGCGGCAAGGTCGGCGGCGTGGGCGACGTCGTCCGCGACCTGCCGGCAGCGCTCGCGAAGCTCGACTGGCAGGCGACCGTGCTGACCCCCTCGTACGGGGTCTTCTCGTCGCTGCCCGGAGCGCGACGCATCGGCTCGCTGGAGGTGGAGTTCGCGGGACGCAGCGAGACGGTGGAGGTCCACGAGGCCGCCCCGCCGGACGGCGGCGTACGCCAGCTGGTATTCGAGCATCCGCGCTTCAGCGCCGGCGGCGTCGGCAGAATCTATTCCGATCAGGAGGACGACGGCCCCTTCGCGACGGATGCGACCCGATTCGCCTTCCTGGGCGCCGCCGCGGCGCGATGGATCCGCGACCTCGAGACGGCGCCGGAGGTGCTGCATCTGCACGACTGGCATGCCGCCTTCTATTGTCTGTTCCGGAGTTTCGCACCGGATTACGAATCGCTCGCGGCCATCCGCACGGTCTTCACCATCCATAACCTCTCCTACCAGGGCACCCGGCCGCTGGACGGCCACGCCTCGTCGCTCGCCGCCTGGTTTCCCGAACTGGACGTCGACCCGGCACTCGTCGGCGACCCGCACAGCCCCGACTGCATCAACCCGATGGCGCTCGCCATCCGCACCTGCGACCGCGTGAGCACCGTGTCGCCCACCTATGCGCGCGAGATCCTCGAGCCGAGCGACCCGGCACGCGGCTTCATCGGCGGCGAGGGCCTGGAGCGCCCGCTGGGTAACGCCGCCCGGGCAGGACGACTGGTCGGTATCCTGAACGGCTGCGACTACAGCGGCGCGCCGGGACGTCGTCCCGACTGGCAGGACCTGACCGGCCTGGCGGCCTGGCAGGTGAACGTCTGGCGCGACGACACACCGGAGGACCCGGCTCATCGCGCCGCGCGCGATCGACTGCTGGCGCTGCCGAAGCACAGGCCCGAGCACGTCCTCGTCAGCATCGGCCGGCTCGTCAGACAGAAGGTCAGTCTCTTCCTCGAAGAACTCGAGGACGGCCGGACGGCACTGGAACACGTCCTGGATACGCTCGGGTCCCGCGGCATGCTCATCATGCTCGGCAGCGGCGAAGCGACTTACGAACGGCGCGTGACCGCGATCGCACAACGCCGCGAGCAGCTGCTATTTCTGCGCGGTTACTCGGACATGCTCTCGGAGGCGCTGTATCTCGGCGGCGACCTCTTCCTGATGCCCTCGAGTTTCGAGCCCTGCGGGATCAGCCAGATGCTGGCCATGCGGGCCGCGCAACCGGTGGTGGCGCATGCGACGGGTGGCCTCTGCGATACCATCGAGGACGACCGCACCGGCTTCCTCTTCTCCGGCACGACGTCCCGCGCCCAGGCGGCCGCTTTCGTCGCCAGGGTCGAACAGGCGCTCGCGCTGAAATCGGGCGACACAACGGAATGGGAGAACCTGCGCATTCGCGCGGCGTCGAAGAAATTCGACTGGGCAAGCTCCGCACGTGACACCATCGCCAGGCTCTATGAACCGCAGGACTGAAACAGACCGGCTCCAGGCCGCCATGGCGGCGGTGGCCGACGGACGCTACCACGACCCGTTCTCGTTACTCGGGGTGCACCGGGTCGGGAACCTGCGCGTCGTCAGGACGCTTCAGCCCCAGGCCCGGGAGGTCGAGCTGGTCGACGGCGAGGGCGCCCATCTCGCGACGATGGAACGCGTCCACCCGTCCGGGCTCTTCACCGCGCCGCTGCCGGCCCGCAAGCGCCGCTACCGGCTGCGGATCACGACCCAGGAGAAGGAGACCTACGAGATCGAGGATCCGTATCGGTTTCCGACGACCCTGGGGGAGATGGACCTGTATCTGCTCGGCGAAGGTTCCGACCGGAAGATCTACGAGAAACTCGGCGCGCAGCTCCGCGAGATCGACGGCGTCGCCGGCACGCGCTTCGCCGTCTGGGCGCCGAATGCCTCCCGCGTGAGCGTGGTCGGCGACTTCAACGGCTGGGACGGCCGCCGGCACATGATGCGGCTGCATCCCGCCAACGGCATCTGGGAGGTGTTCGTGCCCGGCGTCGGCCAGGGGGCACGCTACAAGTACGAACTGCTCGACCGGGACGGCCGCCTGCTACCCCTCAAGACGGACCCCTTCGCCCGCTATCACGAGCCGCCGCCGGGGAACGCCGGCATCGTGTACCGGAGCGGCTACGACTGGCAGGACGACGACTGGATGGGCGCCCGCTCGATGACGCCCGATCTCGCGCAGCCGCTCGCCATCTACGAGGTGCACCTCGGCTCCTGGCGCCGCCGGGCCGACGACGGCTATCTCGGCTACCGGGAACTCGCCGACGAGCTGATCGACTACGTCACCGAGATGGGCTTTACCCATATCGAGTTCCTGCCGGTCACCGAACACCCCTTCGACGGCTCCTGGGGCTACCAGCCCATCGGCCTGTACGCGCCTACCCAGCGCTTCGGCGAACCCGACGACTTCCGCTACCTGGTGGACCGCTGCCACGCCGCCGGCATCGGCGTCATCGTCGACTGGGTGCCCGCGCATTTCCCGAAGGACGAGCACGGACTGCGCCGCTTCGACGGCACGGCGCTGTACGAGCACGAGGATCCCCGCAAGGGCGAGCACGCCGACTGGGGGACGCTGATCTTCAACTTCGGCCGGCGCGAAGTCGTGAACTACCTGATCGGCAGCGCGCTGTACTGGATCGACGAATTCCACATCGACGGTATCCGGGTGGATGCGGTCGCCTCCATGCTCTATCTCGATTACTCCCGCGAGCACGGCGAGTGGGTGCCGAACGAACTCGGCGGCAACGAGAACCTGGAGGCCGTAGACTTCCTGCGCCGGTTCAACACGGAGATCCACGCGCACGGCGCCGTGTCCTTCGCGGAGGAGTCCACGGCCTGGCCCGGCGTCTCCCGGCCCGTCGAGGCCGGCGGCCTCGGCTTCACCTACAAGTGGAACATGGGCTGGATGAACGACACCCTGGTCTACATGTCCGAAGACCCGGTGCATCGGCGCCACCACCACGACAAGATGACCTTCGGGCTGGTCTACGCCTTCAATGAGAATTTCGTGCTGCCGCTCTCCCACGACGAGGTGGTGCACGGCAAACGCTCCATCCTCGGCCGCATGCCGGGCGACGAGTGGCAGCGCTTCGCCAACCTGCGCGCCTACTACGCGACCATGTACGCACACCCGGGCAAGAAGCTGCTGTTCATGGGCAACGAGATCGCCCAGTACGCCGAGTGGAACCACGACCGCTCGCTTGACTGGCACCTCCTCGATTACCCGGTACACCAGGGTGTCCAGCGCCTGCTGCGCGACCTGAACGCGCTGTACCGTCGCACGCCCGCGCTGCACGAGATCGACTTCCAGCCGGCAGGCTTCGAGTGGATCGCCTGGGACGACCGGGACAACAGCATCTTCTCCTGGATCCGGCGCGACCGTTCGGGCGGCTTCGTGATCTGCGTCGCCAACATGACGCCGGTCGTGCGCCAGGACTGTCGTATAGGGGTGCCCGAACCCGGGCGCTACGAGGAACTCCTCAATACCGACGCCACGGGCTACGGCGGCTCGGGTTTGCATAATCCCCCGCGGGACGCCGAGGCCGTCGCCAGTCACGGCCGCGATCACAGCCTCTGCGTGACGCTACCGGCGCTGGCAACGCTTATACTCGGGCCTTCCACCCGGGATTCCTGACGGAGATTCATAATGTCTGCACGTTCCGACGAAACGGTCGGCATCGGCGACATCGAGCTGCTGCAGACGCCCGAGCTGCCGATGACCGCGGATGCGATCCTCCGGGATTTCACCCACTACTTCGGCCGCACGCTCGGCCGGCGCACCATCCGCACGCAGGCGCCGTATCTGTACCAGGCGGTGGTCTATGCCACACGCGACCGGCTGATGGAGCGCTGGGGCCGTACGCGCATGGCGATGGAACGCGATCATGTGCGCCGCTGCAGCTACCTCTCGCTGGAGTTCCTGATGGGGCGCCTGTTGCGCAACGCGCTGCTGAATCTCGGCATCGAAGAGGAGACCGCGGAGGCGTTGAACCGCATCGGCCTCGACCTGGAGGACGTGTACGAGCGCGAACTCGATGCGGGCCTCGGCAACGGCGGCCTGGGCCGACTGGCGGCGTGCTTCATGGACAGCTGCGCGACGCTGGAGCTGCCGGTGGTCGGATACGGCATCCGCTATCAGTACGGCATGTTCCACCAGCAGATCGAGAACGGCTTTCAGGTTGAGGAGCCGGACCCGTGGCTCCGGCAGGGCTTCCCGTGGGAGGTCGAGCGCTACGAATACGCCCAGCGGGTCCGCTTCGGCGGGCGCACCGAGAGCCACACCGATGCCGGCGGTCGCACGCGCTACCGCTGGGTGGACACCCACGACGTACTCGCCATCCCCTTCGACGTGCCGGTGCCCGGCTACCGCAACGACGTCGTCAACACGCTGCGGCTGTGGTCCGCCGCGGCCACCGACGAGTTCGACCTCGATGAGTTCAACGCCGGCAGCTACACCCGCGCCGTCGCTACCAAGAACGAGGCCGAGAACATCACGATGGTGCTCTACCCGAACGCCGAGTCGGAGAACGGCCAGGAACTCAGGCTGCGCCAGCAGTACCTGCTCGCCTCCGCGAGCCTGCAGGACATGCTGCGCTATCACACCTATCACCACGGCAACGACGTGAGCGAGTTCGCGGCCAGAAATTGCGTGCAGCTGAACGACACGCACCCCGCCATCGCCGTCGCCGAGCTCATGCGGATCCTGCTCGACGAGTTCGACCTCGACTGGGACGAGGCCTGGGCCATCACGCGCAGCACGATGGCCTATACCAACCATACGCTGCTGCCCGAGGCGCTCGAGATGTGGCCCGTGTCGATGTTCCGCCGGCTGCTGCCGCGGCTGCTCGACATCATCTACGAGATCAACGCCCGGTTCATCGGCGAGATCAGCCGGCGCTGGCCCGGCGACAACGAACGCATCGCCCGGATGTCGCTGATCCAGGAAGGCAGCGAGCCGATGCTACGCATGGCCTACCTCGCCATCGTCGGAAGTTTCTCGGTGAACGGCGTGGCAGAGCTGCATTCACGCCTACTGACCGACGGCCTGTTCCGCGACTTCGCCGAACTCTGGCCGTCACGCTTCAACAACAAGACCAACGGCGTCACCCAGCGCCGCTGGCTTGCGGCCTGCAACCCGGATCTGGCGGAGCTCATCAGCGCTCGCATCGGCTCCGGCTGGGTCACCGACCTCGGCCAGCTCGCGAAGCTCCGCGAGTTCGCCGACGATACCGGGTTCCAGGCGGAGTGGCGCCGGGTGAAGCTCGGCAACAAGCACCGCCTGGCCAACGACATCGCCGCGAAGACCGGGCTCACGCTGGGCACGGAGATGCTGTTCGACGTCCAGGTCAAGCGCATCCACGAGTACAAGCGCCAGCTCCTGAACGTGCTGCACGCCGTGCACCTCTACGACCGCATCCGCCGCGGCGATGCCGAGGACCTGGTCCCTCGGGCGATCATCATCGGCGGCAAGGCGGCGCCCGGCTACGTGATGGCGAAGAACATCATCAAGTGCATCAACAATGTAGCCCAGGTCATCAACAGCGACCCGGACGTGGCGGACCGCCTGCGGCTGGTGTTCTATCCGGACTACAACGTCTCGGCGATGGAGCTGATCTGCCCCGCGGCGGAGCTGTCGGAGCAGATCTCGACCGCGGGCAAGGAGGCCTCGGGCACCGGCAACATGAAGTTCATGATGAACGGCGCCATCACCATCGGCACGCTCGACGGCGCAAACGTCGAGATCCGCGAGGCAGTCGGGGAAGACAACTTCTTCCTGTTCGGCAACACCGTGGACGAGATCCGCGAGCTGCGGCAACACTACGACCCCCGCGCCGTGATCGACGCCGACGAGGATTTCCGGCGCGTCATGCATCTGTTCGACAGCGGGCACTTCAGCCGCTTCGAGCCGGGCGTGCTCGATCCGGTGATTGCCTCCATACGCGAGCCCGCCGATCCCTGGTTCACGGCGGCGGATTTCCGCAGCTTCGTCGACACCCAGACGGCAGCGGAAGCCGCCTACCGGGATACGGCCGGATGGACCCGCATGTCCATCCTCAATACCGCGAGCTCCGGGCGCTTCTCCACGGACCGGACCATGCGCGACTACAACGACGAGATCTGGAAGCTCGAACCGGTGCGGCTCGACCCGCAATGATCCGGCCACGGATCCGGCCGGGCAGTGCCGATACGCTCGGCGCAAGCGCGGATGCTGACGGTGTCAACTTCGCCCTGTTCAGTTCGGTGGCCGCCGCCGTCGAACTCTGCCTGCTCGATGGCCGCGGACAGACGACGGCCTCGTACCACCTGCCCGCGTGCGAGGGCGACGTCTGGCACGGCTACCTCCCGGGCGTACGGGCCGGCCAGCGCTACGCCTATCGGGTCCGCGGCGACTGGGAGCCGATGCAAGGCCTGCGCTGTAATCCGCACAAGCTGTTGCTGGATCCGTACGCCCGCGAAATCGCGGGCCGGCTCGAATGGCACACGTCGGTCTTCGATTACGTACCCGGGCAACCGGAGGAGATGAGCGTAGCGGACAGCGCCGGCCGGGTGCCGGTCGGCGTGGTGCGCGGCGGCATCGAACCGCCGGCCGCGGGTCCGGCCGTGCCCTGGGCGGAAACCATTTTCTACGAACTCAACGTCCGCGGTTACACGATGCGCCACCCGGCGCTGGACGAGACGGTGCGCGGCCGGTTCTGCGGGCTGCGCCATGCGGAGGTACTCGCCTACCTCAAGGCGCTCGGCGTCACCTCGATCGAGCTGATGCCCGTGCACGCCTTCGTCGACGAGTCGCATCTCGCGGAGCGCGGGCTCAGGAACTTCTGGGGCTACAACCCGGTCGCCTTCTTCGCACCGGAGCGCCGCTACGCCCGCCAGGACCCGGTCACCGAATTCCGGGACATGGTGGACGCCCTGCACGAGGCGGGCTTCGAAGTCATCCTCGACGTCGTCTACAACCACACCGGCGAAGGCGACGGACTGGGGCCGACGCTGGGCTTCCGCGGCATCGACAACCTGGCCTACTACAGCACCGAGCCGGACGATCCGTCCGCCTACATCAACGACACCGGCTGCGGCAACACGCTGAACGCCGACCACCCGGCGACCCGCCGGCTCGTGATCGACAGCCTCCGCTACTGGCACCGTACGATGGGCGTCGACGGCTTCCGCTTCGACCTCGCGCCGGTACTCGGGAGGCACGACCACGGCTTCTCGTCCGGCCACCCGCTGCTCACGGAGATCGGCGAGCATCCCGATCTGGCCGGCGCGAAACTCGTCGCGGAGCCCTGGGATCCCGGTCCGGGAGGCTACCAGCTGGGCGCCTTCCCACCGCGCTGGGCGGAATGGAACGACCAGTACCGCGACGCCGTCCGCCGATTCTGGCGAGGCGATCACGGCGCCAGCGCTGACCTGGCCCGGGGTCTCCGCGGCTCGGCCGAGATATTCGAGGCGTCGGGCCGTAAACCCATTGCCAGCGTCAACCTCGTGACCAGCCACGACGGGTTCACCCTGGCCGACGTCGTGGCCTACGACCGCCGCCACAACGAGGCCAACGGCGAGGACAATCGGGACGGCCACGCGCACAACTTCAGCCACAACCACGGCGTGGAGGGCCCGACGGACGACCCGGCCATCGTCACGGTACGGCGTCGCCAGCGCCTGAACCTGCTGGCCACCCTGCTATTCTCCCAGGGCACGCCACTGCTCCTCGCAGGCGACGAGTTCGGCAACTCCCAGCAGGGCAACAACAACGCCTATGCCCAGGACAACCCGACCGGCTGGCTCGACTGGTCCGGCCTGGACGAGGACCCCGCCTTCCACGCCGCCGTCCGGCAGCTGATCGGGCTGAGGAAGGCGAGCCCTCTCCTGCACCTGCCCGAGTACGTGCACGGCCATCTCGCCATCGACGGCCGCGACGTCCGCATCGAGTGGCAGCAGCCCTCAGGAAAGCCGATGACCAGTGACGACTGGCACCGCCTGCATGCCTTCTCCCTGTGGATCACGGAGGCGGGCGACGGAGCGGATATTGGCGCCGCGGCACTCCTGGTGAATGGCACGGACACCGCGAGCGACTTCGAGCTTGCGCTTCCCGGCGGAGTGCCCGACGGCATCGACATTGCCTTCTCGAGCGCCGCGGAATTGCCACGGAACGGTCACACGCTGAGACTGCCGCCGCGGAGTTCGGCCTGGCTGCAAACGCCGGCGACGAAACGGGAGACGACATGAGGGATGCTTTCCGGCCGCTGACGTTCGCCAGTGGCGCGCGCATGAAGAACCGCTTCGCGCTGGCCCCGCTGACCAACATGCAGAGCCACGAAGACGGGCGCCTGTCCGACGACGAGTACCGCTGGCTGACGCTGCGGGCCGCCGGCGGCTTCGGCCTCACCATGACCTGCGCCGCTCACGTTCAGGCGATAGGCAAGGGCTTCCCGGGCCAGCTCGGCTGCTTCTCCGACGACCACCTGGAAGGACTGTCCAGACTGGCGGACGGAATCCGGGCGCACGACAGCCTGGCGGTGGTGCAGCTGCATCATGCCGGCATGCGCTCCCCGGCGGAGCTCATCGGCACGCAGCCGGTGTGCCCGTCCGAAGACGAGGAGACCGGCGCACGGGCCCTGACCACGGCCGAGGTCGAACGGCTGGCGGAAGATTTCGTCGCCGCGGCCGAACGCGCCGAGAAGGCAGGTTTCGACGGAGTGGAACTCCACGGCGCGCACGGCTACATCCTGTGCCAGTTCCTCTCCCCCACCGTCAACCGCCGCACGGACCGTTACGGCGGCTCGCCGGAGAACCGGGCGCGCATCATCCTGGACATCATCCGCGGCATCCGCGACCGCTGCCGGCCGGATTTCCTGCTCGGTATCCGCCTCTCGCCCGAACGGTTCGACCTCCGACTCGCCGAAATACGGGCGCTGGCGGCGCGGCTGATGCGTGAAGGGCGAGTGGACTTCATCGACCTGTCGCTCTGGGACATCGCCAAGGAACCGGAGGAGGACGAGTTTCGCGGCCGCTCCCTGCTCTCGTACTTCACCGAATTCGAGCGCGGCGAGGTGCGGCTGGGGGCCGCCGGCAAACTGCGCACGCCTGCCGACGTCCGGGCCTGCCTCGATGCCGGCACGGACTTCGTGCTGCTCGGACGGGCCGCGATACTGCAGCACGACTTCCCGGAGCGCATGCGCGCCGATGCCGGTTTCGAACCGGTGCGCACGCCGGTCAGTGCCGATTACCTGCGCTCGGAGGGGCTCGGCGATGCATTCATCGCCTACATGTCGCGCTGGAAGGGCTTCGTCGGGTAACCTCTACCCCTATCCTGTTGCCGTGGCTTGCGGGGGAGGCAGCATGCGACGCCTGAGTCTGACCGATACCGGCTTCCTGATTGCGGAGAACCGGCAGGTGCCGATGCACGTTGCGGGACTGCACCTGTTCACACTGCCGGACGACGTGGACGAACACCGGTTCCTGCATTCCCTGGCGGAGAACCTCCGGGCGACGGGGGAATTGCAGCCGCCCTTCGGCGAGCGGCTGAAGTTCGGCCTGCTGGGTGCGTTCGGACCGGTCTACTGGGAGCCGGACGACGGCCTCGACATCGACTTTCACATCCGCCACTCGGCCCTGCCGGAACCCGGCCGTTACCGGGAACTGTTCGCGCTCGTCTCCCGCCTGCACAGCGTGCTGCTCGACAGGAACCGCCCGCTGTGGGAGATCCACCTGATCGAGGGCCTGCAGAACCGGCAGTTCGCCGCCTACTGGAAGTTCCACCATGCCGCCATCGACGGCGTCCGGGGCATCCACCTGACGCAGAGCATGTATTCCCCGGATCCGGATGCGCGGATGCCCTATTCGCCGCTCTCCGTGGAGGCCGCGGAAACCTACCAGAGGGGGCTGGGCGTCAGCCCGGCAGAGGCGGAGCCGCCGACGGCCCTCGAACTCCGCAACGTGGCGGAATTCCTGAAGGCCGGCCTGGGCAGCAGCGGCCACATCCTCGGTGCGCTCCGACGCATTGCGGGCGCCTGGGCCGACCCGAACAGTCCGCTGATGGTGCCCTGGCGCCGGGTGCCGCACTCGCCCATCAACACGAGAATCGGCGGTGCGCGCCGTTTCGTCGCCCAGTCCTGGCCCTTCGCCCGCATCCGGGCAGTCGGCAAGGCGCTGGACGGCACCTTCAACGATGCCGTGCTGGCCATGTGCTCCGGCGCGCTGCGGCGCTACCTCATGGCTGCACAGGATCTGCCCGGCGAGTCGCTGAAGGCCATGGTGCCGATATCGCTGCGCCGCCCGGACGACCTCGACTCCTCCAACGCCGTCGGCGCCATCAGCGCCGATCTGGCGACGAACGTGGCCGACCCCGTGCAACGGTTCGGCGCCATCCAGGCCTCGATGATCGCCGGCAAGCGGATGTTCCAGGAACTCTCGGCCACCGAGGCACAGATCGTCATGCAGATGCTGCAGATGCCGTTGCTGTTCCTCGACCGGCTCGGCCTCACGGCGAAGTTCCCGCCCTACAGCACGGTGATCTCCAACGTGCCGGGGCCCCGGCGGCAGCTGTACTGGAACGGCGCGAGGCTGGAGGGCATCTATCCCGCCTCCATCGTCCTCGACGGCTTCGCCCTGAATATCACGCTCGTCACCCTGGCGGACCATGTCGACTTCGGTATCACCGCCTGCCGCCGCACGCTGCCGCAGGTGCAGCGCTTCATCGACCATCTAGAGGACGCGCTGGTGGAGCTGGAAGAAGCCACCGGCCTGCGTCCGGAATCGCAGGCTACGGCGCCGCGGAGAAAACCGAGCACGAAGAAACGCAGTAAGAAGAAGCGCTCGACAGGAAAGAAGAAGAAGACCGCGGCGAAGAAATCCGGGACAACGGCAACGGCTGACAAGACCGATTAGCCCCACCGGCTCGTGCGCAGCCACGACGTTCCTCGGCGAGGTGACGCCAAATTGCGACACCTCTCCGCTTCCTGTTAATCGTTCCATATCAATACCTTGAGATCGGGCTCGTCGGCCACCCAGGTCCGGTTGCCGTCACGCTGGACACGAGCCGCAGCCGTCTCCTACAGTCCGCGCCATCGACCGGCTGCGGAACCAGAGGGGCTTTTCCGTCGCATGCCTTGCGCGGGCCACAGCAGCCGGCTCCCTTTTTCCCCGGGCCCGCGGCAGACAGCATCCGACGGTCGCATCAACAGAGGTTTTTCATGAAGAAGCTGATTCTTCTCTCCGTGCTGTGCGCGCCAGCCCTGGCCCTCGCACAGGACCCCGGCCGCGACGACCTGAGCTACACCTACGCGGAACTGCGCTACGTGGACGTCGACGAGAACGGCGGCGACGGGCTGCGCTTCAACGGCAGCTACGATCTCGGCAACAACTGGATCATCGTGGGCGGTATCACGAGTCTCGAGTTCAATCAGAACGTGGACTACACCGCGCTGGAACTCGGTGGCGGCTACGTCTATCCCTACAACGACGATTTCGACCTGGTGGCGACCGCCCGCTTCGTCGACGCCGAGGTGGATACGCCCGTCGGTGATGCCGACGACAGCGGCATCGCGCTGTCCGCCGGACTGCGCGGCCTGCTTGCGCCACAGTTCGAGGTGCGGGGTTCCGTGAATTACGTGGATATCGCCGACAGCGATACCTACCTGGAGCTGGCCGGCGACTACTACTTCACCCGTCAGTTCGCCGCAGGGATCAGCCTGGAGTTCGCCGGCGACAGCGACGTCATCACCGTCGGCGGACGCTGGTTCTTTCGGTAGTCCGACGCAGGAGCGCCCGCCGCCGGGCGGGCGCTCCCTGCTTCCCGCTAACTGCTTTCCGAACGAGCGGCTGCAAGCTCAGGCCGACTCGCCGATATCCTGATAGAACATCAGCGAATTATCGTCCGGATCATAGAACGTCAGCAGATGCACCATGCCCTCGATGGTGAAGACATCTCCGTCGATGCGGACGCCCCGCTCCTCCAGCGACGCTTTCGCGGCACGTATATCCTTCACTCCGAATGTGGGCGTGGCTCCGCCCGGACTCGGGGCCTCCACGACGCTGAGTCCCACGTTCACCCGGGTGACCGGCGACACCATCTCGCACCAGCCCATATCCTCCAGCCGATAGATCAGTTCGAGACCCAGAGTGTCCCGGTACCACGCGATGGACCGGTCCAGGTCCGATACCGGCACGGACAGCGTCAGTCCCCCATCGAATTCGATTTCGGCGGCCATGTGCGGCTCCCCCTTTTTGTTATTGAGGTTCGATTTTTATACTTAGTATATAATTTGTCAAATGGCCATGGACGACGAATCACGGGGAGGCCGTCGTGAACGGCTCACGCCGCTGCTCGATCTGGTGGAACGCCGCTGGAGCATCCCGGTGCTTGCCGAACTCCATCGCGGCTCCGGCGCGAAATTCGTGACTCTGGCGCATCGACTCGACGTGGGCCGGGGCTCGCTCAGCGCCACCCTCACCCACCTGATCGAACTCGGTCTGGTCTGCCGCAATCCCGGCCACGGGCACCCGATGCGGCCGGAATACCTGCTCACCGATCGGGGACGGCGGGCGGCATACCACTGCGCCGGACTGGCGCGCGTCGTCGGAGAAGGGGGCAACGCCGACGTCGCATACCGGAAGTGGTCGCTGCCCCTGATCGCGGTCATCGGCGACGGCCGGGTTCGATTCCGCGACCTGCGCCGGTCGCTGACGAGCGCTACCCCGCGGGCCATCACACTCGGGCTGAAGGGTCTGCTCGAGCACCACTGGATCGAGCGCTCCGTGCTCGACGGCTACCCGCCCGCCGCGGGCTACTGCCTGCGCGCACCGGGGAAGCGTGTCTATGCGAGCCTGGAAGGACTGTGTTAAGGCCGACGCCTACATCGCGCCGGTCAGGTTCAGGAAGAAGCCCCGGTGATCGTAGTCCAGGTCCGTGAGGTCGTCGGAGAAATCGGCGAAGCTGTAGCCGAGGCCGAGCTTCACGTTGTCCCCGAAGTAGCGTGACACCGCCAGCAGCGCACCGGTGCGACGCTGATCGAGATCCGCCATGTCCAGCAGCCGGGACTCGCCCATCGCCTCCCAGTTCTCCAGGAAGCGCCAGTCGAGTCGCAGCACGTACAGCGCCGCGCTGTTGTCGAAGAACTCCCGGTCCTCGCGGTCGAGGCTGATCTGGCCCAGGCGGTACGCGTACTTGCCGCCCAGAGAGAGGTCCGGCGTCAGATCGTAGGTGACGTCCACCGCCGCCACGTGGCTCTTCTGGATGAACTCCGCGGCCGTGTTCTTCAGCGTCACCTGGTCCGTGGTCGGTACGTTGTAGAAATAGGTGTACTTCACCAGCGCGTTCCAGCGGTCATGGGTAACCGGGCGCAGCGCGTAGCCGAGCACGGCCTCTGTGAAGCCGCCGTCGTAGAAATTGCCCAGAGAGCTGTCGCTCGCGGAGTGGTTCAGCTTGCCGAGCAGCCTGGCGCCGGGCGAATGCTGATAGCGGAAGTGGTTCCGGAACAGCCAGGTCGTGCGCTCGGAGATGCCGAGGTCGAGCTGCTGTACCTCGTCCGCGCGGTACTCGATGCCGCTCGACAGCGTGAGCTTTTCGAAGCCGTAGCCCACCTGGATGCTGGCGGCCCGGCGGTCGGTCTCGGCGCCGGTCTCCAGATCCTCGAGGGTACCGATGTCCGTGTGCATGCCGATATTCAGCCGCTCGGTCGGCGCAAGACTCACACCCGTGGCATGCGTCAGCCCCGTCATGACGGTGCTGTGCCGGTAGCGCTCCTCCAGGAACACGCTGGTGGAGTCGGAGAAGCGGGTCTTCACGCCGGCGACCAGGTTGCCCTCCTCGCCCCGGTAGCTGCGCAGGCCGTTGTCGGTGCGCTCGTTCTCCAGCGTGTAATTCAGATACAGGCTGGTGCGGTCGGAGTGGAGGTAGTTCGTACCGACGCGGCCGCCGGGCCCGAGATCGCCGCCGGAGACTTCTGCATTCACCCGCAGGTTGTCGAAGACCTGGTAAGAGCCGCCCACACCGAGACGCCCGTTCTCTTCCCGGTTGCCCGTCGTGGACAGCGTCTCCTGGGCGAAGCCATAAGCCGTCCAGTCGGAGCGTGAGTTGTAGCCGACCTGCACCACGGCGTCGGTGCGCTCGCCGGTCGTCTGGGTCAGCACCGGCACGGCGGTCGCGTCGGCGCGCTCGTCCTGTCGGTAGCCGGTGCTGATGTCCCAGCGCTCGTCGAGCCGGTAGGTCAGGTTGTACTCCATGGCCCGGATCTCGAGCCCCTGATCCTGGCTGCGGTTATCCGTCTTGGCCGTGAACGACCAGTCGCGCAGGATCGGCATGCTCACCGTGCCGCCGTAATGGCGCGTGGCGGTGAGCGCACTCAGGCCGGGCGCCGAATAGCCCGCCTCCATCTCCTGCAGGTACAGGGTGATGCGCGCATCGCCCAGCTCGAACATCTCGTCGGTATCCAGGCTCACGTCGGCCCGCCAGGCGCCGGCGTCGACGCCGGCCCAGGCCAGCGGGTCCTGGCCGTAGAAGCCGAAGCCGCCGTCATCGGAACGCAGGGTCGTGGAGACCGCGCCCTCACTCTGCGCGCCCTGCAGCTTCACCCAGGTGCCGGCACTCTTGCGCAGCGTGACGTCGGCGGCGTTCAGGCTCGAGTCCTGGCCGTCCTGGTCATTCTGGCTGGCCGTGAGACCGAAGCGCACGTGATCCCCGACCCAGTAGTGGGCCTGGCCGCCGGTGGCGAGCGCGTCGATCTCGTCGAAGCCGGGCGTGTATTCGTAACGTACCACCAGGTAGACCTCGTCCCCACCGGCTGCATTGGAGCGCACCAGCAGTTGGTCGTCTGCCGTCGCCGACAGGGGTTCCGTCAGCATGACGCGGCCCTGCAGGTAATCGATGTCGTAGTCCAGCGACGGCGTGAGGTTGACCACGCCCGTGACGAGCCCGGACGCCTTGTCCCGGATCTCCACGCGGACGCGCTCGGAGCCGGTGAGGATGTCCTGGCGGCGCAGGTAGTACAGCGAGCCGCCGGTGCCGCGGAACTCCTCGCGACTGGGCACCGTACCCGGCTCGGCCGCGAACAGATCGGCGCCGAAACGGCGTTCACCCGAGTCGGTCGCCTCGTCGGACTGGTAGCGCAGGTTGGCGCCGTACAGGCCCCGGTCCACCCGGGCCAGTTCGTTCTGCATGTAGCCGACCTTGAAGTTGCCCCACATGGCGTGGTTTTCGTCCTCCGACAGCTTCACGTAGAACTTGCCCATGGTCGGCGCCAGCTCCTCGACGGTGCCGTCGTCGCCGAAGGTGGGATAGTAGTAGTCCGGGTCGATGCGGCGCAGCAGCGAGTCAGGCGACTTGCTCATGAAATTGCTGAACAGCTCGTCGAGCGGCTCTTCGCGCGTGTCGGCGCTGGCCACCAGGCGCCAGTGCTCGCCGAACTTGCCGTCGACGTAGAAGGCGAGGCGGCCGTCCGCACTGGAGGTCGGGTCGCGCAGCGGCTCGTCGCCGCTCATGAGGTCGATGGGCCCGGTGGCATCGTTCTCGGCGACGGTGACGTCCGCCATGCCGACGTAGAACCAGTCGCTGGATTTGAGCTCCAGATCGCGCAGGAACAGCTCGCCGTTGCCCTGATCGTCCAGTACGGCCACCTCGACCGTGTGCGTGCCCTGCGGCAGCACCTCCTCCGCCACGAAGTTGCCCTGCGCGTCTACGGGTACCTGCCGGCCGGCAACCCAGACGGTGTGGCCGTCGGGGATGCCGCTGCCGCGCACGCCCACCGTGCCGCTCGCGAGCTGGATGTTCTGCGTCGCGAGATCGCTCTCGCCGAACGCGGCGAGTAATGGCGGTGCATCCGCATCCACCGGCGAGGCCGAAGGAGTGTCGCCGTAGACCAGCCACAGCGGCTGCGGTGCGGTCTCGTCGAAGTTGCCGTCCGCGCCGTAGGCACGGACCACGTAGGCGAGCTTGCGCGAGGGGCCGCGGAAGTGATCCATCGGCGGCCGCCACTCGGCCACGCCGTCCGGATCGTCGAGGCGGACCACCGCCAGCGGCGCGGACTCCAGGGACTGGCCGTTCTCGAAGATGCGGACTTCCGCCCGCTCGATGAAATGGGTGTAGTTCGCATACATCCGGAAGCGGATGGGTCGCACGCTCGGCGGTATGCAGATGTCGCCGAGGTCGGCCGGGATCGCCACCGTGGACGGACTGGCGGTCACCGCCAGACGGGGCGCGGAGCGCAGATTGTCGAAGCCGAAGCGGATATCCGCCTCGTCGAGCGCCACGTCGGTGCAGCGCTGGATGTCGGCGGAGCTGCGTTCCGGATCGTCGATGGGCTCGCCATCGACCGTGATGCGCATCAGGTTCAGGCCGAGGGGGTTCTTCGGCTCGAGCTCCCGGGTGAGCCGTGTCACGTCCACGCCCTCGTAGTCGTCCAGCACCGCGAGTTCGTCATAGACCACCTGGGCCACGACGTAGGAGTCGTCGCCCTGGACGAATCCGGCGTTCACGGGATCGTCGGTATGCACGAAGCCACGGCCTTCGAATTCCATGGCCGCATCCGCCAGATCCTCGCCGACGGCCTCCATGACGCGGCGGGCCCGGGCGGCGGACAGTCCGATATCGTCGCCGTAGACCATCGCCGTGCGACGCTCCAGACGCTCGTTGCGCGTATAGCCGACGAAACGGATACGCGCGTTGCGCTCGTCCGCGACGTCCTGCATGGCGCGCCGGAGATCCGCCGCAAGTTCCGGCGGCACCGCCATCTGTCCGCCCACGATCTCCACGCGCGGGATGCTGCCCCAGGGCGGGTCGTAGACCCGCGTGACCAGCTCGGCACCCGGCGCGTCGGGGCAGAGCTGCGGCTCGTCGGGCAACTCCTGCAGCGGATCGTCGTACCAGAACTCCAGCTCGACCCGCCGGTTCAGCGCGCGGCCCCGCGGCGTGTCGTTGGAGGCCAGCGGCTTGTCCGTGCCGCGGCCGTCACTGGCAACGGCGGCGCTGGGCAGGCCAAGGCGGTCCTGTATTGCCAGCGCGACCCGGCGCGCGCGCGCCTTGGACAGGCCGAGATGGGTGCCGTAGATGCGCTCGGTGGCACCGCTGAGCGGAGCGTCGTCCGAGTGGCCGATGAATTTCACCACCACGTTCTGCTTGTCGGCGAGGTTCGCCAGCGCCTGGCGTATCTGACCGACGTGCCGCTCGCCGATCTCGACGCCTTCCTCATTCCAGCGCAGCGGCGGGATCAGGTTCTGCAGGCGGGCCCGATGGGCATGGCCGTCGACGTAGCGCAGCTTGCACACCGTCTCCATGCGGCAGACCTTCACACGACGGATCTCGTGAGGCACGAGAATCTCTTCCTCCACCACGGCCTCGCGCATTTCGTCGTACCAGACCTCCACCTCGACCCGGCGATTCAGCGCTCGCCCGGCCTCGGTGTCGTTGCTCGCTACCGGATCGGTGTCGCCGGCCCATTCGAAGGAAATCGATTCCGGCGGCAGCGCGAGGCGGGTCTGGAAATACTCGGCGACCTGACCGGCTCGCTCCCGCGACAGCCCGGCGTTGTCGCCGTAGACGGCGGCGAGGCGTACCGAGAGAGGCTGGTTGTCGGCATGCCCGACCAGGTGCAGACGCACGTTGCGCCGATGGCTGAGGCTGTCGAGTACCCGGCCGAGTTCGGCGACGGTACTCTCCGGGATATCGGCGACGCCGGACTCGAAGCGGATCGCCGGCACGACGCCGGTGAGCTTGACCGTCTCGGGCCGGTCCGCGAGCACCTCGCGCGTCTCGATGCGGTCCCCCGCCTCCTCCGTCAGCCGCTCGGGATCCTGCACCCACTCGCGGAACGGGACATCCAGCGGCAGATGACGCTCCACCGCCTCGCCCAGCGGCCGGATATCCGCTGCAAGGACCGCGGACGACGCCAGCGTGGCGCCGAGCGCGAGACAGGCGATTCTCCTCACGAAGGTTCTCACGGGCGCTCCTCCCCCCGGCTGCGCGGCCGCTCGGGCGGGCTGCCCAGGCGCCAGTGCACCTCGGGTTCCACCGCCAGTTCGTAGCAGCAGTCGAGCGCGGCCCAGTCCTCGAGAATCCGGCGCCGGATCGCCTCGAGCCGCCGCTCGACCAGCCGGGGCGACTCCACGTCGGCCAGGTACGACAGGCGCAGCACGGACGGTGCCTTGCGCAGTTCATTGATCAGGAGTTCGAGCCTCGGTTGCCAGAGGCTGCGCAGCTCCACCGAATCGGCCTCGAACGCGGCATCGGCGAGATCCAGCCCGACCACGCGGTGGATCGACGCGCCGAAGTCGAAGTCCAGCGCCTTGCCCCGGGTGGCCCGCTTGATCTGCACCGAGCGGGTCGAGGGCCGATAGCCCGAGGGCAGCGTACGGTCGTCCAGCTTCAGGACGAAGTTGCTGCCGCGGGTCTCGTTCGGCGTCACCGCGCAGGTGATGTGGAAGCGTCCGTGGGCATCGGTGGTGGCCGCGAGCCCCCGCGGCGTCACCAGACGCACACCGGCGAGACCGGTCTCCTGCTCGTCCTGGAAGCCGTTGCGGTTGCGATCGTCGAAGACCTTGCCCGTCACGTCCGTGCAGTCGAAGGTCGGGTCCGGCACCAGGCGCACCGTAGCCGTGGCTTCGCCGGACATGGCATTGCCGGTGATGCCGTTCATCACCTGTGCCCGGTTGACGAATTCGCCCTCGCTCACGCCGGCGCCGACCGCCAGCAGCAGCTGGATCTCGTGCCGTCCCGAGGCATCGAGGATCAGGTTCTCCCACACCAGTTCGCGCCCGTTCATGACGGGCTCCACGGCGACGCCGTCGATGCGCGCCGACCCCTCGACGTAGGCGAAGCCCGCCGGATAGCGGTCCACCACGTTCACATCGGTGAGCTCGATCTCGATGGTGTTGTTCACCGTGATCAGATAAGGCACCAGCTGCCCCCGGTTCACGTTCACCATCGGCGTGCTCTTGGTGACCGACACGGCCCCGGAGAGCTCCGGATCCACCGGGATGTGGTTGTTGAACAGCTGGCTGGATCCGGGCACCGACGTCCCGTCGAGCGTCAGCCGTTCGTACCAGGTCGTCCCGGCGGTGCGTGCCCGTACGGAGGCCGGCGGAGCGGTCTCCGAGGCCTGCACCTCGCAGTGTTCGCTGGTGCCCGGGACGGCGTCGTCGGTCGAGCCCGGGCAGGACGGGACGTCGAACGCGGCACCCGTCGCGTCGTTGCTCGCCGGGATGATCTCGGAGGGTCCGGGCACGTAGCCCGCACCCGGCGGCGTCACGCTGATCACGTAGTCGGCACCGTCCGGACAGCCCGGATCGCCGAAGTTCAGGTCGAACTTGTACCAGCCATCCGACAACGTCACCTGATTCTGCTGCACCGGGTCCTCGAAGCAGGCAGCCGGCACCGGCGTCCCGCCCGGGCCGTCCAGCAGCGTGACCACCGCGCCGGCCACGGGCGCCCGCGACACCGAGTTGTAGACGACACCGGCCGGATCGATGGGCAGGTTGAGGTCCTGCAGGTTGTTGCCCTTCACCAGTTCGATACCGGCGATGCGCTGCGGATAGTTCGTGAAATCTGCAGAATACGCGAGCCCGAGCGCGGCGCTGCGGGGTCCCGCGCCCGGCGCGACGAAGCGGATCTCGTAGACGTCGTCGGTGAGATAGTTGGGCACGAGGCCGCTCACCCGGTAGTTGCCGTCCGCGTCCGTCAGTACAGAGCGCACGCGCGTGTCGTTGCGCCAGACCTCGACGGACCAGCCCTCGAGCCGGCGCTCCCCGGCGCCGTCGACGTCGTCGAAGTCCGCGTCGTGCCACACCGTGCCGTTCACCGCCGCGGAGCCCGGTGTGCCGCCCACGTCCACGGACACGGAGGCCGTGGCGCTCTGGGTCGCCTGGTTCCAGCGCACCTCGGCGATGTTCGTCACCGTAGTTCCGATCGGCAGGGTAGGCTCTATCACCGCGCGGAAACGGAGTTCGACGGTCTCGTCGGGCTGGAGCGCGCCGTACAGGGAGCCGTAGTCGGCCGTCAGCAGCGTGCCGGCGAAAGCCACGCCCTCGTCGGAGCCGTTCATCGCGGCAGAGCCGTCCACGTAGATCAGCTGTGCGGGTTCGGGCAGATCCAGGTCGTCGTAGATCACGACATCGTAGGCCGGCACCGAGGCGATGTTCCGGACCGTCACCAGATACTCCAGCGTGGAGCCCGCCTCGGCGACGCCGCCGCCGACCACCGTCACCTGCTTGCTGATGGCGAGCTGCTGGGCGTCGCCCACGACTACGACGGTGGGCTCCGGGCCCGTCGCCGGGTCGCCGTCGCCGTCGGTGAGGAGGTCCGGCAGTTCGTAGCTCGAGACCGTGGCCTGGTTCTCTATCAGCGTGCCCGGCACCGCATCGGCGTTCACCAGCAGGTAGAACTGCACGGTGGCCGAGGCGCCGGGGCTCAGCGTTCCCTCGCCGGCGCCGGGCAGCGGCGGCGTGAGGTCCGCAGAGGACAGGGGCAATCCGGCCGCCAGCGGGAAGTTGCCGCCGTCCGGCTGTCCGGCGGCCAGGCCGTTCAGTGTGGTGGTATCGGCCACGTACGTCGTCCACTCGGGCACCTGGTCCACCAGTTCCACGACCGTGGCGGGCACGGTGCCGTTGTTGTAGACCGTGATCGTGTAGCGCAGCGTATCGCCCGGATCGACGATGCCCGGCGTGCCCAGGTCGTCCTGCAGCGCCGCCGACTTCTCGGCGTAGAGAAGCGGCAGGCGGCCGACCACGTCGCGGGTGGGATCGTCGGCCACCGGTGTGCGCGGGTCGTCTGACGGTCGGTCGATCACGCCGCCGTCCGGCGCGCTCACGAAGGCCTGGTTCGAGATGACGGTACCGTCCGCGGCGTCCGGGTCGACCACGACGTCGAAGACGATCGTCGCGGTATCGTCGGCGTCCGGGGCGGCGGCGGCGGCGGGCAGCAGTCCCGGCGTGGCGTCGCCGGGGGCGTTGATCGGGATGCCGTCGGCCAGCGGCGAGACGCCGCCGTCGGCGTCCGCGACGCCGACACCGTTCAGCGTCGTGCTGCCGGCGACGTAGGTGGTGTTGGCCGGCACGGCGTCGGCGATTACCGCGTCCCTGGCATCGTCGGTGCCCGTGTTCCGCACCGTGATGGTGTAGCGCAGGGTCTCGCCGGCGAGCAGCACGTCGGGATCGCCCGTGACGTAGGACGAGACTTTCTCCACCGTGAAATAAGGCGCCGACTCGATCAGCACGCGGGTGGGATCCTCGTCGCCGGTCACGTTCGGATCCGCCGGCCCGTTGACCAGGGGATCGTCGCTGACGGCCACCGGGTTGCCCTGGTAGACCAGCTCGGACTGGTTGGTTACGTAGGTGCCGTCGCGGATCACCGACGCCAGCGTCACCTCGAATTCCACGCGCACCGTGTCCCCGACACCGCCGAGACTGAGGCCGCCCACGTCGAGGAGGCCGGTGCCGGCAGCACCGCCCGCGGCATCCGTATTGGCGGCAACGGCGCCGGCGGGCAGCGTGACCACAGTCAGCGTGCCGGGCTGGAATGCGGGCACGTCGTTCAGCCGGTCCAGCTCGTCCACGAGACGGAACTCGTCGACCGGCGTGTCGCCCAGGTTCTCGACGTAGAGGCTGTAGCGCAGCGTGTCGCCCGGCGTGGCCACGGCGGCAGGGTCTTCGCCGGTGGTCACGTTGACCACGGTCTTCTCGAACAGCAGCTCCGGCGAGAACTCGACCACCGTGTGGGCGTCCTCGTGGTCGAGCACGTCCACCGTGCCGTCGGTAATGGTACGGCTGTAGGTGCGCGCGCGGTCGTCCGGGGTGGAGACGTCCACGCTGGACCATTCGGTGGCACCCGCAATATTGGTGAATGCCGCATCGGCCACCGTGTCCGCGTCCAGGCCGGCCTCGTAGGTAACGAGGAGCCGCTGATCCGGGGCGATGCCGCCTGCCGGCGACAGCACCTCGAGTGTGAACGTGCACCCGGGCCGGCCGGTGAAGGACACCGCGTAGTCCGCGCCGGCGGTGAGCGGTGCGGCCACCGCGGTGGTGCCGTCCGCCTCGAACAGCTGCGCGGTGACCTGCGCCGGTGCGGCGTCGCAGAGCCCGCCGTCGGCGGTATCCGGCAGCAGATCGGTCAGATAGACGTTCCAGGCCGTCGAGGTGCCGACGTTGTGCACATCCAGCGTGAAGACGCCGGTCTCGCCCGCGCGCAGGCGCAGCGGCCCGTATTTCTCCAGCGTGAGCTCGGGCTCGACGATGGTCATCGGGCCGCTGACGGCGCCATCGCCGGGTCGTTCGGTCGCCCCCTGCCCGTCGAGCTGGTTGTAGGTATAGGCCGCGGTGTTGGTGAACTCCAGGCCGGCGACGTTGGTCGGCGTGTCGCTGAGCGCCACCGTGATCTCGACCACCACCTGCTCGCCCGCGGGGATATCGATGCCGTTCGCCGGATCCTCGATGACCAGCGAGGTGGCGGTGCCCGTATTCTGCGGCGCCCACCCGGCCGGCCCGGACACCCGGGCGACACTCACGAACTCCAGGTCCGCGGCGGAAGCCGTCAGATCGTCCACGATGCGCACGTCATACAGCGGCGCGCTGTGCGGCGTGGTCGGCACCGTGAGCCGGTAACTGAAAGCCTCGCCGATGGCCGCGGTCGGCTGCGTGGTCGCCTTCGCTAGCGCCGGCGGCGGCTCGGCCTCGATCACCACCGTCGTCGGATCCTCGTCGCCGGGCACGTCCGGATCGGCCTGGCCGTTGACGGTGGGGTCGTCGCTGTCGGCGAGTTTCACGGCACCGATCAGCTCCGACTGGTTCGCGACCACGGTGCCGTCCAGTATGGCTTCGGCCAGGGTCACCTCGAACTCCACTACGAGCTCGCCGTCCGCCGGCAGATCGATATTGGTGACCACCAGCTGGCCGGTGCCGTTGGTGCCACCGAAGGGATCCGTCGCGGCGGTGGTGGCGCCGGCGGGCAGCGAGCCGGGCAGTACCTGCAGCGAGCCGGGCACGAACACCGGTGCCGCATTCAGCGAGCCGAGATCGTCGCGGATCGCGACGTCCTCGAGGGGGCCGTCGGTGGTCTGCAGCCGCAGCGTGTAGCGGAGCCGGTCGCCGGGCGCGGCGCTCTCCGCCGGATCCGCGCCGCTGGTGACGTTCGCCACGGTCTTCTCGAAGAAATAACCGTACAGCGCCGTGGTGACCGTGTGCGCGTCCTGGTGGTCCGCCGTGCCGACCGTCCCATTGGTCACGGGGCGCGCGAACTCCAGCCGGTCCGGGTTGCCGGCCGCTCCGTTGTACCACCGGGTGGCGCCGGCGACATTGGTGAGCTGGACGCCGTCGTCGGTGTCCGCGTCGAGCCGGCTGCGGTAGCGGATGATCAGATGCTCGTCCGGGCCGATCATGGCCGCCGGGGTAAGCATGTCGAGTGTGAGTTCGCAGCGCGGGCTGCCCTGCCAGACCAGATCGAAGTCCACGCCCGGCGTCAGCGGACCCTTGCCCGGCACCGGCGTGACGCCGTCCGCGGCATACACCTGCGCGTCCAGGATCTCCGGCTGGATGTCGCACATGCCGCCCTGGGGTCCGTCGGGCAGCCGGTCCACCAGCGCCACGTCCCAGGCCTCGCCCAGTCCCGTGTTGTGCACGTCGATGGCGAACTCGCCCCACTGGCCGAGGTTCAGCGTCCGGCCGAGGGTCGCCGGCCCGGTCTTGGTGACCACGATATCGGGACCGGCAATGGTCAGCGGATCGGAGATGCCCCACTCGCCCGGCAGCGGCTCGTAGAAGATGCCGTCGATCAGCCGTCCGAAATCCCACTTGGCGGTGTTCACGAACTGGGTGCCGATCGCGTTCGCCGGCGAGTCCTCCAGCACCACGGTCAGCTCGATCACGATCTGCTCGTTCGACGGGATGATCGGGAAGTTGTCGAAGGTGAGCACGCCGCCGTCGTTGTCGAAGGTGTGTGCCACCGGCAGTCCCGTGCTCTCCCAGTAGGCCGTGTGGCTCACGTAGGTGAGATCGACCCCGGTCGCGTTCAGGTCGTCGATCAGGGTGACGCCGTGTAGGTCGTTCAGGGATCCGAATTCGTCGATGACCGTGCCGGTGCCGGCGTCGAACAGCACCGGCATCGTCAGCGTGTAGGTGAACGGCACGCCGATCGACGCCGTCGTCGTGCCCGGCGGGTTGTCCTTCTCGATCTTCTCGACCGGGATCAGCAGGTTCTGGCAGCCCTCCTGGATGGAGCTGGAGGAGCCGTTGACGAACCAGATGCGATGGCCCGCGACGCTGTTGCAGGCCATCTCGCCGGTATGGACGACGTTGTCGAAGACGATCAGCCAGCGCTCGTCCGTCTGGCCCGGCTGGGTCAGGAAGCTGAAGTTGGTGTCCAGCGGATTGGACGCCGGGAAGTTCCGGATGGTGCAGTTGCGGTCGATCTGGATCTGGGCGGGCGCGACGTCGCCGGCGAAGCCGTCGATGGTGCCGTTCGGGAACTCCGAGCAGTCCACGGCCCAGGACGGCGCGGCGGCCAGCACGAGCACGGCGAAGGCCAGCAGCCGGAGTACCGTCCGGGCGCTTGCCGATGTGTTGGATGTTCTGCTGCTCGCCATGTGGTGCCTGTTCCACCGGCGGCGATCGCGTTGCCTGAGAGGCCTGGACCCTGGCGTGATCCCGGGTCCGGATTCGGGCGGTCCCGCTGTCATGGAGCCGTCGGGGCTCTGTAGACCGGAGACTTTGCGTCGCCACCTTTCGGTGGTTTTGCCTTTGTCAGAATCTCTTCTTTGTCGGTTACTCGTCGTTCGTTCAGGTAGTCGCCGGGAGGAAATCGATCGGGTAGATGATCGTCATCGCCGCGATGTCCTCCTTGGCGCCGAAATCGAAACCGCTCACCCTGGCCACGATCTGGTCGGCCAGGTCCGGCGCGCCCATGTCACTGGAGTGGAGGCGGCACATCGAGACGCTGCCGTCGGGTTCGATGGTGAGCTTCAGCACGAGCTGGCCGCGCAGCGTCGGGTCGCGCCGCAGCTCCCGGTTGTACAGGCGGTACAGCGCCGCCTTGTAGCGGTCGAACACGATCTGGATCTCTTCGTCCGTGCGCCCGGCCGACGGCCCGCCGGCCCGCGGCCGGTCCGCGGAGCCGTCGCCGCCGATGGAAGTCGCGACCTGCGTGACGCGGACGCCCTCGATGCCCTGGCCGCCGGCGCCCCCGCCGACGTCCCGACTGACGCTCGCCAGATTGATGCCGCCGCTCGACCCGGGCGCGTCGGTCGTGACCATGGCCCGCGTCGGGCGGCCCACAGCGGACTCGCCGCGGTTGCCGACCCGCGCGCTTGCGCCGAGATCGGCCGACGGTCCGGAACGCGCCCGCTGCGCGAAGCTCTCCCGGAAAGCGAGGATGCCCTTCGAGCGGACCTCCTGCTTCGGCGCGGACTGCTCCGCCACTTTAGCGGGTTCGGTAATCTCGGGCATCTCCTCGGGCGGCGATTCCTCCACCACCTGCTCCTCCGGCTCGGGCGGCTCCTCGATCACCGGCTCCGGCTCCGTCTCCACCGTACGCGCCGGCGGCGGCGGCTCGGGCTGGATGAGTCTGGCCACACGCTCGGGGACCTCGATCAGCTCCTCGTGCTCGGGGATGGGCAGATCGATCATGCGCAGGACCAGCGCCACCAGTACGCTCGCAGCCACCGTGGCGGCCAGCGACTGGCGGAAACGCCGGTCCTCTTCCACGCCCCGCGTCCAGGGCATGATCATGCGGCGGAACGGCAGCGGCGAGGGGTCGCGTTCCAGCACCCACTCGTTCAGCTTGCGCTCCTGCTCGTCCCGAAGGTCGTGCAATTCGGCCTGCAGATACTCGAGCACGTCGTCGCGCTCCTCGAGTTCCCGCGCCAGCTGGTCGCGCCGCTCCTCTATGCCGGCCACACGATCGCAGAACGCCGTGGCCTGCCTGCGGACCTCGGCCAGGTGCGTGCTGCGGGCGTCGGCCGGCAGCGTATCGCGCCAGAAAAGGTCCGCTGCACCGAGGCGCTCCAGCTGCTCCAGCGAGCCGGTGACCGCATCGAGGAGTTCGTATTTCTCGCGCTCGCCCGCGAGGGACTGCAATTCCCCGCTGGCGGCGCGCAGCAGCTCCTCCAGATCACCGAGCTTCTGCTGCTCGGCATCGATCTGGTCCAGGAGCGCCTGTTCTTCCCAGGTTTTCTCGAGACTCACTGCATCACCCCGATGAAGCCGCGGCTAGGTGGCGGCGCTGTCGGCGGGCTTCTGTACGACGGCCAGCGACACCTGGCCGTAACCCTCGCCCGTGCACGTCGTCATGATCCGCTTGATCACGGTGAACGGGACCGATTTGTCGGCCAGGATCGTGACCTCCTGGCTCTTCGCGACGGAGCGCGTCTTCGGCCCCACCACGCGCTGACTGATCTCCTCCAGCCGCGCCGTGATGGGCTCGATGGTCGCCGTCTCCGACGCCAGGATCTCGCTGACCCGGATGACCGCCCGCCCCTGGACGAGCACCTCGTCGGGGCTCACGAAGATCACGACCGTCTCCCGCGGCTTCTCCTCCACCATGGACTCGGGCAGCGTGACCTGCTTCGGCGCTTCCATGACCTCCACGGATCCCGAATTCACCAGCAGGAAGAAGACGAGGATGGTGAACACGTCCATCAGCGACGTGAGGTTCATCTTCGTCACCTTCGTCCGGTTGCGCGTCATCCGCTTCAGACGTCGGGTGTTCGTCATCATGGCGCCTCTCCTACCGAGATCTCCGGGAACAGGGCCACCAGCTGGATCTCCCCGCTCTCCTCGGCCTCCATCGGCCGGCTTCTGACCACGTCCATCACCTGGATCAGGTAGTCATAGGGTATGAACGGCTCGAGCAGGACCGAGGCGGCGTTCTCGCTGCGGTACTGCCGCTTCAGGGAGACCACGTGCTCGGACAGCGTCTCGAAGTCGTACTCCTCCTCGACCTTCGGGATGGCGGCGATGACCGACCGTCCGTTGGTGAGCTCGAAACCGCTCTCGCGCACGATCACCTCCAGGCGGAAGTTTGGCTCTGTCGTGGCGGCGCCCCCCGAGGAGGACGGGAGATCGAGCTCCACGATGGTCAGCCGCGAGAAGACCGCCGTGATGAGCAGAAACGGCACCAGGACCACCATGAGATTGAGGAAGGTGGTGACGTCCAGCTCTGGCGTCTCTTTGGTGCGTCGCCTGTAATGATGCCGTTTTCTGATCATGGCACTTGCCTCCTCAGGCGGCGACCTCGTACTGACGCTTGGCCTTCTTGCTGATCACGTTCAGGGCCTTCACGGTCGCCATCTCGAGGCTGTCGACGATGTCGCCCGTCTTGCTCGTGAGCACCGCATGGGTGATCAGCAGCGGGATCGCCACCATCAGGCCGAACGCGGTCGTGTTCATGGCCACGGAGATGCTGGCGGACAACAGGTCGGCCTTCTCGGCGGGGTTCGCATTCGCGACGGCCGTGAAGGCCTGGATGAGGCCCATGATGGTGCCTAGCAGGCCGAGCAGGGTCGCGATACTGGAAGCCAGCGCCACATAGGCGGTGCGCTTCTCGAGCCGCGGCACGATCTCCATCATGTTCTCTTCCATGGCGATTTCTATATCCTCGCGACGGCGCACCGCGCCCTGCAGGGAGAGACCCATGTTCAGCACCTGGGCCACGGTGGACTCGTCCTTCGCCGTGACCTCGCGGGCCTTGTCGAAATCGCCTTTCGCGAGCAGCGGCTGCACCTCGTCCCACACGCGCTGGTTCTTCCGGGTGACCCGGTCCAGCGTGATGTAGCGCTCGATCGCGATGGCGGCACCCACCGCGAACACGATCAGTATCGGGTACATGAACGCTCCGCCCGAGGCGAAGAAACCTACGATCGAATAAAAAATGTCCATCACCTTTTCCTCATCTGACAGAACTTCGTGAGATAACTCACGGGGACTTGCTAGCGTAAATGGGTGTCACGGTCACAACGGTGATCCAGTGCACGTTCGCGGCTCATTCCGCACCCTCCCCGCCGGAGCGGATGCCGTAATAACGGAGTTCCCGCGCGAACACTTCCGGGTCCACCGGACGGGCGCGCTCGTCGAGCGAGTCCGCGAGGGACGGATCGTCGCCGAGCTCCGAACTCTTCCAGGGCACGATCACGAGCGCCTTCGGCGCCTCCTCGTTGCCGAGGATCGACATGCCCGACATGGTGTGCGGGTTGTCCGGTGTCGTGCCGGCGGTATCCTCTGCCGCCGCAGTCATGGCCTCGGCCTCCTCTGAAGACTCCGTAGCCTCGTCCTCGGCAGCGGCCTGCAGAGCGATGCCGAGCAGCGCGAGCGCGAACCACGGCGCAAGCTTAGCGAGATTCATTGCGTGGTCTCCCCGAGACGATTGCGGATGTCGGCGATCCATATGGCGGCCTCCTCGTCTGCCGTCACCGTCTTCATGTAGGCCTCGTAATTGGCCAGCGCGCACTCGGGATCGGCGAGGTAGAGGTCACAGAGGATCGCGAGGTTGCGGCGCGCGTAATGGAACCCCGGGTAGATCTCCAGCGCGGTCTCGTAGCTCCGCCTCGCCTCGTCGAAGCGGCCGGTCTTGCGATACACGATGCCGAGTTCGTTGTGCACGATCGGGTGTTCCGGATTCAGGGCACGGGCGGCCAGCAGCTCCGTCTCGGCAGCCTTCAGGTCGCCCATGCGGTGATAGGCGATGCCGAGGTCGATACGCGGCGCGCTGAGAGACGGCGCCTCTTCCGCCACCTGCCTGAGGAGCTCGATGCCCTGCTGCTCGCGCTCGTTCTCGAGCAGATCGAGAGCGGTCTGGTAGTCCTCGCGCACGGCCGCGCCGATCCGCGCCTCTTCCGTGATGGTGAAACCCACGGCCTCCTGGATCTCGATGCGCGCGCCGGGCTGCTGCTCCGGTGCCGTGGCGGCGCAGCCGCCCAGAATCAGCGCCAGCAGCACTTGCAGCGGACGATACAACGTTTTCATGGCGACTCACCCCGCGGTGCGCCGTGCGCCAGCCCGGATACACCGGTCACCTGGACCTCCGCCTCCGGCAGCACGACCGATTCCACGGCCGGGTCTGCCGGCGTCTCGGGCACCACCGGCATGCGATAGGCGTAGACGTCGATGGCGCCGAGGAACCCGCTCGAGATCTCGTTCTTGGCGTAGCGGCCCGGCATCATGACGGCCAGCCGGTCGAGACTCTGCTGTATCCAGTCGTTGTAGACGCCCATGGCCAGCAGCTCGAAGTTCTTCTCGTGCACGGCAATCGCCTGCTCCTCGAACGGCCAGGCCTCTTCCTCGAGGACCATCTCGTAATCCATGAGCTCGGCCTCGGTGAGACCCGCCGGCCGCTCCGACGCCATGATCGCGTCGCTGAACCGGTAGTAGATCTCCGCGATGTAGTAAGTGGCGGCCGCCGTGACCTCGCCCACCTCGTAGTCCACCAGCGCCTCGAAGGCGGCCATGGCAGCGTCCATCCGGGCCTGCTTCTCGGCAAGGCTTCGTTCGAAGGGCTGCGTCAGTTCGAGTTCCGCGAAATGTTCGTAGCTGAGCTTCGCCAGCACCAGTCCCGCCCGGGCTGCCAGGTAGCGGGTTCGCTCCGTGCGTTCGTCGCCGCCGTCGGCATCCCGTGCGACGATCTCGCGCAGTTCGTCGTGATAGCGCGCAGTATCGCCCCGGTCGCGGTAGATCTCGGCGATGCGGTTGCGGGTCTCGACGTGGACGTCCAGCGGCGCGGGATACTCGCCGACGTACCTCTCGTAGACGGCCAGTGCGCTGTCGGTCTGCTCCGCCTCCTCGTAGAGATCCGCGGCGACCAGCAGCGCTTGCCGCGCGAGCTCAGGATCCTCGCTCTCCGTCGCGATGCGCTCGTGTTCGGCGGCGGAGCGGGCGAGCTGGCCGTCCTCCCGGTAGATGTTCGCGAGCTGTCTGGTGGCATCGTCCGCCAGCTCGTGTTCCGCATGATCCACGCGGAACTCCTCGAGGACGCCGGCGGCGCCCTCCCAGTCCTCGAGTTTCACGAGAGCGGCGGCGGCATCGTATTCGGCCGCCGTGCGGATAGCGGACGTCGGCGCAGCGGTCTTCACGCGCAGGAAATGCTCTGCCGCCGCCCGGTAATCCTCGAGCAGATTGGCCTGCTCGCCCTGCTTGTAGATGGCGGCCGCGAGACCATCGATGATGGCCGGGCGCGACTCGTGATCTTCCGCCGTGAGCTCGAGCACACGGGCGTAGGCCTGCTCCGCGCGGGGATACTCGGTGATGTCCATCGACGAGTGGCCCACGACGATCCAGGCGGAGCGCCGCAGGGCCACCTCGGTCTCTGGATAACGCCCGATCAGGGTGTCTGCCGCGGCGATGGCGCGCCGGTAGTCCTTCATGGCGTAGAGGTCGTCGGCCGCCGCGCCGAGCACGGTCGGCGCCTTCTCGTGGCCGGGGAAAGCATCGGCGAAACGCAGCGAACTCTCCACCGTGCGCGCCTTGACTTCCAGCTGCCCGGCACCGGTGGCCCGCTCCAGGTCCTGGCGATGGGCGTACACGGCCGCATAGCCGGCGGCCGCAGACTGCTCGTGCTGCGGGTAGTCGTAGGCCGTGCGCTCGTACTCCAGCGCGGCGCGGGCGTAATCCTCGTGCTCCAGCAGCAGGTCGGCCAGCTGGTAGTTGATGGGCGGGGACTCTTCGTCCGCCGGGAACGAGGACAGGAACTCGCCGTACCAGGTCAGCGCCTCGGCATAGTTGTCCGGGCGCTCGTCCGCGAGCTCTTCCTGCTGATAGAGCGCATGATAGTGATTCGCCAGATCCTTGAGATTGGTCTTCAGGAAGCCCATCACCTCCGGCGAGGCCGCAGGATCGTAGTGCTGCCAGTAGTCCGCCTGCAGCGCGTAGCGCTCCGCGAATTCCTTCTTCGCCTCCACGACCAGGCGGGGGAATTCCCCCTTCTCGTAGATCTCGACGACGCGCATGCTGAAATGAGGCGCGACGCGATGGGCGGGATTCAGGTCGATGAAAGAGTTGTAAACGGCCGCCGCGTCCTGGAAGCGCAGCTTGTCGAGATAGAACTCGCCGAGGTTGCTGTAGATGCGGTCGCCGTAGCTCCGCGCGCCGTTGGCGGCGAAGTAATCATCGATCACCTCCGGCCCGCCGAGGTTGGAGAAGCTCAGGGAGATCACCCGGAAGGTATCGCCGATGCGGTGATCGTCGCCCCCCTTCTCGTCATCCCCCTCCTCGTCGTCCCCGTTGTCGAAGGCCCGGTCGAAGTCGAACCCCGTCGCCACGCGATGATCGAGCATCGCCATGTAGCGGTGCAGCGCCTCCTCGTACAGCGACTGCTTGTAGAAGGTCCAGCCGAGTTTGTAGAGAGCGAGTTCGTAGTAGGGCGAGGTCTCGCCGAAGTTGATGATGGCGCCGTAGGATTCCTCGGCGTCCAGATATTTCTTGCGTACGAAGAAGTACTCGCCCCGGCGGAACCAGACCTCGTCGACATAGCGCGAGTCCGGATATTCGCGCACGAAACGGTCCATCACCGCCATCGCATCGTCGCTGCGGCCGAGTTCGTCGTAGGCGCGGGACATCTGGTACAGGACCTGGTCGTTCCGCTCGTAGCCCGGATATTCCTCGAGGATGCGGCGATAGGTCCGGATCGCCTCCACCGGCCCGGCCAGTGCAGTGGCATCCACCCCGTCCGGCAGCGCAGGCGCCATCCCGTCGGCCGCCGGGGCCGGCAGGGTCGCCGCACTCGCCCGCGCCTCGAAGGCCTCGCTGCTCTCCGCATACTCGGCGATCCGGATGCCGTCGGCCGCGGCTCCGGCGCCGTTCGGAACCGGCCCGCGGGGTGCGCGCTCCGCGGCGATCGCCTCGGCATCCTCGTCCACGGCCATCTCGATGAGTTCGCCGGAACCGATCACGCCGAATTCCTTCTCGATCTGCAGGTCCGCGAGACGGCGCATGGCCTCGGGAGTCATGACGCCGGAGGGGGTCTCCTCCAGGTAGCGACGGTAACTCTGCTCCGCCCGTTCCAGACTGTCGGCGACGCGGACGTCCTCGAGATCCGGCTCCACGGCACGCAGATCGGCAAGCGTGTCGCGCTGCTGCACGCCGGCGCAACCGGCCGCGAGCAGCGCCAGCCAGATCATCGTTAGGTTGCCGGTGAGGTTGCCGGCGAGATTGCGGGACCGCGTTTTCATTCCGCCTCGCTCCGCGCCTGCAGCTGTGTGGCCCGGTCGTAGCTGTCGGCCAGCGCATAACGGGCGTCGTCCCGGAATTTCTCCAGCCGGTCGCGCCGTGCCACCAGTTCGTCGATGGCTACGACCTCCAGGAGCCGCCCCTGGCGGGCCATGAGCCGGTCCAGCTGCGCGATGGATTCGCCCACCCGGGTCTGCAGCCGGGCGAGCGGCGTGTCGTAGCCCTCGTAGCTGTGCGAGGCAGCCTGGCGGACGCGCACGAACTGCCGGTAACGGACCTCCAGCGCCGTCATGGCGCCGTCGAGCTCCTGCAGATGCTGGTGGAACGCGTCCAGGCGGTCGTGGTACTCGGTGCGCAGGGCCCACAGCAGCCTGCCTTCGAGACGGCGCACACGGACCCGCGCCACGTCGTCCGCGGCCACGCCCTGCTCGTCGAGTTGCTCCTCGACCGCCTCGAGTGTCGCGAGCATCCGCTGCTCGTCGCGGGTGGCGAGGAATTCGGGCCTGGGCGCGGTCAGCATCGACTGCAGGCGCTTCTTCAGCATCTCGTGCTGCTCGAGCCGCAGGCGCATGCGCGAATCGAGCTCGCGGAATTCGCTATCGATACCCGGCAGCAGCGGTTCGTAGTGATCCCGGCGTATCTCGACCATCTCTCCGTAGGCCTCGAAGCCGGACTGCCAGCCTTCGAGTTTCCGGCGCAGATCGGCGAGATCCAGATAGTTCTGCAGCCCCGTCTGGAAGTCGTGGGAGGCCATCAGTTCCATGAGGTAGTAGGTTTCCGGCGTCTCCGGCAGCGACCGGAGCCGGATCACCCAGTCCTCGTCCTTGCGGATCTCCTCGCGCACCAGTACCTCCAGGAAACGCCCCTCGCGGATGCTGAGGATGGAGGCATCCAGCTTGCCGAGTTCGGCGCCGTAGGTATCCAGGGCACGGCCGTAGTATTCCGCCGCGCGACCGTGCACGGACAGCTGGCCGTAGGCATACGGCAGCGCCAGCATGGCCTCCTGCGCCGCCTTGTCCGTCGTCTCGCGGCCCGCGAGGATGGACCAGGGCACGACGGCGCGTTCGTAGTTCTCGGCGCGGGTGGACGCCCAGCCGGAACTCAGCAGGGCCTGGTTGGAGAACGGGCCGTCCAGGCTCACGCGGTCGAGGTAGGTGGCGGCCTCCTCGTTGCGGCCGGACTCGAGCAGCATCGTGCCCAGCACCAGGTTGGCCTTGTCGCGGATCGCGGCTGCCGCCTCGTCGTCGGCCTTCACGCGTCCCGCCCGTTCCAGCTGCGCGACGGCCGCCGTCTCGCGGCCGTCCTGCAGATAGGCGATACCGAGGTTGTAGGCCACGAAGGCCTCCAGATCGCGCGAGCCCCGCAGGTCCTCGAGGACCGGGATGGCCTCATCCGGCCGACCCGTCGCGAGGTAGACGTTCGCGCGCAGGAAGCCGATGTCGTCGCGTATTCCGGCCGGCACTTCGCCCTCGATGCGGTCGAGCGCCTCCAGCGCATCGGGCATCTGGCCCTTCTGGAAATGAATGCGCGCCAGACGGTAGGCGGCCTCGTTGCGCACCGGCTCCTCGACGTCGCCCTCCAGCACGGCGCGAATGGCACGGCCGGCGCGATGGTGCATCCGGTAACGCAGTTCGAAGTCACCCACCGAGAACTCGGCGCGGTCGATGTGATAGTGCAGCGGATCGAGCTCGGGCTCGTCGAGGTCGTAATGCTGGCCCAGCTCCGTATCCAGCCGCTCCAGCGCATCGAAGTAATGCCCCATCTTCGCGTGATAGAGCGCCTCGCCGAACCACAGGTCGCGCAGCTCCTCACAGCGCAGCGGCGCCGCCGTCAGGGCGACGGCAGCGGCCAGGGCAATCGGGAGGAGCGAGGCGCGTTTCACGGCTACCAGTCTCCGAGCGCGATCCTGTCGTCGGAGCCGTCCAGGGTGATGCCGATCATCTTCGGCTCCACGCCCTTCACGAAGGCGAACTGCTGCGAACCGTTCACGTCGTTGCCGTTCTTCAGCTTGCCCGTGTAACTGACGCTGAGGCTGTGCTCGCCGGTCGGGATGTTGCCGGTGTAGAGGCGCTGGACGCCGCCGTCCTGCAGCGCCTCCAGTTCCTTGAAGCTGTAGATGTAGTGGGCGACGAGTTCGCCGTTGATCTCGACCTGCACGGCATCCAGGCGCAGCGCATCGCCGTCCGCGATCTCGACGAAAAGCGCCACCTGCGTTCCCGAGGGATACAGCAGACGCTCTTCCAAGCGGCCGAGTTCGGCGGCGATATCGAGCACGTCGGACTTCATCTCCTGCACCTGCTCGTCGAGTCCGCGCATCTGCTCGCCGGAGATGTCGCCGGCAGCGCCCGCGGCACTGCACATAACCAGGCTCAACAACGCGATTCGAATGAATTGGTACATGATCGGCACCCGTCCTGACTGAGGGGATCGGCTTTGCAGGGGGAGGCGACCTCCGCTGTCCCCTCCGACTCGTGTTCTGAGGGCGCAGTGTCGATCAACCGCACACCCCAATCTGTGACGGGGTTCGCAAATCTATGTGGGCCAATCGGGACCGATTGACAGGGTCGGCGGAAAGCTGACCGTCCGCAGCCGCCGTTATGTCAAGGGCAGCGGGCCAGAGCGCGGGTGGCGCCCGTCCGCAGGCGGCGGCGTCCGAGCATCAGGCGCAACCCGCTCAGCGCCATGAACAGCAGGGACAATGACAGGAGAGTGAGCAACAGCCGATAGCCCGGCCATCCGGTCTTGCCGGCATGCAGCGGATAGAGAGCATCGAACACGGCGGGTCCCGCGCCACGCCGGGTCGCGTCGATGGTCTCGAGGATCTCGGCCGACGCGGGATGCAACACCAGATAACTGCGGCCGTTCGGATGCAGCTCGCCCTCGTTGCGCAGCCGGACGAGTACCGGTGCATCGGACTCCCGCGGCGGCGAGACGAACCGCACCACGCCGGCCGGGAATGCCTTGCCGGCCGCATCGAGCACCTGCTGCCAGTCGGTCTCGTCGGAGTCGGGCTCCACGGTCATCGCCGACGGCGCGAGCGGTGGGCTGGCCCCGAGCACCGCGTTCAGCGACGACTGGAATGGCCCCGGGAACACCATGGCCACGCCGGTGACGACCAGCCCCGCGAACAGCGGGCCGAGCGTCGCTCCCTGGGCGGCATGGCCGCGCAGCAGGTAGCGGGACTCGGCGTTGCGGGGCCAGAAATAGCGCAGCCGGAATATCGCCCGTCGGCGCAGCCAGAGCCACGCGCCCGAGGTCAGGCTGACCATGACCAGACAGCCGAGGATCCCGACGAGGGTGTGCCCCGGCTCTCCCGCCAGCAGATACGCATGCAGCTCGAACAGGAAGGCGGGCAGGCTGTCGCTCCAGCCCCACTCCGCAACCAGCGCGCCGGTCTCCGGGTGATAGAGCCTTTCGCCGCCGTCGGTCAGGTAGGCGTGGTAGGCGGGACGCCCCGCCCGCGGCATGGCGAGTGCCGAGAGCCGCCCTTCCGTGGCGGCGACGATCCGGGCGATGACGTCCGCGTCCGGGGTCTCCGCGGGCAGCGTCTCCGGCAGCTGCGGGTAGCGCCAGTCGACGTACTCGTCGGCCCAGAGCAGCGCGAGCCCGCTGAGGGTCGCCACCGCCAGCCATGCGGCGATGACGACCCCGAGCCAGCGGTGCAGCCGGCGGATCATCCGCTCAGAACGCCCGTTGCCACCCGAAGGTCAGGGTGCGGCCCTTGCCGGCGAAGTAGGTATCGGAGCGCTGGAAGGGCTCGGTCTGGGCGAAGTAGGTGAAGTAGTCCTCGTTCAGCAGGTTCTCGACGGCCACCGAGAACACGCCGTAATCCGACCGCCAGCTCACGAAGGCATCGGCCAGGGTGTAGCCGTCGAAGTCCGCGGCGTCCGCAGGCGCGCCCGGACCGTCGAAGCTGCGGTCCTCCAGTCGTGCGGCCTGCACGCGCCAGCGGATATCGTCGCGGACACGCCCCTCGACATAGAGGTTCAGCCGGTCCGGCCCGATATTCAGTCCGTCCAGGTCACTGTCCACCGAGCCGTCGCCGTCGGAATCGAAGCGGCCGTCGATGCGGCTGTAGTTCGCACCGAGGCTGAGCGACTCGCTGACCGCGTAGTCCAGGGAGAGCTCTACGCCGTCGATTTCGGTGCGCTGGCGCTGCACCTCGAAGATGCCGGCCTCGTTGCTGAGCAGCCGCGAGCCGTTGTCGGCCGTCGATTCGTAATACGTGGCGCGGGCGGTCACGCGGCCGTCCCCGTATTCCACGCCGAATTCGGTGTTGTCGGTGACCACCGGCTCCACCTCCAGCAGGCTGTCCACGTCCAGGCCGGGCGTCGACACGCCGCGCAGCACACGGCCGACGTCGGGCATGGTGAACGCCTCGGCGGCGGCAGCGTAGAGCGTCCAGCTATCGGTCAGCCGCCAGATCGCGCCGGCATTGAACAGCGTCTCGTCGAACTCCGGCTCGCCGCCCTCGACAAAGGTGCTGCCGGCCGAGGCGATGGTGGTGTAGTCGTCCACCTCGAGGCTGGCGTTCTCCTGGCGGGCGCCGCCGGTGACCGTCACGACCTCGTTGATGGTCCAGCCCAGCTGCACGAACGGCGAGACGGTCTCGAACCGTGTCTCCGGCACCCATTCGCGGCCGCTGCGCGCCAGCTCCTGCGCCGAGTCGTCGCGGAACCAGTCGATGCCGGCCGTGAGGTTCAGGTCCGGGTCGACCAGAGCCCGGTTCCAGGTGGTCTTCAGTCCGTTCTTGTCGGAGACGATCTCCGACTGGTCGAGGAACGGCTCGCCGTCCGGCGTCAGCCGGAAGAAGCCGCCGAAGGTGCCGCCCTCGAACAGCGCGGCATAGCTCTGGTCGTACACCTGGGCCTCCAGGCTGCCTCCCAGCACCCGCTCCTGACGCCATGTCAGTGAGACGGTGGTCACCTCGTTGCGGGCCGGATCGCCCACTTCGGCCGAGGGATCGCCCTCCTCGGTACCCGTGGGTATGCCGGCAGAGCGGTCGCCGGGCACGCTGCGGAAGTCGCCGTTGCGCTCCAGCTCGAAGTCGTTCACCAGCAGCGTGAGCGTGGCGTCCCCGGTCACCCGCCATTCGCCCTTGCCGAACAGGCCGAGGGAGGTCGAGTCCATGATGTCGCCCTGGGTGGGATACAGGCCCACCGCGTCTCCGTCCGCGTCCAGGAACAGGCCCCGGTCGTGGTACGCGAAACCGACGATGAAGTCGAAGGCATCGGTGCCGCGGCCGGTGCTGGCCGCGATCTTGTAACCGTAGGCGTCGGAGTCGAAGTCGTCCGCCGTGGTGAGCCGCGCCTCCAGGTCGGTCTGCCAGGAATCGGCGGAGACCGGCGCGCGGGTCACGGTATTCACCACGCCGCCCGTGGCACCCACGCCCTGGATGGAGTTCGAGCCGTTGATCACCTCGATGCGCTCGATGAACGCAAGGTCGATGGTATGACCGTCGCGCTGTCCGTCCCGCAGGGCATTGTGCTGCGGGACGCCGTCAATCAGGTACAGCGGGTTGCGGCCGCGCAGGGTCTCGCTGCGTCCCATCAGCTTCTGGGAGCTGGGCGCGAAACCGGGCACCGAGTTGGACAGCACGCTCGCGAGATCGTCGCTGATGGCCGATTGGAGTTCGATGGTCTCCGCGTCGAGGATGGTCAGCGTGCCCGGGATAGCCGTCGCGGGCTGCTCGACGCGGCTGGCGCTGACCACGATCTCCTCGATCACGCCCTCCCCGGCGTCATTGCCGGACTGGGCGGCCGCAGACTCGGGGATTGCGGTCGCTGCCGTCATTGCGAGGCACGCAAGGAGCCCCGGGCCGATTCTGAATGAACTCATCGTCGTTCCTCTCGTGTGTTCCCGAATGTAAATGCGAATACTTCTTATTTCGGTATTCATTGTCAACTTCGGCTTTTACGGATCGGTCGCTGCGGCTCCGCAACAAGACGGCAACACACTTGCTGGTAGCATTCCGCCATGAAGTACACGCGGGATTACCGGGAACGGCACACGCTCGACGACGGCACCCTCGTCGAATTCCGTGCCGTGCAGCCCTCGCACAAGGCGATGCTGGCGCAGGGGTTCACCCGCCTCTCGCCCGAATCCCGCCGCCGGCGCTTCTTCACGAGCAAGACCGGCCTGAGCGACGAGGAACTGCGCTACCTCACCGAGTTCGACGGCACGGACCACTATGCGCTGGGCGCAATGCTCCCCGCCGGCGAGCCCGACGGCGACGGCGAACCGGAGGGCATCGGCGTCGCCCGCTTCGTCCGCAGCACGTCGGACCCGGAAACAGCAGAGATCTCCATCGTCGTGGTGGACGACTGGCAGCACCGTGGCGTCGGCAAACGTCTGCTGGAACGCATCGCCGGGGCGGCGGCCGAGCGGGGCAT
Source organism: Lentisalinibacter salinarum (assembly GCF_040706555.1). NCBI lineage: Bacteria > Pseudomonadati > Pseudomonadota > Gammaproteobacteria > Woeseiales > Woeseiaceae > Lentisalinibacter > Lentisalinibacter salinarum. The sequence goes on from NZ_JAPDRH010000003.1 coordinate 649,337, forward strand.
CCGCCGCATCCGCTCCGTGGCGCTCGCTGACAACCCGGACGTGCGCGAGCTGCTGGAGCGGCATACGGAGGGCCTGGAAGTGCGCCGGTCGGAGCCCGGGGTCGTCGAGTTCACCTTCCCGCTGACGATGCCGGTGAGCGAAGACATCTTCGAGGCCCTGTTCTCGACCCTGCGTCTTGTGGCGCTGGGCTCGTTCATCGTACCGATCTGGTTCGGCGAGCAGACCGTTAGACGCCTGCTGTCGCTGGGCCGGAAGCGGGAACGCGATACCGGGGATGCGCCGGACGGCTCCTGAAACGCCTGCCGCTCGCTTATACTGCCGCGCGGGATATCGACGCAGGGGAGCCAACCGATGAAGCCGACCGTTTGCAAACTCGCCAATCGCCTCGCCGCCACGGCGGCGCTGGTCACCCTCGCCTGGGGTTGCAGCCCGTCGCCGGAACCGGTCGCCGGAACCGCCACCCGCGCGGCCGCCGGCGCGGAACCGGCCGAGCTTATCCTGAGCGGCGGCACCATCGTTACCCTCACGGACCCGACCCTCCAAGCCGGCGCCATCGCGATTCGGAACGGCAGAATCCAGGCCGTGGGCACGGCCGAGGACATCGCGGCCGCCTGGCAAGGCCCCGGGACGGTCGTACGGGAACTCGGCGGCCGCACGGTGCTCCCCGGCTTCATCGATGCCCACGGTCATTTCCTGCAGGTGGGCTTCCTGGCGCAGTCCGCCAGCCTGTTGCCGCCGCCGGACGGTGGCGTGACGGACTTCGCCACCCTGGCCGCCGCGTTACAGGGCCACCGGGACAGCGACCAGGCGGAGAAAATGGGCTGGATCGTCGGCATGGGCTACGACGACGCCCAGCTCGCCGAGCAGCGCCATCCCACCGCCGCGGACCTCGACGCCATGATCTCCGACATGCCGGTGCTGCTGATCCACCAGTCCGGCCACGTCGCCGCCGTCAACAGCGCAGGCCTCGAGGCACTCGGCATCACGGCCGCGAGCCAGGATCCGCCAGGGGGCGTGATCCGGCGCAAGGCCGGCAGCCGCGAACCGGACGGCGTGCTGGAGGAGACCGCCTTCTTCGCCACGCTCGACAAGCTGCCGCTGCCGGAGGACCCGGAGAGCTTCGCCGCCATGGTGGCTGCCGCCCAGGAGTCCTACGCCGCCGCCGGCTTCACGACGGCCCAGGAAGGCCGCGCACTCCCGGCCAACGTGCGTGCCCTGCAGGCTGCGGCAAAAGGCGGTCTGCTGCAGCTGGACATCGATGTCTACCCGGACCCCACCTTCGCGCGCGACGCCGCGGAGTTCGACGGCCTCATGGCGAACGCATCACGCCAGTACGAGAATCACCTCCGCATCCCGGGCATCAAGCTGTCGCTCGACGGCTCGCCCCAGGCGAAGACGGCCTGGCTGAGCCTGCCCTATCACGTGGCCCCGCACGGCCAGGACGAGGACTACCGGGGCTATCCCCAGCTCGAGGACGATTACCTCGCGACCGAGGTACGGCGTGCCTTCGAGAACGGCTGGCAGGTGCTGACCCACGTCAACGGCGACGCCGCCATCGATCAGTTCCTGGCGGCCGTCGGCGAGGCCACCGAAGCGCTCGGGCCGGGCGACCGCCGACCGGTGGCCATCCACGCCCAGACCGCGCGCGAAGACCAGCTGGATGCCATGGGACAGCTCGGCGTGATCCCCTCGTTCATGTCCGTGCACACGTTCTACTGGGGCGACTGGCACCGCGACAGCGTGCTCGGGCCGGAGCGCGCGGCACGCATCTCGCCGGCCCGTTCGGCACTCGAGCGCGGCATCGTCTACACCAGCCACAACGATGCGCCGGTGACACCGCCGAACAGCCGGATGATCCTCTACAGCCAGGTGAACCGGCTGACCCGTTCGGGCCAGGTACTGGGAGCCGAACAGCGCGTCACGGCCAGGCAGGCCCTGGAGGCCATCACGAGCAGCGCCGCACGACAGCTGTTCGAGGAAGAGCGCAAGGGCACCATCGAGCCGGGCAAACTGGCCGATCTCGTGATCGTCGACCGCAATCCGCTGACGATCCCGCCGGAGGAACTCATGGAGCTCGCCGTGCTCGAGACCATCAAGGAGGGCGAGACGATCTGGCGGCGGGGAGCGGAGACCGCGACGGCGGCTCGCTGAGCCACCCGGACCCGCCGCGCCGATCGGCGCCGATCCGGGCCCGATCACACGGATCGGTCCGGGGCACCTCGCAGGCGAGCCTGCAGCTTCTGCGGCGCCACCCGCGCGAGCAGGCGCAAGCGGCTGGCGAGGCGTGACAGGCGCCCGCCGCCGCGGCTGCTGCCCGGCAGCGAGAGCCACAGCCTGAGCAGGTGGCGCCGCTCCGCGGCGTCCGCGTAATCCTCGTAGGCCGTGCGGGCGTGCAGCACGGTGTGATTGGAGACCAGCTGGATGTCCCCGGGCGCCAGATCCATGTCCAGGCGGTTATCGGGATCCTCGGCAATGCTCTCGTACAGGTCCAGCAGTTCACGCTCGGTGTCGCTCATCGACGGCACGTGCTCGTAGCCGAACGCCGAGCGGAAATAGTCGCTGTGATAGAAGGTGCGCAGCTGCCCGCCATGGTAACGGCAGGGCTCGATCGGCACCGTGCGGACGTCACCTTCGCCGTGGGTATCGAGGTGGAAGGGCCGGTAGAGGCGCTCCACCAGGTCCGGCCGCCGCGACAGCAAATCGTTGTAGACCGTCACCGAACTCACGATGCGGCTGAGACCGCCTGCCCTGGCCTTGCGCAGGCACAGCAGCCCGACCACGTCCGCCGCGTCGCAGTGATAGGCGATGTTTTTCGCCGTCTTGTAGTAGCGGCCCGACTGCCGGTCCCGGTCGGAGCGGGTATCGATGACGTGCCCGAGCAGGTCGCCTTCCGGGTTCTGGGTGCCGGGTATGCCCAGGTGCAGGCCGAACGCCCAGAAGAAGGTCTCCGCCTCCTCCTCGCTCCAGTCGGCGACCGGCACGCCGCGGATCAGCCGGAAGCCCCGGCCGTCGGTCAGTTCCCGGCGCCATTCGTCGATGCGCGGAGTCAGCAGGGGCAGCGGGAAGTCTCGCCGCCGCAGCGTTCGCGCCTCGATCCCCGCGGCCTGCACCGCTGCAACGGCCGCGCGGATCTCGGCCACCTCGGCCGCGGTCAGTTCGTGCACCCAGTCGGAACGATGTCGCAGCTCGCGGCCCCGCCAGGCAGCCGGCCCGTCCACGGGCGCTCGCCGGACACCCTCGTGGGGCCGCGCGAAGTAGTGCAGGGTCTGCGCCTGCAGGGTGTTGTAGGAGCGGCGGTCGAACATCGCGTGCAGATGTCCGTCTGCTCTCCGGGACCTAGCCCAGCGAGGCGGCCGCGTCCTTGATGGCGCGCCGGATGCGCACGTAAGTGGCGCAGCGGCAGAGGTTGCCGTCCATGGCCTCGTCGATGTCCTTGTCGCTCGGCTTCGGGTTCTTCTTCAGCAGGTCGACCGCAGACATGATCTGGCCGGACTGGCAGTAGCCGCATTGCGGCACGTCAATCGCCTGCCAGGCCGCGCGGACCGCGTCGGCCTCGGGGCCCTCGACGCCCTCGATGGTGGTGACGCTCGAATCGGCGACGCTGCCCACCGGGGTCACGCAGGCACGCCGCGCCTTACCGTCCACGTAGACGACGCAGGCGCCGCACTGGGAGATGCCGCAGCCGTACTTCGTGCCGGTGAGCTGGAGCCGGTCGCGCAGCGCCCACAGCAGCGGCATCTCGCTCGGGACGTCGAGTTCGACGGTTTCACCGTTGACGGTCAGTTTGGTGCTCATGACTGTTCACTCCCGCTGCTGAGGCTGTCCAGACTGTCCGCGTTCGGCCCGAAGACGGGCAGGCGGCGGATGCGCTTGCCGGTGGCGGCGTAGATCGCGTTCGTGAGTGCCGGCGCGGCCGGCGGTGTCGGCGGCTCGCCCACCCCGCACGGCGGGGCGTGGGATTCCATGATCTTCACCTCGAAGTTCCGCGGCGCCTCGCTCATCTTCATGATGCGCCAGGAGGGGAAGTTCTCCTGCTGGATGACGCCGTTCTTCGCGGTGATCTCCCCGTACAGCGCGTTGGAGAGCCCGTACAGGCAACCGCCTTCCATCTGCGCCTCCACGTGCCGGGTATTCACCACGGTGCCGGCGTCGATGGCCGACCACACGCCCGGTATGGTCAGCCGGCCCTCGTCGTCCACCTTCACTTCGACCACGGTGGCCACGTAGGCCAGGAAGGAGCGATGCGCGGCGATGCCCAGCCCGCCGCCGCTGCCCATCGTGCGGCCCCAGCCGGCCATCTCGGCGGCCATCTTGGTCACGTTGGCCAGCCGGCCGGTATCGATCGGATATTCCTCGAACGGGTCACCGTAGTTGTCGTACTCGGCGCCCTCCTCGCGCGGGTCCACGATCCGCGGCGGTCCGATCAGCTCCAGCAGGAAGTCTTTCTGGTCGCGGCCGGCGGCCGCCGCGAGTTCGGCGGCGAAGCTCTGGATGGCGAAGGCGTGGTAGACGTTGGCCACCGAGCGCAGCCAGCCGATGCGCACCTTCGCTTCGGCCGGCCCGGTCTCCAGCTGCAGGTTCGGCACGATGAAGGGGTTGTCCGAGGCGCCCAGGCGCAGCTCGCCCCAGGAAGGCTCCGTGACGCCCTTCTGGAAAGTCGACGGGATGGGCGGGAATACGGTGCGGTGCAGAAACGCCGTGCAGCGGCCCTCCTCGTCCAGGCCGCCCTCCATATGCTGGCCGCTCACCGAGTGGAAGTAGCCGTGCTTGAGGTCGTCCTCCCGGCTCCAGGTGACTTTCACCGGCCTGCCGATCTCCCGCGCGAGCAATGCGGCTTCCACGGCGAAGTCCGGCTTGGACTTGCGGCCGAACGCGCCGCCGAGCCACGTGGGCGTCACGATCACCTTCTCCGGGTCGACGTCCAGCGCCCCCGCCACCGCGGACCGGGTGGCCTGGGGCGCCTGCACGCAGGCCCAGACCTCGCACTTGTCGCCGTCCCAGCGCGCGGTGGCCGCCGGCGGCTCCATGGGTGCCTGGGACAGATGCGGAACGTAGTAGTCGGCGGATACCCGCTTCGCCGCTGACTCCAGCGCTTTCTTCACGTCACCACGGCTGCGCCGCACCTGGCCGGGCTTGCGGGCCGTCTCCAGGAGCTGTTCGCGGAACGCGTCGGAGTCGTAGTCGCCGTTCGGGCCCGCCTCCCACTCGATCTCCAGCGCCTCGCGGCCCTGCAGGGCGGACCAGGTGTTGTCGGCGATCACTGCGACGCCGCCGAGGGGCTTGAAGGCCGCCGGCGGTTCGGGCGAATCCAGCCGCACGGTACGCAGCACGCCGGGCACCTCGAGCGCCTTCTCGTCGTTCACGCTCTTCACGCTGCCGAACACCACCGGCGGCCGGGCGATGACCGCGTAGACCATGTCGGGCACCTGCATGTCGATGCCGAACGTGCCCTTGCCGACCACGATGTCGGGTACTGTCAGGGAACCGATGTCCTTGCCGATGTAGCGCCAGTCGCTGCGGTCCTTCAGCCGGACGGCGTCCTTGCCGGGGATGTCGAGGCCGGCGGCGTCCGCGGCCAGTTCGCCGTAGCCGAGGGTGCGCCCGCTGGGCCCGTGCACCACCTCGTGCAGCTCTGCCTTGCACTCTTCGGCCGGCACGTCCCAGCGGTTCGCCGCCGCGGTCTCCAGCATGTGGCGCATGCCGGCACCGGCGTAGCGCAGCCGGGTGAGGTTGCGGCGCACGGAGCGCGAGCCGTCGGTGTTCTGGTCGCCGTATTTCGGATGACCGATCGCCTGCACGACCTCGATGCGTCCCCAGTCGGCCTCGAGCTCGTCCGCCATGATCTGGGCCATGGCGGTCCAGGTCTGCTGACCCATCTCGGAACGGTGGCAGGTCAGCTTGACGGTGCCGTCCTTCTCGATGCTGATGAAGAGGCTCGGCGTGGCGTCTCCGCCGCGCAAGGCGCTGAGGCCGCCGGCCGTCTGGTCGGCCCGCACGCGGCCCGTCAGTGACAGCGCGAATACGAAGCCCGTGCCCGCCGCGATGCCGGCGAGGACGTCCCGCCGGGTGACCCGCGCGAGGGGGATCTCCGTGAGTGCTCCGGTATCGTCCTGCCGCCAGCTGAGCGGCCCCGCTTCCATCTCCGGTCCCCCGTCCAATTCCATGCTCGATCCGATGTCCCTCGCCATGCCAGACTCCCTGTGTCGCGGTGCAACAAAGCGCCTCGGCGCCGGCTATCAACATAACACGGCAGTGGGCCCGGTATCAGGTGCCCACCTCAGGCACTCATGTCAGGCACTCGAGGGCGACGCGCGCTCTATCAGCCCGCGGGCATCGAGTTCCAGCCCCGGCGCAAACGCGCCCCAGGTGTAGCCCCGCTCGGAGCGCAGGCGGGTGGCGGCGAAACCCTCGGCCACGATCCGCGGCGCGGCGCGGAAGAGCTCCGCCCCCTGGAATGCGAGCGCCAGCGACTCGACGAAGTGCCGGGCCGTGGCTTCGCCCAGCGCCTCCTTCACATTCAGCGTCCTGACCGTGTAGATCAGGCCGTCGAGGTGGCGGTCCGCGCCGCGGGCCTCGTCCAGTTCCGCGAACAGCGCTTCCAGCACGCCCGGGTCGCGCTGGATCGCGCGCAGGGTATCCAGCGCGATCACGTTGCCGGAGCCTTCCCAGATGCTGTTCAGCGGCGACTGGCGGAAGTAACGCGGCACCGGCGTCTCCTCTACGTAGCCGGCGCCGCCGAGACACTCCATGGCCTCGTAGACGAGAGAGGGCGTGCGCTTGCAGATCCAGTACTTCGCAATTGGCGTGAGGATGCGCGCGATGGCTGCGGCATGCTCCGAGTGCGGGGCGTCGTCGAAGGCGCGGGCCACCCGGAAACTCATGGCGAGCGCCGCCTCCTGCTCCAGCGCGAGATCCGCGAGCACCTGGGCCATGGCCGGGTGTTCCACGAGCCGCGGGCCGAAGGCGCGCCGGTGCTCGGCGTGCCAGAGCGCTTGGGACAGCGCGGCACGCATGATGGCCGTCGAGCCCACCATGCAGTCGAGCCGGGTGCCCTGCACCATTTCGATGATGGTGCGCACGCCGCGGCCTTCCCCGCCCACCATCCGCGCCCACGCGTTGTGGTACTCGATCTCGCTGGAGGCATTGGAGCGATCGCCGAGCTTGTCCTTCAGGCGCACGACCTGGATGGTGTTCCGCGTCCCGTCCGGGCGCCACTTCGGCGTGAAGAAGCAGGACAGGCCGCCATCGGTCTTCGCCAGCGTGAGGAAGCCGTCGCTCATCGGCGCCGAGCAGAACCACTTGTGGCCGACGAGCTCGTACTCTCCCTCCGCGCCGAGGGGCACGGCCCGGGTGGTGTTCGCGCGCACGTCGGAGCCGCCCTGCTTCTCCGTCATCGCCATGCCGAGGGTGACGCCCCGCTTCTCCTCCGCCGGGATACAGCGGGGATCATAGGCCGCCGCCGTCACCCGCGGCTCCCACTCCGCCGCCAGGTCCGGCTGATGGCGCAGCGTGGGGATGCAGGCGTACGTCATCGAGAAAGGGCAGCATACGCCCTGATCCGCCTGGCTCAGGACGTACATCAGCGCCGAGTGCGCCACGTGCCCGCCCTGCTCCGCCGTCCAGGCCACCGAACTCACGCCGCTCTCCAGCCCCAGCGCCATCAGCCGGTGGTAGTCGGGATGGAAATCCGCCTCGTCGATACGCTGGCCGTAGCGGTCGAAGGCCTTCAGCACCGGCGGACTGGCATTCGCCCGTGCCGCCCAGTCCTGGACCTCGGCCGAGCCGACCCGCGCGCCCAGCCGGCCGAGTTCGGCGTCCATCCAGGCGGCGCCGTTACGGCTCACCGCCTCCTTCAGCGCGATATCGTTCTCGTAACAGTTGACGCCCTCCAGCGGCGGCGCCTGGTTGATGACCTCGTGGGTCGCGAGTTCGGTGCGCGGCTTCCGGTGTCCCATCGTTCGCTCCGGTCGGTGGATCTGCCCACAATGTAACGCCGCCGCCGGGCGGCGTCAGCCGTGGATGGACCGGATGGCCGTGCCGGCCGGCGCTTCAGTTCTTCTCCCGGTCCACCAGCCGGTTGGCCGTGATCCAGGGCATCATCTCCCTGAGCCGCGCGCCGGTGGTCTCGATGAGATGCGCCTCCGTGTTGCGCCGCTGCGCCGTCATCGACGGGTAGTTCATGGCGCCTTCGGCGATGAACGACTTGGCGTACTCGCCGCTCTGGATGCGATCCAGGGCATTGCGCATCGCGGCCCGGGACTGCTCGTTGATGACTTCCTTGCCGGTGAAGTACTCGCCGTACTCCGCGTTATTGGAGATGGAGTAGTTCATGTTGGCGATGCCGCCCTCGTACATCAGGTCGACGATCAGCTTCAGCTCGTGCAGGCACTCGAAGTACGCCAGTTCCGGTGCGTAGCCCGCCTCGACCAGCGTCTCGAAGCCGGCCTTGACCAGCTCCACGCAGCCGCCGCAGAGCACGGTCTGCTCGCCGAAGAGATCGGTCTCCGTCTCGTCGCGGAAGGTGGTCTCGATGATCGCCGTGCGGCCGCCGCCGATGCCGCAGGCATAAGACAGCGCGACATCCTTCGCCCGACCGCTCGCATCCTGGAAAATGGCCACGAGATCCGGGATGCCGGCGCCTTTCGCGAACTCGCTGCGCACCGTGTGGCCGGGCGCCTTCGGCGCGATCATGACGACGTCGAGATCCGCCCGCGGCACCACCTGGTTGTAATGGATGACGAAGCCGTGGGCGAACGCGAGGGTGGCGCCCTGCTTCAGGTTCGGCTCGACCTGATCCCGGTACAGCGCCGCCATGGACTCGTCCGGCGCCAGCATCATCACGAGATCGGCGCCGGAGACGGCCTCGGCCACGCCCTGCACCCGCAGCCCCGCCCTCTCGGCCTTCGCCACGGATGAAGAGCCCTCCCGCAGCCCCACGGTGACGTCGACGCCTGAGTCCTGCAGATTCAGGGCATGGGCATGGCCCTGGGAGCCGTAGCCGATCACGGAGACCTTCATGCCCTGGACAATGGAGAGATCGCAGTCCTTGTCGTAGTAGATGTTCATGGCGGGCTCCTGTGGATGATGTGGAGGCATGTGATGATCATGTAGGAGGGCCTTCAGGCCCGACCTGGTTTATTGGATCGGGCCTGAAGGCCCTCCTACATCGGATGGGGGCACCATAGTGCAACGGGTGTATTTTCTGAAATGAAATATTTAAAATCTTGTGTTGCGTTTTCTGCAATACAGGAGCCGGCATGGACGACCGCAGCCTGCGCGCCTGCCTGAGCCTGGCGGACACCCTGCACTACGGGCGGGCCAGCGGGGCCTGCCACATGAGCCCGTCAACGCTCAGCCGGATCATCAGCGGCCTGGAGGAGGAACTCGGCGTCCGCCTGTTCGAGCGGGACAATCGCAGCGTCAGCCTCACCCCGGCGGGCGAGCGCTTCCGCGCCTGGGCCCGCGGGACGCTGGAGGAGTGGGAGGCGCTGCGCGCCGGCCTGGCCGCCGACAGCGACGAGCTGACCGGCGAGATCAGCATCTACTGCTCGGTCACGGCCAGCTACAGCTTCCTTTACGACCCGGTCGCCGAGTTCCGGCGCCGCCATCGGCGGGTACGGATCACGGTGCACACCGGCGACCCCGAGCAGGCCGTCGCCCGGGTCCGAGCGGGAGACGAGGATCTGGCCATCGGCGCGCGCCCGGAGCGGCTGCCCGCAACCCTCGCCTTCGAGCCCATGGCCGTCTCGCCGCTGGTATTCATCGCCTCGCGGGAGGACCCGGACGTGGGTCGATTCCTGCGGCCGCGCATGCGGCCTGCGGACTGGGCCGAGGTGCCCATGATATTGCCGGAGCGGGGACTCGCCCGCGACCGGGTCGAGCGCTGGTTCAGGGACAAGGGGATACGTCCGCAGGTGCTGGCCCAGGCGGCCGGCAACGAGGCCATCGTCAGCATGGTCGGGCTCGGCGGCGGCGTGGGTGTCGTGCCGCTGATCGTGCTGGAGAACAGTCCGCTCGCCGGCAGCGTGCGGCAGGTGTCTGCCCGCCCCGCACTGGCGCCTTTCGAGGTGGGGCTGTTCGCGCGCCGCAAGCGGCTCGGCGACCGCCTGGTGCGGGCCTTCTGGTCGGCGCTGACCGCCGGCGGCCCGGCGCCCCGGGCGAATTCCTAGCCGGGGACGATACCCGCCAGTTCGGCGGGAGTGATCTTCAGCGACTTCGCCACCATGTCGAAGAAGTTCACCTCGCGCTCGCTGATGCGGCAGTCGCTGTGAATGACGTCGGCGAGTGCCTTGGCGATGGCGACCCGCTCCGAGGATTGCAGCCGCTTCGACACGCTGGACAGATAGTCGGGCAGCGGTGCGTTCTCGTAGATTTCGGACTTGGCCGCGACGCGGATGTCGGCGGCGTCGATCTCCTCGTCCAGGATACGCTTGAGGGTGGTCTGCACCGTATCCACCTCGGCCGGGTCGATATTGGCATCGGCGCTCGTGGCGCGGGAGAGGGTCATCAGCAGCACTTCCTTGAACAGGGTGCGCCGCTCTTCCTCGGTCGGCTCCGAGCCGCCGAAAATCTTCAGTACGCTACTGAGATCCGCTATCGCCATGTGAGGTCTCCCGCCTTGTCCGGGCCGCCGCTGCAGCGGCCCGTATTGTGATTGTGGGCGCAGTATATACGTATGGGAGCCGATCTTGCACGGCCATGGTGCGCCCGGCGCGTCAGCCCATGACACGATCTCTGCCCGCGCGCTTGGCGCGGTACAGGTTTGCGTCCGCCCTGCCGAGGACGGCGGCCCGGTCTTTTCCCCGTCCGCTGGCCGCCACCCCGATGCTGACGGTCACCCTGAGCGACGGAGCCAGATCGCTCCAGTCGAGCGCCGCGACCGCCGCGCGGATGTCCTCGCCGATGCGGACGGCCGCAGTGGCGTCCGTGGCGGGCAGACAGATCAGGAACTCCTCTCCGCCGTAGCGGGCTACCATGTCGGTCTCCCGACAATGCGACTCCAGCAGTCGCGAGAGCCGCTCCAGCACCGCATCGCCCACGGCGTGTGAATGCGTGTCGTTGATCAGCTTGAAATGGTCGACGTCGGCGAGGACCACGCCCAGCGGACGCCCGAGGCGCTCCGCAAGCTCGAGCTGACCGTCGATGAAGCCGTCGGCATAACGTCGGTTGAACAGCCCGGTGAGCTTGTCCCGTGTGGCCTGCCGTTCGAGCTCCAGTGTCTTGGCCCTGAGTTCGCGGGTGCGCTCCTCCACCAGCGCCTCCAGCCGCTGGCGCATGTCCGCGAACTCCTTCAGCGCCAGCATGCCCAGCGAGAGGACGAACAGCAGGGTCATGATGACGGCCACCTCCATCCGGCTGAAGACGATCGCCACCAGGACGGCGGCCGGGATCGAGCCGATCTCGATCATCGTCTGGAAGGCGCTGAACATTCCCGCCGTATCCATGCCGCGCAGGCTCACGTAGATGCGCATGCCGATCTCGTTGATAGCCTGCATCGCCAGCGCCAGCAGCGCGATTACGGCTGCGCTGTACCAGTCGATGGCGATCAGCGGCACCGGGCCGCCGAGCCTGACGTAGAGCAGCCCCGAGACGAGGATCATCAGCGACATGAGACCCGCGTTGTGCAGGGAGGCCGTGACGGTGCGGCGGATGCTGCCGCTGCGCAGCCGCTGCAGCGGCCAGAGGAGAGAAGCCAGGCCGTTGATGATTGCGGCATCCACCGGCCCCAGCAAGAGCAGGCTGGATACCTGGGCCACACGGTCGAAGGAGACATGGCCGAAGGTCGGGTGGGGATAACCCACGGTGATCGTGAACAGCCCGAACAACAGGAAAAAGCCTGCCAGCGGCAGCTCATCGGCGGTAATCGCGGCGCCCGTCGCCGTCGCAGCCGCGGCGATCGCCGTGACGGCGACCGCGAACAGGGCGGCGGCGTAAACCAGATCAGCCGGCAGCCTGGCGTTCAGCGCACCGCCTCCAGCAGCTCTTCGGCGAGGCGCAGGTGGTCGGCGACACTGCGCGGCTCGAGGAAGCGCTCGCTCACCCGTTCCCTGGCGGCGGCGCCTAGGCTGTCGCGCAGCTCGGTATCGCCGACGAGGCGGTCCAGCAGCCGGGCGAACGATTCCAGGTCGCGCGGGTCGTCGAGCAGCAGGCCGTGGCGGCCGTCGTCGATCTGGTCCTGTATGCCGCCCACCCGGGTCGCGAGCACGGCCCTGCCCTTCCACATGGCTTCGGTCACCGTGAGTCCGAAGCCCTCGTGCAGGCTCTTCTGCACGATGACGGCCGCGTGACGCTGGATGGCGTTCACGATGGCGGCATTCTCCTCGACGTCGACCATCGGCAGCATGGCCAGGTGAATGCGGCTGCGCTGGGCGTGGGGCAGCTCACGCCAGACCCGGAACACCTCGTGAAACACCTCGATGCCTTCCGGATCGTCGGCCACACCGGTCACGCTGGGCCCCACCATCACCAGTTCCGCGCCGCCATCCCCGCCGTGGCGCAGCCAGGCCGCGAAACCCTCGATGACGCCGCTGGGGTCCTTCAGTGGATCCCAGCGCGAAACCTGCACCACCATGGGGACGTCCGGCGGCGTCGGCGCGCCGCAGCGGATGAGGTCCGCGTGCCGGTCCACGCGGCCGCGGCTGCCATCGCTGCGGAAGAACTCATAGTCCGGCGTCGCAGGCAGCGGGACCGACAGCAGGCCGGTATGTACGAGCAGCGTGCGTACGGCGTCCTCGCTCATGCCCTGATTCTTCGGCGTGAAGGCATCGATACTCGGCGGAATGATGACGGTGCGCTCCCGGTCGATCACCGGCGGCACGTAGGCCTGACGGGAGAACACGAACCGCCGGGGATAGGCGAGATAGGGGCTCAGGAATCGCCAGGCCTGCTCGTATTCCTCGTTCCAGTCGCTGTAGCCGATGTGGCAGCGCCATGCGACGGCGGCACCGTGCTCGACCAGGTGGCGGGCCAGTCCCAGGGTCTGCGGGTCGTGGAGCAACACGATGTCGCCCGGCTTGACCAGCGCCAGCAGCTCCGCCGCGTTGTCCTCGAGGGTCTCCTCGTAGATGCGCCGCGCCTCGGCATCCAGCGGCGTGCCGTCGCCCGGCTCTCCATGCAGGCCATGGTGCAGGCGTTTCGTCACGCGGAAGAACGCGGGGTTGCCGCCGATGACCAGCCAGCGCGAGTCGATGTCGAAGTGACGGCAGTAGCCGAGCAGCGAGGGCAGCATCTCGGCGACCCCGCCGCCCTCCGCCGTGGAATTCAGGTGCCAGAAGACACGGCCGTCCAGCGACCGGGCGAGCCGTGCGGCCTCGGCGCGGAGGTCCGCGAGGAGCCCCGGCGCGGCGAGGCCTTCGTAGCGGTCCATGCTGAGCGAGTGGATATCGACTTCGAAAAGCCTGCCCGTCTCCTGATCCATCCCGGCTCCGTCAGCTGTCAAAGTGGCGCATGATAACGCGGCCGCCGCGCCGCTTCATGCAGCCGGCGCGCGGCGAAGCGTGTAAGCTCCCGGACATCCATCGGCAGGGGCGGTTCGGCAGAGAGGGTGATGAGCAGCGACCCGGCGAACGACAGGACCGCCCGCCCGGCCGTCCGCCCCGTTCCTCTCATCGTGAACCCGGCCGCCGGGCGCGGCGCGGCCGGCCGCCGCGGCGAGGCGATGCGCCGCCTGCTGGAGGCCGCCGGGCGTCCCGTCACACTCCGTTACAGCCGGGAAACCGGCCACATCGAGGCGCTGCTGCGAGAGGCCGCCGCGGCCGGGTCCGGCGAGGTCCTGGTGGCCGGCGGCGACGGCACGGTCCGGGAAGCCGTGAACGCGATTCTCGGCCAGGGGCTGGACCTCGCCCTCGGCGTGATCCCGGCCGGCACCGGCAACGACTTCGTCAAATCGCTGGGCACGCCGCGGAGCTGGCGCAACGCCTGTACCGCGCTCGCGGTGGCGCTGGCCGAGCGCCGTCGCCGGCGCATCGACGCGGGCTTCTGCAACGGGGAGTGGTTCGCCAACAGCGTCGGCATCGGGCTGGACGGGATGGTGGTCGCCGCCGCCGAACGGGTGCGCTGGCTGCCGGGCCTGCTCGCCTACCCGGCTGCCCTCGCGCTCGTACTCCGCAGCGGCGTGGACGCAGCCGAGGTGCGCATCGAGGCCGACGGCCGCCGCCTGCAAGTGCCGGCATCGATGGTGATCGCCTGCAACGGCGCCTGGTTCGGCGGCCTGTTCCACATCGCCCCGCCGGCCAGCCTGGACGACGGCCTTTTGTCGGTGGTGGTCGCCGCGCCGCTCAGCCGCCGCCGGGTCCTGACCCTGGTGCCGCGGGCCATCCGAGGCACCCACATGAGCGCGCCGGAAGCCATGCTGTTCAGCGCGCGCGAACTCGTCATCGAGACCTCCGCGCCGCTACCGCTGGAGGCCGACGGCGAGGCCGCCGCACCGGTAAGTCGGCTCGAGATCCGCTGCATGCCCGCCGCGCTGTCCGTAATCGCCTGATCCGTCAGTCGAGCCCCGCCATGGCGAAGTACTTGATCTCGAGGTAATCGTCGATGCCGTACTTCGAGCCCTCGCGGCCGATGCCCGACTCCTTCACCCCGCCGAACGGCGCCACCGGCGTGGAGATCAGGCCGGTGTTCAGGCCGACGATGCCGTATTCCAGCGCCTCGCCGACCCGCCAGGCGCGGGCCAGGTCGCGGGTGTAGAAGTAACTCGCCAGCCCGAAGCGGGTGTCGTTGGCCATGGCAATGGCCTCGGCCTCGTCGCGGAACGGGAACAGCGGCGACAGGGGACCGAAGGTCTCCTCCCCGGCCACCAGCATCTCGGGCGTGGCGCCCCTGACCACCGTCGGCTGGAAGAACCGCCCGCCGAGCGCGTGACGCTTGCCGCCGGTGACCAGCTCCGCGCCGCCGGCGAGCGCATCCGCGATGTGCTCCTCCACCTTTTCCACCGCGCTCTCGTCGATCAGAGGGCCCTGGTCGGTATCGCCCTGCAATCCGTCGCCCACCACCAGGTCGTCGACGGCGGCGGCCAGCTTGTCGGCAAAGGCATCCATGACCGAGTCCTGAACGAGGAACCGGTTCGTGCACACGCAGGTCTGGCCGGTGTTGCGGTACTTCGAGGCCACGGCGCCCTCGACGGCCGCGTCAAGATCCGCGTCGTCGAAGACGATGAACGGCGCATTGCCGCCGAGTTCCAGCGACACCTTCTTCATGGTGCCGGCGCATTGCTCCATGAGCAGCTTGCCGATCTCCGTGGATCCGGTGAACGAGAGCTTGCGTACTGTCGGATTGCCGGTCATCTCGCCGCCGATGGCGGACGCCGAACCGGTGACTACGCTGAATACCCCGACCGGGATGCCGGCCTCCTCCGCCAGCGCGGCCAGCGCCAGCGCCGAGTACGGGGTCTGCGACGCCGGCTTGCAGACGAAGGTGCAGCCCGCCGCCAGCGCCGGTCCCGCCTTGCGCGTGATCATCGCGGCAGGGAAATTCCACGGCGTGATCGCCGCCACCACGCCCACCGGCTGCTTCAGCACCAGCAGGCGGCGGCCGGCCTGGGGTGACGGGATGATGTCGCCGTACACCCGCTTGCCTTCCTCCGCGAACCACTCGATGAAGCCGGCGGCATAGGCGATCTCCCCGCGGGACTCCTTCAGCGGCTTGCCCTGTTCCGCGGTCATGATGACGGCCAGATCCTCCTGATGCTCCATCATCAGGTCGCGCCAGCGCCGCAGGACGGTGGCACGATCCGCGGCCGGCCGTGCGCTCCAGTCGGCCATGGCCTCCCCGGCGGCGGTGATCGCCCGGCGGGTCTCGTCCGCGCCCAGGGAAGGCACGGTCCCGATATTCTCGCCCGTGGCGGGATTTTCGACGGCGATGGTGCCGTCGTCGTCCGCGTCGACCCACTTGCCGGCGACGTAGCACCGGCTGCGCAACAGGTCGGGATTCTCCAGTTTCATGGAATGGCTCCTATTCGTGGGTAGTCTCGCCCCGGATCGTGGTCTCATCCAGCGCGATGTCGTAACGCCGGATCTTCTCCACCAGAGTCGTGCGGCCCATCCCCAGCATCCTGGCCGCCTTCGCGACGACGCCGTCGCAGGAACGCAGCGCGTCGCGGATCAGGCTGCTCTCGATGTCCCCCATGTGCTCCTTCAGGCTCTTGCCGTCAGGCGGCAGCTCGTCGCCGGCGGCCGGCGTGATGGCGGCCTCCGCGGACTCGCGCCGCAGCGCCGCGGGCAGGTCGCCGACCATGATGCAGCCGTGAGGACGCACCACCGCCAGCCGTTCCACCAGGTTGGCCAGCTCCCGCACGTTGCCGGGCCAGTCGTACTCCTGCAGGGCGCGCACCGTCTCCGGGGCGAAATCCACCCGGATGCCGAGCCGCGCGTCGACCCGCCGCACCATCTCCCCGAGCAGCAGCGGGATGTCGCCTGCGCGCTCGCGTAGCGGCGGCAGCTCGATCGGGAAAACGTTCAGGCGATAGTAAAGGTCTTCGCGGAAGGTGCCGTCCTCGATCGCCTCGGGCAGATCCCTGTGCGTGGCGGCGATGACCCTGACGTCGACCGGGATGCTCTCCAGACCGCCGATCCGGTCGATCACGCGTTCCTGCAGCACGCGCAACAGCTTGACCTGCATCGCCGGCGGCATGTCGCCGATCTCGTCTAGGAAAATGGTACCGCCGGCCGCCTGCTCGAAGCGCCCCGTCCGCCGTGCCACGGCGCCGGTGAACGCGCCGCGCTCGTGGCCGAACAGCTCGCTCTCCAGCAGCTGGCCAGGGATGGCGCCGCAGTTGACCGCGACGAACGGCCCCTGCCTCGCGCTGAGTTCGTGGATGTAGCGGGCGACGACCTCCTTGCCGGTGCCCGACTCGCCGAGGATCAGAACGGAGGCGCCGCTGGCGGCCACGCGCTCGGCCAGCCCCCGGGCCTCGCACATCGCCAGGCTCTCGCCCAGCGGCCGGGACTGGACCCCGTCGGCCGCGTGCTCCGTTCGGTGGCGGCTGTAGCCAGCCCAGATCTCCTCCAGCAATACGGCCAGCTGACTGAAGTCCACGGGCAGATCCAGGCCGAAGAGTCTCGCGCCGGGGCAGTCCGCCTCGAGCGCGGCCAGATCGGCACGGCCCGCCACCACCAGCGGCAGTGCGGCGTCCGCGCTGCCGATCTCCGCGACCAGGTGAGCGACGGCCGCGCGCCCGAGAGAGGGGTGCAGGAAGACCGCGGCCAGCCGCTGGCCCGCGGCGCTCTCGCGCCAGCGCTCCGGCGGCGCCAGCGCCGTGGCCGGTGCGTCCAGGAACTCGATGCTGTCGCGCAGGGTCGCGCCTGCCTCGGCGTCCTCGGCGATGATCAGGATGAGCCGTTCGCTGCTCACCGTGCCGCCTCCGCGGCCGGGCATCCCCTGCCGGGCCGCGTGGGAATCGCGCCCGGAGCCGTTGCCCCCGTCGCCGCTGATCTGATCACGCCTGTCAATTCAGTGCCTTGCGCCCCGAGCGGCCGTCTGCCGCAACCGCGGATGATTGTGCGGTGCACAGCAGCCGATTGCAACTCGAAACCCGAATAATTCGAGCCGGTTCATACCCTTGCGCCACGGAGCTGCCGGCCCGGACGACGTCGCCCGGGATCCGGCCGACGGGCTAAAGATTCCCCGTGGTCCGCCGATACAGAGGGTAGCCACAGGAGCGGGGCGGCGCGTGCGCGCGGATGCGCAAATCGGCGCCGCCTTCGGCATCCCGAACAAGAACGGAGGACGACGCGTTGGATCTCGCAACACTGATAGGCTTGCTCGGCGCCCTCGGGGTGGTCGTCACCTCTATCTTCCTGGGCGGCGCGCCGGGTGTCTTCCTCAATACCCCGTCGCTGCTGATCGTGCTGGTCGGCACGTTCCTCGTGACGATGATGAAGTTCAGCCTGAAGCAGTTCTTCAGCGCCACCGGGATCGCGGTGAAGGCGTTCACCCAGCGCGTGCCGAACCCCGAGGCCATCATCGAGAAGTCCGTCGAACTGGCGAAGACGGCGCGCCAGGGCGGCATCCTCGCGCTGGAAGACGCCGAGGTGCCGGACGATTTCATGAAGATGGGCGTGGGCCTCCTGATCGACGGCCATCCGTCCGAGGTGGTCCGCTCCATGCTGAACAAGGACCTGAACCAGACCCTGCAGCGCCACAGCGACGGCCAGGGCATCTTCAAGGCCATCGGCGACGTCGGCCCGGCCATGGGCATGATCGGTACGCTGATCGGCCTGGTGCAGATGCTCTCGGTTATGGACGACCCGAAGCAGATCGGCCCGGCCATGGCCGTGGCCCTGCTCACGACGCTGTACGGGGCGATCCTCGCCAACGTGATCGCCATCCCGGTGGCCGACAAACTCGCCCTGCGCAGCAAGGAAGAGCAGCGCCACAAATCGCTGGTCATCGATGCTCTGATCGGCATCCAGGAGGGCCAGAACCCGCGCATCATAGAGAGCATGCTGGAGGCCTATCTGCCCCGTTCGCGCCGCAGCGTCGACGAAGAACTGGCCTGAGGTAGCCGGGCATGGACGAAGAAGCGACCCCGGGAGTCAGGGAAGAGGAGAAGAAAGGCGTACCCGCCTGGGTGATGACCTTCGCCGACCTCATGACGCTGCTCATGTGCTTCTTCGTGCTCATGCTGGCGTTCTCCGAGATGGACGTGCAGAAGTTCAAGGTGCTGTCCGGATCGGTACGCGAAGCATTCGGCGTGCAGGCCCAGGTGGAGGTGAAGACCATACCGAAAGGCACCAGCGTCATCGCGCGGGAATTCAGCCCGGGGCGGCCACAGCCTACGCCGCTGAACGAGATCCGCCAGCACACCATCGACTCGGCCAGGAACACCCTCGACGTGGGCGTGGACGAGCCCGGCGTGGGCGACGAGGAAGCCGACAACGCGAAGGAGGATGCCGAGAAGCTCCGCCGGGCGCTGGCGGAGGAGATCGAGCAGGGCAGCGTGGACGTCGAGCTGGACGGACGCCGGATCATCATCCGCATACTGGAGAAGGCCACCTTCCCCTCCGGCGACGCGAGCATACAGCCCGGCTTCCTGCCGGTACTGACGAAGATCCGCGGCCTCATCGGCGAGATGCCCGGCGAGTTGAAGATCTCCGGCCACACCGACGACGTGCCCATCTACAACGAGCGCTACCGCTCCAACTGGGAGCTGTCGACGGCGCGCGCGGTGTCCGTCGCCCACACGCTGCTGAAGGGCGGCGACATCGCCAAGAACCGAATCGTGGTGACCGGCCATGCGGATACCCGTCCGCTGTATCCGAACGACAGCGCGGAGCATCGCGCCATCAACCGGCGCGTGGACATCAGCATCATACGCAACCCGTCCGGCGGCAGTGAGGACCGGCAGCTGCGCATCGCCGAAGCCCGCCAGCCGGACGCCGACGCAGGGGGAGAGACCGGGACGAGCGCCGACGGCGGCGAGGCCGCGGCCGATGCGCCCGGGGGAGACGAAGACGATGAGTGAAATGCAGAACGACACCGAGACCAGCGACACCAACCGCCGCCGCGTGTTCCGCCTGAAGGAACTCGTGCGAATCGATTACTCGACGGTGGACGAGCACGAGTGGATACAGCGGCTGGAGAAGAACCTGGGCAGCACGTCCCGGACCTCCGGCCTGGATGCCAAGCTGATGGAAGTGGAGGCCTCCCTGAAACCCGCCGTGCTGAAGCTGCGCCAGAAGGCGCCGGTCAGTGCCGAGTGCGTGGAGCTGCTGAACGAGAAGATCCAGCTCGTGGCCGACAAAGTGATGGAGCTCGAGCAGCAGCGTAACCCGATCTACAAGCGCCCCACCCAGCTCTGCGACCTCAGCTCCTCCGGCATGGCCTTCGCGGCACCCCACGGCATGAGCGAGGGCGCGCGGCTGATGCTGAAGTTCCTGCTGGTCTCCGACTCGCACTACGTCGAGACGCTGGCCAAAGTGGTCCGCTGCCAGCCGCCCGAGGAGTCCGACCTGGAGGACGAGGGCTACAAGATCGCGGTGGAATTCGTCGGCATGCGCGAGGCGGAGAGCGAGATGCTCATCCGCCATATGCTCAGCCGCCAGGCCGAGGACATCCGCACGGCCCGGCTGCGCGCGCTGAAGGAATAGCCGGCCGGGCCGGCGGCCGGTCAGCCGGCCAGCGCGGCGGTCAGGGACTCGAGCTTGTCCTCGAAACGCCGGTAGACCGGCGGATAACGGGGCCCGTCGACACCGAGCTTGTGGACGACCGGCTGGAACTCCTCGTCCACCTCCGCCCCCGGCTCCCGCAGCGACAGGTAACAGGCCGCCACGATCACGTCGTGCAATGTCGGCTTGCTGCTGCGCCGTTGGGTCTGGTCGCCGGCCACCGTGTCGACGATATCCTCGGGGAACTCCCAGTTCTCCAGAATCGACTTGCCGACCTGCGGATTCCACTCCTCGAGAATCTGGCGGCGCGAGTCCTCGTCCGCCAGGAGCGTCGGGAACTCCTTCGCCTTGGTGAGGATGTAGAGCTTGCCGATCTCGTTCAGCAGGCCGGCCAGGAACGCCCCGTCGGCGTCCAGCTCGGCATGCTGGTCCGCCAGCACCTCGGACATGGCCGCCTTGCGCAGGCTGACCTTCCACAGTCTTTTCAGCTGTTCGCGGATGGCCGCCTGCTGCTCCGCCTGGAACAACTGCTCCACGGCCATGGCGATCGCGGTGTTGCGCACCATATTGAATCCGAGCCGGCTGATGGCAGCGCGCAGGTTGGTGATCTTCACGCCCGCCGGGTTGTAGAAGGCGGAATTGGCCATCGCCAGGATGCGCGACATCAGCACGGGTTCCAGGCTCACCACGTCGGCGACGCGCTCGGCGGTGCAGTCACCGTCCTCCAGCGCCTCGCGAATCTTGATCACCACGTCCGGGAACGACGGCAGCCTGATCTCCTTGCGGGTCAGTTCGTCCGCCAGCATCTGCACGAAGCGGAAATATTCGGCACTCGACATTTTCTTCTTACTCCGATCAGGACACCCGGCGGACGGCCGCAGCCTCGCCCCGGTGCCGGTTACCATGCAGCCGCACAAACAGGTCCGCCTCGCCGCGGCTCAGCCCGCAGCGGCTCACCAGGTCGTCCGGCGCGGCTCCGCCTCCGACCAGGCGCAGCGCCTCGCCGTAGCGCTGGCCACCGGTTCCGCCTGCCGCAGCCGGCGCAGGCGCCTGCGCGGCAGCCGCGGACACGCTCTCCAGTTGCCCCTCCAATTGCTCCAGACGCCGGCCGATCCCGTCGAGACGCTCCAGCACCGCCTGGCCCAGGACATCGTCGCCCTGCCCTTCACCTTCCAGCGGCAGCGGCTCGCGGCGGGGCTCGCCCCGCAGGATCGCCGCCACGGCGAACAGAATCAGGGCATTGGAGAATGCCAGCACGTAGATCACATTGATTTCGCTAATGAAGTCCATCACGCATACTCATCGATAATTGAACCGTTATCCTTGTCTGAATTCTCATTTTTTTCCTCACGCTCAGATTCGGCGTCGTCGTCCCGGCGCGGCCGCTTCGGCGTATCCGGATTCACCGGCTTCAGCGGCCGGGAGGGCGCGATCGGATACACGTCACTGATCCTGCCGCCGCCGCTGCCTATCGCCATCGCTACGACCATGACTACGCCCCGTCGTCCTGCAGCCGGGCGCGCAGCCGCAGCAGCGCCTGGCTGTGGATCTGGCTGACCCGCGACTCGGTGACGCCGAGGACGGTGCCGATCTCCCTCAGATTCAGCTCCTGGTGGTAGTACAGGGACAGCACCAGCTGCTCGCGCTCGGGCAGACCGCGTATGGCCCCGGCCAGCCGGCCGCGCATCTCGCTGGCCTGGGCCCGTTCCTCGGGGCCGGCCTGTCCCTCGGCCGGCACCTCCAGCGGTTCCTGCAGCGTCGTGAATGGCTGCTCGAGGCTGAACAGGCGGCAGCTCGCCGCATCGCGCAGCACCTCGTGATACTCGTCCAGCGAGATACCCAGCTCCCGGGCCACCTCGGCGTCTTCGGCCGCGGCACCCGTTGCCGCCTCCACCCGCTGGATGGCCTCGACGATCTGCCGATGGCGCTGATGCACCGAGCGCGGCGTCCAGTCGGACTTGCGCACCTCGTCCAGCATCGCGCCGCGGATGCGGATGCCGGCGTAGGTATCGAAGCTGGCGCCCCGGGATGCGTCGAAATTGCCCGCCGCCTCGATCAGACCCATGAGCCCGGCCTGCATGAGATCGTCCAGCTCCACCGAGGCCGGCAGCCGGGCCACGAGGTGATGAGCGATCCGCTTGACCAGCACCAGGTGCTGTTCCACGAAATCGTCGGTCACGACGCGTCGATCGTCTGCGAGCTGGGTGTAGGTCATCCGGTGAGACTCCCCGCTGCCGTCAGGTCCCGCCCCAGCAGGGACTCGAAGAAGAAGGCGAGCCCGCCCGGCGCCTGCGCCGCCGCGGGCCAACGGTCCACGGCGTCCGCGATGCGGCGGAATGCGAGCGCCGCCCGGCTGGCCGGATAGGCCTCGACGACGGCCACCTGCTGCTGCACGGCGCGGCGCAACGTGTCGTCCGCAGGCACGTTACCGAGGTGCTGCAGGATCACGTCCAGGTAGCGGTCCGCCACCCGTTCGATCTTCCGGAACAGCAGCCGCCCCTGGGCATCGGAGCGGGTCATGTTCGTCAGCACCTGGAAGCGGCTCACGCCGTAGTCGCGGCTCAGCACCTTGATCACGGCGTAGGCGTCGGTGATGGAAGCCGGCTCGTCGCAGACGACGACCACCGCATGCTGTGCGGCCTGGGTGAAGCGCAGCACGTTGTCGGACAGCCCGGCCGCGGTGTCGATCACCAGTACCTCCGGCGGACAGGCGAGGTCGCCGAACGCCCGGATGATCTCGCCCTGTGCGGCGGGCGCCAGATCGGTCATGGCCTTGTCGCCGGAGGCGGCCGGCACGATGGACAGGCCGCGCGGCCCGCGCACGATGGTGCTCTCCAGATCCGTCTCGCCCGAGATCACGTGCTGCAGGTTGTAGCGCGGCTGCAGGCCGAACAGCACGTCCACGTTCGCGAGCCCGAGATCCGCGTCCAGCAGCATGACGTTGCGCTGGAAGGAGGCCAGTGCGACGGCCAGGTTGGCCGAGACGTTGGTCTTGCCGACGCCGCCTTTGCCGCTGGTGACGGCGATCACCTTCACCGGTGTGCCGGCGAGCGCCCGCTGCATGTCCCGCGCCTGGGTGTGTTCAAGAGAGCGCATCGGCACCGCCTCCGAAACGCTGGGCCATGACCTCCTCCGAGACGTCCGCTTCGCTGCGGCGCATGCACTCGACGGCCTGGGTGGCGATCCAGAGCCGCTTCGCATCGGCCAGGTAGAAATCCTGCGGCACCGACTGGCCGTCGGCGATGTAGACCAGCGGCAGACGGTGACGAATGAGCACGCCGAGCGCGCAGCCGAGCTGGGCGGCCTCGTCGATCTTGGTCAGCGCGCAGCCGGCGAGCGGCAGCTGGCCGAAGCGTCGCACGGCCTCGTCCAGCGAGGCTTCCTGGGCCGTGGCGGACAGGGTCAGGAACACCTCGATCGGCGTTCCCTCGATCTTCAGTGCCGCGAGCTGATCGGCCAGGCGGACGTCGCGCTGGTTCATGCCGGTGGTATCGATCAGCACCAGGTCCATGGAGCCGAGACGCTGCAGCAGCGCGGCGAGCGCCTCGCCGTCTTCGGCCACGTACATGCGGGCACCCAGGATGCGCGCGTAGGTGGCCAGCTGTTCCTCGGCACCGATGCGGTAGCAGTCCGTGGTGACCAGAGCGATACCCTCGGCGCCGTGACGCATGGCGTAGCGGGCCGCGAGCTTGGCGATGGTGGTGGTCTTGCCCACCCCGGTCGGGCCGACGAACGCGGCGATGCCGCCGTTCTCGAGCAGCCGGTCCTCCGCCATCGGCAGCGTCTCCGCCAGGATCCGCAGCGGCAGCTGCCAGGCGTGTTCGCTCGCAGCCCCGTCCTCCAGCTGCTCGGCGATGGGCGCGGCCACGTCCGGCGCCACGCCGATACGGCTCAGGTTCCGCAGCACCTGTGCGCGGCCCGGCCGACGGCGCGAGTAGTCGTTCCAGGCGAGGCTGGAGAGCTGGGATTCCAGCAGCTCGCGCAGCTCGCGGATGTCGGAGTGGACCGCATCGAGGGACGGGCTCGCCCCGGCGGCGGCCGGGGTCTCCGCGGCCGGGGTCTCCGCGGCCGGGCGGTCGGCCAGGTCGGCCAGCGCGCGGTGCACGAGCGGGCCGGCGGACCTCTCCTCCTCCCGGACAGCCGCCGCGGGCGCCTCCGCCACGGCGTCCCCGGTCGGCGTCGCAGCCGCCGCGGCTGCACTGCCGGTTTCCGCCCGGAGGCTGCCGAGCGCCTCGCGTACCAGTGCCTCGTCGTAGTCCAGCGCGGCGATGATCTCCACGCCCTCGGCCACGCGGCTGTTCGAGAGGATCACCGCGTCGGGCCCCTGCTCCTCCCGCACCCGGCGCAGAGCCTGGCGCATGTCCGGTGCTACGAATCGCTTGATCTTCATAGTGGGTTCCTCAGCTCAGGCGCTCGGTCAGTTGCCGACGGCGCCGACCATCCTTATCTGTTTGTCTTCGGGGATCTCGTTGTAGGCGAGCACATGCAGGTTGCGGATGCCGCGCATGAGCTTCGAAAGCCACGGCCGGATGCCCGGCGCCACCAGCAACACCGCCGGCTCGCCGGCCGCCTCCTGGCGTTCCGCGTTCTCGGACAGCACCCGGTGGATGCGCTCCACCAGGCCCGGCTCCAGGCCGGCGGTGGCGCCGTTGCGGGTGGACTCCGTAAGCAGCTGCTCGAGCTCCGGTTCCAGGGTGAGCACCGGCAGCTCCTCGCGCATGCCGGCGACGCCCTGCACGATCGAGCGGCCCAGCGCGACGCGGACCGCGGCCACCAGCTGCTCCGGATCCTGGGTCTTGGGTCCCTGCTCCGTGAGGGTCTCGGCGATGCGGCGGATGTTGCGCACCGGGATGTTCTCGGCGAGCAGCATCTGCAGCACCCTGACCACGGTGGCCATCGGCAGCGTCTTCGGCGTCAGTTCCTCCACCAGCTTCGGGGCGGTCTCGCCCAGCTTGTCCAGCAGCTGCTGGGCTTCCTCGTGGCCGAGCAGCTCGGCGGCGTGGGTGGAGAGCAGCTGGCTGATGTGGGTGGCCACCACGGTGCTCGCATCCACCACCGTGTAACCGAGCATCTGCGCCTCCTCGTTCTGGGAGGGGTCAATCCACACCGCCTGCATGCCGAAAGCCGGGTCCTTCGTGGCGATGCCCTGCAGCTCGCCGAAGACCTGGCCGGGGTTGATCGCCAGCTCCTTGTCCATGTGCACCTCGCCCTCGCCCACGGGCACGCCCATGAGCGAGATGCGGTAGCCCACCGGCGCCAGATCCAGGTTGTCCCGGATGTGCACGGCCGGAATCAGGAAGCCCAGTTCCTCCGTGAGCTTCTTGCGCACGCCCTTGATGCGGGAGACCAGCGGGCCGCCCCGGTTCCGGTCCACCAGCGGGATCAGCCGGTAGCCCACTTCCAGGCCGACGGTGTCCACCGGGGAGACGTCGTCCCAGCTGAGTTCCTTCGGCTGGACCGGCTGCACCGGCTCGGCCGATTCTCCGGCGGGCTCGGCGGACTCCGGCTGGCGCCGGGCGGAGCGCCAGGCGCCGTAGCCCGCGCCGGCCGCCAGCGTCAGGAACGCGAAGTTCGGCATGCCGGGGATGAGGCCGAGCGTGAGCATCACCCCGGCCGTCACGCCCAGCACCCTGGGGTCGGCGAAGATCTGGGAGAGCATCTGCCTGGCCATGTCCTGGGGCTTGGAGACCCGGGTGATGATCACGGCCACGGCGGTGGAGAGCAGCAGCGAGGGGATCTGTGCCACCAGGCCGTCGCCGATGGTCAGCAGCGTGTAGTTCTGCATGGCCGCCGACAGACCCATGTCGTGGCGCACCGTGCCGATCACCAGGCCGCCGATGATGTTGATGAACAGGATCAGGATGCCGGCGATGGCGTCGCCGCGGACGAACTTGCTCGAGCCGTCCATGGCGCCGTAGAAGTCGGCCTCCTCGCGGACCTCCTGGCGGCGCTGGCGGGCCTCGTTCTGGTCGATCAGGCCGGCGTTCAGATCGGCGTCGATCGCCATCTGCTTGCCGGGCATGGAATCCAGGGTGAAGCGGGCGGTCACCTCGGAGACTCGTCCGGCGCCCTTGGTGACGACCACGAAGTTGATGATCACCAGAATCGAGAACACGACCAGGCCGACCGCGTAGTCGCCACCGATGACGAAGTTACCGAAGGCCTCGATGACCCGTCCCGCCGCGCCGGTGCCGGTATGGCCCTCGAGCAGCACCACCCGGGTGGAGGCGATGTTCAGCGCGAGCCTGAGCAGCGTCACGATCAGGAGCACCGTCGGGAACACGGCGAACTCCAGCGGCCGCTGCACGTAGACCACCGTCAGCAGGATCGCCAGCGACAGCGCGATATTGAAGGTGAACAGCGTATCCAGCGCGAACGGATGCATGGGCACGATCATCATGCCGAGCATCGTCAGCATGAGGAGCGGCACGCCCAGCCCGCGACTGAAGCGGGCGAATCCGTTCACTGCAGCGACACTTGCCACGTTCTACTCTCCTGTCACGAGCGCCGTACGGGCCCGGTGAAAAGACTCTCGTCCACGTCCGGCTCCGGCGCCTCGGGCGCCTCGGCGGCCGGACCGTCGAAATCCCTGAGCTGGAAGATGTACGCCAGTACCTGGGCGACGGCCGTATACAGCGCCGCCGGGATCTCCTGGCCGATACGGGTGCTCGCATACAGCGCGCGGGCCAGCGGCGGAGCGGAGAACAGCGGCACGTCGTGCTGCTCGCCGAGTGCGCGGATGCGCGCCGCGATCAGGTCCCGGCCCTTGGCCACCACCCGCGGTGCCGACATGCGCCCGGAATCCCAGGCCAGCGCCACCGCGTAATGGGTGGGGTTGGTGATGATGACGGCCGCCTCGGGCACCGCCTCCATCATCCGACGCGTCGCCACCTCCTGCTGCAGCTGGCGGATGCGCGAGCGCACCTCCGGCCGGCCCTCGGTGTCTTTCTGCTCGTCGCGCACTTCCTGGCGGGTCATGCGCAGTTTCTTGGCGTGATCCCAGAGCTGGAACGGCACGTCGACCGCTGCAATCAGCAGCAGCGACGCGCTGAGGATGATCAGCGACTGCACCAGCAGTTCGGCGGCACCGCCGAGGGCGGCACCCGGCGTCTGGGTGCCCAGGCCGAGCAGCCGGTCGGAGCTGATCCAGAGCCAGATCACGGCCGCCGTCGCCACCACGGCAAACTTGGCCACGGCCTTCAGCAGTTCGTTCAGGCTCTTCATGCTGAAGATGCGCTTCACGCCCTTGATAACGCTCAGGCGCTCGCCCTTGAAGGCGATGGCCTCCACGCTGAACGCCCAGCCGCCCAGTGCCACGGAGCTCAGCAGCGCGGCGGCCACCACCACCAGGAAGAACGGCGCCAGCGCGCCGACGGCCGCCACACCGGCCTCTGCCAGCGCCTGCGGCCCGTAGCCCGCGTCCATGATCTTCGCCCGCTCGGTGACCAGCGCCCCCGTGAAGCCATCGACGATGCCGCCGCCGATGGGCCCGGCCAGCACCGCCAGCGCGGCGGAGCCGCACAGCATCACGCCCGTGGTGGTGAGCTCCTTCGATCGGGCGACGTCACCTTTCTTGCGCGCGTCCTCGCGGCGCTTCGGTGTCGCTTGTTCCGTTTTCTCCTGGAACTGTTCCTGCTGTCCGCTCATGACCTCAGTTCGCTCCCACCAGTGCGCGCGTCATCTCCAGCGATTGCGCCAGCAGCCGCGCGAAGCCCGAGGTCAGGCTGTCCATGGACAGCAGCAGCACGAAGAAGCCGAGCAGCATCGAGACCGGGAAGCCCACGGCGAACAGGTTCAGCGTGGGCGCGGCCCGGCTCATCACGCCGAACGCCAGGTTCACCACCAGCAGTGCCGTGATGCCCGGCAGCGCCACCGTCAGCGCACCCACGAACAGATACGCCGTCCATTCGAGCAGGCCGCCGAGCCCGTCCCGCGTGAGGCCGCCGCTGCCCACGGGCAGGCTGTGGAAACTGTCCGCCAGCACCTGGATCATCACCAGGTGCCCGTCCAGTGCCAGGAACACCAGCGTGGTCAGCATCAGGAAGAACTGGGACAGCACGGGCACGTTCACGCCGCGCTGCTGGTCCACCAGCACCGCGAAACCGAGGCCCATGCTCATGGCGATGTTCTGTGCGCCCAGCACCACCGCATCGAAGATCAGCTGCACGCAGAAACCCATGGCGACGCCGATCAGGATCTCGTGGAAGACCGTGATCACGATGGCCGGCTCCAGGAAGCGCTCCGTGGGCGGCAGCGGCACCACCGGCGCGATCACCGCCGACAGCGCCAGCGCCAGCAGGATGCGCACCCGCTTCGGCACCAGCCCGCCGCCGAGCGAGGGCATCGCCATCAGCATCGCGGAGATGCGGATCAGCGGCCAGAGATAGGGCAGCAGCGTGTCCGTGACGACCGGTATGAGGGTATTCACCTTGCTTCCCGTCCATGGCTCACCCGATGATCCCGGGGATGTCGGTTATCAGGCGGCGCGTGAAGTCGATGATGACGCCGAGCATCCAGGGGCCGGCCACCGACAGCGCGACGACCAGCATGAGCAGTTTCGGGATGAACGACAGGGTCATCTCGTTGATCTGCGTGGCGGCCTGGATCATGCCCACCAGCAGGCCCACGGCCAGCGCCGAGAGCAGCAGGGGCGAGGCGAGCAATATCGTCACCCAGAGGGCCTGCTGTCCGATGGTGGTGACTGTCTCGGGTGTCATGGGCGCATCCTCAGACGTAGAAACTCGAGGCCAGCGTGCCGAGCACCATGGCCCAGCCGTCCACCAGCACGAACAGCATGATCTTGAAGGGCAGCGAGATGAGCATGGGCGAGAGCATCATCATGCCCATCGACATCAGCACGCTGGACACGACCAGGTCGATGATCAGGAAGGGTATGAACACGAGGAAGCCGATCTGGAAGGCGGTCTTCAGCTCGCTCACGATGAAGCTCGGCACCAGCACCGAGGTAGGTACCTCCGCCGCCGAGGCGAAATCGGTCCGTCCGGCGATGCCGGCGAACAGTGCGATATCGTCCTCGCGGGTCTGGTGCAGCATGAACTCGCGCAGCGGTTCCATGCCGGCGCTGAGCGCCACCTCCGCGCTCACCTCGCCGTCGATGTACGGTTTGGCGGCCTCGTCGTAGATGCGGTCGAGCACCGGCGTCATCACGAAGAACGTCATGAACAGCGCGATGCCGATCAGAACCTGATTCGGGGGCGTCTGCGCCGTGCCGAGCGCCTGGCGCAGGATCGAGAGCACGATGATCATCCGCACGAAGGCGCTCATGGACAGCAGCCCCGCCGGCAGCAGGGTCAGCAGCGTCATCAGCACCAGGATCTGGATACTGAGGCTGTAGCTCTCTCCGGCGCCGGCGGGTGAGCCATTCACCGAATCGTTCACCGAGTCGGCCGCCGCGGCGATGACGTCCGCCGCCGTCGCCTCGTTCGCGAAGCCGGTGACGGGCGCGGCGATCAGCGCGGCAATCACGATAGCCAGCGTCAGTGCCAACGCTGCCGGGTGTATCGTCACTCGTGTGGCCAGCCGCTTCATGACCGCTCCCTCGCGGTGCCCGCCACCGCGGCGCGCAGACGCTCGGTGAAGCTGCGCTCGCCGTCGCCGGGTGCGGGGGTGAGCGGCACGACGGGCTTCTCGGGCACCAGCAGGGTATTCATGCCGCCGGGCGAGATGCCCACGACCACCTGCTGCTCGCCCACCTGCAGCAGCACCACCTTCTCCTTGGCGCCCAGCGGCTGGGCCGCCAGCACCCGGAAGTGGCCGTTGCGCGCGGCGCGCAGCCCCTGGGAGCGGCTGTAGATCCAGCCGAACAGCAGGATGGCGCCTATCACCAGCAGGAGATTCATACTCATGCTGAGCAACTCCGTCCCCGACAGCGGCGAGGGCATCGGCGCCGGCTTGCCGTCGCCGGCCGCCAGCACCGGTGCCGCGGCAAGCCACAGCACGGCGGCTGTGATCGCCGCCTGAACCGGACGTGCCTGACGTGGTGTCGGAAGAGTCTCCATGCGCGCGATTCCCTGCCGGCTCAATTCAGCTTGCGGATGCGTTCGCTGGGGCTGACGACATCCGTCAGGCGCACGCCGAACTTGTCGTTCACCACGACGATCTCGCCGTGAGCCACCAGGGTGCCGTTCACCAGCACGTCCATGGGCTCGCCGGCAGGCCGGTCGAGCTCGATGATCGAGCCCTCCACCAGTCGCATCAGGTCGCGGATGCTGATTCTGGTGTTGCCGACCCGCAGCGAAACGGTGACCGGCACGTCCAGCACCAGGTCCAGCTTGATATCCGCGCTGTCGGCCGGGAGGCTCGATGCGCCCTTCTCGAAGCGGTCGGGCGAATACTGCTCGCCGGTCTCCGCCGCGGGCGGCGCTGCCGCCTGGTCCTCCGCCGCCTCGGCGCCGGTGTTTTCCGTGTTCTCACTCATAATGCTTCCTCGTGCTCTCAGTCCTTGCGGGCGGCGACCCAGACGCCGGTCCGCACTGCATTGCGCCCACGCGACAGGCCGAACTCGCCCTGGAGTACGGGCGTGTCGCCGACGCTGAGCGTCACTGTCTTGGGGGAGTTGATGGGGATGATGTCGCCGGGGGCGAGTCGGGCCACGTCGCCCAGCGAGAGTTCGTTGTCGCCGATGCCGGTGGTCAGTTCCACGACAGAGGCGAGGACGTGTTCGCGCAGCATCCCCGACCAGGCCTCGTCCTGGGCGTCGCCGCCGGAGCGCTCGGCGCCGTCGAGGCTGTCGAAGACAGGCAGAATGGTCTCGAGCGGCAGGATGAGCTGGATACGGCCGCTGGACTCGCCCGGCTCCACGCCGAATTCGCATCTCACCACCGGATCGTTCGGCGCGGCGACCTGCAGCTGTTGCAGATCCGATTCCGTCTGCACGATCTCGGGTTCGAGCTCGATCACCGGCCGCCATACGTCTTTCAGGTTCTCGAGAAACCGGCTCATGACGATCTCGCTGATGCGCACCTCGCCCGGCGTGTAGCCCTCACGGTCGCTCCGGCATTCGTTGCCGTTGGCGCCGCCGAAGTAGCGGTCGACCAGCGCATTGATCAGCGGCGGGTCGAGGAACATCAGCGCCGGTCCGGTCAGGGGCGGCAAGCCCAGCAGCATCAGCAGCGGCGGGGTCGGGAAGCCGTCGCAGACGGTCTCGAAACGCAGCGTCTCGATGCTGCGCGTCACCACCCGGGTCTCCACGCGCAACTGGCGCATGAGGGTGCGTTCCATGCGGCGGGCGAGCTGACGGTTGAGATGATCCAGCCGGGGCAGGCTGCCGCGACGGATCTGGTTACGCGCAGGGATCTCGTAGTCGTAGACCTCCGCGTCCAGCGGTCCGGTGTCCGTCTGGACCTCGACCTTGCCGGACGACACCCCGTCCATGAGTGCGTCCATCTCGTCCTGGCTGAGTACCTTCTCGCTCATCGGCTTACTGCACTACCAGCGTCGTGAAGTACGCTTCCCGGACGCCGGGCTCGCCGATGCGATCGCTGAGGATGCCCTGCACCTCGGCCAGGACGTCGTCCAGCATCCGCTCCTTGCCGGAACGGGTGGTGGCCGTCTCGTAGTCGTAGCCGCCGAGCAGCAGCAGGAGGTTGTTGCGGATCACCGCGTCATGCTCCTTGAACGCATCGACAATGCGCTGCTCACGGGCCATGAACTCCAGGCTGACCTGCATGAAATGGCGCTGGCCCACTTCGCCGCCGAAGTTGACGGTGAGCGGGGGATGCAGGCCGACGTAGAAGGCCGGGCCGTCGTCTTCCGCGGCCTCGGCGGTCTCTTCACCGGCTCCGGCGGCCTCCTCCGACGAGAACATGCCGGACATGAAGCCGCCGACGGCGAGCCCCACCACCAGCAGCCCGACGGCGCCGCCGATAATCAACAGCTTGGACCCCTTGCCCTTGGGTGCGGCCTCCTCGCCGCCCGGGGTCTCGTTCTGTTCGTCTGCCATCGACATCACTCCTGTAGAAACCACAGGAGTGGATGCAAGGGACATGCCAACCGGATTTAGGCGATTAAGCTTCTGTTTTTATTAAATTTAATTTCAGGCGTGTCGGATTTCCGTCGCCGGGAAATTGGCGCCGGCGTCAACGATCCAGCGTCGGCCGTCAGACATACGTGTCTATCAGTCCGCGGCCGGCGGAGCCGGAGCGCACCGGCGTCTCGGCCACTGCCTCGGCATCCGCGGCGCCGCTCACGCCGATACCCGGCGCCGTGTCGCCTCCGGCGGCGGTCCCGGCTTCGTCACCGCCCCGGTGCGTGTCCGGGCCCTGGCCCGACACGTCGGCACCGGCCAGGGCCAGCCCCGAGCCGCTGAACATCTCGCGCAGCCGCGGCAGCGCCTGTTCCAGGGCCTCACGGGTCACCGAGTGCTGGGCGGTGAACGTGATATTCGCCCCGTCCTCGCCCACACTGACGTCGACGGAGATGGGACCGAGATGGGCCGGGTTGAGCCTGATCTGGGCCCGGTCCAGCTTCTGGCCGGCCATCCAGACGACCCGCTCTGCCACCTGGTCGGCGAACTCCGGCGTCCCCGGCGGCGACGGCAGCATGAACATCGGGCGGTCGGCCGCCGAGGCCTGGGATGCCGTCGCCAGACCGAAAGTCGAGAGGAAGCCTGCCCCGTCCGTGCGGGTCAGTGCCTCCGGCGCCGGCCGGCCGCGATCGCCGGACGAGCCGCTGCCGTCACGGGCGAGATCCGCCATGGCCTGCCGCAGCCCGGCCATGACCTCGATCCCCGGCGGCACGGCCTGCAGCCCCGGCGCGGGCGCCTGGCCTGCCGACCCGTTCGCACCGGTCGCCGCAGGCAGGGACGGCTGGCCGTCTGTTGCGGTCAGCCCGGCGGATTGGCTCACGGCGGCGGCCTGGGCACTGGCCGCGCTATTGGCCGCCGCCACCGCGGCAGGCAATCCCTGCAGTCCGTGGAATCCCCGGGTTCCCGGTAGTCCGGTGGAACCCGATCCGGCGAACCCCGCCGGAAGTGCGCCGCCCCATTCCGGTAGCCGGCCACCTGCTGGCAATGCGCTCGCCGGATCGGTGAGCGCGGGATTCACCGGACCATGCGGCGCACCCGCCGGCCCCGACGCGATCCGGCCGCCGACCAGGGAGGCCGCATCGAGGATGGTGGCAGACCCGTCCAGCGGCGGTACTACCAGACCGGTGCCCCCGGATCGTGCCTCGAGCGGCGCGGCCGGAAATTCCAGTTCGAGGTCGGGGAACAGGTCCGCCGGCAGCGGCGCGCCCCCGGACTCGACGGTTCCGTCCGCGCCGGCCGCGGCCTCCTCTGCGGCGATCCTGGTGGCGGTTATCCGGCTCGGGCTGCTGCCATCCAGCGGGATGCCGCCCGCCTCGCCGCCGAGGCGGGCCGCGGCCTGCCCGAGCAACTGCCGGGTGGGGACCGCAGCCGGATCCCCGGCGTCGGCCGGGAACGGGTTCCCCGGGCTTCCGTCCGGGGCATCCCCGGGCGGCAAGCGGTTGCCGACCGGGCGGAAGCCGTTTGCCGGCGAGCCGGGAGCGGCCGGGTCCGCCAGCGCCGGGATCCGGAAGGGCGTGCCGGCCGACCCATCGGCGGCCGCAGCGCGCAGTTTCACGGGGCCGGAGCCCGCCGCGAAGCCCTCACCGGGCCGCATGTTCAGCATGTTTTCGATCAAGGGACCGCTCCCGTCTTGTGTTATCCACCCGGACAGGAGCAAGAAGCGTGCCAGGGGCTAGTCTTCACCGAACACCTGGCGGGGCCGTGCCTCGGCATCGACGGCCCGCTGCTCGCGACGCTCCTCTTCCCGGAGTTCGTTGCGCCGGTAGCGGTCGATGATGCGGTCCAGCGACTCCAGCCGTTGCCGCTTCACCTGCCATTGCCGGCGCAGATCGTCCCGCCGGCGGCGCCAGTCGGCGATGATGCCTTCCTGCATGACGATCGCCTGGTTCAGGCGGTCCAGGAACAGCCGGTAGTCGCGCCACCGGCTCGATCCCACGGCCTCGCGCTCCCGGCTCTTCGCCGCGTATTCCTCGCGGTGCGTCCTCAGCTCCTGCAGCCGGCCGATCTGCTCCTGGAGCGTGCGTTCGGCCCTGCCCATCTCGCGGGAGAGGTCCTGCTCCTCGGCACTGGCCACGTCATGCACGGGCTGCATGCGGGTGGAACGCTTGTTCGCCATATCAGTTTCCTCCGTCGGCGGCGGCGGCATCGGCCGGCACCGGAACCGTACCGGTCGGCTCCGCCGGCAGCAGGTTGTCCAGCATCCTGAGGCTGGTCCCCATGTCC
This sequence comes from Lentisalinibacter salinarum, assembly GCF_040706555.1. Lineage (NCBI taxonomy): Bacteria > Pseudomonadati > Pseudomonadota > Gammaproteobacteria > Woeseiales > Woeseiaceae > Lentisalinibacter > Lentisalinibacter salinarum. The sequence goes on from NZ_JAPDRH010000003.1 coordinate 683,712, forward strand.
ACGCGCTGCTCGAAGTCCTGGCGCAGGAACTCCATCATTGCCGGCCAGACGCCGATGGCCTCGTCCACCCGCCGGTCCGAGCCGCGCTGGTAGGCGCCCACCGCGATCAGGTCCCGGTTGTGCTGGTAGGTGGCATAGATCTGGCGGAAACGGCTGACCTGGGCCAGCTGGTCCTTCGGCGTGATCTGGTGCATCGCGCGGCTCACCGAGGCCTCGACGTCGATGGCCGGATACAGGCCGGATTCCGCGAGCTGGCGGGAGAGCACGATGTGGCCGTCCAGGATCGCCCGCGCCGCGTCGGCGATGGGGTCATTGTGGTCGTCGCCTTCGGTCAGCACGGTGTAGAGCGCCGTGATGGAGCCCTCGCCGCTCGCACCGTTGCCGGCGCGCTCGACCAGCTGCGGCAGCTTGGCAAAGACCGACGGCGGATAGCCCTTGGTGGCGGGCGGCTCGCCGATGGCGAGCGCGATCTCACGCTGCGCCTGGGCGAAGCGGGTCAGCGAGTCCATGAGCAGCAGCACCTGCAGCCCCTGGTCACGGAAGTACTCCGCGATGGCGGTACAGAGCCAGGCGCCGTGCAGGCGCATGAGCGGCGTGTCGTCCGCGGGCGTCGCCACGACGACCGAGCGGGCCAGGCCCTCTTCGCCCAGCGTGGAGTCCACGAACTCCTTCACCTCGCGGCCCCGCTCGCCGATCATGCCGACCACCACCACGTCGGCGTTGGTGTAGCGGGTCATCATGCCGAGCAGCATGCTCTTGCCGACACCGCTGCCGGCGAACAGGCCCATGCGCTGGCCGCGTCCCACGGTCAGCAACGCGTTGATGGAGCGCACGCCCACGTCGAGCGGCTCCGTGATCCGGCGGCGCTCCAGCGGATTCATGCGGGCGCCGGTCAGCGGCACGCGGTCGCTCGCCCGCGGCGCCGGGAGCCCGTCCAGGGGACGGCCGCGACCGTCGAGGACCCGGCCGAGCAGCTCCGTGCCCGCCGCCACTTCCCGCACGCCCGGCGAGGGGATCACCCGCGCGTCGGGAGCGATGCCGTGGATGTGGCCGGTCGGCATCAGGTAGAGACTCTCGCCCGCGAACCCCACCACCTCCGTCTCGACGGTATGGCCGTCCAGCGAGACCACGTCGCAGCGGCCGCCTACCGCGGCCTGACAGCCCTCCGCCTCCAGCGTGAGGCCCACCGTGCGCCGCAGCGTCCCCTCCACCACCATCGACGGCGCGTTCTCGATGCGGCCCTGGTAGTGGCGCAGGCGCTCGGCCCAGCGGGCGGATCGGTTCGCCGACGGTACCGCCGTGCCGACGCCGCCGCTCATGTGCGCTCATCCTCGATCAGGCCCGCCAGCGTGCGGTTCAGGCGGCTCTCCACCGTGGCGTCGATGCGGGATTTATCGGCCTTCACCAGGCAGCCGCCGCGGGTCACCAGCGGGTCCTCTGTGAGCCGCCAGGGACGCTCTTCCTCTGCAACCGTCAGCGCCTCGCGCACCAGCGCCGCGTCCTCCGGATGCAACTGCACCTCGATGCTGCGACTGGCCACCGGCAGCATGCGCAGCGCGTCCCGGACCACCCCGATGACGTGGCCGGGATCACTCTGCAGCTCCCGGCGCAGCAGCTGACGCACGGCCAGCGTCACCAGCCGCAGCACCTGCTGCTCCACCTCGTCGTCGAGTTCCTCGAAGGGCTTGCACAGCGCGCCGAGCAGTGACTGCAGCCTGGCCGCGCGCTCGCCGACCTCGTCGGCACCGGCCTGCAGGCCTTCCTCGTAACCCTGGCGCCAGGCCTCCTCGTAGGCCTCCCGCTGCAGGGTCTCCAGCCGGCTGGCCGTGACCAGTCCCTCGTCGCCGATATCGGGCTGCTGCCAGCGGGTGGCCGCCTTGTCGGTGGCGGACTCAGACATACTCCTCTCCGCTGGTGCCGAGATCGAGGTCGCCGGCGTCGGCCATGCGGCGTGCGACCGTGAGGATCTCGCGCTGGGCGGTCTCGACTTCGCTCACGCGCACCGGACCCTTCACCTCCAGGTCCTCGCGCAACAGCTGGGCGGCGCGCTTCGACATGTTGCCGAAGATCTTGTCCTGCATGGCCTGGTCCGTGCCCTTCAGCGCCAGCACCAGCAGGTCGTTGGACACCTCGCGCAGCAGCGCCTGTATCCCCCGGTCGTCCACCGAAAGCAGGCTCTCGAACATGAACATCTTCTCCGAGATGCGCTGACCCAGGGATTCGCTCTGCTCGTTGATGTAGCCCAGGATGGAATCGCCGTCCTGAGGCGTCAGTGCGTTCAGGATGTCGGCCGCCACCTTGTCGCCACCGATCTTCGCGGTGGCCGTGCGCTCGCCCATGTTCGCCTTCTTCTCGATCAGTGCCTCGATCTCGGCCAGCGCGCTCTGCTGGACGTCGTCGAGCTTGGCCACCCGCATGACGACCTCGCTGCGGATCTCCTCGGGCAGCAGCTCCACCACGTGGGCGGCCTGGTCCGCGTCGAGATACGCCAGCACGATGGCGATGATCTGGGGGTGCTCGTCGGAGATCATCTCAGCCACCGACTCCGAGCTCATCCACTTCAGCGCCTCGAGCCCGCTCGCGTCCTCGCCGATGAGGATGCGGTCGATGAACGCGTCGGCCTTGGACTCGCCGAAGGCATTCACGAGCACCTTGCGGATGTAGGCCTCGGTGCCGACGCCGAGGGACGTCTCCTCTTCGACGACGGAGACGAAGTGGTTCAGCACATTGTCCGCGGCGTCTCTGGAGACGTCCTTCATCTGCGCCATGGCCACACCCAGGCGCTGCACCTCCCGGGCGCTCATGTGCTTCAGCACCTGGGAGGCCTCGGCCTCGCCCAGGGTCATCAGCAGGACGGCGGCGCGCTCGGTCCCGGAGTAATTCGGTTGCTCAGACATCCTCTGCTACCCATTTCTTCACGACCTGGGCGACGCGCCCCGGGTCATAGGTGGTGATATTTCTCGCCGCGGCGATCTTCTGCTCGTAGCTCAGCTGCGGCTGGTGTTGCTGCGCGGGGGCGCCGAGGGCACCCGCGCCTCCCGCGGCGGCGAGCTGGGGCGTCGACTGCTGGTGGCTCTGCACGATGCCGCGCAACATCGGGCGCAGGACGCCGAAGCCCAGGGCGAGCACCAGCAGCGCGCCCAGCACCTGACGGCCGATCGCGAGCACCTGGGGCTGCTGCCAGATCGGCGGGCCATCCGGCTCCGCGACTTCCGGGGCCGGCTGGAACGGCGCGTTGATCAGCTGCACCGAGTCACCGCGCGCCTCGTCGAAGCCGACGGCCTCCTTCACCAGCGCGGTCATGCGGGCGATGTCCTGTTCGCCGAGGCTGGCGGCGCCGGCGGACTCGCCGTCTCCGGCTCCCTCGGCAGCGGCGCCGGCCGCGGCAACGTCGTCGATCAGCACGGCGACGGACAGGCGGCGGATGGCACCCGTGGGCGCGATCACCCGGCTCACCGTCTTGTCCACCTCGAAGTTGCGCGTGGCCTCGCGCGAGGTATTCACGGCGCTGGCGGCCGCGGCCTCGCCTTCCTGCGGCGCCACGCCGCCGGCCTCGGGCGGCTGGTTGCTGAGCGCCCCCGGGATGCCCTGGGCCGCGTCGGAGCCGCCGCTGCGCTGGCGCTCGCTGACGGTCTCGCTGCGCACCACCGTGCTCTCGGGGTCGTAGTTCTCGCGGGTCTCCTCCTTCACCGTGAAGTCGATGTCGGCGACCACCTGGGCGCGGACGTTGCCGGCACCGACCAGCGGCGTAAGGAGGTCGACGATGCGCTCACGGTAGCTCTGCTCGACCGTGCGCGTGTGCTCGAACTGCGCCGCGGTCAGCGCATAGCCGTTGCGCTCGCCGTTCGAGCTCAGCATGCGGCCGTGCTGATCTATGAGCGTGACGTCCTTCGTCATCAGGTTGGGCACGCTGGAGGCCACGAGGTGCACGATGGCATCCGCCTGCTCGGGTTCGAGCTGGCGTCCGCCGTAGAGGCTCAGCATCACCGAGGCGCTCGCGCCTTCCCGGTCACGCACGAACGCGGTCTGCTTCGGCATGGCGAGATGCACGCGGGCTTCCTGCACCGAACGCACGTTGCGGATGGTGCGGGCCAGCTCCGTCTCCAGTGCGTGCTGATAGCGGGCGTTCTCCATGAACTGACTGACGCCGAAGCCCTGGGGCTCCTTGATCATCTCCAGGCCCATGCCCGTGCCTTCCGGCAGTCCGTTCGCCGCCAGCTCGAGGCGGGCGTCGTGTACCCGCGCGTCCGGCACCATCACCGCACCCGTGCCCGGATCCAGCCGGAAGTCGATGCCGGCCGTGCGCAGGGCCTCCACCACCTGGCTCCTGTCGCGCTCGGCCAGGTCGCCGTACAGCTGGGTGTAGGCCGGCGACTGCGACCACAGGAACAGGGCGATGCCGATGGCCACGCTGCCCGCGACGCCCACCAGCAGCAGCACCTGGCGCACGGCGGGTATGCGCATCACGCCCGCGAAGTCCAGGTGCGAGGCCGCGGCGAAGCGATTCTCGATCGGAGGATTATTTTCCATAGGGCTTTACCGTCAACACCAGTGTCAATCTCACACCGGCATGTTCATGATGTCCTGGTAGGCGCTGACCAGCTTGTTGCGTACCTCGGTCACCGCCTGGAAAGCCAGCCCGGACTTCTGCCGGGCGAGCATGACGTCGACGAGGCTCGTGTTCGGATCGCCGGCCTCGAAGCGCGCGGCCAGGTCGCCGGACTCCTTCTGTGCCTCGTTGACCGACTTCAGCGTGTCCTGCAGGACGTCGCCGAATTCGGGACGATCGGTCGGCGGCGGCTGCACGGACTCGGGCTGCAGCCCCGGGCTCATCGCACGGATCTGTTCCAGCAGTTGTTCGGGTCGGATCGCATTCATGGCTCGCTACCTGTGACTGTTGCGGCGGCCGCGCTCACGCGACCTCCCGGTTTCCATGGCCGTTGCCGCCGGGGACGTCGACCCCGGTCTCGCGCATCTTCGCCAGCTTGTAGCGCAGCGTCCTCGCGCTGATGCCGAGGCGCTCGGCGGCGAACTTGCGGCTGCCGTCGCCCTCGCGCAGCGCTTCCAGGATCAGCTGCTGCTCGCGCTGCCAGAGGTCGTCCTGCAGATCCCCGTCGGCGCCGCCGCCGGGCGCGGCGATGTGCCCGCCGTCCTCGAAAATCAGATCGTCCGCGTCGATCGTGTCGGCCGCCGCCATGATCAGGGTGCGCTGCACCAGGTTCTCGAGCTCGCGCACGTTGCCGGGCCAGTGGTGGCCGGCCAGCTTCTGCTCTGCTGCGGGGGTCAGCGCGGGCACGGTGCGCATTCCGCCCGCATAGTTTTCCAGGGCGTTCGCCACCAGCGGCAGGATGTCGCCCCGGCGCTCGCGCAGCGGCGGGATGTTCAGCGGGAAGACGTTCAGGCGATAAAACAGGTCCTCGCGGAAACGCCCCTCCTGCACCTGGGAGCGCAGATCCCGGTTGGTGGTCGCGAGCACCCGCACGTCCAGCGGGATAGTGCGCCGGCCGCCGATCCGCTCGACCTCGCGTTCCTGCAGCACGCGCAGGAGCTTCGCCTGCAGGCCCAGGGCCATCTCGGAGATCTCGTCCAGCAGCAGCGTGCCGCCCTGGGCCTGCTCGAACTTGCCCGGGCTCGCACTGGTGGCACCGGTGAAAGCGCCCTTCTCGTGGCCGAACAGGACCGCCTCCAGCATGTTCTCGGGGATGGCGGCGCAGTTGATGGCCACGAATGGCGCCTCCGCCCGCGGCGAGCACCTGTGGATATAGCGGGCGAACACTTCCTTGCCCGTGCCGCTCTCGCCGCTGATGGTCACCGTGGCCTCGCTGGCGGCGACGCGCTCGGCTACCTTCAGCAGCACCCGTGTCGTCGGATCGCCGGCCACCGGGCCGTTGCCGCCCGGCGTCGCGCGGACGTGGCGGCCGACTGTCTCGACCAGTTCCCGCGCCTCGAACGGCTTCACCATGTAGTAGGCCGCACCGAGGCGCATGGCCTCGACCGCTTTCTCGATGGTGCCGTAGGCCGTCATCAGCACTACCGGCAGGCTGGCGTGACGACGCCGCAGCGCCTCCAGCAGCGCCACTCCGTCCATCGGTTCCATCTGGACGTCGCTGACCACCAGGTCGACGGTTTCGAGTTCGAGCAGCGTGAGCGCGCTTTCGCCGCAATCGGCCGTGATGACGTCGTGGCCGGCCGTCTCCAGCGTCGCCGTCAGCGCCTCGCACAGATCGGCATCGTCCTCGACGATCATTACACGGGTCACACGGGATTCGCTCATGGGTGGCTCCTGAACTCAGTATGGCGGCGTGCGCCGACCGCGGCCGCCTCGCTCGCCCGGGCGAAGGCCGTCCGGCTCGCGAGCAGCGGCTGACCGGCCACAGCGGGCAGGCGCAGCAGGAAGGTGGCCCCGTCGCCGTGGTTCTCCACCGAGACGCTGCCGCCGTGGGCACCTGCGACCGAGCGGACCACGGCCAGGCCGAGCCCGGTGCCCTGACGGCGGGTCGTGAAGAACGGCTCGAAGATGCGGTCCCGAACGGCCTCGTCGACGCCGGGCCCGTTGTCCGTCACGGTGAGCCAGATCTCGCCGGCGTCCGTGCGCGCGGCGCCCAGTTCCACCCGCGCCGCGTCGCCGGCCATCTGCAGGGCGTTCTGTACGAGGTTGGTGAGCGCGCCCGCCAGTGCGGGCCGATTGCCGCTCATCGTGAGCCCCGGCTCGGCCATCACCACCGTTACCATGGCTGCCGCGGCATCGCCGGACGCATGCGGCGCTGCGGCCTCGGCCACGTCCTCCAGAAGCCCGGCCACGGGGAATTGCTCGGCCGTGCCGCGGCCGCCGCCGGCGAACACCACCATGTCGTTGATCATCTGCTCGAGTTCGCGCAGCTTGGCGATGGCACGGCCGGCGAACCGACGCGTCAGCGCGGGCTCGGTGGCACCCTGCTCCATCTGGGAGACGTACAGCAGCGCCGAGGCAAGCGGCGTGCGGATCTGGTGCGCGAGACGCGCGGTCATCTCGCCCATGCTGGAGAGCCGGCTCTGGCGCTCGGCCGTCTCCTGCAGCCGGCGGGTCTCGGTCACGTCGGTGAGCAGCAGGATCTCGCCCGGCTCCGGGTCGAGCGGGCGGCGGGACAGCGCCAGCCAGCGTCCGTCGGGCAGCCGGAGCTCGCCGGTCGAATCGCGTACCGCGCCGAATTCCCGGTCGACGACCTCGGCCCAGGTCAGCCCGATCAGGGGGCGGCCCAGCACCTCGACGGCGCGGTTGTTGCACTCGACGATAATGCCGTCGCCGTCCAGCACGATCACCGCGCCCGGCAGTGATTCGAGCAGCAGCGCCAGCCGGTTGCCGAGGCGCTCCTTCTCCAGCAGCTGCTCCACGCGCTCGGAGCGCGCCTCGGCGAGCTGCCGGTTGAGCTTCAGCACCTCGCGCTGCAGGGCAGCGTAGACCGCCTCGAGACCGGCGCGGCGCGCATCCGCGGCTGCGTCGGTCTCGGGTCCGGCACTGGCTTTGGCTTCACTCGTCAATCCGCTGCTCCGTACTGCTCGAACATTCCGTCACGCTGTCCCGTCGGGTTACCGTCGGATCCCCGGCGGAGCTGTGTATCCGCCGGCCCCGGGACAGGGTCCGGTGTTATCCAAGCAAGTCTTATGCCAACTTGGATTGCTTGCTAAAACAGTGGGTTACGCGAACGCCGCCGGGCGGCCGGCGTCAATTTCCCGACAGGGCGTCGGTATTCAGGCCGTGCTTGCGCAGTTTCTCGACGAGCGTGGTGCGCTGCATGTTCAGCCGGCGCGCGGCTTCCGCCACGGTGCCGCCCGCCTCGCGCAGGGCGCGGCTGATCAGCCGGACCTCGATGTCGGCCAGGTAGGAACGCAGGTCCAGACCGTCGGCCGGGAGATCCGGCGACAGGGCGGCTTCCGCGTCGACGGCGGGCCTCGCCTGCCGGTACTTCTCCGGCAGATCGTCCAGGCCGATCACGCCTGCGGGGTGCAGGATGGCGAGACGCTCGACCAGATTGCCCAGTTCGCGGACGTTGCCCGGCCACGGATAGACGGACAGCGCCTCCATGGCCTCGGTAGTCAGGCGGAAGCCGTCGCCGCCTTCCGGCGAGCGGGCGACCATGAGTTCGTCGAGCAGCGACGGCAGATCGTCCGCCCGCTTCCTGAGCGGCGGCATCTCGATGGGGAAGACATTGATGCGGTAGTAGAGGTCCTCGCGGAACTCGCCCGCGTCGATGGCGGCGCGCAGGTCCCGGTGGGTGGCGCAGATGATCCGGCAGCGGCATTCCAGCGAGTCGGCGCCTCCCACCCGCTCGAAGCGGCGCTCCTGCAGCACGCGCAGGAGCTTCACCTGCATGGCCAGGCTCATGTCGCCGATCTCGTCCAGGAACAGGGTGCCCGCGCCGGCGAACTCGAAGCGGCCGGGACGGGACTTCACCGCACCGGTGAACGCCCCCTTCTCGTGGCCGAAGAGCTCGCTCTCCAGCAATTCAGGGGGGATCGCGCCGCAATTGACCGGAACGAACGGCTGGTCCCGCCGTGGCGACAGGTCGTGGATGGTGCGCGCCACCAGCTCCTTGCCCGTACCGGACTCACCGGTGACCAGCACGCTGGTATCGAAGTCCGCCACCTGCTCGATCGCGTGGCGGACGGCCTGGATATTGGCAGAACTGCCGGTCAGGCGCTGACGCCGGTCGCCGTCCCCGTAGCGCCTCGCCCGCTGGAGCAGGCGATTCAGTTCGGAGCGGCGCATGCTCGCCGCCAGCGGCCAGGCCGGATGGCCGGTGAGCTCGGCGGGCGGCTCACCGTCCGCGCCGTCGTTCAGCACGAGGAAGGGAATCTTGCGCCGGGCGGAGAGGAGCGAGCGGATCAGCGTCTGCAGATCGTTATCGCTATTGTCATCGCCGCCGGTATCGCCGAGCAGCACCGCCGTCCATTCGTCGTCCGCTCGGGTCGTCCGGTCAGCTGCCACCGGCTCGCAGCCCAGGTATTCGAGCCGGTTCAGCAGGGATTCGCGACGCTCGGGGTTTTGCTCGACCACCAATATGCGACTTACCGTATTCTCGTTCTTGTTGTCGGTCACGCCCTGTATGGCTCCTCGGTTGCGCACGCGGGATGATACAGGGTCGACAGGGTAATGGCGCCACCGCCGCCGACGTCGTGACGCCGGTCACAATTCAGCGGCTTATGTGAAATCAGGCCTCGGTGGAATCGAGCGAGTCGGCCGAGCCGACGATGGAGCGACGGCTCTGGCGATTGTGACCGCCGTAGGCCTGCACGGCCTTGCGGCCGTTGTCGAGCTGGCGCAGCTCCGCCGCGACGGCGTCGCGCGCCTTGCGGGCCAGCGCCAGAATCTCGCCGTCCTGGTCCAGCAGCCGCCGCAGTTCCTCGGCGTGGTCCGCCGCGCCGGGTCCGGCGAGGAGTTCGCGGACCAGACCGTCGCGCGCGGTCAATGCCGCTTCCACGGCCTCCCAGTCGCCCTGCCCCGCGCAGCGGCGCATCTCGTCGGAGAGTGATTCGATCTCGGCAAGCGCTCGAGTCACGCGGCGCTCCCGGCGGTGGCGGCGCCGGCCTGTCCGGCCGTCTGGTCTGCCACCTGGTCGGCAATGGCTTCCCAGGCGCTCTTGATCTCGCGCACCAGCGAGGCGACCTCGTTCAGCGCGGAGGGATCGTCATGCAGCTGCGCGTGCAGCAGCCGACGGGACATGTAATCGTAGAGTGCGGCCAGATTCGCCGCGATGTCACCGCCCTTGTCGCCGTCCAGGCTGACCCGCAGCCCGTCGACGATGGAGATGGCCTTGCCGATATGCTGTCCCTTGCCCGCGGTATCGCCGCGCTCGACATGGCCCCGGGCGATTGCGATTCTCGCCAGCAGGCGGTCCAGCATGAGCTGGATCAGCTGGTAGGGGCTCGCGTCCGCTACCTCCTGCTCGACGTGCATCTTCTGGTAATCACGGAGTGCGTTGGGACCGGCTGCGTAAGTCATCTGCTGTATGTCCTCTGGTTCTCTGGTCGGCTCCGCATGGGGAGCTCGTGTCTGGGCTGCCTAGGAGTCCTTGCCCGGCGTGGGCAGGTTGGCGAGCTGCTGCGCGAGGAAGCTGCTGGTGTTGTTGAGCTGGCTCACGAGCGAGTCGAGGGCGTTGAACTGACGCAGCAACCGCGTCTCCAGCGCCTCCAGGCGCCGGTTCAGGGACTCGCGCTGTTCCTCGATGCGCTCGATGCGGTTGTTCAGACCCTCCGTGCGCGTCTCGATGGCGCCTTCGTCGGACAGCGCCCGATCGACCCGGTCGAACAGTCGCACCGCGAATCCGTCCTCGGCAGCGAACAATCGGCCGACGTCCTGGAAATTGGCACCCAGCGCCTCGTCCAGCCGGGTGTCGTCGACGGCGAGCTTGCCGTCGATCTGCAGGCTCACGCCGATCTCCGCGAGCGTACCGAACGGACTCTGGCTGTTGCCGGCGGGAGTGGAGAACTCGCGGCGCAGCTGTGCCTCGAGCCCGCGCAGCGTGGCGTCGCCGAGCAGCGGGCCCCCCTGCTGCGTCTCCTGGTTGTAGCTGGTCAGCGAACCGACCGTATCGACCAGCTCGTTGTAGCTCTCGACGAAGTCCGTGATCGTGGAGCGGACCGCGGCCACGTCGTATTCGATGACCGCGTCGTTCGTCTCGCCCGGCGCGGCGTCGAGCAAATCGATGGAGACGCCGTCGATGGCCCCGGTGACCGTATTGGTCTCGCTGTAGACGTCGAAGCCGTCGATGCGCACGTGAGCGTCCTGGGCCGCCTGGGACAGGGTCAGCGAGCCCGTGCCGGCGACGGCGTCGTAGGTGAGTGCCGCGAGGCCGCCGTCGCCGCCGGCCTGGCTCACCGATACCTCGCGGGACGCGCCCGTCCTGGTGCCCGAGAGGATCAGGTAGCTGCCCGCATCGGCGTTCACTATCGTCGCGCTGACGCCGGCGTTGTCCACCGCATCGTTGATGGCGTCGCGGATGCCGGCCAGCGTGTTGTTCTCTTCGGTGATCTCGATGTCGAAGCTCAGTGCGCCCACGCCGATCGTGAGCGTGCCGGTGCCCACCAAGGCATCGGAGTCGGCGAAGGCACCGGAGGTAAGTTTCGCCGCCTGGGCCAGCTGCACCACCTCGACGGAGTAGCTCGCGGGTATAGCGGTCTCGTCCGGTACCACCGCGAACAGCTCCTCGTTGCCGGAGCTCGCCTTCCGGGTCAGCAGCGAGTTCAGCGACTTCATGCCGTCGAGCTGGTCGCGGAAATCGGACAGTGCGGACTTGAGCGTGCCGTACGCGGACAGCTCGGACTGCGCCCGCGCCTCCTGCCGCGCGAAGCGCTGCCGGGCCGGCTGGCCTTCGGCCGCGACCAGCTGCTCGACGATGCCGCCGACGTCCAGTCCCGATCCTATGCCCGTGGAGGTGATGCTCGCCATATTCGTCGCTACCCGTTCCTGCTGTTTGGTTCGTATCCGGCGGCCCGGCTCGCTCCGGCCCACTGCAGCTCAGCTACTGCAATCCAAGAAGCGTGCCATTTCAGGCGCGGCTGTCGTTGGACGAGCGGTCCAGCTCCGGCAGCAGCTCCCCCCAGGGGATGGAGCGGACCAGATCGCCGGTTTTCGAATCCGTAACCCGCACGGTTGCGGGATTTTCGCTGTAGTCGACGGCGAAGCGCAGATACATCCCGGAGCGGATGCTGCCGCTGTTCAGCTGATGTACGGCGAGTTCCAGCTGACGCCGCACGTCGCGGGGCGCAGAAAACGGCAAGGTCGTGCCAGCCGCCGGCGTCTCGTTGCCGCCGTGAAGATCCGCCTCGCCGGCCGCTGCCGGCCGGATGACGGGATGAGTCTGGTAGCCGGCGTCATGCGTTCTCATGCTTGCCCCATTCGTTCGTGAAGTCGCCGTCCGGGAGGAGAGAAGGAAGGGGCGGCACGCGGCCGCCCCTCCCCCATGCTCCGATTGCCAGTGCGATCGCTGGTGCTATCGCTCCGGCTCTCGCTTACTGCAGGAGGCTCAGCGCCAGCTGGGGCTGCGCGTTCGCCTGTGCGAGCACGGCCACACCGGCCTGCTGCAGGACCTGCGCCTTGGTCAGGTTGGCGGTCTCGGCAGCGAAGTCGGCGTCCAGAATCCGGCCGCGGGAAGCAGCCAGGTTCTCGCTCACCGTCTGCAGGTTGGTAATGGTGGACTCGAAGCGGTTCTGGATGGCACCCAGATTCGCCCGGAGGCCGTTCACGTCCGTCAGAGCGGAGTCGACACGGGCGATGGCGAAGTTGGCGCCGGCGACCGTGCTGACGTCAGCTGCCGAAATGGAGGCCGCAGCGGATGCGGTCTCAGCGACGGTGGCCGCAGCATCGAGGCCCGTCTCGTTGGTGCCGCTATCGGCAACCGTCACACCCGCCTCGTCCGAGAGAATCTGGATCGTGCCGCCGTCGTTCACGAAAGCAGCAACACCGTCCAGGTTGGCGCTGTTGATAGCGTCAACAGTCTCCTGAATCGTCGCTCCCGTAGCAACATCCACGGTTCCGATAGTGGCGGCTGATGCATCCGTGAACGTCAGCGTGACATCAGCAGTCAGGTCCGTGAAGCCGCCGCCGGCAACCGTATTGACTGTACCAATCGCATTGGCGGTGACATCCGTATTCAGGCTCACGCTGATCGTCTCACCGACGTTGGCGCCCACCTGGAACGTGGCCGAACCAAAGGAACCGTCCAGCACCTTCAGACCGTTGAAGTTGGTCTGCTTGGCGATGCGGTCGACCTCGGCGATGCGCTCTGCCACCTCGGCGTTCAGCGCCGCACGGTCGGAGGCGGAGTTGCTGGCGTTGGCCGACTGCACTGCCAGCTCGCGGATGCGCTGCAGGTTGTTGGTGAGCTCACCCAGTGCGCTCTCCGTGGTCTGGGCCAGGGAGATGCCGTCACTCGCGTTACGCACGGCCTGGTTCAGGCCGCGGATCTGCGTGGTGAAACGCTCGGAGATCGCAAGGCCGGCAGCGTCGTCTTTGGCGCTGTTGATCCGGAGGCCCGTGGACAGCCGCTCCAGCGACGTGTTCAGCAGACCCTGCGACTGGCTGAGGTTGCGCTGCGCATTGAGCGAGGCAACGTTAGTGTTGATCGACTGTGTCATTACGTACACTCCTTCCGATATTTGCTGGTCTGCCGCTCAGCTTCCCGCACACCATGTCCGGGCTCTGCCTCACCGCAGTACAGCTTCTTTATCGGTCGGAGCGGGCCTTACTTGAGCCCTGGACGCCATTTGCGGGCATAAATTCCCGCAGACGTGAAGCAGTCCACACTTTTGCGTAGAGACTCCGGGGATGGCCGGAGAAAGCGCCATGAAATCGGCCACCGATTCGGCACAGAAAAGCCCCGTTTCGGCACAGCGAAACGGGGCTCCGGAAGACGCCGCGGACGTTTACAGGACGCTGAACAGGGACAGCGACTGGATGCGCACGAAGGACTTCTGCGCCGCCTCCAGGCTGTTGATCTGCTCGGCGAGGCGGGTCAGCGCCTCGGTGTAGTCCAGGTCCTCGATCTCGGAGATGGTCTGCTCCACGGTAATAGCGAAGCCCTCGTTCGCATCGCGCTGGTCCTCGATCGCCGCCAGGCGGGAGCCGACGGTCGCGCGCACGTCGAGCAGGTTGCCGATGGCCTGGTCGAGATCGCTCATGCTCGAGTTCAGATCGTTGGTCAGGGCCGCCCGGCTGGTGTCGTTATTGGTCGGGCGTTCCAGCGCGTCGGCGAGCCGGTCCAGCGTCGCGAATACGCTCTGGTCACGACTGGGCTCGACGGTGAACTCGTCGCCCGCCGCCGGAGAGCCGCTGATGCTGACGACGACGCCGGCGAACTCGATGGCAGAACCCGGCTCGAAGCCGCCGGAGGCCAGGACGGCGCCGGAACCGTCGGTCACCTCCCAGGCATCGTCGGCGACGAAGCTGACGGTGTAAGTGTCCCGGCTCCAGGCGACAGGATTCGTCACCGCGCCGGAGTCGATGATGCCGGAGCCGCCGTTGCCGGCGGCCGCGACGGTCGTGAACGTGCCGTTGCCACGAGAGATGCGCTGGAACACCCGCGCGCCGGAGTCGCCGTCGGCGATGCGCCGGCCTTCCGCGATCTCGACGAAGCGCTGGCCTTCGTCCCCGTTGTACAGGGCACCGTCGGCGGTGGCGCTGAAAGGCTGCACCTTGTCGCTGTAGCCGGAGAAGAGATAACGCCCGGTGGTGTCCTGCGTGTTGGCGATCTGGATCATCTGATCCTTGAGCTGACGGATCTCGGTGGCGATGAACGCGCGGGTCTCGTTGCTCTGGGTGCCGTTGCTCGCCTGCACGGCGAGTTCGCGGGCACGCTGCAGCAGATCGCCGGCGCTCGCGAGCGCCTGCTCCTCCACCGACAGGCGGCTCCGCGCCAGGTTGCCGTTGCGGTCGAACTGCTCGATGCGCGAGGACAGCTCACGCAGCTCGATGCTGCGCGCCGCGCCGATCGCATCGTCCGATGGCGCGAGCAGCCGCTTGCCGCTGGCGATCTGCTCCTGGGTGCGGGCGAGCGCAGACTGCAGCTCCTGCATCTGCGCGAGACTCGCCCGGAACATCCCTGCGGTGGATATGCGCATCAGTCTCGCCTCCTAGCGGCGGAACGCCCCGATCAGGGTCTCGAACAGGGTATTGGTCACGCCGATAAGCTGGGCGGCCGCCTGATAGGCCTGCTGATAACGCATCAGGTTGGCGGCCTCCTCGTCCAGGTTCACCCCGGACTTGTTGCTCAGCGCCTGCTCGGCATCGTCGCGGACCACGGTCTGGGCATCGAGGCCGATCTGCGCCTGGCGGCTGACGGTGCCCACCTCGGCGACCAGACGACCGTAGCTCTCGGAGACCGCGACCGTGCCACCGGCCAGCAGGCCCCGCGTCTGCACCTCGGCGAGGCCGAGCGCGTTGCGGTTGTCGCCCGTGCCGCCGGCATTGGCCTCGATGCGGAAGACGTCCCCGGCCGCGGGCGTACCGCTGATGACCACCCGGGTGCCGTTGACGTCGATGGCGTCGCCGCTCGCATAGGCGAAGGAGCCGGCGCCGTCGATGGTATAGGTATCCGGTGCCGTGAACTCTATGACCGCGCCGCCGAGCAGATCCGGATCGCCCGGATCGATCACCTCGCCCGCCGAGAATTGCGCATCGCCGATGTTGTCCGTGCCGGTGGCGGTGCGCACGGGCGCCGCCAGCGCCACTGACTGGGCGTCGGCGACGGTGCGGGTGAGCGTGCCCGCCGCGCCCTTCGCCGGCTGGATGAGGTATCGGTCGCCGGCGGCCGCGCCGGGGCCGGCCGTGATTTCCAGTCCGCCGGCCAGGAACGGATCGCCCGCGGTGCCGCTGCCGGTCATCGGGATGGCCTGGCCGTTGTCGGCGCGGGTCAGCGACCAGGCGCTGCCGTCGTAGCTCATCACGTAATCGGCGCTCTGC
The DNA here is from genome assembly GCF_040706555.1 of Lentisalinibacter salinarum. Taxonomy (NCBI): domain Bacteria; kingdom Pseudomonadati; phylum Pseudomonadota; class Gammaproteobacteria; order Woeseiales; family Woeseiaceae; genus Lentisalinibacter; species Lentisalinibacter salinarum. The sequence continues at coordinate 699,148 of NZ_JAPDRH010000003.1, forward strand.
AGGCCGGCCACGTCGGCGACCACCGCGTCCACATCGGCCGTGCCGGTGTTGCGCGACGACACCAGCACCGCCGGATCTCCAATGCCGAAGAATTCGCCACCGAGGCGGCCATTCAGGTCCATGCCGGCCGCATGCTGTTCGTTGAACGCCGTGGCCAGCGCCACCGCGGTCTCGCCGATGGCCGTGCGGGTCGGGTCGAGCACCAGACGGCGGAAGTCCATCATGCCGCCGATAGCGCCGCCGGACAGATCGCCGCCGAGGGCACCGGTGCCCGCGTCGCCCTGGTAGACCACTTCCAGGCGACGCGGATCGAATTCGCTCGGCTGCGTGGCGAGCTGCCGGGCCTGGCTGCCGGTGACCAGCGTCTGGCCGTTGCCGATGAACACGTTGAGGGCGCCGTCGCCCTGGGCCACGGTGGTCACCGCCACCTGCTCGGAGAGCCTGCGGATCAACAGATCGCGCTGGTCCAGCAGGTCGTTCGGCTGGCCGGAGACGCCCGCCTCGGCGCTGGCGATGCGGCGGTTCAGCTCCGCAATCGCGGTTGCGAACTCGTTGACGTCCGTCACCGATTGGCGCAGACGCCCGTTGATGTCCTTCTCCAGCGACTGCAGGCGGCCGTCGAGGAAGTCGAAGCTCGAGGCCAGCGTATCCGCCTGACTCACCAGGGCCTGGCGCGCCGGCACGGACGCCGGATCGCCGGCCGCATCCTGCACCGCGTTGAAGAAATTCTGGATGGCCGGGGCGAGTCCCACGCTGGGGTCCGAGAGCAGGTTGTCCACCTGCCCGGAGAGCCCGGCCAGCGTGTCGAGCCGCGCCTGGGAGGTGGTCGCAGCCGACAGCTCGTTACCGAGGAACTCGTCGTAGATCCGGCGCACGTTCGCCACGTTGACGCCGGAGCCGATGTACTGATTGCCGATCAGGCCGGGCTGACGGGTCTCCAGGTCGACCCGCTGGCGGCTGTAGCCCGGCGTACTCGCGTTGGCGATATTGTGGCCGGTGGTCTCTATGCCGCGCTGGAACGACAGCAGGGCGGAGACGCTTGTGGAGAGGATATTCGACATGGTCCCTCGTCAGCACGCTCTCGTCAGAAGGAGAAGCGTTCCCTGTCTATCGGCATCAATCCGCCGAACTTGAGTGATTCCAGCGCCCGGCCCATGGTCTCGGAGCCGAGCAGCGACTTGATCTTGTCGGCATAGGCGGGGTCGGTGGCGTAGCCGGAGGCCTGCAGCGCCTCGGCATAGCCCGCCACGTCGTCGCCCCGGTTCAGCACGTTCTCGTAGCGCGGATTCGAGCCGAGCAGCCGGGCGTAATCGTCGAATCCGGCCGCCAGCGAGGGATACGCCCGGAAGCTCGCCACCTCCGGCCGGGCCGCCCCGCCCCGGTATTCGATGGTGCGCACGCTGACCGCATCGCCCTGCCAGCCGCCGCTGGCCTTGATGCCGAAGAGGTTGAGCGAGCTGCGACCGTTCTCGTCGGCGGTGACATGTTTGCCCCAGCCCGTCTCCAGTGCGGCCTGGGCGATCAGGGCCCGGGGATCGACGTTCAGCCTGTCCGCCGCCCGGCTCGCATAGGGCCAGAGCTTGCGCACGAACTCAGCCGGGCTCTGCCACAACGGCCGCTCGGTGCTGCCTTCAACGGGCACCCGACGGCCAATGGCCGGCGCCGGCGCCTGGTCCATGGCCCTGCCCAGCTCTCTGCCGATGCCCGGTTCGTCCGCATCACCGCCGGCACGCTGCCTGCCACCCAGCTGGCGCACCAGCAGATCGGCGAAGCCGAGGCCCCGCCCGCCGGAGATCTCCATGGCCATCTGCTTGTCGAAGAGGTCCTGATACGTCTCCGACGCATTGCTGTCGCCGAAGATCGGGTCGCCCATGCTGGCATCTCGCATGGACTTCAGCATGGTCTGCAGGAAGATCGCCTCGAACTGATTGGCGGCCTCGCGCAGCGCGGCATCCCCGCCGCCGCGCGCCTCGGTGCGCAGCGCCGTGAATTGCTGGAAGTCGGTGACGACGGGCTTCATGGCTCCGGCCTCAGATGACCAGCAGCTCGGCGCGCAGCGCGCCCGCCTGCTTCAGGGCCTCGAGGATGGCCACCAGGTCGCCCGGTGCCGCGCCCACCCGGTTCACCGCCTGCACGATCTCGTTCAGGCTGGTGCCGGGCTGGAACAGGAACATGCGGTTCGCCTCCTGGGTGATCTCCACCTCGGAGTCCGGCAGTACCACCGTCTCGCCATCGCTGAAGGGCTGCGGCTGGCTGGCGAAGGGCTGTTCGCTGATGGTCACCACCAGCGAGCCGTGGGAGACGGCCGCCGGACGCACCCGCACGTGAGAGCCGATCACGACGGTGCCGGTGCGCGAGTTGATGATCACCCGCGCCGGCGCCTGCCCCGGCTCCACCTCGAAGTTCTCGAGCACCGAGACGAAGGAGGTGCGCTGGGACGCATCCTGCGGCGCGCGTACGCGCACCGAGACCGCGTCGATGGCCCGCGCCATGTCGGCACCGAGCCGCTCGTTGATGCCGTCGGCCAGCCGGTGGGCGGTGGTGAAGTCCGGCGAATGCAGGTTCAGCATGATGGCATCGCCCTGGTCGAAGGCGGTGGCCACCTCGCGCTCGACGGTGGCGCCGTTCGGGATACGGCCCGCGCTCGGCACGTTCACCGTCACGCTGGAGCCGTCGCGGCCCGACGCGCCGAAGCCGCCCACCACCAGGTTGCCCTGGGCGACGGCGTAGACCTGGCCGTCGGCGCCGCGCAGCGGCGTCATCAGCAGACTGCCGCCGCGCAGGCTCTTGGCATTGCCGATGGAAGAGACGGTCACGTCGATGGTCTGGCCCGGCTTCACGAAGGGGGGCAGGTCGGCATGCACCGACACGGCCGCCACGTTCTTCAGCTGCGGGTTTACGTTCGGCGGCACGGTGATGCCGAACTGGGTGAGCATGTTCTTCAGGCTCTGCACGGTGAACGGCGTCTGGCTGGTCTGGTCGCCGCTGCCGTCGAGGCCCACCACCAGGCCGTAGCCGACGATCTGGTTGTTACGCACGCCGGCGACGGAGGCGAGGTCCTTGACCCGCTCGGCCTGGGCGGCGCCGGCCGCGAGCACGAGGACGCAGGCCGCCGCCGCGGCCGCTGCCTGGCGGATAGTCGGAAACCGGTTGCGGTTATTCATGGCGGGGCGTCCTCAGTAGGGATTCAGGATGGAGTTGAAGAACCGGGACAGCAGCCCCATGCGGTTCGCGGCAGCCAGCACGCCCTTGCTGGAGTAGGTGATGCGGGCGTCCGCCACCTTGCGGGAGGACACCGAGTTGTCCGGCTCGATGTCGTAGGGCCGGATGATCCCGGACAGGCGGATGAACTCCTCGCCCTGGTTCAGCGTCACCCACTTCTCGCCCCTCACCATCAGGTTGCCGTTGGCCATGCGCTCCACCACGGTCACCGTGATGTCGCCCTGCAGGCTGTTCGACTGGCTGCTGGCGCCCTCGCCCGAGAACTCCGAGCTGCCGTCCAGCGCACCGGAGAGGATCGGCACCCCGTCCTTCGTGACCGGTCGGCCGAACACCGTGGGGCCCGAGTAATCGGCGCTGGTGTTCTTGTCCGTCGAGGTCTGCGCGTTCTTGCTCGCCGCGGTCTGCTCGTCCAGCCGGACGGTGAGGATGTCGCCCACGCGCCCGGCGCGCAGATCCTCGAACAGCCGCACGTCGCTGCCGGCCTGGTAAATGGAGCCGTCCGGCTCGGCGGGCTGCGGCGCCGGCACCGGTTGCGGCGGCGCATAGCTCTCCGGGTATCGGGGCGCGCTGCCGCAGGCCGCCAGCAGCGCCGCCACGGCGGCGACGGCGGCGACGGTCTTGATTCGTTTCAGTGCATCCATGGGATCGCTCTTGGTCCTGGCTCCGGGCCCGGGTTCATTCAGGCTCAGAGGTTGTTGTTCACGTACTGCATCATCTGGTCGCTGGTCGAGATGGCCTTGGAATTCATCTCGTAGGCGCGCTGGGTCTCGATCATGTTGACCAGCTCCTCAACCACGTTGACGTTCGATCCCTCGAGCGCGCCCTGGATCACCGTGCCCAGACCGTTCAGTCCGGGTGTACCCGGCTGGGGCGAACCGCTGGCTGCGGTCTCCAGATACTGGTTCTCGCCGCGGGGCTGCAGGCCTGCCGGATTGATGAAGTCCACCAGCTGCAGCGTGCCCACCTGGACGGGCGACGCCTGCCCGGCGAGCTGCACGGAGACCGTGCCGTCGGAACCGATGGTGATGCTCTGCGCCGCATCCGGGATGGTGATGCCCGGCTGCAGCAGGTAGCCGCTCGCCGTCACCAGCTCGCCCTGAGCGTTGCGCTTGAAGCTGCCGTCACGGGTATAGGAGGTGGTGCCGTCCGGCAGCTGCACCTGGAAGAAACCGCGGCCCTGGATGGCCGTGTCGAGCGCATTGCCGTTCTGCAGCACGTTGCCCTGGGTGAACAGTTTCTCGGTCGCCACCACCCGCACGCCGGTGCCGAGCATCATGCCCGAGGGCAGCTCGGTGTCCTGGGAGGTCTGGCCGCCCGCCTGGCGCACGTTCTGGTACATGAGATCCTCGAACACCGCGCGGCCTTTCTTGAAGCCGGTGGTGTTCACGTTCGCCAGGTTGTTGGAGACCACGGACATGCGCGTCTGCTGCGCGTCCAGGCCCGTCTTGGCGATCCAGAGTGACTGATTCATCGTTTAGCTCCTGATTTCCTGTGCTGTCATCCGCTCATGCTGAGCAGTTGCGCGGCCTTGTCCGCATCCTCGGCGGCAGTGGTCATCACCTTCACCTGCAGCTCGTAGCGGCGCGCCAGATCGATCATGTTCACCAGCGTCTCCGCCACGTTGACGTTGCTGGACTCGAGCGCGCCCGAGGTCAGGCGCACCTCCGCATCGGCCTCGGCCACCGCGCCGTCCTTCGGCCGCAGCAGACCGTCGGCGCCCTTCTCGAACTGCCCGGTGTCCGGCCGCACCAGCTTGATGCGGTCCACCGTGGCCAGCGTCTCCGGCCCCTGTCCCAGGGGCCGGATGGAGATGGTGCCGTCGGCGCCGACCGTGATGCTGGCATGGGGCGGCACGGCCACGGGGCCGCCGTTGCCCATCACCGGATGGCCCGCGCCGTTGGTCATGACGCCCACCGAGTTGACCCGGAGGTCGCCGGCCCGCGTGTAGGCCTCGCTACCGTCCGGCGCCTGCACCGCGATGAATCCGTCCCCCTGCACGGCCACGTCAAGGTCCCGGCCGGTGCTCATCGTCGCGCCCTGGCGGTAATCCGTACCGTAGTTCTCGGCGACGGCATTCACCCGGGTCGGTTCGCCGAAGCCCTGGATCGGCAGCGCGCTGAACGCGTGCAGATCGGCCCGGAAACCGGTAGTGCTGGCGTTGGCCAGGTTGTGGCTGTTGACGGACTGCGCGAGTTCGGTCTGCTTCGCGCCGGTCATCGCCACGTAGACGAGATCATCCATTGCTCATGTCCATCGTTCGGGATTCGGTCGGTCGATGTTCGTCATCAGCGGATGTTGATGACCGTCTGGGTCACCGTGTCAGCCGTGGAGATCATCTGCGAGTTAGCCTGGAAGTTGCGCTGCGCCGTGATCATGTTCACCAGCTGCTCCGTGAGATCCACGTTGCTCGCCTCCAGGGCGCCGGACTGGATCAGGCCGAAGCTCGAGGTACCGGCCTCGCCGAGACGCGCGTCACCAGAGGTGAAGCTCTCGCCCCAGGCCGTATCCTCAAGCTGCTGCAGGCCACCCGGGTTGGCGAAGTCCGCCAGCGCGATCTTGCCGAGCTCCGTCGACTGGCCGTTGGTGAAGCGGGCGAACAGGATGCCTTCGGAGGTCACCTCGATGCCTGTCAGCCGGCCGGTCGCGAAGCCGTCCTGGGACAGCGAGTTCACGCCGAAGTTGCTGCCGAACTGGGTCGCTCCGTCCAGATTCAGGGACATGGTGATGTCCGCCGCGCCGTTGCTCGGCGAGTACGCCGGCAGGCTGATCACGCCGCCAGCCGGCGACTGCAGCTGACCGTCGTTGCCGAACACCAGCTGGTCGCCGGCACCCACGACGTTGCCGTCCACGGTGAACTGGGTGTTCCACGTGTTGGTGGCGGCATCCTTCAGAAAGTACAGCGTGCCGGTGTGGGCCGCGCCCAGCGAGTCGTAGATGGTGACCGAGGTCGTGTGATTGAAGGTATTCGGATCTGCGGGGTCGAAGGGCACGATCGTCGGCACCTCGGCATCCGCGGGCAGGTTCACGCCGTAGTCGATCGCCGTGGTGGACTGGGGCGGATTCGCGCCGGTGCTGAGCTGCACGTCGTTCAGCGAGCCGGTGTTGAAGTTGCCGTCGCCGGAGGGCGGATAGGCCTGCAGGCGCTTGCCGGCGGGGTTCACCACAAAGCCGTTGTTGTCCACGCTGAAGTTGCCGGCGCGGGTATAGACCCGCGAGCCGTTGTCGCTGAGCACGAAGAAGCCCTCGCCGCCGATGGCGAGGTCCAGTGCGTTGTCCGTGAAGTCCACGTTGCCCTGGGCGAACTGCTGGGAGATGTTCGACAGGCGCACGCCCGAGCCGACCGCCGAGGAACCGGTGCTCTGGGTGCCGACGGCGAAGACCTCGGCGAACTCGGCCCGCGAGCCCTTGAAGCCCGTGGTGTTCACGTTGGCGATGTTGTTGGCGGTGACCCCCAGGTCAGCCGATGCGGCATTCAGGCCGCTGAGTGCGATGCGAAAAGGCATGGTGCTGTCTCCTTAATCCAAAACCCGATAACGGTGACTGTGCGAATGGCTATGCGTATGGCTAAGCGAATCAGAGGATGCGGTCGACTTCGCTCAGCCTGAGCGAACCCTCTCCCGCGATATTCAGCGTCAGCCCCTGACCGTTACGGCCCAGGGTCACGCTCTCGATGGTGGCGCCGACCAGCGTCTGCGCGTTCTCTACCTGGTTGCCCCGGCTGACGATGGTCGACACCCGGTAATTGCCCGGCGCGGCCGGCTCGCCCTCGGTGTTCATGCCGTCCCACTGCCACTGGGTCAGGCCGGAACCCCGGCCGCCCAGCTCGAGCCGGCGCACCAGCTGGCCGGTCTGGTCGGTGATCTCCACGGTCACGGCGGAGGCGCCCGCCGACAGATTGACGGCGCCGTTCAGCGTCCCGCCCTCGGCCAGATGGCCCTGGTCAGTGCGGGCCAGCACCTGGTGACCGACGAGCCCTGCGGCCTGCAGCGCCTGGTCCGAGTAGATGGACTCGGACAGCGCGCTGAACGAGTTCTGCAGATCGCCGATGCCCGACACCGTGCCGAACTGGGCCAGCTGACTCAGGAACTCGCCGTTACTCATCGGCTCCATGGGATCCTGGTTGCGGAACTGGGCGATCATCAGCTCGAGGAACTGCTCCTGGCCCAGCTCGTCCTTTGCCGTGGTGGGCTGGGACTCGCGCCGGGTGGCTATCCCCAGGCTGCCCAGATCCTCGAAACCGTTGATGGAATCCATGTGCTCTCCTCCGGCTTACCGGCTCTGGTGACGGGTGCTAGCGGCCGAGCTGCAGGGTCTGCAGCATCAGGTCGCGCGTGGTCTTCAGGATCTCGATGTTGTTCTGATAGGAACGAGAGGCCGACATCATGTTGACCATCTCCTCCACCGCGTTGACGTTGCTGAGATACACCTTGCCGTTCTCGTCGGCCTCCGGGTGTTCCGGCCGGTGCTGGACGGTCAGCGGCGCCTGGCTCTCGACGATGCCGAGCACGCGGACTCCCGCCGCATGACTCTCGCCGGCGCCCGCGGCCTCCTGCATGGCCGTGGCGAATACCGGGTGCCGGGCGCGATAGACCTTGTTCGGGTCGCCGCTGACGCTCTCAGCGTTTGCCAGGTTGCTGGCCGTGGTGTTCAGGCGCAGGGACTGCGCGTTCATGGCGCTACCCGCGGTATCGAATATCCGGAACATCGACATCACTCACTCCCCTTGATCGCGAGCTTCAGCGTGCGGACCTTGCCGTCCAGGAACATGAGGCTGGCGCGGTAGCGCAGCACGTTCTCGGCGAACTCCGCCTGTTCCACGTCCGGCTGCACCGTGTTGCCGTCCTGGGACGGCTGATACGGCAGCCGGTATTTCAGTTCGGCCCCCGCCGGTCCGCTGCTCGCATCGACATGGCCGGCGTGGGTCTTCGCCATGGCGACCCGCCCGGACTGCGCGCGTTCCAGCGCCGCACCGAAATCCAGATCACGCGCCTTGTAGTTGGGCGTGTCCGCATTCGCGATGTTTGTCGCCAGCACCTCGGTGCGCATCGAGCGCAGCTTCAGTGCGAGTGCGTGCTGTCCGAAAGGGTCGATCTTCATCGTGTCTCTCTGGTTCGCAGGCACTTTGCCCGCTTCCGCCGGATTCACAGCAAATGCCGTGCCAACTCTGCAAGTGACTGATATTCCTGTATGTCGCCCCGACGCATGCGTCAGGGCGGCAAAGCGCTGCCGCTGCCGGCGGCAATGGACTGCAGCCGGAGACGGCAAGGGTGAGGTCCCGCGCGCAGCCAAACGGCCCGGCGATCCGCCTAATCACTGGCACGGCTTTTGCATCAGTGGAGGGCAAGAGGAAGGCGAGCGGAAACGGAGCCAGGGCGGCAGCGGTCGCACCGCGAACCGGCGAAACGCCGCACGGCGCGTATCCGGGGCCTCCGGGCCGGTTTCCGGATGACCAGGAACACGTATGCAGAGTGACGGGACATTGACGGCAGCGACTGAAATCCGGCGCGGATTGTCCGCACCGGCCGCGCTCGCGCTCGTCCTCGTCCCGGTCCTCGTCCTGTTCGCCGGCGGCGCCACCGCGGCGGACTGGCAGCCGGTCGAGTCCATCCGCGAGACGGCAGCCCGCTACGCGGCAAGCCAGCTGGGCGCGGACGGTGACGACGTCCGCGTGGAGGCAGGCGAGCTGGACACCCGCCTGCGGATGAACCGCTGCGACGTGCCGCTGTCCGGCTTCCTGCCGAACGGGATGGGCAACGGCAACCGCCTGGTGGTGGGCGTGCGCTGCGAGGGCACGAAGCCCTGGAAGCTCTTCGTGCCGGTACGAATCGCCCGCTACGCCGACGTGCTGGTGGTCTCGCGCTCGCTGCCCCGCGGCCACGTGCTGACAACGGGAGACGTGCATACGGAGAGGCGCGACCTGTCCAGTCACCTGAAAACCTATGCGGGCAGCCTGCGCCAGTTGCCGGGACGGCGGCTGAAACGGCCCGTCCTCGCCGGCACGCCGCTTACCCACAACATGGTGGACGCCGAGCAGATCGTGCGGCGAGGCCAGAAGGTGACCCTGGTAGTGGACAACGGCGGCATGCAGATCCGCATGGCGGGACGCGCCCTGTCCGACGGTGCCCTGGACCAGCGCATCCGGGTGGAGAACGTCTCCTCGCGGCGAGTCGTCGAGGGGGTCGTAAGGTCCCCTGAAGTCGTTGAAATTAGGATGAATTGACCATATACGGCATGGTAAAAAAATTGTCGCCCGACACTAAAGTTTCGCGCGGAATCGCCGATACACGGGATAACACAGACTCATGTCTGAGGTAGCCAGTTATGTCCAATAAGATTGACGGAACGAATCAGGGGCAGTCGATCGGCCCGAACGGGGTCGGTGGCAGCCGGCCGACCGCGGGGGCGGCGCAGCGCACCGGTCAGGCTAAGGAAGTGACGGTACCGGGCGGCGAGACCGTACGGCTCACCAGCGGCGCCCAGATGATGGAGCGCATGAGCTCGATGCTGGAAAGTCTCGAAATGCAGAACCAGCGCCTGGACGCCATCATGGAGTCCATCGCCAACGGCGATTACGAGATCGATGCGGAGAAGATCGCCGCGCGTCTGATGATGTTCGAGAGGAGCCTGGGCAGCGACTCATGAGCCGGGCGGACGCGACAGCCTGCGCAGGTGCACTCGAGACCGTGATCCGTGAGGCGCTCGCGATCACGCAGCGGCTGGAGTCGGCGCTCGCCGCCGAGCGCGCAGCGCTGGAGCAGCGGGACGCCGAGGGGTTGCAGAACGCCGGCGCCGGCAAGCAGAAACATCTGTCCCGGCTCGATGGTCTGGACGAAAGACGCCGTCGCCTGCTCGCCAACCATGGCTACCCACCGGATCAGGGCGGCGTCGAGGCGGTGCTCGCGGACTGCGCGCCCGCGCATCCGCTGGACGGTCTGTGGCGGCAACTCGGCGACGTCGCCGGACGCTGCCGGGACGCGAATGCGGCCAACGGGGCCATCGTCCATCTGCGCCAGCGGCAGATCGGGCGTGCGCTCGACGTGCTGCGCGGGGCGCCGGAAGGCACCGCGCCGGTCTACGGTGCCGACGGCAGCAGCGCCCGCGCCGCCGGTCGCGCATTCGGCAGCGCCTGACCGGACGGAGGCTACCAGCCCTGTAGTCATCTCAATCGCGGCCGAAACCGTACAATAGGCAGCCATACCATGCCGGGGCGCCTTCCATGCCGCATTACCTGCCGCGAGAACTCACTCGCACGCTCACCCTCAGTCTGATCTGCCTGTTCCCCGGCCTGCCGCCCGGGGGCGCAGCCTGCGCCGCCGCGGATCCCGCAGACAATGCGGCAGCCGTGCTGCACTACGCGGATACGGCCGCCCTCCAGGAACGTATGGATCGGGGCGACCTCACCTCGGAACAGCTGGTACGTCTGTTCCTCGACCGCATCGAAGCCGTGGACGACGCCGGCCCCACGCTGAACGCCATCATCGAGGTGAATCCGGACGCCATCGAGATCGCGCGGGACCTGGATCAGGAACGCGCCGTCGGCGAGAAGCGCGGACCCCTGCACGGCATACCCGTGGTCCTGAAAGCCAACATCGACACGGGCGACCGCATGGCCACCTCCGCAGGCTCGGTGGCGCTGGCACTGCATCGCGCGCCGGACGACGCCTTCCACGTCGCCGCGCTCCGGCGAGCCGGCGCCGTCATCCTGGGCAAGGCCAACCTCAGCGAATGGGCGAATTTCCGCTCTACCCGGTCGGTAAGCGGGTGGAGCAGCATCGGCGGGCAGACCCGCAATCCGCACGTGCTCGATCGCAACCCCTGCGGCTCGTCCAGCGGGTCGGCGGTGGCCGTCGCTGCCGGGCTGGCCGTGCTCGCGGTCGGCACCGAGACCGACGGCTCAATCGTCTGTCCCGCCGGCGCCAACGGCGTCGTCGGCATCAAACCCACGATCGGGCTGGTCAGCCGGGACGGCATCATCCCCATCGCACTCAGCCAGGACACGGCCGGCCCGATGGCGCGCAGCGTCCGCGACGCGGCGCTGCTGCTCGCCGCGATGGCGGCGCCGGATAATGCGGACCCCGCGGCCCAGGCGCACCCGGGGCCGCGGGACTATCTCGCCGCGCTGGGCACGGGCGCGCTCGAAGGCGCGCGCATCGGCGTCTGGCGGCAGTATTACGGCGCCGGCTCGGATCCCCGGGTGGAGGCCGTCCTCGACGCCACGATCGCCCGGCTCGACGAACTCGGCGCCGAGATCGTGGATCCGATCGGCCTCGAGATCCCCGCAGACGTCGGCGAGGCCGAATACGAGGTGCTCCTGTACGAGTTCAGGGACGGGCTGAACCGCTACCTCGGCAACGCCGGCATGGAAGGCGACAGGGGCAGCCTGGCCGCGCTGATTCGTTACAACGAGCTGCGCGCCGACGAGACCATGCCCTGGTTCGGCCAGGAGATCTTCGAGCAGGCCGAGTCCCGGGGATCGCTGACGGACGAGGCCTACCTGAAAGCACGGGAGAACAGCGGGCCGGCGCTGCGCCGACTCATCGACGCGGTGATGAACGAACACGCCCTGGATGCGATCATCGCGCCGACGAACTCGCCGGCCTGGCCCATCGACTTCGTCGCCGGCGACAACCACTCGATCTCCAGCTCCCGGCTTGGCGCGGTATCCGGCTATCCCGCGGTGACATTGCCGGCGGGGAGCGTCCACGGTCTGCCCGTGGGCGTGACCCTGTTCGGCCGCCCGTGGTCCGAGCCGCAGCTGATCGGCTATGCCTACGCCCTGGAGCAGGCGACCCGTGCCATCCTCCGCCCCGGACTGGTGCCGACACTGGAGCGCTAGTCGGCCTGCGGCTCCGACGGCGACGTCGTCGTCGCTGTCTTCTTCTTGCGCTTGCTCTTCTTCCTGGCGGCCTTCTTCGCGGCGGACTTCTTGCCGGCAGGCTTTTTCCCTGCCGTCTTCTTGCCGGCGGCCTCCGAGGACGCCTCCGCGCCGTCACCCATCACGGCTTTCGCGCGCTTGCCTGCGGTAGCGATGGTCATCGCCTTCAGCTCGTCGAAGGATTCCTGCAGGCACTCACAGTAGAACGCGGGGTCCGGCATCATCTCGCGACAGGAGATGGCGCTGACGGTGATCTTGCCGTCATAGCCGATCACCGGCTGGAACAGACCGACGCCGTGGACCACCGGCCCGAGTCCGTAATAGGCGACCATCTTCGTGCCCATGGAGTACAGCGGATGATTGCTGATGGGCACGTTCGTGATCACCGTATTGAAGACCGGCGGCAGGCGCTCGGCCATATGCCAGCGGCCATAGGCCTTGGCCATGAGCCCGGAGGTGGTCGTGGGCAGGAACTCCGCCAGCTCCATGTTGAGCTCCGGACCCGCGGTGCGCGTGAACCGCTTGGCCTCGTCGCTCGCCGCGTGGACGGCGCGCAGCCGCTCGAGAGGGTCCTCGATGTCGCTGCCCACCGGCAGGCGCATGGCGCTGACCCGGTTGCCCTCCGCGCCGCGCTGCTGGTCCGAGCGCACGCTCATCGGCGCCATCGCGATCAGCGATTCGTCGGGCAGCTCGTCCTTCGCCTCGAGGTACTTGCGCAGCGCGCCGCCGCAGACGCTGACGATCACGTCGTTCACCGTGGCGCCTTCCACGAAACCCTTCATACCGCGGATCTCGTCCAGCGCGAAGGTGCGCGCATCGAAGACCCGGTGCGCCGAGACATTGGCGTTGAAACGAGTGCGCGGCACCGACCGGGGCAGGCTGATGTCGCGCCGCACCAGGCCCGTGGCCAGCTTCGGCAGCGTGGGCGCGACGTGGCGCACCAGCTTGCCGATCTTCAGCGGCGTGCCCGCCATGCCCGCGGCGCTGCGGGCGAGCAGCTCCACGTCGGTGGGTTCGCGCTCCGCCGTCCAGGGCCGCGGAGGCGGCTCCGGCTGGTCGTGAGGAGTCAGGCTGTGGATCGCGGCGGCGATCTCGGCGCCGGAGATCCCGTCGATGGCCGAGTGGTGGATCTTGGTCACGAGGCCGAAGCTGCCCGGCGGGATGCCGTCGACGTTGTCCAGTCCTTCTATCACCCAGGCCTCCCACAGGGGGCGGTTCAGGTCCAGCGGACGGGCAAGCAGCCGCGCGGTCAGGATGCAGAGCTGACGCCAGTCGCCCGGCTTCGGCAGCGCGATGTGGCGCAGGTGAAATTCCAGATCGAACTCCGGGTCCTCGATCCAGTAGGGACGGGCCAGGCCGAGCGGCACGTTCGCCAGTCGGCGCCGGAAGGTCTTCGCCTTGTGCAGGCGCTCCTCGAAGAAGCGGATGATCTGCTTGAAGGTGACGTGGCCGCCGGCCGCCGTCGACTGGTCGTAGATGCAGAGACTGCCCACGTGCATGGGCGTGGCAGCCGTTTCGAGATAGAGGAAAGAGGCGTCGAGGCCGGTCAGTTGCTGCATGAAAAAGTCTCCTTGCCCTGACCGGCAATATACACGATACGCCTGGCTGCGCAGGACGCCGGCGGCGAAAGGCCGCGCCGCACGCAGGCGGCGCGGCCCTCGCCGGTCAGAAGCGCAGGCGCGCGCCCGCGTGGAACGAGCGGCCCGGCAGCGGCGCATAGGGCGCCAGGAATGAAGTGCTCCGGCGCGCCGCCTCGTCGAGCAGATTGGTGCCGCGGACGAACACGTCGAGCCGGGTCTCCTGCAGCGTCATGGCATAGATCGCCGACAGGTCCACCATGGTGTAGCTGTCGGTCCGGAACGAGGCGATGTTGTCCTGCTCTGCATGCCAGAGAACGTCCAGTGACGTGGTCAGCGCATCATTTCGCAGCGTGAGCCCCGTGCCTACGCGCATCGGCGGTATGCGGGGCAGGTAGCGGCCATCCTCCAGTTCCGCATGGACGAAATCGCCGAGCAGCCCGAGCTCCGCTTCGAAGCCGCCGAAGCGGCCCAGCATCAGCGTGGCCTCGGCCTCGACCCCATAGAAGTCCGCGTCGGCCTGGCCGTACTCCGCCACCGGCAGGCCGTCTTCTTCCGCGCCGGTCAGGTTCTGGAAGATGTAGTCCCCGATGCGGTTGTAGAAGACGTGGACGTCCCAGCGCAGACGCTCCCCGCCGCCGGAGAGCCCGATGTCGTAGTTCACCGAGACCTCCTTGTCGGGCGCGGCGCCGAGTACGGCAAGACCGAGTTCGAACTGGCCGGTCGCGAGATGAGGACCGTTGGCGTAGAGCTCCTCCGCTGCCGGCAGCCGTTCCGTGCGCGAGACGTTCAGCATCAGCGTGTAGTCAGGCGCAATCTCGAAGTCGACGCCGGCGGCCAGCGACAGGGAGGTATCGTCGAAATCCGCCGAAAGCTCGTTGTCGTGCTCCAGGAACTCCACGCGTCCGCCCAGGTGCGCGTGACCCCAGTCGTAGTCCCGCTCCTCCACCAGGAACACGCCGAGCGACTCGGTCTTCGTCGGCGAGATGAAAGCTTCCTCGCCCGCGGCGGAGAAATCCCGGTCGTCGAGCTGCAGGCCGAAGGCGCCCCGCCACCCGGCGATCGGCGCATGTATGGCCTCCACCCTTGCCTGCCAGGCGTCGTTCTCGAACAGGGTACCGACCTCGCCGGATGGCTCGATCTCGGCGTGCTCGTAGTCGTTGATACCCCAGGAGAATTTCACGGCCTCGAAGTACTGGCCGTTCAGCGCGTATTCCCCGCGCACGTCGAACCGCGACTGCTCCAGGTCGATGAACGGACCGCCCTCTTCCTCGCCGGCATGCTCCTCCTCGCCATGCTCCTCTTCGTGGCTGTGCCCGGGCAGGCCGTAGGTCATGTCGGAGCCGCTCCAGGAGAAGCCGAGAAAGCCCCGCTCGCCCACCCAGGAAGCGCCCGCGGAGTAACCGTCGGATTCGGAGTAGCTGTTCGGCAGGACCCCGGCCGCCTCGTCGGGCTCCCGGTCGTCAGGATCGGCCGTTGCGAAGCCGTCGATCTCCACGTCGTCGGTCTCCCGTGTGTAGGCATCGAGGTGCCAGGCGAAGCCGCCGGCGCCACCGTCCAGGCGCCCGACCAGGGCCCGCTCCCCGGCGGCCGTATCCGCGCGGGCCTCGACGGCGCCGGAGACTGGCGCCTCCGCGGGACGCCGCGGGATCCGGTTGTCGATCACGTTCACCACGCCGCCGGCGGCCGAATTGCCGTACAGCAGCGTCGTCGGGCCTCGGATAATCTCGATGGCCTCCGCCAGCAGCGGCTCGATGCTGACGGCGTGGTCCGCGCTGACGTCCGCCGCATCCAGCGACGAGATACCGTCGGAAAGCATGATGACCTGGGAGCCGCCCAGGCCGCGGATGATAGGCCGGGACGATGCCGGCCCGAAGTAACTGGAGCTCACGCCGGGCTGTGCGGCGAGGGTCTCGCCAAGGGTGGGCGCGCGGTCGGTGAGCAGTTCGTCGCCCTTGAAGACGCTGGTGGGCTGCAGCACGTCGCCGAGGGGCGCCGCGGTAACCACGATCTCCTCGATCGCTTCGTCAGCCGCTTCCTGCGCCTGCAGGGCTCCGGCACACAATATCGCTGCGGTCAGCGCCGCAGTCAGTTGCGAAATTCGCATGTCTCGTTCCTCTGATCGGATCAGCAGATGCCGCGCCGGCCCGTCGCTGGACGACACGGCTACGGTCGAGCAATAGTCGGTCGACTGTGATCAGAGGCGGGGAGGTGCGCGGGCGTGACCGTGCCTGGGCGGGAATTCCGGGTGTCCGGCGACCGCCGGTACGGGAACCACCGGGGACGCATGGACCGCCGGCGACCCGGCCGGCGTATCCGACAAGCCATGGGCGAGTCGATCGCCGCCGACGCAGACGTCGCACTGCTCGCCGATGCCGTGATCGGCGACCGCGGCATGACCGGCGACGGCAAACTGCCCGGCCAGGATCGCGACCAGCGCGATCGCCGTGCAGCGGGCCAGGAATCGTGCGCGGAGGCGAAGCATCCGGATAGTCTAACGATTTTCCGGGCCGCGTGAAGCTCACAGGAGACTAGCCACTGCGGCATTGCCGGCCGCCACAACGCAGCGGGGCTCCCGACCCGCAGACCGGGAGCCCCGTGCGCCGGAGATTAGTTCCGGAAATTCAGTTCCTGCAGCAGCGAAGTGCTCATGACCTCGCGGTACTCGGCGCGATTACCGCTCTCCCCCTGCATCTGTTCGATACTCTTCTTGCGCCAGGCCATGTATTCCTTCTGGCGCTGCTCGCCCTCGGCGCCCGTCGGTACGTCCTCCATGACGCGGATGAGATAGATCGTCGGCTCGCCGCTGCGCTCGTACACGTTGGCAAGGATCATATAGTCCTTGATCCAGCCCTTGGACTTGGAGAATTCCAGATTCTCCCGCCACTCGCTCGCGAGCCACTTGGCATACTTGTAGCCGCCGCCGTCCTTGATGTCGATGCCCGTCACTTCCCAGTAGTCGCCCGAGGTGAACGGCCACTCTTCGGCGGCCCAGGCACCGGTGGCCATGGTCATGGACGCGGCGCAGAGTGCCGCAACGCCGAGTGCTTTTCTTATCGTTCTCATCGCTTCTCTCCCTTGGAGCGGGCAGGGATCGCCCGCTTTCCAAGTGGAAAATACCACAGGCCGCATCGCAAAGGTCGCCGCATCACCTCAGGCTTATCACGCCGCCGGCCGCGCCGCCCGGATTGCCCGCCACACCTTCATGGGCGTGAGCGGCATGTCGAGATGCTCGATACCGTAAGGGGCCAGCGCGTCGATCACGGCGTTCACAAGGGCCGGCGGCGCGCCGATGGTGCCGGCCTCCCCCGCTCCCTTCACGCCCAGCGGATTGCGCGGCGACGGTACCTCGGTGTAGTGGAAATCGATGCCCGGCAGTCGGTCGGCGCGGGGCATCGTGTAGTCCATGAAAGTGGCCGTCTGCAGCTGGCCGGTGTCCTGGTCGTAGACGGCCTCCTCGAACAGGGCCTGGCCGAGCCCCTGCGCGATGCCGCCCATGATCTGTCCTTCCAGGATCAGCGGGTTGATCACGTTGCCGACGTCGTCCTCCACGGTGTAGCGCAGGATCCCGATCATCCCGGTCTCCGGATCCACCTCGAGCTCGCAGACGTGGCAACCGTTCGGGAACGTGCCGGCCTCGGGCGTGAAATGCTCGCTGGAGGCGAGACCGGGCCGGGCGTCTTCCGGCCGCGCCGCGTCGTCGAACGACGCGCTGGCCACCTCCGGCAGCGCCACCACCCGATCGGTGCCGACGATCCGGTAATCGCCGTCCTCGAACTCGATGTCCTCGGCGTCCGCCTCCAGCAGCCCTGCCGCGATCTTCCTGCCGGACTCGACCACGGTCTCCACCGTGCGCGTCAGCGCCGAGCCGCCTATCGCCATGGATCGTGACCCGCCGGTGCCCTGGCCCGTGGGAATGGTCTTCGTGTCGCCCTGCAGCACGCGGATGCTCTCGAGCGGCACGCCCAGCCCCGCCGCCACCATCTGACCGTAGCTGGTCTCGTGGCCCTGACCGGTGGACTGGGTGCCCATGAGCACGGTCACCGTGCCGTCCTCCTCGAAGCGCACATGGGTGTCCTCCCCGCCCATGGCCGAGCAGATCTCGACGTAATAGCTGAGTCCGATCCCCCGCAGCAGGCCCTTCGCCGCGGAGGCCTTGCGCCGCTCTTCGAAGCCCGCCCGGTCGGCACGCTCGAGCGCGGCATCCAGCAGACGCGCGTATTCGCCCGAGTCGTACACCTGTCCCGTCACGGTCTGGTACGGGAAGGCCTCGGGAGGGATGAAGTTACGCCGCCGGATATCGGCGGGATCGATGCCGAGTTCACGCGCCGCCTTGTCCACCAAGCGCTCGACCAGGTAGATCGCCTCGGGGCGGCCGGCGCCCCGGTAGGCATCCACCGGGACGGTATTCGTCACCGCCAGGCGGATCTCGGCGTAAGCCGCCGGGATGGCATAGGCACCGGTAAGCATGACCGCGCCGAACCACGGGATGAACGCGCCCGCCTGGGAGGTGTACGCGCCCACGTTGCCGTCGGTCCGCACCCGCATGGCGAGGAAGCGACCCTCGCCGTCCAGGGCGAGTTCGGCGCGGGACACCTGATCGCGGCCGTGCAGGTCGGACAGAAAGCTCTCGGAGCGCTCCGCCAGCCACTTCACGGGCCGACCGAGATCCTTCGTCGCGTGCAGCGCGGCAACGGTCTCGCACTGCAGGAACATCTTCAGGCCGAAGCCGCCGCCCACGTCCGGCGAGACGACGCGCAGCCGGTCCTCCGGGATGCCGGTGGCCGCCCTCACGTGCTTGCGCAGGTTGTGCACGCCCTGGCAGCCCTGATACAGCGTGTAGGCATCCTCGCCGCCGTCGTACACGGCCACGCAGCCCCTCGGCTCCATGGCCGTCGGCGCGAGCCGGTTGTTGACGAGTTCCAGTTCGACCACGTGTTCGGCGCCGGCGAACGCCTCGTCCGTGGCCGCCGCATTGCCGTGGGTCATGATGCCGAGCAGGTTGTCGTCCACGTCGTCGTGCACGCGCGGCGCGCCGTCGGCCAGCGCATCGGCCAGGCCGGTGACCGCGGGGAGTTCGTCGACGTCGAACAGGATCAGGTCGGCGGCGTCTTTGGCTGCGGCGAGAGTCTCGGCCACGATGGCGACCACGGGTTCGCCGACGTAACGCACCACCTCGCGCGCGAGCGGAGGCTGCTGCACCGCGGCGTGTCCGGGATGCCCGTCGCTCTTCGGCACTGACGATCCCGGCAGATCGCCGAAGCCGGCGTCCGCCAGATCTGCGGCGGTATAGACCGCCAGCACGCCCGGCGCCTCGCGCGCCTCGTCCAGATCGAGTTCGCTGATGACGCCGTGCGGAAAAGGCGAACGCAGGAAATACAGCACGGCCGCATCCGCAGGTACCACGTCGTCGAGGTAACGGCCGGTACCGGTGAGGAAACGCTGATCCTCGACACGCCTGATTGCCTGTCCGGTGCCGAATTTGCCCATCCCCTGCTCCCTTTGCTGCCGACGTCGATCCGCGGGATTCTGCGCTGCGGCCGGCGGCAATTCAAATGGGCGGCGATCCGCTGTCAGGAAGCAGCCTGCCGCTATCGAGTGGGTGGTGGCCTGGCGGCCTGGCGGCCGTTCGCGTTCCGCCACAAAAAAGCGGCCCCAGTGGGGCCGCGGTGTCCATCGTCGTGACGGGATCAGTGCATCGTGTTCCCCCGCCCCAGTGTTTACCTGAAGGTCGTATACCCGGCACGCGACGGTCGATCAAATTGTCGGAATTTGAAAGGTGGCAGAAACCCCACGGAGTGTCAAATTTCAGGGACAGAATGACGTATTTCTGTCGCGGCAGTGCAACATAATCGACCTACGCCGGCACCCCGTCCGTCGGTCACCCGGTCGCCGATTCGTCGCCCCCGTGACCGCGGTGAAACTCCTCCACGCTGCGGGCGACCCGCGTGGGCTGATCGAAGGCCGCGACGTGCACGATGGCGTCGCCTTCGTGTGCCAGCGGCAGTTTCGACAGCCCGATGACCACCCCGTCGTCGGCCGCGCGGATGACGGTGTCCGAGGAGCCGAGAGGATCGCGAACGTTGGCGATGACGTCGCCTTTCTTCACGTAGTCGCCGAGGCGCACGGCGGCGTGCACGATGCCGCTCTGGGGCGAGCGGATCCAGCCGCTGTCGAGTGCGGTAACCGGTCTGGATTCGCGGCGCTTCGACTTGCCGGCCGGCAGCATCCCGAGGCGGCGCATCACCTGCTGGATGCCGCGCACGCCGGCGCGGATGGCGAGCTCGTCGAAGCGCAGCGCCTCGCCCGCCTCGTACAGGAGCAGGGGCACGCCCCTGCTTGCCGCCAGCTCGCGCAGGGAACCCTCCCGCACCGACGCGTTGACCATCACCGGTACGCCGAAGGCGCTGGCGAGTCCCCGGGTCTCCTCGTGATCCAGGTCGGCACGGATCTGCGGCAGGTTGGCGCGATGGATGGCGCCCGTATGCAGATCGATGCCGTAGTCGGCCTTGTCGACGATCTCGGTGACGAAGAGGTTCGCGAGGCGCGCCGCCGCCGACCCTCTCTCGCTGCCCGGGAAGGAGCGGTTCAGATCGCGGCGGTCCGGCAGGTAGCGCGACATGTTCAGGAAACCGAGCACGTTGACCACCGGCACCGCCAGCAGTGTGCCCCGGAGGCTGCGCAGCGTGCGCAGCTTCAGCAGGCGGCGGATGATCTCCACCCCGTTGATCTCGTCGCCGTGCACTGCCGCCGAGACGAACAGTACGGGTCCTGCCCGCCGGCCGTTGATGACCTGCACGGGCATGGTCATCTCCGTGTGGGTGTAGAGATCCGCCGCCGGCAGGTCGATGCTCGCCCGTTCGCCCGGACGCACGGTATGGCCGCCGATCTCAATGGGACGGCCGCCCGCCCCGCTCCGCTCAGCCGACACCTTTGGTCTTCGTCTTGCCGGGCTTCGCGTTGTTCTCGATGAAGCCGATGATCAGGCCGGCCACGTCCTTGCCGGTTGCCGCTTCGATGCCTTCCAGACCCGGCGAGGAGTTCACCTCCATCACCACCGGGCCGTGGTTGGAACGCAGGATATCCACGCCGGCGACGTTCAGCCCCATGATCTTCGCGGAACGCACGGCGGTGGAGCGCTCCTCCGGCGTGATACGCACCAGCGAGGCGGAGCCCCCCCTGTGCAGGTTGGAGCGGAACTCGCCCTCCTTGCCCTGGCGCTTCATCGACGCGACCACCTTGCCGCCCACCACGAGGCAACGGATGTCCGCACCGCCCGCCTCGGCGATGAACTCCTGCACGAGGAAGTTCGCGTTCAGTCCGCGAAACGCCTCGATTACACTGGTGGCCGCCTTGCGAGTCTCCGCCAGCACCACGCCCACGCCCTGGGTGCCTTCGAGCAGCTTGATGACCACCGGCGCGCCGCCGGTCATTTTCAGCACATCCTCGGTGTCGTCCGGCGAATTGGCGAAGCCGGTGACCGGCAGGCCGATACCGCGCCGCGACAGCAACTGCAGGGAACGCAGCTTGTCCCGGGAGCGGCTGATCGCCACCGACTCGTTCAGCGGGAAGACGCCCATCATCTCGAACTGGCGCAGCACCGCGGTGCCGTAGAACGTCACCGAGGCGCCGATGCGTGGTATCACCGCATCGAATCCCTTCAGCGAGTTGCCTTTGTAATGCACTGCCGGCTTGTGCGAGGTGATGTCCATGTAGCAGCGCTGGTGATCTATGACCTGCATCTCGTGGCCACGCTCCTCACCCGCTTCCACGAGCCGTCGCGTGGAGTAGATCGAGCGTCTGCGCGAGAGTATTGCGATCTTCAAGATACGGATCCTCCTCCGCCGCCGGGGCAGCCCCCTGCGGCCACTTCAACTTTTCTTTCGGTGCCGCCGCGCTGCGTCGAGCCGCGGAGGACGCCCGCCGGTGAGGTAGGAGCGTCCGGGGTCGACGAGCATATGCCCGCGCAGCGCCGTCCTGCCCAACAACATACGGAAACGCATGTCGGAACGCGAGGTCAGCGTCACCTCGATGGGCCAGACGAGTTCCGGCGAGAGCTGCAGTGTGGTCTCGATCACGACGCGGTGCTGGCGATGACCGATGGAACTGCGCACACCGCGGCGATCGACCACATTCGCGCTGCAGACCACTTCCAGATCGTCCGAACGATGCTGCGGATGCACGAGGAAGCGCACGCGCTCGCGGCCGTCCTCGTGATAGTGCTCGATGTCCACCGCGTGCAGGGAAGAGGTGCGCGCACCCGTGTCCACCTTGGCCTTGACGCGGGTGAGGCCCAGATCCGGGAGATCGAGATATTCGCGCCAGCCCACGATCCAGGGCGCGTCCTGTCTGCTCATGGCGTCCGGTTGTGGTGCAAGTTGTGATCCAATTGCGACTGTCCCGCTTCCTGTCTACCATGCTTCGCCCGAATCGGACAATTCGACACACACCGATCACGCTACAGACTGACAGGGGAATAGCATGAAACTCGCCAGCCTCAGGAGCGGACGCGACGGCCGGTTGATCGTCGTCAGCCGCGACCTGAAACGGGCCGTCGCAGCCGATGGCATCGCCGCCACCCTCCAGGCCGCACTGGACGACTGGGCGGCCACGGCGCCGCGACTGCAGGCGCTCTCCGACGCGCTGCACGAAGACAGCGCAGACGGCGCCTTCGACCTGGATATGGCCGACCTCGCCGCGCCGCTGCCGCGGGCCTACCACTGGGTGGACGGCAGCGCCTACGTCAATCACGTCGAACTGGTGCGCAAGGCGCGGGGCGCGGAGATGCCGGAGAGTTTCTGGCACGACCCGCTCGTCTATCAGGGCGGCTCCGACGACTTCCTCGGACCGCTGGAAGACGTTCCGGTGCCGGACGAGGACTACGGCATCGACATGGAGGCCGAGACGGCGGTGATCACCGACGACGTGCCGATGGGCACCGGCGCCGACGAGGCGGCGGGCCACATCAGGCTGCTGATGCTGGTGAACGATGTCTCTCTGCGCAACCTGATACCGGGCGAGCTGGCCAAGGGCTTCGGCTTCTACCAGTCCAAGCCCTCGACCGCCTTCTCGCCGGTGGCGGTCACGCCGGACGAACTGGGCGAGGCCTGGCAGGACGGCACCTTCAACCTGCCGCTGGTGACCACCCTGAACGACGAGGAATTCGGCCGGCCGGAGTGCGGCGTGGACATGACTTTCAACTTCCTGCAGCTGATCGAGCACGTGACGAAGACCCGCCGTCTCGGCGCGGGCACCATCATCGGTTCCGGCACCATCTCGAACTACGACCGCAGCCGCGGCTCCAGCTGCATCGCCGAGCGGCGCATGCTGGAGACCATCGAGGACGGCGCTCCGAAGACGCCCTTCCTGCGCTTCGGCGACCGGGTCCGCATCGAGATGTTCGACGCCGACGGCAACAGCATCTTCGGCGCCATCGACCAGAAGATCGTGGAGGCCTGAGCATGGCGCACGACATCGAGCTGACGGCCGCCGACGGTCACGCTCTCGGTGCGGCCATCGCACCGCCGGGAGGCTCGCCCATCGGCGGAGTGCTCGTCATCCAGGAGATCTTCGGCGTCAACAGCCACATCCGCGACGTGTGCGACCAGTTCGCCGAGGCCGGCTTCCTGGCCGTCGCGCCGGCGGTATTCGACCGGCTCGGCAAGGACATCACCGTCGATTATTCGGACGTCGAACGCGGGCGGGAGCTGGTCGGGCGCCTGGACCCGCGTCAGACCATCCTGGACCTGGCCGCCGGCCTCGAGCAGGCGACCCGCGGCGGCAAGGTGGGCGTGGTCGGTTTCTGCTGGGGCGGCGCACAGGCCTACCGCTGCGCTGCCGAGCTGCCGGTGGCAGCGGCGGTGGGCTACTACGGCGGCGGCATCCACAACATGACCGACCTCTCGCCCGCCTGCCCGGTGATGCTCCACTACGGCGAACGCGATGCCCACATCCCCATGGAGCAGGTGGAGCAGGTGCGGGCGGCCAACCCGGAGGCCGTCGTGCACGTCTACGAGGGGGTCGGGCACGGCTTCAACTGCGACCAACGCGGCGACTACGACCCGGAGGCGGCGTGTCTCGCTTTCGGGCGGACCACCGACTTCCTCAAACGCCACCTCGGCTGATCAGTCGGGTTCCCTGCCGCTGAGGACGTCGACTTCGTCCACGACGCCGTTACGCAGCACGCCGACGCCGGGGATATCGACCTCCACGACGTCGCCCGGCTGCAGATAGACGGGCGGCTTGCGCACGTAGCCCACGCCGCCCGGGGTGCCGGTGACGATCACGTCCCCCGGCAGCAGCTCGGTGAAGGTGGAGCAGTAGCCGATCAGCGCCGGCACATCGAAGATGAGATCCGCCACGTCGGCGGACTGCATCACCGCCCCGTTCAGCCGGGTCTCCAGCGTCAGCCGGGCCGGATCGCCGATCTCGTCGGCCGTGGTGAGCCAGGGCCCGAAGCCGCCGCTGCGCGCGAAGTTCTTGCCGGCGGTGAACTGGGAGCTGTGGCGCTGGAAGTCGCGCACACTGCCGTCGTTGAAACAGGAGTAACCGGCTACGTGGCGCAGCGCCCCCTCCGGGGCGATATGGCGCCCGCGGCGCCCGATGATGACGGCCAGCTCGCCCTCGTAGTCGAACTTGTGCGACACCGACGGCCGCACCAGCGGCTGGCCGTGACCGACCTGGGAGCCGGGGAAGCGGGTGAAGAGTACCGGGTGTTCCGGCGCGTCGCGGCCGGTCTCCTCCACGTGGGGCCGGTAGTTGATGCCGACGCAGAGGATCTTGTCCGGGTCGGTGATCACGGGCAGCAATTCCACCTCGGCCAGGGCCAGGTCCGGTTCGGCGTCCGCGGCCAGCGCGTGGAGTTCGTCGATAGCATCGGCAGCCAGGACGCTTCTCAGGTCGGGAAGCTCCACGCCGAGCTTCCTGCCGGCATCCACGATCCCGCCGGCGCGCACGACACCGTAGCTCGGCCGGCCCCGGTGGCGGAAGCTCGCGATCCTCACCCGGGCAGTCCACCGGCCATGGAGGCGCGGATCCACTGCAGACGGTGGCGGCGCATCTCACCGCCCTGCAGCGGCTCCTCGGCGGACAGCGTGAGACGGTCGCCGTCGAGCTCGGCCTCGCGGATCTGGGTGGTGCCGATCAGGTCCATGTTCAGCGCGAACTCGACCTCGTGGTGGACGTCGCCCTGCACCACGAAGTAGCGGCCCGCGTAGTGCATGTAACCGTCGAAGGCCCGCACCTTCTCCGCGTCCGGCGCTTTCGGCACGACCGGGGTGGAGAACGAGCCCCGGTCGCGCTCGGCCAGCACGGCCGACATGTAGCCGTCCGGCGTGTACAGGATCATCCCGGTGGCATCCTCGCCGAAAGGCCGGGTCACACGGCCGGTGGCAGGATAGCTGATCTCCCAGCGCTCGAGTTTCCAGGCGCCGACCAGGTCTTCTGCGGTTATATGCACGTCATCTCCTTCCCATCCGAGGTGGATTCTTGGTCACAGGCTCGGCACGGCCGTCGTCCGCCGTCCGGGAGATTGTAGCGGATGGGCCCTGCGGCTAGCCTTCCCTGCCCGCTCCTCCCCATACGGAGATACCCATGGAGCCCGACGCGCCGGCGCTGCCGGCCTATCTCGAGGAAAGACGGCGCGCGCTGAACGCGGCCCCGGTCCGCCGCGGGCGCTACGTCCTGTACTGGATGCATCACGCCATGCGCGCCGCGGAGAACCCGGCCCTGGAGGCGGCGCTGGCCGTCGGCGCGGCGCACGGGCTGCCGGTCCTCGTCTATCAGGGCCTGGCCGGCCGCCACCGCTACAACTCCGACCGGCACCACCTGTTCATCCTGCAGGGGGCGCGGGACGTCGCCCGCGCCCTGGCCGGGCGCGGCATCCGCTACGTCTTCCATCTGCCCCGGCAGGCCGGCGCCACTTCCCCGCTGCCGGTGCTTTGCCGGCATGCGGCGGCGGTCATCTTCGAGGAAATGCCAGTGCCGCCGTTCGACCGCTGGCAACCAGCGCTGGCGGCGCGGAGCGGTTGCGCCGCATGGGCCGTCGACAGTCGCTGCGTGTACCCGATGCGGCTGGTCGGGCGGCCCTTCGACCGGGCCTTCCGCTTCCGCGAAGCGGTGGGCCGGGAACAGGCGGCCCGGGCCGAGGCACCGTGGCCGGGCAAGGCGGCGCCGAGCGTCGGGCTCGCCGACGCCGATTGCCGCGATATTGCCGGCATCGACGGCCTCGCCGACCGGGACGACCGGGAGCTGCTCGAAGTGATCGCCGGCTGCGACATCGATCACGGCGTCTGGCCCGTCTTCCACACGCGCGGCGGCGCCACGGCGGCGGCCGAACGGTGGCGGCGGTTCCTCGACCAGGGACTGGACGACTACGACACGCTGCGCAACGATGCCGCCATCGAGCCGCCCCACGGCGTCTCGCGCATGAGTGCCTATCTCCATTACGGACAGATATCGCCGTTCCGGATGGCGCGGGACGCCGCCGCGAAGGGCGGTAAGGGCGCAGACAAATTCCTGGACGAATTGCTCGTCTGGCGGGAGCTGGCGCACAACTTCTGCTACCACCGCGAGGTGCTGGAGACCCTGGACGCACTGCCCCGCTGGGCGCGGGCGACGCTGGAAGCCCGCCGGCAAGACCCGCGCGCCCGGGATTTCTCCCTGGAGACGCTGGCCCGCGGCCGCTCGGGCGACGCCCTCTGGGACACGGCACAAGCCTCGCTGCTGCGCCACGGAGAGCTGCACAACAATCTGCGCATGACCTGGGCCAAGGCTATCCCGCTCTGGACGCGCACCCCGGAGACCGCGATGGCGGCGTTGATCGATCTCAACCACCGCTACGCCCTGGACGGCAACGACCCGAACTCCTACGGCGGCCTGCTCTGGGCACTCGGCGCGCTGGACCGCCCCTTCAGTCCCGAGCGCGCGGTGCTCGGCCGTATCCGTGCCAGGGACACTGAATCGCACGCCCGCCGGCTGGATCTGGCGGCCTGCGCCCGTCGCATCGATCGCCCGGCCTCCGGGCGGCGGCTCCGCGTCGCGGTCGTCGGCGCCGGTATCGCCGGGCTCGCGGCCGCCCGCAATCTGGCCGACGCCGGCCACGCCGTGACCGTGTTCGAGAAGGCCCGCGGTCCCGGCGGCCGCACGGCAACCCGGCGCGAGGCAGAAAGACGCTTCGACCACGGGGCGCAGTATTTCACGTCGCGGGACGCGGCTTTCCGCCGCCACGTCCGCTCCTGGCGGCACGACGGCGTGGTCGGGCCGTGGGCCGCTCGCCTCGGCCATATCGCCGCCGACGGTTGCCTGACGACCGCATCCGGCGGCGAGCGCCTGGTGGCGATCCCGGGCATGAATGCGCTGGCAGGGCATCTCGGCGCAGGCCTCGACGTGCGTTTCCGCACGCGGATCGAGGGGCTGGAGCATGCCGACGGCGGCTGGCGCCTGCATGGCGATGGCGATCAGGACACCGGTCAGTACGACGCGCTGTACGATGCGCTGATCGTCAGCGCACCGGCACCCCAGGCTGCGGACCTTGTCCGGCCGGTGTCTCCGGAACTGGCGCGGCAGGCCGCGGCGGTGCCGTTCTCGCCCTGCCTGGCGGTCGCGGCCAGCCCCGTCGGCAAAGAGCGGGCAGCGTTCGATGCGGCCTTCGTCGCGGACGAGGTGCTCGCCTGGACTGCAGCCGACCACAGCAAGCCGGGCCGCACCGGCCGTCCCACCTGGGTGCTGCACGGCACGGCCGAATGGTCTGCGGCCAGCGTCGACCTCGAGCCTGCAGCAGCCATCGACGCCCTCTGCGGCCGTTTCGAGGCGCTGACCGACATCACGCTGGACCGCGCCACGGCCGTATTCCACCGCTGGCGCTACGCCCGGACCTCCGCCCCGCGGAAGACGGGCGCACTGGTCGACGAACCGCGTTCGCTGGTCCTG
This sequence comes from Lentisalinibacter salinarum, assembly GCF_040706555.1. Lineage (NCBI taxonomy): Bacteria > Pseudomonadati > Pseudomonadota > Gammaproteobacteria > Woeseiales > Woeseiaceae > Lentisalinibacter > Lentisalinibacter salinarum. Next base: position 726,751 of record NZ_JAPDRH010000003.1, read on the forward strand.
TGCGGGGACTGGTGTGCCGGCGAATCGCGGGTGGAGAACGCGTGGCTGTCCGGCATCGCCGCCGCCGCGCGGGTGATTGCGCTCGCGCGAACGTCCGGCGCGTCACCGCGCGATGAGTGATGCCCGCGAGAAATTCTGCGCCGTATGCGGGCGCCGCATCGAATGGCGGCGGAAATGGGCTCGGGACTGGGAGAACGTTCGTTACTGCTCGCGCGCCTGCCGCGCGCGTCGACTGACGCCGACGGACGATCGTCTCGAGTCAGCCATCCTCGGGCTGCTGGAGGGCCGGGGCCGCGGCAAGACCATCTGCCCCTCGGAGCCGGCGCGCCGGGTCGGCGGGGACGACTGGAAACCCCTGATGGAGCAGAGCCGCGCGGCCGCGAGACGGCTCGCCGCCCGCGGCCGGGTGGAGATAACGCAGAAGGGCCGCGTCGTGGATGGCTCCACCGCACGCGGCCCCGTACGCATCCGGCTCTGCAGCCGGACAATGGACTGACTGCCCTGCCGGTCAGAAAGCCCGACAGATGGCGCTCAGCCCTTCGGTGCGTAAGCGCTGCACCAGCCGGCCGCGTTGACCGCCTTGCCCGGGAAGATGGAGCAGCCGGCCCACTCCTCGTCACCCTTGGCCTGGAACAGGGCGCAATTGGCACAGTTCTGGCCGTCCTGGTAACGCGGTTGCTTGCTCTTGTCGACGTTGGCGGCGTCGTGAACGTAACCCAGCGCCTTCGCCTGGGGGTTGTCCAGCGAGAGCTTCGGCATTTCCTGTGCTGCCGCCGGCGCCGGGCGCAGCAGCGCCGCCGCCGGGATGGCGAGCAACCCGGTGGCCGTCATGCGAAGAAAGGCACGGCGGTTCGTAAGCCGCCCGGTTTCGGTCTTGTCAGACATGTTGCTACCTCTTTGTCGAACGTCATGGAAGCTTGCCACCCGCCCCGGCAAAAAAAAAGCCGGCGACTCTCGCCGCCGGCCAGTGCACTCTTCCAGCGGAAGAGGCGGGTTGGGGACATACGAGTGGAGCCGTCCAGCGAGGTATGGGGGACTGCGAGAATTCGACTCCACTCGCGAACCAGCATGCCCGTGCGACGCCACCTCGTCAACTTAATGACCAAATCGTATATCTACAAAATATAGACAATGCTCATCGATACGTCAGCAGTTCCGCCTGCAGGTGATCGGTGGCATTGAAGCAATCCAGGCTGACCCGCGATCCGCTGAAGGTGAAGCAGGTGACGCTGCCGTTGTGCACGCGCCAGTTGAGCTCGGCCGCCGCCCGGTCGGGGGCACCCAGGACCGTCTGCACGCTGATCCCCACCGGGCCGCCGGAGGTGAACACGGCGACGTTCTCGCCGGAGCCCGCGTCCGCCATGATGTCGCGCAAGGCCGCACGCACACCCCCGCTGAATTCGTCCCAGGGCAGGAGCCCCTCGCTGCCCTCGTCCGGGTACGCGCGCGCGATCCAGCGCTCCATCACCGCCTCGAGCAGGCGGTGGAATCCGCGATAGCGTTCCCGGTCGTCCCGCGCCGCCTCGAAGGCCCGCGCCAGGTCGTCGATGGATGGGACACTCTCGCGCAACAGCGGCAGCAACGTGTCCATGATGTCGTCGGCGGGATACTCGTCGAGAGTCGGGATGCAGCCAATCTCCGGGAAGTCCCGGCCTGCCTCCCGGTACACCTCCCGTACCGTTTCGCCGGATCGCCGCTGCCGTACCAGGCTGCCGCACCAGGCCGCATGGAACTCGAGACCCTGCTCCAGCCAGTGACGAGCCAGCGCCGCGCACTGGGCTTCACCCTTCTCCGACAAACGATCGTAATCGTCCGTGAAGAAGCGGGCCTGGCCGTGCCTGACGACGTAGAGCCGGCTCATGCCGCACCCGCGCCTGCCGCGCCTCTCATTCGAAGACCTCGGAGGCGTCGATGATGCGGATGTCCTCCGCCTTCATGCCGAGCGGCAGCGCCTCGATCATCTCGTCCTCGGCCAACAGCCCTTCGGGCTTCTCGCTGTTGTAGGTCATGGGCGACGGCGCATTGGCCGCGATGGCCTCCGCCAGGCCGGCGGCGTCGGCCGAGACGAACACGAACTGCACGTCGTCGGTGCTGAGATGCTCCCGGATCACCCGATTGACGTCGTCCAGCGTGAGTTCGGCAAGGCCCCGACGTACGTAATCGGAGAACTCGTCGATGCCGTAGTAGCGGCTGTCGAGGGCGTAGCCCAGGCGGCGGGACTGGTTTCTGGCGAGCAGCGCGACGTATTTGCCGAGGAACTCGCGGGTGGCCTCGAAGTCGGTCTCGCTCATGCCCTGTTCGATGAGCCGGTCCATCTCCCACAGCGCCGTCCGGGTGGCGAACAGGGCATCGTTGTTGTCCCGCAGCGGCCGGATCCACACCTGGAAAATCTGCTGCTGGCGGCCGAGGTTGGCGTCCGGCTGGAACTGGAACATGCCGCGCGGGAAGTACTCGATGTAGGCGTAGTCGCCGTAGTTCATGCCGCGGGCTTCCCGGATGCGCTGGTACAGGTGGCTGTACACGGACCGGTGCTCGCCCAGCCAGGAGCGTACGAGCCACAGGGCGACCCAGTCCGGGTCGCCGCGGCGGACGTCTATCGGGAAGCCGAAGGACACCGCCACCGCAGGCGTCTCCTTCTGCACGATCACGGCGCGCCGGTCGTCCCGCGCCGGCGCCGCCGCCACCTCGACCGCATCCGGCTCGCCGGCGGGTAGCCGCGCCATGTCGTCGGACACCCGGGCGGCGAAGTCCTCCGGATAGCCGCCGGCGAGGCCGACGGTCAGGTTGGCGACCGTGTAGTGGTCGCGGTAGAAGGCGCGGACGTCTTCCAGCGTGATCGACTCGATGTCGCTGATATCGCCCTGGTTCAGCGACCCGTAGGGATGTTCGGGACCGTAGATCTCCGCATACAGCAGCTCCTTGCCGAGCTCCTCGTCGTTGTTGCCGACCAGGCCCGTACGGATGGCGTTGATGGCGCGGGTGCGCAGCCGCTCCAGGTCCGACTCGCGAAAGCCGGGCTGCAGCACCTGGGCGCTCGCGAGCTCGTACCAGTCGTCCAGTTTCTCCCTGTGCACGGTGCCGGCGAGCCGCACCATCTCCTTGTCCACCTGGGCCTCGAGACCGGCCGCCATCGGATACATGGCGCGATTGATCTCCTGGATGGTGCGTGAGCGGGAGCCGCCGTCGGCGAGCATGGCTGCGGTCAGCGCGGCGAGACCCTTCTTGCCCGGCGGGTCGTCGGCAGCGCCGGTCGCGAACAGGAACGAGACATCCACCAGCGGTGAGGTCTCCGAGCGCCGCTCGAGCAGGCTGACCGGAGGAGCCTCCGCCTGCGCCATCGCCGCCGCACGCTCGTCCACCGAGAAGCTGCCGTCGATGCCCGGCAGCGAGGCATCGCTGGCCAGCGTCACGAGCACCCGGTTGGCATCGGTGAAGTAACGGTCGGCCATGCGCCTCACGTCTTCCGGCTGCAGCGATGCATAGGTGCGGAAGGTCTTGTTGATGGTCTCCGGCGTGCGCTCGAACTGCACGTAGCTCGCCAGGATGGAGGCGATGCCCTCGGAGTCGTCCATGCCGGAGGCGAAGGAATAGCGCAGGCGCGACTTGGCCTCGTCCACCTCCTCCGCCGACGGTGTCCGGCTGCGCGCCCGGGCCAGCGTGTCGGCGATGGCGTCGCGCACGGCCGCCGCGTGGCTCTCGTCGGTAAGGCGGGCCGCGATCATCAGCAGGTTGGGGTCCCTGCGGTCGGGGAAGTAGGTCCAGAATTCGTCGACCACCTGATCCTCGATGACCAGCTGCTGATACAGGTCCGACGACTCCGAGAAATACAGCATGGAAGCCAGGTCCAGCGCCGGCATGTCCTTCTCGGTGGGCACGAAGGCCGGCCCGCGGAAAGACATTACCAGCCAGGGCTGGGTCTGAGCTTCCCAGGTGATGTGCTCGTAGACGGGGCCGTCCAGCGGCGGCTCGACCGGGATCTCGGCCTGGTAGTCCCCGCGCTCCCAGCCGCCCCAGTATTTCTCCACCAGCTCGAAGGTGGCGTCCGGGTCCAGATCGCCGACCAGGATGATGGAAGTCTTCTCGGGCCGGTACCACCGGTCGAAGAACAGATCGGCGTACTCCTTCTGCTCGGGCATCATCTCGATGTCCTCGAAAAAGCCCATGGTCGTATGCCGGTAGGTGTGGCGCTGGAACGCGAGCGCGCGGGTTCGCTCGTAGAACTTCTGGGTGGGATTCGAGTAATTCTTCAGGTACTCGCCCTTTACCGCCAGAGCCTCGGTGCGGAAGTCCGCTTCCGAATAGCTCAGGTTGCGGAAACGGTCGGCCTCCAGCTCGATCAGCGTCTCCAGATCCTGCTTCGTGAAGGTGACGTGGTAGTTGGTGTAGTCGTCCGTTGTGTAGGCGTTCTGGTCCGCGCCGGCGCTCTTCAGGATCTCCTGGTAGCTTTCGGCCGGGAAACGCTCCGTGCCGCGGAACATCATGTGCTCGAAGAAATGGGCGAAGCCGGACTTGCCGGGCTCCACCTCGTTGCGGGATCCGGTCTGCACCGGGATCTGCAGCGAAACCACGTCGGGGTAGTCGGTGGGCACGATGATCACGCGCAGGCCGTTTTCCAGATCCCGCATGAGGTAGGGCCGATCGAAGATGCGATCGTCGTCGCCCGTCTCCGCGGCGTTCACGGGAGCGGGCCCCTGCGCGGCGGCGCTCTCGCTGGTCTCCACGTCCACGGATGCCTGGCAACCGAAAGACAGCCAGACCGCCAGGGTCAGCAGCCCCCATTTCTTCATCGAGTATCTCCGTACCGGTGATAGCACCGCGCCCGCTGCGGCGGTGCGCCTGGGATGGCGCGCGGCAAATGCGATATGGTACCGGGAACCAATCCGCTTTTCGACGTAGCCGGCCGCCGGCGGCGAGCCACACCCCACGCCGCGGCAATACCGCCGGCAAGGAAGACCGCGATGATTATCGAACAGATCTGGACCGGCAACGCCTACCGGAATTTCAACTATCTGATCGCCTGCCCCGAGACCGGCGAAGCCCTGGCCGTGGACCCACTGGAGTTCCGCCAGTGCCTCGACCGGGCGCGGGAGCGCGGCTGGGAGATCACCCAGCTCCTGAATACCCACGAGCACCCGGACCATATCGGCGGCAACAAGGGCCTGGTCTCCGCCACCGGCGCGAAAGTAATCGCCCATCGCAACGCCGCCGACCGCATCCCCGGCATGGACCGGGGCGTCGGCGCCGGCGACGTCATCCGGGTGGGCCGGACCGTGGAGCTGGAATGCCTGGACACGCCGGGCCACACCATGAGCCACATCTGCCTGCTGGCGCATGCCGACGCACCCGCACTGTTCAGCGGCGACACGCTGTTCAATGCCGGGGCCGGCAACTGCCACAACGGCGGGCATCCGGAAGAACTCTACGAGACCTTCGTCAATCAGCTGGACCGGCTGGACGAGGGCACTCGGGTCTATCCGGGCCACGAGTATCTGATCAACAACCTGCGCTTCACGCTCGACAGGGAACCCGACAACGAGGCCGCCGCCGCTCTGCTGCAGGAGGTCGAGGACATGGATCCGGCCGACGCCCTGGTCACCGACCTCGCGCAGGAGAAGGAGATCAATACGTTTTTCCGCCTGCGCAGCCGCACGGTCATCGACCGCCTGCGCGAGGCGTTCCCGGACCTGCCCACGGAACCCTCGCCGAAAGAGGTATTCCTGAAGCTCCGCGAACTCAGGAACAGCTGGTAGGGCTCAGCCGGGCAGCAAGCCGGACAGCAGGAGCATCACGGGAAACGCGAGTACCGTCTGCGCGGTGATGATCGAGGCCATGGTCTCCCGGTCGCCGCCGAGCTGTCCCGCCAGGATGTAGGCGGACGGCGCAGTGGGCGACATGAGCGCGATCTGCACGGCGCCGGCCGCGGCGCCTGCGAGTCCCGTCAGGGAGACCAGTGCGAAGGCCAGCGCCGGTTTCACGGCGAACTGAACGACCGAGGCCACCGTGACGTGGCGGACGTGACCGCGGACCGCCGCCGGCCGCAGCGCAGCGCCGACGGCCAGCAGTCCCAGCGGCAGCGCGGCGCGGCCGGGCACCTCGAGCACGTCCGCGGCGAGCCCCGGCAGGCCGATGCCGCTCAGACTCAGGAACCAGCCGACCGCGCAGGCCACGATCAGGGGGTTCCCGGCGACATCCCGCACGAGACGGAGGAGGCGGCCGGGTCCGCCGCTTCCGGCTCCCCACGCGGCCAGCGTCGTCACACACAGCAGGTTGATCAGCACGATCATGAACCCGGCGGCCAGTGCGCCCATGGCCAGGCCGGCCTCGCCGTAGTAGGCCTGGGCCACAGCCAGCGCGATATAGGTGTTGAAGCGCACGCCGCCCTGGAACACCGAGGTGAACGTGGGCCCCGGCGTCGCCGGCCGCAGCCGGCGCCAGGCGAGGAGCATGACGGCCGCCGCCAGCACGGTCGGCACGACCACGGCCATGACCTCGGGCCAGGGCGCACCCTCGAGACGCTGGCCGCCGAGAGTGCGGATCAGCAAGGCCGGGAACAGGACGAAATACGTGAGCCGTTCGATCCCCGCCCAGGCACCATCGGGCAGGAATGCCAGCCGCCGGAGTCCGTAGCCGGCGAGGATCAGCACCAGCACCGGCACCAGCGCAGAGACGATGCCGTTCATGCGGGCTCTCCGCCCTTGCGTCCGTCGCTCACTTGAGCAGACTCGCCGTCCAAAGCAGTGCGATACCCGTGAGGAACGCGCCCACGTGGACCAGGTTGGACCGTGTCACGGCATGGCGGTTGACCTCGGGAATCAGATCGGCGGCGCCGATGTAGAGGAAGTTGCCCGCCGCGAACGGCACCAGCAGCGACACGTCGATCCGGAACGAGGCGAACCAGGTCACGAGCCCGCCTGCCAGGAACGCGAGTCCCGACAGCAGATTCACGAGCAGCGCCCGGCGTCTCGGCCAGCCGCCGTGCACCAGCACGCCGAAGTCGCCCAGTTCCTGAGGCACCTCGTGCATGGCCGCCGCGATCCAGGCCGTAATGCCGAGGCGGATATCGATCAGGAAGGTGCTCGCCACCGCCAGGCCGCCGATGAAATTGTGCAGCCCGTCGCCGATCAGGATCAGGTAGGTCACCGGCGCCCGGCATTCCGAACTCGCCCGGTGACAGTGATGCCAGTGCAGCAGCTGTTCCAGCAGGAAGAAACTCGTGAATCCGGCAATGGCGGCAACGAACACGCTCTCGACGGAGTCCGCCTGCGCAAGACCGGCCGGCAGCATGTGGAAGAACGCGCCGCCGATCAGCGAACCAGCGGCCAGCGCCACCAGCGGCAGCAGCAGCCGCTGCAGCGTCTCCTCGCTGAGCACGAGCGTCAACGATCCGACGAGCGCGATCAGGCTCATCAGGATGCCGCTACCCAGTATCCAGTAGAAGGCGCTCACACGCGGATGTTACCGCCTGCGGGAGCGCAGTCCTACGCGCGCCGGCAGCCCCTCCCCGGTCATGGCAGTGGCCATGGCGGTGGCTAGGGCGGTGGCTAGGGCAGTGGTTCCGCGGCGAGACGGCGCTCCACCCTCTCACGCTCCCTCGGTCCGTCGCCGCCGGCGGCCAGCCACAGCCAGTGCAGCGCGTCGTGGGCCCGGATGAGTTCTGCCAGCCGCTGCCGACGGCGCGGCGACACCCGCCCGGACCACGCCCGCAACAAATGCAGCGCCGCGGCGGGACCCAGGTCGTGATAGGCGATGACCGCGGCCAGGTCGAACAGGGGATCGCCGGCCACGGCGAACTCCCAGTCGATCAGCCGCAGCCCGTCCGCCGTGCGGATCAGGTTGCCGGCGACGGGGTCCATGTGGCAGAGACGGCGTTCGGCCGGCGGCACGACCGGCAGCTCGGCGAGTTGCTCTGCCAGCTCCATTCCGCGCCGGCGCAAGGCCGGATTGCGGGTGGAGGCCAGGTACACCTCGCCGGCCTCTGCCAGCCCGTACGTCACCCCCGGATCGGGCAGCGCGTGAACCCGGCGCAGCAGCGCCGCAATCTCCGTCAGGACCTCGGGCCTGCCGATCTGCGCCGGACCGGGCTTCTCGCCTTCCAGGTAGCGGGTGACCAGTATCCCCGCCGCGGGGTCGGCGTACAGCATCTCCGGCGCGAGCCCCGCCGCGGCCGCCGAGCGGAGCACCGCCAGCTCCCTGCGCCGATCCACGACCGGCGACGGCACGCGCTCCCGGTCGCGGCGGAGCACGACCGCCTCCCCGTCGGCCACCACCAGCCAGCTCTCGTTGGAATGCCCGCCGGTCAGGGGCCGGCACTCGAGCGAGCGCGCTCCCCGCCACAGCGGCACGCGCTGCAGCAGCCGTTCAGGCGGCCGCGAGAGCATCCCGGGTCCTCGCATAGTCCTTCCGCCAGCTCAGGAAGCCGACGGGGATGAGCACCAGGTAGAAGCAGAACAGAAGCGCGGTGAGCGGCAGGCCCCGGGAGAGATACAGGTACACCGAGAGGCCGTCGATCACGAACCAGTACACCCAGTTCTCCAACACCTTGCGCGCCACCAGGAAGGTGGCCCACACGGCGGACCAGGTCGTCAGCGAGTCCAGGTACGGAAAGGCCGCAGCCGTGTTCGCTGCCAGCCAGGCGCCGCTGGCGACCGTGAGCGCGGCAATCACGCCGAGCGCGGCGCCATGGCGCGCCGGGGGCCACACGGTGACGGGCAGGCCGGCATGCCGGGCGCCTCCGTAGCGCCATTCGTACCAGCCGTACACAGCCATCACCAGGTAGAACACGTTCAGTGCGGATTCCATGAACAGCGCCGCGCCATGGAACAGCCAGATATAGAGCCCGGTGCTGACGAAGGCGCAGGCCCAGCACCAGATGTTCTGGCGCACCGCGAGCACGAGATAACCGATTGCCAGCGCGACCGCCAGAGCCTCCACCGGCGACATGGAGGCGGCCTGCGCGGCGAGTCTCTCGACGAAGCCGCTCACGCCCCGGCGTCCGCCCCGCCCGCGTTCAGCACCTTCAGCACGAACACGGCCTTGCCCTCGCGTTCGAAGGTGCCGCGTATCTCGGCCTTCAGCGCATCCCAGACCGCGTCGTAGTCACCGCTGACGCGGGTGCTCACGGGGTTGGTGTGCACGGCGAGTTCCGGCCGGGCGTTCAGCCGGGCGATGAATTCGTCGATGGCCGGGATGAACTCGTCGGCCAGCGGATAGAGGCTCACGTCGATGGTGGTCTGCATGCTCAAAATCCGTATTCCAGGGTGAAGCCGATCTGCCGCGGGTCGCCGAGCCGCACGTAACGCTCGTTCGGGAAGTCCGGCGGCTCGTTGCCGAAGAAGAAGCCGCGCACCGCATAGCGCTCGTCGAATAGATTGCGGGCCCACACGCTGGCTGTCCAGCCGGCTTTCGCGTAGCCGAGACGCAGATTCACGAGTTGATACGGGTCGGACCTCTGGTCGTGGCTGTCGGAGAAATAGAACTCGTCCTTGCCGGTGACGTCGGCCCGGGCGAACCAGCCGGCCGGGTGCTCCCAGCTCGCGCCGAGCGCGAAGGAGTAGCTCGGCGCATGCGCCTGCTCGCGGCCGGAGAGGTCCAGGCCGTCCGGCGTGGCGTACTCGTCGAACTCGACACGCATCAGGCCGAGTCGGGCCCAGAGCTCGAGGTCGCCGCGGGGCGCCCAGCGCACCTCGCCTTCCAGGCCGATGCTGCGGCCGCTGGCGGCGTTGTCCGTGAAGAAGATGAACGAGGAAGGATCCCCCGGCACCAGCTGAGTCGAGGTGCCGATCTGCTGGTCCTCCCGGCGGGAGACGAACAGTGTCAGACTGGATTCGAGGATGCCCGGTCGCCACTCGGAGCGGATACCGGTCTCCAGGTTCCACAGCGACTCGGGACCGAAGTAGCGCTCGTCCTCGCTCGGCACGCTGCCCAGATTGAAGCCGCCGGCCTTGTAGCCGCGGGACAGGCTCACGTAGGTGCCGTGGCGCTCGCCGAGCGCGTAGCGGTAGCTCAGCTGCCCGCCCAGCATCGTCTCGCTGTCGGTGAGGTCGTTGCGGCGTGAGCCGTCCAGTGTGTCCACGTAGTCGGCGCCCCGGTGCTCCACCCGCAGCCCCAGGGAGATTTCGTGGCGGTCGGCCGGCGTCCAGTCCAGCTGGCCGAAAGCGGCGGTGCTGAGCGCCTCGTAATCCGAGCGCAGGTCCTTCTCCAGGGGGAAAGCGCCGAAGGCCGGATCGACGTACAGGCCCGTGCTGTCCTCCCTGTTGCCTTCGGAGAGACGCAGCGCATAGACGCCGGCCAGCCAGGAGACGACGCCGTCGGCGAGGCCGCCGTCCGGACCGGACATCAGCCGGAACTCCTGGCTGATCGTTTCCCGGTCGCGCAGGAAGCGGGTCACGAAGTCGTAGGTGTAGGGTGCCCAGAAGTCCGGATTCCCCCAGTCGGCGTCGAAGCTGAAGGTGATGTCCGAGCGCGCCGCCGAGGTGATGCTGGTCAGGCTGGCGGTCTCGCCGAAGTCCTTCCGCACCTTCAGCGCGCCGCCCCGGCTGCGCTGGGCATCGCGGCCCGGCTCGTCGGAATAGGTGGTGTAGCCGTTGTCGACGGCGAAGGCGTCGTAGCCGTTGTCCACGTCCACGTAGAGCAGATTCAGGTCCACCTGCAGGTCGTCGGCCGGCTGCCAGCGGAAGCGCGCCCGGCCGTCGGTCTCGTCGCGGCCGTTCGTGTCGTCGCGGCCGAGATATGCGTTGTCGCGGAAGCCATTGCTCTCGTAGTGGTTGGCGCTGACGCGGAAACTCGACGCGCCGGTGAGCGCCCCGCCGAAAGCCGCGCTGGCGCCGCGGGCATCGTCGCCGCCGGCGAGCACGCGGAAACGCCCCTCGGTCTGCGGGCCCGGCTCCACCGAGCGCACGTTGATGAGGCCGGCCAGCGCGTTCGCGCCGTAGCGGGTGCCCTGTGGACCGCGCAGCACCTCCACCTGGGCCACGTCCCAGGTGAGCGCGATGCCGCCGATGCCGGAGAAGTCGATGTCGTCGATGAGGAAGCCGACGGAGGGGTTCGGCGCTCCCTCGTACTGACTGCGCTCGCCGATGCCGCGGATCTGGAAGTAGCGCGGGCGGTTGCTGCCGCCCGCCCAGTTCAGGTTCGGCACCAGGTGGGTCAGCTCCTCGAAGTGCTGCACCGCCGCCTCGCGTACGGTCTCCCGCGACAGCACGGCGACGCTGGTCGGCAGACGGGCACGCTCACGCTCGCGGAAGTCCGCGGTGACCACGATCTCCTCGATGACCTCGTCCTCTGCACCGAGGACGGGCGCGGCAACCAGCAGGAAAACGGCGACAGCGCCGAGACGGGCGACGATGGATAACGGAATTGTCATGGATCCTCCTCCCTACGCCGGTACTAACCGGATCAGGTTCTGAGGGTTCCCGTGCCGGCGCCGGAGGAAATGAAGGCTCCGCGCCAACGGGTCTCAGGCCCTCTGGGGCCACCCCTGTGGAGGGGTTACTATAACCCACGCGCCAGGGCTGCCAAAGAGACGAACCATGACCGACCAATACCAGGCCATCGATGCCGTCGTGAACATCTGGACCGAGGAAGCGCTGTCGGTGCGCCCGGACTGGGGTGCGGACTTCTTCGTCGGCAAGATGAAGGCCCAGGGCGGTCTCATGGGCGGACTCTCGCTCGCGCAGATGATCGAGCGCATGGGCGAGGCCGGCATCGGTCACGCCCTCCTGGTGGCGGCCAAGTCCGGCCGTCCCGGCCTGCCGGGCTGCTATCACATGCCGCCGGAGATCGTCGCCCACGCGGTGGAGCAGTACCCGGATCGTTTCTCCGGGCTGATCGGCATCGATCCCTACACGGGCATGGACGGCGTGCGCGAGCTGGAGCGGGCGGTAAAAGAGCTCGGCTTCATCGGCGCCCACCTCTATCCGCACTGGTTCGAGCTGGCCCCCGACCATGCGAAGTACTATCCCTTCTACGCCAAGTGCGTCGAGCTCGGCGTGCCCATCCAGATGCAGGTGGGCCAGTCGATGATCTACTCGAAGGACTACCGCTGCCGCAGCGTCGGCCAGCCCATCACGCTGGACCCGGTAGCCTGCGACTTCCCCGAGCTGAAGCTGATCGGCATCCACGTCGGCATCCCCTGGACCCGGGAGATGATCGCCATGGCGTGGAAACACGAGAACGTCTACATCGGTTCGGATGCTCACAGTCCCAAATACTGGCCGGAGGAGTTCGTGCACTACATCAACACGTTCGGCCAGGACAAGGTGATTTTCGGCACCGACTTCCCCGTGCTCGACTTCTCGCGCACTCGCCAGGAGATCGACGATCTCGATCTGCGGCCCGACCCGAAGCGCAAACTGCTGCGCGACAACGTCATCCGGATCTACGGCCTGGACGGCGGCAAGGGCGGTGACAAGGGCGGTGACTGATGCGCTGAACCTGGCCGGCCTCGTCGCCGGCCATGCCCGCAACCGTCCGGCCCACCCGGCCATCGTCTGGCGCGACCGGGAGGACGACGCCACCGACTACCGTGAGGCCTGGCGGCGGATCGAGGCCTGCGCCGGCCGGCTCGCCGCGGCCGGCGTGAGCACCGGCGACAGAGTGGCGCTGGCGCTCGGCGATCATCCGCTCCACCTGCTGCTGCATTACGCCGTGGCCCGCCTCGGTGCGGTGATCCTGCCCGTCGACCACCGCTGGACGGCAGCGGAGCAGCAGGACGTGGCCCGCGCGTTCCACGCCCGCTGTCTGCTGGCGGACGACGGCGACGCAGACTACGGCGAACTGACCGTGCTGCGGCCCGACGACGGCTGGTACGAGGAGCCGGGCGAGGCGCCACCGCCGATGCCGGAGGACGGCGACCTGCCGCTCCTGATCTCCCTCTCCTCCGGCACCACGGGACGGCCCAAGGGAGCGCTGGTCACCCATCGCCAGTTCTACGAGCGCTTCGTGAACCAGTGGGTGACCCTGGGCATCAACGTCAACGACCGCTTCGTCGCCCTGACGCCGCTGTACTTCGGGGCGGGCCGGTCGTTCGGCATGTGCCTGCTCGCCGCCGGCGGCACCGTGGTGCTGGATCCGCCGCCACACAAGCCGGAGGAACTCGCCGAGGCCATCAACCGCTCCCGGGCCACGGTCGCCTTCCTGGTACCGACGCTGCTCCGGCGCCTGCTGCCGCTCGCGAGCGGTGACGGCCACCTCCTGCCACACCTGAAACTGCTGATCTCCTCGGGAGCCGTGCTGCACGCCGACGAGGCCCGGGAGATCAGCGCCAGACTGAGCCCGCGGCTGCTCTCCTATTACGCCTCCAGCGAGGGCGGCGGCATCTCGGTGCTGCAGCCCCACGAGGTGGCCGAATACGCAGACACCGTCGGCCGGCCGGTCTTCCGCGTGGACGTGGAGATACTCGACAGCGAAGGCGAACCCGTGCCGGAGGGCGAGACGGGACGACTTCGCTACCGCGGACCCGGCGTGGCCACGCGCTTCCTGGACGAGGACGGCAACGAACACGGCGCAGAATCCGACGGCTGGTTCTATCCCGGCGACCTCGCCACCCGGGGGCCGGAAGGCCATTTGATGCTGCGCGGCCGGGAGAAGGACGTGGTCATCCGCGGCGGCGTCAACATCTACCCCGGCGAGATCGAGAAAGCACTGCTGTCCCACCCGGACATCGACGAGGCCGCCGTCGTGGGCCGCCCGTCGGCGAAGCTCGGCGAGGAGCCGGTCGCATTCGTCACCGGCGGGCTGCGCGACGAGGCAACGGTGCTGAGCCACTGCGCGGAGCGCCTCGCGCCCTACAAGGTGCCGGCCGCGGTGATTTTCCTAGACGAGATGCCGAAGTCCAGCCTCGGCAAGATCCTGAAGAAAGACCTGGCGCAGCAGCTAGACCCCCGGTAGGAGGGCCTTCAGGCCCGACCCGGCTCTTCCAACCGGCTCACCTTCTATTGTGGCCGCCCTGCGGGGGTATCCATCTTGCTCCCGACAAAAGGTCGCGGCGCTGGATACCCCCGCATGACGGCCGTGCTCGCGGTGGCTTGAAGGAAGCGCCAGTCAGCAGCGCCTACCGACTGGTGCCACTCCGTAGAGCTGGGGGCACGTCAGCGGGCGGGCCAACGCCAAAAGAAAGCGGGTCGGGCCTGAAGGCCCTCCTACATTGTTAGTGGTCGTGGTCGCCGTGGTGGTGATGCGTGTGCGTCGTCCCGTCCGCGTGGGAGTGCGTGCCGCGGCGCTGCATCGTGTCCTCGAAGTCCTCCGGCCCGTGGGGATGGTTGTGGGCGTGGTTCACGCACCACTTGTAGAGCACCGGGTCACGTTTGGCGAGGCGGGCGGCGGAACGCTCCTCGTTCTCCTCCGGCGTGCTCCACGGGTTGTAGTGAAAGTGGTTGAACAGTTTCGAGTCGGTGCGGCCGATGGCGATGCAGCCGTATTCGCTGGCGAAGGCGCCGTGGTTGATGTACGGCGGACGCCAGAAGTAGCCGCCGGTGGGCAGATCGCCGAACTGCATCATCCACGAGGTGCCCCACAGGTGGTAACCCTCCTCACAGCAGTCGTGGTAGGAGATGTTGTCCTGGTGGAACTGGGGCACCATGCAGTAGAGGAAGGTCATGGCGAAGGTCTGCGGATTGAAGTTCAGCAGCTTGATCATGCAGCCGGCCGCCACGGAAGGGCTCACCACGTTGCCGGGCGCCCAGACGATGTCCGCATACGTATCGACGTCGTGATAGAGCTCGGTGCGCGAGAGTTCGTGGTGCTCGTCACTCTCCACCAGGCTCGGCTCGGCGGTGTTGTACATCATCAGCAGCAGTGCGCCCTGATCCGAGCTGAGTTCGGGCAGCGCATAGCCGGCCGGCACGAAGAAGTAGTGCCCCCGGTTACAGACCTTGTCGCCCAGTCTGATGCTGCCCTCGATGACGATCAACTCCAGCTCGGAGTAGCTGAAGCCGGGCGGCTGGCGATAGCCCGAGTCGAGCTGCACGGTCATCGTGCAGGAACCGATCTCCGGATCCAGGCTCAGCATCTTGTAGCGATACCCGCTGCCGAAGCCCGGGAGCGGCATGTTCTTGAAATGGACGTCGCGGTCGCAGAACGGCTCGATATGCGGTCTGGTCATGGCGCTCTCCCGGCTCAGTAGACGACTTTGTGCTTGCGGTCCGGCTTGACCGGCAGGTCGTGCTCGGGGATCTTCATCCGCTGATCACCGTCCACGTTGAAGCCGTACTCCTGGATGCGCTCGAAGAACTCCTCGTACCACTGGTCCCGGGTGGGATCGAGAGATTCCATCTCCGCGACGATTTTTCGGTAGCGCTCTTCCTGTTCTGCCACTTCCTCTTCGAGCCACTCGCGGACTTCCTTCGGCAGTTCGCGCTCGATGCGGGTGTTCCTGAATGTCATGACTACTCCGGATCGCTCGGTGATTCGCAGAGGCCGCCGCGGACCGGGCACAGCGTGCCGGGCCAACGCCGGGCTCCCTGCCCCAGATCTCCTTTTACCAGCCCCTGACGGAGCTTGTCACAGCCCGAGGCCGATGATGGCCGCGCCGCACAAACCGATGGCGCCGCCGGAGGCGGCATGGGACCAGTGGGTAAAGCGCCGCAGGCCGAGCTTCTCGCCGACCGTGTTCAGCCCCCACAGACCCACCAGTACGGCGGTCACCATGGTGATGAGCGTGGCGGCGCCGAATACGCCGGTGACCATCACGAGACCAGCATAATTATGCTGCGCGGCCGGGTACATGAGCACGGGTATCAGTGCTTCGCAGGGGCCGAGCACGAAGACGACGAACAGCGCCAGCGGCGTCAGAGTCCTGCCGGCCTCCGCGTGCACGTGGGCGTGCTCGCTTGCATGCCGGTGCTCGTGCAGGTGCTGGGTGCCGTCCGAATGCGTGTGCCAGTGGGTATGCGGCCGGTTGCGCCAGGCATGGCGCACGCCCCAGATCATGTACAGCAGGCCGAAGACCACGAGCGCCCAGGCCGCCAGGTTGCCGCGCACGCCCTCCACCCATTCCAGCTGGGTCAGGGCGAGGCCCAGTGCGACGCCGACCAGGCCGATGACCACCGAGCCCATGACGTGGCCGAGGCCGCAGACCAGTGTGATCAGGCTGGTGCGGCGCGCGGACCAGCCGCGTGCACGCGAAAGCATCACGAAAGGCAGGTAATGATCGGGCCCGAGGATGGTATGGAGGACGCCGATGGTGGCGGCGGTTGCGGCCAGCGCCGCGATCTCCGGTGTAAACCAGTCCATGATGATTCACCCCTCCCGGGCGATAAAAATCATTGTATTCCTAAGCTTCCGCCGTGTCTGCCAGCCTCGCGATCAGGCTGGAAGTATCCCAGCGCCGCCCGCCCATGGCTTCGACCTCGGCATAGAACTGATCCACCAGGGCGGCGACCGGCAGCGAGGCGCCGTTGCGGCGGGCCTCGTCCAGCGCGATGCCGAGATCCTTGCGCATCCACTCGACGGCGAAGCCGAAATCGAACTCGCCGTCCAGCATCGTCTCGTGGCGGTTGTCCATCTGCCAGGACTGGGCGGCGCCCTGACTGATGGCCTCAACGACGGCGCGGCCGTCCAGGCCTGCGCGGCGGGCGAAATCCAGTCCCTCCGCCAGGCCCTGCAACAGCCCGGCGATGCAGATCTGATTGACCATCTTCGTGAGCTGGCCGGCCCCGGCGGGTCCCATCAGCCGGCAGCGCCGCGCGTAGATGTCGATGACCGGCTCCGCCCGCTCGTAGACGGCCGGGTCGCCGCCGGCCATGACCGTCAGCGTGCCGTGCTCGGCTCCGGCCTGACCGCCGGACACCGGAGCATCGAGAAACCCGGCACCCGCGTCGGCCGCCGCCTCGCCCAGCTCGCGGGCAAGCGCAGCGGAGGCGGTGGTGTGATCGACCAGGATGCCGCCCCGGCCCAATCCGGCCAGCACGCCGTCGTCGCCCAGCACCACCGATCGGACGTCATCGTCGTTGCCGACGCAGGTGAAGGCGATGTCGGCGCCCCTGGCCGCCTCGGCCGGCGTCGCAGCCGACCGGCCGGTGTGCGTGTCGCACCAGCGGCGGGCCTTGTCGGCCGTGCGGTTGTACACGGTGACGTCGTGACCCGCCCGCGACAGATGACCGGCCATGGGGAAACCCATGACGCCCAACCCTGTGAAAGCGATCCTCATCGCAGCCCGCCCCGGCAGTGAGACACGGCCTCACACTACTTGCGGACACTACCGTCAGCAATCGTGGACTTGCCGGACGGGACACGAGGCCCTAATGTCTGGAGCTGCAACCGGATCAGGCAGTGGGGGACGAAATGAAGAGATTCCTGATCGCCGTCGGCATCGTGGTCGCGGGCGCGCTGGGACTGTTATTCGCGGCCGGCAAGGGCTGGCTGGGGGAACACGAGGGGCCGGGGATCATCACGGACCAGCGCGTGCCGACCGAGGCCCTCGAGGAGCGCATCGAGCGCCAGGCCGAGGCCATGGAATCCGCCGGCGCACCGGCCGACAGGCAGATCCTGTTCGGCGACCTGCACGTGCACACCACGCTCTCCTTCGACGCCTTCCTGAGCAGCCTGCCCCTGATGAACGGCGAGGGGGCGAAGCCACTCGCCGACGCCTGCGACTTCGCACGCTACTGCTCGGCGCTGGACTTCTGGTCCATCAACGATCACGCAGAGGCCTCCACGCCGCGCCGCTGGCAGGAGACCGTGGAGTCCATCCGCCAGTGCAACGCGGTCGCCGCTAGCGGCCCGGTGCCCGACACCGTCTCGTTTCTCGGCTGGGAGTGGACCCAGGTGGGCGCAACGCCCGACAGTCACTACGGCCACAAGAACGTGATCCTCCGCGACCTCGAGGACGACAGGATCCCGCCCCGGCCGATCAACTCCGGCGGCGTCGCCCGCGAGGCGCTGGGCGGCATCTCGGTCACGGCCCGTGCCTATCTCATCGCCCTGGAGCCCTCGAAGCGCATGCTCGACTTCGCCCGCTACGTAGAGGAGCTGCGCAACGCCGAAAACTGCCCCATGGACGTGCCCACAACGGAGCTGCCGCACGACTGCCGGGAGAGCGCCGAGACGCCGGCGGAGCTGTTCGAGCGGCTGCGCGCCCAGGGCCACGAATCCATGGTCATCCCGCACGGAACCACCTGGGGCTTCTACACGCCGGCGGGCTCCGACTGGGACAAACAGCTCGAAGGCGATATGCACGACCCGGAGCTGCAGTCCCTGATCGAGGTCTTCTCCGGGCATGGCAACTCGGAGGAGTACCGGCCGTGGCGGGCGATCCGTTTCGACGATCAGGGCAGGCCCTATTGCCCGGAACCGGTGGAAGGCTATCTGCCGTCCTGCTGGCGGGCGGGACAGATCATCGAGTCCCGCTGCCTGGAAGCCGGCGAGAGTGCGGAGCTCTGCGAGGAGCGCGCGGCCATGGCCCGCCAGGATTACGTGAATACGGGCGTCGGCGGCCACCTCGTGGTGGGCGGCGAGACCGGTGCCGACTGGCTGGACGCCGGCCAGTGCACGGACTGCTATCTGCCCTCGTTCAACTACCGACCCGGCGGCGCCGTGCAGTACATCATGGCGCTGACCAATTTCGACGACCCGGACGCGCCGCGCCGCTTCCGCTTCGGCTTCATGGCTTCCAGCGACAACCACCGGGCCCGGCCGGGCACCGGTTACAAGGAGTTCTTCCGCCGGGGCATGGCCGACCCCACGGGCGGGCGGGACGAGCAGGTCCGGTCGATTTTCGGTCCGCCGGCCGGCGAGCCCCTGCCCTATTCCCGGGCGGTGGACTTCGAGGATCGCTTCGAGGTGCCGGACAACCTGATCGAGACGGACTCGCCGGTGCAGACCGTGGACCTGCAGCCGTTCCGGCTGACGGAATCCGAGCGCCAGGCGTCGTTCTTCATGACCGGCGGACTGATCGCCGCCCACGCCGGCGGCCGCGACCGCAACGCCATCTGGGATGCGATGGAGCGCCGGGAGGTCTACGGCACCAGCGGCGACCGCATCCTGCTCTGGTTCGACCTGCTGAACGGCAACGGCGGCGAGTTACCGATGGGCGCCGAGACGGAGATGACCGCGCCGCCGGTCTTCCGGGTGCGCGCCGTCGGTGCCTTCAAGCAGAAGCCGGGCTGCCCCGACTATGCCGCCACTGCACTCACGCCGGAACGTCTCGAGGCCATGTGCCGGGGCGAGTGTTACAACCCCTCCGACGAGCGCAAGCTGATCACCCGCATCGAGATCGTGCGCGTCCTGCCCCAGCAGGAGCCCGGCGAGGCCGTGGAACCGCTGATCCAGGATCCGTGGAAGGTGCACGAGTGCATTCCGGATCCCGCCGGCTGCACGGCCACGTTCACGGACGAGGAGTATCCGGGCCTGGCGCGGGATGCCCTCTACTACGCCCGTGCCATCGAGTCACCGAGCCCGGCGGTCAACGCCGGCGGCGTGCGCTGCGAGTACGACGAGGACGGGCGCTGCGTGGAGGTCAACCTTTGCTACGCGGATGATCGCACGCCGCCGGACGACGATTGCCTGGCCATGAACGAGGAACGCGCCTGGTCGTCGCCGATCTTCGTCGACTGGGGCGGCTGAGCACACATCGGCATCGCGGCCGTCATCGGCCGGATGTTGCCCGCACGCGACAATATTCTGCGCGAAGTGGATGCCCCGTCGGCTCCGCCTCCGTCGTCGCGAAGATGCTACAGCCTGGCGGGGCAGGCATGCGGTACTGACAGCCGGCCTGCGACCCATCCGGGTTGTTTCACCCGAAATCTCCTAGAAACAATTCCTTGTGACGGGATTATGACAGCGATTCCAGCTCTGGCCGGGCCGTCTGGACGGGCCCACGATCACGGGTACGCCGGTATCGGGTAAACCCTTTATTGCGACTGGTTTTTCAGTGCGCTAGATTTGGCGCGGCCTGGTCCTGCATGGGGAAGCGGGACCGGTTTTTTTCGGAGCAATCAAACCTTCACATTCTTACCCTAGACTCCCGCGGCTCTACCCTAACAGGGGCGCAAGAACCCCAAGATCGGAGACAGTAGTGATGCTAAATATCGACTCGCCTAGCAGGGTCCCATGGCTGTGGCGCAACATCGTCCGTGCCTGGGTCGCTGCCCTCCTCATCGTCATGATCCCTGTTGCGGGATTCGCACAAGAAACGACGTCCAACATCCGCGGCAAGGTTCTCGATGAGAGCGGCGCGCCCGTAGCGGGCGAAACCGTCGTCGTCGAGGACATGCGCAGCGGCGTCACGCGCACGCTGACCACCGACGCCAACGGCCTGTTCCTGGCGACCCGCCTTCTGCCCGGCGGCCCGTACGAGATCTCGGTCCGCGGCCAGTCCACCGAGGTGTCCAGCATCAGCATCGGCGATACCTACTCGCTCACCGTCGGCCTCCGGTCGGAAGCCGAGATGGAAGAGATCGTGGTGATGGGTCAGGCGCTGCAGTTCGTGGACGTCGCGTCGGGACCGGCCGCCACCTTCAATGTGGCCGACATCGAGAGCGCCGTCTCGTTCAGCCGCGACATCTCCGAGGTCTACGGCATCGATCCCCGCATCATGATCGATGCGGACGAGGACGGCTTCGGCGTGAACTGCGCCGGCAAGCATCCGCGCTTCAACAACATCACGCTGGACGGCATCAGCCAGACCGACCGCTTCGGTCTGAACGAGAACGGCTACGCGACGGCTGTCGGCATGCCCTTCCCGTACGATTCGATCGAACAGATCGCGGTCGAGCTCGCCCCCTTCGACGTCACCTACGGCGGCTTCTCGGCCTGTAACATCAACGCGGTCACGAAGTCGGGCACCAACGAGTGGCAGGTCGGCGCTTTCTACGAATTCTCCAATAACGACCTTCGTGGCGACACGGTGGCCAACGACCCCAACGACTACGGCCGTCCTGACTACGACAAGACCTACATGGGCTTCGACCTCGGCGGCCCGATCATCAAGGACCGCCTGTTCATCTTCGCCGCCTACGAGGAGTCCGAGGAGCCCCGCTTCCTGGCCCGCGGCTTCGCCGGCTCGGGCAATGGTGAAGAGCGTCCCTGGCTGAGCGAGACGGATTACAACCGCATCGCGAACATCGCCCAGAACGTCTATGGCTACGATCCCGGAGGCCAGCCCAGCGATGGCGTTCAGGAGGCCGAGAAGTACATGGTGCGCCTCGACTGGAACATCAACGATCGTCACAATGCGGCCGTCATCTATAACTACTTCGACGGCTTCCAGGACCGCGATTCGGACGGCGATGACGACGAATTCGAATTCGCCAATCACTTCTACACCAAGGGTGCGGAGTTCGAGACCTACACGGCCAAACTGTGGTCCCAGTGGACGGACAACTTCTCCACCGAGGTGTTCTACAGCTCCAGCTCCATGGACGACTCCCAGGTCACCGTCGGTCCCAAGGGCTTTGCCGACATGCAGATCAGCGTCGGCGGCCGCGACGGCACCGTCTACCTGGGTGCAGACGACTCGCGTCAGGCCAATGCGCTGAAGACCGATTCCGACTACTTCCGCCTCGCCGGAAACTACTTCATCGGCGACCACGTGATCACGGCCGGCTACGACCGGGAGACGCTGGAGATCTTTAACATCTTCGTGCAGCACTCCAATGGCGGTGAGTACGACTTCTTCGACGACTCCACGGACAACCCGGCCGCTTGTGCGGCGCTGGATGCGGCAGGGCGTCTCGCCGATCCGAACTGCGAGCTGTCCGGCATCGACCGGTTCGAGCTGGGCCGTCCGAGCCGCGTCTACTACGGCAGCGGTGGCGGCACCAACGTGGCCACCGATGCGGCTGCGACCTTCGAGAACGTGCTCAACTCGCTCTACATCCAGGACGAGATCTTCTTCGACGAATACGCTCTGACGATCACGGCCGGCCTGCGCTACGAGTGGTTCACCAGCGACGACCGTCCGGTTTTCAACCAGACGTTCACCGATATCTACGGCATCCGCAACGACGCCAATATCGACGGCCTGGACCTGATCATGCCGCGTCTCGGCTTCAACTGGGACGTGCGTGACGACCTGACCCTGCGTGGCGGTGTCGGCCTCTACTCCGGCGGCAACCCGAACGTCTGGATCTCGAATGCCTGGAGCAACGACGGCCTGACCAACGCCCAGTTCCAGTTCAACTACTTCGATTCGGCGACGGTCCTGCCCGGATCCCCGGACTCGCTGGATCTCTCCGGCGAAGGCCGTCCCGGCTTCGACGTGCCTCAGGAGATGGTCGACGCCGTGCTGGCCGTGTCGCCGGCCGATGCCAACGACTCGAACCTCGTCATCATCGACCCGGAATACGATCAGCCCAGCGAGTGGAAGTTCGCCTTCGGCGGTACCTGGGATACGCCCTGGTACGACATCCAGATGGACTTCGACTTCCTGCACACGCGTGGTCGCGATCCGGCCTACTATGTCGATCTGTCCCAGGAGATCGTCGGCTTCACCCGCGCCGGAACGCCTATCTACGACTACATAGATCGCGACGGCGACGGCGACGAGGAGACGGACAACTTCATGCTGACGAACTCCGACGAGGAGCCCGTCAGCAACACCGTCTCCGTGGTCTTCCGCAAGGACTTCGACTGGGGCCTGGACGTGCTGCTCGGCTATGCCTGGACCGAGGCCGAGGACGTGAGCCCGATGACCTCCGCGGTAGCGGCGTCGAACTTCGACAACACCGCACTGCTGGACATCAACAACCCCGAGGCTGCGAACTCGAACTACGTCGTTCCCCAGCGCTACACCCTGCGCCTGAACTACGCACGGGCCTTCTTCGGCGACAATCTCACCGAGGTGACGCTGTACGGCTTCGTGAACAAGGGTCAGCCGCAGAGCTACGCGATGAACTCGAACGACCTCGAGGGCGACGGCTTCTTCGGCCGCCACCTGCTGTACATCCCGGCGGGCCCGGCGGATCCGAACGTGGTGTTCGGTCCCGACTTCGACCAGCAGGCGTTCTTCGCCTGGGTCGCGGACAAGGGCCTGGCGCCCGGCTTCACCGAGCGTAATGGCTACAACACGGGCTGGAGCACCCGCTTCGACCTGCGTGTCAGCCAGGACATCTCGCTGCCCGCGGGCTTCCGGGGTCGTGCGTATCTGAAGATCTACAACCTCGGCAACCTCCTGAACGACGAATGGGGCGAGATCGTGGACGCCCAGTTCTTCACGCCGGAGATCGTCGATGCCAGCGTCGATGCCCAGGGCCGCTTCGTGTACGAGGAGTTCAGCGATCGCTCCATCGAGCGGACCTACATCAACCGCAGTCTGTGGGAAGCCCGTATCGGCGTCGACATCAAGTTCGGCGGCGATTGACAGCGGAGCGACTCACGCTCGACAACGGCAGCATCGCTGCAAACCGAAGGGCGGCCACTGGCCGCCCTTCTTTTTTTGCACGATCGTCTGGGCAGCCGGCGGCGCTTCCATTACCCTCGGGGGACCGGGCAACGCAGAGACCGCAGCGACCATGACGAGGACATCAGCTCACGGAGGAGCATTGCAGATCACCGGCCAGATCACCGGCCGCCGGCTATCCATGCGCGCCGCGGCGGCGGCGTTCGGGCTGCTGCTCGCCACCGGCGTGCAGGGAGCAACGGACGAGACCGCCTTCGACGCCTGCCTGGAGCGCATCGGCGACCGTGCGCGCGAGGCAGGCATCAGCGAGCCGGTCATCCGGGACGTACTGGCGAAGGCGAGGCCGCTCGACCGGGTCATCGAGCTGGACAGGGGTCAGCCCGAATTCACGCGCAGCTTCGCGGATTACTACGGCCGCCGGGTCACGGAGGAACGGGTGCAGCGGGGCCGTGAGATGCTGAACCGCCACCGGGACACGCTGATGACAGCCCAGCGCCGCTACGGCGTGCCCGCGCACTACCTCGTGGCCTTCTGGGGCCTGGAGACGAACTTCGGCAGCTACTACGGCAAGATCCCCGTGCCGGACGCGCTGGCGACACTCGCCTGCGACGCTCGCCGCGGGCCGTTCTTCACGGAGGAACTCATCGCCGCGCTGCGCATCGTCGATGCAGGAGATATTGCACCCGAGCGCATGGTGGGCTCCTGGGCCGGCGCGATGGGCAATTTCCAGTTCCTGCCTTCTGTCTTCCTGCGCCACGCCATCGACGCGGACGGCGACGGACGGCGCGACCTCTGGCACAGCACCGAGGACGCCATCCTGTCGGCGGCCAACTTCCTGCAGGGCCTCGGCTGGCAGCCTGAACTGCGCTGGGGCAGGGAAGTACGGCTGCCGGAGGGCTTCGACTACGCGCTGGCCGGCCGCGACCGGCGCCGGCCGCTGGCCGACTGGGTGGACATGGGCGTCACGGACGCCTGGAGCCGGCCCCTCCCCCGTCTGGATCTCGAATCCGCCATCCTGGTGCCCGCCGGTCACAAAGGCCCGGCATTCATCGTCTACGAGAACTTCGACGTGATCATGGGCTGGAACCGCTCGGAGTTCTACGCGCTGGCGGTCGGCCGGCTGGCCGATCGCATCGCCGGCGGCGGCACGCTGGTGACCGGCCTGCCCGAGGATGCCGGCCCGCTCCGGCGCGCAGACGTGGAAGGGCTCCAGGTTGCGCTGGCGGCGCTGGGCTACGACCCCGGCGAGCCGGACGGCATAGTGGGCCCGGCCACCCGCCGCGCCGTCTCGGCGTACCAGCAGGACCGCGGCCTGGTAGCCGACGGCCACGTAGACGAAGACCTGATCACCACTTTGGGTGCCGGACCGAACTAATCCAACTTTTGCAACTTATTGCCCCGTCCCGGCGCCAACGGCGACAAATCCGGACCGGATCAGCTCAGGACACCCCGCTCGCGCAGCGTGGCAATCTCATCCTCGGCGAAACCGAAATCCCCGAGGACGACGTCGGTATCCTGACCCGACGGCCGCGGACCGGCGGGATCGCCGGGCGGCGTGCGGCTGAACCGGGGCGCCGGGGCATTCTGGGGCACGCCGTCCACCTCGATGACATTGCGCCTGGCCGCATTATGCGGATGAGCCCCGGCCTCGCCGAGATCCAGCACCGGCGCGAAGCAGACGTCGGTGCCTTCCATGATCTCGCACCACTCGTCCCGGGTCTTCGTCCGGAACACCTCCACCAGCCGTTCGCCCAGACGATCCCACTGGGCTACCGTCTGCGCATCCGTTCGGCCACTGAACACGCCGGGCCCGAACGTCTCCGCATCCAGCCCCGCCTTCTCGATCAGCAGCTGATAGAACTGGGGCTCGATCGAGCCGACGGCCACATACCGGCCGTCCTTCGTCTCGTAGGTATCGTAGAAGTGCGAAGCGCCCGAGAGGAAATGCGTGCCCGTACCGCCGTCGAACAATCCCATCGCCCGGAAACCGAAGAACATGGCCATGAGCGACAGCGAGCCGTCCACCATGGCGGCATCCACGACCTGGCCCTCGCCGCTCTTCTGTGCCTCCAGTAACGCGCACACCATGCCGAAAGCGAGCAGCATGCCACCGCCGCCGAAATCCCCCACAAGATTCAGCGGCGGCACCGGCTTCTCGCCCCGGCGCCCGATGGCGTGCAACGCGCCCGACAGCGCGATGTAATTGATGTCGTGCCCGGCCGCGTTCGCCAGCGGCCCGTCCTGTCCCCACCCGGTCATGCGGCCGTACACCAGCTTCGGGTTCGCCGCCAGGCACTCGTCCGGCCCGATCCCCAGGCGCTCGGCCACGCCCGGCCGGAAGCCCTCGAACAGCGCATCCGCATCCCGCACCAGCCGCAGCACCACCGCCGCGCCCTCCGGCGACTTCAGGTCCAGCGCGATGGACCGGCGACTGCGGTTCAGCGGATCCGGCAGCGGCCGGCCGCCGCCCGGAGCCGACTTGCGCTCCACGCGGATCACCTCGGCCCCCATATCCGCCAGCATCATGCCGCAGAACGGCCCGGGACCGATGCCGGCGATCTCGATGATCTTCAGCCCCGCGAGGGGGCCACCACGCTCCGCCCCGCTCATCGCGGCTGCATGCGGATGGCGCCGTCGAGGCGGATCACCTCACCGTTCAGGTAGGCGTTCTCGATGACGTGCCGTGCCAGCAGGCCGAACTCGGCCGGCAGCCCGAGCCGCTTCGGGAACTGCACCATCTCGATCAGCGGCTGCTTCACCTTGTCGTCCAGCGACTGCAGCAGCGGCGTGTTCATGATTCCCGGCGCGATGGTCATCACCCGAATCCCCAGCGGCGCGAGGTCACGGGCCACCGGCAGCGTCAGGCCGCAGATGCCCGCCTTGCTGGAGCTGTAGGCCGCCTGGCCGATCTGGCCGTCGTAGGCCGCCACCGACGCCGTGTTGATGATCACGCCTCGCTCGCCGGCCTCGCCCTCCGGCTCGTTGCACGCCATCTGCTCGGCGGCGAGACGCAGCACGTTGAACGTGCCGATGAGATTCAGATTCACCACCGAGGCATAGCGCTCGAGCGGCAGCGGGCCGTCCCGTCCCAGCGTCTTGCCCGGCGGCCCGCCGCCGGCGCAGTTCACGCAGATGTGCAGCGCCCCGAAGCGATCCATGGTCTTCTCCAGCGCTCCCTGCACGGACGCCTCGGCGGTCACGTCGGCCGCCACGTAGTCGGCGCGCTCGCCGAGTTCCTCCGCTGCCTGCTTCGCGGCGTCCTCGTTGATGTCCAGGATCATGACGTTGGCGCCGTGCTTCACGAACTCCCGGCAGGTTGCATTGCCGAGCCCGGAAGCACCGCCGGTCACGATCGCCGTCTTGTTGGCGAGATCCATCGACTTCCCCTCCTTCTCGATACCCCGAAACAGAGACGCCCGCCACCAGGGGCGGGCGTCCTGCCGTCATTGCCGCATGGCGAAATCAGGCCGCGCTGGCCTTCGCCTTGGCCTCCTCCAGCGATTTCGGCTTCTTCTGCCGCGGATCCAGGCCGATGGAGCGCGCGATGATCTCGCGCATGATCTCCGAGGACCCGGCATAGATGCGCGAGACGCGCGCGTTGGTGTACATGCGCGAGATCACGTACTCGTCCATATAGCCCGCGCCGCCGTGCAGCTGCACGCACTGGTCCATCACCCGGCCCTCGAGCTCGCTGGTATAGAGCTTCGCGCGGGCCGCCACCTCGGCCGTCAGCTTGCCCTCGTTATGCTCCTCGACGCAGCGGTCGACATACACCTGGGCGATGTCGAGCTCCATGCGCATGTCGGCCATGGCGAAGCGCGAGTTCTGGAAATCGGCGATGCGACGGCCGAAGGCCTTGCGCTCGGTGATGTACTCCATGGTGATATCGAAAGCCGCCTGGCCCGCCGCAAGATAGCCGCAGGCACCGAGCAGACGCTCCTCGGCCAGGAACTGCATCAGGTAGTAGAAGCCCTTGGTGGCCTCTCCGAGCACATTCTCCTTCGGCACCTTGACGTTGTTGAAGAACAGCTCCGCCGTGTCCTGGGACTTGAGCCCCATCTTGCTCAGGTTGCGGCCGCGCTCGAAGCCCTCCATGTCGCGCTCGACCACGAACAGCCCGAGGCCGTGAGTGGAGTCGGGCACGGTGCGCGCCGCCACCACCACGAGGTCGGCGTTGATGCCGTTCGAGATGTAGGTCTTGGAGCCGTTCAGCAGCCAGTGGTCGCCCTTGTCCTCGGCCTTGGTGCGCATGCCCGCCACGTCGCTGCCGGCGCCCGGCTCGGTCATGGCGATGGCGAGGATGTTCTCGCCGCTGACGCACTTCGGCAGCCACCGTTCCTTCTGCTCCTCGGTACCCAGCTCGCCGATGTAGGGGCCCACCAGGCGGCTGTGCAGCGTGGCGAAGAAGCCGGGATCGCCCCAGCGGGCCATCTCCTCGATGAAGATCTGCTCGTAGCGGAAGTCCTTCATGCCGGCGCCGCCGTACTTCTCGTCGGCCCACATCAGCAGCAGTCCCTGCTCGCCGGCCTTCAGGAAGGCCTCGCGGTCCACGATGCCCTTCTCGTGCCAGCGATCCGAGTGGGGCTGGATCTCGTTCTTCAGGAACGTGCGGACCGAATCCCTGAATATCTCGTGCTCATCGTCGAACAGCTTTCTTTCCATGACCTATACCTCGTTGATGTCGTGGCCCGCTCAGCGGCCCTTGAATTCCGGTTCCCGTTTCTCGAAAAAGGCGGTAACGCCCTCGGTGTTGTCCTCGCTCCGGATGAGTGCGTCCTGGAGACTCGCCTCCACGTCGAATGTGCTGCCCCAGCTGCCGGCCATGGCGTGGCGCATGGCCCGCTTCGTCGCGGCCATCGAGAGCGGAGCGCGTTTCGCCAGCGAGGCCGCCCAGGCGGCGGTGGCCTCAAGGAGTTCGTCCGCCGGGACCACCTTGTTGACCAGACCCCACTCGAGACATCTGTCCGCCGGGATGCGCTCGGCCTCCACACAGGCCTGGAAGGCCCGCTTGTAGCCGAGCTGATTCGCCAGCAGCCAGGTGGCGCCGCCGTCGGGTACCAGGCCGATGCTTGCGAACGGCGCCAGCAGGAAGGCCTTGTCCGACATGATGGCGAGGTCGCACATCAGCGCGAACGACAGGCCGATGCCGGCCGCCGCGCCGTTGATGCTGGCGATCACCGGCTTCTCGCAGCGGCCGATGATCTCCAGCACCGGACGGTACTCGCGCTGCAGCTGTTCCTCGATCCGCTGGTTGCCCGTCTCCCGGGCGCTCATCGCATCCTTGAGGTCGGCGCCGGCCGAGAAGCCCCGACCGACCCCCGTGAAGACGATGACCCGGACCTCCGGGTCGTCCACGGCTCTTCCGAACGCCGCCAGCAGATCCAGCCGGAGCTGCCGGTTGAAGGCGTTCATCACCTCGTCGCGGTCGATGGAGATGGTCGCGACCGCTCCCTCGGTCGCGTAATCCACCGTCTCCCACTCGCTCACCGCAGCGGCCTCAGGCGGCCGAGCGCGTCTCGGACGCGCCACCGCGGGGATAAAACGTCTCGCCCTTCTCCGCCTTCTGCCGGAGCATGTCCGGCACCTTGAAGCGCTCGCCGTAGGCCTCGGCCATGCGGTCGCACTCGGCCACGAATTCCTTCAGGCCCACGGTCTCGATCAGCGAGATGGTGCCGCCCGTATACGGCGGAAATCCCCAGCCGAAGATGGAGCCGACGTCGGCGTCCGCCGGGTCAGTGACCACGCCCTCGTCCATGCAGCGCACGGTGTCCAGCGCCTGGATGTAGAGCATGCGCTTCTTCACCTCCTCGACGCTGGGCTGTTCCTCGGCCACCGGGAAATGCTCGGCGAGACCCGGCCAGAGATGCTTCTTGCCGCCCTCGGGGTAGTCGTAGAAGCCCTTGCCGAAGCGCTTGCCGCGGCGGTCGAGATCTTCGACGAACTTGCGCACCACCTCGTCGGCCGGGGTGCCCACGTAGTCGTCGCCCAGGTCCTCCCGGGTCTGCTTGCCGACGTGGTAAGCGAGTTCCAGCGACACCTCGTCGGTGACCGCCAGCGGCCCCACCGGCATGCCGGCCTGCTTGGCCACGTTCTCGATCAGCGCGGGGTTTACGCCCTCGGCCAGCATGGACATGCCCTCGCGCGTGAACGTGCCGAACACCCGGCTGGTGTAGAAGCCGCGGCTGTCGTTGACCACGATCGGCGTCTTCCTGATCTGCTGGATATAGTCCAGCGACCGGGCAATGGCCTCGTCGCCGGTCTTCTCACCCACGATCACTTCCACCAGCGGCATCTTGTCGACCGGCGAGAAGAAGTGGATGCCGATGAACTGCTCCGGCCGCTTCGAGGCCTCGGCGAGACCGGTGATCGGCAGCGTCGAGGTGTTGGAGGCGAAGATTGCGCTCTCCGGGATCACCGCCTCGGTCTTCGCCGTGACGTCGGCCTTGATCTTGCGGTCCTCGAACACGGCCTCGATGATCAGATCGCAGCCTTCCAGGTCCGCGTAGTCGTCCGTGGTCCTGATCAGCTCCAGCATGTCCGCGGCCTTGTCGGAATCCATGCGGCCCCGGTCGATGCGCTTCTGCAGGAGTTCGCGTGAGTAGTCCTTGCCCTTCTCGGCCTTGTCCTTCGTCGTATCCAGCAGGACGACCTGCATGCCCGCCTTTGCGGAGACGAACGCGATGCCCGCGCCCATCATGCCGGCACCGAGCACGCCCAGCTTCTTCACCTGGCTCTTGTCGACGCCCTTCGGCCGGCGCACCAGCTTGTCCGCCGCGCCCTTGTTGATGAACAGCGTGCGGGTCATGTTGCGTGCCACCGGGTCGCGCAGCAACGAGACGAAGTACTTGGACTCGATGTCGAGCCCCTGGTCGATCGGGAGCACCGTGCCCTCGTAGACACAGGACATGATGGCGATCGGCGCCGGGTAGTTGTGGTTGGTGTTCTTCTGCAGCAGCGCCGAACCCACCATCAGCGTCTGGATGGCCTTCGGGTTCATCAGGCCGGTGCCGCCCGGCACCTTGAAGCCCTTCTTGTCCCAGGGCTGCTCCGGATCGCCCGCTTCCCTGATCCACTTCTTCGCCGCATCCACTTCCTTGCCCGGCTCCACCACCTCGTTGACGATGCCGAGCGAGAGCGCCTTCTCCGGCTTCACGTGCGTGCCCTGCAGCATCAGCGGCAGGGAGGCCTCGAGGCCGATCAGCCGGGGCAGGCGCTGGGTGCCGCCGCCGCCCGGCAGCAGGCCCACCTGTACCTCGGGCAGGCCGAGCACGGCCTTCGGATTGTTCGCAGCCACCCGGTAGTGGGTGGCGAGGCAGATCTCGAGGCCGCCACCGAGCGCCGTGCCGTTGATGGCCGCCGCGAACGGCTTGCCGCTGGTCTCCATGCCACGCAGCGTCTGCTGCAGGCCGCGGCTGTTGGCGTACATCTCCTCGGCGCTGGCGCCGCTGTCGAACGCGTTCACCAGCGACTTGAGGTCCGCGCCGGCCAGGAAGGAATCCTTGCCGGAGGTGATGACGGCACCCTTGATGGCGTCGTCGGAGGCCACCTTCTCGATGCTCTCCTTCAGCTCGGCCATGAACTCGGGCGTCAGCACGTTCATCGGCCGGTCCTTCACGTCGATGGTGATCGTCGCGATGCCGTCGCCGTCTACTTGGAAATCAATCGTGTTCATCGTGCTCATACCCTCTCGATAATCGTGGCTGTGCCCATGCCTGCGCCGACGCACAGGTTCACGAGCGCGGTGTTCAGGTCGCGGCGTTCGAGCTCGTCCAGCACGGTGCCGAGGATCATGGTGCCGGTGGCGCCCAGCGGATGCCCCATGGCGATGGCGCCGCCGTTCACGTTGATCCGGTCGTGCTCGATGCCGAGGCGCTGCATGAACAGCAGCACCACCGAGGCGAAGGCCTCGTTCAGCTCGAACAGGTCGATGTCCTTCTTGTCCATGCCGCAGCGCTTCAGCACCTTCTCCGCGGAAGGCGCCGGGCCCGTCAGCATGATGGTGGGCTCGGTGCCGATGGAGGCGAAGCCGCGGATGCGTGCGCGGGGCTTCAGACCCAGCGCTTCGCCCATCTCCTTCGTGCCCACCAGCACGGCGGCGGCGCCGTCGACGATACCGCTGGAATTACCGCCCGTGTGCACGTGATTGATGGCCTCGACCTCCGGATAACGCTGCAGCGCCACCGCGTCGAAGCCCGCCTGCTCGCCGGGGATGACGAATGCCGGCTTCAGTTCGCCCAGCCCCTCGACGGTGGTGTCGGGCCGCACGTGCTCGTCGCGATCCAGCAGAGTCATGCCCAGCGTGTCCTTGATCGGCACGACGGAGTTCTTGAAGTAGCCCTTTTCCCAGGCGTTGGCGGCCCGCTTCTGGCTCTCGGCGGCGTAGGCGTCCACGTCGTCGCGTGAGAAGCCGTACTTGGTGGCGATGAGGTCGGCACCGATGCCCTGGGGCACGAAGTAAGTCTTGTAAGCCACCTGGGGGTCGGCCGCCATGGCGCCGGAGTCGGAGCCCATCGGCACCCGGGACATGCTCTCCAGGCCGCCGCCGATGGCGAGATCCGCCTGGCCGGCCATGACCTGGGAGGCCGCCGTATTCACCGCGTCCAGGCCCGAGGCGCAGAAGCGGTTCAGCTGCTTGCCGGGCACGTTCTCGGCGTAGTCGGCGTTCAGCGCCGCCACGCGGGCCACGTTGGAGCCCTGCTCGCCCACCGGCGCCACACAGCCGATGACCACGTCGTCGAGCTTGCTCGTATCCAGTTCGTTGCGGTCCCGGACGGCCTCGAGCACCTGGGTCAGCAGCTCGATGGGCGTCACCTGGTGCAGCGAGCCGCTGGACTTGCCGCGGCCACGGGGGCTGCGGACGTGATCGAAGATGTATGCGTCTGCCATTTGCGTGATTCCTGTTGCTGGGTTGATGGGTCGCCCCGTTCAGGGGGAAAGAGAGTTGCGGATCTGGTCCTTGAAGTCGTCATTGACCTTCTGCCAGTCGATCGCGCCGGGGCTGATCAGCCACAGATAGGTCATGCCGGAGATGTAGGCCACGTAGCGGGCGCCCTCGCTCTGCGGGTCGGCGTCGGCACGCACCGTGCCCTGCTCCATGCCGCGGCGCACCCAGCCCGCGACGTCCTCGCGCTGGCGCTCATAGCTCTCGTCGGCGATCTGGCGGAACTCCGAGCGGGGGCTCGCCGCCTCGCACAGCAGGATGTGCAGCACCCGGATCTCGTCCGGCCACTTCTCGATGAAGCGGCGGTAGGCCTCGGCCGCCGAACACATGGCCTCGATGCCCACCTGTCCGTCCACGGCGCGGTCCAGGTGGCTCATCCAGTGCCTCAGGACGGACTTGCCCACGGCCTGGAACAGGCCGGATTTGGTGCCGAAGCGGTAGGAGGCCAGCCCGCGGCTGTAGCCCGCGCGCTCGCCGATGAGCTGTAAAGTGGTTTTTTCGGTG
Organism: Lentisalinibacter salinarum; assembly: GCF_040706555.1. Taxonomy (NCBI): domain Bacteria; kingdom Pseudomonadati; phylum Pseudomonadota; class Gammaproteobacteria; order Woeseiales; family Woeseiaceae; genus Lentisalinibacter; species Lentisalinibacter salinarum. Next base: position 759,531 of record NZ_JAPDRH010000003.1, read on the forward strand.
CCCCGCTCCAGGATCAGCGCCTTGGCCGCCTCGATCATCGCCGCATCGGACTGCGCGGAGCGCTCCGCCTGGGTGCGGGGCGTGGCCTCTTCGGCGATGTCGCGGGGATTTACGGACAAAAGGGTGCCTTATCGTTGCTACGGTCAGAATTTACTTGTTGTCAACAAGCAAGCGAGTATACTCGCACTATTGCAGGGCAACAAGCCATGCGCACCGCACGGTCGCGGTGCATGTTGCCGGACGCGGAAAGCAGGGAAACCGGGGGTCTCCATCCATGAGCGCAGAAGCCTCACAGATACATCATCGGACGCAGGAGAAGGCGCGGGCCACCAACGATCTCAGCCATATTCCCGGGGAAGACGGGCTGCCGTGGGTCGGCCACGGATTCGAGCTCCTGAAGGACGCCCGCGCACTGTCGCGGCGCATGCGCGAGACCTACGGGCCAGTCTACCGCTCGAAGATGGCGGGACAGTCGAGCATCGCGCTCACCGGAGCCGACGCGCTCGAGAAGGTCCTGCTGAACCGGGACATGAACTTCTCCAGCGAACTCGGCTGGGACCACACCCTCGGGCGGCTCTTCACCCGCGGCCTCATGCTCATGGACTTCGACGAGCACCGCTACCACCGGCGCATCATGAACGCCGCCTTCAAGCGCGAGGCGCTCGAGCACTACATGGACAGCATGAACGCGGTGGTCACGGAGGGCATCCGGCCGTGGGCGAACGAGCGCGACTTCCGCTTCTACCCCGCCATCAAGCAGCTCACCCTGGACAACGCCGCGGTCGCCTTCCTCGGTCTCGAACTCGGCCCGGAGGCCGATCGGCTGAACAAGGCCTTCATCGACACCGTGGCGGCGAGCCTCGCCATCATCCGCGTCCCCGTCCCCGGCCTGAGCTTCTGGAAGGGCCTGAAAGGCCGCGAAGTCCTCGCCGATTTCTTCGCGCGGCTGATACCGGAACGCCGCGGCACCGACGGCAAGGACATGTTCACCCGGCTCTGCAACGCAACCACCGACGACGGCCAGTCCTTCACCGATCAGGACATCATCGACCACATGATCTTCCTCATGATGGCGGCCCACGACACGCTCACCAGCACGCTGACGACCAGCGCCTACGCCCTCGCCGCCCATCCCGAGTGGCAGGAGCGGCTGCGCGCAGAGGCTCGCAGCATCGGCGAGGGGCCGGTGCAATACGACGATCTCGACAAGCTCGAGCAGACCGACTGGCTCTTCAGCGAGGCCATGCGCATGTGGGGACCGGTACCCTACATCCCCCGCCGCACGCTGAGAGAATTCGAGTGGGAAGGCTTCCGGATACCGGCCAACAGCCAGGTCACGGTGTCGCCGGACGCAGCGCACCGCGACCCGAACATCTGGACCGAGCCGGAGAAATTCGACCCCGAGCGCTTCAGCCCGGAACGCGCCGAACACAAGCGCCATGCGTTTGCCTACGCGCCCTACGGCGGCGGCGTGCACAAGTGTCTGGGCATGCACTTCGCGGCCATCCTGGCCAAGGTCTTCCTGCATCGTTTCGTGCTCACCTATGAGTGCAGCGTGCCTGAAGGCTACGAATACCGGGTGCAGCAGGTGCCGATCCCGAAACCGAAAGACGGGCTGAAGCTGGACCTGAAAGCGGTCGGTGGCTGAGGGTTCCGGCTCCGGCCTCTTCGCGACAGAGTCATTACAGGAACAAAGGAGCAAAGCATGTTCACACACGTGATGGTCGGCGCGAGCGACCTCGAGCGATCGAAGCAGTTCTATGACGCCGTGCTCGGCGCACTGGGCGTGCGCGAGCCGATCCGCGACAAGGACCGGTACTTCTACCGCGCGCGTGGTGCGACCTTTGGCATCACAAAGCCCATCAACGGCGAACCGCCGAGCAGCGCCAACGGCGGCACGATAGGCTTTGCGGCGGAAAGCCCCGAGCAGGTTGAAGCCTTCCACGCCGCAGGATTGGCGAATGGCGGCACAGCCATCGAAGACCCGCCCGGCGCGCGGCCGAGCAGCATGGGCGATCTCTACCTCGCCTACCTGCGCGATCCCGACGGCAACAAGATCTGCGCGCTGCACCTGTCACGCTGAGTACCGCTGCGCTACCGCGCAGCGCGTTCACGGCTCCCCGACGAGCGTCTCCGCCCCCCTTGGCCACCCTCGGCCACCCTGGACCACCCTGGGCAGCAATCCCGTCAAGCGACTGTGCACACGGCAGGCGTAGGCTTGCCTGACTGTCTTTTATATGTTTTTTGTGTCTTTTATTGCGTTTTAATCCATACAAGCGCAAAATTTCACGCGGTTTTGCAATATTACCGATCGTCACTCGAGTCATCGACTCTGCCGCCGGGTTTTCGTTGACCAGGAAGGGGAATGCCATGAGAAGAGCCCTCGCGGGAAGCGTGATTGCGCTGGCCCTGACCGTATCCATATCCGCGTTCGCGCAGAGCCAGGACAAGAATGCCGAGCTCGAGTCCCAGGTCAGGGAGCTGAACGAGAAGGTCGCGGCGCTGGAAGCCAAACAGGCGAAATTCAGCTGGGCGGAGAAGTTGTCCCTCAAGGGCGACTTTCGCTATCGCTTCGAGGGGATCGACGTGGAAGGCCTGGAGAACCGGGACCGGCAGCGCCTCCGGAGCCGCCTCATGATCAACGCCGACGTCAACGACGACATCCGGGTGGGTATAGAGATCTCCACCGGCGGCTCGAACCCGCGTTCCCGGGACGTCACCCTCGACGGAGACGCCAGCGCCAAGGACATCTCCCTTCGTCGCGCCTACGTGACCTGGCAGGCCACCGACAGGATGACGGTCACGGCCGGCAAGATGTCCCAGCCCTGGGCACGCAACCCGGTCGAGTATTTCTACGACAGCGACTACATGCCCGAGGGCCTGGCCGTCGCATTCACAGGTGGTGCCGGCTTCTACGGCAAGGGCTACTGGCTGCAGATCGACGAGCGCCTTGGCAGTGACGACAGCTCGGTTTGGGGTGGTGAACTGGGTTACAACGGCAGCACATTCTATGCGAGCCTTGGCTATCAGGACTTTCAGGACATGCAAGGCTACAACCCTTGCTACCTGAGCATCTGTAACGGTAACACGCTCGACGCCGACAGGAACCTCGTATACGACTACAACATCACCCGGTTGCGCGGCGGCGTAAAGCTCGCCGGCTTCGATATTTTCGGTTCCTGGGCCCGCAATGGCGATGCCGACGAAGACACCGCCTATGCCTTTGGCGCGGTTTACGGAAAGGTCAGTTATCCTGGCTCGTGGTCGATTGCGGCGGCTTACCAGGACATGGAGAAGGATGCCCTGTACGGCGGCATGATCGACGCGACGTTCGCCGGCGGCCGCAGCGCCCACGACGGCTTCTCTGTCAAGGGCACCTACGCCATCACGAAGAACTGGACAGGCAGCTTCATCTGGTTCGATAACTCGATCGACAAGCTCGCCGACGAGCGCGATTACAACCGTTACCAGCTCGATCTGCTCTTCAAATTCTAGAGTGGACCGGGCGGCTGCACCGCCGCAGTTGTTTCCGTCGCCCTTATTATGCGATCTTCTGCGGAATGCACGAGTGATCACGGCTATTTGTAGAAAATGCAGGATTTCAGCGAAGCTTTCGGCCTGGCGTTCCGGCTCGTATTCACCGCCGATGCCGATCTACTGGAAATCATTCTGCTGTCGCTGCGGGTCAGCCTGTCCGCCGCGGTCATCGCGTGTGCCATCGGCCTGCCGTTCGGTGCCGCCCTGGCGATCGCGCGCTTCCCGGGGCGCCCGGCAGTGATCATCCTGGTCAACGCGCTGATGGGTCTCCCGCCGGTCGTGGTGGGGCTCCTCATCTACCTGCTGCTGTCCAACGCCGGTCCGCTCGGCTGGCTGGAACTTCTGTACACGCCTGCGGCGATGATCATCGCCCAGACAGTACTCGTCACGCCGATCGTGGCGGCGCTCTCCAGGGAGGTTGTCGAGAATCTCTACAACGAATACGCGGAGCAGTTCCGGTCCCTCTGCCTGACCCGCATGCAGGCGGTCCGGGCGCTGCTTTGGGATGCCCGTTACAGCCTCCTTACGGTAGGGCTGGCAGGCTTCGGCCGGGCCGTCGCGGAGGTCGGCGCCGTCATCATCGTGGGCGGCAACATCGACCATCTCACCCGGGTCATGACGACTGCCATCGCCCTCGAAACCTCCAAGGGCGATCTCGCCCTGGCCCTGGCGTTGGGCATCGTGCTCGTCACCCTCGCCCTGTCCGTCAACGCCGCGGTAATGATGCTGCGCATGACCGCCAGCAGGTATGCCTATGCTTGAGCTCGCCGTCTCCAATCGCCGGTCAGCGCCGGCCACCGTGTCCTCCGACATCGTCGGCGAGACCCGCAATCTCGTCTACACCGCGGGAGGCCGCAACCTGGTCGACGGCGTCGATCTGCGCGTGTCGGGCGGAAGCCTGACGGTCGTGATGGGCCCGAACGGCGCCGGCAAGAGCCTCCTCCTCAGGCTGATGCACGGCCTGATCGCGCCCACCGACGGCCAGGTTCTGTGGGGCGGACGGTCCATCGCCGAGGAGACCCGGCTCAGGCAGGCCATGGTGTTCCAGCGCTCGGTCCTCCTGCGGCGTTCGGTGGCAGCCAACATCCGCTTCGTACTCAAACTCCGGGGAACGGCGACGCCTGCGCGCATCCATGAACTCCTCCACGAGGTGGGCCTGGCAGACCGTGCCGGCCAGCCCGCGCGACTCTTGTCCGGCGGAGAACAGCAGCGTCTGGCTCTCGCCCGGGCACTCGCCGTCGAGCCGCAGGTCATGTTCATGGATGAACCCACCGTGAGCCTGGATCCCTCGGCGATCGCCTCCATCGAGTCCATCGTCAGGCGAGCACACGAGCGTGGCGTGAAGATCATCTTCGTTACCCACGATCTGGGTCAGGCCAGGCGCCTCGCCGACGATGTCGTATTCCTGAATCGGGGCCGCCTCGTCGAGCACACGGCTGCCGACCGGTTCTTCGCCGATCCCGAATCCCGGGCGGCCGGTGACTACCTGGCCGGGCGCCTGGTGCTCGATTGACCACGACCCGACAAGCACAGGAGACCAACGTGTTCACGAAGTCCCTCACCCGAATGCTGTCCGTGGCGCTGGCTGCCGGCATCCTGGCGTCTCCAGCCTCGTTCGGGGCGGAAGACGCCATCATCCTGCAATCCACGACGTCGACGGCCAACTCGGGCCTCTACGACTACATCCTGCCGATGTTCGAAGAGGAGACCGGCATCCGGGTCAACGTGGTGGCCGTCGGCACGGGACAGGCGATCAAGAACGCCAGAAACGGGGACGGCGACGTCCTGCTGGTCCACGCCAGGTCCGCGGAAGAGCAGTTCGTGGCGGAGGGCTACGGCGTGGAGCGCTTCGACGTGATGTACAACGACTTCATCATCGTCGGGCCGCCGAACGACCCGGCAGGGATTGCCGGCAGCGAGGACGCGACAGAGGCGTTCGCCAGGATCGCCGAGGCCAAGGTGCCCTTTGCCTCCCGCGGCGACAACTCTGGCACCCACAAGAAAGAGATTGCGCTCTGGAAAGAGGCCGGCGTGGACCCGACCGTGGCCAGCGGCACCTGGTACCGGGAGACGGGATCGGGTATGGGAGCGACGCTGAACGCAGCCGTGGGGATGAGCGCCTACACGATGACCGATCGGGGCACCTGGATCAGCTTCAAGAACAAGGGTAACCACGAGATTCTGGTCGAGGGCGATCCGAACCTCTTCAATCAGTACGGGGTGATCCTGGTCAATCCCGGGAAACATCCCAACGTGAATGCAAACGCCGGCCAGGTGTTCATCGACTGGATACTCAGCGACGACGGCCAGGCGGCCATCGCCGGTTACCGGCTCGACGGCCAGCAGCTTTTCTTCCCGAACGCCGGACGGTGATCGCCGGAAGTCTCAGGCTCCGTTGAAATGTACGGTGCCGAGACCGCTTACGTCGTAACCCCCCAGCTCCCGTGCCTTCGCCTGGAAGGCATCCGAGCGGAAGAAGCCGAAGAGCCGCTGCAGCGGCGGATCGAACCAGGCTCCACGATCGACCAGCAGGTCGTAGCGTTCGCGCACAACGGGCACGAACCCCAGACGCAGTTGCCTGGCCATCGCCCGCAGACCGAAGCCAGCATCCGCCTTGCCTTCGAGGACCGCGATACCGACTTCCGCCTCGGTCCTCGCGGCCTCGATCCATTCCACCTGATCAGCGTCGAGCCCCGCCTCCTTCATCATGCTCTGCAGCAGCACCTGGCTGCCGGCCCCGTCCTGCCTGGGTACCAAGCGGCGTCCGGCGAGGGCGGTGACGGCGTCGAGCTCGCTCTCCGCACCCGCCGCGACGATGAGGCCGCGTTCCCGCCAGGCGAATTCCAGCAGGGCCACCGGCTCTGACCCGAATCGCTCTCGGACGACCGGGACGTTCCAGCTGTCCGTCTCCGGTTCGTACAGGTGCAGGCCCGCGGCCATCCCCTCTCTCGCCGCGAACCGGTCGAGCCCGTCCAGACTCCCCTCCATGAGGCTCGCGAGATCGGCCCCCGAAGCGCCCAGCGCCCAGGACAGCAGCGGATCCTGACTACCGAGCACCACCGGAGCCGGCCGGGGCCGCTCGGTAGCTTCGCCGCCGGAGCTGTGCCGCGCAAGCCACGCCTCGATTCCGCGACGGGGAAAAAGGAGCTTGCCCGTCGCCCGCGAGCATGGGACATCCCCAGCCGCCGCCAGATCATAGACCTTGCGTTCCTTGATGTGCAGGAGCTCGGCCAGCTCCCGCGTTGTCAGGAATTCGTTGGAAAGATCAGGCAACCGCTCAACCCCCGGCCAGCGGCGCGGAGCATGCGCCATCACGGAATATTTGCAGGCGGGTGCCACTGAAGTCAAACAGCGGCACGGCCATGGAGCACGTGCGATCTTTACATCGCCTGTCTGGGCGACCCCGACTGCAACGACACAAGTCGCCAGCCGAACGTCAGGTGGACTCAGGATGATGTTCCCGCAGAAACGCGGAGTCGATTAGTGGTTCGTCCACTGTTGTGAGCGAAGCGGGCACTTACTCGGTGTGGTTTAGCTGAGCTTATTGGTCCGCAGTCGGCCAGGAGCAGACGCTCGAGTCATCGTCCGTCCCTTGTTTTACGCGAACTACTGGTCGGGCTTGCAAAGAACGCAAACGGAATAGCGAAAGGACCGAATACCAGGCCCGCAAGAGACCAATACCAACGATCTGCCTTTCGCGACTTGGCAATCCGACGGCAGATCAGCACCGACAGCAGATTAACGATGACAAGTAGCCCAATCATCATTTGCTAATGACTCAAGATTATCGCGATGTCTGCAGCGACTTGATAGCGGATATCCTACCTCAGAAAGCGGTTACGGGCGCTTTAAGGTCAAAATCAGTCGTACACAATTAGCGCTTCTTCTTCTTCTTTTTCTTCTTGGGCCTCGGCGCTGGTAGCTCCGCCGCGGTCACCGTCAGTAACTCCGTCAACCACTCGCGATCCTCGATCTGGTCTCCAATCAGAAATGAGTTCTTCGCGCCTGGGTAGGCTGGTGCTTCAACGACATTACCGATGAATTCCCTGCCCGCCCTGGTGGGTTTGACGAATAACTGGTCGTCGCAGATAAGCGCTACGACTTTGCCGTCCAGGTAGAGTGTGCAACCACCAAACATCATCCGGTGCGTCAGGTTGCAGCTGTCGTCGACCTGGTCAGTGACGTACTCAACAAACTCCAGTCTTTGCGCCACTCTCGGTCTCCTGTCGTAAAACGCTCTACAACAATTGCGCGATAGCCGCTTCGCGTCAACTTCGGAACTCATGCGTCAGAGGTGAGCAACGACCCTTTGCGGCCAACAGCTGCCGTCGTCGGATCGAGAGGAGCCGGCGAATACTTCGTGTGTCGACACGCTAGTCGCCTAGATGCCAGTGAAGGTCGCCAAAAAAAAGCTGGAAGAGTGCTCGATCAGACAATGCTCATTCCCAATTTCTATGAATAACCGATTGCCGCTCCAATTGCGATACCTCACGGCCTACTTCGCGACAGCCCGACCTTCTCGATGCCCTCGGCGGTCGTCCACCGTCTGGATACCGAGAAGCCGGTCTTCTCGTAGAGCGCCACGGCCGGCAGATTCCCCGCCGCTGTCTCCACGGCCGCCGTTCGCCACTTGACCCTTTCGAGCAAGGCCTGCAATAACCGGGTGCCCCAGCCCTGCCGAAAGTAACCGGGGTCTACCGCCAGATTCTCGATGTCGAGATGCGACCCATCGATCGCATACTCCACCGCCGCCACGAGGTCGAGGCCCTGGCGGGCGCCGAGGTAGGCCCCGGGAGACGATCGAATCTGCGGCGCGGTACGCCGCAGCGGCGGAAAGTCTTCCGCGCCGATGAGTCGCGCTTCGACCTCGTACGAACGCTGGAAGAGCGCATGAATATGCGCCGCGACGCTCTCCGACCGATGATCCAGTAATTCGAACATACCGTATTCTCGAACGGTCCTGGTTGAGACCGCTGATCAGAATACCACCGCGACCATTGCGACCATTGCGATGCCGGTGGTGCGGCCGGGCGTGATCGGATAGGGTCGTGGCATGGAGAAGCTCGCAATCCTTGGCACCGGCGATACCCCCTCGCCTGACGAGGCCACGCCCGAGCCCATCACCGGTGCCGCCCGGCGTTTTCACCCCGAACTCCGCGCCGTACCGGGAGCCGTCTTCCCGCGCAATCCCGGCGCCCGGGAGATTTCCGCACACGCCTACCTGCAGGCAGGGCTCGAGGCCGAGAGAGAAGGCTATGCGGGCCTGTACATCAACACGGTGGGCGACTACGGGATCGCCGAATTACGGGAAGCGGCGAACATCCCCGTCACCGGCGCCGGCGAGGGTGCGATCCGCACCGCGCAGGCCGGGGCCCGACGTTTCGCCATCGTGACGATCTGGCCGCCGTCCCTGCGCTTCGTCTACGACGCGGCGCTTGCAGCGACGAACGCCCGCGAAGACTGTGTCGCGATACGCCATCTGTCCGGGGACGCCGACCTCGCGACGCTCGGTCAGGCGGACAACTTCGTGCAGGAGATGCAGGCCTGTGGCATGACGTCGATGGCGAAGATCCGGGCCGTCTGCATGCGGGCGCTCGAACAAGACGGCGCCGACGTCATCGTACTCGGTTGCACCTGCATGCACCCGGTCGCAGAGCTGCTCGAGGCGGACGGCCTGTCTATCATCGAACCGATGGCAGCCGGTTACCGCCACCTGGAGTCACTGGTCAGCGCTCGGAGCAGCGAGAGACCGACCGACCGGGCGGCCGGGCATGCTCCTAGCCCTGGAGCTTCCCGTTGATGTGGTCCATCACCGGCGTGTGCTCGTGCTGGGGGCTGAAGAGGATGATCTCCGCGTCCTCGCCGACTCGCACGGAATGGCCGGCCGGCCAGTAGAACACATCACCGCCCCGCACCTCTTCTTCGCTGCCGTCCGTGTAGGTCACCGTGACCTGACCCTCGATGAGGTAGCCCCAGTGCGGTGACTGGCAGGCGTCGTCCTGCAGCCCCTGCAGCAGCTCTGCGAGATCCGTGCCCGCGGCCATCGAGAAGTACTCCGCGCCGATATCGCCGCAGTCGGAAGCGTTGCCGAAGTTCTGCTGCTGGCGCGCAGTGGCGCCCGGCGCATCCACCTTGACGGGTATATCCTGCTTCGTGATTCGCATGTTGTCCCCTCTCGTTGCTCCGGCTGTGGAGTGTCATTTTCATTGTAACTACGCACCTCTGGAGCCGTCGAGGTGGTGCGGCGAGACTGATGAACAGTGGCAATTGCATGGTGGATCCCGGCGGCAGCGCATGCGAAGCTTGTCACTCTCCCACATCCACCTGGCCAATTGAAGTCGGGGAAGGGACGGCATGAAGCAGAAAGCCGCGCTGGTCACCGGCGCAAGTTCGGGAATAGGCGAAGCCATCGTTTCACATCTTGCGGAGTCGGATTATCGAGTCTTCGCGGCGGGGAGGGACAGCGCAAGAACGAGGCGGCTTCGCAATCGCTATTCGAACGTCGCAACCTGGGTGGGAGACATCACATCGCCGAACGCGTGCACTGACCTGATTGCCGCCTGTATCGCACAATTCGACCGGCTGGATATTCTGGTCAATAACGCAGGAATCTACGGCCGGGCGAATGCCGAGGAGACCACCGACGCCCTCTGGCTGGAGACAATCGCCATCAATCTGAACGCGCCCTTCTTCCTGAGCCGGGCAGCGATTCCGCATTTGCGTGAAACGAAAGGCGTGATCCTGAACATCGCCTCAGACTGGGGGCTGAGCGGCGGCGAGCGCGCAGTGGCATATTGTGCCAGCAAAGGCGGCCTGGTACTGATGACCAAAGCGATGGCGCTCGATCACGCGCCCGAGGGCATTAGGGTAAACGCCATTTGCCCCGGCGACGTGGAAACGCCCATGCTCTACGCGGAAGGGGCAACGCGCGGTCTGGATCCGCAACAGGCGAGACGCGAGGCAGATGCCGGCAGCCCGACGGGCCGGGTTACGACCCCGCAGGAAGTAGCGGCTCTCGTGGCCTTTCTGGCGTCCGATGCAGCCGCCCAGATTACCGGAGCTGCCATACCCATCGACGGCGGCAATACCGCTTAGCTGTCTCCGGCTGTCACGGGCGCCGAGACGAGCCTGCCCGCGGCAGGCCGGAGATATGTCATCAAAGCGAACTACAGAGATGCCCGCCGTCCACCACGATGTCGCTGCCGGTCATGAAATTGCCGGCATCCGATGCGAGCAGCAGCAGCGCGCCGGACAACTCCTCGACCTGACCGATCCGCTTCATCGGTATCATGCTCTTCAGCCGTTCCTCGTAGCCGGCCTGCATGGCGTGCTCGTTGATCTCGGTCCGGAAGAAGCCGGGCGAGATGGAATTGACCCGGATACCGTAGCGCGCCCACTCCAGTGCCAGGCTCTTCGTCATGTGCTTCACGCCGGCCTTGGCCGCGTTGTAGGGCACCAGCATCTTCGTGACGCGGCTGCCGAGGATGGAGGCGATGTTGATGATGCTGCCGGGTTTCTCCGCCTTGATGAGCCGCTGCGCCGCCGCCTGGGCCACCATGAAGACACCTTTCAGATCGGTATCGATCACCGCGTCCCAGTCTTCTTCCGAGAGCTCGACGGCGAAGCTGTCCCGGCTGATGCCGGCGTTGTTCACCACGATGTCGATGAGGCCGATCTCCTGCTCCGCCAGCGCGAAGCACTCGCGGATGGAGTCGGACTTCGTGACATCCAGGTCGATGCAGGCCGCCGTGCCGCCGGCGTTGTCGATTTCCGTCGCGGTGGCCTTCAGCTTCTCGTGGCGCCTTGCGGCCAGCACGACTTCCGCCCCGGCCGCGGCCAGGGTCTTCGCGAATTGCTTGCCGAGGCCGCTGCCGGCACCAGTCACGAGGGCACGATGCCCCTTCAGGTCGAATAGATCGCTCATGTCACTCCCGATCTGGTTGTGTGGGTTTCGATTCGCGCTGGCGGCGGAACAGGTTGTAGGTGCCGAGCGCCGTGGCGCAGAGTGTATCCGATCCCGCGTCCAGCACCGTGGTCTCGGTGAAGCACAGCCGGGCGCCCCGGCCGATGAGCCGCGCCTCGACGATGGCCCGGTCGGAGCGGTGCGCGGTGACGAAGCTCGTGTTCTGGTTCACCGTGATGGCCACGTACTCCTCCCGCTTGCCGTACAGGCAGGCCATCGCGCCGCCGATATCCAGCAGGGAGAGGATGACGCCGCCATGCAGCAGGCCGACGGTGTTTGTGTGTCGCCGCTCCACTTCGAGGGACAGGCGCGCGTAGCCTTCCGACCAGTCCAGCTGGCGCAGGCCGAGGATGTCGAGGAAGGTGCCCTCTGCGCCGGCGATGTCCAGCACCGCACCGAGGGCGTCGTCCGAGGAGGCCGCGGCCATTACTTGCGGAAGCCGGACAGGCGCTCTGCGGTATCGGGTATCTCGAAGATGGTGCCGGCCTCGAACGCCAGGCCGGCGGTGAGCGTCCTGTCTTCGGTGTCGCGGTAGAGCACCTTGTAGGCCGCCAGGACGTGGGCGCTGTTCTCCAGTATCCGCTCGAGCACCGAGCCCACGAGATCGTCCAGTTCCGCGGCCGGCGCGCAGTCGTTGGCGAGCCCGATCTCCACCGCCTCGGCACCAGTGACGCTGCGGGCCGTGAGCGACATCTCCTTTGCGCGGGTCATGCCCACACGCCGCGGCAGCCGCTGGCTCATTCCCCAGGAGGGCCGCACGCCCCATTTCGCGTGGGTATCGCCGAGCTTCGCCTCGGCGGCGGTGTAGATGAGATCGCAGCCGAGCGCGAGCTCCAGCGCGCCGGTGAAGCAATGGCCGTTCACCTTGGCGATGACCGGCTTCGGCGCGATCTCCATGTAACGGATGGCCCGCCGCGCCGGGATATCCAGGATGTCGCCGACGCTGCCGTTGATGATCGGCCGGTCGCCCAGCGACTTCAGGTCCACCCCCGCGCTGAACGCACGGCCGGCTCCGGTGACCACCACCGCGCGCACGTCGTCGTCGTCGCCGGCAGCCTCCATTGCATTTCCCAGCGCCTCCAGCATGCCCGGCGTCAGCGCATTCAGCGCGTCGGGCCGGTTCAGCGTGATGGTGGTGACACCGTCTTTCGTCTCCGTCAGCAGTTCTTTTTCTTCTGCCATTTCGCGATGCCTCGGTCGTGACTCACATGTTGCGGCGGTACTCTCCGCCCACATCGTACAGTGCCCTGGAGATCTGACCCAGTGAACTCGTCTTCACGGTCTGCACGAGCTCCTCGAAGATGTTGCCGCGGGCCCGCGCCACCTTCCTGAGCTTCTCCAGCGACTCGCTGCGGTCGCCGACGTGGTTGCGCTGGAACGCGCGCACCGCGTCGATCTGTGCCTGCTTCTCCTCGTCGTTGGAGCGCATGAGCTCCAGCGTGCCCACCTCGTCCTCCTGACCCTCGGCCGGCAGGAAAGTGTTCACGCCGATGATCGGCAGGCTACCGTCGTGCTTGCGGCTCTCGTAGTACAGGCTCTCGTCCTGGATCTTGCCGCGCTGATACATGGTATCCATGGCACCCAGCACGCCGCCGCGCTCGGAGATGCTCTCGAACTCCCGGTAGACGGCTTCCTCCACCAGGTCTGTGAGCTCGTCGATGATGAACGAGCCCTGCCAGGGATTCTCGCAGTAGTTCAGGCCCAGTTCCCGGTTGATGATGAGCTGGATGGCCACTGCCCGGCGCACCGACTGCTCCGTGGGCGTGGTGATGGCTTCGTCGAAGGCATTGGTGTGCAGGCTGTTGCAGTTATCGAACAGGGCGTAGAGCGCCTGCAGCGTGGTGCGGATGTCGTTGAAGCTGATCTCCTGGGCGTGCAGGCTGCGGCCGGAGGTCTGGATGTGATACTTCAGCATCTGGCTGCGGCGGCTTGCGCCGTAGCGCTCGCGCATCGCACGCGCCCAGATGCGCCGTGCCACCCGCCCGATCACCGCGTACTCCGGATCCATGCCGTTGGAAAAGAAGAACGACAGGTTCGGCGCGAAGTCGTCGATGTCCATGCCGCGGGCCAGGTAGTACTCGACGATGGTGAAGCCGTTCGCCAGCGTGAAGGCCAGCTGGCTGATGGGGTTCGCGCCGGCCTCGGCGATGTGATAGCCGCTGATGGAGACGCTGTAGTAATTGCGGACGTTGTGGTCGATGAAGTACTGCTGCACGTCGCCCATCATCTTCATGGCGAACTCGGTAGAGAAGATGCAGGTATTCTGGGCCTGGTCCTCCTTGAGGATGTCCGCCTGCACCGTGCCGCGCACGGTGGCCAGCGTCTCCGCCTTGATGCGTGCATAGGTCTCGGCGTCCACCACCTGGTCGCCGGGGATGCCGAGGAGCCCAAGCCCCAGGCCGTCGCTGCCCTCGGGCAGCTCGCCGCGGTACTGCGGCCGCTCCTTGCCCTCGAACCAGGCGTCGATGGTCTTCTGCGCGTCCTCCCACTGCCCGGTCTCGCGCAGGTGCTTTTCCACCTGCTGGTCGATGGCCGTGTTCATGAAGAACGCCAGGATCATCGGCGCCGGACCGTTGATGGTCATGGAGACCGAGGTGGACGGATCGCACAGATCGAAGCCCGAGTAGAGCTTCTTCATGTCGTCGACCGTCGCTATCGACACGCCGGAGTTGCCCACCTTGCCGTAGATGTCGGGGCGCTCGTGGGGATCCTCGCCGTACAGGGTGACCGAATCGAAGGCCGTGGACAGCCGCGCCGCGTCGTGACCACGGGAGAGATAATGGAAACGGCGGTTGGTGCGCTCCGGCGTGCCTTCGCCGGCGAACATCCGGATGGGGTCCTCGCCGGTGCGCCGGTAAGGATACACGCCGCCGGTGTAGGGATAGGAGCCCGGCAGGTTCTCCTTCATGAGGAAGGCCAGCAGCTCGCCCCAGTCCCGGTACTTCGGCGGCGCGATCTTGGGGATGGGCTGGTGGCTGAGGCTCTCACGATAATTCTCGCCGGTGACCTCCTTGCCGCGCACCGTGTAGCTGTAGCGCTCGGCGCGCACGCCTTCGTAGCGATCCGGCCATTCCTGCAGCAGCTCGACGGCCTCCCCGTCCAGCTCCTGTACAGCCTCCTGGTAGCGCTGGCGCAGCACCAGCAGGGAGCGGTCTTCGTCGGCGGTGAGGGCTTCGCGGGGATAAGGCGCGAGCGCTTCGGGCAGCTCCGCGTCCTCCAGCGCCCGCAGCGCCTCGTACATCTGCTGCGCCCGGCTGGCGGCCTCCGCCTGGGCGGCGATGCGCTCGTTGATATCCCGGCCCTGCTCGCTGATTTCGGCGAGATACCGCACTCGCGACCCGGGGATCATGGCAGTGGCCTTCGGCTCCTTTTCCGGCACGTCCATGTCGGGCGTCCAGCGCGCGGCGTCGAGCTCCAGCTTGTCCACGAGGTTTCCGCACAGGTTGACGAACATCCAGGAGACGCCCGGGTCGTTGAACTGACTGGCGATGGTGGGATAGACCGGCACCTCGTCGTCGGTCGCCTGGAACTTCAGGTGATTGCGCTTCCACTGCTTGCGGATGTCCCTGAGCGCGTCCTCGGCGCCCCGCTTGTCGAACTTGTTCAGCACGATGAGATCCGCGAAGTCCAGCATGTCGATCTTCTCGAGCTGGCTGGCCGCGCCGTAGTCAGAGGTCATCACGTACACCGAGTAGTCCACCAGGTCGACGATCTCGCTGTCGCTCTGGCCGATGCCGGCCGTCTCCACGATCACGAGGTCGTTGCCCATGGACTTCAGGAAGGCGATGGCGTCGCCCAGCATCTCGCTGGTGGCCAGGTGCTGGCGTCGCGTGGCCATGGAGCGCATGTAGATCCGCTCGGAGCGCAGGCTGTTCATGCGGATGCGGTCGCCCAGCAGGGCCCCGCCCGTCCGCCGGCGGGTGGGATCCACGGCCAGCACCGCGATGCGCATGTCGGGGAAGGACTGCAGGAACCGGTTCAGCAGCTCGTCAGTGACGCTGGACTTGCCGGCGCCGCCGGTGCCGGTGACGCCGACCACGGGCACCCGGCCCGAGCGCATCTGCCAGGTCTTGCGCAGCGTGGCGAGTTCGTCGTCGCTGAACGCGCCCTCCTCGATGGCCGAGATCATGGCCGCGACGGCCGTAATGTCGTCCGGGTCCGGCTCGCCGGGCTGCACCGTCGAACGGCGCGCCGCCATTGTGCGGCGGATGAGATCCTCGATCATCTCGTCGAGGCCCATCTTCATGCCGTCGTTGGGGTGGTAGATGCGCTCGACCCCGTAGTCCATCAGCTCGCGGATCTCGTCCAGGGTGATGGTGCCGCCGCCGCCGCCGAAGATACGGATGTGTTCCGCCCCGGCCTCGCGCAGCATGTCGACCATGTAGCGGAAGTACTCGACGTGGCCGCCCTGGTAGGAGCTGATGGCGATGCCGTCGGCGTCTTCCTGCAGGGCCGCGCGCACCACGTCGGCCACGCTGCGATTGTGTCCGAGATGGATCACCTCCGCGCCCTTGGACTGGATCAGTCTCCGCATGATATTGATAGCCGCGTCGTGGCCGTCGAACAGCGATGCGGCGGTGACGAAACGGAGCGGCGCGGTCTCGGCATCGCGTGAGACGCGGGGCAGATCGCTGGCTGCGGTACTCATGAACGAGTCCTCGTGGTTCGGCCTCCGGAAGCGGCGCTTCCGGCCGGAGACCAGCTGGAAATTTAATGTGGATTAAAATACCGTCGCGGACGGTGCAATACAAGCGCGCGCCGGGGGCTCGTGCAGACTTAATTTAATGTTTTCTGGAGTAATTTCCTGACCGGGAGGGGAGCATGCCGACCTTGAATCTGGCCGACATCAGCCGTGTGCACGCACGGGAGAATCCGCAGGGCGAGGCCCTGATCTTCAACGGCGAGGTCACGACCTACGCCGAACTCGACGAACGGGTGAACCGGGTGGCGAACGGGCTCGCCGCGGAGGGGCTGCCGATGCAGACCCGGGTGGGCTATCTCTCCAAGAACGCGCCGAACTATTTCGAGATCGTCCTCGGCTGCGCGAAATCCCGCAACGTGATGGTGGCCGTCAACACCCGGTTGGCCGCGCTGGAGGTGAAATACATCCTGCAGGATGCCGATGCGCAGATCCTGTTCGTCGGCAAAGAGCTCTACCCCATGATCGAGGCGCTGGAGGGCGACCTCGAACAGATAGGGAAGATCATCGCGCTGGACGGCGGCCACGAACGCTGGGAGTCCTACGCGGACTGGCGCGACAAGCAGTCCGCCGAAGACCCGATGCTGCCGTACGATCCCGAGGACGACTTCGAGCAGCTCTACACCAGCGGCACCACGGGCCACCCGAAGGGCGTGCAGCTCACCCACGGCGCCTGGTTCCCGGCGGTGGATGCGGCCACCAAAGTGGACTGGGCGGCCTATGAGCCGGGCGAGACCGCGCTCATCTGCATGCCGGTGTTCCACGTCGCGGGCTCCAACAGCGGCCTGTTCTCGCTGATGCAGGGCACGCGCACGGTGATCGTGGCCGACTTCGATCCCCAGGAGATCCTGCGGCTGCTGGACGAGTACGACGTCAACCACACCTTCTTCGTGCCCGCGGTGATACTGGCGCTGATTCACCAGCCCAACGTGGAAGAGTTCGACTACTCGAGCCTGCGCAACATCGCCTACGGCGCCTCGCCCATCGCCGAGGCGGTGCTGCTGAAGGCCCGCGAGGTATTCGGCTGTAACTTCACGCAGCTCTACGGCCTCACCGAGAACCTGGGCCTGGCCACCCAGCTGCCGCCGGAGGATCACGACCCGGCGCGGGGCAAGCTGCGCTCCTGCGGCCTGCCCTACGAGGGCTCGGAGATCCGCATTCTCGACGCCGACGGCAACGAGCTGCCCGCCGGCGAGGTGGGCGAGATCTGCCTGAAGTCGGACTGGCTGATGAAGGGCTACTGGAACCGGCCGGAAGCGACTGACGAGGCCATGCACGACGGCTGGTTTCACACCGGCGATGCGGGCTTCTTCGACGAGGACGGCTATCTCTACATCCACGACCGCCTCAAGGACATGATCATCTCCGGCGGCGAGAACATCTATCCCGCGGAGGTGGAGAACGCGCTGTTCGCGCATCCATCGGTGGCCGACGTCGCGGTCATCGGCGTGCCGGACGAAAAATGGGGCGAGGCGGTCAAGGCGATTGTCGTCCGCAAACCCGGCGAGGTGCTGGACGCCGCCGGGCTGATCGACTTCGCCCGCGAGCGTATCGCACGCTACAAGGTGCCGCGCAGCGTGGACTTCGTCGACGAGCTGCCCCGCAACCCGAGCGGCAAGGTACTGCGGCGCGAGCTGCGCGAGCAGTACTGGCAGGGCCGCGACCGGCAGGTGTCGTGAGCGGGAGCAGCGCCTCCAATAGCACCAACGGCGCCAATACCGGAGCCGTCGGTAACGAGGCGGTCGCCGGCACCGCGGAGGGCGGGCCGGCGACCGCATTTCAGCTGAAACGCGGCCGTCTGCTGCGGGCCGCGGCGGCCTGCTTCAACCAGAAGGGCTACAGCGGCACGTCGCTGCGGGATGTGGCGGATCAGCTCGGCATGACGGACGCCGCCATCTATCACTACGTCTCGGGCAAACAGGAGCTGGTCTACGAGTGCTACCTGCGGGCCGCGGAGATCGGCGCAGCGGCATTGCAGCGGGCGGTCGGCGAGGGCGGCAGCGGCCTCGATCAGGCACGCCGTTATCTGCGCTACCACCTGGAGGCGATGTGCGGGGAAGAGGGGCCGATCGCCATCATGAGCGAGATACCGGCGCTGGCTCCCTGCCACCGCGAAGAAATCCTGCGCCGCTCCCGGGCGCACAGCCGGGCGTTCGAGGCCATTCTCGAGCAGGGCATCGGCGACGGCAGCATCGCGCCCTGCGATGTGCGCATGACCGGCAACGCGATCATGGGCGCGGTCAACTGGGTGCCGAAGTGGTTCCACGGCGACCCCGGCGTGGCGGCGCAGATCCTCGCAGAGTTCCCCGCCATCCTGACCGGGGGGCTGGCGCCGCGATGACGCGGACCGCGCGACTGCCCGCCCTCCTCGTGTCGCTGCCCCTGGCACTACTCGCCGCCGGTCTGCCGCAGACGGGCGCGACGGAAGAGGAGGAGGAGGAGAAAGAGCCGCTGCCGCTGTGGGAGGTGGGCGCCGGTGTGGCGGCCGCGTGGACGCCGGACTATCCGGCGGCGGAAGATTCGAGCGGCCGCGCCCTGCCCTTCCCCGCCGTCGTCTACCGGGGCGACTTCCTGCGCATCGGCGATTCCAGCGTCGTGTCGGGCCGACTGTTCCGCTCGCCCCGGCTGGAGCTGGACGTGAGCCTGGACGGCTCGCTGGACGCCGAGAGCGACGATATCGACGTCCGCCGCGGCATGCCGGATCTGGGTTTCCTGTTCGAGGCCGGCCCGGAGCTGGAGATCGTCCTGAACGACCCGGCCGACGAGTCCCGCACGCTGAAGCTGGAGCTGCCGCTTCGCGGCGTGTTCTCGTGGGACGACGACGGCCTCCGCTCCCGGGGCCTGGTGTTCAACCCGGAGCTGGAGTACGAGACGCCGGAATTCGCCGGCACGCCCTGGGAGCTGTCCCTCAGCGTCGCGCCCGTGTTCGCGACGGAGAAACTGCACGACTACTTCTACACCGTGGATCCAATCTACGCGACGACGTCCCGGCCGGTGTACGAGGCACGAGGCGGCTACCTGCAGACGGAATTCGGCGCCCGGCTGACCCGGCGCGACCCGAGGCGCTTTCTGTTCGTTGGAGTCACCGTGAACGCCCATACCGGGTCGCGCAACGAGGCGAGCCCGCTCTATCGCCGCGACCTCACCTGGGCGGTGTACGCCGGCGTGATCTTCGCCTTCTGGCAGAGCGAGGAACCGGCGCCGGACTGAGATGGCCCCGCCCGTTGAGCGGGCACTAGTCCCGCGTCCCGGGCTCCTCTGCGGCCCCGTCCCCATCTTCCGCCAGGTCCTGGTCCAGCTCGTCCGGGAGCGTCTCCAGCTCGCCGAACTCGACGTAGCCCTGCAGGTACTCGTAGCGACGCTGCAGCCGTTCCTCGATGGCGGCGTAATAACGCGTGGCATCCACGGAACGCCCGTTGCGCAGGACCACCGTCATCGGCGCGCCGACGGATGCGCCGACGCGGCCGGTGCGTTTCTTCAGGCGCAGCTCGTCGATGCGGATCAGGCGGCGCACCAGCCTGCGGTCGCCGTACTTGCCGGCGAGGCGCTCGTACTCGGCCATGCCGGCCTCGAGCTCGGCCGGCGCGAGGTGGTCCTCCAGCTCTTCCATCACGGCCACCAGCTCGTCGTGGCCGCGCTCCGCGGCGAGACGGTACCAGGCGTAGGCCCTGGCGACGTCGCGCTCGGTGCCCTGCCCCGTGAGGTAGAGGTACCCCACCATGTATTGGGCGTACTTGTCGCCGATCTCGACGAGGTCCTTGCGCCAGATATTGAAGGCCCGCTCGTAGTCGCCTTCCTGATAGGCCTGCTCCGCTTTCTGCTGGATCTTGACCGTCCGGTTACTGGGCGCGCTGCCGGGAAAGCGATCCTGGGCGGCGGCGGGCAGGGTCCACAGGGCCAGGGCGGCCCCCAGTACGAGGCACGGCAGTGCGCGCCAGGCCGGCATGCGTGTGGTCGGCATCGGGAATCTCGTAGCCATCATGGCGGGGCTCCCCCTCTCCTGTTTCCGTATCGCGACGACGGGGGCATTTCCTGGGACTTGTCACCCGCTCCCTGCTGCGACAAAGTAGCTTAATTATGGAGCAAGATGCCTCGCAACCGGTATTCATGGTGGTGATCGGCGAGATTACCGACCCGCAGAAGATGAAGGCCTACACGGAGGCCCTGGCGGAGTCCCTGCTGTACGAGCAGCATGAGGGCTACTACGCGGCCGTCGGCAAGCCGGTGGCGATGCTGGAGGAGGACTGGCCCTCCCACCAGGGGCTGGTACTGGCCCGCTTCCCGTCCGCGGAACACGCGCGGGCGTTCTGGAATTCGGACAAGTACCAGAACGAGATCAAGCCGCTGCGCGCCGGTGCGGGCCGGTTCACCGTGGGTCTGTTCGAGGAACTGCCGGTCCCCGGCCACATCGAGTGGGCCGGGAGCGGCTTCTGAGCCGGCAGCCCCCCCGCAGAGCATCTATTCCGGGTCGCGGAACCGCGGCGAGCGCTTCTCCACGTTGGCCATCACGGCCTCGATCTGGTTCGGCTGCAGCATGAGACCGGACTGAAGCTCCGCCTCCAGGGCGAGCCCGGCGGCGCCGTCGCCCGCGAACACCTCTTCCAGCAGACGCTTGCTGGCGCGAATCGCATCCGGCGAACGGTTGGCGATCTCGGCGGCGAGGCCGCGGGCGGCCTTCAGAGGGTCGGACTTCACGGCCGTCACCAGGCCGAGTTCGGCGGCCTGTCTGCCGTCCACGATGCGTCCGCTGTAGGTCAGTTCCTTGAGCCGGTCCAGCGGCATGATGCCGCGCAACGTATGCGTGAGGCCCATGTCCGGGATCAGTCCCCACTTGATCTCCATGACCGATAGGCGGGCGTCCGGCGCTGCGTAGCGGATGTCGGCGCCCAGGGCGATCTGCAGTCCGCCGCCGAAGACTACGCCCTCGAGCGCCGCGATCACCGGCACCGGCAGCGCCTTCCAGACCCATGCCGGGCTCTGGAACTGGTTGGCCGGCGTATCGCCGCGCGGCTGCATGGCTTCGGCGGCAAAGCCGGGTCCTCCCTCCTGGGGCTGCGTGAAGGTGGAGGTATCGATGCCCGCGGAGAAGTTGCCGCCCTCGCCCCGGAGCACCACCGCGCGCACGTCCTTACGGCCGGCCAGGGACTCGCCGGCCTCGATGATGGCCTCGAACATCTCCCGGTCCAGCGCGTTGTACTTCTCGGGGCGGTTCAGCGCCACCTCCGCCACGTGGTCCCTGATCTGGATGGTCACGCGTTCACTCATATCCGGCTCCGTCTCCACGACTGTTAACATCGATCCACCGACGGGAGGATAGCGATGCCAGAGCTCGACCGCACCATTTACGGCAAGGAAACCCCGTGCCCGAGACTGTCTGCGGCTGTCGCCGCGACGGCCGCGCTGGTGCTGCTGGCCGCCTGCGCCGGCAGGGCGCCGGTCGAGCCGGCTCCGACCGCGGAGAAGAGCCGCGCAGCCGAAGTCGACCGGGCGACGGCCACCGAATACCGCGTCGACACGGAGGCCTCGCTCTTGCAGCTGTACGTCTACCGCGCCGGCCCGCTGGCGCGGCTGGGACACAACCACGTGGTCGCGAGTCGGGACCTGCAGGGCACGGTCTGGTATCGGGATCGCCGGGGCCGCTCGGCGTTCCGGATCAGCCTGCCGGTGGCAAGACTGACCGTCGACGAGCCCGCACTGCGCGAGGCCGCCGGCGACGACTTCCCCGGCGAGATCCCGCCCGAGGACATAGAGGGAACCCGCCGCAACATGCTCGGCGAGGCGGTACTGGATGCGGCCCGCCATCCCGAACTGACCGCCGAACTGGTGGCGGTCGATCGCCGCGGCGAGGCACTGACGGCGACGGCGGCGCTGACGATCCGCGGCCGGCGCCGGCTGGTGGACTTCCCGCTGCAAGTGCGAGTCGACGACGACCGGCTGGTGGCCACGGGCGAGACCACGGTGAGCCATGCCGCGCTCGGCCTCGAGCCGTTCAGCGTCATGGGCGGCGCGCTGTCCGTGGCCGAGGATATCGGCGTGCGCTACCGGGTGGTGGCGCACCGGCGCTGAGCGGTCACTGCAGCTTCAGCAGTACCCAGGCGGCGGCGTCTGCCGCGGTCTCCTTCACGGCCCGCCACCAGCCCCAGTCGTTCTGACGCTCCCACTCGCGCTGCGCCTCGAAGATGACGTAGGCGTGGATGGCCTCGATGTCCTCCTCGCTCAGTCGGTCCTCGAAGCTCGGCATGCCGGCTCCCGCCAGCAGTCCCTGGCCCACGATCTGGCCGAATATCTCGTGCCGGTCCGGCGTCAGGTAACGCAGATCCGGGATCAATCCACCACCGATCACGCGGAAGCCGTGACAGACGGAGCAGTGGCGGGCGTACTGATCGAAGCCCCGCTCCAGCATCTCGTCGCTCGCATCGAGCTCCGGCGGCTCGGGCATCTCCGCCAGTGGCGCCGGGCCGGGCGGCGGGTCGCCTTCCGCGCCCAGCCGGTAGGCCAGCATCCGGCCCGTCGCACCGCCCACGGCATCGTCGTTCGCGGCACCGCCGTACAGCGCCATGGAGCCGCCCCAGCCCGCCAGTACCGCGACGTACTGCTGGCCGTCCACCTCGTAGCTGACGGGCGCGGCCACGATGCCGTTGTTCGCGGGTGCCTGCCAGAGCCGGTCGCCGTCCGTCGCCCGGTAGGCGCTGAAGAAGCCCATGGCGTCGCCCTGGAAGACCAGACCGCCCGCCGTGGAGAGGGTGCCGCCGTTCCAGGGGTGCTGGTGGGGCACCCGCCAGGCGGCTTCCTGGCGCACCGGGTCCCAGGCGAGCAGGGACGCCTTCACCAGTTGCTGGTACATGCTGCGCTCGATGTCGGGGCCGAGCTGCATCGGCGTGGTGCCCTTCGCCATGTCGGTGCCGGTCTGCCAGTAGGTTGACGCCCGCGGCGACTCCGGGTCGGCGCCGTAGGTGGCCGGCACGTCCATCGCGGGGATGTAGACCAGACCGGTCTGCGGGCTGTACGACATCGGCTGCCAGTTGTGGGCGCCCGACGGCGACGGGAAGGTCAGCCGGGGCTCGTCCGAATAACGCGCGTCCGGGAGTTCCACCGGCCGGCCGGTCTCCGGATCCACGTGGGTGGCCCAGTTGATGCGAACGAAATTCTCGGCGCTGATGAAACGGCCGTCGCGGCGGTCCAGCACGTAGAAGAAGCCGTTCTTGGGTGCCTGCATGATCACCGGCACGGTCTCGCCGCCGATCTCGAGGTCCGCCAGGATCATGTGCTGGGTGGCGGTGTAGTCCCAGGTCTCGCCGGGCGTCGTCTGGTAGTGCCAGACGTACTTCCCGGTGTCGGGGCGCAGCGCCACGATGGAAGACAGGAACAGGTTGTCGCCGCCCCCCGGGCTGCGCTGGCGCTGATTCCACGGCGAGCCGTTGCCCACGCCCACGTAGAGCAGGTCCAGCTGCGGGTCATAGGCCATGGAATCCCAGACGGTGCCGCCGCCGCCGAGCTTCCACCATTCGCCGTTCCAGGTCTCGGCGGCCATGGCCATGGCCTCGTTCTCGAAACCGTCGGCCGGGTTGCCCGGCACCGTGTGGAAGCGCCAGATCATCTCGCCGGTATCCGGATCGTAGGCACTCAGGTAGCCGCGCACGCCATATTCGCCGCCGCCGTTGCCGATCAGCACCTTGTTCTTCACCACCCGCGGCGCACCGGTGATGGTGTAGGGCTGCGACTGATCGACCGTGACCCGCTCCCAGAGCTTCTCGCCGGTGACCGCGTCGAGCGCGATCAGACGGCCGTCAAGGGTGCCGAAGAAGACCTTGCCCTCCCAGATCGCGACACCGCGGTTGACGGCGTCGCAGCAGGCGTTGCGCCCGGTGGCGCGGGGCACCCGCGGGTCGTAGCTCCAGAGCTTTTCGCCGGTGCGTGCATCCAGCGCGAAGACCATACTCCAGGAGCCGGTGACGTACATCACGCCGTCGACGACGATGGGCGTGGCCTCCTGGCCGCGCCGCGTGGGCAGCTCGAAGGACCAGGCGAGGCCCAGCTCGTCCACATTCTCCGTATCCACCTGGGCCAGCGGGCTGAACCGCTGCTCGCTGTAGGTGCGGCCGTGGGTGAGCCAGTTGCCCGGCTCGCCGTCGGCATCGACGATGCGTTCGCCGTCGACGCGCTGCAGCGACTTGCGCGTCTGCTCGTCCAGGGCCGCGGCGGCGGCCGTCGGCAGCGTGGCGGCCAGCAGCACGACGAATACCAGTGCCCGCCCGGAATTCGACCGATCCATCAGCTATCTTCCCCCCTTCAAAGCGACAGAGTGCATCTGCCGTTCGATACGACCGTAACGTCCCGCTCCGGGACCCGGCAGCGGAACGAGACCACGTTCCCATCCTGCCACATCTCCGTAAGTATCCGCTCGCCCGGGAACACCGGCGCCGAGAAACGCGCGTCGAAGCCCGTGATCAGCGTGTGGTCGTATTCGCACACCGTCTTCAGGACGGCATGGCAGGCGAATCCGTAGGTGCACAGACCGTGCAGGATCGGCCTGTCGAAGCCGGCCCGGGCGGCCAGCGCCGGGTCGGCGTGGAGCGGATTGCGGTCGCCGTTCAGCCGGTAGAGCAGCGCCTGTTCCGGGCGCGTGGCGAGTTCGCAGACGAGATCCGGCTCCCGGTCCGGCTCCGGATGCGGTGCCGGGCCCGAGCCGGCGGGCCCGCCGAAACCGCCGTCGCCGCGGGCGAATATCGTATTGCCGAGCGTGAACAGGGCCGTGTCGTCCCGCGCCAGGCGGCCTTCGGTCTCGGTAAGGATGATGGCGCCCTTGCCCTCCCCCTTGTCGTAGGCGGCCGTCACCCGGGAGTCCAGCAGGAGCCTGCCGGCCGGCGGCAGCGGCCGGTGCAGCGCCAGGCGCTGCTCGCCGTGCAGCACCCGGGAGAAGTCCCAGCCGCTCGCGTCCAGATAGCCCGCGAAACCGTCGTCGCGCAGCACGGTGGCAAGCGTGGGCACGGTCTTCAGCACGCGCCGCTCGCAGACGTAGCCGAGTTCACGCTCGTCGGTCGGATCCTGACCGAAGCCGACGCTCAGGGCGTAGAGCAGGGTCTCCCGATCGCTCCAGGCCACCGGCACGTCCTTCGCCCGGCAGGCCATCAGTCTGTCATAGTCCAGTGCCATGCTTGGTCTTCCGCTCTCTGGTCGGTTCAGTGTTCGTCCTGCCACCAGGGATAGAACGGCGGCATGTCCTCGGAGACCCGCAGCGGGAACTGCGGCTTGCGTTTCTCCAGGAAGCTCGTGACCCCCTCCGCCGCATCCGCGGACTGCCCCATGTGCCAGATCGCCCGGGACTCGAGGCGATGTGCCTCGTGCGGCCCGGCGGCACCCAGCATGCGCCACACCAGCGCCCGCGCCAGTGCCACCGACACCGCGCCCGTATTCTCCGCGATCTCCGCCGCCAGCGCCCGGGCCCGGGGCAGCAGCGCATCCGGATCGAGCACCTCCGAGACCAGGCCGGCCTCCCGCGCCTCGTCCGTGCCGAAGACCCGGGCGGTGGCGAACCACTCCATGGCCTTGCTGACGCCGACGATGCGGGGCAGGAACCAGCTCGAGCAGGCGTCCGGCGCGATACCGCGGGCGAGGAAGACGAAACCGAGCTTGTTGTCCGGCACCGTCAGCCGGATGTCGGCCGGCAGCGTCATGGTCAGGCCCACGCCCACCGCAGGCCCGTTGATGGCCGCGATGATCGGCTTCGGGCAGTCGAACATGGCCAGCGTGACGCGGCCGCCGCCGTCGCGATGGGCCTCGGCGCTGCGGTCCGCCCGGTTGAAGGTGTCGCCGCCGGACTCGAGATCCGCTCCGGCGCAGAAGGCCCGGTCCGCGCCGGTCAGTATCACCACGCGCACGTCGTCGTTCCGGCCCGCCTCGGCATAGGCCTCGATCAGCGCGTCGCGCATGGCCGGGTTGAAGGCGTTCAGGCGCTCGGGCCGGTTCAGCGTGATCATCATCACGCCGTCGGCCACTTCATGCAGGACGGGCTCGCTCATCCGCCCCCGGCTCCCGCGCGCAGCGCGTAGTCCCAGGCGATCTCCGCCAGCGGCTGCACCGAGCGCGCCGACTGCTTCGCATGCTCGCTGGCCGCCGTGCCGTCGCGCACCCGCCCCGCGATGCCCTGCAAAATGGCCGCGATGCGAAAGAAGTTATAGGCGGCGTAGAAGTCCCGGTTCTCGATGCCGTCGCGGCCCGTGCGCTCGCAGTACATGTCCACGTACTCGTCCTCGGTGGGGATGCCGAGCGACGTCAGGTCGCGGTCCTTCAGACCGCTGGAGCCGACGCCCAGCGGCGGCATCTGCCAGCTCATGAGGTGGTAGGTGAAATCGCCCAGCGGGTGCCCGATGGTGGAGAGCTCCCAGTCCAGCACAGCGATCACCCGCGGCTCCGTGGGATGGATGATCATGTTGTCCAGGCGGAAATCGCCGTGGACGATGCTGGAGGAGTCGTCTTCCGGGATGTTCTCGGGCAGCCACTCGATCAGGCGGTCCATCTCGGGGATCTTCTGCGTCTCCGAGGCGTAGTACTGTTTCGACCAGCGCGAGATCTGGCGGGCGAAATAGTTACCCGGCTTGCCAAACGTCTCCAGGCCGGCGGCCAGGTAGTCGATGGAGTGCAACGTCGCGATGGTCGCGTTCACGTTGTCGTAGATGGCCGTCCGCTCGTCCGGTTCCAGCGCTGGCAGGTCCAGCTCCCAGAATATGCGCCCGTCGACGCAGTCCATGATGTAAAACATCGTGCCGACGACGCTCTCGTCGTCGCAGAGCACGTAGGGCCGCGGCACGGGGAAGTCCTGCTCGTACAATGCGCTGATCACCCGGAACTCCCGGTCCACCGCGTGCGCCGAGGGCAGGAGCTTGCCGGGCGGCTTGCGGCGCAGGACGTAGGTGCCCGAAGGCGAGCTCAGGTGATAGGTGGGGTTCGACTGGCCGCCGCGGAACTGGCGCACCGTCAGCGGACCCTCGAAGCCTTCCACGTGCGCGGCCATGTATTCCTCGAGACGCGCCTCGTCGAAGCGGTGGGCCTCCACCACCTCCTTCGTGCCGGAGAATTGTTCCTGTCTGCTCGCCAAGGCTACGCTCCCCCCTTCGCCCGCGGCTCCACGAAGAAGTCCGGATAAGGCTCGTTCTCGGGCACCACCCGGTAGGATGTGAGATCGGTGATGCCGACGCTCTCCAGCACCTCGTCGTCCACGCAGAAGTTGCCCGTGAACTCCCGGCTAGGACGGGTGAGGATCACGTGGGCGGCGTCCGCCATCACCTCCGGTTTCAGCGAGTGGGCCACCATGTCGTCGCCGCCGAGCAGGTTCTTGACCGCCGCGGTGGCGATCGTGGTGCGCGGCCAGAGCGCGTTCACGGCCACGCCCTTGTCGCGAAACTCGCCGGCCATGCCGAGCACGCACAGACTCATGCCGAACTTGGCCATCGTGTAGGCCACGTGGGGCGCGAACCACTTCTCCTCCATGTTCAGCGGCGGGGAGAGATTCAGGATGTGGGGGTTGTCGGCCTCCAGCAGGTGGGGCAGGCAGATCTTCGAGACCAGGAAGGTGCCCCGCGTGTTGATCTGGTGCATGAGATCGTAGCGCTTCATCTCGGTCTGCAGCGTACCGGTGAGCGAGATGGCGCTCGCGTTGTTGACGCAGATATCCAGCCCGCCGAAGCGCTCGACCGTGGCCGCCACGGCCGCCTGAACCTGCTCCTCGTCGCGGATATCGCAGACGACCGGCAGCGCCTGGCCGCCGGCTTCCTCGATCTCCTCGGCCGCCGTGTAGATGGTGCCCGGCAGCTTCGGATGCGGCTCCGCGGTCTTGGCGGCGATGGCGATGTTGGCGCCGTCCGCCGCGGCGCGCTTGGCGATGGCCAGGCCGATGCCGCGGCTGGCGCCGGAGATGAATAGCGTCTTGCCTTCGAGTGTGCTCATGGTGTGACGGCCCCTCCCGGTCGTGCTTTGCAGTGATTCATGATAACTCAGTCGTCCGTCCCTGCCGTGTCTCCGGGCAGGCGTGCGAGGTAGTCGATGACGGCGGCGGTGAAGGCGTCGTTGCGGTCGCCCGCCACCATGTGATCCGCGTCGGCCACGTTGACGTAGTCGGCCCGGGGGATCACCTCCAGCGTGCGCCGGACGCTGGTCTCGTCCATGACTTCGGACAGCCCGCCGCGGACCAGCAGCACCGGCACGGCGATGCGCGCCGCGGCCCGTTCCACGTCCGCGAACTCGGAGATGTGGCCGGACTCCGAGGCGTGGTCCAGCATGCGGGGATCCCAGTGCCAGCGCAGCCGCCCGTCGGCGCTCTCGCGCAGGTTCTTGATCAGGCCGCTCGGGTCCCGGGGCCGCTCCCGGTGCGGCAGATAGGCGGCGACGGCGTCGGCGGCCTCCTGCAGGTCGGCGAATCCGTCCGGGTGGGCGCTCATGAACTCGAGGATGCGGGCGACGCCGGCCCGGTTCATGGAAAGCCCCACGTCCACGAGGATCACCGCCCGCACCAGGCCCGGCACCATCTCACCGGCCGCCAGCATCGAGCCGATGCCCCCGAGGGAGGCGCCGACCAGGACCGTCGGGCGGCCCAGCGAACGCAGCACGGCCGCGATGTCGGCGGCGATGGCGTGGAAGCTGTAATCGCCGTCCGCCACCCATTCGCTGTCGCCGTGGCCGCGGTGGTCGAGGGCGATCGCCCGCAAGTCGGACGCGGCGAGCAGGCGCGCCGTATCCGACCAGGCGTGGCGGGTCTGGCCGCCGCCATGCAGCAGCAGGACCGGCGGCGCGCTGGCGGCGCCCCACCCTTCCGCGGCGAGGCGGTTGCCCGCCGAGCCGGCATAGGTCAGCGGCTCCGGGGTCTCGTTGTTGTCTGCGCTGTGTCCGCGTGGGTCGGCAGGGATAAGCGTCTCTCCTGGTCCGGCGGGGTAGCCGGCGCGGCGGCGCCGCGCGAGGCGGCGCAAGAATGCGGCGGGCCCGGGCAAATGTCAAAATAGCCCGATTGCAGGATCAACTGCAGGATCAGAGGAGACCCGGCCATGGCAGTCGGCAGCTACCGGCAGATGACGGAAGGTCTGCGTTTTCCCGAGGGACCGATCGCGATGCCGGACGGCAGCGTCCTGCTGGTGGAGATCGCCCGCGGCACGCTCTCGCGGGTCAGCGAGCGCGGCGACGTCGAGGTGGTGGCCGAGACCGGCGGCGGCCCGAACGGCGCGGCCATCGGGCCGGACGGTCACTGCTACGTCTGCAATAACGGCGGCCTGCGCTTCGCCGAATCCGGCGGCCTGCTGATCCCGGTCGGCACGGCCGGCGGCGACGAGTACGCGGGCGGCTCGATCCAGCGGGTCTGCCTCGATTCGGGCGAGGTGGAGACCCTCTATACCCATTGTGGCGACGTCCCGCTGCGCGGGCCGAACGACATCGTGTTCGATGCCGCGGGCGGTTTCTGGTTCACGGACCTCGGCAGAAACACCGGCACCGGCGAGGATCTGGCCGCGGTCTACTATGCCCTGCCCGACGGCTCGCGCATCGAGCGCGCTCTGTTCCCGCTGCACCACGCCAACGGCATCGGGCTATCCGCGGACGAGAGCGTCCTCTACGTCGCCGAGACCTGGACGGGACGGGTGTACCACTATCCGCTCACCGCGCCGGGCACGGTGGGCTGCGGCGCCGACACGGTGGATCCCGAGCGCCTGCTCTACGGCGCCCCGGGCCTGCAGCTGTTCGATTCCCTGGCCGTGGACGGCGCCGGCAACGTGTGCGTGGCCACGGTGATCAACGGGGGCATCACGGTCATTCCGCCCACCGGCGGACAGGCGGAACACCTGGCCCTGGACGACCCCTACACCACCAACATCTGCTTCGGCGGCGACGGGCTGGGCACGGCCTTCGTCACTCTGTCGGGCACGGGGCGCCTGGTCTCGTTCGACTGGCCGCGGCCCGGCCTGGCGCTCAACTTCCTGAATCGCTGAGCCGAAAGTAGCCCGCAACCACTATGCTATGATCCGGGACCGCCCGGACGGCGAGCGCCCAGCGCCACTAATCCATGGTCGAATCCTTCCAGCCCGTCGCCAGAGTCGCCGACATACCGAAGAAGCAGTGCCGGAGCTTCAACGTGGCGGGCAACGACATCGTGGTGGCCCATACCAAGGACGGGTTCTTCGCCGTGCACGATCTGTGCACGCATGCCGAGGCGCGACTGAGCCAGGGCCGGCTGAAGGGCTGCCGCATCGTCTGCCCGCTGCATGGCGCTGCCTTCGACCTGCGGGACGGACGCGTCGTCAAGGGACCGGCCATGCTGCCGGTCAGGCCGTATCCGGTGCGCATCGTCGGGGATATGCTGGAGGTCAGCGTGACCTGACGGCGTCGCCGCACCGCGATGCGGCGACGGAGTCACAATGAAACAGAGACAGAGAAGAACCAGGACCAGACATGCCTACAGCCGATATCAATAACCACAAGATGTACTACGAGATCCATGGCGAGGGGCCGCCGGCCATCTGCATGGGCGGATGGGGTACCTTCTGCCACGGCGGGGAACGCCACCTGGCCCGCGGCCTGACCGATGACTACTCCGTGCTGATCATCGACTACCGGGGCATCGGCGAATCGGACGACGACCTCTCCGTGGAGCCGTCCATGGAACTGTACGCCGACGACGTCATCGGACTGCTCGAGCACCTGGGCTGGACCAACGTCCACTTCGTCGGTCTGGTGGGCATGGGCGCCTGCATCTCGCAGATCGTGGCCGTCAAGCGCCCGGATCTGGTCCGCTCCATGGTGAACATGGGGGCCTGGGTCCGCTGCGACGACTTCCTTGCCGACCAGCTGCAGCTGTTCAGCGACGTGCACCGGGATTCCGGCTTCTATGCGTTCCAGAAGTTCGTGACGGTGATGTCGTTCCTGCCCGAGTACTACAACGCCCACAAAGACAAGCTGCTCGGGCCCGACGGCGGCTGGAAGGAACTGAACGGCCGGCAGGAGGCGCACGCGCGCTTCGTGCAGGCCTGCATCGCCCACGACGTGGCCGACCGGCTGGACCGCATCGAGGCGCCTTCGCTGATCATCCATGCGGGTCAGGATCTGGTGACGAGCCCCCGCACGACGCTGCCCCTCGAGGAAGGCATCCCGAACGCCCGGGGCGTCATGATGGAGGACGTCGCCCACGTGGTCGCGGGCAAGGACCAGAAGATCCGCTTCTGCGACACGCTGCTGCCGTTCCTGGCCGAACACTGATCCGAGGGCTCGGACGATGGACGCGATACTCAAGGGCATACGGGTCGTCGACCTGGGCCGCTACGTCGCCGGACCCTATTGCGCCACGCTGCTGGGCCACCTCGGCGCCGAGGTCATCCGGGTGGAGAAGGTGGGCGGCGGCGAGGACCGCTACCTGGCCTCCCTGGCCGACTCCGGCGAGGGCGCCCTGTTCCTGCAGACCGGGGTCAACAAGCGGGGCATGACCCTGGACTTCTCGCGGCCCGAAGGGCGCGAGATCCTCAAGCGGCTTGTGGCCACCGCGGACGTGGTGGTCGCGAACCTGCCTGGCGCCGCCCTGAAGCGCTACGGGCTCGATTACGCCACGCTCAGGAAGATCCGCCCGGACGTGATCGTGGCCAATCAGAGCACTTTCGGCGACCAGGGCCCCTGGGCCGGCCGGCCCGGTTTCGACGGGCTCGGCCAGGCGATGTCCGGCGCCGCGTGGTTCGGCGGCACGCCGGGCGAGCCCTCCAAGGCGGCGGCACCCTGGGTGGACTTTTCCACCGCGGCGCTCTCGGCGATGGGCGTGCTCGCGGCGCTGATGCACCGGCGCGAGACCGGCGAGGGCCAGCACGTCGAGGCGACGCTGCTCGGCACGGCGCTGGCCGTATTCGGCACGACGCTGACCGAGGAAGGCGCGCTGCACCTGGGCCGTCAGCCGGCCGGCAACCGTTCCCAGCACGCGGCGCCGGCGGACATGTTCCCCACCCGGGACGGTCACATCCTGGTGCAGGTGGTCGGCGACGGCCTGTTCCGGCGCTGGGCCGAACTCGTCGGCGCCAACGAATGGCTGGACCACGACAACCGCTTCGACACCGACCAGTCCCGCGGCGACAACCGGGACCTGATCTGCGAGCGTATGGCGGACTGGTGCCGGGACAAGACCACGAAACAGGCGCTCGCCGCACTGGCGAAGGCCGGCCTGCCGGCGGCGCCGGTGCTGAGCCCTGCCGAAGCGCTTAAGCACCCCCAGGTCCGGGCCATGGGCGTGCTGAAGCCGGTCTCGTTCCCCGGCGCGCCGAAGGACGTGCCGGTGGCCGATCTGCCCCTGCGCCTGTCGGCGAACGCGAGCGGCATGCGCGAGCGGCCGCCGCTGCTGGGCGAACATACCAGCGAGATACTGACCGAGCTCGGCTACAGCGAACAGGAAATCGCGTCGCTGCGCCACGACGAGGTCATCTGACCAGACCCGTTAACAAGACCCTTTGACAGGCCCTAGGCGGGGTCCCCGCGCTCCAGCGCCGCGGCGATGATCTCGCCGTGGTCGAAGGCGAGTGCCGGCAGATCGTCCAGCGGGAACCAGCGGGCCTCCGCGGCATCGCTGGCCGCCTCCGGCGCCGCTTCGTCCGTCGCCGGAGGACCGGTCCAGGCCACACTGACCACCCGTCCGCGGGGATCGCGGCCGGGTCTGCCGAAGGCTCCCACCTGCACCAGCGGACCGGCTTCGAGACCGGTCTCCTCCGCCAGTTCACGGCGTGCCGCGGACTCCAGATCCTCGTCCATCTCGACGAAGCCGCCGGGCAGTGCCCAGCGCCCCTCGTAGGGCGGCTTGCCGCGCCGGATCAGCAGTACCGAGGGCCCCGGCCGGGCCGCGATGAGGACCACGTCCGCGGTCAGCGCGGGGCGGGGATGTTCGTAGAACGGCATGGCGGCATTGTAGCGGCAGCGGCTTCCGGCCACAGCCGCGGCGACGCTACTTGCCGAGCGCCTTGCGCAGCGAGCTGATGTGCTCGTCCGACTCCCGCATGATGCCGAAGAAGTCGGTGGCTTCCACCGCGAGTTTGGCGCTGGCCGGTACCTGCTGCAGGTGTACCTCGGTCGTATCCTCGACGTCAGCGCGGAAGAAGTCGGCCAGCAGGCTGGAGACGATGAGCACGTCGGTGAGATCGGCGTCTCCATCGTGCTCGTACTCCGTCTCCCGGTAGCGCGAGACCGCGGCGGAAATCTCCTCGGAGAAGCTCCAGGATTCCAGGATGGCGCTGCCAATGGCGCTGTGCCACTCCTCCAGTATGTCCTCCAGCTCGGCCGTGTTGGCGAACAGGTCCGGGTGATGCTCCGCCTGGGTGATGATGTAGAGCTTGCCGACGCCATGCATCAACCCGGCGAGCAGGGCCTCGTCCGCGTTGAGACGCGTGAACTTGCGGGCCAGCACGTAGCACAGCGCTGCGACATAGGTGGAGCGGTCCCACGTGCGTTCCATGAACGGACGCGCCTCCTCCAGCGAGGTGGCATCGCTCATCTGCTGCAGGCCGAACGACATCACGGTGTTGCGCACCATGTTCTGGCCGAGACGGGTCACGGCCATGTTCAGCTCCGTGACCGCGTGGGTGCCGGGGCGCAGCGCCGCGGAATTGGCGATCTTCAGCAGCCGCGCCGCCAGTGCCGGCTCGGCGCCGAGCAGCTTCACCAGGTCGGCCGTGCTGCAGTCCTCGTCGGCCAGAGCCTGGCGGATGCGGACCACGACGTCCGGGAACGAAGGGATCTCCAGGTCTCCCCGGGACAGGTGCTCTGCCAGGGACTGGACGAAAGCGAACTTGGCATCCTGGACGGCGGGCTGAGGCTGCATCGACGGGCTTCCTTCCGTTTCTAAACAGGGTTCTACCCCTGCTATCGGCCGCCCCGGCGGATACTTTAGCCCGCCGTCCCGCGGGATGCCCTACAGGACCTCGCAGGCCTCCTCGAATTCGAGCCGGGGGCTGCGCGGAAACAGCGCATCGGGGTCGCCGTAGCCGAGATTGCAGAGGAAATTGGACCTGACCTGCCCGTCCGGCCAGAACTCCCGATCCACGCCCTCGTTGTCGAAACCGGACATGGGACCGCAGTCCAGACCGAGCGCCCGTGCCGCGATGATGAAATAGCCGCCCTGCAGGGTGCCGTTGCGAAACGCGGTGACGTTGCCCGTCTTCTCCTCGCCGGCGAACCAGTCCCGTGCACCCGGGTTGTGCGGGAAGAGTTGGGGGATCTTCTCGTAGAACAACGTGTCATAGCCGATGATCGCCGTGGCGGGCGCGGCCATGGTCTTGTCCACGTTGCCCTCGATCAGGTGCGGTCGCAGCCGCTCCTTCGCCCCGGCGCTGGTGAGGAACAGGATACGCGCCGGGCAGCAGTTCGCGCTGGTGGGGCCGAACTTCATGAGATCATACAGGGTCCGCAGGTCGGCCTCGTGCACCGGCCTGTCCTGCCAGGCGTTGTGGGTCCGCGCCTCGCGGAATATGCGGTCCAGCGCGGCGTCGTCTATTGCTCCGTCACCCATTGCAGTCTTGCCTCTCTCCTGTGCCGTCGACAACGGATCATCTAAACACAGATGAGCGCTTCCTGCAGGGGGCTCGTGCCGACGGGACCAGCTTGCCCCGGCCGGACCTCTTTGCCATAGTCCGATGCGGCCGGCGCGGCGCGCCGGCCCAGCACGGAGATCCGGACCAGCCGAGTGAGCGATCAGGAGACGAGGAAGCTGCGCCGCATCGCGCGCAACCTGGGTGTCGGCAACGTCCGCCGGCACATCTTCCTGTGCTGCGACCAGACCGAGCCGAAGTGCTGCGACCGCAAGCAATCCCTGCAGTCCTGGACCTTCCTGAAATCCCGCCTGCAGGAGCTGGGGCTGGTTGGCCGCGGCGGCGTCTACCGTACCAAGGCGAACTGCCTGCGCATCTGCCGCGACGGTCCGGTCGCCGTCGTCTATCCGGAGGGGGCCTGGTATCACGGCTGCACGCCCGCGGTCCTCGAGGAGATCATCCAGCGCCATCTCGTGGGTGGCGAACTGGTCGAGGAGAATCTGATTACGGTCGCCCCGCTGGACGGGGACGAGGCCGACGACGAGTAATAGCAACGGGTAACCGGCGCGCGGCTCAGCCGGCGTGCTGCCAGCGGCCGTCCTCCTCCCGCACCCTGCCCTCTTCCTCCAGCTTGCCCAGATGGGCACGCAGGGAATACCTGGCCAGCGGCAGCAGCCTCGGATCCACCTCGTCGTACACCTCGGCCAGCAGCGCATCGATTTCGCAGGGCTCGATACGGGCCAGGCGCTCCAGCACCTTCGCCTCGCGCTCGTTGCGGTGGGCGATGATCCAGTCCACCACCGCATCCGGCGCCTCCAGCATCTCGCCGTGCCCGGGCGCGATGCGCGCGAGGCCGTAGGTCTTCAGCAGTTCCAGGGAGCGCAGGTACTGGGCCATGTTGCCGTCGGGCGGCGCGATCACCACCGTCGAGCCGTTCATGATGTGGTCGCCGGTGAACACCAGACTCTCGTCGGTCAGCAGGTAGCAGGCGTGGTTGGAGGCGTGTCCCGGCGTGTGGATGACCTCCAGCGTGTACTCGCCGCAGGCGATGCGCTGGCCGTGGGAGATCGCCCGGTCCGGGCTGAAGGCGCGATCGTTCTCCGGGGTCGGCGGCGGCGGCATGCCGAGCAGTTCTGCGCCCGTGCGCTCGGCCAGCAGCGTCGCACCCGGCGAGTGATCCCGGTGGGTGTGGGTGGCCAGCACCCGGCGCAGCCGCTCGCCCGCCGCCTGCATGATCAGCTCGATATGGGCCTCGTCCGCGGGACCGGGATCGATCACGGAGACCTCTTCCGTGCCGATCAGGTAGGTATTGGTGCCCGGCCCGGTCATCATCCCCGCGTTGGGCGCGATGAGGCGCGATACCAGCGGCGATACGCGCTCCAGCCGGCCGGCGACGAGTCCGCTCATCCGGCCTCCGCGTAGCCGTCGTCCCAGGGCATGAGCACGCGGTGGCCGTCCTCGCCGACGACCACCCTCGGCAGGATTTCCTCGATCGAGGACTTGTCCCGCGCCGCCATCGCGTCCAGCAGGTCGCCGGTCGTCCGGAAGTCCCGGATCAGCGAGAGATTGGAGACCGTCGGCGGATGCAGCCGGAGCCGCTTGCGCATGGCGGGCTCCAGCGCATCGCAGGGCCGGATCCACAGGCTCTCGACGGTCTCGCGGCCGTCGTGCACGCCGTGCTGTCCCGGCGGCACGCCGGCGACGAAGAAGCGCGTGGCATAGCGCCGCGGCAGCACCTTCGGCGTGGTCCAGAAGCTCACGTAGTGCATGCGGTCGCAGGCGAGCCTCAGGCCTTCCCGGTGGCAGAGCTCCAGGGCGCTCATGCGCCCGGCGTCCAGTTCCACCCGGTAGCGGGCGAAGTCGGCCTCTCGCCCGGCCGCGCCCGGGTCGACGTAGCGACCGGCGGCATCGCTGGCGAGCAGATAGCCGCTCTCCTCGAACGTCTCGCGAATACCGGCGACCCAGAAGCGCAGCCCACCGGCCTCCAGCCCCAGCTGCGCACTCGCGGCGGCGTCGTCGAGGCCCGTGCAGACGGCCTCCAGGTCAGTCTCCTCGTCCGTGGCGGCGGCGACTCCTCCCGGAAACACCCAGGCGCCGCCGAAGTCGGCCTTGCCATGGCGCTGCATCATGAACACTTCCACGCCGTCGGCGCCGTCGCGCACCAGCATCACGGTCGCGGAGTCGACGGGCCGCGCGGCCGCTTCGGTTTTCCGCAAGTCTGTGTTCTCCGTGGGCATCGGTTGGTAGGATACCGCGAGCAGGCCACAGCGAGAAAAATCCGATGAAGCTGATCACCGCGATCATCAAGCCGTTCCGACTCGACGACGTCCGCAACGCCCTGGCCGAAGTCGGTATCCAGGGCATGACCGTCACCGAGGTCAAGGGCTTCGGCCGCCAGCGCGGCCACACCGAACTCTACCGGGGCGCGGAGTACGTGGTGGATTTCCTGCCCAAGGCGAAGATCGAGGTGGCCGTAGGCGACGACATGGCCGAGCGGGTGGTGGAAGCCATCTGCGACGCCGCCCGGACCGGCAAGGTGGGCGACGGCAAGATCTTCGTCGAGGATCTCGACCAGGTGATTCGCATCCGCACCGGCGAGTCCGGCGAGCAGGCGATCTGACCTGCCGGCCGCCGCCCTCCGGCGGCCTTCGCTCCTGCAGATTGTATGCAATCTGCAACAAAGCAACCGGGCCGCGGCCCGTTCGATGCCCGCCCGGGCGCCGATTCGCGCAAAATCGTTGTCCAGCCTGTATACAATCGGCTATTCTCGATTCGACCCCATGGAAAAAGAACCGGGTCATCGACGGCGTGTTGCAGAAACGCCGCGCCGCGACATCTACCACCGGAGGGGACACTCATGAGGATACTGCTATCGACGGCGCTGGGGGCTTGTGCCGTCTCACTGGCCGGTCTCGGCTATCCCGCCGGCAGCCTCGCCCAGGAGGGCGCGGGACTCGCCATAGAAGAGATTGTGGTTACCGCCAGGAAGCGCGAGGAGTCGCTGCAGGAGATCCCGATCGCGGTATCCGCCTTCGACGCGCAGACCATCGAGAACCGGGGGTTGCAGTCCATCGACGACGTGTCCCGATTCACGCCGGGCCTGAGCTTTTCGAAAGCCTTCGGTCGCGCCACGGAACGACCGGTCATCCGCGGCCTCAGTAACGTGCTCGCGGGCGTGCAGTTCGGCGTCGAGGCCGGTGCGGCCTACTTCGTCGACGGCGTCTACTACCCCGGCGACATCCAGAACCTGGACCTGGGAGACCTGGAGCGGGTCGAGGTCATCAAGGGGCCCCAGAGCGCGCTCTACGGCCGTAACACCTATTCCGGCGCCATCAACTTCGTGACCCGCAGCCCCGGCGACGAATTCCGCGTTGACGCGAAGGCGCTGACCGCCAGCGACGGCGAGACCGAGTTCCGGGCCACGGTGTCCGGGCCGATCTTCCGCGACGTCCTCGGCGGCAGCCTGACCGCGCGCGCCTACGACTACGACGGCGAGTGGACCAACACCGTCACCGGCGGCACGGTGGGCGACGAGTCCTCGCGCTCGATCAGCGGCGTGCTCAACTGGACCCCCACCGATACCTTCCGGCTGCGCACGCGGGTGCAGTTCAACGACGACGACGACGGGCCGCCGCCGATCTTCCTGCAGCCGGCCGAGTCCAACAACTGCTTCCCGGGATTCCGCTCCATGGCGTCCTGGGCCTTCAGCGGCAGCACCAATAACAACCAGTACTACTGCGGCCAGATCAATCCCGGTCAGGTGGCGCTGAACACGGACGCGATCTCCGGCCCTAGCCCGACCGTGCCGGGCATACCGCCGGGCTCCACCTTCTTCGGCGACATCTACTCAGGCAACGACGGTACGGCCTTCGACGGCCTGGAACGCGAGCAGACGCTGGTGAGCCTGCTCGCCGACTGGACCATCGGCCCGGGCTACGAGCTGACCGCGTCCACCGCCTTCCGCACGGACGAGGTGAAGACCGGCTACGACAGCGACCACACGTCGGTGAACTTCTTCTTCGCGCCGCTGCCCAGCGGCCTGACCGAGGCTTTCTTCGCCAACACGAACAAGGACGAGGTCGATGACTATTCGGTGGAGCTGCGCTTCGCCTCGCCGGTCGACCGCGCCTTCCGCTGGCTCGTGGGCGGCTTCTTCTACTCCCAGCAACTGGACGGCAGCGACATCACGTTCGCCGATCCCGACGGCGGGCCGGTTATCGACATCTCGGACACCCGTAACGAGGCGTATTTCGGCTACATCGAGTACGACTTCAGCGACCGGCTCACCGCCACGCTGGAGGGACGGTATGCGAACGAGACCAAGCAGCTCTGGGACTCCGCCGGATTCAGCGATCGAGACGAGTGGTCCAACTTCACGCCGCGCGCGACGGTGGACTACCAGATCACCGAGGATACCCTCGTCTACGGTGTGGTGGCCAAGGGCGTCAAGCCGGGCGGATTCAACGGGTCCCCCGGCGAGATCAACGGCAACCCGACCTACGAGCAGGAAGAGGCCTGGAACTACGAGCTGGGCCTGAAATCCAGCCTGAACGACGGGCGGGTGCAGTTCTCCGCGGCAGCGTTCTTCATCGACGCGCAGGACATTCAGCTGACGACGCCGGTGCCGAACGAGAGTGGTTCCGCGCTCACATCCATCGCCACCAACCAGGGCTCGGGCGAGGTCGTCGGCCTCGAGCTGGACGTGCGCGCGAACGTCACGGATCAGCTCGACGTCGGCCTGACCTACGCGCTGGCCGACTCCGAGTTCACCGAGGGCTGCGACGACTTCCAGTGGACGCTCACCAGCGGCGGCGGCGAATTGCAGCCCGGCGGCGAGACCGTTAGCGCAGACTTCACGGGCAACGGCGACTGCTCCATCGAGGGCAAGCAGTTCCCGATCTCCTCCAGGCACCAGGCGAGCGCCTTCTTCAACTGGTATCTGCCGGCCGGGGGCTCGAACGAGTGGTTCGTCACCGGCGACGTCACCTACGAATCGAAGAAGTACGTGCAGGTGCATAACCTGGCCTACGCACCGGGCGCAACGCTCGCGGGTCTGCGGGTCGGCTACCAGACGCCGACCTGGCGGGTCTCGGGCTTCGTGCGCAATCTGTTCGACGAGGATTCGGTGATCATCGCCACGCGCTGGCTGGCGATCCCGTACATCTCGCCGGGCTTCTCGCTGAACACGGCCTCGTTCGTGCCGGGTGCGGCCACCGGTTCGCCGCGCGCCTTCTTCACCACGCTCAGGCGCGGACGTCAGATCGGCCTGGAGGTCAGCTACTCCTTCGGCGGCAGCTGATCCGCCGGCCTCGTTCCGGCCCCCGTCGTCCGCGGCGGGGGCTTTTCCTCACCCGTCTGAAATATTCGGGCCGCGCGGGCTGGTCTTCCTTAGATGGAAACGTCAGTCTGGAAACACGATGGTCAGGGAACAAGACGCTCTCGTGCTGTTCTGCAAGCCGCCCGAGCGCTCCAAGCAGCGGCTCGTGCCCGTGCTGGGCGAGCGGCGCACCGCGGAGCTGGCCGCCCGGCTGCTGGACTGTGCGCTGGAGGACCTGGCGGGATGGCCGGGCAGCGTCGTGCTCTCCCCCGCCGAGCCCGGCGACGGCGACTGGGCCGCGGGGCTCGGCCTGGAGCGCTCATGCATACTGTTCCAGCGAGGCGGCAATCTCGGCGAGCGTTTGGACGACATCGACCTGCGGCTCCGCGACGAAGGTTATCGGAGGCGGCTCTACATGGGCATCGACTGCCCGCTCCTCGGCGTCCCGGCACTGACGGCCGCGGCAAACGCCCTGGACGAGGCAGACGTGGTGCTGGGCGCTGCGGAAGACGGCGGCGTGGTATTCATGGGCACCGGCCCGGGATGGCCGCCGCTGGCCGGGCTGCCCTGGAGCACGGAGCGGCTGGCGCAGGCACTGGCCGGCGCCTGCGAGGCCGCAGGCCTGCGGGTGCGCTGGCTCGGGCGCTGGCCGGACGTCGACCGGGCGGCAGACCTCGGGACGCTGGCCGCCGCGCTCGGCGACGACGCGCGGCCGGCGCGGCAGCGGCTGCGGGACTGGCTGGAGGACTGGCTGCGGCCACAGGAACACGGACAACGGCAGGACGGACAGTGAATTCACGCATACGCATACTGATACTTGTGGCCGGCCTGCTGGCGCTCGGCGTGGCGGTCTATGCGCTGCCGGTCGGCCGCTGGCTGGAAGCGGTGATCGGCTGGATCGGAGCGCACCGCGAGACCGCGGGGCTGGCGTTCTTCGCCACCTACGTGGTGGCCACGGTCTTCCTGATCCCCGGTTCCATCCTCACCGTGGCGGCAGGATTCCTGTTCGGGGTCGTGGTCGGCACCGTCGTGGTCAGCATCTCCAGCGTGGCCGGCGCGACGGCGGCGTTCCTGGTAGGCCGGGGGCTCGGCCGGGACTGGGTGCGCCGCAAAGTGGGCACCGACCGGCGCCTTGCCGCGGTGGACCGGGCCACGGAGGACCGCGGTTTCCTGATCGTCATGCTGCTCAGGCTCTCGCCCGTGTTCCCCTTCAACGCGCTGAACTATTTCCTGAGCCTGACCGGCGTGAAGACCGTGCACTATGTGCTGGCCTCCTGGATCGGCATGCTCCCCGCAACCATCCTCTACGTGTACATCGGCTCGGCGGCTCAGGACCTCGCAGCCCTGCTGGCCGGAGACTTCGGCACGGGGGCGGCCGGCGATATCCTGTTCTTCGCCGGCCTCGGCGCCACGGCCTTGGTGACGGTACTGGTGACCCGGTTCGCCACCCGCGCGCTGCGCACGGAACTTGCCCGGGCCGAGGAGGCCCAGTCATGAGCGGCTATCCGGGCGCAGCGGCGGACCGGGAATGGCGCAGCCTCGTCTTCCCGGCGGACTACCGCAATCCTGTACCGGCTGACCGCTACCACCTGGTGGTGATCGGGGCGGGTCCCGGCGGGCTCGTCACGGCCATCGGCGCCGCGGGACTCGGTGCCAGAGTGGCGCTGGTCGAGCGCCACGCGATGGGCGGCGACTGCCTGAACGCGGGCTGCATCCCCTCCAAGGCCCTGCTGGCCATGGCGAAGCGGCGCCGCGCGAGCGGCGGCGAGCAGCCGGACTTCGACGAGGCCTTCGCCTGGCTGCGCTCGGTGCGCGCGGGAATCGCCCATCACGATTCGGTGGAGCGCTACAGCGAGGCGGGCGTGGACGTCTTCCTCGGCGAGGCCCGATTCATCGACGGCCACACCGTGTCCGTGGGCGATGCCCGCCTGCGTGCGCGCTCGGTGGTGGTCGCCACCGGCAGCCGCGCCGCCATGCCGTCCATCGAGGGCCTGGCCGAAGCCGAACCGCTGACCAACGAAACCTTCTTCGACCTGCGCGAGCAGCCCCGCCGGCTGGCGATCCTCGGCGCCGGCGCCGTCGGTTCGGAACTCGCGCAGGCGATGGCGCTGCTCGGCACCGAGGTGCACCTGTTCGAGGCGGCCGAGCGGCCGCTGCCGGCGGAGATTCCCGCCGCCGGCGAACTCGTCGCCGCCCGGCTCAGGCAAGACCGCGTGCACTGCCACTTCGGCGCCGCGGTCGAGTCGGTCCGGCAGCAGGACGGTACGGTGACGGTGCGTGCCGGTGACGTCACGGCCGAGGCGGACGCGCTGCTGGTCGCCCTTGGCCGTCAGCCCAACATCGAGGGCCTGGACCTGGAAGCGGCCGGCGTGGACTACGACGCGCGGGACGGAATCCACGTCGACGAGCGGCTGCGCACGTCGAATCGCGCCGTCTACGCGATCGGCGATGTGGCCTCGCGGCAGCGCTACACGAGCAATGCGGACCGCCAGGCCAGGGTCGTCATCCGCAATGCGCTGTTCCCGGGCAGCGGCACGATGGATGCCCGCCATGTGACCCGCTGCGTCTACACCCAGCCCGAAGTCGCCCACGTCGGCGCGGAGGAGACGGAACTCGCGGAGGAAGCATTCGACGTCTACGAGGTCGAGTGGGGCGAGCTCGACCGGGGCCGCGCCACCGGCGATACGACGGGTTTCGCGCGGGTACTGACGGAGAAAGGCGGCGACCGGATACTCTCGGCGACGCTGGTGGGCAGCGACGCCGGCGAGCAGATAGCGCCGCTGTCGATCCTGCTGGCCCGCGGCGAGGGACTGGGCGCGCTGGACCCTGCCGTCTTCGCCTATCCTACTCGCGCCGAGTACCTGCGGCGCCTCGCCGACGCGTGGAACCGCAGCCGGCTCACGCCGTTCGTCGCGAGGTTGTTCCGGTTCTGGCTCAGGCTCCGCGGGTGAGTGGCGAGCGCGTCGCCGTAATCGTCCCCGTCCGTGGAGATGCGGGACCGCTGGCAGAGTTGCTCGGCCAGCTGGGCGACGAGCCGGACGAGACGATCGTGGTGAGCGCGGGCGACGACGCGGCCATCGGGCGTATCTGCGCGGAGGCGGGGGCGCGGTGCCTGACCGCCCGGGCGGGCCGTGGCCCTCAGCAGCACGCGGGTGCGCTGGCGGCGCGGGCCGACTGGTTGTGGTTCCTGCACGCCGACGCACTGCCCTGCCCAGGGTCGGTCGCGCGGATCCGCGAGGCCGGCGGCCAAGGCGCAG
Organism: Lentisalinibacter salinarum; assembly: GCF_040706555.1. Classification (NCBI taxonomy): domain Bacteria; kingdom Pseudomonadati; phylum Pseudomonadota; class Gammaproteobacteria; order Woeseiales; family Woeseiaceae; genus Lentisalinibacter; species Lentisalinibacter salinarum. The sequence continues at coordinate 802,828 of NZ_JAPDRH010000003.1, forward strand.
TGGGCGGCTATTTCCGCTTCCGCTTCCGGGGCCCGCAGACGGCCGGACGCCGGCTGCTGGCCGCGCTGATCAACATCCGCGCCCGCCTGGGCATCCCCTACGGCGACCAGGGGCTGTTCTTCCGGCGCGACGTCTATCTGGACTGCGGCGGCTTCCCCGACGAACCGCTGTTCGAGGAGGTCCGTCTGGTCCGGCGCGCGCGGGGCCGGGGCCTCTTCGTGGGCCTGCCCTCGCCGCTCGGCGTCTCACCCCGGCGCTGGGAGCGGGATGGCTGGATACGCCGCACGCTGAGCAACCGCATGCTCGCTTTGGGCTATGCTATGGGGTTTTCCCCGCGCCGGCTGGCGCGCATCTACGATAATCGCAAGGAGAACCGGGTTAACCGGCAGACACGATCATGACCATCTACGCTGGCAATTCCTGGGCGCTCAGGCTCGCTCCCGGCTGGACCGGCCGCAGCGAGGACGACGCCGAAGTGCTCTATCACCCCGAGGGCGCCGGCGCGCTGCGCGTAAGCGCGGCGCGCAAGGACGATCCGGTCACGGACGAGGACCTGCAGGGCTTCGCGGCCCAGCACCCGGAGGAAGGCGCCAGTGTCGAGGCCGTGGAATGCGGCGAATTCCGGGGCTACCGCTACGAGATCGAGGGCGAGAGCGTCCTCGTGCGCCAGTGGTTCCTGCGGGCGGGTACTCTGGCGCTTTTCCTCACCTATAACTGTTCGCTGGAACACGCGGGCGAGGAGGACGAAGCGCTGGAGACCATGCTGGAGACGCTGAGCCTCGTCGATGACTGAACGCCCGTCCCTTTACCGGACGAGAGCCGGCGAGCCGCGAGGCTATATCGATGCGCATGCTCTCGACGAACTCTGGTTTCATACCGGCACAGCCTGCAACCTGGCCTGCCCGTTTTGCCTGGAGGGGTCGAAGCCGGGCGACACGAGGCTCGACCGGATCACGCTGGAGGACGTGCAGCCGTTGATGGCGGAGGCGTGCGACCGGGGGGTGAGGCAGTTCTCGTTTACGGGCGGCGAGCCGTTCATCGTCAAGGACTTCGTGCGCATCCTCCGGGCTGCGGCGTCGTTGCGCCCCTGCCTGGTACTGACCAACGGCACCGAGCCGGTGCTGAAGCGGCTGCCGCAGATCGGGAGCCTGCGGGAATGCAAGCACCCGATCTCGTTCCGCGTCAGCATCGACTGGCCGGAGCGGGATCGTCACGATGCGGGTCGCGGCGCCGGCACCTTCGATCAGGCGCTGGAGGGCATACGGTCCCTTGCCGCGCTCGGTTTTGCCGTCTCGATGGCGCGCCAGGCAGAGAAGGACGAAGACAGCTCCGCGGCAGACGAAGTCTTCCGCAAATTGTTCGCCGCCAACGGTATCGACCGGAACACCCGCATCGTATCATTCCCGGATTTCGGCACGCCCGGCAGCGCCTTCGACGTCCCGGAGATCACCGAGGACTGCATGACCCGTTATCACACGGAGGAATCCCGGCGCGGCTTCATGTGCGCATATTCCCGCATGGTGATCAAGAAAGCGGGCAGGATGCGAGTGTACGCCTGCACGCTGGTGGACGACGACGAAGACTACGATCTGGGTGGCAGCCTGGCGGAGGCCGACCGGCGCGTCTTCCTGCGCCACCACCGCTGCTATAGCTGCTTCGCCTACGGCGCCTCCTGCAGCGAATCCTGAAGGTGCTGAAGGTGCCGGACCGAACTTTTGCAACTTTTTTGCGTTTCGACGTTTGCGCGTCGGGCGGCTGTCTGAATCGCAGGACAACAAGTTCAAAAAGTTGCAAAAGTTCGGTCCGGCACGTGCTAGACGTGCTAGGCCTTGCTAGGCGGGGAAGAAGTCGATCGGTTTTGTGGTCGTGACGGGTTCCACGTCTTTCGCGTCGAAGCGGAAGAGTTTGACGCGCTGGACGAGCTTGCGTTCGAGTTCATCGTCGCCGAGGTCGCTGGAGACGATCTCGCAGGCCGTTACCGCACCCGACGGGGCGATGGTCAGCCTCAGCACCAGCTTGCCCTGCAGCGTGGGGTCGCGGCGCAGCGCACGGTTGTACAGCGCATAGATCGCGCCCTTGTTGCGGTCGAAGACCAGCTCGATCTCTTCCCGACTGCGCGACGCCTTGCCACTGTCGCCGGTCCGGCGCGCCTCGCCACCGCCGCGGCCGACGCCGGCGACCGGGCTCTCCACCCTGGTGGTGTCCCGCGCGGCGAGTCCACTGCCGCCGGTATTGCGCGACAGCGAAGCCGTATTGATGCCGCCGCTGCCGCCGGCCACGTTGGACGTGACCAGCGAACGTACGTTACTGGGTCCGCTGCCGACCGATCCGGTCAGCTCCTTGTCCGACTTGACCGCGGCCACCGCCTCGTTGTCGCGTAAATCAGCGAGCTCGTCCGCGAAGGGCAGCAGACCCGCCACCGAGGCTTTCTCCCGTGCCTGCTCCACCCGGTCGACCGGCTCCGGCTCCGGTTGGGGCTCCGCGACCACCTTTTCGGGGACCGTCTCCTCGGCCACCACGGGCTCCGGCTCCTCGGTCTTCTCCTCCACCCTGGGCGGAGGCGGGGGCGGCGTGCGCTCCTCCATCATCAGCTCGACGAAACGCTCGGGGATCTCCTCCGCCTCGAACGGATCGCGCTCCGGCACCGGCAGCCAGGGCCAGACGAGGGCCAGCAACAACAGGGTGCCACCCACGGCCGCCAGGATGCGCCGGAAGCGCCGCTCCTGCTCCGTCGAGACGGACCAGGGGAGCTCGTACTCTCTGTAGAACGGTATATCCAAGTCCGTCCCCTCAGGCGCCCTCGCCCACCATGGCGAGTTGTTCGGACGGCTTCTGCAGCACCGCCAGCGAGATGCGGCCATAGTCCGCATCGCTGCACGTACGCATCACCCGCTTCAGCAGACTGTAGGAGATGTCCCGGTCACCCATGATCGTGACCTGACGCTGGGCGATATCCTCTTCCGCCGTTTTCCTCAGTACGCGGTCGTTCTGTGACTGGAGGGCCGCTTTCAACGGCGCGATCACGTGCTCCTTCTGCGCCATGGCCTCCTCGATCGTGATCACCGGCGTTCCCTGCACGAGGATCTCCGTCTCTGAGACGAGGATCACCACCGTCTCTTCCGCCTTCTCCTCGGCGATGGATTCCGGTAGCTGTACGTCCCTGGCGTTCGGCAACACCTCCACCTCGCTGGAGTTCACCAGCAGGAAGAACACGAGAATGGTGAAGATGTCCATCAACGAAACCAGGTTGAGGCCCTTCGAGTCCTTATAGCGCTTGTGGCGCCGGTCCATGCGTTTGGCGCGATCGGAATGCATCGGTCAGGCTCCTTCCTGGCGGGCCACGGCGTCGCCGATGGCGATCTCGGGGAACAGCTCGGCCTTGACGAGACTGCCGCCGCGCACCTGCTCGGCTACGCGGACCTTGTCGATCACCTGCACGATGACGTCGTAGGAGATGTCCGGCTCCAGCAGCAGGGTCGCATCCAGCTTCTCGGGGAAGCGCGCCTTGATCTGCTGCAGCTTCTCGGCCATCGCCAGAAGGTCGTAGCCCTCGTCGGTGTTGGGGATACGCGATAGCAGGCCCTGGTTGCGGTCACCGATCTCGATCATGTCCGTGCGCACGGTGATCTCCAGCGTCAGCGTCTGCTGGGGTTCGGCGGCGGCCCCGGAAGAGGAGCCCGGCAGGTTCAGTTCCAGAACCGCCAGTCGCGAGAACACCGCCGTAATCAGCAGGAACGGCACCAGGATCACCATCAGGTTCATGAACGCGGTGATGTTGAGCTCCGCCGTCTCGATGTGACGCCGGGGCCTGCGGTTGCGGATCATGCTGCCTCCGTGCCCTTGCCTTCGCGCTCCGTGATGGCATTCAGGAATTTCACCGAGGCCATCTCCAGACTGTCGACGATCTTGTTCGTCTTCGTCTGCAGCACCGTGTGGATGAGCAGCAGCGGGATGGCCACCATCAGGCCGAATGCCGTCGTGTTCATCGCCACCGAGATGCTCGCCGACAGCATGTCCGCCTTCTCGGCCGGGTTGGCGTTGGCCACCGCCGTGAAGGCGCGAATCAGGCCGATGATGGTGCCGAGCAGGCCGAGCAGCGTGGCGATGTTCGCCAGCGTCGCCAGGTAGTGGGTACGCTGCTCGAGTCGTGGCAGCACCTCCATCATGCTCTCCTCCATGGCCTTCTCGATGTCGTCCCGGCGGCGGGCCGAGCGTATGCGATACAGGCCGTAGGTGAGGATGGTGCCGATAGCCGCCTTGGACTTACTGGTCAGCTCCACCGCCTTCTGGAAGTTGCCGGCCTTGAGATAGGGCACGATCTTGTTCCAGAGCTGACGGTTGGAAGCACCGGAATAGGTAAGATACAGATACCGCTCGATGGCGATCGCCATACCGATCGCGAACACGATCAGGATGGGGTACATGAATTCGCCCCCGTCCTGGAAAAAACGCACTACGGCGCCGAACATATCCATTTGATTGCTCCTCTAGTAATCAAACTTGTAATCAAACGTCATTGCGAACTGCCGGCATCGCTGCCGGACTCATCGCCGGCCTCCGGGCCGGCATACAGGTTCTGGTAGTAGCCCACCTGGCGGAGGAAGACCTCCCTGTCCACGGGTGCGAGCACCTCGTCCAGGAGGCTGTTGACCGGGCGGCCGACCAGGTCGCCGAGGTCGGATGTCTTCCACGGGACGATGTAGAGCACCTTCGGCAGCTCCCGGTTGCCGGTGATCTCGGTGCGCTCCAGGTCCAGTTCGTCCATCACCCGTGCCTCGCCGCGGACCGGCGGCGCCGGCGTCTCCGTCGACAGCGCCTCACCCGACACGGCCGGCTCCACCGCGTCCCGCTCGTCGCTCTCTTGCGCGCCGAGGGGGGCGAATGCGGGGGCGGCCAGCAGGAACAGCACCGGCAGCAGGCGCATGGCGGGCGCACAGCGCATCAGTCGGCCCTCGCCGACTGGGTCTCGATGCCGAGACGCCGCCTGATATCCACTATCCACATCGCCACCCTGTCGTCGCCTCCACTGGTGAGCGCCTGGTACTTCTCGTAATGGATCAGCGCCGTTTCCGGGCTGCCCAGATACAGGTCGTTGAGTACGCCGAGATTGAAGTGTGCCAACGGGTACCCGGGATCCGCTGTGACGGCTTTCAAATAAGCGGCCTCCGCTTCCGCGAAGCGCCCGGCCTCCCGGTGCATGACGCCGAGCTGATTCAGGGCCGGCGCATAGGCCTGGTCGAGCTCCAGCGCCCGGTCGAGAGCCGCCCTGGCCTCGTCGGGCCGGTCGTCGCGGCGGCAGACGATGGCGAGGTTCGTCCAGGCGCCCGGATAGGCCGGGTTGGCGTCGACGAAGCGGCGCAGCAGGGCCTCTGCGCCCTCCAGGTCACCGGCCTCGAGCAGCGCCACGGCCTTGTCGTAATCGGCCCTGACTGCCGCGGCGACCTCGGCTTCCGGATCCGCCGACACCTCGTCGACGGCACGCTTCCCGCCGCCGGTGCCGGCGCAGCCGGCCGCCAGCGCCGCCATTGCCACCATGCCGGCCAGCAGCGCCAGGCGCGGCCAGCGGCGGCGGATGGCGCCCGCTTCAGTAAAGGCCCGGTAACGCATCTTCCGTTTTCTCCGCTTTCGCATAACGCGCCGGCATCAGCGCCGCCAGCTCCTCGAAGCTGCGGCGCACCCATTCGTCGTAGACGCCGTCGGTCGCGCGGGCAGCGTTGACCTCGTGCAGCTCGATGGACTTCTCCTCGAACGGGAACGCCTGCTCCTCCAGCAGGATCTCGTATTGCTCGAGTTCGAGTTCGTCCAGTCCCGCCGGCCGCTCGGAGTCCAGCAGGTCCTTGCTGAACCGGTGGTAGACCTCCGCGATGCGGAAGGTCGCCGCCGTCGTCACCTCGGCGACGCCGTAGTCGGCCGCCCTGCCGTAGGCGGCCAGCAGCTCTTCCATCATGGCCTTCTTGGCCGCCAGGCTCTCCTTCAGGGGATGGGTTAGCGGCACGGCGGCGAAGGAGCGCCGCTTCGGTTCGGCGAGTTCGAGCGAAGCCTTCGCCGCCAGGAACCTCGTGCGCTCCGTGCGCTCCTCGCCGGCGCCGGCGTCCGCGGTGACAATGGCCTCCAGCCAGCGCTGGCGGGCGCCCGCATCGCCGGTTTCCCTGGCCAGGTCGGCGAGTCGCCGGCGTGCCTCCAACGCCTCGGCCACCGGCGCAGGGAAACGCGCGACGACATCCTCGAGCACGGCGCGCTCCTCGGCGGTGCTGCCGGTCTCCTGGTAGAGGTCGGCAGCCTGCCACAGGGCCTCGCGCTGCAGCTGCGGCGCCGTCGAGCCGGCGACGGCGATGCGGCGGAACTCGTCCGCCGCGCGCGCCTTGCGGCCCGACTCCATGTACACGACGGCGAGCCGGCGGGTCACCTCGTCGGCGCGGCCGCTGTCGGGATAATCGCGCCGGAAAGTCTCGAGGACGCGCGCAGCCCGGTCCCAGGCCTGCATGGCGATCAGGACCGCCGCCGCATCGTACTCCGCCGTCTCGCGGATCGAGGCCGCGGGCACGACGGTACCGACGCGCAGGAAGTGCCCGACGGCCGCCTCCTGCTCACCCGCCTCGCGAGCGATCTCGCCCTGCTTGTAGATGGATGAGGCGATGCGCGTGCGTATCTCCGCCACGGCCTCGGTATCCTGCGGATCGGTGCGCGCCCGCAGCTCCAGGTACGCGCTCTCCGCCTCCGCATAGCGGCCCAGGTCGAAGCGGGAGTGGGCCAGCACCCGCCAGGCCGTCTCCTCGAGCGCGGGGTCGACCGGCGGCATCTTCGCCACCACATCGCCGGCCACGGCGATGGCCTCCTCGAAACGACCCTGGCCGAACAGGTCCTCGGCCACCGTGGTCAGGACCGCGCCCGTGTCGGGGTGGGCCGGGAAGGTATCGGCGAAGCGCAGCGCGCTCGCGAGATAGCGCTCGTGCCAGGCGACGCGGGCTTCCGCCTGCAGGCCATCCTCGTGGCGGCGATACGCCAGCAGCGCGGCATAGCCCGCTTCGGCGGCCCGCTCATGGAAGGCATAGCCGTAGGCGGTCGCTTCGTAGGCGTCCGTGGCGGCCTGATAATCGCCGCTCTCGTACAGGATTTCCGCCAGCAGGAAATGGGTCTTCGCCGAGTCCTCCTCACCGGGGAAGAAATCGAGGTACTTGCGGTACCAGCGCGCCGCCCGCTGGTAGTCCACGGTCTCGCCCTCCTCCTGGGCACGGGCGTGGTAGTAGCGTGCGAGGTCGGTGAGGCTGGACTTCACGTAGCCGACCACCGCCTCCTGATCGCCGCGCTCGCGACCGGCCCACCAGGGCGTATCCATGCCGTAGCGCTCGACGAACTCCTCCTTGGCTTCCAGCACGAGGCTGGGGAAACCGCCCACCCGGTAGGCGTCCACCACCCGCACCAGCAGGTGTGGCGCGCGGTCATGCAGGGTGTCGCGCTCGACGAAGGCGCGGTATGTGGCCGCGGCATCGTCGTAGCGCTCCTTCTCCAGGTAGAGGTCGCCCAGATTCTCGTAGATTGCGTAGGTGTAATGCGGCGCCTCCTGATCGTCGAGGTAGGCATCGATGCTCTCCGCGCCATCCATGTAGGAGAACGTGATGGACAGCACGCGGAAGGTGTCGGCCACCAGTTCGCGTTCGGCGCGGCTCAGCCCGCTCAGCATCGCCTCCCGGTCCGCCGCACCGGGGGCGACCTTCAGGTCCAGCAGGCCGAAGAACGGCTCGAGGCTCTCCTCGTGCAGCGCCAGCTTGAAACGACTCCAGCCGAGCTTGTACAGCGCCTGCTGATAGAACCCGGTGTCGGTGCCCGCCGCCGCCAGGATGCGGTAGGCATCCTCGGCTTCCGCGTAACGCTTCAGGACGAACAGCATCTCGCCGCGGCGGAACTGGGCTTCGTGGAAGTGCGCGGTGTCCGGCCAGGCGGTCACGAGCTCATCCAGCACGACCAGCGCCTCTTCCTGGCGGCCGGCGCTCTCGTAGGCCCGCGCGAGCTGGTAGAGCACCAGGTCGTTGCGGGCGTAGTCGGGATAGGTCTCGAGCAGCTTGCCGTACAGCTCGATGGCATTGTCGTAGCCCAGCCGCTCGATGGCCTCCGCATTCGCGGTCAGCTCCGCGGCCTCCGTGGCCTCCAGCTCGAGATCGGCCAGCCGGCGCATGGCCTCGGCCTTCAGCGGATCGTCGTCGGCGAGCTCGAGGAAGCGCCGGTAGTTCTCGCGGGCGAGGCGGTTGCTGTCCGGAATGGACCCGGCGGGCTCCACCTCGACCCGCTGCTCCTCGAGGCTGCCTATCGTGTCCTCGTCCGACGGCTCGTCGGCGCCGAAGGGCCAGAGCCAGCTCAGCGCGATCAGGCTGATGGCTGCGCCGTTCACGGCGTCTCCCTTAGCTGGGCGGCGCGATCGTAAATGGAGGCGAGCGCGAAGCGCGCCTGCACCGTGTAGGTGGCCATGCGGCCCTTCTGTGCCTCCAGCTCACGCACCGAGATGCGCCTGAGGTAGGCCTCCTGACGATCGGCGAGATCGGCCAGGCGGGCCAGCAGAGCATCGATGCGCGGTGAGAGACTGTCGATGCGCGAGCGGAAACCTGCCAGGGTCTGCGGCCCGTCGACTCGGGCCTGCTCGACGTTCTGGCGTGAGCGCCGGCCTTCGGCCAGCGCGCGCTCCAGATCGCGCAGGTTCTTGCGCTGACGCCAGACGCGGGCCTTGAAATGCTTGTCCAGGTCCCAGGCCAGCACACCGCGCATCAGGCGCAGCTTCGCGGCGGCGTCCCGGGCCTCCGGCAGGTCCGCTTCCAGGGCGGGGGTCGCCGACAGCGTCCGCACCTCCTGCCAGAGGTCGTGTTCCCGGGGGGTCGCCAGGGCCAGCGTGTCGCGCTCCTCCACGATGCGGTTCAGGCGGGACTCCAGTTCCCGGCGGCGCTGATCGATCGCGTCCAGGTCGGCGTCAGCGAGCGCCTGCTCCACCCGGGGCAGGCGGCTGGCATAGGCGAGCCCGCGGGTCTCCAGCATATGGTCGAATACGACGACGCTGTCCTTCCAGTCCAGCAGATTACGCTGCAGGAAGCGCAGATCGCGGTAATTCTTCAGCGCCTCCTGGAACTCGTGGCTGGCGAGCAGATGGAGCAGGTAACGGTTCTCCGTGGTCGCGGGCAGTGCGTCGAGCTTCCAGTACCAGCCCATCTGGTCGCCGGGGTCGGCGGCCAGCAGCGTGTCGATCATCTCGCCGCGGCGGATGCGTTCGATGGCGCCGTCGATGCGGGACGACTCGGCCTCGAAGGCCTCGATGGCTCCCAGGTAGTGCTCCGCGGCCCGGGCATTGGCGCCCAGCATGCCGTAGGCGTAGGGCACGGCCAGCAGCGACTCCTGCACGGCGGGATCCAGCAGGTTCCGCGAGCGCAGCTCCAGCCACGGCACCAGCGCGCGCTCGAATTCCGCATCCGCCGAATCGGCCCAGCCCGTGCCCAGCAGCGCCTTGTTGGAGAACGGGCCCTGCAGGCGCACCCGCTCCAGCACCGGCCGGGAGGCCTCCGGGCGCTCGTCCTGCAGATAACTGTAGCCCAGCGCGACGTTCGCCTTGTCCCGCAGGCTCCTCAGCTCCTCGCTGTCGGCCGTGGTGCGCCCGACCTCGTCGAGCAGCGCGGCGCCCTCCGCCAGCTGACCGTTGCGGACCAGCGCAACGCCCAGGTTGTAGCGGGCATAGGCCAGCCAGTCGCCGGGGCCGCGCCAGTCCGCGAGCTTGTCGATGACTTCCGGGTAGCGCTCCTGGCCCATCAGCACCTGGGCGGCCAGCATGCGGCGCTCGGCCTCCAGCTCTTCCGGCAACGCGTCACGGATCTCCGCCAGCGCCAGTTCGGCGTCACGGTGATAGCCACGCTGGAAGCGGATCTTGGCCAGGAAGAACCACGTCCGGTCCCGGATCGACGGATCGGTGCTCTCGGCCAGCAGCCGCTCGAAGATTAGCGACGCCTCCTCGTGCTGGCCGTAGGAAAGGTAGAGCCCCCCGCGCAGGAGTTCCGCCTCGGCGGCATGATCCGCCACCAGCCCGCGCTCCTCCGCGGCGGTCAGATGCACCAGCGCGGTGAAATAGTCCTGCTGATAGAAATGGAAAAGGACCTCGCCGTAATGCGGGTCCTCCACGGTGACCGGTCCCTGCTCTGTGACGGCGGCCGCCGGCAGCAACAGGGCCGCCGCGGCGGCCAGGAATTTTCGCCCGGCCACCAAATCCCTACTCCCACTCGGCGACGACGAACTCGGGCTGTTGCTTGTGCTGGCGGTCCGAGATCTTGAGTTCCATGTATTTGGCGCCGATGCCTTTCTCGAACACGAGGTCCGCACCGCGTCGGTAGTCCCGGCCATGGGGACCCTTGCCGCTGAAGAACGCCACCAGTTCGTGCTCGCCCACCTTGAGATTGCCCACGTGGATGCGGTGCACGCCGCCCCGGCGCAACGCCTCGGCCTCGCGTTCGGTGTAAAGATAGTTGGCGACCTCCTTGCCGTTCACCTCCAGGCTCACGGACTCCACCTCGAAGAAGGTGCCGACGTCGAGAGAGACGAACATCGCCACCTGGGAGTTGGCCGGGAACAGGAGGTCTTCTTCCAGCAGGAAGAGCTCCCGGTTGAGATCCAGCACCTCTTTCTTCAGCGACTGGACCTGCTGGTCGAGGCTGCGGAATTCCTGCTCGTCGCCGGTGTCGGCGGCATCGGCGGCATCGGCGGAAAGCACATGGGCGTTGATCCCGGTGATCACCAGCAGCAGCAGGGGGAAAAGCAATCGTCTCACTGTCCTGACTCCGGGCGCCGCGGCGCCTGTTCGCGACCGGTTCCGTGCGCCGTCATTCGCGCAGCAGCGTGCGGACCTGGTCCAGGTAATACTCTTCGTAGCCGGGCTTGTAGCCGTAGTGCGTGTAGCGGACCACGCCTTCGCGATCGAGGATCACGGTGACCGGCATCGCCTCCACCCGATACAGCTCGCTCACTTCCTTGCGGTCGTCGAACAGCACCGGGAAGCTGATGCCGAGCTCCTCGGCCATCTCCATGGCACGGCGCGGATCATCGTCGATGTTCACGCCGAGCAGCTGGAAGCCCACCCGCTCGTAGCGGCCGTAGAGTTCGTCGAGCAGCGGCATCTCCTGGCGGCACGGCCCGCACCAGGTGGCCCAGAAGTTGATCATGACGACCTCGCCCCGGTACTCGGACAGGCGCAGGTTCTCGCCGTCCAGGCTCGTCAGGGCGAAGTCGGGCGCCTGCTGGCCGTCGAGCGCACCCTTGCTGGCCAGCGCCGGCGTAGCGGCGAACGCCACGAGCAGCAGGGCAGCCAAAGATCTCCTTATCTCCATCACGGACTCCTTACTGGACTGATTGCACGGGCGGCAGGCCCGTACGGATTACACGGGCGGCAGCCCGTCGGCGACCGGACATAATGGTCGCAGCGCCGGCACGTAAGCAGCCGTGATGCCTGTCACAGTACCGTCAGGCCTGCTTTCGGGCAGTAAACGGGGTGGCTCTGTAACGGGCAGCGACGGCCGCCGCAGAGATCCGTAGCAAATGGCGTGCCAGGCGCGGCGGGACGCGGTTTATCAGGGACTTAGCGGCGGGGCGCCGGCCGGCAGGAGGCGCCGGTGTCGGCGGCAGCGGACAGGCCCCGAAGACGGCCAGGTAAGACCATGAAAATCATGGCTTTTTCCTGTCGCCGAAAGGCGACGCCGGTGTCACCCCGGCGGGGCCAGCCCCGCGGTGTAATGCATGTGCCCGCCGGCATCGATCACGATGGCCTCGTAGCCGGGCAACTGCTCGATCAGGGCGAGACCGCGCTCGACGCCGAGCACGAACACGGAGGTGGACAGCGCGTCCGTCAGCACGCCGTCCGGCCCCACCACGGTCGCGCTGTAGACGCCTCGTGCCGGCTCGCCGGTGGCGGGTGAGAGGATGTGGTGGTAACGGACGCCATCCTCCTCAAAGTAGCGCTCGTAGTCGCCGGAGGTGGAGATGGCCTCGTCCACCAGCGGCAGACGCACGGCCACGCCCTCCGCGGAGCGGGGATCGCGCACGCCCACCACCCAGGGTTCCCCGCCGCGGTCGCCCAGCAGGCGGGAGTCTCCGCCCGCCGTAACGATGGCATGACGGTAACCCGCCTCGGCGATCACGGCGACGGCGCGCTCCACGGCGTAGCCCTTGGCGATGCCGCCCAGATTGATACGCACGCCCTCCCGCTGGAAGCGGATCGCATCGTCCTCCGGCACGAGCGTGACCAGGCGGTAGTCCAGGAGCCCGATCTCCGCCTCGATAGTGCCGGCGTCGGGCCGCCTGCCGGCGCGGTAGTCGTAGTGCTGCCCGACGCTGTCGTAGGTGATGTCGAAGGCGCCGTCGGTCAGGCGCGATACCCGTAAAGCCGTCTCGATCAGGCCGTAGAGCTCCGCGCCTGCCGGCACCGGCCGCTCGGCCGCATCGCGGTTGATCTCGGAGATGCGGCTGTCGTCGATATAGGTACTCATGAGCTGCTCGATGCGGTCGATCTCGGCAATCGCCGCATCCACCGCGGCGGCGGCGGCCTGCTGCGACGCCTCGCCGTCCTCGTGCCAGAGCCGGACGCTGACGCGCGTGCCCATCATCGCCTCGCTGCGGTCCAGCCAGGCCGCCGCGGCCGGCTGGGCAAAGGCGAGGCAGGCCAGCAGGCACCAAAGCGCTGGTCCTGCCGTGCCGCGATGGGTATGCTCGGGCCCCGGGACTGTTGCGGAGAGCCCGTCCATGTCTGGATTCCTCATATTCCTCGGCCTGATCGTCGTTGTCGCCGTCTTCGGCATCGGCATCTACAACCGGCTCGTCAACTCGCGTAACCGGGTGAAGAATGCCTTCGCGCAGATCGACGTCCAGCTCACGCGCCGTTACGACCTGATACCGAACCTCGTCGAGTCGGTGAAAGGTTACATGAAACACGAGCGTGAGACCCTCGAGGCCGTCATCAGTGCCCGCAACGCCGCCGCCTCCGGGCTGACAGCGGCGAAGGCCGACCCCGCCAACGCCGACGCCATCAAGCAACTTGCGGCCGCCGAGGCGACGCTGGGCGGCGCGCTCGGACGCCTGTTCGCCCTGGCCGAGGCCTATCCGGACCTGAAGGCCAACGAGAACATGCTGCGCTTCCAGGAAGAACTCGCCAGCACCGAGAACAAGGTGGCCTTTGCCCGCCAGGCCTTCAACGACGCGGTGCTCACCTACAACAACACCCGCGAGAACTTCCCGAACAACATCGTCGCCGGCATGTTCCGCTTCGAGCCGGCTTCCTTCCTGGACATCGAGTCCGAGGAGAAGCGCACGGTGCCGGAGGTCTCGTTCACCTGATGAGCGGGAGCGGCGCCGCCCGCTGAGTAACCGCCGTGAACTTCTTCGAGGCCCAGGACCGCAGCCGGCGCACCAGCCGCTGGCTCGTGGCGGTCTTCCTGCTCGCCACCGCCGCCATCATCGCGGCGGTGACCCTGATCGTGGCCGCCGCGCTCGCCCTGATGCAACCCGAAGGCGCCGCCGGCCTGATCTACGGCGGCCGACTGTCCGCGAACGCCGGCCTGCTCGGCACCGTCGCGCTGGCCACGGGCGGTGTGATCGGCCTGGCGAGCCTGTATCGCACGGCAAGGCTCTCCGACGGCGGCGGCCAGGTGGCGCGCGAACTCGGCGCGACGCCGGTACCCACCGACGTGCAGGAGCCGCTGCGGCTGCGCCTGCGCAACGTCGTGGAGGAGATGGCGATCGCCTCCGGAGTGCCGGTGCCCGAAATCTACGTCCTCGAGGAGGAGCCGGGCATCAACGCCTTCGCGGCCGGCTTCAACCCGGGCGATGCGGCGATCGCCGTCACGCGCGGCACGCTCGAGACGCTGGACAGGGACGAGTTGCAGGGCGTGGTCGCCCACGAATTCAGCCACATCCTGAACGGCGACATGCGTCTGAATATCCGCCTCATGGGGCTGCTGTTCGGCATCCTCGCCATCGCGCTGGCCGGCCGCATGGTGCTGCGGGGCACCCGCCACGTGCGCCTGAGCGGACGCTCCGGGCGGGGCGGCGCGCCGGTCGTGCTCGTCATCGGCGTGGGGCTGTTCCTCATCGGTTCCATCGGTGTGATGTTCGCCCGCCTCATCAAGGCGGGCGTCTCCCGCCAGCGGGAGTATCTGGCGGATGCCTCGGCGGTGCAGTTCACCCGCCAGACGCAGGGCATCGCCGGCGCGCTGAAGAAGATCGCGGCGGCAAGCGCCGGTTCGCGTTTCCGCGCCGCCGACCCCGAGGAGGTGAGCCACATGCTGTTCGCCTTCGGCGGCCGGTCGTTCACCCGCCTGATGGCCACCCATCCGCCGCTCGAGCAGCGCATCCTCGCCCTCGATCCGTCCTTCGACCCGGACAGCCTGGCCGACATTGCAGCGGGCGAAGTCGCCGCCGACGAAGAGGGCCGGGTAGCCGGTATCGCGGCGGGAGCGGCCGGCGCCGCGGAAGTACCCCTGGATGCCGAGCGCATCACCGCGAGCATCGGCAATCCGGGTGACGAGCAGGTGGCGTTCGCTGGCCGCCTGCGGCGCACGATCCCGGAAGAGGTGCACCACGCGGCACGCTCCCGCGACGGCGCCGTGCTGCTGGCGCTGGCGCTGGTCCTGCATGCCGAGCCGGCGGCGAGACAACGCCAGCTCGCACTGCTGCAGAGCCGTATCGGCGAGGCGCGCACCCGGCGGGTGGAGAGGCTGCACGAGGACTGCGCCGCCCTGGGTCCCCTCTACCGCCTGCCCCTGCTCGAACTCGCCTTCCCGGCCCTGAAGGATCGGCCGCAGGCTCAGCTCGCCTTCCTGGTCGAACTCGGCGAGGAATTGACCACCCTCGACGGCGCACTCGATTTCTACGAGTACTGCTTCACCCGGACACTGCGTGGACACCTGTCCGAGGCCCTGGCGCCCCGCGCGGAGGCACGGCGGGACGGCACGGACATCGACCGCCGGAACGCGCGCACCGCGGTGCAGCGACTGCTCGCCACGGTGGCGGCGCACGGCGCGCGCAACGAGGAGGCAAGCCGGCGCGCCTACGAGGCGGGTGTCGCCACGCTGGACGGCGACTGGCCGCCCTATCGTCCGCTGTCCGAGTGGCAGCGGGAACTGGACGCCTCGCTGCAGATTCTGCGCCATCTCTCCGGCCGGGCCCGGCGGCGCGTGGTCGTCGCACTGATCGCCGTGATCCGCCACGACCGGCGCACCACCCTGGCCGAAGCGGAACTCCTGCGTGCCGTCTGCGCCATGCTGGATTGCCCCCTGCCGCCGCTGGCCGCGGAGGTGGCGGAGCACTGAGACCGGCCGGATCGCCGCTCGGCGAAATCGCGTATCATTCGCATCATAATGCCACTTCGATAACCACTTCGGACCCGAGCCGCGGCCCCCTGCGGGAGGCCGCCGCCGAAAGACCCGAACAGCGAATCAGAGAGCGAGCGAGCCAATGAGAATCCCGATGACCGCCTGGCTGTGCGCGGCCGTCCTGCTGGCCGGCGCCGCCCAGGCCGAGACGCCGGAAGAACAGCGCCTGATCAACGCGACCGAAGTCCTGGAGCAGCTGGCCGCCATCCCCGAGGACGGCATCCCGCCGGCGCTGCTCGGCAGCGCCTACGGCGTGGCCGTCATCCCGGACGTACTGAAGGTGGGCCTCGTCGTCGGCGCCCGATGGGGCAAGGGTGTCCTGGTGGTGCGTCAGCCCGACGGCCAGTGGAGCCAGCCGAGTTTCATCACCGTCACCGGCGGCAGCGTCGGCTGGCAGGCGGGCGCGCAGTCCTCGGATCTGATCCTGGTCTTCAAGAACCGCCGCGGGGTCGAGGGCATCACCAATGGGAAGCTGACCCTGGGCGCCGACGCTTCGGTGGCAGCCGGGCCGGTGGGCCGCTACACCTCCGCCAGCACCGACATCCGCCTCCGCTCGGAGGTATATTCCTATTCACGCACCCGGGGGCTGTTCCTGGGCGTGGCCGTCGACGGCGCCTCGCTCGGCATCGACCAGTCCGCCAATGCCGCATTCTACGCGACGCCGGGCGTCAGCGCGGAGTCCATCTTCTCGGCCGACGGCGTCACCGCCCCCGTGCAGGCGCGACGCTTCGTCGCCACCCTCACCCGCCTGACGCCCGAGGACGGCACGGCGCTGCCGCCGCCGGCGCAGGAGCCGGGCAATGACGGCGGACGGGCACCGGCGCCAGAAGGGCCGGATGGACCGGAACCCGAAGTGCGCACCTATGGCATCGGGGACGGCGCCGGTGAGCCGCCGCCGCCCGAGCAGGAGCCGGAGACGTTCGAACCGATCGAACCCGACGAACAAACCCGAGAATAAAGCCGGGAATAAACCCAAACGGCGTCAGCGCCGACGGCAAAATCATCAACGAGGCAGGCGGGCCGACCGAGCGGCGGCGGATTCGCGTGCCGCTCAGCCGTCCCCGCGCTGATCGTCCGCGGCAGCGGGGTCGTCGTCAGGCAATTCCCCTGCCGGCATCCCGCCGGGCTCGCCGGGCACAGTCTCACCGCCCGGCGCAGTGGCACCGCCCTCGATCAATTGCCGCAGCAGCTCAGCCTCCTCGGCCCGGCGCTCGGCTTCCTCGGCACGCTGGCGGGCCTCGTCGGCCGCACGCTGCAGCGCCCGCAGCTCCTCCAGCTTGCGCTGGGACTGGGCCTCCAGTTTGCGCAGCCTCTCCTGCTCCTCTTCCACCGAGATGCGGTGTGCCGCCTCCCTGGCGTTCTGGCATTCCGGGTCGCGCAGCGTGCGGGTGCGATCGGCATTGCAGCGGGCCAGCGTCGCGTCGAGGGCGATCGGGTCGTCGAGGAAGTCGGCCGTGGTCCGTGGCGGGGGCTCGGGCACGCAGCCGGCCGCCGCCAGGGCGGCGACGAGGAATAGCACTTTGCAGATACGCGGATTCACTGGACTACGGATCTCTGCCCGGCGGCACGAAACGCGAAAAATACTACCATGCAGGGCCGACCCGTCCCGTGACGCAGGTCCCGCCCCTGCCATCACCCAATACCGTCACACGATACCGTCACACAATACCGTCGGTTACCATTGTCCGACGTCGCCACGACCGCCGCCCCGGCAGGGGGCATTGCCGGGGGAGCACCATGGCGGAGTCTGCTCGAAGCCAGTTCGATCTGCTGCGGGAACGCCGGTTCCTGCCATTCTTCGTCACCCAGTTCCTCGGCGCGCTGAACGACAACGTACTGCGTAACGGGCTGATTTTCCTCCTCACTTTCCATGCGGTGAGCATCGCGGGGCTGGCGCCCTCGCTGGCGGTCAACCTGAGCGCCGCGCTGTTCATCCTGCCGTTCTTCCTGTTCTCCGCCCTCGCCGGGCAGCTCGCCGACAAGTACGACAAGGCACTGCTCATGCGCCGGGTGAAGCTCGCCGAGATCGCCCTGATGCTGCTCGCCGCCTTCGCCGTCACCGCCGCCCACGGCGGCGCCCTGCTGGCGCTCGTCTTCCTGATGGGACTGCAATCCACGATGTTCGGTCCCGTGAAGTACTCGATCCTGCCCCAGACCCTCACGGAGAGAGAGATTGTCGGCGGCAACGCACTGGTGGAGGGCGGCACCTATCTGGCCATCATCCTGGGACTCGCGATCGGCGGGCTCGCCGTCGCGGCCGGCGGCCCGGGGTCGGTGCTGCTCGCACTGCTGCTGCTCGTCTTCGCGGTGGCGGGCTATGCCGCCTCACGTTTCATCCCGGAGGCGCCGCCGCCGGAACCGGACCTGGTGCTGCGCTGGAATCCGTTCACCGAGACGCTGCGCATCATGCGTTTCGCGGGCGAGGAGCGCAGCGTGCTGCTCGCCATTCTCGGCATCTCCTGGTTCTGGAGCTTCGGTTTCGTCGTCCTCTCGGAACTGCCAGTCTACGCCGCGGAGATCCTGCGCGGCGACCCGGGCGTCGCCACGGTGCTGCTGGTGGCCTTCGCCGTCGGCATCGCCCTCGGCGCGCTGCTGTGCGAGCGGCTGTCCGGGCGCCGTATCGAGCTGGGTCTGGTGCCGATCGGCGCGCTGGGTCTCACGGTGTTCGCACTCGACGTGTACCTGGCGCACCCGACAGCGGTGACGGGGCAGCAGGCCGGCGTCGTCGCCACCTTCGCCCGGGAGGGCACCCTGCGCATCTTCGTCGACTTCCTGCTGCTGGGCGTGTTCGGCGGCCTGTTCAGCGTACCCCTTTACGCACTGATGCAGGAGCGCAGTGCCGAGCGGCACCGCTCGCGGGTCATCGCCGCCAACAACATCATCAACGCCCTGTTCATGGTGCTCGCCGCCGCCCTGGCCCTGGCCGCGCTCGCAGCAGGCCTGACGCTGCCGGGGCTTTTCCTCGTGCTCGCCGCGGTGAACGCCCTGGTGGCGGCGTATCTCTGCGTCACGCTGCCGGAATTCCTGCTGCGCGTCTCCGCCTGGCTGCTGGTCCACGTGATGTACCGGGTGCGGGTGCGGGGGCTCGAACACATCCCGGAGACCGGGCCGGCGGTGCTCGCCTGCAACCACGTCAGCTTCGTGGATGCGCTGATCATCGGCGGACTGGTGCGGCGGCCGGTGCGTTTCGTGATGCACCACCGCATATTCGCGGTGCCGGTGCTGTCCTACCTATTCCGTGCCGCCCGCGCCATCCCCATCGCCTCGCGCCGGGACGACGAGGCGCTGCTCGAGGCCGCCTACCGCGCCATCGACGACGAACTGGCCGCCGGCCACCTCATCTGCCTATTCCCGGAGGGCGCCCTGACACCGGACGGCCGCATCGGCGAATTCCGCCCGGGCATCGAGCGCATCCTGGCCATGCGGCCGGTGCCGGTCGTGCCGATGGCGCTGCGGGGTCTCTGGGACAGCTGGTTCAGCCGTCGGGGCGGACGCGCGCTGCTGAAGAGACCGCGTCGTTTCCGCGCCCCGGTCGAACTGCAGGCGGCCGCGCCCCTGCCGCCCGGGCGGGTCACGGCCCGGGGACTGGAGATGGTCGTTCGGGCCCTGCGGGGACCGGCTCGCTGACCAGGGCCGTGCCCGCCCGCAGACGGTCCCGCCACTGCTCCACCAGCACGGCCGACTCGCCCTGCAGCGGCGCCACGTCCGCCGCACCGAAGTCCACGCCCACCGGCCGCGGTGCGCCGTAGCCTGCCAGCACGCGCACCCTCTCGCCGTCATCGCCCGGCAGGCTCATCCCGCCGCGGATGACCGTGGCGGGCAGCAAACGGGCGGACTCCGGGAGCAATTGGAAAACGGACAGGCGGTAGCGATGCAGCCAGTGGCCGCTGCGGGCGACGAGATGGTCGCCGTCCGCGCTGAACGCCAGCGAGGTCGCCGCTCCCGGCAACGGATCCGCCGCGCCCTTCAGCTGGCGATCGGCCATGTCCAGCAGCTGCAGCGCGCCCTCGGCCGTGGCGACGGCGAGGATGCCGCCGTCGCGGGTGGGCGCCAGGGCCGTGACCGGCCCGCCGACGCCGGTCAGACGCTCCATCCGATCGTCCCCGGCCAGCCGCCACACGCTGCCCGATGCATCGCCGAACAGGAATCCCTCGCCCGCCGGCAGGCTTTCGACCGTCGTGATGCGGGCACCCGGCTGACGCTCCGACAGCAGGGTGCCATCCCGCGCGTCCCAGATCCGCAGATGGGGTCCGGCGATAACCACCACCCGACGGCCGTCGGCGGAGACCGCCAGCGCGCTGACCGGGTGGGCGCTCGGCTGCAGCGCGATGAACTCCCTCGGTTCGCCGGCCTCTGCGTCCCAGACCCGCAGGCTGCCGTCGACGGCAGCACTGGCGAGCACGCTGCCGTCACGGCTGAATGCGGCGCAGCAGACGGCGCGGGCATGGCCGAAGTAGTCGACCTGCTCTGCCGCCCGCTCGTCGGCACCGCCCTCGTCGCTGCCATTGCCAATGCCATTGCTCTGGTCATCGCCGATCGCCTGCAGCCGCAGGCTGCCGTCGCGGGTACCGATGGCGATGGTCCGGCCGTCCGGAGACAGCGCGACGCTCGTCACGACGCCCGACCCGCTGCTGCCGACGGCGGCCGGCCGGGGCAGCAGCCGCCACACACGCATCCAGCCCTCGCCCGGACTGCCGGTCAGTGCGAGCCGGTCCGCGTCCCGATGCGCGGCCCAGACCGGCTGGCCCGTCGCAAAGCCGCCCCTCAGCAGGGGCCCGGCCAGAGTCTCCAGATTCTCGCCGAGGAGACGGAAGCCGGACCCGGCCGACCCCACCAGCAGGCGGTCGCCGGTTTCGTCGAAACTCACCCGCCAGGGGCCCGGCCCCGGGAAGTTGCGCACCTGCCCCGCCCCCTCGTCACCCGCACGCCACAGCATCAGGCCGCCATCGGCGAGCTGCACGGCCAGGCGGCCGCCTCCGACGTCGAAGTCCAGAGCGACCGGTTGGCCCGGCGGATCGAGCTCCGCGGCGGGCTGTTCGTCACCGAATCGCCAGATGCGCACGGCGCGGTCGGGATCGGCGACGGCCACCATCCGGCCGCCGGGCGCGATCGCGATGGCGCCGTGGTCCACGCCGGCCGCGGTGACCCCGAGCTGCCGGCCTTCGATGAGATCGAAAGCCTCCACCGCCCGCTCGGGGCCGGCGCCCACCAGCGCCAGCATCTCGCCGTCCGGTGACAATGCACTCAGCGTGGCTTCGCGCCCCGTTCCCGGCAGCTCGGCCGGATCCCCGGTGGACAGGGTCCATGCCTCGATGCCGGCCGCACCGTGCACCAGGACGACCCGCTGATCCAGCACGAAGCCGATGATGCGGTCTTCCCGGGTGATCGGCAGCGTGGACACGGGACTCAGCGAGGCCAGATCCCAGACCCGGGCGGCCGCATCACCTGCCGGCGGCACGGCGATGGCGTAGCGCCCGGCGGGACCTAGGAACAACGCCGACGCGGATTCGGGTGTCGGATCCTCCAGCGGCAGCGGCGGTCCGGACGGCGATCCGTCGGCGCGGACGTCGCCAAAATCGAGACTCCACCCCTCCAGCGCGCCCGTGACGCCCGGCACCCGATCGGCGATGGACAGCGTCCAGGTACCGCCCCGCGGCTCGTCCGCCAGCGGCGCGAGCACGGCGCCCGCTTCCGCAGTGAAGCGATGGCGCAGCGGAGACGCACCGGCAAGACCCGGCTGGAAGGTCACGCTGCGGCCCGAGGGCGCGGTCAGCGTGATGCTGAGGTCGAAGGGACGGTCGTGATCGAGCTGGGCCTCGAGCACCAGGCCCGCGCCGGCCCTGCCCTCGGCCTGCACCTGGCGGCGGCTGACCGCCGGCAGGAACGCGAGCGCCGTGGCGTCCCAGGCAGGCTCGGCCACCGGCGGCAGGCGGTCGATACGCCAGGCATGCACGCTGTTGCCGCGCACGGCGATCAGCCGGCGCCCGTCCCGGTCGAGAACGGCCTGATCGAAGCCCCGCGGCACACGCAGCGTCGCGGCCAGCAGATCGTAGTCCGCGCCGATGAGCGCGGCCGCGCGCCGCCGGCGCTCCACGGTGGGCTCCACCAGCGAACGAAGCCTGGCCAGAAGGGCGGCGTCGCGCTCGTGGCGGAACTCGGCCGCCAGCGCCCTGCGGTCCCAGAATTCCGCCACCAGCTGGTCGGCCAGCGGCTCCGCGCCGGGCAGCGTCCGCAGCCAGTCATCGGCCGCCTCCACGGCGGTGACATCGGTCGCGCCCCGGCTCATGCGGGTGAGGTAGTCGAGGAACATGCGGTCCGCGCTGGCCCCGTGACCCGGCAGCCGGGAGAGGGTCTCCCAGGCCTGCCGTGCCTCCGGCAGGGTGGCGCCGGCGGAGGTCAGGACGGCGGTCCACGGTCGCGGCAGGAACTGGGTGTACCAGATCGGGATCAGTATGGTGAGCAGCACCGCCGCCGCCACCGTACTGATGCGCCGCCAGCGGAAAGGCAGCTGCTCGTTGGCCCAGCGCGCGGTGAATACCTGATGGTAAAGGCGGCTGCGTACGGCCAGCGTGCCGCCCCGGGTCGGCACCAGCAGGCCCTGGGAAATCAGACGCCTTTGTGCCGTGGACTCGGGGTCCAGGATGACCTTGCCGCCCTTGCGCACGCGGCCGTAGACCGCCAGGATCTCATCGTGCTCCTTGCGCGGCTCCGTCAGCGCATGGTGCAGGTAGCTGAGGTGGGGCTCGTTCCTCAGCGCCGACGGATTCAGGTACAGCCGGTAGACGAGCGCGTCGACGACGAACGCCGGGTCCTCGAGGTCGGCCTCGCGCATCTTCGCCCGGGCGACGGCACGGGCGAGTTTCTGCGTGAGATAGGGCTGACCGTTGGTCCAGAAGTGGATCCGCTCCAGCGCCTCCTTCGCCCGCGGCGGCGGCAGGCCGAGCGCAGGGCCGAACACGTCCAGCTGGTGCAGGCGGAAGTCGCGCAGCACCACCGGCTGGGCGACGGCGAAGGGCGAGTATTCCGAATCCGTCTCGAAGCCTTCCGGCACCCTCATCCCCAGCATGACGAAATTGAGCCGGGCCAGCCCCGGCTCCGCGGCCCGGGCATTGTGCGCAGCCCGGATGCTCGCCAGCAGCTGTTCGACGCCGGGGAAGTTGTCCAGGCACTGCATCTCGTCGATGAAGATGGTCACCGGTCCGCTCGTGCTCTCCAGGATGAGGTCCCAGTAGAGTTCCGTGAGCCGCTGCCGGTTGGTCAGCACGGCCTTGTCCTGCCACCATTCCTGCAGGTCCACCTTGAGACGGAGCTGACGGATCAGGCGGAAGGCGAAGCTGTAGAACCAGCGGCCCAGGTCGTCCGGCCGCTCCCGGGCGCCCACCTGGGTGAGATCGACGACCGCGACGTGGCGGCCCTCGCCGCGCAGCTCCTCGGCAAGCCGGGCCATCAGACTGGACTTGCCCATGTGGCGCGGCGCCATGACCTGGACGTATTCGCCGGCGCGCACCAGCCGTCCCAGTTCGCGGTCCGCGGCCCGGCGCACGTAACAGCCCCGGCCCGGCTGCACGGGCCCGCCGGCGACGAAGAAGCCGTCCAGGTCCCGGCGGCCGTCCTGTTTTTTCTTGCCCGGCTGGCTCATGGCACCCCGGCGGTTATCATGCGTCCACCGGCCCGTCCGGCGGACGGACCCGAGCGAGCCATTCTGGCCAAATCCCGCCGCGGGCGCTATCCCGCCGGCGGCTGACGGCGCCACGGAGCCATGGAAAGCACGGAATTACTGAAGAGCGATACCTTCGGCCGCGTCCTGCGGGTGCGCGACGACGCCGGACGCAACTGTATCCGGCGCGACGTCGGCGCGGCGCCCGTCTGGTCGCGCTGGCTGGCCCGCCGGCTCGCCCGGCGCGAGGCACGCGCGCTGGCCGTGCTGGCGGCCGTGCCGGGTACTCCGACCGTCCTGCGCGAAGGCCGCTGGGGCCTGGACCGGGAGTGGCTGGCCGGCCGCCCCATGCACGAGGCCCGGCCGCGGGATGCGCGCTACTTCCGCGAGGCCTTCCGGCTGCTGCGGCGGCTGCACCGTGCCGGAGTCGCCCACAACGACCTGGCCAAGGAGCCGAACTGGCTGGTGGACGACGACGGCATGCCGGCGCTGGTCGACTTCCAGCTGGCCTCCGTCAGCCGTCGCCGCGGCCCCCTGTTCCGCCTGCTGGCGCGGGAAGATCTGCGCCATTTCCTGAAGCACAAGCGCACCTATCGGCCCGAGGCGCTGACCGCCCGGGAGCGGCGCATCCTCGCCACGCCGGCCTGGACGTCACGCATCTGGATGGCCTCCGGCAAGCGCCTCTACCTGCTGGTCACCCGCCGCTGGCTGGGCTGGGCCGACCGCGAGGGCGCCGGCGACCGCCCGCCCGGCCCGGACGAGCGGCGGTGACGCGGCGCGCTAACCGTTATAATCCCGCCTCCGCCTGAACTGCGGGCCGAGCCGCGAGCCGTCATGGAATACGCCCATCGTCACAATCTCGTCGACAAGGACCGGGCCGGACAGGACCGCCCCTGGGGCATCCGCGTCACGCTGCCGCCCTCGGACCCGTTCAACAACCTGGTCGACGCCGACTGGGAGAAGGTCCACTGGTACGCCACCGAGCGCGAACGGGACGAGGCGCTGGAGCGCATGCGCACCCGCCACGGCTACTATCGCATCGGCGACGAGGTGAGCCTCATCTTCGAGAAGGTGGGGAAGCAGACCTGATGCCGCTCCGCGCCGGACACGGAGCCCGCGTCGCGCCGGTGCTCCTGCCGGCCGTCGCACTGTGCGCGGGCGCAGCAATGCCCGCGGCGGCGGAGACGACGACCGTTTCGATTCAGGAGATCGTGGTCACCGCCACCCGGCGGGACCAGCCGCTCATCACGGCGACCGGCAACGCCGCGCGGATCGAGGGCGAGGCGATCGAGGCGCTGGGGCACCACCACGTGCACGAACTGATGCTGGAGATGCCCGGCACCTGGATCAGCCGCGGCAGCGGTCAGGAGCACCTCACGGCCATCCGCTCGCCCGTCCTGACCGGCGCGGGCTCCTGCGGCGCGTTCCTGTTCCTCGAGGACGGTCTGCCCGTCCGCCCCACCGGCTTCTGCAACGTCAACCAGCTGTTCGAGGTGAACACGGAACAGGCCGGCGCGGTGGAGGTGGTGCGGGGTCCCGGCAGTGCCTTCTACGGCTCCAACGCACTGCACGGGCTGGTGAACGTCATCACGCCGGACCCGCGCAGCGACCGTCGCCGCGGCTTCAGCGCGGAAGCCGGGCCGAACGACTACCTGCGGGGCTCGGCGCGCTGGGCGGGCGGCGAGACCGCGCCCTGGGTGCTGCGGCTGCACGGCGAGGAAGACGGCGGCTTCCGCGAGGATTCCGGCTACGGGCAGGGCAAGCTGAACCTGAATGTGGTGACGCCGCTGGCCGGCCGCGACGTGCGCTGGTCGTTCGCTGCGACCCACCTGGAACAGGAGACCGCCGGTTACGTCCTCGGAGAAGATGCCTACGAAGACCCCGATCTCAACCGTACCAATCCCAACCCGGAGGCCTTCCGCAACGCCGACGCGCAGCGGCTCAGCACCCGCTGGACCGCCTTCAGCCGCGACGCGCTCGAGCTGGATCTCACCGCCTACGCCCGCCGCTCCGACATGGAATTCCTGCAGCACTTCCTGCCGGGACAGCCGCTGGAGGAGAACGGCCAGGTGAGCGCCGGCCTGAACGGCGTGCTCGATTTCACCGGCGGCAGCCTGCCGCTGCTCGCCGGCATCGACATGGAGTGGTCGGATGGCTACCTGCGCCAGACCCAGGACGGCCCGGTGCAGGACGGCCCGCCCTTCCTGGTCGAGACCCGGCCGCCTGGCAAGCAATACGACTACGAGGTGGCAGCCTGGTCGGCGGCGCCTTTCGTGCACTGGACGCCCACCATCGGCGAGCGGCTCACGCTGGAGCTCGGCCTGCGCCTCGAGCACCTCAGCTACGACTACGACAACCGCATGCTCGCGGGCAACACCCGGGACGACGGCACGCCCTGCGGCTTCGGCGGCTGCCTCTACACCCGTCCCGCCGATGGCAGCGACGATTTCACCAACCTCGCCCCGAAGCTCGGCTTCAACTACCGCCTGGACGCGGCACAGGCCGTGTTCGCCAATCTGCGCCGGGGCTTCCGCGCGCCCCAGGCCACCGAGCTCTATCGCCTGCAGAACGGCCAGGAAGTGGCCGACCTGGACAGCGAGCGCGTGGACAGCCTCGAACTCGGCTATCGCCGCCTGGGCGAGGCCGTCCGGCTGGAACTGGTCGGCTTCCTGATGGACAAGGAGGACAGCGTCCTCAGGGACGCCGAGGGCTTCAACGTGAGCGGCGGCGCCAGCCGGCACCTCGGCGTCGAGGTGAACTTCGACTGGCTGCTCACCGACAGGCTGAGCCTGTCGCTGGATGGCACCTGGACGCGCCAGACCTACCGCTTCGACCTCGTGGCCGACCGCGGCGAGACCTTCGTTTCCGGCAACCTGGTGGACACGGCCCCGCAGACGCTCGCCAACCTCAAGCTGCGCTGGGAGCCGGTGCCGGGCTACGCTTTCACCGCGGATCTGCGCCACCAGGGCAGCTACTACCTGGACGCCGAGAACGAACACCGCTATCCGGGCCACGAACTCCTGGACCTGGGCGCCGAGCTCGACCTCTCGCCCCGGCTCGGCCTGCGCGCCCGGCTGAACAACGTCACCGACCGGGAATACGCCGACCGCGCAGACTTCGCCTTCGGCAATTACCGCTATTTCCCGGGCCGCGGGCGGGAGCTTTACGTCGAGCTGGCCTGGCGGCTGGCGCCGGCCCGTTAGCGGGGTGGGACTGCCGCGGCCTATCCCTCATAATACGGGCATCGCGCGACGCCGGCGTCCGCCTCCGGGCGCCGCCGCCGGAACAACGACATCCAGAACGGAGACACCATGTCCGAACCAACACTGACACCGCCCCAGGGCGGCGAGAAGATCGTCAACGACAACGGCAACCTGCGCGTGCCGGACAATCCCATCATCCCCTACATCGAGGGTGACGGCACCGGTCCGGACATCTGGGCCGCCGCCGTGCGGGTCTTCGACGCGGCCGTGGAGAAGGCGTACGACGGCAAGCGCAAGATCCACTGGATGGAGATCTTCGCGGGCCAGAAGTCCAACGACCGCTACAACAGCTGGCTGCCGGAGAGCACGGTCGAGGCGTGCCGGGAGTACCTGGTCTCCATCAAGGGGCCGCTGACCACGCCCATCGGCGGCGGCATCCGCTCCCTGAACGTGGCGCTGCGCCAGCTGCTCGACCTCTACGTCTGCCTGCGGCCGGTGCGCTGGTTCAAGGGCGTGCCCTCGCCCGTGCGCAACCCCGCCGACGTCGACATGGCGATCTTTCGCGAGAACACGGAGGACATCTACGCCGGCATCGAGTTCCAGGAGGGCTCCGACGACAACGCCCGCTTCCTGCGTCTCTTCAAGGAGAACTTCCCGGCCGAGTACAACAAGATCCGCTTCCCCGAGACCTCGGGCATCGGCATCAAGCCGGTCTCGCGTGAGGGCACCGAGCGGCTCGTGCGGGCGGCGATCCAGTACGCCATCGATAACAAGCGCAAGAGCGTGACCTTCGTGCACAAGGGCAACATCATGAAGTTCACCGAGGGCGCCTTCCGCAACTGGGGCTACCGGCTGGCCGAGACCGAGTTCGCGGACCAGACCTACACCTGGGACCAGTACGACCGCACGAAGGCCGAGAAAGGCGGCGACGCAGCGAACGCGGAGCAGGAGGCGGCGCTGGCCGAGGGCCGCATCCTCATCAAGGACGCCATCGCCGACATCACCCTGCAGCAGGTGCTGACCCGGCCCGGGGAGTTCGACGTGATCGCCACCATGAACCTCAACGGCGACTACCTCTCGGACGCGCTGGCCGCCCAGGTCGGCGGCATCGGTATCGCGCCGGGCGGCAACATCAACTACGAGACCGGTCACGCCGTGTTCGAGGCCACCCACGGCACCGCGCCGAAGTACGCGGGGCAGGACAAGGTGAATCCGGGCTCGCTGATCCTCTCCGGCGAGATGATGCTGCGCCATCTCGGCTGGGAGGAAGCCGCCGACAAGATCATCCAGGCCATGGACGCGACCATCGGCTCCAAGACGGTCACCTACGACTTCGCCCGCCTCAAGGAAGGCGCCACCGAGGTGAAGTGCAGCGAATTCGCCACGGCGATGATCGGCAACATGTAAGCCGACGGATCGCGTCGATCTTGAGCGCCGACGACAACGCCTCCACGATGGCCGCCGATACGGCGGAGTACATCGTGGAGGCGTTCCTGCATTACAACCGGGAATTCCGCCTGATCACCCAGCGCGCACGCGGGCGGTTCGAGCGGCGGGAGTGGGCCGCGGGACAGAAGGACGCGGCCGAGCGCATCGACCTCTACGACAAGATCGTCAACGGTACCGTCTCCGAGCTGAAGGGGAAGCTCGACGATCGGGCGCAGGACCGGGAACTCTGGGCCGCCATCAAGGAACACTATGCCCGGATGATCCTCGAGTATCCGGACTCGGAGTTCTTCAAGACCTTCTTCAGCTCCATCACCCGGCGCATCTTCGCCACCATCGGCGTGGACCCGGCCGTGGAGTTCATCGCGCTGGACGTCGAGCCGACCGAGCACCTGCTGGACGGCATCCAGCGCCGCGTCTACAAGAACCGGGGTGCGCTCGACTTCGTCTTCGACGAGGTGCTGTCGGATTACAGCTTCTCGGTCCCTTTCCGCGACCGGGAGCGCACCATCAACTACATCACGCTGGAGGTGAACGCCTTCCGCGAGTCGCACGGGCCCAATGCGCGGATCCGCCGCATCGAATTGCTCGAGCCCGTCTTCTACCAGGGCACGCGGGCCTATCTGGTCGGGCGCATCCAGGGCAACGACTGGTGGTCGCCGCTGGTGATCGCGCTGAAGAACACCGACGAGGGCATCTACGCCGACGCGGTGATCCTGTCCGAGAACGACGTCAGCATGCTGTTCGGCTTCACCCGCAGCTATTTCCACGTGGACCTGGAGGTGGTGGGGGCGACGGTCGCCATGCTGAAGTCCATGCTGCCGCAAAAGCCGATCGCCGAGATCTACACGGTGCTGGGCCGGGCGAAGCAGGGTAAGACGGAGCGATATCGCAGTTTCTTCCACCACCTCGAGCAGTCGGACGACCTGTTCGTGCGGGCGCGGGGCGACAAGGGCATGGTGATGGAGGTGTTCACGCTGCCCTCCTACGACATCGTGTTCAAGATAATCAAGGATCGTTTCGCGTTTCCGAAGACGACGGTGCGCAAGGACGTGCTGGAAAAGTATCAGCTGGTGTTCAAGCACGACCGGGCCGGGCGGCTGGTGGACGCGCAGGAATTCCGCCAGCTGGAATTCGGCAAGCACCGCTTCGAGCAGTCGCTGCTGGAGGATCTGCTGACCGGCTGCGCGGATACCTGCCGGATCGAGGGCGACGATCTGATCGTGGAGCACGCCTACATCGAGCGTCGGCTCACGCCGCTGAATCTCTACGTGCAGGAAGCGGAATACGACGACGCGCTGCGGGCGGTCATCGACTACGGCCAGGCCATACGGGATCTGGCCTTCAGCAATATCTTCGCCGGCGACCTGCTGCTGAAGAACTTCGGCGTCACCCGCCACGGCCGGGTGATCTTCTACGACTACGACGAGCTGTGCCTGGTCACCGAGGCGAATTTCCGCAACATGCCGACGCCGCGGGACGACATGGAGGAGATGCAGTCGGGTGCCTGGTTCTATGTGGGCCCGAACGACGTCTTCCCGGAGCAGTTCATCGAATTCTTGGGTCTGAAGCCCGACTACCGGGAGGCGTTCATGGAGCACCACTCCGAGCTGCTGCAGGCGGAGTGGTGGATCGGCGTGCAAAAGCGCCTGAAGGCCGGCGAGATCATCGAGGTGGTGCCCTACTCGCCGCGCAGCTGGGCCGACCACCGCGGCCCAGGCCTCTACGCCCTGCGTCACTAAGGTGCCGGACCGAACTTTTTAAACTTTTGAAACTTATTCCTGTTGGCAGTCCATAGGCGGCTGCCGCTATTGTCCGCCGTCTTCCCGGCAAATAAGTTTCAAAAGTTTAAAAAGTTCGGTCCGGCACCTGGAAGCGGTCGAGGCGTTGGTGGTAGGCGGCCTTGGCCGCACTGCGTTCCTCGTCGCTCCAGCCCAGGTGGTCGCCGGCGACAGACGCCACAGCATCCAGCACGTCCAGCCCCAGTTCCGGACCCAGGCCGATCATCATGCGCCGTTGCAGCAGATCGTCCAGCGTGCGGGCGTGTTCCTGCTCGAGGCTGAAGACCACCTCTGCGGCGATCGCGCCCGTACGCTCGCAGACGATCTCACCCAGCGCCGGCTCGGCGACTGCCATCTCCGCGATCTCCAGGGCCCGGCTGCCGTAGACCGAGAGCAGGTGACCGGCGGTCTTCTCCGCGACGATCGCGGCCGCAGCCAGCCGCTGCCGCGCCTCCTCGAAATCCGCACCGCCGGGCAGCGGCTCGTCGTCCGTGGGGCACTCGGGCAGATCCCGTTCCAGCAGCCGGCCGATGCGGTCCACGACCTCCTCCGCCAGGTGGCGATAGGTAGTGAGCTTGCCGCCGATGATAGACAGCAGCCCCCGGGCCACGTCGTCGTGTTCCCGGATGATGTGCTTGCGCGTGATCGCGCCCTCCGGCCCTTCCTCCCAGGGCAAGGGCCGCACGCCGCAGTAGGTGTAGTGCACCGATTCCCGCCGGAGGCCCGCCCGCGGGAAGACCCGATTGGCCTCCGCCAGCAGGTAGTCCACCTCCTCGCTGCTCGCCCGCGCATCCGCCGGGTCGCCGGAGTAACGGATATCCGTGGTGCCGATCAGATACAGCCCGCTCCACGGGATAACGAACATCGGCCGGCCGTCGGCCTCGGCTTCGATGTAGAACGCGCTGGACGGCGCTCCCTCGAACGGCGAGACGACCACGTGGCTGCCCTTCGTGCCGCCCATCAGCCGCGGCAGCCGCGCGGGCAGCCCTTTCAGCACCCTGTCCACCCACGGGCCACCGGCGTTCACGACCACCGGGGCATGCACGCGGTGCCGATCTCCCGTCGCCAGATCCCGGTACTCGACGCCGTCCATCTTGCCCGAGCCGTCGCACAGCGCCTCCACCCGGCAATAGTTGCGCAGCACGGCGCCGGCCCGCTCGGCCGCCACCAGATTCTCGATCACCAGTCGCTCCGCCCAGGGCACCTGGGCGTCGTAATAGGCGGCCGCCCCACGCAGCCCCTCGGCCAGTATCCCCGGCTCCTCGTCGAGCAGCTCCCGCCGGCTCAGCATGTCGTGCCCCGGCAGCTCCTTGCCGAGCGAAAGCAGGTCATAGGCGAGCATGCCGGCGCGGATCAGCGCCTTGCCCCGCCGCGCGCCCCGATAGACCGGGATCACCAGCTTCAGCGGATGCACCAGGTGCGGTGCGGCCTCGAGCAGGTGGCGCCGCTCGTGCAGCGACTCGTACACCAGCGAGATTTCCGCGTATTCCAGATAACGCAGCCCGCCGTGGATGAGCCGGCTGGACCAGGCCGTAGTGCCCGCGGAAAAGTCGTCCTGCTCGAGCAGCAGCACATCGAGCCCCCGCTCCGCCGCATCCCGCGCGATGCCCGCGCCGTTGATGCCGCCGCCGATAACGACGACATCGTAGCGGGACCCGCTCCCGCCCTCGCCGGCCGCGGCCTCGCTCACGGCCGCGTCTGCCCGTCGCCGCGAACCAGGTACTTGTAGCTCGTGAGCTGCTCGGCGCCGACGGGCCCGCGCGCATGGATGCGCCCGGTGGCGATGCCGATCTCCGCCCCCATGCCGAACTCGCCGCCGTCGGCGAACTGGGTGGACGCATTATGCAGCAGGATGGCGCTGTCGAGTTCGCGGAAGAAGCGCTCCACCGGCATGGTGGCTTCCGCGATGATGGATTCCGTGTGGCCCGAGCCGTAGCGGCGGATGTGTGCGATGGCCCCGTCCACGCCGTCCACCACCCGGATGGCGATGACCGCGTCCAGATATTCGGTGCGCCAGTCCGCCTCCTCCGCCGGCTCGCAGTGATCCAGCCTCCGGCAGGCCTCCGCATCGCCCCGCAACCGGCAGCCCGCCTCGCCAAGCGCCGCGCCGATCCGGGGCAGCAGCACACCGGCCACTGCACGATCGACCAGCAGCGTTTCCGCCGCGCCGCAGATCCCCGTGCGACGCATCTTGGAGTTGACGACGACCGCCACCGCCTTGTCAGGGTCGGCACTCCCGTCCACGTAGACGTGGCACAACCCCTCCAGATGGCCGATGACGGGCACCCGGGCATCCCGCTGCACCCGCTCCACCAGGCTCCGGCCGCCCCGGGGCACGACCACGTCCACGCAGCCGTCCAGCCCGGACAGGAGTGCGCCGACCGCCGCACGATCCCGCGTGGGCACCATCTGGATGGCGGCCTCGGGCAGCCCGGCGGCGGCCAGGCCGGCGGTCAGGCTGGCGAGAATCGCCCGGCTCGAGTGATAGCTCTCCGAGCCCCCGCGCAATATCACCGCATTGCCGGACCTGAGGCACAGCCCGCCCGCGTCCGCCGTCACATTGGGCCGGCTCTCGTAGATGATGCCGATCACGCCCAGCGGCACCGTCACGCGCTGGATGGTGAGGCCATTGGGCCGGTCCCACTCCGCGATCACCCGGCCGACCGGATCCGGCAGCGCGGCAATGGCCTCGAGGCCCGCCGCCATGGCCTCGACCCTGCCTTCGTCCAGCGCGAGGCGATCGAGCATGGCCGCTGAGAGGCCCTTCTCCCGGGCGAGCGCCATGTCCCTGCCGTTGGCGCTCAGGACATCGGCAGCGGAGTCGCGCAGGTGCGCAGCCGCCCCCCTGAGCGCCTGCTCGCGCTGCTCGCCCGTGGAACGGGCCAGCTCGCCGGCAGCATCACGCGCCGCGCGACCCATCTCTTCCATCAGTGCGTCGACTTCCGCCTGCAGTTCGCTCTCTTCCGCACTCGCGTGCGCGCGTTCGCTCATGCCGTTGCCTCGTCTTTCCGTCCGTCGTCCGCCGCCGGGAACAGCGCCAGATCGTCCCGGTGGACCATCACGCTGCGGCCGGCGAAGCCGAGTATCCGATCGATCTCCGCCGAGCGCCTGCCGCGGATGCGGCGGGCATCCTCCGCGCAATAGGCGATCATACCGCGGCCGATCTCCGTGCCGTCGGCATCGGCCAGGGCCACCGTATCGCCCCGGGCGAACTCACCCTCCACGGCCGTGACGCCCACCGGCAGCAGGCTGCCGCCCCGGGCCAGCGCGGCCACCGCGCCGGCGTCCAGCAGCAGCCGGCCGCGCACTTCCAGGCTGCCGGCGATCCAGCGCTTGCGCGCCGCCACCGGCGTGGCGCCCGCACGGAACAGGGTGGAGCGACCGCCCGCGGCCAGCGCCGCAATCGGCGAGTGCACCCGACCGTCGGCGATGATCATGTCGCAGCCCGCCGCCAGCGCGATGCGGGCCGCGGCGAGCTTGGTGCGCATGCCGCCGGAGCCCCAGCGGGAAGATACCGGCCCGGCCATCGCCTCGATCTCCGGTGTGAGACGCTCGACCTCCGGGATATGTTCGGCACAGTCATCCGCGGCGGGATCGGCCGTGTACAGGCCGTCGATATCGGACAGCAGCAGCAGGCCGTCCGCGCTGATCATCTGCGCCACCCGGGCCGCGAGGCGGTCGTTGTCGCCGTAACGCAGCTCGTCGGTGGCCACAGTGTCGTTCTCGTTGATCACCGGCATCGCGCCGAGCTCGAGCAGCGTCTCCAGCGTGCCGCGGGCGTTCAGATGACGGCGCCGGTCCTCGGTGTCGTCCGGCGTGACCAGCACCTGGGCGACGGTCACGCCGTGCTCCGCCATCACCGACTGCCAGGCATGGGCGAGGCGCACCTGGCCCACCGCGGCCGCCGCCTGCTGTTCCTCCAGCCGGGAGCGGCGGCGTGCGAGTCCGAGCGGTGCGCTGCCGAGCGCCACGGCGCCGGAAGAGACGACCAGCACCTGACGTCCCTCGGCGCGGAGTGCCGCCAGGTCGGCCGCCAGCGCCGCCAGCCAGTCCCGGTCCAGCGCGCCGTCCTCAGTGGTCAGCAGCGCCGAGCCGATCTTGACCACCAGGCGCCGGTAGTCTCCCGGTCTGCCGCGCGAACTCACGGCCTGGGCCCCGACGATCTCAGGCGCTGTCGCGCAGGCCGGACTCGTGGGCCAGCACCTGCTCGCCCCGCGACATGGCCAGCGCGCCGCTGCGCACCACGGCGATGATCCGCGCGATGCCGGCGGAGCGGTCCATGAAATCCTGCACTTCCTTCACGGTGGCCGTCAGCTCCAGGGTGAAGCTGTTCTGGGAGTCGTCGAGGACGCGCGCGCCGGCCGCGTCGACCACCCCGCGCAACTCTTCGTAGGCGCCCGTGGGTATCTTCAGTTTCAGCAGCAACAGCTCCCGCTCGAAGTGCTCGCCCAGCGTCATGTCGTGGATGCTCACCACGTCGATGAGCTTGCCCATCTGATTCACGATCTGGGCGATGACCGCATCCGAGCCGCTGGAGACCACCGTAAGGCGGGACAGCGTGGGGTCGTCGGTGGGCGCCACGTTCAGCGATTCGATGTTGTAACCGCGGGTGGAGAACATGCCCGTGAGACGGGTCAGTGCCCCCACCTCGTTCTGCATGAGTACGGAGATGACGTGTCGCATGGTCCGGCTGGTCCCGTGGCAAGAATGACGTAACGTGATGATACTGGCGCTTATTCCCGGCTATTGCAATGCACAAGGAATTGACCGAGACTCGATCGGACCCTTGATTTTCCGCCGTTCCCAGGGTTGCGGCAGGCCGCAGCCACAGCGCGATGCCGCGAGCGAGTTGCCATGAGCGAGATCAGCGAGACGAGAGCCGCCCCCGCCCACCCGCTGGCGGGCAAGACCATGACCGGCGCGGACATCATCGTGCAGGTACTGGTGGACGAGGGCGTGGACACGATCTTCGGCTACAGCGGCGGCGCGATCCTGCCGACCTACGACGCCGTGTTCCGCTACAACGACGAACACCGCGGCGAGGACGGGCGCTCGCCCGTGCCGCTGGTGGTGCCCGCGAACGAACAGGGCGCCGGCTTCATGGCGGCAGGCTATGCGCGGGCCAGCGGCAAGGTGGGCGTGGTCATGGTGACCTCCGGCCCCGGCGCCACCAACACGGTGACGCCGGTGCGCGACTGCATGGCCGACTCGGTGCCCATCGTCGTCATCAGCGGGCAGGTGCCCACCGGCGCCATCGGCAGCGACGGATTCCAGGAGGCGCCGGTCTCCGCCATCATGGGCGCCGTCGCCAAGCACGTGTTCCTGGTCACCGACCCGGAGCGCCTCGAGGCCACCGTGCGCACCGCCTTCGAGATCGCTCGCACGGGCCGGCCCGGCCCGGTGGTCGTGGACGTCCCGAAGGACGTGCAGAACTGGGAAGGCAGTTTCCGCGGCGGTGGCTCGCTGCCCGTGCCGGGTTACCGGCGCCGGCTGCAGACCGCCATGAGCGACTCGCTCTCGGCCGAGCAGTGCGAGAACTTCTACCGCATGCTGGCCGAGGCGGAGCGGCCGCTCATCTACGCAGGCGGCGGCGTGGTCAACTCCAACGGCACCGAGGCGCTGCGCGAGTTCGCCGACCAGCACGGCATACCCGTCACGACCACGCTCATGGGCATCGGCGCGGCGGACACCACGCAGCCGCTGTCGCTGCACATGCTGGGCATGCACGGCACGGCCTTCGCCAACTACGCGGTGGAGGACTGCGATTTCCTCATCGCCGTGGGCGCGCGCTTCGACGACCGGGTGGCAGGGGTACCGAAGAAGTTCGCGCCGAACGCTCGCCACATCGCCCACTTCGACGTCGACCCGTCGGAGATCGGCAAGGTGAAGAGCGTGCACTGGCACTACATCGGCGAGCTGACCTCGAGTCTGCGCAAGCTGTCCGCGTACGGCCGGCGTATCGGCTTCGACAAGGACTACTCCCGCTGGCACGGCGA
Organism: Lentisalinibacter salinarum; assembly: GCF_040706555.1. Classification (NCBI taxonomy): domain Bacteria; kingdom Pseudomonadati; phylum Pseudomonadota; class Gammaproteobacteria; order Woeseiales; family Woeseiaceae; genus Lentisalinibacter; species Lentisalinibacter salinarum. Next base: position 838,294 of record NZ_JAPDRH010000003.1, read on the forward strand.
GATCGCCGACCTCAAGAAGACCTACGCGCTCAACTACGACCGGGCGAGCGAGCTGATCCAGCCCCAGTACGTCATCGAGGAAATCAACCGGCTGACCGGCGGCGAGGCCATCATCTCCACCGGCGTGGGCCAGCATCAGATGTGGGCGGCGCAGTACTTCGACTTCAAGGCGCCGCGCCTGTGGCTGACCTCCGGCAGCATGGGCACGATGGGTTTCGGCCTGCCGGCGGCCGTGGGGGCCCAGTTCGCCCGCCGCGATCGCCTCGTGATCGACATCGACGGCGATGCCAGCATCCGCATGAACCTCGGCGAGCTGGAGACGGTGACCACCTACGAGCTGCCGGTGAAGGTCGTCGTGCTGAACAACTACGGCGACGGCATGGTGAAGCAATGGCAGCGGCTCTATTACCGGGGCCGCCTGTCGGCCAGCGACAAGTCGCTGCACAGCAAGGACTTCGTCAAGGCGGCCCAGGCCGACGGCTTTCAGTACGCCGTCAGGCTCGCGGACAAGCAGCAGGTGCCCGAGACCATCCGCGAGTTCATCGAGTATCCCGGCCCCGCGTTTCTGGAGGTCATCATCGACCCGGAGGCGAGCGTCTTCCCGATGGTGGGCCCCGGCATGCCCTACTCGGAGATGATCACGGGCGACTTCATCCCGAGCCGCAGCAAGCAGGGCTCGCGGGAGGCCGGTCCGTCGGAGATGTTCTGAGCCCGCGGTGCGGCGGGCGCGGCGCAGCGCTCAGGGTCGGCCGTGGCGTTCGGCCACCGCCTCGATGGTGACGGGCGCGTTCTCCTGACGTATCAGGGCGCGCCGGCGCAGGAAGCGCCGCATGCCTGCCGGACCCATGCGCGAGCCGCCCAGGCCGGAGCTCTTGAACGAATCCTTCTCCGCCTCGTAGAACTGGGCGGTCATCGCCCCGTCGTTGAGGCTGACCGCACCGGCCTCCAGTTGCCGGCCCACGGCCTCGGCCTCCTCCAGGCTGCCGCCCAGGACCGCGGCCGAGAGGCCGAACTCGCTGTCGTTGGCGAGCGCGACGGCCTCCTCCACCGTATCGAACGGCATCACCGGGATCACCGGCCCGAAGGTCTCCTCGCGCATCAGTGCCATACCGTGATCGACGCCCGTGACCACGGTCGGCCGTATCCAAAGGCCGCCGCCGTGGGTCTCGATCTCGCCGCCGCAGCGGATGCGCGCACCCCGCGCCACCGCATCCTCCAGCTGCGTGTGGATGGTCTCCGCCTGCCGGTCGAAGATCAGCGGGCCGATGTGGCCTGCGTGGATGTCGGGCCAGTTCAGCTCGACCCGTTCGGCCGCAGCCACCAGCTCCGCGACGAACTCGTCGAAGATCTCCCGCGCAACATAAACGCGCTCGATGGACTGGCAGGCCTGTCCGGTTGCGGTCACCGACGCACGCAGCGCCGTGGCTGCCGCCTGCTTCGGGTCGGCGCTCGCCAGCACCACCATCGGGTCCTTGCCGCCGAGTTCCAGGAAGGCCGGGATGAAGCGGGCGGCAGCGGCCGCACCCACCTTGCGCCCGGTGGCCACACTGCCAGTGAAGCAAACGGCGTCCACGTTGTCGATCAGCGCCGCGCCGGTGGCGCCGTCGCCCTGCACGAAGCCGAGCACGGCATCGAGTTCCGGCACCTCCGCCAGCGCGGCGGCGAGCGGCGCGACGAAGCGCGGCGTCACCTCGCTCGGCTTCACCAGCACCGCGCAGCCCGCGATCAGCGCCGGTATGGCGTCGATGAGCGACAGCGTCAGCGGGAAATTCCAGGGGCTGATGGCGCCCACCAGCGGCACGGGCACCAGCTGGGTGCGGTAGGTAATGCCCGGGACCGAGGACGAGCGCAGCGGCTCGGCCAGTATCTCGGGCGCGAGCCGCGACCAGCGCTGCACGGTGCCGGCGACGCCGCCGATCTCCGCCACGGAGACGAAATGCCGTCCGGTGTCGGCGACCAGGGCGTCCAGCAGCTCTTGCCGGTAACGGGACAGCGCATCGACCCAGTCACCCAGCACACCGATACGCTGCTCGAGCGGCCGCGCCGCCCACGCCGGCTGGCCCGCCCGCAGGCGGGCAGCGGCGGCGGCAACGGCCCCGGCGTCGGCCGGCGCGATTCGGTAGTCGTACTCGCCGGTCCGCGGATTGCGGACGTCGAGCAGGCGCTCGTCGCTCATGACATTTTGTGGCCAGCTATGGCGATCTGACGAGGACTGAGGATCAGTGGCGGGACCCCGCCTCCTCGCGCGCTTCGCGGCGCTGCTCCATGAGGCTGCGGAAGTACGACCAGCTGGTGACGTTGCGCCGGGCATCGTCCACCGGCGGCGGCTCGCGATAGATCGGGTAGTTCTCCTCGATCTGCGTCTTCATCGTGTCCGAGAGCTCGTCGTAGCCGTTGATCTTCAGGCCCGCCGTGTGCATGTACATGTCGCCGTGGCGTCCGCCCATCTTCATCCAGGGCAGCCACTGGGAACGGCGCACCCAGCCCACGCGGACGTCGGCCGTGTGCTTGTCGGCGTCCACCAGATCGTCGATGTCGCCCATGAAATTGAACATCTCCGTGGCGTGATAAGTGCCGCCGACGTAGGGCTGGTAGTCACCGCCGAGCGGGTTCGGGTAGAACAGCGGCACCGTGATGGTCATCCACCAGGCGTTGTTCTTCGTCGACAGGCCGACCTGATACGGTTCGCCGTCGGCGGTGCGCTCGAAGGTGGGCCGGCCGTTCACCGGATCGTTGGTGACGTGCACCACTTCCACGGTCTCGCCGGTCCAGGGGTTTTCCCACTCCTGCAGCACTTCGCCCGTTTGCGGATCCTTGTAGAGCAGGATCTCGCGGCTCACCAGCCGGTAGCCCTCGCCCCTCTCGGGGTCGGTGACCGTGCCGCACTGACGCACGTTCATGCCCTCCACCAGGAGCAGCAGTTTGTCCGCCTCGCCGGGCACGCGGCTGTAGGCCCGCCCGTGCCACCAGTAATACACCGGTTTCTCGTCCTCCAGGGAGCACATGATCTTGCGCGAGGCGGCTACGGCGCCCTCGCCGGTGGACAGATCGATCCCGGCCGACTGCGCCACAGGTGCCGCCGTCAGACAGACCATCATCGCAGCTGCCATGGCAATGGTCATCGCACTGGCATTCGCAAGGATCCTCGTCGGGCTCGCGTGCATTCCTGTTCTCCTTCTCGCTGTTCCCGCACTGCCCGCCGGACCGCTCCCCGCGGGCGGCTCAAGCTTATCACGCCGCCTCCGTGCCCCCGCCTGTGAGACGACAGAAATCCCCGGTGGCCACGTTGCCGCCGGAGAGCACCACCACGGTGGTGCCGGCGCTCCCGACCTTGCCGGCCAGCAGTGCCGCTAGCGCCACTGCGCCGCCGGGCTCCAGCACCAGGTGAAGTTCCTCGAAGGCGTGGCGCATCGCGGCGACGGCCTCCTCGTCCGTAACCGTGAGGACGCCCGCGAGTCGGCGCTGCAGCACCGGAAAGGTCAGCCGCCCGGGCGAGGGCGTGAGCAGGGCATCGCAGACCGACCGCGCCTCCGGCGAGACGCTCTCCCGCCGGCCGCTGGCGAGCGAGCGGGCCGTGTCGTCGAACGCGGCGGGCTCGACCGCCCAGATCTCCGTCGCCGGCGCCAGCGACTCGGCCGCCAGTGCGATGCCGGCGCTCAGGCCACCTCCGCCGCAGCACACCAGGATGCGGTCCGGCATCGCGCCGAGCTCCCGGGCCTGCCGACAGATCTCCAGCCCCACGGTGCCCTGGCCGGCGATCACCGCGTAGTGGTCGTAGGAGGGCACCAGCGTCGCGCCGCGCTCCTCGGCGATGGCGTGGCCGATGGCTTCCCGGTCCTCCCGGTAGCGGTCGTAGGGGCGGATCTCAGCGCCGAGTCTCCGCGTCGCCTCCACCTTGCGTTGCGGCGCGTCCTCCGGCATGACGATGGTGGCGCGCATGCCGAGCAGCCGGGCCGCCTCCGCCACGCCCTGGGCGTGGTTGCCCGACGACCAGGCCACCACGCCGCGCTCCCGCGCCTCAGGCGGGATCTGCGCCAGGCAGTTATAGGCGCCCCGGATCTTGAACGATCCCGTGCGCTGCAGGCACTCCGGCTTCAGCAGCACGCGGCCCCCGGCCCGCTCGTTCAGCGCCGGCGATTCCAGCAGCGGCGTCTGCACGGCCACGCCCGCGATGCGTGCGGCGGCGGCCTCGATGACCGCCAGGTCCGGCTCGCGCTCCGCCGTCACGACGCCGTCTCCCGGCGCGCACCCGCACGGAAACTGCTACCCTCGACGCTGCGTCCGGCGGCAGCCGCTATACGAATAGCGATACGAATAACCGCCGGAAAATTCACTCCTCCCGGCACCAAGGAGCCGTCATCCATGCAGGAACTGGCACTCGTCCTCGGCACGACCCTCATCGTCACCCTCGTCTGCGTATTCATTCTGTGGCTGCTCAGCATACCGCTGAAGAACGCCAGCATCGTCGACATTTTCTGGGGCCCGGGCTTCGGGGTCATCGCCGTGGTCACCTGGTTCCTGGCCGAGGGCGCGCTCGCACGACAGAACCTGCTGACGGCGCTCACCGTCATCTGGGCGGCGCGGCTCGGGCTGTACCTCGCCTGGCGCAATATCGGCCATGGCGAAGACCCCCGCTACCGCCGGATGCGCGAGAAGACCGAGGCCGCCGGCGGCAACTTCGTCGCCGCCAGCCTGTTCAAGGTATTCCTGCTGCAGGGCGTGCTGATGTGGCTGATCTCCATGCCCGTGCAGGTGGGCCAGATCTACGACCGGCCGGCCGAACTCGGCATCGTCGCCGCCATCGGCGCGGCCCTCTGGCTCATCGGCTTCCTGTTCGAGGCCGTCGGCGACTGGCAGCTGGCCCGCTTCAAGGCCGACCCCGCCAACGAGGGCCAGGTGATGGACCGGGGTCTGTGGCGTTATACCCGGCATCCGAACTACTTCGGCAATGCCTGCCTGTGGTGGGGCCTGTTCGTCATCGCCTGTGAGAATCCGGTGGGCCTGTGGACGGTCTACGCCCCTGTCGCCATGACCTGGCTGCTGCTGAAGGTCAGCGGCGTGAGCCTGCTGGAGCGCTCGCTGAAGAAGACCAAGCCGAAGTACGAGGAATACGTGCGGCGCACCAGCGCGTTCTTCCCGCTGCCGCCGAAGGACTAGCGCCACTCACGCGCCCGCGGCCAGACGGTCGATCTTGGCCGCGCAGATGAAGTCGTTGTCGGAGAGCCCGTCGATGGCGTGGGTGGTGTAGCGCACCAGGCAACGCCCGTAGCTCACTTCCATCACCGGGTGATGACCCTCCACCGTCGCCATCCACGCCACGGCATTGGTGAACGCGATGGTGCGCGCGAATCCCGTGAACTCGAAGTCCCGGCTGATGGATTTGCCGTCACCGGACAGGTTCCACTCCGGATCCAACCCCTTCATCAGCGCCTGCGCCTGCTCGGCGGTCAGCGGCTCCACGCCGCCCTCGCAGGGCCGGCAATGCTTGTCTGCCAGTGATGTCATCGACGGTTCCTGCACATCGTTCCGTTCGCAACCCTTCAGGCGGCCTCACGACGGTCGATCGACGATCCGCCGTGAGGCCACGGTATCAACGGAGCCCGGCCCTGTCAGTCGTCGGCCGGCTTCAGGTCCTCACGCTCCGTCCAGATGGTGTAGTCGGAGCTCGCGAAGCCGCTGTTGAAGTCGGCGAATACGGCATCGGCTGCCGTCTCGGATCCCAGCTTCTCGGCCAGGAAGTCGTAGAAACTCGGATCCGTGGGCGCCATGTCCGCGAAATTCTCCATCGGGTTGACCAGCATCAGCACCGACTTGCCGCCGATGCGCGACAGCCACAGCCACTGGTGATCCCCATCCGCCCAGCCTTCCTCCTTCGCGATCTTGCTGAAGTGCCTGCGCGCGATGCCGGCTGCGGGGCCCGCATCCTCCTTCCAGACCCAGCTCGTGACGCCGTAATACTTGTACGGGCCGGCATCCTCGGGCATGTGGCTGTGCTTCCAGTCGTTGCGCTCGAGATAGTGATGGTAGTGATCGACGTACTGATCCACGTTCTCGTTCCAGTGTCGGGACAACCCCTGTTTGCTGTCTTCACTCTCGAACTTGTCCAGGTCCGCGAAGTCGTGGCAGCAGGAGCGGAACTGGTAGATTCCGAGCTTGTGGCCCACCACGGGGACGTAGATCGCCCATTCCCTGGCCTCGCCCTGATCCACCCGGAACTGGTTATGCGCCTTGACGGCGGCCTCGAACTCGGCCTCCATGCCCCGCTTCGGTATGACGTACCAGACGTCGGTCAGAGGCTTCGGTTCTTCGTGATTGTCCGCCGGCAGACTCAGCGGCACAGTCAGTGCGAGGGTCGCCAGGACACCCGCCAGTATCGCTCGTATCTTCATGCTCGTATCCTCATCGTTGTTATCGGTTTTTTTCTGAGGTACCGGCGGCACACGACAGCGCCCGCGGCTCCCCCGCGGCACAGTATACCCTCGGGGCGGTCAGCCGGCGGACGTCGTGTCCGCGCGGGATGGCCGCTGCCAGTCGTCCCTGCCGATCCCGTACAGCACAATGTCCTCGTGCCGCTCTCCCTTGCGGAACTCCTGCCGGGCCACGCCTTCCCTGCGCATCCCCGCCTTGACGAGCACGCGGCCCGAGGCCGGGTTGCGCAGCAGGTGATGTGCCTGCACCCGGGTCAGGCCCAGCTCTTCGAACCCGAAAGCCACGACGGCGATCGCAGCTTCGGTGCAGTAACCCCGGTTCCAGAACGGCACGCCGAGCCAATAACCGAGCTCCGCGACTTCGGCAGCTTCCAGGCGGCGGAGTCCGATGGCGCCGATCAGCTCACCGGTGCTGCCGCGGGTGATGGCGAAATTGCAGAGCCGGCCCGCCTCGAACTCCGGTTGGTGGGAAGCGATCCAGCGCTCGGCCATGCCCTGTTCGTACGGATGCGGGATATTCAGCGTCGTATCGGCGATCGCACGGTCCCCTGCGAGACGCTGCACGTCGGCAGCATCCCACATCTCGAAAGGCCGCAACCGCAGCCGCCGTGTCTCGATCACCGGCCTTTTCACGCTTCGTCGATCCGTCATAATCCCGACTGGCGAAGCATACCCCGTCCGGATGGACTCTGATGTATCGAAGCGGCGAGCGAGGACCCGACACCCTCGGACCGGATTACGGCTCTCCGGCCGATCCGGCGTTCCGCGCGCGGTATGCGGCCCGCTGTCACTGCGGCGCCGTGTGCTACGAGGTGGGCGCCGACCCGGTGGATGTGAAGCTCTGCCACTGCCGCGACTGCCAGGTGCTGCACGGCGCACCCATGCAGTGGGCGGCGATATTCCACAAGCGGCATGTACGCGTCACGGCGGGCATCGAGCGCCTGCGCTTCTACGCGAGCGGCCCGGGCCGGGCGGAGCGCATCCTGCCCTGCAAGGTCTCCTGCGGCCGCTGCGGCACCCCCATCGCCGACGAGGGACGGCGGATGTGGCTCGCGTTCCCCGAGTTGTTCGACTTCGGCCGGCCCCGGCGGATACCGGACGCGTTCCGCCCGACCTGTCACATCTTCTACGGCATGCGGGTGATAGACGTGGACGACGACCTGCCGAAGTGGGCCGGCCACAAGGACCAGTCGCCGCGAGTCTAGGCGGGCCGGCAAAGGAGAGGCGGCTGCCGTCGCCGGCAGCCGCCTCCTCTCGCCGTATGACCGGGGCCGTTGCCGACTCTCAACGCGTCTCCGCCACCCGCTGCGCCGCGCCGTCCTCCGGCACGTACAGCGTCAGGCTGACCCGGCGCTCGAGGGCGTTGCGGTCCGGGTCGCCCTCCTCGCCTCCGGCCTCGCCGTGGGCATTGGCCGTGACGCGGGAGGCGGGGATGCCGCCGGCAGTGAGCAGGCCGCGGACGTGCTCGGCCCGGCGTTCGGACAGTGACTGATTGTAGTCTTCCTCGCCGCGGGGATCGGCCCACGCGTCGAGCCTGATCTGCACCGATGGAAGCGCCGCGAGCACCCGCGCCAGTTCGTCCACGCGGGCCGCGGTCTCGGCATTCAACTGGTCGGCCTCCGTACGGAACAGCAGGTCCATCTCGATGCCGGTCGTCATCAGCTCCAGCATCTGGGGCGCACCACTGGCGACCAGCGCCTGCAATTCAGCGCCGACCTTCCGGAGATCGCCGTCGGTGGCGGCCAGCTCGGCCTCCATCCGGTCGAGACGCTGCCGCGCGGCCGTCAGCTCGCCGCTCAGGACTTCGTTGCGCGCGTCCTTCTCGTGGTACATGTCGCCGAGTTTCGCCCCCAGCGCGGCGCCCACCAGGAATCCGACCGGGCCGCCGGCGGCGGCGCCGACGACGGCACCGGTACCGAAACCGATTGTCTCCTGGCGCGACGCCTCGGCGGCCGAGGCCGGCTGCACCGCGGCGGTGATGCCCAGCGCGAGGCTCGTGATCAGGGCGAGGGACCGGCTCATGGTTTTCGTCTTCATGTCGTCATTCTCCTGCGGCGATGGCCGCGTCCGTTGGCTACGGTTGCCATTGAAGCGCCGCGGCCGGGCGCCGCAGTGGAACACCCGTGACGGATCGGGACGAAATATGACGAATTGTGGCGAGGCGCCTCAGCGGTTGTCGTCGACCAGCGCGACGAAGGTGCCGCCGTTGCGGTGGGTGAGTTCACGCATGAGTGCGGCGAACTGGATGGTGGAATTCTGGATGTTGCCCGGGCCGCCGAAGCGGTATGGGAATCCGACGGCGTGGATGCGCACCAGGCGCTGGCCGTCCTGCCCCTCCGGATTGAGCCGGTCGACGGCATCGGCCACCCCCTCCACCGACTGCCCGGTGTACTCGTCGCCGAAGACGTACAGGCTCACCTTCCTGTCCGGCGCAGCGAAAGTGCGGATGGCGGTCTGGATGCCATTCACCGGGGTGGAGAAACTGAGCGGCCGCCAGCTGGCCATGGCCGAGAGGATCGCCTTGCGGCGGGACGGGGTATCCGGGATCCACTTGCCGGCGAAGCTCTCGAACATGTAACGGCCGTTGTCGTTCATGATCTGTATGCCCTTCACCTGGGGATACAGATCGAGCGTCTCGGTGAGTTTGCGCCGCGCGAGATTCCAGCTGAACTCCTGCATGGAGCCGGACGTGTCGATGATGAAGACGATGTACTCGCTGTCCACCGGAATGCCGCCGACGGGCGCATCCTCCGGACGGCTGTAGTCCGCGTTCAGCCGCCGCATCTCCTCGGTGAGTTGCTGCCTGGCCGCCCGCAGCTCGCCCTCGTCCACGGTGGGGATGCTCTGGTCGCCCGCGGTGGCGTCGTAGCGTCCCTCGATGCGGGAGAGATCGCCGTACAGGCGCGCGAGCTTCTCCTTCGATTCGGAGACCTGCTCCTTGGCGCTGTCCAGCTCCCGGTTCAGGATGACCGTTTCGCCGCGGATGTCGAACAGCTCCTGCTCCAGCCGGGCGATGAGTCCCTCCAGGTCCTGCTGGGTGCGCTCGATGGTCTGCGGCTCGTAGATCTTGGTGAGCACGAGCAGCAGCAGCACCGCGCCGAAGCCGCAGCTGATCGCATCCAGGAACGAGAGGCTGAAGCCCTCCGCGTCTCTTTTCCTGCGCCGCGCCATGGTTCAGGGCCAGTCCTTGCTGATGCTCATGAACGAACCGCGCGTGCGGTACGCGAGCTTCCAGAATTCGATCGGCGCCGCGTAGTCGCCCTCCATCGGGAACAGCATGATGTTGATCGGCACGCCGCTCGGCACCTCCCGCACGGCCTGGGCATGCAGGGCCTGGCGCTGGGGCCCGGAGATGGTGCGCCGGGCCGGCGGCTTGTTGCCACGGGTGGGCAGGCTGTCCACCAGCAGGAACACGTTGTCCGGCCGCGGATTCATCTTCCTTATGACCTCATAGGCCCCCTGCAGGTTCGTGCCCCCCTGCGGCACGGTGATGCGCAGCCGTCGGATGGCCTCGCCGAGTTTCAGGCCGTCGCCCACGTCCAGCCAGACACCGTCGCTGCCGTCCAGCACGGGCTCGGCGCTATCGTTGAACGTATAGATCTGGAATTTCGCGTCCGGCCGGAACTGGGTGGTGATCCAGTCCACCGAGGCGATGGCCTGGCGCCACTTCGCCGCGCGCAGTTTCTGCTCGTCGCCCATGTTGCGCCGGCGGATGACGTTCACCACCTTCTTGTCCAGCATGCTCGCCGAGGCGTCCAGGAGCACCAGGACGCGGTCGCCGCCCACCTTCAGGCCGGTGAGGTACTGGCGGTCGCCCTCGCCGCGGAAGGCACGCACCTGGTCGCCGAGCGCAGCCTCCCGCTCTGCGGCCGCCGCCTCGAGCCGCTTCTTCTCCGCCTCCAGCTGCTCGATATCGGCGCGCAGCTTCTCGATGCGCTCGATGCGCGCCAGGGTGGTGTCCTCGTATTCGGACAGCTCCTCCCGGATGCGCTCGATCTCCCGCTGCACCCGCTCGGCCTCGCCCTCGGTCCGGATCCGCTCCTCCTCCACCTCTTCCAGGACGTTGCGGACCTTCACCATGTCCTTGCGTCCCTCGAGCACCTGCTCCTCCAGGCGCGTGGTTTCGCTCATGAGCTCGGCCGTCTCGGTGTCGGCGTTGCGGGAGACGGTGGCGTTGATGATCATGAAGAACAGCACCACCGCGCCGAAGCCGCAGCTCATGATGTCGAGGAACGACAGGCTGATGGCCTCTGTCCTGCGGCGCTTACGCGTCATCGCTCTCCACCACCCGGATGAGCCGGAACTCCTGGCCCGGCGTACCCACCCGCAGGCTGTCCCCCGCCTGCAGCACCGCCGATCGCTCGATGCGGCTGCCGTTCAGCCAGGTGCCGTAGCGGCTGAGATCCTCCACGATGCACTGGCCGTTGTCCCGGCGCAGCACGCAATGGCGGCGGGAGACGCCGGCCATGTCGGCGGCCAGCGTGATACCCCGTTCGCCGCCGAGGCTGGTACCGATGGCGAGACCGTCGCCGTCCAGCGCCCAGGCACGGTGGCCGTGGAGCAGATGGCTGGGCGACTCCCCGGCCTCACGAACCGGCGCAGCGGGCGCCTCCACCGGACTCTGGTCCCAGGGCAGGCGCCGGGTCAGCCGGGCAGGTCCCGCCGTCGCCGCCGGGGCCCGCGCCAGCGCGCCACGCGCGGCCGCGGCCTCCTCCAGCACGAAGGGTTCGCCGCCGGCGCGGGCCACGAGGAAGTCCACCAGCCCGGGCAGAGCTGCGGTGTGCCGGGTGAACTGCAGCGCCGGCGACTCGGCGGCCCGGATCAGGGAGCGGACGTGGCCGGCGAGACTCTGGTAGATGCCGCTCACCGCCTCCGTGAAGGTCAGCAGCCCCAGCGCGGCCTCGTGGGTATGGCCGCCGAACTCGAGCTGCATGCGCACCTCGCCGCTGCGTTGCGCCGTCTCCAGCCACGCCTCCAGGCGATCGTAGAGGAGCTGCTCGGACTCGGCAGTGTGCAGCGGGTCGAAGCGGCTCTGGCGCACGAAGGCCTCGGCGATCACCGCCACCCAGGTGTCGCGCAGCGCCGCGAGGCCGGCCGCGTCCACCAGCTCCACCCGGTCGGTCGCAGCCCCTTCTTCCTGGGCGATGCGGCTGACCGTGGCCGTGTGAAGGGAGAGGTCGATGTGCAGCAGCGAGCGGCCCGGATAGGCACGCCGGGAGCAGGCCACGGCGGAGTCCACGAGCGCCGTGACCGGCAGCTCGAGCTCACCGGCGATGCCGAGCAGCACGCCGAGGCTGTCACGCTCCATCCAGGCAGGCACCGCGAACACCACGCCGTCCGCCGCCGAGCGCTCGCTGCGCCAGATCTCCTCCAGCTGCCGGGACGCCAGGTCCGCCGGCGTCAGGTGGCGGAACTTCAGCTCCTGGACCGGCTCGAGGCCGAGATGGCGCCAGAAATGATTCACGACGCTGCGCGGATGGCGGCGCGCCTCCGCCATCGCCCGCCGGCCGGTGACCAGGTCGCCGTCGCCGAGCAGCGCGAATCCCGGCTCCCGGTAGACCAGCCGCGAGCCGGTCACCGCCGTGACGGCGGCGTCGTTCAGGGATATCGCGAGGGTCGTCAAACCGTCTCCGTCAGTCGGACTTCATGTGGCGGATCAGCTGCTGATCCACGTAGCTCTCGGTGTCGAAGACGAGCCGTTCCTGGAACAGCTGCATCTGGTGGACGAGGAACATCAGCACGATGGACAGCAGCAGCGCGATGAACGTGGAGTTGAAGGCGACGCCCAGACTCTGGGTGACGCCGGCGATGTCGCCCTCCACGGCCCGGTCGGCCTGGGCCAGCGCCTCGCCGATGCCGCGCACCGTGCCGATGAAGCCGATGGACGGGATGGCCCAGGAGATGTAGCGGATCATCGCCAGCTCGGAGTCCAGCCGCTCGGCCTCGGACTCGCAGATGGTATGAGTGCTCGAGGCGACATCCTGCACGTTATGGGTGGAGTTGAAGCGCTGCAGCGCATTCAGCAGGGCGCGCGGCAAGAGCATGCGTTGCTGGGCGTCGTCCAGCGCCTGGATCTGGCGGGCGTACTCGCGGGTGTCTTCCGGCAACACCCGCATTCCTTCCGCGACCGGCACCAGTTCCTGCTCCAGCAGGGAGCGCTCGCGCACGATGCGCACGGACTTGTAACCCATGATGGCCAGCGCCCAGAACATCAGGATGAAACAGGCCTCCTGCTCGAAGTCCTTGATCAGCACCCACACGGAGCGCTCGCGTACATAGTCCGGGTCTTCCTCCACCAGCCGGTTCTGCTCGACGATCACCTCCGCGGCGTTCGGACGCACCACCGAGACGTAGAAGGTGTGCACAACGATGATCACGATGATCAGCGCGAACAGCTGGTAGACGAATTCGAACGGGATGTTCTTCTTCTGCATGGGTCTCTCAGATATCCACCGGGAAATTCACTGACTGGTCCGAGGAGACCTCCTGCGTGGGCACGAAGTCGTCGTCCTCTTCCTGTTCGTAGTCGCCGCTGGCGCCCTGTTCGTCGGCGCCGACGATCTCGGCGAGCCGTTCCTCTTCTTCCGTCAGGCCGTCGTCCGCTTCATCCGCGGCGCCCTCGCCGTCGGCCCCCTCGGCGCCGGTCGTGCCTGCGGTGCCATCGTCGCCGTCCGCTGCAGGGGCTTCGGCGTCGGCCTCGCCCTCCGACGTCCCGCTCTCCTGTGCCAGCGCGACGGCGCCGGACCACGGTCCGGCCGCGAGCGGCGCGGCGAGGACCACGGCCACGGCAATCGCCGCGAGCAGCGCCGGCGCGGCGATCCTGCGTACAAAGGTCGAAGCCATTGTCCATGCCGTTGTCGATGCCGTTGTCGATGCCGTTGTCGATACCATGGGGATGCCTGCCGGTGTCATTGTCCCAGAATCCACGAGTATGACAGCGCGGGCGGCTAATTATTCCGCCGCCTTCACTCGGGCGCGTTGCGCACCAGCCGGAAGCCCACGTCCGTGCGCGGATCGGTGCCGAAGTCGCGGAAGCTCAGCCGCAGCTGGGTGATGCCGGAGTGCTGCCAGCTGGAGCCCCGTATCACCCGGTGGGTGCCGCTGTCCGGCCCGAGCGGATCCACGGCCACTTCGTCGGCGGGACCCGTGTAGACGGCATAGTGATCGTTGGTCCACTCGGCCACGTTGCCGCCGATATCGTACAGGCCAAGCGCGTTCGCCGGGAACGTGCCCACCGGAGCCGTGGAGGCGAAGCCGTCGTTGTAACGCGGCAGCACGGTCGGCACGATCTCCTTCGCGGCCTGATCGGCGTAATTGCCCGACTCCTCCGGCGGCGGCATCTCCTGGCCCCAGGGATATTTCAGTTTGCCGGCGCCGCCCTGATAACGTGCGGCCCAGGCCCACTCGGCCTCGGTGGGCAGGCGGTAACCGTCCGGGAGGGGCCGGATGGGCACCAGCTTGCCGAACTTCTCCTCGTACACCGGCGTGAGCCCTTCCTTCTTGCTCAGCCAGTTGCAGAACGCGGCGGCGTCCTGCCAGCTGACGCTGGCCACCGGATTGTTGTCGCCGGCCAGCGCGGGATGCGTGTCCGCGCCCGAATCGTGGGCCTCCCGGTAGGCCAGGAACTCCCGGTTCGTGACTTCGTTGATGCCGATATAGAACGGCCGGGTGATGCGGACGCTGCGCAGGTTCTCGTTGGCGCGCCGGCCCGGCTCGCGGCGCGACGCGCCCATCATGAACTCGCCGGGCGTGACGTAGCGCAGCGCGGCGCCCTGGGACGTGGTCACCCGCTGGGGGATGGAAGCGAGCCTCGCCTCCTCCAGCGTGCGCAGCCGGATGTTCACGGTCTGCGGGAAGCCGGGCCGTGGCGTCACCTCACCCTGCCAGGTCTCGTAACCCTCACGGCGCACCACGATCGCCTGGGGCTCGGCCGGCAGATCCAGCCGGGTGTCGCCCCGCCCCACCGAACGGCCGTCCACCAGGATCTCCGCGTCGCCGGGGGTCACGGAGAATCGCACCTCGCCGATACGCGCGGTGAGGTCCACCCGCAGCGTCTCGCCCTGGGCGGCCTCCAGCACCACATTCCGGCTATAGGCCCGGTAACCCGCCTTGGACAGGCCGACGGTGTAGCGCCGGCCCGGCGCCAGCGAAATGCGCACGGGCGTCTGCCCCCGGTAGCGCCCGTCCACCGTCACGTTGGCGCCGGCCGGCTCGCTGATCACGCGGAGCACCCCGTCGGCCTTCTCCAGCTCGACGGTCGGCAGCGTCATGGGCGTGTCGGCGAAGGCCGTGACGCGGCCCTCCCAGGGCTTGTAGCCTTCCAGCACGAGGGAAATCTCATTGCGGCCCTCGGGCAACTCCACCGTCGCCGGCGTCTCGCCGAGCGCTTCATCGCCCGCCAGGATTGTGGCGCCGGCAGGCCGGGATGTGACGGTCACCGGGGCGAAGGCCGGCACGAGCTGGACGGTCAGCCGCTGGACCCGGTCCAGGCCCGGCACCTCGAGCCGGGCCTGCCAGGGCAGGTAGCGCTCGGCGAACACCTCCACCCGATACTCGCCCGGCTCCAGCACACGCGGCGGCAGCGGCGTCCTGCCGACTTCCTCGCCGTCGATGAACACCGCGGCGCCGGCGACCGGCGCGGAGTCCACCACCAGCCGGCCGGGCATGCGCTCCTGCTCGAGTTCCAGGGTCAGGCTGTCCTCGTCGCCCACCTCGAAGCGCCGCTCCAGCGGGTGATAGCCCTCGCTCTTCAGGGTCACGGTGTAGACCCCCGGGCGCAGCAGGTAACGCTCGCCGAGCGGCAGGCGGAACCAGCCGCCGCTGATCTCGACGCTGCCCGGTTCCGCGGGCACGGTCTCCAGCCTCACCGAGGTGGAGGTGAACAGCAGCCACGCCATCGCGGCGAGCACCGTCAGCGCCGCACCGACCCATGCGTACCAGGGGATGCCGCGGCGCGCCTCGGCCTGCTGCTGCTCGATCTCCCGGCGCCGGTAGGCGATCGGTGCGATCTCCTCGGCATCCTCAGCCGGCTCGCCTTCCTCGACGACGGGCGGGGCCGTGACGTAGCGGCTCTCCTCCAGCGCCAGTTCGAGGCGCAGCACGCCCTCCGCCAGCGCCACGCGGATGCGCGTGCCGTAGGCATCGATCTCGTCGCCCTCGCGCAGCCGCCGGGCGGCCGACAACGGTTCGCCGTTGACCTCCACCCCGCCCTCGGCGCCGCCGGGCTGGACGAATGGCGCACCGTCCAGCACGTCCACGACCGCCAGCGGCAACGCGGACGCCGGACCGGGCACGGGGATCTGGCTGCCCGGTGCCGTGGCGATGCGCAGCGGCAGATCGGATGCACCGTATTCGCGTTCGCCGACCTCGCTGGCGACGATGATCTTCAGACTCAAATGGGTTCCTCGCAGCGGACCACGATCGGCTCGAGTTCGATTTCCGGGGCCACCCGGAAGTCGATGCGCACGTCCCGGTAGCCGACCCGGGAGCCCATGACTGTATAGGTGCCCGGGCGGAGTTCAAGCTCCCGCCGCTCGAACGTCCCGAGCCGGCCGACCCGGAACACGGTGACCTCGGTCTGGCCGTCGGACACGAACTCCACCTCCAGGGGCGTGGCCGCCCGCTTCAGCAGCCGGGCGAGTTCGCGGCGCTGGCTCACGAGCCGCGGGCCGCCGTCCATCTTCGCGAGCTCCGTCAGCACCGTGGAGGCGCGGCGCAGCGTGGCCGGTTCGCTCAGCTGGTCCGGGTTCGCGATCCAGTCCTCGAGCTGGCGATCCAGCGCCAGACGCCGGCGGGCACGGACGCGACCCTCACGGGCGAAGTCCAGGTTGGCATCCTGTTCCAGTATCGCGCCCCAGGTGGCCAGCGCGGCCTGCCAGTCTTCCGCGGCCTCCTGGCGCTCCGCCTCGGCGGTCAGGCGTTCGATGGTGCGCAGCCGCACCGCCTGCTCCACCTGCAGCAGCCCGTCCCGGGGCTCCTGCGAGGAGGGTCGCATCTCGCGGGCGGCCTCGAAGGCCTGGCGCGCGGCATCGAAGCGCTCGGCCTGCAGCGCCTCGAAACCGGCGGTCATGCGTTCCTCGAAGCGGCGCCGCTCCAGCGCGGCGCGCACCCGCTCCAGACCGGCCGAGGCACGGTCGTAATACGGATCCAGGTCGACAGCCGCACGGAATCGCTCCGCCGCGGCGTTCAGCTCGCCCCGCCGCTCCAGTGCCTCGGCCTCGTCGGCGAGATCGATGACCTCCAGCAACGTCTCCGCGCGGGCGAGGCCCCGCTCGGCAGCCTCGTTGTCCGGGGTGATGGCCAGCGCCAGCTCGAACTGGCGCCGCGCCGTCGCCACGTCCTCGGCCTCCAGCGCCGCCCGACCCGCGGCCAACGCGCGCTCGAATTCGCCGTCGACGCGCGCGATCAGGCCGTCGAGCCCGGCACTCGCCTCCCGGTACAGTATCTCGGCGCGCCCGTAATCCTTCGCGAGATAGGCGTCGTCGCCCTGTTCGTAGGCGGCCCGCGCGGCGGCATAATCCTCGCCGCCCCAGCGTTCCACACCGCGCAGCTCGAGCACCTCCAGCTTGGTCAGCAACTCGCCCAGCGCGCGGTCGGCCCGGTTCCTGGCCTGCACCACTTCGTCCCGGGCGGCGTCGTCCGCCAGGTTCTCGGAGAACCGCACGGCCTCCTCTTCGCCCTCGTCTTCACCCTCCTCCTGAGCCTCGGGGGCCGTCCGTGCGGATTCCAGGGCTGCAGACTCCTGCTCTCCGACCGTGCGGCGCTCCTCGATCCGCTCCGGCAGGAAGGCCACCACCCAGATCGCCGCCGCCAGCAGCAACACCAGCGCGCCGCCGACGATGGTGGCCGGCACGCCCTGACGGCGCGCGGGTGCGGCCGCCGGCGCGGCGGCAGCCCGGCGGCGCGGCGCCACCGCCTCCGTCGGTTCGTCTTCCAGGGGCCGGACCGCCGACGGCCGCACCGCCCGCGCGCGGGCCTGTTGCCGCGGCAGCAGGCCGGCCGAGATGCCGACGCTGCCGAGCGCGTCCACCACGGTCTCCGCGTCGGGCCGCGCCTGAGCCTCGCCAAGCATGTCCTCCGTCAGCTCGCGCAGGCCGGCCACTTCGAAGTCGTCCCGGGACGGCCAGCGCGGGCCCGGCTCGTCCGGCGCGCGGCCGTGCCAGAGCTCGAAGACAAGCACGCCGAGGGCATGGATATCGTCGGGGGCAGACGGCGGCCCGTCGGCGCCCCGCTCCGGGCTGAGCGCGGCGGGGCTCCCGCCCGCGCTGCCGGAGGCGGCGAAATCGCTCAGCACCGTGCGCCCGCCGGAATCCACCAGGACGTTGCGCGCCGTAACGTCGCCGTGAGGCAGATGCCGGTTGTGGGCGTACACCAGCGCCGCGGCCACGCTGGCGATCCCGCGCAGCCACTCCGATGGCGGCCGGTCGGCGAAGGCGGCGATATCGGAGCCGTCGATGTACTCCATGCCGTAGAACGGCCGCGGCTCCGCGTGAAACTCGAAGATCCTGACGATGTGGGGGTGGTTCAGCGAGCGGATCCGGCGCCAGCCGGCTTCGAAGCGCTCGCGCTGCGCCGGGTCGACGCACAGCGCGTCGGACAGCAGCCGCAGCGCGACGGCGGAGCCCGCCCGGTGATCGTGGGCGAGCCACACCTCCGCCGTGCCGCCGGCGCCCAGGCGGCGGCGAAGCTCGTAGCGGTCCAGCAGTCGCAGTCCGGGATGCAACTCCATCATCGATCCGGCGAGTCGGGGCGTCGTTCCGGGCGGCCGTCTCAGCCGGACGGGCCGGACGATTCTGCGGACGATTCCTGGGACGATTCCTGGGACGATTCCTGGGACAGTTCTTTGGACAGTCCTTTCGACGACACTGCGCGCGACGGGGCGCCTACCTGGAGGTCTTCCGGGAACCCGGTCTCCGCCTCGTAGATCTCGTGCAGGAGGCGGCGCCACTGCTCGTACTGGGCCTCGGCCGTGCCGGTGAGCCGCCGCGTCTGACCTTTCACCGTCACCACCATGGGCGCGGCCTCGGAGTTGAACGAGTCCGCCAGCTCACGGATGGATTCCTTGTGCAGCCGGGCTTCGGCATTACGCCGGAATGCCGAACCGATCACCTCGAGCCCGCCGTGGATGGCGAATGACTGCAACGCACGCTTCGTGCGCCGTGCCGTGCCGCTGTCGCTGTCCGTGTTCATGGTGGCCGCGCCGGCCACCACGACGATGCCGGCCAGACCGCGGATGAGGGCGGACCGGCGCATCTCGCGGTAGGTCACCGCCTGCTCGCGCGCCGCCTTGCGCCAGCCCTCGTAGGGGATGGCGATGCCGTAGTAGAAATTCGCGTAATGCTCGTTCAGCGTGTCGACGAACAGGTTATCCCGCTCACGCACCTGGCGCAGCCGGCGCAGCATGGGATCGTTCTCCGCCGGCAGGCGTCGGATCTCGTAGCGGCCGCGGTCGGTCTCGGCGAGGTAGTCGTCGTACACCCTGGGCGCGACGTCTTCCATGAAGCGCAACTCGGCGACACTGCGGATGCGGCCGACTTCCTCCGCGGAGAGTTCGTCCAGCAGCGCCTTCAGGTCGTTCGCGATCTCGTTGTAGACGTTCTGGTACGGGTCGTTCCGGCGGTCCCGGTTCTGTGCGTAGTCCGCCCCCACCATCCGCGCCTTGTAACGCCGGTCCATCCATTCCCGGCCCGTGGCGTCGAAGGCGACCACCTCCAGTTCCACCGTATGACCGTCGGACTCGCGAATCTCGCCGGTCACGTACAGGTCGGTATACACCTCCCGGCTCGGCAGCACCCGCACCGCTCCCCAGTAACCGGTGCGCTGCAGCGTATTCTTCAGGTGATAGGCGAAATAGCGGGCCTCCGCCCGGCGGATCTCCGGATAGACGCCGGTCTCCTCCGGTTCGTTATCCTCCTCGATGCCCGGCGCGAACTCGATGACGCCGACATCCAGCAGGCGCGCCTCCGGTATCTCGACCGCAGCACGGGTGAGGTCGACATCCTCGCCGGCGCTCTCGACGCGCGCGACGCTGCAGCCCGCCAGCGCGGCGGCGGCCAGCACCAGGACCGCCGATCGGCAAACGACGGTTGCGGTGCTACGCGGCATGATTGCTCGCCGTGCGACGGTTCATCAGAGTCCCTTGTAGGCCCGGTATTCGTCCCAGAGACGCTCGCGGAGCTCCGGGTCTTCCTCGGCCAGCGCGGCCTCCCGCAGCTGCTTGGCGACGATGTCGTCGTCGACGCCCGACGGGATGTCCTCGGGGGTGCGCTCGCCGATCTGCTCCTTGCTGAGCTGATCCACCGAGCCGGGTTCCTGACGCATGCTGCCGCCGGCGCCGCCCGCGGAATTGTTCACCACGCCCACCGTGCCGCCGGCGCCTTCGCCGGCCTCGCCCGCCTGCTCGCCGAGTCCGACGCCGCCGCCACCGCCCTGGCCGCCGCCGCTCTCGAAGGCGCCCGTGTCGCGGCTCACCTCGGCCACTTTCTGCTGTTCCTCCAGCAGCGAGTCGTCGAAGTCGCCGAGGGAACGCTCGAACTCTTCGTCCAGGGAACCCTGGCCGCCGCCACCGGGTACGTCGGTCATGCCACCCGGGCCCGGTTCGCGCTCGCCCACAGAGCCCACGGTGCCGTAGGCGCCGCCTTCGCCGGTGGTCGCGCTGCCGCCTTCGGTACCGGCGCCGTCCTGGCCGGCGGCGTCGCCCGACGCACCGCCCGACTCGCTGCCCGATTGATCGCCGCCGGGCATGCCGCCCGACATGCCCCCGGGCATCTGGCCCGACTGACTGCCTTCGCTACCCGGCATGCCGCCGGGCATCCCGCCCGTGGATCCGCTCGGCGAACCACTGGGCGAAGCGTCGGGAGAACCGCCGGCGGAGCTGCTGCCCGTCGATCCCGAAGGTGAGCCGCTCGTCGACCCGGAGGGCGAGCCCGCGGAACCGCTGCTCGGGCTGCCGGAGCTGCTGCTCGGGCTGCCGGAGCTGCTGCTGGGGCTGCCGGAACTGCTGCTCATCGACGTCGAGGCGCAACCGCCCAGCGTCAGGCCGGCCGCGCAGAGTCCGAGGACCATCAGTCTGGCCACTCGTGGGGTGGGGTGTCGCGTACTGCTCATGTCTCCCTCTTCGTTGCCCGTCGAGGCGGGCCTGCGGCGAACGCCGGGTCGCTCGCCACGCTCGCGGCGTAACGACCTCCCGGATAGCATTCGAGGCGAAAAACCGCCGCAGAGTTCCCGGCTGCCTACCAGGACCTATTTGCCACAGACCGGGCCCTGTATTCAATGCCGGAGGGGTGTCGGCGGCCCGTGCCGGGGGACGGCGGGCAGCAAGACTATCGGGCGGGGGAGCAGAGGGGCCGCCCCGGGCGCGCCTGCCCGGGGCGGCCGAGGGTCAGAGGACGTCGTCCTCCTTCGCGCCTGAATCGTTCGCTTCGGGACCGGCTCCGCGGCCTTCGCCGGCGCCTGTGCCGCCGGGCGCCGACGGCCCGTGGTGCAGGCGCTGCTGCATTTTCTGCCGGCGCTGGCCCATGCGCGCCATGCGTTCGGCGCGCATTTCCGTCAGCCGGGACTGCTGGTCCTCGTCCAGCGCCGCCATGATGTCGGCATGGGTCTCGCTGCGCAGCAGCGCCATGCGGCTGGTCAGCTCGCCCTGGCGCTGGGCCAGCGAATCGGCAAGCGTCTGATAGTTCGGGTCGGCAGGATCGAGATTGCGCAGTTCGTGGTGATTCGCGCGCAACTGCTCGTGCAGCGCGCGGATTTCGTCGCGCCGGGACTCGAGGGCCTGGCGGACTGCCTCCTGCTGCTCGGCGCTGAGATCCAGTTCCGCCGACATGTGAGCCAGCATGCGATCCGGGTCCGGGCCGCCGTGAGGGCCGCCGCCGTGAGGGCCCGCGAGAGCGGCTCCGGCGAACAACAGCGCCAACAGCGCCAGAGCGTTCCGCCGCATTGCCAGACCGATGACTCGACCGATCATAATCCCTTTCATGTCAGCCTCCTTTCCCGTCGGGGGGGGAGTGATCTCCGCCACGGCTACAGAATAGGCAATGCAGCGCAAAGTTGCGCCACGGCCGTGCAAAGAAGTGTCAAGCCGCCCTCAGCGGTCTTGCAGCTTCGCGGCCGGCAGCGGAGCATACGCGCATGAACAGCGCAGCTGCCGACAGCACGGGCCGCAACGAGGCCGACGGACGCCTGTTGCTGGTGGACGACGATGAAGAACTCGCCACCATGCTGCAGGAGTATCTGGAACCCGAGGGGTTCGCCGTCGAATGGGCCGGCGACGGCCCGAAAGCGCTGGAGCGCCTGGACGACGCGGCCTTCGACCTGATCATCCTGGACGTCATGATGCCGGGCATGAACGGCTTCGAGGTGCTGCGCCGAATCCGTGCCGAGCGCGACACGCCCGTGCTGATGCTGACCGCCCGGGGCGACGACGTGGACCGTATCGTCGGGCTGGAGATCGGCGCGGACGACTATCTGGCGAAGCCGTTCAATCCCCGCGAGCTGGTGGCCCGTCTGCGGGCCGTGCTGCGGCGGACGAGACCCCCCGCCGCCGCCGAGACGGGCCATCTGAGCGCCGGCTCCATCGAACTCGATCTGCGCACTCGCCGGGCCACCCGCGGCGGCCGCGAGCTCCGGCTCACCGGCACCGAGTTTCAGCTGCTCGGGCTGCTGGTTTCCGCCGCCGGCGAGGTGGTGAGCAAGGAAACCATATCCCGGGAGGTGCTGGGGCGGCGGCTACAGCCCTGGGACCGCAGCGTGGATACCCATATCAGCAATCTGCGCGGCAAGCTGACCGGCGACGACCGCGGCGAGAACCCCATCCGCAACATCCGCGGCGTGGGTTACACGCTGGTCCCGGACGAGACGGATGCCTAGCCTGTTCCTGCGTATCTTCCTCGGCTTCTGGCTGGTCATCGGTGTGTTGCTCGCGGCCGCCATCCTGGTGGTCTGGCAGGTGGCGGAACAGCGGCGCGAGGCCTGGCAGCAGTTCGACCCGCGAGCAGTGCACATCGAAGCCTCCCAGGTGCTCTCCGGCGGCGGCCCCGACGCCCTGCGGGAATGGCTGCAGGAGGGCGCCGGACTGCCCCCGGAGCTGCGGCTGTTCGTTCTCCTGGAAGACGGCAGCGACATCCTGGGGCGGCCCCTGCCCGAGGTGCTGGTGGCCGAGCTCGCGCGCCTGCGTGCGGTGGCAGAACAGCTGAGCAGACCGCGCGCCCTGCCGCCGAACTTCCGCCCGGCAAGACCAATCCCCCAGATCATCGGCCCGGACGGCCGCGTCTACAGCCTGTTTCTGTTCCGCCGTCCCGGCGCCGCCCTGCGCCTGCTGCCGGATCTGCCCGTGCGCGTGACGCTGCTGCTGTTCGCGCTCGCGGTCAGCGCGGGCGTGGCCTGGCTGCTGGCGCGCACTCTGTCACGGCCGGTGAAGAGCCTGCGTGACGCCACCCGCGCGCTGGCGGATGGCAGCCTGGATACCCGCGTGGGCGGACCCATCGTGACCCGGCGCGACGAGCTCGGCAGCCTCGCGCGGGACTTCAACGACATGGCCGCACAGCTGGAGGCCTCTCAGCGTTCCCAGCGCGAATTGCTGCGCAACGTCTCCCACGAACTGCGCTCGCCGCTGGCGCGCATGCGGGTGGCGCTGGGCCTCGCGCAGCGCGACGCGGGCGAGCTGCCGGCGCTCACGCGCATCGAGAAGGAGTCGGATCGGCTCGACTGGCTCATCGGCGAAATCATGGACTTCGCCCGGGCCGATTCCGGCCGCGGCCCCCGCAGCGAGGAATTCGATCTCACGGCGATGCTGCGCGAACTGGTCCGCGACGCGCGTTTCGAGGGGGGCGACGACGGTCCTCGCATCGAGCTGGAGGCGCCGGCTGGCGTCCTGGTCCGCGCCCAGCGGGCCTCGCTCGCAAGCGCCGTCGAGAACGTGCTGCGCAATGCGGCCCATCACGCCGAGCAGCGCGTCGACGTGCGGCTGAGCCGTGACCCGGAAGGCCTGGCCGTCACCATTGCCGACGACGGCGGCGGCGTACCCGACGAGGAACTCGGCCTGCTGTTCGAGCCGTTCTACCGGGGCGACAAAGTGGGCACCGCCGGACTGGGGCTCGCCATCGCGCGGCGGGTCACCGAGCTGCATGCCGGCACCATCGTCGCCCGCAACCGGCAAGACGGCGGTCTGCAGGTGACCATCACGCTGCCCGCGACCGTACTGGCGACTCAGAGACCGAGCTGACGCGCGGCCAGGTCGCGCATGATCTCCTCGGACCCGCCGCCGATGGCGTTGACCCGCACCTCCCGGTAGATGCGCTCGATGCGGCTGCCGCGCAGATACCCCGCGCCGCCGAGAATCTGCATCGCCTCCCGGGCGCAGAACTCCATCGTCAGCGTGGCCTGCACCTTCAGCATGGCCAGATCCGCCGCCGGGGTCTCGCCCCGGTCGACCCGCCAGGTGCAGTGTTCCAGATAGGCCTGGGTCGCGTTCACCTGCCGCAGCATCTCCACCAGCTTGTGGCGGATGACCTGATGGTCGGCAAGACGCCGGCCGAAGGTGTGGCGCTGGCGCGCCCAGGCGAGCGCGTCCTCGACGCAGACCCGCGCCGAAGCGTTGGCGCCTGCCGCCATCGCCAGCCGCTCGCCGTTGAAATTCTTCATGATCAGGGCGAACCCGGCGCCCTCCGTGCCGATCAGATGGTCCCGCGGCACGCGCACGCCATCGAAATGTATGGTGGCCGTGTCGGACGACCACCAGCCCTGCTTGCGGTCGAGTTCCGTGCGGCTCACGCCCTCGGCATCCGCCGGGATCAGCAGCAGCGAGATGCCGTCGTAGCCTTCGCCGGTGCGCACGGCGGTGGTGAAGTAGTCCGCCCGCATGCCGCCCGTGATGAAGGTCTTCTCGCCGTCGACTACGTAGTGATCGCCCTCGGCCGCGGCCCGGGTGCGGATCGCCGCCACGTCGGAGCCGCCGCCCGGCTCCGTGATGGCCAGCGACATGTGCTGTTCGCCGGCGAGCACCCGCGGCGCGATCGCCGCCCGCAGCGGCTCGGGGCCGCCGGCGAGCAGCGGCGGCAGGGCGATGCCGTGCACCATCAGGCTCGCGTTGACGCCGCCCGCGCCGCTGCGGGCCAGCTCCTCGGAGACGATCAGTCGATGGAAGCCGTCGATGCCCTCGGAGACGCCCCCGTAGCGCTCCGGGTAGCCGACCTGGAGCAGGCCGAACTCCGCCGCGTCGTGGAACAGGGACTCCGGGATGCGGCCCGCCTCTTCCCAGTCGTCCACGAACGGCATGATCTTGTCGTCGACGAAGCGGCGTACCTGGCGGCGCCACTCCTCGTGGCTCTCCGTCATCCAGGGGCACGGCGGTCGTGGCAGTTCGCTAACCGTCGTCATCGTCGTCACCTTTCTCCTTGTCCGCAGCGTTCGCCGCATCTCCGTCCGGCGCCGCGGCGTCGTCTTCCGCGCCGGGCTTGCGGAACAGGATGATGCTGAGGTCGTCGGGCTTGCTCGGCGTGGGCGCCTCGGGTGTCAGCATGCGCTCGCGAGCATACGCCGCCAGCTGTGCCAGCGTTTCCTCCGCCGGACCCTTGCGGGCGATCTCCACGATCTCGGCCAGATGGAGGTTGTCGGTGAGACCGTCGCTCGCGAGCAGCAGCGTATCCCGGGGAGCCAGCTCCAGCTCGGCCCCCACCTCGATGCGCATGTCGGCGGTGCCGAGGAAGTTGAACACCAGGTTGCGCTCGGCGTGGTAGAGCGCCTCCACCTCGTCGAGGAAGCCCGCCTCCACGGCGAAGGCCACCGGTGTGTGCGCGATGGTCTGCATCTTGAGACGGCCGCGCTGTCCCGTCACGAGCGCCGCCGAGTCGCCGACGTGATACGGCCGCACCAGCCGCCCTTCCACCGAGACGACGGTCAGCGTGGTCGCCGAACCGTTGGCCAGCGCCATGACCGCCGCGTTGGCCTCCTCCATGGCGTTCAGTACGGCCGTGCGCAGCGCCACCGCGGGGTCGCTGACCGCCTTCAGCGACTCGATGACGGTCCGGATCGCCGTGCGCGAGGCCCGCTGCCCGGCAGGCAGGCCGCCGGCGCCGTCCGCGACGGCGAGCACGACCGTGTCTTCGGCCAGCGGGATCACGGCGAGCGTGTCCTCGTTGCCGGTCTCCTTGTCCGGACTGCGACGGCAATAGACCACGGCCTCGCCGCCGGCTGCCTCCGCGGTCAGTACCTCGCCGGAGTCCTCCTCCACCGGCAGCACGAGGGGCTCTTCCGGCGTGCCCCATGCCCGCGCCTCAGCCATTCTTGCGGCGCCGGCCCCGCGCGCGGCCGGAGACCGGCTGCCGGCACCAGGCACAGTAATTCCAGAATTCCGCCGCGATGCCCCAGCCGCAGGAGCTGCAGCACCGGTCGGAGCCCGGCAGGGTCCACTTGCGCTTCACCTTGGCGCGGCACCAGGGGCAGTAACGCATGAAAGGCATCAGCGGCCCGCCGCAGCGCTTGTTGGCGCAGCGGGCCGTATAGCGGCGGTCGCTGTAATGCCGGTTGGTCTCCTTCTCGAAGCCCGGCCCGTAGCACCAGGCGCAATAGTCCCAGTCCAGCTTCACGCCGCGCTCGCAGCGGGGGCAGTGGGCCGGGAACGTGCGCGTCTCGCCGGCGGCCGGGTTGTCGGCGCCGCACCAGGGGCAGGCCTGCATCACCTCGGCCACCGGGCCTTCGCAGCGCCGGCATTGATGGCGGGTGTCCAGCACCTTGCGGTAGCGGCTCTGGAACTCCCGCCATTGCACGCGCTTCCAGACCGGCCCTTCCGCCTTCGGGCTGCTGCGCCGGCGCTGGCGGCGCGCACGGCTGCGCGCCCGCTCGAACTCCGAGCGCATCTGCACCGCGTCGCGGGTGCGCGCCGAGACGTCCACCTGCATGGCCCGGCGCAGCACCTCCAGCAGGTCGCCGCTGGCGTGCTGGCGGGCCCGCTCGATGCCGGGCGGCGGCCAGTCGAACGGCCACTCCGGCAGGCGGCCGGAGAACAGCTGGTAGAGCACCAGGCCCAGCGAGAAGACGTCGGACTGGAATTTCGGTCGGCCCATGGCCTGCTCGGGAGCGATGTAGTCGATGGTGCCCGAACCCGACGCCTTCAGCGTGCGCAGGTTCAGTTTGGCGAACCCGAAGTCGGACAGCCGCAGCCGATTGCCGGGGAAAATGATGAAATTCTCCGGCTTGATATCGCAGTGGATGACCCGGTGCTCGTGAGCGTGAGCCACCGCCGCCAGCGCCTGGGAGGCGAAGTCCATCCGCAGGCCCTGGGACATGCGCCTGACCAGGCGGTCGGCCAGGGACTCCGTGCCGAGAGGCATCGAGATGACGAAATGATCTCCGATGAAGCCGGCGTCATAGACCGGCAGGATGTTCGGGTGCTCGAACTTGGAGGCCATCCGCACTTCATGCAGGAAGTCCTCGACCGCGGAGAGACTCCTGGCCGTGGTCAGGGGCACCTTCAGCGCGACGTGAGCCGAGCGCACCGTATCGTAGGCCTGATACACGTTGGCGAGCGGCCCCTTCGACAGGCAGCGGACGATGCGGTACTTACCGAGTTTCTGTCGCGCACGGAGCAATGCGTGCCGGTCCCCCCTGCTGGCCGGCCCCCCGGCCGGATATCCGGACGCTCCGGGAACCGGAGCGCCGGAGACGATAATTGGGCCTGGGCCGGGAGCCGTCAAGTCGGGGTACGCCGTACCTCAGAGCACCTCGAACAGACCGGCCGCCCCCATGCCGCCGCCGATGCACATCGTGCATACCACGTAGCGTGCGCCCCGCCGGCGCCCCTCTATCAGTGCATGGCCCACCATGCGGGCGCCGGACATGCCGTAGGGGTGTCCGATGGAGATCGAGCCGCCGTTGACGTTCAGCAGTTCGTTCGGGATGCCGAGCTTGTCGCGGCAGTAGATCACCTGCACCGCGAAGGCCTCGTTGAGTTCCCACAGGCCGATGTCGTCCATCTTCAGCCCGGTGCGCTCGAGCAGCTTCGGCACCGCGAACACGGGGCCGATGCCCATCTCGTCCGGATCGGTGCCGGCCACGGCGATGCCGCGGTAGATGCCCAGGGGCTCCAGCCCCCGTTTCTCGGCGAGCTTGGAGTCCATCACCACACAGGCGGAGGCGCCGTCGGAGAGCTGGCTCGCGTTGCCGGCGGTGATCACGCCGCCCTCGAAGACCGGGCTGAGGCTCGCCAGACCTTCGGCGGTGGTACCGGGCCGGTTGCCCTCGTCCTTATCCAGGGTCACCTCCTCGAAGCTGATCTCCTTGGTCTCCTTGTCCATCACGCCCTTGGTCGTGGTCATCGGGACGATCTCGTCGTCGAACGCCCCTGCCTCCTGGCCGGCGGCGGTACGCGTCTGGCTCTGCAGCCCGTACTCGTCCTGCTGCTCGCGGCTGATGCCGTAGCGCCGGGCCACCACCTCCGCGGTCTCCAGCATCGACATGTAGATATGCTCGCTGGCGGCGGTCACGTTCGGGTCCTTGGCACGGTAGGTATTCATGTGCTCGTTCTGGACCAGGCTGATGGACTCCAGCCCGCCGCCCACCACGATGGGCATGTTGTCGTGCAGCACCTGCTTGGCGGCGATGGCAATGGCCATCATGCCGGACGAACACTGCCGATCCACGGACATGCCGCTGACGGTCTCCGGCAGGCCGGCGGCGAGCAGCGCCTGGCGGGCGACGTTCTGGCCGCTGGAGCCCTGCTGCATCGCGCAGCCCATGATCACGTCGTCCACCTCCGCCGGGTCGACGCCGGCCCGCTTCACCGCCTCACGGATGGGATGGGCCGCCAGCGTCTGGGCCTGGGTGTTGTTGAAGGCGCCCCGATAGGCCTTGCCGATTGGCGTTCGCGCCGTCGATACGATTACCGCTTCTTTCACTGCCTTTCTCCCGGCGGGCGCCCGCGCCCGCCTGTCGATGTTCCGTGGAGACGGGCGCTCAGCCCGTCTTGATGCCCAGCTCCTTCGCCGCGCGGGTGAGGAACTTCATGCTCTGGCCGCTGCCGTCCTGGTATTCCTCGGCGCCGGTCTTGTCCGCGATCTTCTCCCAGTTCGCGGCCACGTGATCGGCGTCGCGCTCGCCGGGCGCCAGCCAGATGCCCGGCGTCTCCTCCAGGTAAACGCGGGCATAGCCGCCCGCCCCGGCCGAGATGATCTGCCGGCTCGGCGCATCCGGGCTCACCATGAACACCACGGCGGGCGTGACGTATTCCGGTTGCAGCAGCGCCAGCGCCTCTTCCGGCATGAGGCCCTCCGTCATGCGGGTGGCCGCCACCGGCGCCAGGCAGTTCACGCGAATGTCGTACTTCTGGCCCTCCAGGTGCAGGGTGTTCATGAGGCCCACCACGCCGAGTTTGGCCGCGCCGTAGTTCGACTGGCCGAAATTGCCGTACAGGCCGGTCGAGGACGTGGTCATGACGATGCGGCCGTACTTCTGCTCGCGCATGATCTCCCACACCGCCTTGGTGCAGTTCACCGATCCCATGAGATGCACGTCGACGACGAGCTGGAAGTCCTCCAGGCTCACCTTCACGAAGCTCTTGTCGCGCAGGATTCCGGCGTTGTTGACCAGCACGTCCACGCGGCCCCATTTGTCCATGGCCGCGGCCACCATCGCCTGGACCTGCTCGTAGTCGGCCACGTTCGCGCCGTTGGCGATGGCCTCGCCGCCGGCGGCCTCGATCTCGGCCACGACGGCCTGCGCCGCCTCGCTGGAGCCGCCGCTGCCGTCCCGGGCGCCGCCCAGGTCGTTCACCACCACCTTCGCACCGCGGCGTGCGAGTTCCAGGGCATGACAGCGCCCCAGGCCGCCGCCGGCGCCCGTCACGATAGCCACCTGATCGTCGAATCGGATCGTCACTTCAGCCTCCCTTGGTCAAACTGTCGCCTTGGCGTCACTGCACGAAGTACAGGGCCAGCGTCTCGGCCACCAGCGCCGGTTTCTCTTCGCCCCTGATCTCCACCGTCACCTCGGACGTGGTCAGGATCTGGCCCGGCTTCTTCTCGTTCACTTCCTTCAGCTTCACGTGCGCGCGCACCTCGCTGCCCACCTTCACCGGCTGCAGGAAACGGACCTTGTTCGAGCCGTAGTTGATGGCCATGGCGATGCCCTCCGGGATCACACCGCACTGCCCGGTGAGATAGGGCAGCAGCGAGAGCGTCAGATAACCGTGAGCGATGGTCGTGCCGAACGGCGTCTGCGCCGCCTTCTCCTTGTCGACGTGGATGAACTGGTGGTCGAGCGTGGCGTCGGCGAATGCGTCGATGCGCTCCTGCTCGATCTTCAGCCACTCCGACGGCGGCATGTCCCGGTCGATGTAATCGGCGAGTTGGTCTTTGGACACTGTTTCCGGCATGTCCCCTCTCCTGCTTCTGAGACTGGATATCGGCGGGCCGGCACGGTCCGCCACGGTCTTGCCGGGCGCCTTGTTCTTCGCACGCGGAGCCGCCTGGGCGCCTCGGCGGAGGCCAAGTGTACCCGAGATGGAGCCCCCCGGGGCATGGCGGCAGCCGGCTCCGCGATTTTCTGCGCATGCGGCGAGCCATCAAAACGTCACGGCAGCGTAAGAAAATCTTCAACTTGCGTGACTATCTTCACCGCCATCTCGGATTGGCAGCGGGGCAGAGGATATGGAGCACGCGGAAGCACGGGTACAGGCGGAGGCGGTCTGGCTCTCGGACACCCATCTCGGCACCCGCGGCTGCCGCGCCCGTCAACTCCTCGACTTCCTCCGCTCGCTGGAGACGCGCCGGCTCTACCTGGTCGGCGACATCCTCGACTTGCAGGCGATGCGCAGCACCGTCTACTGGCCGCCGGTCCACGGCGAGGTACTGCTCGAGATCATGCGCCTGTCCCGGGACGGCACCCGGGTGATCTACATCCCGGGCAATCACGACGCCGAGCTGCGGCTGTTCGACGGCACGGATCATCACCTGATCGAGATCCGCCGCAGCCACGTCCACGAGACGCGCTGCGGGCGCCGGCTGCTGGTGACCCACGGCGACGAATTCGACCGCGACCTGCGGGTCGGCTCCATGAAAGAGCGCCTCGGCTCTGCCGCCTACCGCTGGCTGGTGGACATGGATGCGGGACTGAACCGGGTGCGCCACCGGCTCGGTTATCGCCCCGTGCGCATGGCGAGCACCATCAAGATGCGCATCAACGCAGCGCTGGACTACATACACCGCTACGAGAACACGGCCATCGAGTACGTCCGGGCGCAGGGCCTGGACGGCATCGTCTGCGGCCACATCCATCGGCCGGCCGTGCGCCGGGCCGGCGACGTCATCTACTGCAACGACGGCGACTGGGTCGAGCACTGCACCGCGCTGGTGGAGAACCGGGAAGGCCGCCTCGGACTGGTGTCCTGGGACGGCGCAGCCGAACCGGCGCTCGGCCACGTGGAACTCGGCGCCGTCGCCTGACGCGGAGACCTTGCCGTGACCGCTTCCACGACAAGGACACCGATCGGTAACCGCGTCCCCCGCTACACTGCACTGTCGCGACACATCGGCGCGCTGCTGCATGCCGACGAGGGGCTGATCGCCGCCTTCTGGGACGATGCCCAGCCCGCCAGCGTCAATCTCGAGAATATCGCCTACTGGCTCGGCCAGTCGGCCGAGGCCGCCGGTGCGCTGGAGGAGCCCAAAGCCGGCTCAGACCGATAGGGGAGCAAAGTGCAGTAAAGAGAGACTGGCGGCGGCGAGCAGCAGGCCGACGGCGGCGCCCGCGAGCACGTCGGTGGGATAGTGCAGGCCGAGCACCACCCGTGAGGCGGCGACCAGCAGCGCGAACGGCAGCATCGCCAGGCCGAGCACCGGCAGGTAGACCAGGAAGAACGCCGAGAACAGCGCCGCGTGCAGAGTGTGGCCGGACGGGAAGCTGTAGCGGTCCAGGGGCGCCGTGCCACAGCGGATGTCCGCGAAGGTGATGAACGGTCTCTCCCGCACGAGTCGCTCCTTCAGGAAACGGTAGAGTCCCACGCCAACCAGCGCGGTGACGCCGGTCTGCAGCACCGGGCCGGCGGCCTGCTCGCCGCCGATCAGGAGCATGACGCCGAGCCCCGCGTACCAGGCGACGCCGTCACCCAGACGGCTCACCGCACGGAACAGGGTCAGTACGGGCGTGCGCCGGCTGAGCCGGTTGACCTTCAGCGTGAAACCGATCTCCGCTGCCGCCACCTGCTGCCAGATTGTCTGCACGGAAACCTCTCCCGGATTGCCCGAAGCTGACGAGAGTCTCGCCGGGGGACAAGTCACCGAGGTGACAGCTTTTTGAAATATCGGTGACATGTTGCGCATCCCTGTCCCGGAACTTTCTCCGAACGGCAAGATTCCGGTAACGGTGTGGGTGGACACTGGCGGCCATGCGCATCGCCATCGTCACCGACGCCTGGCTGCCCCAGGTGAACGGTGTAGTCACAACGCTGGGCAGGACCCGCGACGAACTGATCCGCGCCGGACACCGGGTCAAGATGCTCACGCCGGCCGATCACCGCACGCTGCCCTGCCCCTCTTATCCCGAGATCCGGCTCTCCGTGCTGCCCTATCGCCGCGTTCGCAGGACGCTGGACGCCTTCCGGCCCGACTGCATTCACATCGCCACCGAGGGGCCGCTGGGTTTTGCGGCGAGGCGCTACTGCGTACGGCGCGGCCTCGCATTCACGACGTCCTATCACACCCGCTTCCCCCAGTACGTACGGGAGCGGGCGCCGATACCGGTCTCGTGGATGTACGCCTGGCTCAGGCGCTTCCATCGGCCGGCGGCGGCGACCCTGGTGCCCACGCCCGCCGTGCGGGACGAACTCGCCGCCCGTCGATTCCGCGGACTCCGGCTGTGGAGCCGCGGCGTCGACGTGGAGCTGTTCCGCCCCGAGCCGAAAGCGTCCCTGGCCGGGCCGCGCCCGATCTGTCTCTACATGGGCCGTGTCGCCGTGGAGAAGAACGTGGAAGCCTTCCTGCAGCTCCGCCTGCCGGGCACGAAATACGTGGTCGGCGACGGCCCCGACCTCGTCCGGCTGCGCGCGGAATACCCCGACGTGGTTTTCACCGGCTATCGCTTCGGCCCCGAACTCGCGGCGTACCTCGCCGCTGCCGACGTCTTCGTCTTCCCCAGCCGCACGGATACCTTCGGCCTGGTAATGCTGGAGGCCATGGCCTGCGGCACGCCGGTGGCCGCCTATCCGGTCACGGGTCCGCTGGACGTCATCGAGCAGGGCCGCACCGGCGTCCTGCACGAGGACCTCGGCGTCGCCGTGCGCCGTGCGCTCACGCTGGACCGAGGAGCCTGCCGGCAAGCCGCGCTGGAGAAGAGCTGGGCCCGGGCGACCGGCGAATTCCTCGGCCATCTCGCCCGCAAGGACGCCACGACATCGCGGGATGTCGCGCAGGCGTTGCCGGGCGCCGTCGATCCGTGATCCTCGCAGCCGTTTGCATGCGCCCGCCGCCCGGGCACAATGCCTCCATGACCATTACCGAAAGACGGCCGGACGAAACGCCGCAAGGTGGCGGCCGCGTGCTGACCGCCGTGGCCACGCTGGTACTCGCCATCACGGGCCTGCTGCTGGCGTTCACCGCCATGATGGCGCTGTTCCTCGGCGCCGACGGGCCCGGCATGCAGTCCTTGCTCGCGCTCACCGGTTGGCTGCTGCTGCCCACCGCCGTGCTGGCCCTGCTGTGCCTGCGCCTGCTGGAGCCGGACGGAGGCAGCCGTCTTTCCGCCTGCTGGGCCCGGCTGCCCGCCTGGCTGGTGCTGCTGATCGCCATGATGCTGCTGCTGGCCGTCCTCGCCGAGCTCGCGATCTGGCTGGTGGAGTTCGCCGGCGGCGGTACGGTGGCGCTGGGCCACTACCTGCCGATCATGAGCGTGCTGATCTACTCCCTGGCGCTCACCGCCGGCTACGCGGTGGTGGCGCCGGCCGGGGAAGGCGGCGAGCATCGCGGACCCGTGCGCCACACCGATCCGGTGCGGCGCGACCTCGACTGAGCGGCCCGGTCAGGGCTCCCGTGCCACCGACCGCACCCGGGCGACGGCGGCGAGCCATCCCTCGTGCAACGCCCGCCGCCGTTCGCCGGACATGGCGGGTTCGAACAGCGCGTCCCGCTGCCAGAGCTGCTCCAGCTGCTCCAGGGAATCGAAGACGCCGCGCTGCAGGCCCGCCAGGCAGGCCGCGCCGAAGGCCGTGGATTCCGTGATCCGCGGACGCTCGACGGTGATGCCGAGCATGTCGGCGAGAAACTGCACCAGCCAGTCGTTGTTGACCATGCCGCCGTCGACCCGCAGCAGCTCCACGTCCAGGCCGTCGTCGCGCATGGCCAGCATCAGGTCGCGGGTCTGGAAAGCCACCGACTGCAGCGTGGCGGTCACGATCTCGGCGACGCCGCTGTCGCGGCTGAGGCCCAGGATGGCACCGCGGGCGTCCGGGTCCCAGTGGGGCGCACCGAGCCCGGCGAACGCGGGCACCACGTGGATGTTGTCGATGACGCCCTGCTCGCGCGCGATGGCCTCGGAGTCCGGCGCCGCGGCGATGATCTTCAGCGCGTCCCGCAGCCACTGGATGGCCGAGCCCGCCACGAAGATGCTGCCTTCCAGGCCGTAGCTCAGGCGCCCGTCCACGCGGCTGGCGATGGTGGTCAACAGCTGGTGGCCGGAGGCCAGCGGTGTCTCGCCGGTGTTTGCGATCACGAAGCAGCCGGTGCCGTAGGTGCTCTTGGTCATGCCCGGATGGAAGCACGCCTGGCCGAACAGGGCGGCCTGCTGGTCGCCGGCCATGCCCGCCACCGGGATGCCGGCGCCCAGGGTCTCGGCGTCCGTCGTGCCGAAATCGAAGGTGTTGTCGCAGACCTCCGGCAGCAGCGAAGCGGGCACGCCGAAGTGGGCGAGCAGGTCGTCGTCCCAGCACTGGCGGTGGATGTCGTAGAGCAGCGTGCGCGAGGCGTTGGTGATGTCCGTACGGTGTTCGGCGCCGCCGGTCAGGCGCCAGAGCAGGAAGGCGTCGATGGTGCCGAAGGCGAGCTCGCCGCGCTCGGCGCGCTCCCGCACGCCCTCCACGTTGTCGAGTATCCAGGCCAGCTTCGTCGCCGAGAAATAGGGGTCGATGCGCAGGCCCGAGCGGCTGGCGGCCAGCTCCTCGCCGCCGCCGGCCGCGTACTCCCGGCATCTCGCCGCCGTGCGCCGGTCCTGCCAGACGATGGCGTTGTAGACCGGCTCGCCGGTGCGCCGGTCCCAGACCACCGTGGTCTCGCGCTGGTTAGTGATGCCGATGCAGGCGACGTCGCGCGGCAGGCAGCCGGCGTCCGCGATGGCATCGTGCACGACGGAGATCACGCTCTGCCAGATCGCCTCCGGGTCGTGCTCCACCCAGCCGGGTTTCGGGAACACCTGGGGGAACTCCCGCTGGCTCACGGCGAGGATGCGCGCCTTGCGGTCGAAGACCATCGCCCGGCTGCTGGTGGTGCCCTGGTCGATGGCGAGTATCACGTGCTCGGTCATGGTGGTTACTGCTCCGTGGGGCTTTGCTCTGCGTTTGCCTGATGCTGCGGCCCGAGCGGATCGGGGACGCGCATGCGGTGCCCGGCCTGCTCCGGCCAGGGCGCATCCGGGTGCCGTGCGGCGAAGGCAGCCAGCCTGCCGAGTACCGCTTCGGGCCACGGCGAGACCCGCCGGGAGGCCGTATCGACGTGCAGGTTCATCCACTCGCAGGTGGCGGCGAGCCAGCCCTCGTCGGCGTGATACATGCGCTGGAACTGGTGGATGCGCTTGGCATCCCAGGCGAGGAGCTGGGCGCTGACCGCCACCGGATCGTCCTCGCACAGCTCGCGCAGGTAGCTCACGTGGCACTCCACCGCGAAAGTAGTGCCGCCGCTCTCCTCGCGGTAGGCGGTGTCGAGGCCGAGTTCGTCCCACAGCCCGTCGACGCCGTGGTCGAATATCAGCACGTACCAGGCCACGTTCATGTGGCCGTTGTAGTCGATCCACTCCGGTCGGATCGTCTCCGCATGCACCCTGACGCCGTGGAAGGCGCTCACGATTCCGCCAGCTCCGGCCGGTCGCGGAAGTACTCCAGCGCCTCCGGGTTGGCCAGTGCGTCCGTGTTCTTCACGCTCTCGCCGTGCACCACCGAGCGCACGGCCAGCTCCGTGATCTTGCCGCTGATGGTGCGCGGGATGTCCGGTACGGCCAGGATCTTCGCGGGCACGTGCCGCGGGGTGGCGTTCTCGCGGATGATCCGGCGGATGCGGGTCTCCAGCTCCTCGTCCAGTTCGACGCCGGGCCGCAGCACCACGAACAGCACCACGCGCACGTCGTCGTCCCAGTCCTGGCCGATGGCGATGGACTCCAGCACGTCGTCGATCTTCTCCACCTGGCGGTAGATCTCCGCGGTGCCGATACGCACCCCGCCGGGGTTCAGGACGGCATCGGAGCGGCCGTGGATGATCATGCCGTCGTGCTCGGTCAGCTCCGCGAAGTCCCCGTGAGCCCAGACGCCGGGGAAACGGGTGAAATAGGCATCCCGGTATTTCTCGCCGGATTCGTCGTTCCAGAAACCGATGGGCATGGAGGGGAACGGCTGCGTGCAGACCAGCTCCCCTTTCGCGCCGCTGAGCGGCGTGCCGTCCTCGTCCCAGACCTCCACCGCCATGCCCAGCATCCGGCACTGCAGCTCGCCCCGCCAGACCGGGCGTATCGGGCAGCCGCCGGCGAAACAGCCGAGGATGTCGGTGCCGCCCGAGATGGACGCCAGCAAAACGTCGTCCGCGATCTCCCGGTAGACGTAGTCGAAGCTCGCAGGCGCCAGCGGCGAGCCGGTGGACAGCACCGTGCGCAGCGCGGAGAGATCGTGGTCGCGGCCCGGATGCAGGCCCGCCTTCTCCAGCGCCGCGATATATTTGGCGCTGGTGCCGAATACGTTGATGCGTTCCTGCTCGGCCATGCGCCAGAGTCGTCCGCCGTCGGGATGGAAGGGCGAGCCGTCGTAGAGCACCAGCGTGGCCCCGCAGGCGAGACCGGCCACCAGCCAGTTCCACATCATCCAGCCGCAGGTCGTGAAATAGAACAGGTGGTCGCCGGGCTTCAGGTCCACGTGCAGCACGTGTTCCTTCATCTGTTGTATCAGTGTGCCGCCGGCGCCGTGCACGATGCACTTCGGCGTGCCCGTCGTGCCCGAGGAGTACATGACGTAGAGCGGATGATCGAAGGGCAGCGGCGCAAACTCGATGTCCTCCGCGTCCTGCAGGAAATCCGCATAATGCACGCCGCGGGGAATGCCGCCGATGGCCGGCTCGTCCTCAACGAACGGTACCACCACGCAGGTCTGCACGTCCGGCAGCTGCGCGAGGATGCCGGCCACGGTGTCGCGCATGTCGAAGAGCCGGCCGTTGTAGCGGTAGCCGTCGGTAACGAACAGCACCTTCGGTGCGATCTGGCCGAAGCGGTCCAGCACGCCCTGCACGCCGAAATCCGGCGAGCACGACGACCACACCGCGCCGAGGCTCGCCGCCGCCAGCATGACGATCACCGTCTCGGGGCAGTTCGGCAGGTAGCCGGCCACCCGATCCCCCGGTCCCACGCCAGCCCGGCGCAACCCGGCCGCGACTCGCGCCACTTCGTGGTACAGCTCGTCGCGGTTCAGCTCCCGGCGCCTGCCGTCCTCGCCGTGGAAGATGATCGCGGGCAGCGGCCCCCGGTAGCGCAGCAGGTTTTCGGCAAAATTGAGTTCAGCCTCCGGGAAGAACTTCGCGCCCGGCATGGCGTCGGCATGGCGGATCACGGTCTCGGGCTGACGGCGGCACACCGGGTCCACGAAGCGGAACAGCGTGGACCAGAACGCCTCCGGCTCCTCCACCGACCAGCGGTGCATCGCCGCGTAGTCCGGGAAACCCTCGCCCCGGGCCTCCGCCGCGAAGGCGGCGAAGCGGGTCAGGTTCGCGCCGGCCTCGCGCTCCGGCGACGGTTCCCACAATGGTTCCCGCAGTGGTCGGCTCATAGTCGCTCCGGCTCGGTTGCGCCAGTGCGGCGCGTCGGCCCGGGCATTGTAACGACACCCTCGGCGAGCCGTAAGGGATGCGCTGGCCGTGGCGGCGCGGCGCCCTTACCATC
This sequence comes from Lentisalinibacter salinarum, assembly GCF_040706555.1. Taxonomy (NCBI): domain Bacteria; kingdom Pseudomonadati; phylum Pseudomonadota; class Gammaproteobacteria; order Woeseiales; family Woeseiaceae; genus Lentisalinibacter; species Lentisalinibacter salinarum. Next base: position 875,826 of record NZ_JAPDRH010000003.1, read on the forward strand.
GACGCAGGCATCGGCAAGCGACCGGGAGAACGGGCATGGACAGCAGCAGCGCCGGGAGAGGCACATGAGGGCAGTCGTCAATGCTGTGCTGATCCTGTTCATCGCCGTGGCGCTGGTGCTCGCATGGGCCTGGGAGCCCGATCGCAGCGTCGAGTCCCTGACCGAGCGCTACCGGGTCACCGGCTCGCAGTTCCTGGAATTCGACGGCATGAGCGCCCATGTCGCCGTCTAGGGCAGCGGGCCGGCGCTGGTCCTGCTGCACGGCACCGGCGCCTCCCTGCACACGTGGAACGGGTGGGCGGAGGCGCTGGCCGGCGACTTCCGCATCGTGCGCATGGATCTGCCGGGATTCGGGCTGACGGGCCCCCATCCCGCCGGCGACTACTCCATCGGCGCCTACGTGCGATTCGTCGACGCCGTCACGCGGCGTCTCGGCATCGACGACTTCCACCTGGCCGGCAACTCGCTGGGCGGGCGCATCGCTTGGAACTACGCGGTCGCCCATCCGGAGCGGGTGAACCGGCTGCTACTCGTCGACGCATCGGGCTATCCGCTGCGACGCACGCCCTCGCTGATTTTCCGGCTCGCGGCGTTGCCGGGCATCGGCGACGCACTGGCGAAACTGACGCCGCGCATCCTCTACCGCCGGAGTCTGGAGGAGGTCTACGCGGACGACAGTCTGGTGGACGAGGCGCTGGTGGACCGCTACTTCGAACTGTCGCTGCGGGAAGGCAATCGGGAGGCTTTCCTGCAGCGGGTTCGTGCCGCGTCACGATCCGCCCGCGACGATCCCGCCGCCGCGCTGGCGCAGATCGGCGCGCCGACGCTGGTGCAGTGGGGCGGGCAGGACGAGTGGATACCGCCGGAGCACGGCCGGCGCTTCGCCGAGGACATCCCGGACGCGCGGCTGGTGGTCTACGACGATCTCGGCCACGTGCCCATGGAGGAGTCACCGGCACGGACGGCCCGGGACGCGCGGGAGTTCCTGCGGGACGAGTGAACCCCGCCGGCCCTTGCCGGGCCCCGGCGGCCGCTTCGTGCGCCTAGCCCTTCGGACCGAACAGCGCCCAGAGGATGAGTCCGAGCAACGGCAGTACGAGGATGACCACGATCCAGAGCACCTTGCTGCCGGTACTCGCCCGGCTGCCCAGGGTCTTCACGATCGCATAGACATCCAGTATCAGGATGATCAGGCCGAACAGGCCGCCGATTTCCAGTCCCATCCAGGGTCTCCCGTGCAGCATTGACGTCCGACGAGCATACACATCCGGCCGGCATCGCGCACGGCGCGGCGCGCCATTGCCCGGCGAATTGCCGTACTATTGCCGGGCCATCCCGGCGCCTCCCGCCCGCCTGCCGTTTGCTAGTATTCCCACCCTCGCAAGGAAACCACGAGACATCGACTTGACGCAGACGGTTCCGAAACCCGGCCCCGCGAGGGACGTCTACGACCTGCTGACCGGCGACGAGGATGCCCGCGTCTGCAAGGACATCCCCGATGCCGCCTGCCGGGAGCAGCCCCGCAATTATCTGATCCACGTCGCCTCGCTGGTCGCGACCAAGACCGGCGACCGGCTGGCCGGGCCGAAACTCGTGCTGGCCTGGCTCCTGACGAGCCTCGGCGCCCCGGCGTGGATGCTGGGCTGGCTGGTGCCCATCCGCGAATCGCTCGCGCTGCTGCCCCAGCTCGTCGTCGCCCGCTACCTGCGCGCCGTGCCGGTGCGCAAGTGGTTCTGGGTGGCCGGCAGCGTGCTGCAGGGCGTGGCGGTGATGCTCATGGGTGCCGTCGCGCTGAGCCTGGAGGGCTCCGCGGCAGGGTGGGCGATCCTGGGGCTGCTCACCCTGTTCAGCCTGGCGCGGGGGATCTGCTCGGTGGCCAGCAAGGACGTGCTCGGCAAGACCATCGCCAAGACCCGGCGCGGCTCGGTGACCGGCTACGCGGCCTCGGCCGCCGGCGCCGTGACGGTCGCCGTGGGCGTCGCGGCGATCGCGCTCGACCCCGGCAGCCGGGGTATCGGCTTCTTCGTCGCCGTATTGTTCGCCGCCGGCGGCCTCTGGCTGCTGGCCGCCGCCATCTACAGCTTCCTCGCCGAATACGCCGGCGCCACGGAGGGCGGCGGTAATGCCCTGACCGAGGCCGTCCGCCAGCTCGGCCTCATCCGCCGCGACCGGGACCTGCGGGAATTCCTGATCACCCGCACGCTGCTGCTCTCCACCGCGCTGGCCGCCCCCTTCTACGTGAGCCTCGCGAACCAGAGCATGGAGAACACGCTGTCCGGGCTCGGCTCGCTGATGCTGGCCTCCGGCGCAGCCAGCTTCCTCAGCGCGCCGGTCTGGGGGCGGCTGTCGGACCGTTCCAGCCGGCTGGTGATGAAGCGCGCCGCACTGCTCGCCGCGACGGCCAGCCTGGCCACGGCCGCGCTGGCGCTCGCGCCGCAAGTGCCGCTCGCTCCCGCCGCCTTCGCGGCCACCTACTTTGCGCTCAGCATCGCCCACGCCGGCGTGCGGCTGGGGCGCAAGACCCATCTCGTGGACATCGCCACGGCGGAGAACCGCGCGAGCTACGTCGCGGTCAGCAATACCGTGATCGGCGTGATGCTGCTGGCCGGGGGCATCTTCGGCGGCATCGCCACCCTGGTGGGCTCCGCCTGGACCCTGGTGCTGCTGGCGGCGCTCTCGGTGGCCGCGGCCGCCTCGGCCCACCGGCTGAGCGAGGCGCAGCAGTGAGTCGCTAGAGCCAGCGCTTGCGGCGAAAGTAGATGAGCATGCCGGCGACGATGCCGAGCATCACCAGCCACAGCAGCGGATAGCCGTAACGCAGACCGAGCTCCGGCATGTTCCAGCGGCTCGCCTCCGTATCGAAGTTCATGCCGTAGATGCCGACCACGAACGAGAGCGGGATGAACACGGTGGCGATGATGGTGAGCACCTTCATCACGTCGTTCATCCGGTTGGAGAGGCTGGACAGATAAACCTCCAGCAGGCTGGAGGCCATCTCCCGGTAGCTCTCCACCAGATCCAGTGCATGCACCGTGTGGTCGTAGCAGTCACGGAGATACGGGTGAGTCTCCGCTGCCAGCATGTGATGCTCGTCCCGCACCAGGGTATTCAGGGCATCGCGCTGGGGCCACAGACTGCGGCGCATCACGACCAGCTCGCGCTTCAGGCGGTGGATCTCGTCCAGCGCCTGTCGGCTGGGATCGTCGAAGACGGTGAGTTCCAAGGTCTCGATGCGCTCGCCCAGCGCCTCCATGACCGGAAAGCTGAGGTCCACCGCCGTGTCGATCAGCGCATAGAACAGGTAATCGGCGCCGCGCTCCCGAATCCGCGCCGCGGGCTGGCGCAGCCGGTGGCGCACCGGCTCGAAAGGATCGGCGTGGCCCGGGTGGAAACTCACCACCCAGGTGTCGCCGAGGAACAGGCTGAGCTGGGTGGGCACTACTCCGTCCGGCCCGTGCTCCGGTGCGCCGACGATGGCGAAGAGCTGACCCTCGTAGGCCTCGACCTTGGGCCGCTGCCCGGTATGCAGAACATCCTCCAGCGCCAGAGGATGCAGGCCGTAGGCATCGCCGATGGAGCGCAGCAGCTCTTCCGAGGGCGTGCCCTGCACGTGCAGCCAGGTCGTGCGTGGGCTGTCGAAATACCTCCCCGCTTCCTCCAGGCCGCAGTCCGTCTCCTCCACGAGCTGCTCGCCGTCGAAGTCGGTCAGGGACATCCGGACCGGGACGCGCTCCGCCTCCGGCGGCGCGGTGAGATCTCCGGGCGCCGTGCCGGGGCGGGTATAGCGCCCGGGGAACAGGTGCAGGGAATGACGCCGGGTCAGGTAGTGCCGGCCGCGCGGTTTCTCGCTCGAATTCGTGTGCTGCGTCATGGACTCGAGCCTGCCTGACGATGGATACTGTGCCGCTTTATCGCAGTGTATCCGCTCGCACGTCATTATGTCGCGTGGCGACTATCGCGATCCGGGCAGACGGGTGACTGCCGCTCAGCCACCGGACGAACACCATGGATGAGTACCGCAGAGTTCTGATAGACGCCTGCCGCCGCCTGTTGCGGCCGATCGCGCGCATCATGCTGCGGGGCGGCATGACGTGGCGGGAATTCGCCGATATCAGCAAGTCCGTCTTCGTGCAGGTGGCAACCAGCGACTACGGTATCGGCGGCCGGCCCACCAACGTCTCCCGCACCTCCATCCTGACCGGCCTTACACGCCGTGAGGTGAAGCGCCAGCGGGAGCTGCTGGCCGATCAGCTGGATGAGTCTCTCACCCGCAAGACCAACAACGCCACGCGCGTACTCGCCCGCTGGCACCAGGACCCGGACTTCTCCGACGGGCAGGGCAACGCCCGCGAACTCGAATACGAGGAAGGCAATAACAGCTTCACCGAACTCCTGCGCCGCTACGCCGGCGACATCCCGCCGAAGGCCATGCTGAAGGAGCTGCTGACCACGGGGGCTGTCGAACAGGCCGCGGGCGGGCGACTCCGGGCCTTGCACCGCTATTACATGCCCGCGGCCACCGATACCGAGACTCTGCGCCGCGCGGGCGAAGTGCTGGAGGACGTGGGCAGGACGGTCAATCACAATCTCGGGCGTGCACAGGACGAGCCGTCCCGCTTCGAGGGCCGCGCCACGGCGCTGCAGGTACCCCGCTCCGCCATCCCCGAATTGCAGGCGCTGCTGGAGGACAAGGGCGAGGAGTTCCTGTACATGATCGACGACTGGCTGGCCGAGCAGGAACGCCAGGCAGGCAGGGAGGAGACGGACACGGTGCGCCTCGGCATCGGCGTCTACTTCATCCAGGGCCCGCAGACCAGGGAAGAGAGCGATGAGTGACAGGATGCGCAGTCAACCACATACCTCCAGGATGGCCTCGAAGACGGCCACCACGACACTGGCAGCAGCGACGCTGTGCGCCGTTCTGCTCGCCGGCTGCGACAGCACCGAGCAGGTGGCCGGCGTCGACCGGGGCGGCAACCCGGTCGCGGTGGTGACTAAGGGTGAGATCACCGGTTTCGGCAGCGTCATCGTGAACGGCGTCCGTTACGACACCGGGAGCGCCGAGATCGTGATCGACGGCGAACCGGGCACCGAGGCCGGACTTTCGGTGGGTGCCGTGGTGACGCTGCGCGGCGAGCGGGTGCCGGGCGCCGACACCGGCAACGCCATCCGGATCGAATTCGACGACAGCGTCGAGGGGCCGGTGGATGCCGTCGACGCGGGCGCCGGCACGGCCGTGGTGCTCGGGCGCACCGTGCACGTGTCCATCGACACGCTGTTCGAAGGCAACGGAGCGGGCGGCGGACTCGACGGTCTGGCCGCGGGGGATGCCGTGGAGGTGAGCGGGTTCGACCGCGCCGACGGCAGCGTCGAGGCCACCCTGATACGTCTCAAGGCCGAGCCCGACCGGCTGGAGCTGTCCGGCGTTGCCGCCCAGGTGGACACGGCCGCGCAGCGGCTGCGCATCGGCGGGGCGCTCGTCGATTACGGCAGCGCCATGCTCGACGGCTTCCCCGACGGTGCTCCCGCCAACGGCGACCGCGTGGAAGCACGCGGTAGCGAGCGGGCCGCCGACGGCACGCTGATCGCCGAGACGCTGAGCTACCGGCAACAGGGCGTGGACGCGGCCGCGGAAGGCGAGGAGGCGAAAATCGAGGGCCTGATCACGCGCTTCGCCTCGGCTGCGGACTTCGACGTGGACGGTCAGCCGGTCGCCACGGATGACGCAACCGTATTCGAGGGCGGCAATGCCTCCATGCTCGGTCCCGACGTGCGCGTCGAGGTGGAAGGCACCGTGACGGGCACGGGCGCCATCCTCGCCGAGCGCGTCAGATTGGAGTCCCCCAGCCAGGCGCGGCTGGACGGCACGGTGGACGACGTCGACGTCGATGCCGGCACGCTGACTGCGGCCGGGGTCACGGTCCTCACCGACGCGAAGACCGGTTTCCGCGACGCGAGCAGTCAGCGACAGCGACCGTTCTCGCTCGGCGACATCGGCACCGGCGATCGCGTGGAGGCGGCGGGCACGGAAAGCGGCGACGCGCTCCTGGCACGCAGCGTCACCCGCACGGATGCCGATGCGGGCGTCGTCCTGCGTGCACGCGCCAGAGACGTCGCCCAACCCCGCTTCGTGCTGCTCGGCGTCACCGTCGTCACCGACGCCACGACCGAGTTCGAGGCAGACGGGCAACCGAGCGACGCCGCCGCCTTCTATGCCGCTGCGGAAGGCCGCGACGTCGAAGTGGAGGGCACCTTGAACGGCGATATCGTCGCTGCGCGCGTCCGCCTGCTGACAGACTGACCAGGCCGGAAACAGGCCAGAGGAGCGATCATGGGCGTGCCGAAGACGATGACGGCCGTCGACATCACGGAGCCGGGCGGCCCGGAGGTCCTGCGCGCCGTAGAGAGGCCGGTGCCGGATCCGCAGCCGGGGGAGGTACTGATCCGGGTGCGCGCCGCCGGCGTCAATCGCCCGGACTGCCTGCAGCGTCAGGGCCTGTACCCCGTACCCGCGGACGCCGATCCCCTGCCCGGTCTCGAGGTGGCAGGCGAGGTGGTGGCGAGCGCCGAGGGCGCAGGCCGCTGGCGCCCGGGCGACCGTGTCTGCGCGCTGGTGCACGGCGGCGGCTACGCCGAATACTGCCGGGTGCCCGCCGAACACTGCCTGCCAGTGCCGGAAGGGCTGACACTGACCGAGGCGGCCTCGCTGCCGGAGACCTACTTCACGGTCTGGTACAACGTCTTCACGCGCGCCGCGCTGGCCGAGCGAGAGTGGCTGCTCGTCCACGGCGGCTCCAGCGGCATCGGCAGCGCGGCCATCCAGATGGCGAAGGCCCGCGGCGCGAGCGTGATCGTCACGGCCGGGACCGAGGCGAAGTGCGAGTACTGCCGCGAACTGGGCGCCGACTTCGCCCTGAACTACCGCGAGAGCGACTGGGTGGCGGGGGCGAAGGAGATCACCGGCGGACGCGGCATCGACGTGGTGCTGGACATGGTCGCCGGCCCCTACGTCGACCGGAACCTGGACGTGCTCGCGTACGACGGCCGCTACGCGCTGATCGCGTTCCTGCTGGGGCCGAAGGCGGAGGCCAACTTCGCCCACGTGCTGCGCAAGCGGCTCACCATCACCGGCTCAGCGCTGCGCCCGCAGACAGTCGAGGAGAAAGCGGCCATCGCCGCCGGCCTGGAGCGTGGCATCTGGCCGCTGCTCGAGGCAGGGCGGATCCGGCCGACCGTCTACGCGACCTTCCCGCTCATCGAGGCTCCACGGGCCCACGCCCTCATGGAATCCGGCGAGCACATGGGCAAGATCGTGCTGGAAACCTGATCAGAGGTTGCCCATCGTCAGCCGCGAGATCGCCCTTGTGAGGCCCCGCGGCAGGAAGCGCAGCTGGAACAGCGAGATCTGGGTGGCGACCCCGGGCACCGCGATCACGTCGCCTCGCAGCATCGCCCGGTAGCCGTAACGCGCCACCTCCTCCGGCGCCGAAGCCACGGCGTCGAAAATCTGCCGGTTGGTCATACCGGCGGCATCCACGAAACCGGTGGCGACCGGTCCCGGGCAGAGCACCGTCACCGTCACGCCGGTGCCGGTCAGCTCCGCGGCGATCGCCTCGCTGAACGACAGCACGAACGCCTTGGTGGCGAAGTAGGTGGCGAAGTTCGGTCCCGGCAGGAAGCCCGCCACCGAGCCCACGTTGAGGATGCGGCCGCTGCCCCGCTCCACCATGGCCGGCAGGAAACCGTGCGTGAGCGCCGCCAGCGCCGTCACGTTCAGGTTGATCATGTCCCGGTCCCGGGCCCAGTCCCGCTCGTGGAAGCGGCCCTGCCCGCCGAAGCCCGCATTGTTGATCAGAACATCCGGGACGAGACCCTCGGCCAGCAATTCGTCGGACAGGCCTTCCGCGGCACCGGGCACGGCCAGGTCCCGCGCCACGACGCGCACGTTTACCTCGTGGGCGTCGATGAGCTCGGCGGCGAGCTCCGCCAGCCGCTCCTCGCTGCGCGCCACCAGCACCATATCGCCGCCCTTCCCGGCGTGGATACGCGCGAGCTGCTCGCCGATGCCGCCCGATGCGCCCGTGATCAGTGCCAGGTTCTCCATCGCTGCTCCTTTCCCGGCTCCCGCCGTCTGCCGCGCGCAAAGCCGCGCCGATGTCCGCTAAAGTAAAGGCGTGGCATCCTCCGGTAAAGCATCCAGTCCCGACGAACTCGCACACGCCCTGGCCCGGATACTCACCGGCGGCGCCGGCCGGGTGGAGGCACTGCGCCGGCTGACCGGCGGCGCGAGCCGCGAGACCTGGTCGTTCGAGCGAGTGATCGGCGAGTCCCGCCGGCCACTCATCCTGCGTCGGGCGTGCGACGGTGAGGCGCCGGATGAGGACCTGCTCGCTCTCGACCCGGGCCTGGAGGGCCGGCTGGTCGGGGAACTGGCCGCGGCCGGCCTGCCGGTGGCCGGCGTGGTGCACGTGCTCGCGCCGGACGAAGGGCTGGGCCGGGGCTTCGTCATGGAGCGGCTGGACGGAGAGACGCTGGCGCCGCGGATCCTGCGCCGCGACCAGTACGCCGACGCCCGCAGCCGCCTGGCGCAGCAATGCGGCGCCGCGCTCGCCGCCATACACGCCGCGCGGCCCGCCACGGCGGCCGAGCTGCCGGCCATGCAGGGCACGGACGTGCTGTCGGCATACCGGCAGCGCTACGACGCCTACGGGCACTCACGCCCGGTCTTCGAACTCGCCTTCCGCTGGCTGAACGAACGCCTGCCCGAACCCGTAGAGCCAGTGCTCGTGCACGGCGATTTCCGCAACGGCAATCTGGTGGTCGACGAAAAGGGGCTCGTGGGCGTGCTCGACTGGGAACTCGCGCATCGGGGCGATCCCATGGAGGATCTGGGCTGGATTGCCGTCAACTCCTGGCGCTTCGGCATGAGCCACCGGCCCGTGGGCGGATTCGGCCGGCGCCGCGAGCTGCTGCGGGGCTATCGCGAAGCGGGCGGCACGCCGGACGAGGGACGGATGCGCTACTGGCAGCTCATGGGCAGCCTCAAATGGGGCGTCATATGCATGACCATGGCGGAGATCTACCGGCGCGGCGTCGACCGCTCCGTGGAACGCGCCGCCATCGGCCGGCGGGTCAGCGAGGCGGAGATCGACATGCTGAACATCATACGGGGCAGGGACTGATGGAAGAGACGCCGGAGCTGGGCGAGCTGCTGGAAGCGGTGCGCGGTTTCCTGACCGAGGCCAGGGAGGAACTCGGCGGGCATCGCGGATTCCACGCGCTGGTCGCCGCGAACGTGGTGGACATCGCACGCCGCGAACTCGAGCTGGCGCCTGCCGCCGACGCGGCGGAGGCCGAACGCCTCAGGGCGCTGCTCGGGCGCGACGGCGAACCCGCCGATCTGAATCGTGCGCTGTGCGATGCCATCCGGGAGGGCCGCATCGCCATCGACGACGCGGAGCTCCTGAAACATCTGGAGCGCACCACCCTGGACCGGCTGGCGATCGACCAGCCCGCCTATTCCGGGGCGCGCATCGCCGCCGAGGCCGGCGCCGCCGGCAGCGGGGAGGATGCACCCCGCCGCTAGCCGCGGATGAAGCCGAACAGGTGCCCCGCGACCTTGCGCATCTGTATCTCCTCCGCGCCCTCGGTGATGCGGTAGCGCCGGTGGTGGCGGTAGATGTGCTCGAAGGGCTCGTGCCGGGAATAGCCCATGCCGCCGAAGACCTGCATCGCCCGGTCGGCGGCCTCGCAGCACAGGCGGTTCGCACGGTAGTTGCACATGGCCACCTTGTCCGACAGCTCCGCCGCGATGCGCCGGCGGTCGAACCGGTCCATCTGCCAGGCCGTCTGGCGGATCAGCACTCGCAGCAGCTCCGCCTCGGTCGCCAGCTCCACCAGCGGGAACTGGATACCCTGATTCGCCGCCAGCGGCTTGCCGAACGGCTTGCGCTCCCGCGCGCGGGCGACCGCGCGGTCGATGCAGAACTGTGCCGCGCCGAGGCTGCTGGCCGCCTGGCGGATGCGGTTCTCGTGCACGAAGTGCTGGGCCACCGCCAGGCCCCGGCCCGCTTCGCCGAGTACGGCGTCCTCTGCCACCCACACGTCGGTGAAAGACACCCGCGGATGGTCGGTGGGCATGTTGAAGGTCCACAGATATTCCTCGATCCGCACCCCGTCCGCATCGGCGGGCACCAGGAAGCAGGTGATGCCGGCGGCCTCGCCGTCCGCGCCGGCGGTGCGGGCGAAGACCAGATCGGTGCCGGCAACGTGCATGCCCGTGTTCCACATCTTCTCGCCGTTGATGCGCCAGCCGGGCACACCGTCCCGGCGAGCCGGGACGGCACGGGTCTCCATCCAGGTGGCATCCGAGCCGTGCTCGGGCTCGGTCAGGCCGAACGCGATGGGGTGCTCGCCGGTGATCGCGGGCTCCACGTAGCGCTCGATCTGCTCGGCCGTGCCGAAATCCCGCAGCATGAGCACGATGGGCAGGTTGCCCACCACCGAACTCTCGTTCTGCAGATCGTTGTGCAGGCCTAGGCCCTTCGCGGCGAGATGTTCCCGCACGACTGCCATCGCCAGGTTGCCCGCCTCCTCGCCGCCGAACTCCCGCGGCAGCGCGTAGCGGTAATGGCCGGCCGCGTCCGCGCGGCGGCGCATCTCGGCGAGCAGCGCCTCCCAGTCGGCGGCGGGCAGGCCGCCCCGTTCCCAGTCGGTGCGCGCATATTCCCGCCGGTGATCGAAGAAGCGGACGTTGTCGTCCGCGGCCTCCAGCGGCCGGATTTCCGCCTCGATGAAGCGGTCCAGCGCGGCGAGCTTCTCGCGCACGAGTGCCGGAATCTCGAAGTCCATCTTCCCCCCCTGTTGCGGTGGCGCCCGAGCCGCCGTATGCGGCCCCGGCCGGTCCGGTTCTATCGCCCTCGACCGGCAGCCGATGCTCGCGTTTTCCCGGCCGCGGGTAAAGCCTTAGAATGCCGCATTGCCCGGCGTGGCTGGCGGAGGCGGAACAGGTGCTGAACGACACGGCCATGGTCACTGCGATCGTTGTGGTGGTCCTGCTGCTGGCGGCGGGGCTGATCGTCTGGCTGCTGCGCCGCTCCGGCGAGAAGGCCAGCGACCGGCTGGTGCGCGGCCGCCGCATTCCGGATTTCACCGTGCAGACTGAGGATGGCGAGCCCGCAAGCCCGTCCGATCTGCGCGGGCTGCCGGCCGTGCTGATCTTCCTGCGTGGCAACTGGTGTCCGTTCTGTTCCGCTCAGGTCGAGGACCTGACGCAGCACTACCGGCGTATCAACGAGCTCGGCGCCCGGCTGATTCTCCTCGTGCCGAAGCCGCAGCAGACCACCCGGCGCGTGGCCGACCTATTCGACGTTGACTTCACCTTCTGGATGGACCCGGATCTTGCCGCCGCGCGCAAACTCGGCATCGTGCATCCGGGGGGCGTGCCGGCGGATTACCGGGACGACTACGGCACCGACACGCTGCGGCCGGTCTCCGTCGTGATCGACAGCGAAGGGATGATCCGCTACGCCAACCGCTCGAAGGACGTCCGCGAGCGGCCGGATCCGGCGGAGTTCGTGAAGATACTCGAACGCCTGAGCTAGCCGGCGGGACAGGCCCGCCCTGCCGGACCCCAGAAAAGAAAACGCCCCGCTGAGGGGGCGTTCTCCCGGAACCTGCCGGCGGGTGCCGGCGAGGACGTGCCTCAGCGCGCGCCGAAGTTCCAGCGGCCGCGCACCTGCCAGGTCATCGGCGGCGTCCAGTAGTTGAGGAAGAGGTTCGAGGTAACGTACTCCTCGTCCGAGCAGTTATTGCACTCGGCGGTCACGGACCACACGCCTTCGTCATCCACCAGCGAGACGCCGGCGTTGACGATGACTTCGGTGTCGTTCTCGCCCAGCTGACGCGTGCCGACCACGTTCGGCCCGATGAACCGGGACGAGAGGTTCGGCTGCAGCGAAGCACCGAGCGCCTCGACGGGGAAGTCGAGAAACGCGCCCAGCGTCAGCGTCCAGTCGGGCGAGCGCTTCGGATCGGCCACGTTGCAGTTGCCGTCGAGCGCCGCGAAGTCCGTGTTGGGCACGGTGCAGGCGGCGATCTGATCGGAGATGTCGACGTATTCCGCGTCCTGCAGGCCCAGCGAGACGAACAGGTTCAGCCAGTCCGTCGGTACGGCGTTCACCTCGAGCTCGAATCCGGTTACCTCCAGGCCGCCGGCGTTGGTGGTCAGGAAGTTGCCCGACGGTGTCGCCGAAGTGGTCTGCAGGTCCTCGAGGTCCGTGTAGAAGAGCGTGCCGTTGGCTCGTACCAGGTTATCGAACATGTCGGCGCGGAAGCCGAGTTCGTAGGCCCAGAGCTTCTCCGGCCCGAACGGCTCCATGGTCGCCGCCAGCGCCTCGCGGGCGTTCCAGCCGCCTGACTTGAAGCCCCGGGTGGCGGAGGCGTAGACCATCAGGTCGTCGGAGTAGTCATACTTCAGTGCGATGCGCGGCGTGACGATGGATTCTTCCTGCTCCACCGGGATACCGGCGGCGACCAGGTTCGCGGTCTCGAGCGTAATGGTGCCCGGGATCACGCCACGGGCGCCGATGTTGTCCGTGATCGAGATTTCCTTCGTCTCGTCGGTGTAGCGGGCACCGAGAGTCAGCGTCCACTGGTCCGAGAGGGCGTAATCACCCTGCGCGTAGACGGCCCAGCTGTCGGTGGTGTTCTCCATCACGCGGTCGGCCAGCAGAAACGAGCCGAATAACCAGTCCGCGAAGTCGGTCTCGTTGTCCTCGTTCAGGTAGAAGACGCCGGAGACGAAATCGAGCTTGTCGTCGAAATAACGGGCCGACCACTTGACCTCGGCCGTGAACTGCTCATGGACGCCGTTATTGTCGATCCAGAAGAAGTCGTCCGCGTCACCCACCGCATTCGGGAAGTTGAGGAAGAAATCCTGCTCGAGGTCTCGCCAGCCGACGATGAACTCGAGTTCGCCCGCGGGCGCGGCGTAGGTCAGGTCCGAGATGATGCTGGTGGTCTCGGAGACACTGCCGTAGTCGGACTTCTGCTGATAGCTGATCGGCACGAAGCCGCCGGTGATCGAGAAGTTCAGGAAATCGAAGGCGGTGGTCGGTGCACCCAGGGGTGCCACGGAGGTGGAGACCCGGTCGTCGCCGACGAGATCGCCGTGGATGTTGCCGGCCTCGTCGTCGATGTACTCCAGAGTCAGGTCCCACGTCAGCATGTCCGTCGGCATGTAGCGGAAGTCCGCCCGCAGGCCGATGCTGTCGCGCACGTTGTAGTCGCCGCCGACGGCCGGGTTTCGATTCTCCAGCCAGCCGTCGTTGGAGATGTGGTAGCCGGAGAACTTGGTCAGGAAGGTGTCGCTGACGGGGATGTCCACGCTGCCGCGCACCCGGTACTCGCTGTAGCGGCCGAAGCCCGCTTCTACGAAACCGCCCATCTCCGGCGACGGGTCCTTCAGCACCACGTTGATGGCACCGCCCGTCGTATTGCGCCCGAAAAGCGTCCCCTGCGGGCCTCGCAGCACCTCGATGCGCTCGACGTCGAACAGCGTGAAGTTGTTGGCGTTCTGCCGGGACACGTAGACGCCGTCGATATAGGTGCCGACCGGCGGGTCGAAGGTGGCGATGGACTCGTCGTTGCCCTGGGCGCGCATGTAGTACATGTTCGCGCTGCCGATACCCGTGTTGTTGCCGCCGAAGAGGTTCGGCACGACGTTGATCAGGTCGAGGGTGTCCTCCACCTGCAGCGCCTCCAGCGCCTCGTCATTGTATGCACTGACCGCTACCGGCACGTCCTGAATGGACGCTTCGCGGCGCTCGGCGGTGACGATGATTTCCTCTACCTGGGCGCTGGCACCCGCGGAAAACAACAATGGCACCAGCAAGGCCGGGAGGGTTGCGATCGGGCCCGGCCCGCTTCGAAAAGATTTGCTCATGGGTACTCCCCTGCTCAGAAAAAGATAGAACATTCAGTGTTTTCGGGACGTTCCGGCTCTTCCCTGCAAATCCGTAACGCAGACAGCCCCCGTCGTGGGAATCCTGCCTGATACGCGGGGCATTTTCAAAACAATACGTAGATGTCGCGACCGGGCAACAGCAGGGACCGGCGACGGCCACGGCGGATTCTCACCACGGCCCGATCCGATAATCGGCAGCAGATTGTATACAATTTAGGCGTAAGCCTTTGATTTTCAGTGCGAATTGAATCCGCGGCTCAGAGCGGCCTGACCATGAGCAGCCAGTCTCCGCCGTGGGCCGCCCCGGGCCAGGGCACGATCGGGGCCCGGGCTTCCACCCGATAGGCGAGGCGTTCGTAGAGGCGTTTCGCGCCGGCGTTCTCCTCGGCGACGATCAGACTCAGACCGGGAGCCCCGGCCTCGCGGGCCATGGACTCGGCCAGGCCCATCAGGCGCGTACCCGCGCCGAGACCGCGGGATTCGGGGAAGGTGGCGAGCGCATTGACGTACCAGGTCCCGGGTGCCGCGGCCTCCAGTTCGACGAGCGGCCTCACCACAGCCGGTAGCTCGGCGAGGTCCGGCAGCTCGTAGGGGTCGGGCTGGCGGTACGAGAGCAACATACCGATGATGTGTCCCGACGTATCCACACAGACCCTGGCGTTGCGGTAACTGAAACCGCCCTCTTCCCTGGCTGCCCGCTCGCAGCCGACCTGTTCGGCGGTCTGGCCGGACTCCGCCGAACGGGACCAGAGCCAGCTCGGGATCCCCTCGCCGGCGATGTCGATCAGCCTGGCAAGAGCGGGCGCATCTTCGGGTCGTGCGTTACGGATATTCATTGCCTGTCCTCCTTGTGCTGCGGCATCGCCCGGGCGACGCAGCCCGGGAGCCTGCCGGGGCTCTCGCACAGGACGTCCGCGCCGGCCTGCACGAGTTCGCGACGGCTGCCGAAGCCCCACAGTACGCCGACCGAGGAGACACCCGTCCGCCGCGCGCCGATCACATCGTCCCTGCGATCCCCGATCATCACCGATGCGCCTGCGTCCAGGCCGTGCGCCGAGAGCGCATGGCCGATCAGCGCGGCCTTGTCGGAGCGGCTGCCGTCCAGGTGGGCACCCACCACGTCCGCGAAATAGCCCGCCAGTCCGAAGTGCCCTATGACGCGCCGCGCGAAGACCGTGGGTTTGGTGGTCACCACCAGCATGGTGCCACCGTCGCTGGCGAATCCCTCAAGCACATCGTCGATGCCCTCGTGCAGCCGGTTCTCGTACAGGCCGGTGTCCGTGTAGCGCTCCCGGTACAGGGCCACGGCGGCGCGAACCCGGCCCTCGTCCTGCGTCCCGAGCAACTCGCGGAAGCTCACGAACAGAGACGGACCGATATAGCGCTCCAGGGAGGCGAGCGGCGGCGGCTCCCTGCCCATGCGTTCCAGCGCGTAGGCGATGCAGCGGGTGATGCCCTCACGGGGATCGGTGAGGGTGCCGTCGAGGTCGAAGAATAGATTCATGGCAACGTCTTCACACGGCTCGTTCAGGCGACTTGAGGCGGCGGGCGGCTGCGCCTATCTTGTGGTAATCCCGCGCAGAGTCAATTCGGAGTCGGGACTCGAGAACAGGGAACCGGCAACCCGCAGGAATACTTCATGGCCCGGACGCTGGCCGAGAAAATCTGGTCGCAGCACGCGGTCGCCGACCTGGGCGACGGCACGACGCTGCTCTACATCGACCGCATCTTCCTGCACGAGCGCACCGGCAGCATCGCGCTGAAGGGGCTGGAGGCCGCCGGCCGCTCCGTCCGCGACCCGGAGCAGGTGTTCTGCACCATGGACCATATCGTCGACACCTTCCCCGGCCGCTCGGACATCACGATCATGCCGGGCGGCACTGAGTTCATCACCGCCACCCGGGCGGCGGCCAGGGAGGCCGGCATCCGCACGTTCGACATCGGCGACCCGAGCCAGGGCATCGTGCACGTGGTCTCGCCGGAACAGGGCATCGCCCTGCCCGGCGTGACGCTCGTCTGCCCCGACAGTCATACCGGCACCGTGGGCGGGCTCGGCGCGCTGGCCTGGGGCATCGGCTCCACCGAGGCCGAGCATGCGCTGGCCACGAAGACGTTGGCGGTGACCCGGCCGAAGCAGATGCGGGTCACCTGCTCCGGGCAGCTGCCGTTCGGCGTGACCGCAAAGGACATGATCCTGGCGCTGATCGGCCGGCACACGGCGTCGGGCGGCGTCGGCTACGTGGTGGAGTTCGCCGGCGAGGCGGTCCGGGCGCTGGACGTGGAGGCCCGGCTCACGCTGTGCAACATGGCGGTGGAGTTCGGCGCCTGGAGCGGCATCGTCGCGCCCGACGAGAAGACCTTCGAATACGTGCAGGGCCGGCCCTTTGCACCGGAGGGCAACGACTGGAAGAAGGCGCTCGCTCACTGGCGTTCGCTGGCCACCGACGAGGACGCGGCGTTCGACCGGGAGATCGAACTGGACGCGGCGGCTATCGTGCCCCGGGTCACCTGGGGCACCAGCCCGCAGCACGAACTGCCGGTGGACGGCACGATACCGGACCCGGCCGGCGAGCCGGATGCCAACCGGCGCAAAGCCATGGAGCGGGCGCTGGACTACATGGCGCTCGCGCCGGGCCGGCCGCTCGCCGGCACTCCCATCGACGCCGCGTTCATCGGCTCCTGCACGAACAGCCGGCTGAGCGATCTGCGCGCGGCAGCCGGCGTGCTGCGGGGGCGGCGCGTCGCCGACGGCATCAAGGCCATCTGCGTGCCGGGCTCCAGCCGGGTCAAGGCGGCGGCCGAGGCGGAAGGACTCGACCGCGCCTTCACCGAGGCGGGTTTCGAGTGGCGCGAATCCGGCTGCTCCATGTGCTTTTTCGCCGGCGGCGAGCATTTCGGCCGCGAGGAGCGCGTGATCACCAGCACCAACCGCAACTTCGAGAACCGGCAGGGGCCCGGCACCCGTTCCCACCTGGCCAGCCCCGCCACCGTGGCGGCGTCGGCGATCGCCGGCCGCATCGCCGACGTGCGGAAATTCGCGCCGGAGGAAGACTGAGATGGAACCGTTCGTGAACCACAGCGGCATCGCCGCACCGCTGCTGCGCATCAATATCGACACGGATGCCATCATCCCGAGCCGGGAGATGAAGCGGGTATCCAAGGAGGGGCTCGGCGAGGGCCTGTTCGCGAACTGGCGCTACCGGGACGTGGCCGCCCGGGAGGAGGACCCGGACTTCGTACTGAATCGCGAGCCCTTCCGCCACGCCACGATCCTGCTGGCCGGCGAGAACTTCGGCTGCGGGTCGTCCCGGGAGCACGCGGTGTGGGCGTTGAAGGACTTCGGCTTCCGCGCGGTCATCGCGCCCGGCTTCGGCTCCATCTTCTACGGCAACTGCGTGCGCAACGGCATCCTGCCCGTGCGCCTCGCCGAGCCGGACATCGAGGCGATCGCCCTGCACGTGGACGCCGAGCCCGCCCAGCGGGTGACCATCGACCTGCCGGCGCAGACGGTCACCGACGCGGCCGGCGCGGACTATCCCTTCGAGATCGGCGCCGGGGACAAGGAGATGCTGCTGGAGGGCCTCGACCCCGTCGCGAAGACCATGAAGCTGGACGAAGAAATCCGCGCCTTCCGCGAGCGCGATCGCCGCGAAAGGCCCTGGATCTACCTGTAGGACAGCCGGTCGGGGCGTCGGCCAGGCGAACCGGTCAGGGGAAGACGACGGTCTTCACGCCGTTCAGCAGGATGCGGCGCTCCACGTGCCAGCGCACGGCCCGGGCCAGCACGCTCGCTTCCGTCTCCCGGCCGATGCCGGTCATCTCACTCTCCGTCGTGGCGTGGGTCACGCGCCGCACGTCCTGCTCGATGATCGGACCCTCGTCCAGGTCTTCGGTGACGTAGTGCGCCGTCGCGCCGATCAGCTTCACGCCCCGCTCGTGGGCCTGCCGATAAGGCATCGCCCCCTTGAAGCTCGGCAGGAAAGAGTGGTGGATGTTGATGCAGCGGCCCGCCAGCTCCCGGACCATGCCGGCCGACAGGATCTGCATGTAGCGGGCCAGCACGACCAGCTCGATGCGGTGCTCGCGGACGAGGCGCAGCACCTCCGCCTCCTGCTCGGGCCGGCTGTCCTTCGACACCGGCAAGTGCACGAAGGGGATGCCGTGCCACTCGACGAGCTCGCGGGCGTCGTCGTGATTGGAGACGACCAGCGGGATGTCTGCGCGGAGTGCGCCGGTCTCGCGCCGGTGCAGGAGGTCGCGCAGGCAGTGGTCGAATTTCGACACCATGATCATCACGCGCGGCGCTACCGCGCAGTCATGCAGTTCCCAGCCGATGCCGAGCCTCACCGCGAGCTCGCCGATCGCGGCGCCGAAGGCGGCGGCCGCCTCGTCCGAGGGCAGCAGCGCGTGCATGCGCACGAAGAACTCGTCGGTGCTGTCGTCGGCGAAAGACTGGGCGTCGCGGACGTCGCCGCCCTGCTCCGCCAGCGCGCCGGTCACCGCCGCCAGAATGCCCGGACGATCCGGGCAGTGCATCGTCAGGATGTACTCGCGGGACGGCTGCCCGGCATTTTCCGCGCCGCTCACAGGCGCTCCAGCGCCTCGCCCAGGCGGGCCACGGTGCGCTCGACGTTCGCCAGCTTGTCCAGCCCGAACAGCCCGATGCGGAAGCTGCGGTAGTCGGCCGGCTCGCCGCACATCAGCGGCACCCCCGCGGCGATCTGCAGGCCTTGCGCCGCGAACCGGCTGCCGTTCTGCATGTCGGGGTCGTCGGTGTAGGAGACCACCACCCCCGGCGCCTGGAAGCCCGGTGCGGCGACGCTGGGGAAGCCCGCCCCTTCCAGCACGGCCCGCACGCGCCGGCCGAGTTCCGCCTGTGCGTCGCGGGCGCGCTCGTAGCCGAAATCGCGCGTCTCGTGCAGGGTGTCACGGAACTGGCGCAGGCCGTCGGTGGGCATCGTGGCGTGGTAGGCATGCCCGCCGTTCTCGTAGGCCTGCATGATCTGCAGCCACTTCCGGAGATCGCAGGCGAAACTGCCACTCTCGCTCGCTTCCACGTACTCGCGCGCGCCGCGGCTCAGCATCACCAGGCCCGCGCACGGCGTGGAACTCCAGCCCTTCTGGGGCGCGCTGATCAGCACGTCGACGCCCAGCGCCTGCATATCCACCCAGAGGCAGCCGGAGGCAACGGAGTCCAGCACGAACAGCCCGTCCACCTCGTGCGCGGCATCGGCGACCGCGCGGACGTAGTCGTCGGGCAGCAGCAGGCCGGCCGACGTCTCCACATGGGGCGCGAAGACCACCGACGGTCGTTCCGCCCGGATGCGTTCGACGACCTCGTCGACGGGCGGGGGCACGAACGGCGCCCGGGAGCCCTCGCCGCTCTGTCGCGCGGCAAGCACCGTCGATCCGGCCGCGAATCCGCCCATCTCGAGAATCTGGGTCCATCGGTAGCTGAACCAGCCGTTACGCACGATGAGGCACTGCCGTCCCGTCGCGAGCTGACGGGCGACCGCCTCCATGGCGAAAGTGCCGCCACCCGGCACCACCACCACGGCGTCGGCGCCGTAGACGTCCTTCAGACCGGCCGAGATATCGTTCATGACCCCCTGGAAGAGGGCGGACATGTGGTTCAGCGAACGGTCGGTAAAGACCACCGAATACTCGAGCAGACCCTCTGGATCTACCTGGGGATCACTTGCAGGATCGATGTCGGATCGCTGTCCGGGCATGGCGCTTCCTCGTTGGGCGGGGTTGGCAAGGCAATGGCGACGTCAGTGGCAACAGCTGTGGCAAGAGCGGCGAGAGAATAGCAGCCGCGCCGGCACCTTCCCAGCGGTGCCCGGCGGCCAAATCCCCGGGCGAACGCGTTATGCTTAGACGGATTACACCGGATAACGCCGGCCCGCCGGCAAAACACCACACAACAAGGCGAATCAGACTCCATGTTCGAACAAGTCAAACCCGTCCCGCCCGATCCCATCCTCGGCATCATCGCCGCCTACGCCGCCGACACGAACCCGAAGAAGGTCGACCTCGGCATCGGCGTCTACCGCGACGAGGAGGGCGAGACGCCCGTACTCGGATCCGTCAAGGATGCGGAGGCCCGCCTTCTGCAGACCCAGACCAGCAAGGCCTACCTCGGCCCCGCCGGCGTGGCCGGATTCAACGAGGGCATGACCGAACTGCTGTTCGGCGCCGACAGCGAGGTGGTCCGGGCCGGCCGCGTGCGCACCATACAGACGCCCGGGGGCACGGGCGCGCTGCGCGTGGCAGGCGACCTCATCCACCGGGCCAGCCCCGGCACGGAGCTCTGGGCCAGCGATCCGACGTGGGGCAACCACCTCGCCCTATTCCCGGCCGCGGGGTTGCCCATGCACAGCTACCCCTATTTCGATCCGGAAACCAGCAGCCTGCGCTACGAGGACATGATGGAAGCCATCGGTCAGCGCGGTCCGGGCGACGCCGTACTGTTCCATGCCTGCTGCCACAACCCCTGCGGCGTCACGCCGGACCCGGACCAGTGGGAGGAGGTGGTGGATCTCGCCGCCGAGAAGGGCTTCACGCCGGTGATCGATACCGCCTACATGGGCTTCGAGCGCGGCCTGGAGGAGGACTGCCTGGCCGTGCGGCTGTTCGCGGAACGCTGCCCGGAGGTGATCATCGCGACTTCCTGCTCGAAGAACTTCGCGCTTTACCGGGACCGGGTCGGGGCGCTGACGGTGGTCACCGAGAATGCCGACCGGGCCAGCGCCGTGGAGACGGTCATCAACAAGCTGACCCGGGCGAACTACTCGATGCCGCCCGCCCACGGACCGGGAGTGGTCGACATCATCCTGCACGACGAGGAGCTGCGGGCCCGCTGGGTCGAGGAAGTGGACGGCATGCGCGATCGCATCAACGGCCTGCGGCGGGTGCTGGCGGAGAAGTTCCGCGACGCCGGCGTCGAGCGCGACTTCTCCTTCATGGAGCGCCAGTCGGGCATGTTCTCGTTCATGGGGCTGTCGGTGGATCAGGTGCGGCGGCTGCGCGACGAGTACTCCATCTACATGGTGGACTCCGGGCGCATCAACGTGGCGTCGCTGAACGCCGGCAACATCGACTACTTCGTCGAATCCGTGGCCGCCGTGCTCTGAGGCAGCGCTAGAGCGGCAGCACGGTGGTGTGTTTTATGCGCGACAGCGCGATGTTCGACGTGATCTCCTGAACGCCCGGCACCTGGGAGAGCTTCTCGAAGAAGAAGCGCTCGTAGGCCTTGATGTCCTCGGCGACGATGCGCAGCAGGAAATCCACCGTGCCCATGAGCAGGTAGCATTCCTGCACCTCCGGGAAGGCCCGGACGGCATCGGCGAAGGCGGAGAGGTTGCTGCGCCCGTGGGAGGTGAGCTTCACGAGCGCGAACACCATCGTGTTCAGCCCCACCTTCTCGGCATCCAGCACCGCGGCCTGGTCGCGGATCACGCCGGTTTCGCGCAGCCGCTGTATGCGCCGCCAGCAGGCGGACTGGGACAGCCCGATGGCCTCGCCGATGGCAGAGGCATTGATTCCCGGCTCCGTCTGGAGGAGATTGAGAATCTGGCGGTCGGTCTTGTCGAGATCGAGGGTCTGCATGGCAAAACCGTTTTGGCAGCTAATGACGCATTCATTATGCGCAGATCGTCGTTGATGCCAATGAAATTTCAGAAATAATTCCCTGTCACCGGGATATATTTGAAGGTTAGACACTGCAGGGGGCAGCCGGTGAGCGTATTCGACCATCCCGAATTCGATCAGCACGAATCCATCCACCACTTCTGTGATCCCGCGTCCGGGCTGGAGGCCATCATCGCCGTGCATTCGACGGCGCTGGGTCCCGCTGCCGGGGGCTGCCGCCGCTGGCAGTACGCCAGCGACGCCGATGCGCTGACCGACGCGCTGCGGCTGTCCCGTGGCATGACCTACAAGAACGCCATTGCCGAACTGCCGTTCGGCGGCGGCAAATCCGTCATCCTGGGCAGCGACCGGGCGCCGAAGTCGCCGGAACTGTTCGCCGCCTTCGGCCGCGCCGTGGCCTCCCTGCACGGGCGCTACATCACGGCCGAAGACGTCGGCATCAGCGTGGAGGACATGCGCGCGGTGCGGGCCGAAACCGAATTCGTCTCGGGCCTGCCCCAGAGCGGCGAGAGCGCCGGCGGCGACCCTTCGCCCTGGACGGCACTGGGCCTGTTCCTCGGCATCCGTGCGGCCGTCGAATCGAAACTGGGCACCGATTCGCTGCAAGGCATCCGCGTAGCCGTGCAGGGCGTCGGCCACGTCGGCTGGCACCTGTGCCGCCTGCTCCGTGAGGACGGCGCCGAGCTGATCGTCTCGGATGTCAACCGGCGCAACGCCGAACGAGCGCGCGAAGAACTCGGCGCCAGCGTGGTGCCGGTGGGCGAGTTGCTGGCCACGGAGGCCGAGGTGCTGGCACCCTGTGCACTCGGCAACATACTCACCTCCGCCAGCATCCCGCGGCTGCGGGTGAAGATCGTGGCCGGCGGCGCGAACAACCAGCTCTCGACGGCCGGAGACGGCGCCCGGCTGGCGGCACGCGGCATCCTGTACGCGCCCGACTACGTGATCAACGCCGGCGGCGTGATCAGCGTGGCGCGGGAGTACCTCGGCGGCAGCTCGAGAGAAGAGGTGCGCGCCGAGGTCAGCCGCATCCCGGATCGCCTGCGCGCCATCTTCGCCGAGGCGCAGGAGACGGGGCGGCCCACCAACGAGGTGGCCGACGAACTCGCTCGCCGCATCGTCGCCGGCGGCGCGCCGGCCCGGCCCGCGGAGGAGACAGCGCCCGCCGGCCGACAGGTTTCATGAGAATCTCAGGGGGGATCCTCGACGCATGACCAAAAAGTCACGCCTGCACATTCCGCATCCTGCGGCACGTCCCGGCGAAGAGCCGGATTTCAGCTACCTGCAACTGGAGCCCGCCGGCGCCCACGCCCGGCCGCCCATCGACGCGCGCACACGTGAGCTCGACGAGCTCAGCACGGGCCTGATCCGCGTGCTGGACGACGACCACAAGGCCGTGGGGCCCTGGGACCCCGACATCGATGCCGCCGAGCTGCAGCGGGCGCTGCGCTGGATGCTGCTCACCCGGGTCTTCGACGAGCGCATGTGGCAGGCCCAGCGCCAGGGCCGCATTTCCTTCTACGTGCAGTCGCTCGGCGAGGAGGCGGTCTCCATCGGCCAGGGCATGGCGCTCAGGCCCGGGGACATGTGCTTCCCCTCCTACCGCAGCCAGGCGCTGTTCCTGTACCGCGGTACGAAGCTGGTCGATCTCATGTCCCAGTGCCTCTCGAACACCCGGGACATGTGCAAGGGGCGGCAGATGCCCATCATGTATCACAGCCGGGACGGCAACATCTTCTCCGTCTCCGGCAATCTGGCCACCCAGTATCCGCACGCGGTGGGCTGGGCCATGGCGGCGGCCATCAAGGGCGAAGACCACGTGGCCACCAGCTGGCTCGGCGACGGCAGCACGGCCGAGGCCGACTTCCATCATGCGCTGACCTTCGCCGCGGTCTACCAGGCGCCGGTCATCCTGAACGTCGTGAACAACCAGTGGGCCATCTCCACCTTCCAGGGCTTCGCCGGCGGCGAGCGGCGGCCGTTCGCGGCACGGGGCCTCGGCCTCGGCATACCGGGCATCCGGGTGGACGGCAACGACCTGCTGGCGGTCTACGCGGTCACGATGTGGGCGGCGGAGCGCGCCCGGCGCGGCGGTGGACCCACCCTGATCGAACACGTCACGTATCGCGGCGGCGCCCACTCCACCAGCGATGACCCGTCCAAGTACCGGCCGAAGGACGAGTGGTCGGCCTTCCCGCTCGGCGACCCGATCGAGCGCCTGAAGGACCACCTGATCGCCATCGGCCACTGGTCGGAGGACAAGCACCAGGCATTGCGCGACGAACTCAAGGAGGAAGTCTCCGCCGCCTGGAAGGAGGCCCAGACCTACGGGACGATGACGGAAGGTCCCTGGCTGGATCCGTCGGAGATGTTCGACGACGTCTTCGCCGAGACGCCGCCGCACCTGGAAGCCCAGCGGCGGCAATTGCTCGAACTCGAAGAGGAGGACTGAGTCATGGCGCAGATGACCATGGTGCAGGCCATCCGTTCGGCGATGGACGTGATGATGGAGAAGAACCCGGACGTCATCGTCATGGGTGAGGACGTCGGCTACTTCGGCGGCGTATTCCGCTGCACGGACGGCCTGCAGAGGAAGTACGGCGAACACCGGGTGATCGACGCGCCCATCGCCGAGGGCGGCATCATCGGTGCGGCCATCGGCATGGCCGTGAACGGACTGAGGCCGGTGGCCGAGATCCAGTTCGCCGACTACATCTACCCCGGCTTCGACCAGGTGGTGAGCGAACTGGCCCGCATCCGGTACCGGACCGGTGGCGACTTCGACGCGCCGGTGACCATCCGCACGCCCTGCGGCGGCGGCATCCGCGGCGGTCAGACCCACTCCCAGAGCCCGGAGGGCATCTTCACCCACGTGAGCGGTATCAAGACCGTGATGCCGTCGAACCCGTATGACGCCAAGGGACTGCTGATCAGCGCCATCGAATCGCCGGACCCGGTGGTGTTCTTCGAGCCGAAGCGCATCTACCACGGCCCCTTCGACGGCGACCCCGACAAGCCCGCACTGTCCTGGTCCAACCACCCGAAGGGCGAGGTGCCCGAGGACTACTACACGGTGCCGCTGTCGAAGGCGGATCTCGTTACCGAGGGCGAGGACCTCACCATCGTCACTTACGGCACCATCGTGCACGTGGCCCAGGCGGCGGCGAAGCTGGCCGGCGTGAACGCGGAGATCATCGACGTGCGTACGCTGATGCCGCTGGACATCGACACGATTGCCGAGTCGGTGTGCAAGACCGGGCGCTGCCTGATCGCCCACGAGGCCACACGCTTCAGTGGCTACGGGGCGGAACTGACGGCGAGTATCCAGGAGGCCTGCTTCTACTACCTGGAGGCGCCGATCGAGCGGGTGACGGGCTGGGATACGCCCTACCCCCACGCTTTCGAATGGAAATACTTCCCCGGCCAGAAGCGTGTTGCCGCCGGGATCCGCAAGGTGATGGAGGCAGGATGAGCGAATACATCTTCAAACTCCCCGACCTCGCGGAAGGCACCACGGAAGCCGAAATCGGCGAGTGGAACGTGAAGGTCGGCGACCAGGTGGCCGAGGACGACGTCGTCTGCACCATGATGACGGAAAAGGCTGCGGTGGAAGTCTCCTCTCCGGTCTCCGGCAAGGTGACGAAGATCGCCGGCGAACCCGGCGACATGGTGCAGGTCGGCACGCCGCTGGTCGTCTTCGAGACGAAAGATGATGTAGGAGGGCCTTCAGGCCCGACGGACGACGAGGAAAAAGGAATAGGGGCTAAAGCCCCTCCTACAGGAGGTGCTGCAGACCAGGCCAGGAAACCCGAACCCCCGCCGGAGCATGTAGGAGGGCCTTCAGGCCCGACCCAAAAACCCGGGTCACCCAAACCCGCCCGCAAAGGCAAGGTCATCACGTCCCCCGCCATACGCCGCCGCGCCAAGGAAGCCGGCATCGACCTCACCGAGGTGGAAGGCTCCGGCCCCCGCGGGCGCATCCTGCGCGAGGACTTCGACCGCCACCTCGAGCAGCGCTCCGCCGGCGGCCCGGCGCCCTCGCCGCGCCGCGCCACGGGCGCCACCGAGGTGAAGATCATCGGCCTGCGCCGGGTCATCGCCGAGCGCATGGCGAAGGCGAAGCAGGAGATACCCCACTTCGCCTACGTCGAGGAGCTCGACGTCACCGAGCTCGAGGCCCTGCGCAAGCACCTGAACGGGAAGAAGTCCGACCCCGCCGAGCGGCTCACGCTGCTGCCGTTCATCGGCCTGGCACTCATCCGCGCGCTGGCCGACTTCCCTCAGTGCAATACCACCCACGATGCCGAGCGCAAGGTACTGCTGCGCCACAACCCGGTGCATCTCGGCGTCGCCACCCAGACCGGCGACGGGCTGAAGGTGCCGGTCGTGCGCCACGCGGAAGCCCGCGACCTGGACGACCTCGCCGGCGAGATCCGGCGGGTCACGGAGGCGGCCCGGGACAAGAGCGCGAAACCGGACGAGCTGAAGGGCTCGACCATCACCATCACCAGCCTCGGCAAGCTGGGCGGGATCGTCTCCACGCCGGTCATCAATCAGCCCGAGGTGGCCATCATCGGCGTGAACAAGGCGGTGCAACGCCCGGTGATCGTCGACGGCCAGGTGACGGCGCGACTCATGATGAACCTGTCGTCCTCCTTCGATCACCGCTTCGTGGACGGCTACGACGCGGCCGCCATGATTCAGCGCATGAAGGAGCTGCTGGAGCACCCGGCGACGCTGTTCATCTAAGTCGCGTCAGCTTACAGGCGACTTCGCGGCTGCCGGCTACTCGCCGGCGGCAAGGCCGCGTTCGAACAGGCCGCCGATCTCCTCGTCCGTGTAGCCGAGTTCGCCGAGCACCTCGGCCGTGTGCTGCCCCTGGCGCGGCACGTCCTGGTGCCGGCCGAAACGCTCGCCCGCCATCTCCAGCGGCAGCGCCGGCAGCTTCGCGGTCTCGCCGGCGTGCTCGCCGCCGGGCACGGTGACCTCCACCAGTCCCTCGCCGGCATTCAGGTGCGGATCGTCGAACATCTCCTCCGGCCTGGCAATCGGCGCGAACGGCAGGCCCGTCTGCTCGAGCTTTTCCATCAGCTCGGCCTTGGTGTAGGAGCGGAAAGTCTCCCTGATGACCGGGATGATGCGGTCCCGCTGCCGCACGCGGTCGCCGTTGGCCGCCAGCGTCTCGTCGGCGGCGAATTCCGTCAGGCCGAACGCCTCGCAGAACAGGCGCCACTGGGTGTCGCTCACGACCCCTACGAATACCTGCTCGTCGTCGCCGGTGTCGAACACCTCGTACACCGCCCAGGCGGAGATGCGCGCCGGCATCGGCGCCGCCGGCGTGCCCGTGACCGCGTACTGGGCCATGTGCTGGCCCACCAGGAACACCGTGTTCTCGAACAGCGAGCTGACCACCTTCTGCCCTTCGCCGGTGCGATGGCGCTGCTCGAGCGCGGCCAGCACGCCCATGGCGCCGAACATGCCGCCCTGTACGTCGATGACGCTCGCCCCGGCACGCAGCGGGCGGCCCGGCGGCCCGGTCATGTAGGCGAGACCGCCCATCATCTGCGCCACCTCGTCCAGCGCCGTGCGGTGCTCGTAGGGACCGGCCAGGAAGCCCTTCTCGGAGCAGTAGATCAGGCGGGGGTTCAGCGCGTGCATCACCTCCCAGCCGAAGCCGAGCTTGTCCATGGCCCCCGGCCGGAAGTTCTCGATGAGCACGTCGGCCGACTCCGCCAGCTTCAGCGCCGCGGCCTTGCCCTCGGCGGACTTCAGATCCAGGCAGATCGAGCGCTTGTTGCGGTTGTACATCGGGAAGTAGCCCGCGCCGGAGCCGAGCAGCCGCCGGGTGTTGTCGCCTTTCACCGGCTCGACCTTGATGACGTCGGCGCCCATGTCCGCCAGCAGCAGTCCGCAGGCGGGCCCCATCACCATGTGGGTGAACTCGACCACCCTGATGCCGGCCAGCGGCAGGTCTTCCCGGTCTCGTGTCATCGTCGTGCTCTCATCCGTAGGAGGGCCTTCAGGCCCGACCCGATCGAAGCATGCAGGAGGGGCTTCAGCCCCGATCCAGCAAGTCCACAGTCGGGCCTGAAGGCCCTCCTACGGGTTGGGGACGTTAGCGTAGGATAGTATGGTTGTCATCCGCACGTCAGCCGAGTAACGGAGACCATGAGTACGAACACTACGCGCATCCTGGTGAGCGAGGTCGGACCCCGGGACGGCCTGCAGAGCATCGAATCCACCATGCCCACGGAGGCGAAGAAGGCCTGGATCGCCGCCGAGGCGGAAGCCGGCGTGCGCGAAATCGAGGTGGGCTCGTTCGTGCCGCCGAAGCTGTTGCCCCAGCTGGCCGACACGGCGGAGATCGTCCGCTACGCCCGCACCCTGCCCGGCCTCACGGTGGCCGCCCTGGTGCCGAATCTCAGGGGCGCGCAGGACGCCGTGGCCGCCGGCGCCCACAAGATCACGCTGCCGCTGTCGGTCAGCGAGACCCACAGCAAGGCGAACCTGCGCAAGACGCACGCCGAGGTGCTTGAAGAGGTGCGCGCCATCGCCCAGCTGCTGGGCACGCTGCCGGCGGACGAGCGCCCCGGGTTCGAGGGCGGGCTGTCCACCGCGTTCGGCTGCACGCTCGAGGGACCGGTGGACGAGCGCAAGGTCGTCGAATTCGCCGTCAGGCTGATGGAACTTGGCTGCGACGAGGTGGGGCTCTCCGACACCACCGGTTACGCGAATCCGGCGCAGCTGCAGCGGCTGGTCAGGCTGGTGCGCGCCGAAGTGGGGGACGACGCACTCACCGGCGTGCACCTGCACAACACCCGCGGGTTGGGGCTGGCGAATGCGCTGGCGGCACTGGACGTCGGCATCACCACCCTGGATGCCTCCCTCGGCGGCATCGGCGGCTGTCCGTTCGCGCCGGGCGCCAGCGGCAACATCGTCACCGAGGATCTCGTGTTCATGCTCGACAGCATGGGTTACGACACCGGCATCGACATCGAGAAGCTGCTGAGAGTGCGCGACATCGTCCGCGAGGCGCTGCCCGACGAGGAGCTCTACGGCTTCACCCCCGACGCCGGACTGCCCAAAGGCTACCGTGCGCCCTGGGGCCTGCCGTCCGCCGCATGAACGAGAAAACCGAAAAGAAGGAAGCAGAAGAACGGCAACGCCTGCGTTCGCCGGTCATCTACGAGATCGTGCGCCGCGAGGGCATCGAGGAGCTGCGCCGGCCCACCTCCTCCCTTTGGTGGTCCGGGCTCGCGGCCGGCGTCGGCATCTCCGCGTCGCTGCTGGGCACGGGCCTGCTCTTCCATTATCTGCCCGCGGCCGACTGGGCACAGGCGGTCACGAGTTTCGGTTACTGCCTCGGCTTTCTCATCGTCGTCCTCGGTCGCCTGCAGCTGTTCACGGAGCAGACAGTCACCGCGGTGCTGCCGCTGCTGAAGAACCCGAAACGGGAAAACTGGATCGGACTCGGCCGGCTGTGGGGCGTCGTCCTGATCGCGAACCTGACCGGCACTTTCCTGACCGCGGTCTTCATCGTGGCCGCAGGACCGGTGCATCCTGAGCATCTCCAGGCCATGCTCGAGGTGAGCGGGAAATTCGCCCTCATGACTCCCGGAGAGGCAATCGGCCTGGGCATCCCCGCCGGCTTCCTGGTGGCCGCCATGGTCTGGATGATTCCCAACGCCAAGGGCAGCGAGTTCTGGGTGGTGATCGCGATGACCTATCTCATCGCCCTGGGCGGCTTCGCCCACGTCATCGTCGGCTCGTCCGAGGTATTCCTGCTGCAGCTGTCGGGCGAGCTCGGGATCGTCGAGGGCGTGTTCGGCCTGATCCTGCCCAGCCTGCTCGGCAACATTCTCGGCGGCACGGGACTCTTCGCACTGCTCGCCTACGGCCAGGTGCAGGAGGAGTTCTGAATGGCCATCCGGCCGATCCTGCGGATGGGCGATCCCCGACTGCGCCAGGTCTCCCGGCCCGTCGAAGCCTTCGACACGCCCGAGCTGCACGACCTGATCGCGGACATGTTCGACACCATGGCCGACGCCGACGGCGCCGGGCTCGCCGCGCCCCAGATCGCCGTGCCGCTGCGGGTCATGATCTTCGGCGTGGAATCGAACCCGCGCTACCCCGATGCCGAACCGGTACCGACCACCGTGCTGGTGAACGCCAGCTACGAAGTGCTCGACGAGACGCAGACGAGCGGCTGGGAGGGCTGCCTCTCCGTACCCGGCATGCGCGGCCGGGTGCCCCGCTATCGGCGTATCCGATACCGGGGCTTCGACCCGCACGGCGAGCCGGTCGAGCGCGAGGCGGACGGCTTCCACGCCGTGGTCTTCCAGCACGAGTACGACCATCTCGACGGCATCCTGTACCCGGACCGCATCGTCGAGAAAGAGAAATTCGGGTTCGAGCGCGAGCTGATCGAAGCCGGCGTCTTCGCTTAGCGGGCGGTGTAGATGGTGGTGATGGGTGGATTTGAACCACCGACCTCAGCATTATGAGTGCCGCGCTCTGACCAACTGAGCTACATCACCACGGCAGGGGACCCCCGGGTCGGGGGCGAGAATTGTCGGCCGCGGGGGCCGCGGAGTCAAGCGCCGCTGCCGCGTCCTTGCTGCCGGTATAATCCCGGTCCTTCTTTGCCCCAGACCGCCTCCCCGATGTTCGAGAACGCCGAGATACCACTGGAATCCCTGCCCTCCGTGGAGGAGGTCAGCTGGCAGCCGATCGCCCGCAGCTACCTGGCGGAACTCATCGCCGGGCACGTCATCGGCCTCGGCATCGTGCTCCTCGTGGCGTTCGGCGGCACGGCCCTCGGCATCATCAACGCGCCCGGTTCCGTGCCGAAGGGCGTGGCGCTCTATGCCGCCATGCATCTGCTCGCGGTCGCCGTCTGGTCGCCGCTGTCGGTCCGGCACCGGGGCTACGCGCTGCGCGAGCACGACCTCCTGTATCGGCTCGGCGTGCTGCGCCGCAAGCTCATCGCGATCCCGTTCAACCGCATCCAGCACGTCGAGACCACCAGCGGCGTCACCGAGCGTCTGTTCGGCCTGGCCACGCTCGTGGTCTACACCGCCGGCGGCAGCGGTGGCGATCTCAAGATCCGCGGGCTCGAGGCCGACCAGGCACACCGGCTGCGGGAACACATCCTGCGCCGTGCCGGACAAGCCGATGAGTCCGGCTGAAGCGCACGGCTGGCAGCGGGCCTCGCCGCTGTCGGTGCTGTTTTACGTCGGCCAGATACTGCGCGGGGTGGCCCGCAACCTGTTCCAGGCCGTCGTGCCCGCCACCGCGGTGGTAATCAGCACGGGCTGGGCGACACAGGATCGGCTCTACAGTCTGGCCGGTGCGCTCTTGGTCGTGCTGATTCTGGTGGCCGTCGGGCGCTGGCTGCGGTTCCGTTTCCGCATCGACGAAGAAGGCATCCGCATCCGCCAGGGCATATTCCAGCGCGAGGAACTGGATATCGGCTACGACCGCATCCAGGGCATCAACACCACCCAGAACCCGATCTACCGGCTGTTCGGCCTCGTGGACCTGAAGCTCGATACCGCAGGCTCCGCGACGGCCGAGGGCCACCTGCCGGCCATCCCGGCCGGCCTGGGCGAGCGGTTGCGGGGACGCATCCGGCGCCGCAAGGACGAGAGCGCGGATAGAGTGGCCGGCACGGAGGAAGCAGACTCCGACGAAGGCGAGACCCTGCTGGCGCTGTCCCCCGGCGACATGGTCCGGATCGGCCTTACGAGCAACGGAGCGCTCATCCTGCTCGCCGTGCTGGCGCCTCTCGCCGATGAGCTCGGCGAACGCGCCGGTCCCTGGCTCGAGCGCACGTTCGGACCGGTCGCCGACACGCTGCAGGGCCTTTCCGCCGGTGCAGCGGCTTTCGTAGCCGTCGCCAGCATCCTGGCCGCTGCCATGGTCCTGATGGGCATCTCGGTTCTGGGCGCCTTCCTGCGCCATCACGGCTACACGCTCAGCACCGACGGCGAGGTGATCCGCTCCCGCGGCGGACTGCTCACCACCCACGAGCATTCCATGGGGCTCGGCAAACTGCAGGTGCTGCGCATCCGCCAGGGACCGCTGCTGCGGCTGTTCGGCGCCTTCCGCATGGTCGCCAAGCAGGCCGCCAGCCACGCCGTCAACACGCGCAAGAGCTTCCTGATCCCGCTGGCATCGCCGTCGCTCGTCCAGCGCGCGCCGGCCGTGTTCTTCGGCGACGAAGGCCGCGAGCTCGATCTGCGCATGGACGGCAACGGCTTCCATTCGATTTCGCAGCGCTACGTCCGCTCCCGGACGCTGCTGTTCGGCGCGATCGGCGCCGTGACCGGACTGCTGCTGCTCGCCATCAACGTCCCCTGGCCCGTCGCCGCCGTCATCGCCCTGCTCGTACCCGCAGGCGCCTGGCCCCTGATCCGTCGCCGATACGCGCGCTGGGGCCTCGCGCTCACCGCGGATGCGGCCGTAGTGCGCCAGGGCTTGGTTGGCTCAACGCTGCAGGCATTCCTGTTGCGCAAGGTGCAGCGGGTGGATGTCGTCCAGTCACCGTTCCAGCGCCGCCACGGCCTGGTCACGCTGCAGTTCGTGCTGGCGGCGGAGACGGTAACCGTGCCCTGGCTCGACGAGACCGTGGCGCTGCGCCTCTGCGACCGGGTGCTCTACCGGGTGGAATCCAGCCGCCTGGCCTGGCTGTAGGAGGGCCTTCAGGCCCAATCAGAGAATCAATCGGGCCTGAAGGCCCTCCTACTGTGGATCTTGGACGATGATGATGACGCGCGCCAGCAGCCGAATTCCCGCTTGGACTTGCTTGTCGATGACGCTCGCACTCTGCACAGGAGGATGCGCCGTCGGGCCGGACCCGACCGGCGATTGGGTCTCGGCGGAAAGCGAGACTCCCCGCACCCTCGTGCTCGAGAACCGGAGGCTCCGGGGTACCTGGGGACGCGCGTCCGAAGATGGTCGCTACCCGAGCGGCAGCTACGACCTCGCGCGCGTCGACACGAACCGCTACACCGGCACCGCCCGCGCGACCTGGCAATGCTGGTACTACGAGCGCGGTTATCGCCGCGAGAACGCGTGCGAGGCCGAGTATCCGATCGAACTGACCCAGACGGGCCACAACCGCATCGAGGGTCGCCTCTTCATGCCGAGCCTCGACGCGCAGCTTACCGACGAGGAACGCGCCCGTGCCTGCGACGCCTGTGACGGCAACCGGGAGAGCGTCTGGCAGGGGTTCCTGTGGGTGCGTGAAGACGAGTAGAGCGCGACATTCCGGCGGGACCTCGCCGATCAGCGGATGCGCGCACAAGGAGACGGCCCGCCGGCGTTAATCGGCGCAACACGCCTCGAGATAGGTTGCGTGGGCGGACTCCGGGTCGGCCTCATAGCCCGCGATGATCCGCTCCAGCGCCGCCCGGTCCGGCCGGATGGCGATGATCCGGCTGTCTTTGGCCCGGAACAGGCCCGGCGTCATACCGACGTTGATGCCGAGCAGCGTTGCGTGCGTCCGTCGCATGATCCGTCAGACGTTGAACCGGAAGTGCATCACGTCGCCCTCCTTGACGACGTAGTCCTTGCCTTCCAGACGGAGTTTGCCGGCCTCCCGGGCCCGAGCCTCGCCGTTCTTCGCCACGTAGTCGTCGTAGGCGATGACCTCCGCGCGTATGAAGCCCTTCTCGAAGTCCGTGTGGATCTCGCCGGCGGCCTGGGGTGCCGTGGCGCCGACGTGCACCGTCCAGGCCCTCACCTCTTTCGGCCCGGCGGTGAAGAAGGTCTGCAGTCCCAGGAGCCGGTAGCCAGCGCGGATCACCCGGTTCAGACCCGGTTCCTCGAGGCCCAGGTCCGCGAGGAATTCCGCCTTCTCGTCCTCGTCGAGCTGGGCGATCTCCGCCTCGATGGCCGCGCACACCGCCACCACCTCGGCACCCTCGGACGCAGCCAGTCCCCTGAGAGCGTCCAGGTAGGGATTGTTCTCGAAACCGTCTTCGTTGACGTTGGCGATGTACATCACCGGCTTGCCCGTCAGCAGGAAGAGCTCCCGCAGATCCGCGCGCTCGTTGTCGTTCAGCTCGAGGGTGCGCAGGGGTGCGCCGGTATCCAGGTGCGCCTTCACCCGCTTGAGCAGGTCACGCCAGGCCACGGCCTTCTTCTCGTTGGTCTTGGCCGCGCGCTCGGCCTTGTCCAGCGCCTTCTCCACCGACTCCAGGTCTGCCAGCGCCAGTTCGGTGTTGATGACCTCGGCATCGCCCACCGGGTCCACCCGGCCCGCCACGTGGGTGACGTCGTCGTTCTCGAAGCAGCGCACCACGTGCGCTATGGCGTGGGTCTCGCGGATGTTGGCCAGGAACTTGTTGCCGAGGCCCTCGCCCTTGGAGGCACCCGCCACCAGGCCGGCGATGTCGACGAACTCCATCGTGGTGGGGATCACCTTCTCGGGACGGACAATAGCCGCCAGACGCTCCAGCCGGGGATCCGGCACGGGCACCACGCCCACGTTGGGGTCGATGGTGCAGAACGGGTAGTTCTCCGCCGCGATCTCCGCCGCGGTGAGTGCATTGAATAGCGTGGACTTGCCCACGTTGGGCAGTCCCACGATGCCGCATCTGATTGCCATGGTCCGGATCCGTGCGCCCGCGCCGGCAGCGGGGCTCTGTATAATCGAATTAACTCAAGGGGCGTCCGACAGGGCGCGTATCCTAACAAGAATGCCCGGCCCGCATAAGCCGCCGAATCCCCCCGGAGGACCGATGGTCAAGCTCTACCAGTTCGAGGTCTCGCCGTTCTGCGAGAAGGTCAAACGGGTGATGAACCTGAAGAAGGTCTCCTACGAGATCGTCGAGGTGCCGATGCTCGCCTTCCTGCGCGGCAAGGCGAAGGCCGTGTCGTCCACCAACAAGCTGCCGGCCATCGAGGACGGCGGCGTGCGGCTGGCGGATTCCACCGACATCGTCGAGTACCTGGAGGAGAAGTACCCGGAGCCGCACGTCTACCCCATCGTCCCGGCCGAGGTGGCCATGTGCCACGTGCTGGAGGACTGGGCGGACGAGTCCCTGTACTTCTACGAGTTCTACCTGCGCTTCGCGGTGCCGGAGAACGCCCGGCGCTGGGCGCCGGAACTGCTGAAGTACGACCCCGAGTGGTTTCAGAAACTGGGGCCCAGGATCATCCCGCGCGCGGCGCTGAAGGCGACCCGGGCCCAGGGCATCGGTCGCAAGTCGCCGGAGACCATCGCGAAGGACCTGAATCGCCACGTCGATGCCATCGACGGCCTGCTCGGCGACCGGAAATGGCTGGTGGGCAAGACCCTCAGTATCGCGGACATCTCGGTGTTCGTGATGCTGCAGTGTCTGCAGGGTGTGCCCGAGGGGGAGGCCGCGCTGGCGCGGAAGAAGGACGTGCGACGCTGGATGCAGCGGGTGGACGAGGCCACCATGGCGCCGGTGCTCTAAGCCACGGAGGAAGACCATGTTCAGAGACGACCTGCTGAAGGGCAAGCGCATCCTGGTGACCGGAGGCGGCACCGGCCTCGGCAAGGTGATGACCGAGCAGTATCTGCGGCTGGGTGCCGAACTCTACATCTGCGGCCGACGCCAGTCCGTGCTGGACGACACAGCCGGGGAGCTGACGGAGAAGCACGGCGGCCGGGTGAACACGCGCACGCTGGACATCCGCAACGCCCAGGCGGTGGACGAGGTGATCGACGGCATCTTCGCCGAGGGCCCGCTGGACGGCCTGGTGAACAACGCCGCCGGCAACTTCGTCAGCCCGACCAAGGATCTCTCGCCGCGGGGTTTCGACGCCATCGCCAGCATTGTCTTCCACGGCACCTTCTACGTCACCCACGCGGTGGGCCGGCGCTGGATCGAACGGGGTCACAAGGGCAGCGTCATCTCCATCACCACCACCTGGGTGCGCAACGGCTCGGCCTTTGTCGTGCCCTCGGCCATGTCGAAGTCCGGCATCGATGCCATGACCAAGTCGCTGGCCACCGAATGGGGCCGCTACGGCATCCGCCTGAACTGCATCGCGCCGGGGCCCTTCCCGACCAAGGGCGCGTGGGAGCGGCTGAACCCGGGCTCGAAGGCGGCGGAGAAGCAGGCCTCGATGGAGCAGTCGAACCCCTGGGGCCGTTACGGGGAGATGCCGGAACTCGCGAATCTCGCCACCTTCCTCATGGCCGACGGCTGCGACTACCTCTCCGGCGAGACCATCGCCATCGACGGAGCCCAGGGCCTCGCCACCGGCGGCAACTTCTACTCCCAGCTGATCGACGTCACCGACGACGAATGGGACGAGATGCGCGAGGAGATCCGCAAGGCGAACGAGCGGGACAAGGCAGCGCGGAATGGGTAATCCGCTGGTCCACCGTTTCTGCGCTCTGCTCGCCATTGTCTGTCTGCTGCCGGCGGTTGCAACGGCGGCCGACGGCGGCGCCTTCCCCTGGAAGGGGGTCGAAGCGGTCCCCTCGCCTGCCGGTCCCGACAGCGGTCAGCCGCACCTGGCCGTGTCGCCGCACGGCACGGTGATGTTGAGCTGGCTCGAGCCTGCCGGCGACGGTCAGGCGCTGCGCTACTCCCGGCTGGACGGCGAGGCCTGGAGCGAACCCGTGGAGATCGCCCGGGGCGACGACTGGTTCGTGAACTGGGCCGACTTTCCCTCGGTCGTCCCCGTCACCGACACCGTGTGGGCGGCCCACTGGCTCGCGAAATCCGCCGACTCCACTTATGCGTATGACGTGATGCTGACGGTGTCCGACGATGCCGGCGAAACCTGGTCGGAACCCTTCCGCCCCCACACCGACGGCACGCCCACGGAGCACGGATTCGTCACGATTTTTCCCTGGCAGGATGCCATCGGCGTCGTCTGGCTGGACGGGCGCAACATGACGGGAGGCCACGGCGACCATGGCGGCGGCGGCATGACGCTGCGCTCGGCAGTCGTGACGCCCGGGGGCGAACTGCTCGGGGGGGGACTGGTGGACGGACTGGTCTGCGACTGCTGCCAGACCGATGCGGTGGTGACCGAAGACGGCCCGCTGATCGTCTACCGCAACCGCACCGAAGACGAGATCCGCGACATCCAGGCCGTCCGCGCCGACGGCGGCGACTGGGGCGAGCCGGTCGCAGTCCATGACGACGGCTGGAAGATTGCAGGCTGCCCGGTCAACGGACCTGCACTTTCCACCGATGGACGCCAGATCGACGTGGCCTGGTTCACGGCTGCGGAAGAGCCGGAGGTGCGATTCGCACGGTCGTTCGATGGCGGCGTGACCTGGACCGACCCTGTCACGATAGAGGGGCGATTCAGCGGAAAGAGGCCTCCGTGGGGCAGAGTGGACGTAGTGACCCTCGACGACGGCAGCTCTCTGGTGAGCTGGGTCACCCGTGCCGGCGCCGGAAAGGGGAAAGTGGCGATGGGCTGGGTCGGCAGCGATGGACAGGTCTCTTCGCGTCAGGCAGTGCTCCCGAACCCGGAGCCTGCTCGTCAAGTCGGCTTCCCACAGATGGTGCGAGACGGCGACGACCTGATCGTGGCATGGACGGCGGCAGAGGGCGAGGATTCGCACCGCGTGCAAACCGTTCGCGTAACACGCAGGTAGAAGGGCCTTCAGGCCCGATCCGCTGTGGGAGAGCCTTCAGGCCCGATGCGCGGTTCTATCCGCGCTGGTCCGCCATCGACTGGGGTGGACTGCGCGGGATGCTCAGTTGGCCCGGGCTACCCCCGCAGGGCGGCCAGGAAAGAAGGGAATCGGGCCTGAAGGCCCTCCTACGAAGGCGTCGCTTTCTTCTTCCGCTTCTTTTTCTTCTTCGGCGCCGGTGGGGCCTCCGCGGCGGCCTTCAGCTCGCCCAGCGACTGGCGCAGGCATTCCACGAAGAAATCGATGTCCGGCAGGATGTGGCGGGTTGAGGTCACGTTGAAGGTGATCTCGCCGTTGTAGCTAGGCGTACCGATGAACAGCCCCATGCCGTCCGCCAGCGGCGCCATGCCGAACGAATGCAGGTTCAGGGCGCCGGCCATGTACAGCGGCTGCTGCGGGCCCGGCACGTTGGAGATGAACAGGTTGCAGACCCGCTGCGCGGCGCCGGCACGCAGCACGAGGCGGCCGGCCAGCGCCTGGGTGGCGGCCGGGATGTGCCGGGAGATGTCGGTCATGAGCCGGGCGGAAATCCCCGACTTCGCCTCCTTGCTCTGCCGGGTGCCCGCCGTGATGGCGGTGAGACGGGCCAGCGGGTCGGCCACCTGGGTATGCAGGCTCGCGGTCATCGCCGTGATGCGGTTGCCGGAGGCTTCCACATCCACGCCGGTACTCTTGCCCGGGCGCGCGTTGATGGGCACCCAGGCCACCAGCGGGTCCTCGGGCAGCTCACCGTGGTGCTCCAGATAGCGGCGCAGACCGCCGGCGCAGACCGCCATCACCACGTCGTTGATGGTGGCGTTCTCCACCGCCTTTCGGATCTGCTTGAAGTCGTCGAGCGCGAAGATGGCGGCGTCGAACATCTTGTGCGGACCCACCGGCACGTTGAAACGGGTGAACGGCACGCGCTTGCTCGTTCCGTCGTCGCGGCGGAGCGCCTTCTGCGCGAGGCCGGCCAGCGCCGGCACGGAGCGCACCACCGTGTTGGCCAGCTGGAACGGTTCGCGCACGTTGTTCACGACGGCGCGGCCGAACATCTCCCGCGGGGTCGGTTCGGTCGCCGGCTCCTCTTCCCGCTTTGGCACTACCAGCGCGGGCGTGCCGAGCGCATCCACGTCCGACATGGCAGCGTAGAAGCGGATGACGGCGGCGCCGTCCACGGCCGTGTGATGGAGCTTGGTCGCGATGGCGTAGGCGCCCTCGGGAAAGCCTTCTATCCGGTCGAGGCCCTCGATGACGTACATCTCCCAGGGCGGACGCTGCATGGCCAGCGGCCGGGAGTGATAGCGGGCCACGTGGATGCAGAACTGACGCCAGTCCCCCGGCTCCGGCAGCCGCCCGTGGGTGATGTGGTACTCGATGTCGAAGTACTCGTCGTCCACCCAGTAGGGGAAGTCCAGTTCCAGCGGCACGCGCACGAGCCGCCGCCGGAAGATCGGCGAGGTGTGCAGCCGGCTCTCAACGTGGGCGATGATGTCCTTGAAGCGCACCTTGCCGCCCGGCGCGGTCGATGGGTCGAAGACGTGTACGCCCGTGACGTGGGTGAAGTTGTTCGCCGATTCCATGTACAGGAACTGGGCGTCCTGGGGGCTGAGCTGGTGCATGATCGCTACCTGGCGGCTGTGCGGGGATATGCCGCAGTTTACCGCTACGGGGCGCGCATGGCAGCGGGAGATGGCGCCTGGAGGGCCGGCGGGCCTGCATACGGGCCCGATCTGCGGTAACTTTGGGGGTTCGGGCCGCCCCACGGCACCGGACAGGACACACAGAGGTAGATGCCATGAGCAGCGGAGCAGCAGCGGCGTTCACGTCGACCCGCAAACCGATACGCACCGGCCAGGAGTACATCGACAGCCTGCGCGGCCGGAACCTGAAGGTCTGGCTGTTCGGCGAACTGGTGGAAGAACCCGTCGACCACCCGATCATCCGGCCCTCCGTCAACGCCGTGGCCCGCACCTACGACCTCGCCGTCGAGAACCCGGAGCTGGCCACCGCCCTCTCACCCTTCACCGGCGAGCGGGTGAACCGCTTCCTGCATGTGGCGCAGTCCGCCGAAGACGTGGTAATGCAGAACAAGATGCAGCGCCGCCTCGGCCAGCTGACCGGCACCTGCTTCCAGCGCTGCGTGGGCATGGACGCATTGAACTCACTGCATTCGGTCACCTACGAGATCGACGAGAAGCACGGCACGGACTACCACGCACGTTTCACCGGATTCGTGGCCGAGGCGCAGCGTGACGGCGTGGTGATCGGCGGCGCCATGACCGACGTGAAGGGCGACCGCAGCCTGCCTCCGCACAAGCAGGCGGATCCGGACCTCTTTGTCCACGTCACCCGTCGCACCGACGACGGCGTATACATCACCGGCGCGAAGGCCCACCAGACCGGCTGCCTGAACTCCCACTGGCTGATCGTCATGCCGACCATGCGTCTCGGCGAGGGCGACGAGGACTACGCCATCGTCGGCGCCATCCCGGTGGAGGCCGAGGGCATCACCTACATCTACGGCCGCCAGTCCTGCGACACCCGCGCCATGGAAGGCAGCGACATCGACACGGGCAACAACGAGTACGGCGGCCAGGAGGCGATGGTCATCTTCGACGACGTCTTCATCCCCTGGGACCGCGTCTTCATGCACGGCGAGTACGAGTACGCGGCGATGCTGGTGGAGCGCTTCACCTGTTATCACCGCAGGAGCTACGTGTGCAAGTCCGGCGTGGGCGACGTGCTGATAGGTGCCGCGGCCACCGTGGCCGAGTACAACGGCGCGGACAAGGCCTCCCACATCAAGGACAAGCTCACCGAGATGACCCATCTCAACGAGAC
Source organism: Lentisalinibacter salinarum (assembly GCF_040706555.1). Taxonomy (NCBI): domain Bacteria; kingdom Pseudomonadati; phylum Pseudomonadota; class Gammaproteobacteria; order Woeseiales; family Woeseiaceae; genus Lentisalinibacter; species Lentisalinibacter salinarum. Next base: position 915,905 of record NZ_JAPDRH010000003.1, read on the forward strand.
CATTTACTCGACGGGCATCGCCGCGAGCTACCAGTCTCACAAGCTGAAATCCGGCGCGTGGATCTGCGACGACATGATCGCCAACGTGTGCAAGCACCATGTGACGAAGATGCCGTACGAGATCGGACGTCTGGCCCAGGACCTCGCCGGCGGGCTCGTGGTCACACTGCCCTCTCAGAAGGACTTCGAGAGCCCGGAGATCGGCGCCCTGCTGGAGAAGTACCTGAAAGGCCGCGCGGACATCCCCACCGAGAACCGCATGCGCATTCTCAGGCTGATCGAGAACATGACCATGGGGCGCAACGCCGTCGGCTATCTCACCGAATCCATGCACGGCGCGGGCTCGCCTCAGGCCCAGCGCATCCAGATCGCCCGGGCCGCCCAGATGGACTTCAGGAAGGCGCTGGCGAAGGAGCTGGCAGGCATCGAGGAGACGGACCGCGAGGAGATCCTGGAGACGTTCACGGACTACTTCGCGCGGGTATTCGCGACGGCGGAACCGAAGGCAAAGGCATAGCGCCGGCGCGGCTGCCCCGCACCCGATGTCCGAAGAGCGCAAGCCGATACGAAAGCGCGAGTCCGAGGACAATGGCAGCGAGCCGATCGCCTCCATCGAGGAGTCCGGCACCGGCACGGCCGACCAGCCCGACATCGTCGCCGCCACCGCCCGGTGGCTGGTCCCCCTGATCCGCCCGGCCGTGCTGGTGGTGCTGGCCGGCCTCGGCGCGGGACTCTGGGTCTCTGCCAACATCGACCGACAGTGGGTCGAGCAGAAGGTCACCTATAACGTCTACGAGAACGACGCCGGCCGCCGGGTGTACGTGGAGCGGGGCCGGGAGAAGCGCGTGCTCGACGTCGTGCCGTACGAGGAGTCGCCGCTGCGCCAGGCGGCACTCGACGAGCTGGAGGGTGAACCGCCGCTGGAGGAACAGTGGGTCGTGGAAACGGTCCCCACCGACAGCGGCGGCGAGAAGCGCTATTCCCTGCTGGAGCCCACCTATCACTTCGGTCCGTGGTCGCTGCTGCCGGCAGCCATCGCCATCGCGCTCTGTCTCCTCACCCGCGAGGCGCTGACCGCACTGTTCGCCGGCGTCGTCACCGGCGCGTTCATGCTCGGGCAGTTCGACATCACCAACGCGGTACTGCTGCCGAGCCTCGCCAGCGAGAGCGCCGCCGCCATCCTGCTGCTATATCTCTGGCTCGTCGGCGGCCTGATGGGCATCTGGTCGCGCACGGGCGCGGCGCAGGCCTTCGCGGAATTCATGACGAGGCATTTCGTGAAGGGCCCCCGCTCGGCAAAGCTCGTCTCCTGGCTGATGGGCGTCATCTTCTTCCAGGGCGGCACCATCAGCGTGGTGCTGGTGGGCACCATCGTCAAGCCAGTGGCCGACAAGGAACGGGTGAGCCACGAGGAACTGGCCTATATCGTCGACTCCACCGCCTCGCCCATCGCGTCCGTGCTGGCGTTCAATGCCTGGCCCACCTACGTGCAGGCGTTCATCTTCATCCCCGGCGTCGCCTTCCTGGCCACCGAGGACGAACGCATCAGCTTCTTCTTCCAGAGCGTGCCGTTCAGCTTCTACGGCATCCTGGCGGTGCTGGGGACACTGCTGCTCTCGCTCGGCATCACCCGCTTCGCCGGCCCGGGCATACGGGCCGCCCGCAGACGCGCGCGGGAGACCGGCGAGCTGGACGCCCCCGGCGCCATCCCCATGAGCGCGAAGGAGTTGCACACGAGCCACGTGCCGCCCGGCTACCGGCCCCAGGTGGCCGAATTCTTCGTGCCGCTGGCGCTGCTGATCGCCATCGCCGTCGGCACCTTCGTGGCCATGGGCACGCCGCGGGTGAACTGGGCCTTCGGCGCGGCGCTGCTGCTGTCGGTGCTGGTGGCACTGTTCAAGGGCATGCACCTCGGCCAGGTCATCGAAGGCATCGGCGACGGGCTGAAGGGCGTGGTACTCGCCTCGGTCATCCTGATGCTGGCGGTCACTATCGGCGGCATCAGCCAGGAGATCGGCGCCGGCACCTACCTGGTGCAGCAGCTCGGCGAACGCATCCCGTACTGGGCGCTGCCGGTGGCGCTGCAGCTCATGACCATGATCATCGCCTTCTCCACCGGCACCAGCTGGGGCACCTATGCCATTGCCTTCCCGCTGGCCATGCCGCTCGCGTGGACCGTGGGCCAGGTGCAGGGGGTCGCAAACCCGGAGATCTACCTCTCGATCTGCTTCGCCACCGTGCTAAACGGCAGCGTCTACGGCGACCAGTGCTCGCCGATCTCGGACACCACCATCCTCTCCGCCATGACCACCGGCTGCGACCTCATGGACCACGTGAAGACCCAGATCGTGCCGGCTAGCTACGCGGCCGGCCTCGCAGCCCTGCTCTGGACCCTGGCCGCCTACACCGTCGCCTGATCCCGTCGTGCTTCGCCCTGGTCACTGGCTCACCGAGAGTCGCATCGAACGCTTGAACGGCTAGCCGGCGCGCTCCAGGATCACGAATCGGAATATCCTCCACTGTCGATGACCAACCGACTCGAAGGACAGCGACTATGACGGCATCACTGTGAAGCGCTACTCCTTTATGTGGTGGCTGGTCATCCTTCCTACCTCGGTAACGGTAGGCGGGACCTCCATCCTGCTTGCCAGCCTCCTTACGGACTGGGGCATCTTCACGATCCTTGCCGTCGCGGCGGTCGCAACCGCTCTCGCAGACCTGGCGATAGCCGCCTGGATGGAGTCCATCGCACCCACACGAATCCACATCGGCCCGGGCGAAAAGCGCCTGGTGTCCGATCTGCCTTCCGAGAAGGCCGTCGTCGTTGGCGGTTTCGATTCGGAGCCGCACGGCCACGTATCGATACGCGGGGAGACGTGGCGAGCGGTCCGCGCGCCCGGCGACACCGGAGCCCTCACCGCGGGGATGACCGTGCACGTGATCGACCGCGAAGGCCTCACGCTGATCGTGTCCGCCTTGCCCGGCTAGCGGCCAGGCTGACTTTCTTCAGGCTACTGCAGGACCTGCTTCGGCGTCCGGTCGCTGTAGTAGAGTCCCCAGTGCTTCTCGGCCTTGTCCATGGGATTCGCCCCGTCGAACCCGCCCTTCCACTTCTCGTCGAATGACGTGAAGTAGAAGGAGGTGATCCTGTTACGGTCCACCCACGGATCGTACTGGTTGAAGAAGATCTCCTGCTCGGGCTCGCCCGCTTTACCGATCAATCCGCCTTCGTGGCTGCCGTCGCCGTAGACCCGGCTCGTCGGCCAGCCGGTCTCGCAATAGGCGATCTGATGGTCCGGATGACGGCCCTGTATGTCGCGGTAGATCGACTCCGTCCATTCCATCGCGACGTCCAGCGGCTTGTCGTTCCAGAACGCATAGGCATGCAGGCAGATGAAGTCCAGTTCGTCGGCGACGCGGCGCGCGTGGGGCTTGTTCCAGAAGTTGTAGTCGTCCGCCACGGTCACCGGTTGCCGGACGGCCGCACGCACCTGCCTGATCTTTTCGATGACACCGTCGATGTCGTCTATCCGGTGGTACGACCAGTCGACGAATATCTCGTTGCCGACGTTGACGGCGATGATGATGTCGCTGAAGCGATTCGCGTACTCGATCGCGAGCCTCACCTGCTCGTCGTTCTCCTGCTCGGTCTTGTGGGCGTCCAGCCAGATGCCCTGCATCACCCGGATCGGCAGGTCGTGCTCCTCGATCACCTCCAGGATGTTCCGCGCCTGCTCATCCGCGCCGTAGAGACGGATCAGGTTCCACCGTGGCGCGAGAATCGTCAGGTCTTCGAGTATATGCGCTTTCGACGTCAGCGCCTCTCCGGGCGCTTCGCCGTCCCGGTAGGCACCGTACGAGATTCCGTTGCCGATCCATTTGCCGTCGAGCATCGGTTCGAAGGGGCGTTTGGTCACAACGTTACGCTCCGCGCCGTCAATGCCCGATTCTGGTGTGGACGACCCGCAAGCCGCCAGCGCCAGAGCCGCGGCAACCGGTACCCAGAAGTTCCGATATCTCATGAACCCAGTCCTTTGTCATTCTTGTGTCGCTGCATAACTTACTACACGGACGCGCTCCGTTCCTTCCTTCCCGCGCATTTCACAAATCCACGATTGCCAGGCCGCGGAATCCGCTCTAGCGTGGAATCGGGAGAGGAATGGCAGGGAAGCCATGACGTCGCGAGGACAAGACCGTGACAGACTACATCAGGAAAAGCATCAGAAAGGGCCAGATGGCCGAGTCACAGGCTGACGTAGCGCTGCATCCCGAAGGGCGCCGCCACACAGGTGAGCTGCGCCACGGCGAGTGGATCCGCCAGGCCGAGTCGCAGCTGAAATCGAGACGATTCACGAATCCGCTGTTCGCACTCGTGGTCGTATTCGCGTTTCTGTTCGGAGGGTCGCTGTATCTGTTCGAGAACCTGCCGGTCATGGCGGGCGATCCGATGTACGCGATCAAGATCACCGTGGCCAGCTTCTTCGCGGTGAGCCTCGGCTTTATCCTCTCGGTGTGGTGGAACGCCACCTCCCGCTTCGATGCGAAGCTGCGGGAGGCCGAGAGGATCGACCGTGAGTACCGCGAACTGCTGATCGGTTTCTCGGACAGCCTGTTCGACATCATCAACGCGCTGAACACGCTGGCGACGAAGCCGCCGAAGCCGTTCGTGGTCGCCACGGAGTTCCTGCTCGGCGAGTACATCCACCTGCTGCAGAGCCAGCTGCAGCGCTACGGTGACTACATCGCAGGACTGGGCTTCGACGCGACGGGCTTCCTCGACGAGAAGATCCGCATCTTCGAGGGCATCCGCGAGCGGGCCAGCCTGTCCATCAAGGGCATGCCGAAGGAGATCGAGTCGCTGTTCGTCGACAGCCTGAACCTTCAGACCGAGAAGCTGATCGACCCGCAGGCGCGGCGTCAGAAGAGCCTGCAGGAGACGCTCGCGGACCTCGGCACGGCCGAGAAGGGACCGGAACTCAAGCGCGCCGGCTAGCGCCGGACCCGGCCCACCAGTTCCACCGTCGTGCCTTTCTCCGACACGGCGGTGGCGCTGCCCGTAATGCGGAAGGCGGTATGCCCGGCCGCATCGCTCAGCACCAGCACGCGCCCCGTGGCCGCCCGGTTCGCGGTCGGCAGGTCGACGAATTCGACCGGATCGGTCGCCGCCGCGGCGCCGGCGAGTGCCAGAGTGTCGGTCAGCTCCGACCAGATGCCCGCCGGTAACTCGCGCAGCGACAGCCCTGCCTGCGCAGGCCGAACGCGGATCGTGACATCGATCGGCTCCACCGTGACCCACGTCAGGCGGGAGATGCCCGCCGCCTGGACCGCGCCGGCGCCGATGCGACGCAGGACGGCATCTGACGCTTCCAGCTTTCGGCCGAACGCCTCGCCGGCAGCCCGCTCGGGCGGTAATTCGGGTTCGCCCACGGCGATCTCGAGGGTGGCGGTGCTGCGGCGTCTCTCCCGGTCCGTGAGCGTTACCAGGAAGAGGTATTCGCCGTCCGCCTTCAGCCGCTGGTTGATGTAGGGGGTGAAATCCAGCGTGACGTCGTAGGCCTGCAGCGGACGGCTCTCCAGACCGAACAGCGGGAACAGGGAGCGATCCGGCGTGGTGGCCAGATCGGCCTCGAACTCACCCTGCCTGACTACCAGGGAAGCGATCCGTGCCGGCGCCTCCGCCCGCAGGCGCACCGGCGGGAATGCGCCGGGCTCACCGCGCTGGACGCTCGTGATGGCGAAACCCTGCGCGGTGAGGCGGGGTGGGTCGGCGGCTATCGCGGGCTTGGTCAGTGGCAGGCAGAACAGAAAGTAGAAGAGTAAGCGGAGCTTCATGGCTGGCTGGTCTCGTTCCTTGTTCGCGGCGGAAGATCGGGGCTGAAGGTCGGGGCTGAAGGTCGGGGCTGAAGCCCCTCCTACATCTTTTTCTCCCGCAGGCGGCGGGTCATGCCGCGGGCGTAGAGGCGCGGCGTGAGTCTGGCCATGTAGTACGACAGTCGCCCCAGGAAGCTGAGCACGACGATGTCCCTGCCCTTCTTCGCGCCGCGGACGATGGCATCCGCCACGTCGTCGGGTTCGGCCAGGCGGCCGATCATGGTGCGTTTCGTGCCGGCCGGATTGCCGTCGCCGCCCATGGCCCGCTGCTCGAAGGGGCTGCGCACGAAGTTCGGGCAGGCCATCATCACCCGCACGCCGTCCGCTGCGATCTCGCAGCGCAGCGACTCGAAGAAACCGTGCAGCGCGTGTTTGCTCGCCGCATAACCGGTACGCCCGTATAGCGGCGCGACGCCGGCGATGCTGCTGGTGACGACGATCAGGCCCTTCGTCGTCTTCAGATACTCCAGCGCGGCCTTCGTGCAGTTCACGCTGCCGAAGAAGTTCACCTCCATCACCTTGCGGTACACGTCGAGTTCCGTCTCCTCGAACAGGCTGCGGTGGACGGTGCCCGCATTGTTCACCAGCACGTCGAGACGCCCGTAGTGATCCACCACAGCCCGCACCGCCCGCTGGCAGGCCGCGTAATCGGTCACGTCGCACTCGGCGGTCATGACGTCGGCGCCCGTCACGCGCAGCCCTTCGGCGGCCTGCTCGAGCGGTTCGGGTTCGAAATCGAGCAGGGCGATGCGGGCGCCCTCCAGCGTCCAGCGCCGGGCCAGCGCGCGGCCGATGCCGCCGGCGCCGCCCGTAATGGCGACGACAGGGCGGTAATCGGCGTCGCCGGCGAGGCTCTTGTCGTCCGGCTCGTCCCGATCCTCCAGCCAGATACGGAAGGCCGCCGCCGAGGAGATGGGCGTGTAGCCGAACTCGCTCTTCAGCCGCTCGTTGGAGAGCACCGGGCGGTAGCGCAGGAAGTCCACCGTCTCCGGGCCGTTCACGGTCTTGCCGAGGTGTTTGGCGAGGCCGAGCCCGGCAGCCAGCAGGCTGGCGGGCACGGGTACGTAGGGCTTGCGCAGGGCCTTCGCGATGGCTTTCGCGGTGAGAGCGCCGTCGCCGGCGACGTTGTAGACGCCGGTCTGCTCGCCGAGCGCCGCCTGCAGGAGAATGGCCACCAGGTCCCGGTCCCAGACGAACACGAACGGTGCATCCGTGCCCACGATGCCGGGCACCACCGGCCCCTCGAAGATCTCGGTGACCGGGCTGCTGGTGCCCTTGCCGATGACCGTGCCCGGCCTGAGCAGCACCTGGGCGAGTTCCGGATGCGTGACCCGGTATTCGGCCAGTATCCGCTCCACCTCGCTCTTGTTGCGGCTGTACTCGAACGCGGGATGACCGCGGGCCGGTGCCTCCTCGGTCATCCAGCGGGGATTGTCGGGGCTGTAGCCGTAGGCGGCCCCGCTGGTAGTGACCACGACGCGCCCCACGCCCGATTCCACGCAGGCCTCCAGCAGCCGGCGGGTGCCGATGACGTCCACCCGGCGGGCGAGGTCCGGCGGCGCGTCCGGCGGCGGCTTCAGGATGCTGGCGAGATGGATCACGGTGTCGATCTCGTGCTCTTCGAGCAAGGGCCTGATATCTGCGCTGGCGATGTCGCCGCTAACAGTTACCACCCCTGCCGGCGCCTCCGCCTCGCGGATGTCGTAGGCGACCACCGTGCCCACGTCGTCGCGGCCGACCAGCTCGGCAATGGTGAGCCCGCCGATGTAGCCTGCCGCGCCGGTCACGAAGATGTTCCTCGGCATGGATGTCTCCCGTGTCTGTCAGTCGGGCAATGCCCGTCCGGGGCCGTCGCCGGAATTGTCACCGGAATGGTCGCCAGGCTCGCGCCGCGACCAGAGAGCGGCCAGGGTCAGCCCGCCGACGATGTGCCAGCTGCCCCACCAGGCAGCGACAATCGCCATGCCGCCCAGCCCCGCGAAGAAGGTGAAGATCAGCGCGAGCCCCAGGCCGCTGTTCTGGATGCCCACCTCGATGGTCACGGCGCGGCGGTCCCGCGCCGAGAGACCTGTGAGCCGGCCGGCGGTGTAACCCAGCGCCAGAGCGAGGGCATTGTGCGCCGCGACGATCCCCAGCACCGGCAGTATAGCGAGAGTGAGGTACTCCCGATCGCGCCAGAACGCCAGCACGATGAAGCCCAGGAAGAACAGGCCGCCTGCCACCCGCAGCGGTCGGCGCATGCGGGCGGCGAACTCGGGATAGCGGGAGCCGGTCCACATGCCGGCGAGCAGCGGCAGCGCCAGAATCAGGAGGATGGTGATCACCATGATCACCGGGTCCACGGCGATGTCTGCGAGCAGCCGCCGCGTATCCGGATCGAGTGCGGCCCAGAAGGTGAGGTTGAACGGCGTCATGAACATGGCTGCCGTGCTGGTCACGGCCGTCATGCTCACCGAGAGTGCCGCATTACCCTTCGCGAGCCATACCAGGAAGTTGGAGACGTTGCCGCCCGGGCAGGCCGCGATCAGCATCATGCCCAGCGCCACGCTGGGGATGGGGTCGATGAGCTGCACCAGCAGGAAGGTGGCGGGCGGCAGCAGCAGGAGCTGGGTGGCGATGCCCACCAGCGGGCCGCGGGGCGCCTTCGCCACCGCCCGGAAATCCGACAGGCGCAGATCCAGCGCCACCCCGAACATCAGCAGCGCCAGGATGATGTTGAGCGCGAGCAGGCTGGCCGGCTCGAAATCCAGCCTGATGGCGTCGAGGGCGGGATCCACGCGGGCGGCTCAGCCGCTCAGCCCACCGGCTCCCCGTGCATCTCCTTGAACTCGGTCAGCCCTGGCGCCATCAGGTGAGCCATCGGGTCCACGTCCACGTGGATCACGGCCGGCCGGCCGGACTCCTTCGTACTCCGGAGCACGCCCTCCAGCTCCGCCGGGTCGGCCACGCGTTCGCCGATGGCGCCCATGGCCTTGGCCACCTCGTCGAAGCGGGTCTCCTCGAAATCGGTATTGATCGTGGAGTCGGCGTCGATGCCCATGGCCTGGCGCAGCTGGCCGATGCCCACCGTCTGGGTGAGCTTCACCATGCCCCACTGCTTGTCGCAGAGCACCACGTACACCAGCGGCAGCTTCTCCCGCACCGCGGTCTCGACCTCCTGCATATGCATGGCCATGGCGCCGTCGCCGATGATGCAGACCACCGGTCGGTCCGGGCAGGCGGTCTTCACGCCGAGCGCCTGGCCGACGCCGGCACCGAGCATGCCGAACTTGAAGGTGGAGTAGATCGCATCCGGCCTGGCGTTGCGGTAATAGTGCGCGCACCAAACGGCCGTGTTGCCGCCGTCGATCACCAGCATGCCATCGTCGCCGAACACCTCGCGGGCCTTGGCCGGCACGTGGGCGGGATGCAAGGGCGACTTGTCCGAGGCGAGCACGGCGTCCAGCCCGGCACGGATCTTCGCGCGGGCCTCGGCGAGTTCCGCGATTGCCTGCCCGCGCGCGGTGATCAGACGATCGGCCACTGGCTCGCGCTCGAGTTCGGCGCGCAGCGCCTGCAGGAATACCTTCACGTCGCCCACGATGCCCAGGTCCACGGGGCGGTTGCGGCCGATGATGTCCGGGTCGATGTCCACCTGGATGGTGCGCTTGGGCACCTCCGGGTTCGAGCCGCCCCAGAAGCGGCCGCGGCCCCACCAGTCGGTCTCGCCGACCCGGGAGCCCAGGATCAGGAACAGGTCGCTGCGGCCGCGTGCCTCGCGGGCCACGTCCAGGGTGCTGTTGGGGATGGCGAGCGGGCTGGATTCGTCCAGCGCGCCGCGGGCGCCCCAGCTGACGGTAACGGGCGCCTGCAGCGCTTCGGCTACAGTCTGCAGCTCGGCGGCCGCGTCCGCATGCACGATACCCGTGCCGCCGTGGAGCATCGGCAGCTGCGCCTCGCGCAGCATGTCCGCCGCCGCGCGCACCTGATCGGGATCGGCCGCCAGCGGCGTCACCGGCCGGTAGCTGGCCGGCTCGCGCAGGAAGTCGGCGGGATACTCCGCCGGCCCGTTCATCAGGTTCTCGGGCACGTCCAGATGGACGACGCCGGGACGCCCGATCCACGACATGCGGAACGCCTCCCGCGCCAGTTCCGGCAGCCGGTCCGGCGTGGCCACCGCGCCCGACCACTTGCTCATGGGGGCCGTCGTGCCGACCTGGTCGAAGTACTGGAACGTGCCGCCCCGGTCCGGGTAGGCGAGACCGGTGCGCCTGCAGCTCGTGATCAGCAGGACCCGATTGCCCTCGCCCTGCTCCACGGCCACGCCGGGCAGGATGTTGGCGACACCGGGACCGTTGCTGGCCATGCAGACGCCGAGCTTGCCGGTGGCGCGGGCATAGGCCCCGGCCATGTGTGCGGCGGTGGACTCATGCCGCGGCGAGACCAGACGGATACCGTACTTCTGGAACGCCGTGTAGAAGCCGAGATAGGTGCCGTCCACGATACCGAAGATCGTGTCGATGCCCTCCTTCGCCAGCATGGCGGCGAGCACCTCGCCGCCGATCATCTGTTTCGTCGCGGGTGATGCTGCGTCGTTCATTTTGTCCCCCTCGATGTTGCCGCAGGAGGGCCTTCAGGCCCGATCGTCTTTCGGATCGGGCCTGAAGGCGGTATCGGGCCTGAAGGCCCTCCTACCTTTTTCTCGGCGAACCCTAACCGAGACCGGCGGGCGCTGCCAGTCGTGGTTTACGCAATATCGCGTGTCGCGGACGCCGGCGTCCATTACCTATTTACAGCCCGCCGCTGCGCCTTCTAGCGTGTCGTATTCCCACTGCGGACCACGAGGACGCGATGAACCTGGCGGAAGCACTGCTCCATGCGCTTAAGGATCGGGGCGCAGGCGAGATATTCGGCATCCCGGGCGACTTCGCACTGCCATTCTTCAAGGTGATCGCGGAGTCCGGCATCCTGCCCTACTACACGCTCAGCCACGAGCCCGCCGTCGGCTTCGCGGCGGATGCGGCAGCGCGCTACCGCAGCGGGCTCGGCGTGGCCGCCGTGACCTACGGCGCCGGCGCGCTGAACATGGTGAATGCGGTCGCCGGCGCCTATGCCGAGAAGTCGCCGCTGGTGGTCGTCTCCGGCGCACCCGGCGTCGCCGAAGGGCGGCGCGGGCTGCTCGTCCATCATCAGGCGAAGACGCTCGGTTCCCAGCACCGCATATACCAGGAGATCACCTGCGACCAGGCCGTGCTGGACGACCCGGCGACGGCACCAGCGCTCATCGATCGGGTGCTGCGGAACTGCCTGGAACAATCGCGGCCGGTTTACATCGAACTGCCTCGGGACCGCGTGCACATGCCGACGGATGCGGTACCGTCGGCCAGGGCCACCGCATTCGATGCCGGGGCGGTGTCTGCCTGCGCGGCGGAGGTCATGCAGCGGCTCAGGGCGGCGGCACGGCCGGTCATGCTGATCGGGGTGGAAATCCGCCGCTACGGCCTAGAGGACCGGGTGGCGCGACTGGCGCGGCGGCTGGGGATACCGGTGGCCACGACGTTCATGGGGCGGGGTCTGCTGGCCGACGCCCGCGCGCCGCTGATCGGCACCTACCTCGGGCTGGCGGGCGATCCCGCCATCGGCGAAGCGGTGGAGAACTCCGACGCGCTGCTCGCACTCGGCGTCATCCTGTGCGACACGAACTTCGGCGTCTCGGCGCGGCGCATCGACAACCGCAACGCCATAGCGGCGACCGACCGACACGTGCGCCTCGGCTACCACGTCTACGAGGACATCCCCCTCGCCGCGCTCATCGACGAGCTGCTGGCGGCCGTAGAGCCGCTCGGCGAAGATCGCGAGCCGTATCGTCACGCTTACGCAACGGGTATGCCGGCCGACGACGAAGCCATCTCCCCCGACGATATCAGCTGCGCGGTCAACGACCTCTTCGCCCGCCACGAGCCCCTGCCGCTGGCCGCAGACACCGGAGACTGCCTGTTCACGGCCATGGAGATGGCCAATACGGAACTCGCAGCGCCGGGCTATTACGCGGGCATGGGCTTCGGCGTACCGGCCGGGCTCGGCCTGCAGGCGGCGAGCGGCCGCCGGCCGCTGATACTGGTGGGTGACGGCGCCTTCCAGATGACCGGCTGGGAACTCGGCAACTGCCGCCGCTACGGCTGGGACCCCATCGTGCTCGTGTTCAACAATGCCTCCTGGGAGATGCTCGCCACCTTCCAGCCCGAGACGCCATACAACCGGTTGGACGACTGGCATTTCGCCGACATGGCTGCGCCGCTGGGCGGCCGTGGCACGCGCGTGAACACGCGCGCCGAACTGGCTACGGCGCTGGAGGCCGCCTACGCCCGGCGCGGCACGTTCGAACTCATCGAGATCATGATCCCGCGCGGCAGAATCTCGAAGACCCTCGCCCGCTTCGTGGAAGCCTTCGGGCAACGCTGACCGTAGGAGGGCCTTCAGGCCCGATTGCCGAACAGGTCGGGGCTGAAGCCCCTCCTACAGTCTCAGGGCGCCGTCCACCTCGATGCAGCGGCCGTTCACGTAGTCGTTTTCCAGGATGAACTGCACCGCGTGGGCGATCTCGTCCGGGTCACCGACGCGGCCGGACGGTATGCCTTTCGTGAGTTTCTCGCGGGCCTCCGGCTTCATGGACATGACCATCTCAGTGCCGATGAATCCCGGCGCGATGGAGGCGGCGCGGATGCCGTAGCGGGCGAATTCCTTGGCCCAGACGACGGCCATGGCCTGCACGCCAGCCTTGGTGGCCGAGTAGTTCACCTGGCCCATGTTGCCGGCGCGGGAGATGGAGGAGATGTTGATGATGCAGCCCTTCGAACCCGTGGCGATCATCTTCGCCGCCGCCTCTCGACCGCACAGGAACACGCCGGTGAGGTTCACGTCGATGACCAGCTGCCACTGATCCAGCGACATCTTGGAGACCAGCTCGCCGTCCTTCACCTTCAGTGTCAGCGCATCCCGGGTGATGCCGGCGTTGTTGACCAGCCCGTGCAGCGCGCCGAAATCGTCCCCGATGTCCTCGAACAGGCTGACCACCGAATCCTCCTCGGCGACATTGGCCTTGTAGACGGCCACCTGGGGCGAGCCGGCCTTCTCGCATTCCGAAGCGGTCGACTTCAGGGCATCCTCGTCCAGGTCCACCAGCGCCAGCTTCGCGCCGCGGGAGGCCAGGCGGAGAGCCATCGCGGCGCCGAGTCCGCGCCCGCCGCCGGTGATCGCAATGGTCTTGTCTTTGAGGTCCATGGGGATGATTGCTCCTCGTTGTCGTTATCGAATGCGTGTCGTTCAGCCGAAGACGTACTCGCCCGGGGCATCGCGCAGCGGGCGATAACCCTTGCGCGGCGCACCGATGGACGGCGGTTTCACCCGGCTGGTGGTCTGCGCGTCCAGCCACGCATCCCACACCGGCCACCAGGAACCGTCCTCCGGCGGCGTCTCGGCCAGCCAGCGCTCCGGCGCGATATAGCTCTCGCCCGGCGCTCGGGTGCGCAGGCGGTAGCGGCGCCGCGGGTGGCTGGGGCCGCTGATGATACCTGCATTGTGGCCGCCGCTGGTGAGCAGGAAGGTCACCTCCGCGTTGCTCAGCCGGTTGATCTTGTACACGGACTTCCACGGCGCCACGTGATCGGTCTCCGTGCCGACGACGAACAGCGGCACGTCGACGGCGTCCAGGTGCACCTTCTCGCCGTCCACCTCGAAGCGGCCCTCGGCCAGATCGTTATCGAGGTACAGCCGGCGCAGATACTCGGAATGCATGCGCGGCGGCATGCGGGTACCGTCGGCGTTCCACGCCATGAGGTCGTTCAGTTGCGGCTCCTTGCCGAGCACGTAACGGTCGACCGCGGGCGCGTATACGAGATCGCTCACCCTGAGCGCGGCGAAGGCGCCGCCCATGTTCTCGACGCCGAGATAGCCCTGCTTCCACATGAAGCTGTCGAGGAACGAGACGATGCTGTCGGAGAGGAACAGCCGGATCTCGCCGGCCTCCGTGAAGTCCGCCTGGGCGGCGAAAATGGTCAGCGACTTCAGGCGCTCGTCGCCGTCCCGGGCCATCTTCGCCGCGGCGATGTAGGCCAGTGTGCCGCCGATGCAATAGCCCACCAGGTGGATCTTGCGCCGCGGCACGATGGCGCTCACGGCATCCAGCGCGGCCATGATGCCCAGGTTCAGGTAATCGTCCATGCCCAGGTCCCGGTCGGCTTCGGTCGGGTTCTTCCACGAGATCATGAACACCGTCTTGCCCTGCTCCACCAGGTAGCGGACCAGCGAATTCTTCGGCGAGAGATCAAGGATGTAGTACTTCATGATCCAGGCGGGCGTGACCAGCACCGGCTCGGCGCCCACCTCCCCGGTCTGCGGTGTGTACTGGATCACCTCGATCAGGCGGTTCTCGTAGACCACCTTGCCCGGCGTCACTGCCACGCTCTCGCCGGGCCGGTAGGCCTCGACCCCCGGCGGCGGCTGGTTGCGCGCCTTGCGCAGTTGATCGTCGACCAGATTGCGCGCGCCGCGCAGAAGGTTACGGCCGCGTTCGGCAACGGTGGTGTGAATGACCTCCGGATTCGTGATCGGCACGTTCATCGGCGAGGCCAGGCTGAGGATCTGCTGCGCCATGAACGCGACCAGCTGTTCGCGGGAGCGGTCGACGCCGTCCACGCCGGTGGTGGCCTCCTGCCACCAGTCCTGGCTGAGCTGATACCCCTGAGCCATCACGTTGAACGGCCAGCGCTGCCAGGCCTCGCCCTGCATGCGCCGCTCCGTGATCCGCGCCGGCGGCTCCCCGCCGCGGCCGAACATGGCCTTGACGTTGTAGATACCCAGCTGGACGGTCTTGCGTATGAAGCTCTGGGCGAGCAGCGCGAGCTTCCCGGGCGAAAGGCTGAGATGCACCAGCCAGTCGAGATAGGCCAGCGAGAGTTCCACCGGCGACATGCCTCGTGTGGCCCGGGCGATCAGCGAACGCACCTCCCGGTCCAGCTTCTCGGCGTCCTGCCTGCCGAACGGCTGATATTCCCTGACGAAATCGTCCAGTGATGCCGCCAGGGAGGTCCCTTTTTCTTCTTCGCCGCCGTTGTCAGTCATGGTTTCGGCCCCCGCATCGCGCACAAACAGGCTTGCCCGATGCTACAGGCTTTTTGCGCTGCAGCAAGTCGGGTAAACCGAAACACACCGCGGTAGGAGGGCCTTCAGGCCCGACCCGCTGTGGGAGGGGCCTGAAGGCCCGATCCCCTTCCTTTATGGCCGCCCTGCGGGGGTCGTCCGGACCGACTGGAGCCAATGGACAATGGCAGGAGCGGCTTCAGCCGCGATTGATCGGGCCTGAAGGCCCTCCTACGTGGTTATTTCACCGTGTGGCGGGTGCCTGGTTCGGGTGGGTCTTCCGGCGGGCCGGCAAAGCACTGGGCCATGGCCATCCAGCGCACGGCGGTCTCGCCCTTCACGTCGAGGCTGGTGTCGGCGACGTTGCGGGTCTGGGTCACCACCTGGCAGAACTCGGTGGCGTCGCCGGCCACGTAGTTCACGTCGCTCGGCTCGTTGAACTCCCAGACGGCGCCGGAGGGCGCGTCGAGGCGCACGAACGGCGGCTGCTCCGGTATCTCCAGGCCGCGATTGCGGAAGGTCCAGCCGAAGGTGTTGACGCCGAGGACGGCGATGTTCTTTATACGGTCGGCGTCCCGGCGCACCACGCCGAGTTCGTCGTACACCTCCTGGCCGTGGGCCCAGGTCTCCATGTGCCGGGCGGTGATGGCCGAGCGCACGCTCATGTCCGGGCCGGCCCATTGCACCCGGGCCTTCGGATCGGCCTCGCCGAAGCGCTCGCACATGGGCAGGTAGAACTCCCGCCAGGCTTCCAGCAGGGCGTGGCCGGCCAGTTCGCCGCGCCACTCCCGCTCGAAAGCCCGCATGCCGCCTTTCTGCGCTGCGGCCATCACTTCGGCCAGGAACTGCCGGAATGCCTCCGGGTCCGCCAGCGACAGCGCCGCCGCCCGGTTCCAGATGTGCAGGTGGCCGATGACGTCGTCGATGGTCCAGTCCTTGAACTGGGTGGGCCGCGCGAACTGCTCGTCGCCCAGCGGCGCAAGCAGCTGGTACAACGCCTCACTCTCGTCGCGGAAATCGATCACCTGCTGGAACATGACTGCCTCCCGACTGGCCGAATGGCTTCAGTCGTCCAGGAACTCGCCGAGCCGCTCGTAGGCGGCGAGGAAATCCTCCTGGAACTCCTGCACCACGGCGCGCACGGACTTCTCCTGATTCATGAGACCGACGCCCTGACCCACCCAGTACGTGGCCAGCTCGCCCGCGCCGGCGTGACCGCCCTGGGCCAGCTTGTCGAGCTTCCTGAGCGCCGGCTCGCTGACCAGCGACTGCAGGGGCATGGGCAGGGGCTCGGGGCTGTCGCCGGACTCCCAGGCATCGGTCCACGGCGAGCGCAGCTGACGGGAGGGTTTCCCCGTGCGGCTGCGCGAGCGCACGGTGTCGCGCGAGCTGGCCTTCAGCATCTTCTCCTTCACCACCGGATTAGTCTCGGCCTCGGCAGTGGTGAGCCAGACGGAGCCGGTCCAGGCGCCGTCGGCGCCCATGGCCATGCAGGCCGCCATCTGACGCCCGGTCACGATACCGCCCGCCGCCAGTATGGGCACGTCGCTGATGGGCCGCACCGCCTCGCAGACCTCCGGCACCAGCACCAGCGTGGAGACGTCGCCGCAGTGGCCGCCGGCCTCGCCACCGGCCACCACCAGGATGTCGACACCGGCGTTCACCTGGCGGATGGCGTGCTCTTTCGCGCCGACCAATGCGGCGACGGCCACATCGTGCTGCTTGCCCATGTCGAGCATGATCTGCGGCGGCACGCCGAGTGCGTTCGCAATCAGCTTGATGGGATGGGAGAACGCCACTTCGAGCAGTTCGCCGGCGCCGCCCTCCTGCAGGTTCTTCGCGAAGCGCACGTGCTCGCGGCGCCCGTCCTCGAGGTCGTCGGTGGGGATGTCGCGGCTCGCGAGCAGGCCGGCTGCGAACTGCTTGTGCGCTTCGGGCACGGCGGCGAGCAGCTGGTCCTCGTCGACGGCCTGACCCTTGCCCTCTACCTTGTTGGGCACGATCAGGTCCACGCCGTAGGGCTTGCCGTCGACGTGGTCGTCGATCCATGAAAGTTCCTCCTCGAGCCGGTCGGGCGGCAGCGTCACCGCGCCGAACACGCCCATGCCCCCGGCACGGGAGACGGCCGCCACCACGTCGCGGCAGTGGCTGAAAGCGAACAGCGGGAACTCGATGCCGAGTCGCTCGCACAGGGCTGATTTCATAGATTCCTCCAGTCAGTCAGGGTCGCCGGCGGCTCAGGCCGCGTCGTCGTCCGCCGGCTCGATCTCCAGCATCAGTTCGTCGGCCGCCACCTGCCGGCCGGCCTCGCAGTGCACGACGGTCACCACGCCGTCGATCTCGGCGCGCACCTCGTGCTGCATCTTCATGGCTTCCAGCACCAGCAGCCGGGTGCCTCGCGTGACGCTCGCGCCGGGCGTGACCGCGATCTCGGTGATCAGCCCGTGCATGGCGGCGGTCACCCGGCCGCCGCCGGCCTCCTCGGCCGCCGCAACGCTCTCTCTCAGATTCTCGAACGCCGCGGCGCGCCCGTCCACCGACACGTGGATGAACCCCGGCCGGGACAGGTGGAACAGCACGTCGACGATGCGGTCGTCGATGGCGACGCGCGCCCGGTGCGCTTCGCGCGCGAGGATACGCAGCCGCCATTCGCCGCCCGCACCGGCCACCGTCACCGTGCCGTCGGGCGCGGGACTGACGGCGAGATCGACCGGCTCGCCGTCCAGCTCGTAGCGGTATCGGGACACCAGCCGGCCGGCGCTCGACCAGCCCAGCAGCCGGGGCGATACCCCGACGCTGGCCGCCAGCGCGGCCTCGCCGGCCAGGGTGTATTCCAGCAGCGCCGCGACGGCGGCATCGGCCGGCCCCGGACCACCGCCGAACGCCCCCGCGCCCTGCGCATCGAGGAAGGCCGTCGTGGCCCGGCCCTCGACGAATTCCGGCCGCCGCAGTACCTCGACGAGGAAGTCCCGGTTGTTCGTCACGCCGAACAGGGCCGTGCCCTCCAGCGCGCGGATCAGGTTCAGCCGGGCGGCGTCCCGGGTTTCGCCGTGGCTGATGATCTTGGCCACCATCGGGTCGTACCAGGGCGAGATCTCCGAGCCCGTCCCGACACCCGCATCCACCCGGATGCCCCCGCCCGAAGGCGGCGCCCACAGGTCGATGCGGCCGGTAGCCGGCATGAAACCCCGGGCGGGATCCTCGGCGTACAGGCGCACCTCGATGGCGTGACCCCGCAGCGCGACCTCGTGCTGCTCGATACCGAGCGCGCGGCCCTCGGCCACCCTGAGTTGCAGCGCGACGAGGTCGAGCCCGGTCACCATCTCCGTCACCGGATGCTCCACCTGCAGCCGGGTATTCATCTCCAGGAAATAGAATTCCCCCGACGCGTCCAGCAGGAACTCGACGGTGCCGGCGCCACGATAATCGATGCTGCGGGCCGCATCCGCCGCCGCGGCGCCCATGGCCTCGCGCAGTCTCTCGGTCATCACCGGGCAGGGCGCCTCCTCCACCACCTTCTGGTGGCGGCGCTGCACGGAGCAGTCCCGCTCGCCCAGGTGGACGACGGCGCCGTGGTCGTCGGCGAACACCTGGATCTCCACGTGGCGGGCGTCGACCACCGCCTTCTCCAGGATCAGCTCGCCGGAGCCGAAGGCGCTCTCGGCCTCGCTGCGAGCCATGGCGAGTGCGGGAACCAGCTCGGCTTCGTGTTCGACCCGGCGCATGCCGCGGCCGCCGCCGCCGGCGGCCGCCTTCACCATGACCGGATAGCCGATGTCACGGGCGGCGGCGGCGAAGGCTGCGTCGCCCTGGTCCTCGCCCTCGTAACCGGGCACGCATGGCACACCCGCCTCGATCATCCGCCGCTTGGCCGCCGCCTTGTTGCCCATGAGCTCGATGGCGCCGGCGGGCGGGCCGATGAACGTCAGCCCCGCATCGACGCAAGCGCGGGCGAAGTCCGCGTTCTCCGCCAGGAAGCCGTAGCCGGGATGCACGGCGTCGGCGCCGGCAGTCTCCGCCGCGCGCAGCACGGCCTCGATGTTCAGGTAGGACTCGGCGGCGGGTGCCGCACCGATGCATTCGGCGGCGTCGGCCAGGCGCACGTGGGGGGCGTCGGCATCCGCCTCGGAGTACACCGCCGCGGCCCGGCGCCCCGTCGCCTGCACGCCGCGGATGATGCGGCAGGCGATCTCGCCCCGGTTGGCGACGAGGATACGCTCCAGCGTCACGGCGACCAGCCCGGTTTGCGCTTCTCGACGAAGGCGGCCACGCCCTCGCGCCCCTCCTCGCCCAGCATGCACTCGGCGAAGCGCCGGGCGGCGAGATCGGTCATGGCCTCGGCGTCCAGGTGGACCGCCGCCCGCGCCAGTTCCTTGGTCACGGCGATCGCGCCGGGCGCGCAGCGCAGCACGTCCGCGCGGATCACCGCCTCAAGGGTCTCGAGTTCGTCGGCGTCGTTGGCGAGGAAGTCCGCGATGCCGATTTCCTTAGCACCGGCCCCGTCGAACTCGGCGGCGGTCAGCATGATACGCCGCGCGGCGGCCAGGCCGATGCGCCGCACGACGTAGGGCGCGATCTGCGCCGGCGGGATGCCGAGACGGGCCTCGGTCAGGGCGAAGCGGGCGTCGCGGGTGACCACCACCACGTCGCCGCCGCACACCATGCCGAGGCCGCCGGCGACGGCCGCGCCCTCCACCAGCATCACCACCACCTGGGGCATGGAGTCCACCATCGCGAACAGCTCGCCGCCTCGGCGGCTGGCCGCGGCTACGTCGTCGGCGCTCTGGCCGCCGCCCTGGAAGGCCGCGCGAAAGCCCTTCACGTCGCCGCCGGCGCAGAACATGCCGCCGCGGCCGCGGAAGGTGATGCCGCGCACCGCACGGTCGTCGCGCACCGCTTCCAGTACCGCGATCAGCTCCTCGATCATCTCGGCGGAGAGCGCGTTCCTCGCCTTCGGCCGGTTCAGCCAGATGGTGAGCCAGCCGCCGGCGAGCTTCAGATCCAGGTTCTTCGTGTCGGGCAGGTCGCTCATGGTTACATCCTCGCGATGCCGAAGCTGTTGCGTTTAACCGTCCGGTTCCTCGCCTCCCACACCGTCTCGAGCATGAAGCCGAGCGTGCGGCGGCTGTCCCGGGGATCGATCATGCCGTCGTCCAGCATGTGACCGGAGGTATAGAAGGCGCTGGACTGGGAATCGAAGTGCTCGGCGAGGCGCCGTTCCTGGGTCTCGACCTCCGCCGGGCCCAGTTCCCGGCCCTTGGCCTTCGCCGCGGCCCGGGTCACGATGGACATGGTGGTGGCCGCCTGGTCGCCGCCCATGACGCCGGTGCTCGCGTTCGGCCAGGTCATCAGGAAGTCCGGGTCGAGGCCGCGGCCGCACATGCCATAGTTGCCGGCGCCGTAGCTCGCCCCGATCATCAGCGTCAGCCGCGGCACCGAGATGTTGGTCACGGCCTGGATCATCTTCGAGCCGTGCTTGATCATGCCGCCCTGCTCGTAATGCTTGCCCACCATGTAGCCGGTGGTGTTCTGCAGGAAGACCACCGGCAGATCCGACTGGTCGCAGAGCTGCAGGAACTGGGTGGCCTTGGTGGCGCCGTCAGGGTCGATGGGTGCGTTGTTGGCGAGGATGCCGCAGGCCTGGCCGTGGATCTCCGCCTGCACGCAGACCGTGCCCGCGCCGTAGCGGGGCTTGAAGTCCAGGAAGTCCGAGCCGTCGACGATGCGGGCGATGACCTCCCGCACCTCGTAGGGCCGGCGATAATCCAGCGGCACGATCCCCGCGATTTCGTCCGGGTCGAACAGCGGCTCGGCGCCGCCGCGCGCCGGCGGCCGCGGGCAACGGTCATTCCAGGCGAGCCGGGCCACCACCTCGCGTGCGATGAGCGCGGCGTGGGCGTCATCCTCGGCCACGTACTCGACCAGGCCGGATACGGTCGAGTGCATCTCGGCGCCACCCAGTTCCTCGTCCGTGGCGATCTCGCCGGTGGCCGCCTTCAGCAGCGGCGGACCGGCCAGGAACGCCTTCGCCCGGCCGCGCACCGCGATGACGTAGTCGCTCAGGCCGGGCATGTATGCGCCGCCGGCCGTCGACGAGCCGTTGAGGATGTTGACCACCGGGATACCGGCCGCGCTCAGGCGCGCCAGGTTGGCGAAGAACGTACCGCCGTCCAGAAAGCCGCTCACCTTGTACTGCATGAGGTTCGCGCCGGCGCTCTCGACGCTGTGCACGAAGGGCAGTTTCTGCGCCAGCGCGATCTCCTGACCGCGCAGGATGCGGTAGGCGGTGGGTTCGGTGAGCGAGCCCGCCTGGATGCCGCTGTCGCTCACGGAGACCACACAGCGCACGCCGGCGATGAAGCCGATGCCGACGATCACGTTGCCGCCGGGCAGCGACTTCTCCTCGTCGCTGGTGTCGTAGAGATAGCCGGCGATGTTGCCGATGGCGAGGAACGGCATGCCGGGATCGAGCATCGCCGACAGGCGTTCCCGGGGGGTGAGCTGGCCGCGTTCCTCGAAGCGGGGCCGGCGCTGCTCGGAGATGGCGGCGCTGCGGGCATTGAGGCCCTCCAGCTTCTCGATCAGGCCGAGCATGCCGGCGCGGTTGTCGGCATAGCCGTCGGCGGCGGTGTCGATGCGGGAGTGATAGACGGGCATGTCAGAGCGTCTCCGCCAGCGCGGCCGGCACGGTGATGGGATGGTCCAGCAGGACCTGGGCATAGCCCTTGCCCTGGGGGTCGTTCCGGAGGCTCGCCACGCCGCCGCCGCCGAGCACGTCGTGCAGCAGGAAGTTCACGGCGTTCGAGCCGGGCAGCAGGAAGCGCTCGACCGGGCCGCGGAGGAAGTGGGCGAAGCGGGCCGCGACCGCTTCCTCGGTGAGGGCCGCCCAGATGTACGGCAGGTACTCGGGTCGGCGGGCGATGATGCCGATGTTGGCCTTGTCGCCCTTGTCGCCGCTGCGGCCCCAGGCGAGTTGCACCAGCGGCACCTCGACGGTGTCGCCGGCGAGATCGGGCGAGGCCGGCGGCACCGGTCGACGGATGGCGTCGGCATCTAACGGGGCGCCGGGCGGCGGTTCCACGGGACCGGTGGCGCCGTCGACGTCGACGGTGACCGGCACGTCGGTCTTCGGGTACAGGAAAGAGAACAGGCGCACTACCGGCGAGGGCTTCGGCCGGCCGCCGCCGGAGAACAGCGTGAGCCCCGGCGGCGCGCTGAGCGCCGCGCCGATCGTCTCCTGCAGTAGCGCGCCGACGCCGCGGGGGTCGGTGTGTTTCGCGGCGATCTTCAGCGTGACCTCCCGGGCGCCGGCGATGCGCCGCGCGGCGCCGTAGTGGCTCTCGTCACCGAAGACCTCCACGAGGATCTCGGTGTAGTCGTCCAGGCCCTGTTGCGCGAGTCGGCCGCGGGCGCGGGCGAGTGCGGCGTCCGCATAGGCGCGCGCCTTGCGCTCGGCATCGAAACCGTAGAAGAACAGGAGCTGGCCGCCGCGGTAGCCGTCGGCGTATGTCGCGCTCACCTTGTAGGTGTCGGTCGGCGGCCTGCCACGGGCGCCGCTGACGCGCACCCGGTCCGGGCCGGCCTGCTCCAGCATGACACCGGAGAAGTCGCAGATCAGGTCGGGCAGGACGTAGGCCTGCGGGTCGCCGATCTCGTAGAGCATCTGCTCGGCGACGGTGCCGATACTGACCAGACCGCCGGTGCCTTCCGGCTTGGTGCAGACGAAGCTGCCGTCGGGCGAGATCTCCGCGACAGGATAGCCGATGTCCGCGATGCCGTCGGCCACCTGTTCCCAGTCGGTGAAGTTGCCGCCGGTGGCCTGGGTGCTGCATTCGAGGATGTGGCCGGCGACGCTGGCGCCGGCCATGGCGTCGTAGTGATCCTGCGGCCAGCGGAACTCGTGCAGGCAGGCGGCCAGGGTGACGGCGCTGTCGACGACGCGGCCGGTGACGACGATGTCGGCGCCGGCATCCAGCACGGCGGCGATGGGCAGCGCGCCGAGGTAGGCGTTCGTGCTCGCGATACGCTCGGCCGGCGGCAGAGGCGCGCCGGAGAACATCTCGCGGATCTCCGTCGCGGCCAGGTCGGCGATGCGGTCGCTGAGGTCGTCGCCGCGCACCACGCCGACCCTGAGATCGAGCCCCGCTTCTTCCACCAATGCGCGGATGGCATCCGCACAAGCGCCCGGGTTGACGCCGCCGGCATTGGAGATCACTTTGACGCGCCGGCGGGCGATCTCCACGAGGTTCGGCCGGATGACGGCGGAAACGAAGTCGGTGGCGTAGCCGCGCTCCGGGTCGGCGCCGCGGGCGCGGGCCATGATCGACATGGTGATCTCGGCGAGATAGTCGTAGACGAGGTAGTCGACGCCGGCGGCAAGCAGCTGCGGGGTGGCCACCGAGGTCTCGCCCCAGAAGCCGACCGCTCCGCCGATGCGCAGGATGTCCTTCGCCATATGCCCCTCCGGCCGGCGGCCTTCAGCCGGCGCCGGTTGACTATGAAAGCAATTCAGTATAAATGAGTCAAGTTCATTATGGCATTTATAGCCGGGAAACGAGCATGAGTAATGCCGAACCGAGAACGCGCCGCGAGCGGGTGGAGGCGCGCGAAGAGGCCATCATCGCCGCGGCCCACGAGGTGTTCCGCGAGCACGGCTTCGACGGCGCGCGCATCGCGGAAATCGCCCGGCGCGCGGCGGTCGCCGAGGGCACGATCTACCTCTACTTCAAGAACAAGGAAGCGTTGCTGCACGCGGTGGTGGGCACGTTCTACGAACGGCTGACGGCGAGTGCGGAGGAGGGCGTGCACGGGCTCTCCGATACACGCAAGCAGCTCGAGTTCCTGGCGCGGCATCACATGATCAGCTGCCTGTCGGAGTGGCGCATCATCGAGCTGGCGATGGCGACCTACCGGCAGATGTCGGAGTACGAGAGCTCAGGGTATCTGCAGTTCAACAAGACCTACGTGGCGGTGTTCGACCACGTCATCCGGGAGGGTATGAACCGGGGCGAGATTCGCAAGGACATCCCCATCTGGAACATCCGCGATCTCTTCTACGGCGCCCTGGAGTACTCGTGCCGCACCTATCTGCTGCGGGGGCACGCGGCCGACGACCTGGTGGAGATCGCGAGGAACGTCCAGCGCCTCATGCACATGGTCTGGCAAGGCATCGCGCGCGTCGGCGAAAAACCGTCCGGCCACGCAGACCTGGAGGCGATCACCCGCCGCCTGGAAACCATAGCCGCCCGCCTGGAATAGGAATAGGTGCCGGACCGAACTTTTGCAACTTTCTTGCGTTTCTTTGAAGCCGGACCGTTGTCCGGCGAGCTAAACGCCTTTCCAGAATAAGTTGGAAAAGTTGCAAAAGTTCGGTCCGGCACCCTCTACTTCTTGATTTCGCGTTTCAGGGTTTTTTGCAGCGTGTCGCCGTAGGGCGGGCGGATGCCGATGAGCTTCGCGACGCTCACCTTCGCCTGGCGGTACACCGCCTTGCGATGGCTGAACTCCCGGAAGCCGTCGATCCCGTGGTACGCGCCCATGCCGCTCGGACCCACGCCGCCGAAGGGCAGGTCCTCGTGCCCCACGTGCCAGATCACGTCGTTCAGCGTCACGCCGCCCGACGTCGTGCGCTCCAGCACCTCGCGCTCCTCGTCCCTGTCGGTGCCGAAGTAGTACAGCGCCAGCGGTCGCGGGTGATCGTTCACGTAGTCGATGGCCTCGTCGATCCCCCCATACGTCATCAGCGGCAGCAGCGGACCGAAGATCTCGTTCTTCATCACCGCCATGTCGTCGCTGACCTGCTCGATGAACATCGGCGGGATCTTGTGGCTACCCTGCTGGTGCGCGAAGTCCTCACCGGCGGGATTCAGCTCCACGATCTTCGCACCCTTCTCTTTCGCGTCCGACACGTAACCCTGCAGCCGGGTGTGGTGCCGCTCGTTGATCACCGACGTGTACTCGTCGTTCGCGAGTATCTTCGGATACATGTCGACGGCCACCTCCTGCATCGTCTTCAGCAGCTCGTCGTGCCGCGACTCCTGCACCAGGATGTAGTCCGGCGCCAGGCAGATCTGCCCGGCGTTCATCAGCTTGCCGAGCATCACATTCTCGGCCGCCTGGCGGATGTCCGCCGTCTTCGAGATGATCACCGGCGACTTGCCGCCGAGCTCCAGCGTAACGGGCGTGAGGTTCTTCGCTGCGGCCGCCATCACATGGCGGCCCACCTCCGTGGCGCCGGTGAATTTCAGGTGATCGAAGGGCAGCGTGGAGAACGCCTTGCCCACCTCGGGCCCGCCGAGGAAAAAGGCGAGCTCGCTCTCGTCGAAATACTTCGCGGCCAGCTCCGCCATGAGGGCCGAGGTGCGCTCCGTGAACTCCGACGGCTTCACCATCACCCGGTTGCCGGCAGCAAACATGCCGGCCAGCGGCATGAAGGTCAGATTCACCGGGAAGTTCCACGGACTGATGCAGCCCACCACGCCCTTCGGCTGGAAATGCACCCGAGCCTTGGCACCCAGCAGCGGCAGCGGGAAGTCCAGCTTCCGCTTCTCCGGCTTCATCCACTTCTTCACGTGCTTGCGCGCATGCTTCAGCGCGCTGACCGACGACATGATGTCGGTCATCATGGACAGCGGCCGCGGCCGGCCGCCGAAATCCGTGTCCATCGCGGCGACCAGGTCATCCTTGTTATCGATCACCAGATCGATGGCCCGGTTCAACCGATCGATACGGGTCTCGACGGGAACGAATCCCTCCTCCAGGAAGGCGCGGCGTTGTTTCTCCAGGACCGCGAGCATGTCGTCACGGGTGGGCTCGGACGTCTTGGCACGGATCTGATCTGCGACGGCGCTCATGAGTTCTCTCCTGTTGCGGCGGGTGCCAGCGGCACCGTTCCCCTGCATCGGCATTTAACCCCTCGGTTAGTCCGATCATACCGCCCGGGCCACTGCTTTTCAGCCGCGGAGCCGGTGGCAGCCGCGAGACGATGCGCTAACATTGCGCTCGTTCCGGAACGAGCGAGAGCAGACAGTGCCCCAGGACAGAACCCCGGTCATCGTCGGCGCCGGCCAGTACACCCAGAAGGACGTGGCTCCCGAGGACGCCCTGCCGCCCATGGGTATCGCCGCCGAGGCGGCCCGCACCGCCATCGCCGCCGCGGCTGCGAAGGGCGATCTGGCCGCCGCCCTGGATACCATCGCCGTCACCCGCACTTTCTCCGACTCCACGCCCCGGCGCAGTCACGACTACGGCCGCGCCACGAATCCGCCCCGCAGCCTGGCCCGGGACATCGGCGCCAACCCCCATCGCGCCGTCTATTCCGAGGCGGGCGGCGACGTGCCTCAGCGCTACGTCAACGAATACGCCGGAATGATCGCCAGCGGCGAGGCGGACGCCGTACTGCTCGCCGGCGGCGAGGCGGTCGCCACCGAGAAGGCGGCGCGCCGGGCCGGCCTCACCCTGAACTGGCAGGACGAGGTGGAGGGCCACCTGGACGACAAGGGCTTCGGCGTCATGTTTGTGGACCCGCGCGAACTCGCTCACGGCATCGGCTTCCCGGTACAGACCTATCCCCTCTTCGAGCAGGCCATCCGCGGCCGGCGCGGGCACAGCATCCGTGATCACCTGGCCGCCATGGGACGGCTGCTGAGCCCGTTCACCGCCGTGGCCGCCGAGAACCCCTACGCCTACTTTCCGCGCCGGCGCAGCGCCGAGGAAATCGCCACGCCGTCCGCCGAGAACCCCTTCATCGGCTTCCCGTACACGTTACTGATGAACGCCCGCGACGGCGTCGACCAGGGCGCGGCGCTGGTGCTCACCTCCGCCGGCAAGGCCGACGAGCTCGGCATCCCGGAGGACAACCGCGTCTACCTGCACGGCTGCGCCGACCTGCGCGACAAGCTGCTGGTGGGCGAACGGATCAATTACCACAGCTCACCCGCGATGCGGCTGGCGGGCACGGAAGCGCTGGCGATGGCCGGCATCGGCATAGACGACATCCGCTATCTCGATCTCTACAGCTGCTTTCCGTCCGCGGTGGAAGCGGCGGCCGAGGCGCTCGGCGTCGCCGAGGACGACTCGCGCGCCCTCACCCTCACCGGCGGCCTGCCCTACTTCGGCGGCCCCGGCAACAACTACACCATGCACGCCATCGCCGAAGCCTGGACGCGCTGCCGCGACAAGCCGGGCGAGTACGCGCTGGTGAACGGCAACGGCGGCTATCTTACCAAGCACTCCATCGGCATCTACTCCGCCCGGCCGTTCGAGGGCGCCTGGCAGCGGCCGGACGCCGCCCCACTGCAGCAGGAGATCGATGCGATGGAGAGTCCGGCGCGTGAGCACAGGCCCGAAGGCAGGGGCACCATCGAGACCTATACGGTGGTGTTCGGCCGGAAGGGCGCCGAGCGCGGCATCGTAATCGGCCGGCTGGATAACGGCGGAGCCCGGTTCATCGCCAACACGCCGGCCGATCCGGCACTGCTGACGCGCATGGTGGAGGAGGAGTTTCTCGGTCGCGACGGCAGCGTCTCCGCGGGCGACGTGGTCAACACGTTCACGCCCGGCTAGCTCACCCGCGACCATTTCACGCGCGTGAAGGCGCCCGGCAGGGCGGGCTCAGTCCTGCCCGCCGGCCGCCGGCCTTTTGCCCCTCATCCGCTCGTCAGCCACTAGCCGCCGGGTACGGTCGCACGGAACACGGTGGCCGGCGCCCCGGTCCGCAGCGAATACGGCACGCCGGCCGGTGCGAACAGACTCTCGCCCCGGGCGAGTCCGAACAATCTGCCGCCGCTCTCGACGGTGAGATCGGCGTCCGCGGCGGTCACGATCAGGATGTCCGCGCCGTGTGCGCGCCCGGCGTGCCACTCACCGCCTGACGGCAGGTCGATGCGGCGGAGTTCGAACTCCTCGGCGGGCGTGCGATAGACCGTTTCCACGTCGTGCCGTTCGCCGCGGATCACCTCCGCCTCGCCGCCGTCGAAGGTGACCACGTCCAGCAACTCGTCCACGTCCACGTGCTTCGGCGTCAGCCCGCCGCGCAGCACGTTGTTTGAATTGGCCATGAGCTCCATGCCGGTGCCGCGCAGGTAGGCATGCAGGTTGCCGGCCGGCAAGTAGATGCCGTCGCCGGGGGAGAGCCGCATCAGGTTCAGCAGCCACACCGAGAACAGGCCCCGGTCGTGGTGGCCGTCCCGGGAGAACTGCCGATCCGCCTCCAGCGTCCAATAGCCAAGCTCCCCTGGGTCGGACGGAGCCTCGCGACGCAGCCGCTTCACCAGCGGCGCCAGCGCGGCGTCCACCACGCCCTGTCCGGCGGTCATCAGCCGGCGGTAGAGCGCCTGCAGCCCCGCTGGCGTGGGTTCGAACTCCGCGAAGAGGGGCGCGAACTCCGGCACCTCTCGTGGCAGCGCTGCGATCTCGGCCAGCGGCCGGAAACCCCGCAGCGCGAAGAACTCCGTCAGGGCCACCAGGGCCTCCGGCTTGTGGTTCGTGTCCTTGAAGTTGCGATGGGGCGCCGAGAGGGGAATCCCGGAGGCCTCCTCGCGGGCGTAGCCCTCCTCGGCCTGCTCCCGCGTGGGATGCGCCTGGATGGACAGCGGCACCGCCGCGGAGAGGACCTTGAACAGATAGGGCAGCTCCCCGTAACGGCGCGCCGCGGCCTCGCCGAGCACCCGGCCGGGGCAGGCGGCCACCAGGCGGTCGAGCCCGAGGGTGCCGGAGCCCAGTTCCACCTCGGAGGGCCGCTCCGGATGGGCACCCAGCCAGAGCTCGGCGTACGGCTCGCCGTCTGCGTTGACCTGGCCGATCAGGTCGGGGATGAAATCCATGCTGCCCCAGGCATAGTGCTGCACGCCACCGTGCAGACGCAGCACGCGCGGGCCCTGGCAATAGTCACTCAGATCGCTCATCGCCGGCACCCGCAGGCTTCTTCGCGGGCTCGTCAGCAGGCTTCGTGTGCAGCCGGTTCATCGCCTGCTGCATGCCCTTTTCGAGCAGCACCGGCATCACGCCTGCGGCCCGGTCGACGGCCTCTCGGATCAGCCGTTCCTCGCCGGCGGGCGCGCGCCGCAGCACGTAGTCGGTGACCTCGTCCCGCTGCCCCGGGTGGCCGACGCCTATGCGCAGCCGCGGGTACTCCGGACCGATGTGCCGCGAGACGTCCCGGAGACCGTTGTGGCCACCGTGCCCGCCGCCTTCCTTCAGCCGCACGGTACCGGGCGGATGGTCCAGTTCGTCGTGGGCCACCAGGATCTCGCCGGGCTTCATCCGGTAATAATCCATGAAGGCGCGCACGGGCCCGCCGCTGCGGTTCATGTAGGAATGCGGCTTCACCAGCCACAGCTCGCCGCCGTCCACCCGCACGCGGCAGACCTCGGCATCGAAGCGCTTGTGATAAGCGAAACTGCCGCCGTGGCGCCGGACCAGTTCGTCGACGAACCAGAAGCCCGCGTTGTGGCGGGTGTCTGCATAACGGTCGCCCGGGTTACCCAGGCCGACGATCGCCTTCACGGGAGGATATTCCATGGCTTCGGCATGTTAGCGCGATTCCCCCTGCGCACAAGAAAAAGGCCGCACGCGGCGGCCTTTTTCGTCGGCACGAAGTGAGCGGATCAGTCTTCCTTCGAAGACTCGTCTTCGTCCTCGCCCTCTTCCTCTTCGCCGACGCGGGGCACTTCGCCCGCCTCCGGCTCCTCGGCTTCCTCGCCTTCCTCTTCCTCGATGACCTGACGCGGCATGTGGATGGAGACGATCACCTGATCCTCGGCATCTTCCTGGGCCAGCTCGACGATCTCGACGCCCTCGGGCACCTTGATGTCCGACAGGTGCAGGAGTTCGTCCATGCCGAGTTCGCTGACGTCCACTTCGATGTACTCGGGCAGGTCCTTCGGCAGACAGCTGACCTCGACCTCGTTGTACTGGCGGAACAGCACGCCGCCCTCGAGCTTGACGCCCGGTGCCTGCTCCTCGCCCATGTAGTGGATCGGGACGTTCATACGGATGGCCTCGCCGGCGACGATGCGCTGGAGATCCAGATGCAGGATCTTGTTCTTGGCCGGGTGGCGCTGGATGTCCTTGAGGATGACTTCCTGAGCCTTGTCACCCACCTTGACGGTCAGCACGCTCGAGTAGAAACGCTCGCTCTCGGACTGCTGCAGGACCTTGTCATGGTCCAGGGTGATGGCCCTCGGCGGCCGGTCGCCGCCATATACGATTGCGGGGAGCTTACCTTCGCGACGCAGGCGGCGGCTCGCACCTTTTCCCTGGTCTTCCCGGTACTCCGCAACCAGATCGTACTCTTCGTTCATGAGCTTTCTCCGGTCGGATGAAAATTCGCCGGAGAGCCTTGCGACCAGGCCCGCCGGCGGACCCCTCCACGAGGGGGCGCGAATAATACTGGAAAACGCGAGCTTTGTGTAGGAGGGCCTTCAGGCCCGATCCGACTGTGGGAGGGCCTTCAGGCCCGATTCCTTTCTTTCCTGGCCGCCCTGCGGGGGTATCCATCTTGCTCCCGACAAAAGGTCGCGGCGATGGATACCCCCGCATGACGGCCGTGCTCCCGGTGGCGTGGAGGAACTGCCCGTCAGATACGGTGGCTGATGGGTGCCAGACCTTTCGGCTACGGGCCCGTCAGCGGCCGGGGCGGGCTGCGGGGGTCGTCCGGGCCGACTGGAGCCAATAGACAATGTTAGGAGCGGGTTCAGCCGCGATCGATCGGGTCTAAAGACCCTCCCACACTGAGTGTCCCCCGGAGCCCGGTCCGGCCGATGGCGGGCCTACGAAGACAAAAGGACGCTGCGGTCAGAAGGGCCGGTCGGGCCTGAAGGCCCTCCTACGCGGCTAGTCGAGGTAGAGCGAGCTCACCGATTCCTCGTCGCTGATGCGGCGGATGGTCTCGGCCAGGAGCTCCGCCGTGGAAAGCTGGCGGATACGGGTGCAGGCGGTGGCTTCCTCGGAGAGCGGGATGGTATCGGTCACCACCATCTCGTCCAGTTCCGAGTTGGAGATGCGTTCCACCGCAGGGCCGGAGAGTACCGGGTGGGTGATGTAGGCGACCACGCGCACGGCGCCCTTCTCCTTCAGCACGGAGGCGGCCTGGCACAGCGTGCCGGCGGTGTCCACCAGGTCGTCGATCAGCACGCAGGTCTTGCCATCGACGTTGCCGATGATGTTCATCACCTCCGCCACGTTCGCGCGCGGCCGGCGTTTGTCGATGATGGCGAGATCCGTGTCGTCCAGCCGCTTGGCCAGCGCCCGGGCCCGGACCACGCCGCCGACATCCGGCGAGACCACCACCTTGTTGGGGTATTTCTGCTTCCAGGCGTCGCCGAGCAGGATGGGGGAGGCGTAGACGTTGTCCACGGGAATGTCGAAGAAGCCCTGGATCTGATCGGCGTGCAGGTCCACGGTCAGCACCCGGTCCACGCCCGAGGTGGCGATGAGCTTGGCCACCAGCTTCGCGGTGATGGGCACCCGCGAGGCGCGGGGCCGGCGGTCCTGGCGAGCGTAGCCGTAATACGGGATGACCGCGGTGATGCGCGACGCCGACGCGCGGTGGCAGGCGTCCACCATCACCAGCAGTTCCATGAGGTTGTCGTTGGAGGGCGGACAGGTGGGCTGGACGATGAAGGTGTCCCGGCCGCGGATGTTCTCGAGTATCTCCACGCTGGTCTCGCCGTCGGAGAACTTGCCCACGTGGGCCTTCGCCAGCGGTATGCGGAGATGACGGGCGATATCTGCCGTCAGCTGGGGATGCGCGTTCCCGGAGAACAGCGCCATGCTGCGAATATCCACCGAATCCTCCCTTGGCCCGTCCGTGACTCTTTGTTATTGCTCTTATTGACGGGCCCACTGCCTCTATGCCCGGCGACGATGGCTGGGGTGGCAGGATTCGAACCTGCGAATCACGGGATCAAAACCCGTTGCCTTACCGCTTGGCTACACCCCAGAAACCCGACCGCCGCCCCCGACGGGGGCCCTGCGGCGCGGCCCGAGGGCGGAGACCGCCGCCGGCCGCGCCGACGCGCGCATTGTCCCGAGCCTCCCCGGGGGTGTCAACGCGACGCCTCAACGCACCGCGCCGGGCCCGAAATTCCACTCTTTCACCACGATGGTCAGGCGGATATCCGCGCTGCGCGCCCGTATCCGGTACGGCAGCATCACCCCGGCGGCGGCGCGGTAGTCCGGATACTCCACCTGCCAGCCGGCCTGCCCCAGCCGGGTCAGCCAACCCTCCGGCGCCACCTCGGTGTCCGCGGGGCGGGCCGGGTCCGGCAGCCCCCGCAGCCACCACGACAGGCTCGCCACCGGGATGGACCAGCCGTAGATCTGACGCAGCTCCTCCTCCGGCCGGGTCAGGGCCACCGTGCTGCCGTCGGAGGCGGTCAGGATCAGCCCGTCCGGGCCGCCTTCCAGGCGGATGCCGCCGGCACCGAGCGGGCCGCGGATGGACACCGTGACCTCACCGTCGTCCTGGCGCCAGTCGAGACTGCCGCTCTCCGCCTGGTCGCCGGCCACCACGGCAATGCGCCCGCCGGCACGCCACGTATCCACTGCGCCCAGCACGGCCGCGCGTTGCTCCCAGCTCTCCAGCGGCGGCAGGGTCAGGGTGGGCCGGGCGGCGCAGCCCGCCAGCAGCAGGGCCAGGAGGCCGAGCGCAGCCGGTACGGACAGGCGGGGCATGGCGCGATCAGCTCGCGGTGGTCTCGGCCGCTTCCATCAGGCGCTGCAGCGTGTCGCGCAACGGTTCGCTGCCGGGGAACTCGTCGTACGCCTGCTGCAGTATCTCGCGGGCCTCCTCCCGCCGGCCGAGCGCCCAGAGGGTCTCGCCGAGGTGGGCGGCCACCTCCGGGTCGCGGATCATGTCCCACGCCCGCTCCAGGTACGGCAACGCCTCCGCCGGCTCGCCCTGGCGGAACAGCACCCAGCCCATGCTGTCGATGATCGCCGCGTTGTCCGGCTCCTTCTCGAGGGCATGCTCGATCAGCTTGCGGGCCTCCTTCAGCCGGTCGGTGCGGTCCGCCAGCGTGTAACCCAGCGCGTTCAGCGCCGTCGCGCTGTCCGGGCGCAGCGCCAGCGCCTCCCGATAGACCTCGATGGCGGCGTCCGTCTCGCCGCGGGCGAGTTCCACCTCGGCGCGGCTCAGCAGCAGCCCGAGCGAGGGCGGCCTGGCCGCCAGGATCTCGTCGTAGGCTTCCAGCGCCTCCTCGTAACGTTCCATGGCTTCGAGCAGCTGGGCTTCGGTGAAGCGCACGTCCAGCGCCTGGCGAGGATTGCGCCGGGCGAACCGTTCCAGCTGGGACAGCGCGCCGTCCGCCTGGCCAAGACGGGTCAGGATCACGCTCACCCGCTGCTGGGCGGCGAGCTGCAGGCCGCCTTCGCCTACCTGGGAGTACAGGCGCATGGCCTGCAGCCAGTCCTCGCGTTCCTCGGCGATCGTGCCCAGATAAAAGAGTGCCTCGTGCGTGTTCTCCCCGCTCTTCAGCAGTTCCGAGAAATCGGTCCAGGCGGCATCGTAGTCGCCCTGCTGCAGACTGATGAGCGCCGTGGCCCGCCAGGCGTCAGCCTGCCCGGGCTCGTCCTGCAGCACCCGGTTCACCACGGTGCGCGCCTCGTCGGGCCGGTCCGCGCCGGCGAGGAACAGGGCGTAATCCAGCCGCAGGTCCAGGTCTTCGGCATCGGCCAGCGGCGCGGCGGTCTCCAGCGCCGCCTCGGTCTGCTCATCCGCCTCCAGCGCACGGGCCAGCAGCAACGTCGCGCGGGGTTCCTCCGGCGCGAGATCCCGGGCCTGCCGGGCGTAGGCGATCGCGGTCGCCGCTGCGCCGGTGCGCAGGGCCGCGCTCGCCGCGGTGGCCTGGGCGTAGGCATTGTCGTCGTAGGCATCGGCGAGGCGCTCGGCCACTGCGAACGCGTCCTCGGGGTGGCCGTCCTCCATCAGTATGGTGACCAGCTCGCGGAACGCGGCATCGTCGGCGCCGTCGGCGGCGGCAGCCTCTTTCAGGTGCCGCGCCGCCTCTGCCACGCGCTGGTGCCGGAGCGCCAGCCGACCGGCGTAGCGCCGGGCCTCGGCGTCCTCCGGCGCGAGCTCCACCCAGCGCCGCGCGGCCTCGTAGGCGACGCGATCGTAGCCGTAGTCGAACGCCGTGCGGGTGGCCTGGCTTGCGGTCTCTACCGACTCCCCGGCCTGTGCCGCCTTCAGGTATTCTTCGACCCCCGTGGCGTTCTCGCCCCGCTGCAGGGCGATCTCGGCCATGAGTATGTGATAGGTTCGATCCTGCCCGTCGGTCGACTCGGGCGCCGGTTGCGGGGTGCCGGCGCAGCCCGCCGCAAAGGCGGCCAGCAACAGAATCTGCAGCGTGGCGAGGGCCGGGACCCCGCCTCGACGCGGGAGGATATGTGTGTCTAGCATTCGGAAATCTCTGTCGGTGACCCGGTGGGCCGCTTCGGGCAGATCACCGGCAGTTCGCTTATCATAAGCGCTTCGTGAACCAATCCGAATTATTGATTCCTTCAGATGCCGTTTTTCATCCTGGGCATTAACCATAACACGGCCCCGGTCGATATCCGTGAGCGGATCGTGTTCGACGAGACCGTGCTGCCCGATGCGCTCAACGAATCGGGTTCGCTGCCCGGCGTCAACGAGAACGTCATCGTCTCCACGTGCAACCGCACGGAGATCGTCTGCGACCTGGAGAGCGAGGCCGAAACCGGGCTCGTCGAGTGGTTGCACAACTTCCACGGCATGGACGACCGCCTCGCCGAATGCCTGTTCCAGGCCCGGGACGACGCCGCCGCCCGGCACCTGTTCCGCGTCGCCTGCGGGTTGGACTCGGTCATCCTCGGCGAGCCCCAGATCACCGGCCAGCTGAAGGACGCGTTCCGCCATGCCCAGGGCCACGGCCGCGCCGGTCCCCGGCTCACCCGCCTGTTCCAGCACGCCTTCTCGGTGGCGAAGAAGGTGCGCACCGACACCACCATCGGCTCCAGCCCGGTGTCGGTGGCCTATGCCGCCGTATCGCTCGCCCGACAGATCTTCTCCCGCTTCGACAAGCACACGGCGCTGCTGGTGGGCGCCGGCGAGACCATCGAGCTGGTCGCACGCCACCTGCACAGCCACGGCATCGGCCGCCTGTTCATCGCCAACCGCAGCCTGCCCCGAGCGCGCGCGCTCGCCGCCGAGTTCGGCGGTTTCGCCCTGCCGCTCTCCGAGCTGCCCGGCACCCTGCCAGAGGCCGACATATTGATCACCTCCACGGCGAGCCCCGACCCGCTGATCTCCGCCGCCGACATGAAGCGTGCGCTGGAACTCAGGAAGCGCAAGCCCATCTTCGCCTGCGACATCGCCGTGCCGCGGGACATCGAGCCCGAGGTCGCGAACTTCGAGGACGTCTACCTCTATACCGTCGACGACCTGCAGGGCGTGATCAACGACGGCCTGCAGAGCAGGAAGGCGGCCGCCGACGAGGCCGAGCGCATCATCGAGTTCGAACTGGAGCGCTTCCGCAACGCCGAACGGGTGCTGGACGCCGTGCCCATCATCAAGTCCATCCGCGGCCGCGGCGAGGAGCTGAAGCACGAGGTGCTCGAGCAGGCCATGCGCCGGCTGGCGAATTCCGGCGACCCGGAGGCGGCGCTCCGATTCCTGGCCTCGACGCTCATGAACAAGATGCTGCACAAGCCCAGCGAGCGGCTGCGCCAGGCCGGCGAAGAGTCGGACGAGGCCATCATGCTCTCGGCCCGGGAACTCTTCGGCCTGAACGACGACAAGAAGAACCGATCCTGAGGCCGGCCGCAGCGACGGCCCTCCCCCCGTGAAAGACAGCATCGAACAAAAGCTCCAGGGTCTCGCCGACCGGTTCGAGGAACTCGCCGGCCTGCTCGCCGACCCGGACGTCATCGCGGCGCAGGACCGCTTCCGGGATTATTCCAAGGAGTACGCGCAGCTAGAGCCCGTGATGTCGCTGTTCCGCCGCTATCGCGAACTCGTGGGTGACCTGGCCGCCGCGGAGGAGATGGCAAAGGACGCCGACGCCGACATGCAGGCCATGGGCCGCGAGGAAATCGAGCGGCTGGAGGCCGAACGCGAGACCCTCGAGCGCGAACTCGAACTCGCCCTGGTGCCCAAGGACCCGAAAGACGAGAGCGACGTCTACCTCGAGATCCGCGCCGGCACCGGCGGCGACGAGGCGGCCATCTTCGCCGGCGATCTCTTCCGCATGTACTCCCGCTACGCGGAGGACAAGGGCTGGCGCGTCGAGGTGCTCTCCGCCAGCGAGGGCGAGCACGGCGGCTACAAGGAGATCATCTGCAAGGTCAGCGGCCGCAACGTTTACGCGCAGATGAAGTTCGAGTCCGGCGCGCACCGGGTGCAGCGGGTGCCGGAGACCGAGTCGCAAGGTCGCATCCACACCTCGGCCTGCACGGTCGCCGTGCTGCCCGAGGCGGAGGAGGTGGGCGAGATCGACATCAATCCCTCGGAGCTGCGGGTGGATACCTACCGGGCGTCCGGCGCCGGCGGCCAGCACGTGAATAAGACCGACTCCGCCGTGCGCATCACGCACCTGCCCAGCGCCATCGTGGTGGAGTGTCAGGACGAGCGCTCCCAGCACAAGAACCGCGCGCGGGCGCTGTCGCTGCTGCAGGCGAAGCTCGTGGCCGCCGAGGAAGAGGCGCTGGCCACCGAGCGCGCCGAGACCCGCAAGCTGCTGGTGGGTTCCGGCGACCGCTCCGAACGCATCCGCACCTATAACTACCCCCAGGGCCGGGTGACCGAC
This sequence comes from Lentisalinibacter salinarum, assembly GCF_040706555.1. NCBI lineage: Bacteria > Pseudomonadati > Pseudomonadota > Gammaproteobacteria > Woeseiales > Woeseiaceae > Lentisalinibacter > Lentisalinibacter salinarum. Next base: position 952,660 of record NZ_JAPDRH010000003.1, read on the forward strand.
CACCGCATCAACCTGACTCTCTATAAACTGGACGAAGTGTTGCAAGGCAGCCTGGATCAGGTCATCGACCCGCTCACCCGGGAGTATCAGGCCGACCAGCTCGCAGCGCTCACCGAACACTGAGGGAGTACGGCAACGTGGACGCACGGCAACTCATCGACGCCATCGGCACCACGCCGCTGATCCGGCTGAACCGGGCATCCGAGGCCACCGGCTGCGAGATCCTGGGCAAGGCCGAGTTCATGAATCCGGGCGGCTCGGTGAAGGACCGGGCGGCGCTCGGCATGGTGCGCCGCGCCCAGGCCACGGGTGAACTCAAGCCCGGCGGCACCATCATCGAGGGCACCGCAGGCAACACCGGCATCGGCCTGGCCATGGTCGGCAACGCATTGGGCCATCCCAGCATCATCGTCATGCCCGACACGCAGAGCAAAGAGAAGATCGACGCGCTGCGTGCCTACGGTGCCGATGTCCGGCTGATCCCCGCCGTGCCTTTCCGCAACCCGAACCACTTCGTCCACGTCTCCGGCCGGATGGCGGACGACATGAACGCGAAGGAACCCGGCAGCGCCTTCTGGCCGAACCAGTTCGACAACACGGCCAATCGGGACTTCCACGCCGAGACCACCGGCCCGGAGATCTGGGACCAGACCGACGGCGAGGTGGACGCCTTCATCTGCGCCGTGGGCACCGCCGGCACGCTGGCCGGCGTGGCCCAGTACCTCAAGGCATGCAAGTCGGAGGTGAAGATCGGCCTCGCCGATCCCGGCGGCTCCGGGCTCTACCACTATTACACCGAAGGCGAGATCCGTATCGAGGGCAGCTCCATCACCGAGGGCATCGGCAACTCACGCATCACCGCCAATCTGGAAGGCGCCGAGATCGACGTGGCCTATCGCATCACCGACGATGTGGCCATCCCGCTGGTCTACGACATGATCCGCGAGGAAGGCCTGGTGCTCGGCGGCTCCAGCGGCATCAACGTGGGCGGCGCGATGGCCATGGCGCGGGAACTGGGGCCCGGCCACACCATCGTGACCGTGCTCTGCGACGGCGCCATGCGCTATCGCGAGCGACTGTTCAACCGCGCGTATCTGGAGTCGAAAGGGCTGTCATTACCTGACTGGCTGGAGACCATGTAGGAGGGCCTTCAGGTCCGACCCCAATTATGAGTTACGCCTGGCACGATCTCATCGGCAATGCGGGCGTCGCGCTGATCATCCTCGCCTACCTCCTGCTGCAGCTCGACCGGCTGAGCAGCACGGCGCTCACCTATTCGGTGATGAACGCACTGGGCGCCGCGCTGGTCATCATCTCGTTGTGTTTCGACTTCAATCTGTCCGCATTCGTCATCGAGGCGTTCTGGGTGATGATCAGCCTGGTCGGAATAGGACGCTGGTGGATGAAAAGGCAGGCGAGGCGCCCGAACGGATCGTAAACTGTGACGGGAACGATCGCGCGGCACTCCGATCAGCGCCGGGGACAACGATCTGCGTGATGAGTATGAGTGGGTCGCGCCGCACGGGATGCGGCCTGTTCAGCGACCGAGGCAGATACCGGGAGGCAATCGCCATGCCAGCACACGAGAAGATCAGCTACGTCGAGTTTCCCACCAGGGATCTGGCCGCCACCAAGGCATTCTTCGAACGAGTGTTCGGCTGGTCGTTCGTGGACTATGGCCCGACCTACGCATCGTTCTCGGATCAGGGCCTCGATGGTGGCTTCTACGAGGCGGACGCCGCTGCATCGACGGACAACGGCAGCGCCCTGATCGTCTTCTACAGCGAGCGCCTGGAGGAGACCCAGGACAAGGTGGAGGCGGCCGGCGGTCGCATCGTCAAGCCGATATTCTCCTTTCCTGGGGGACGCCGCTTCCATTTCACCGAGCCGAGCGGAAACGAGTTCGCGGTCTGGGGCGAGGCCGCTGGCTCGTGAAGGTCTGAGTGCACGAATTACCGGGTGTCAGGCGGGACGCATGGAGTCTTCAAACCATGAATGATCGCGAGGACGCTGCGGAAGTCGCCTTCTTCCCACCGGCAATACCGCTGATCGCGATCTTCCTGGGCGTTCTGCTGGAGTGGATTTTTCCGTTGTCCGGGTATTTCCCAATCGAATCACCCGCCCGTGTCGTAATCGGCGCCTCGCTCGCCCTGATCAGCGTTCTCCTGCTCGGCCTCTGGTCCGTGGTCCTCTTTCGCAGCGGAGGTCAAAGCGAGAATCCCTGGAAGCCCACGACACATATCGAGGAACGCGGTCCTTACCGATTCACGAGAAATCCCATGTACCTGCAAATGGCCCTGGTGTGCACAGGCGTCGGCATTGCCCTTGCAAACTGGTGGGTCCTGGTTCTGGTTCCTGCTGTCATGTGGGCGCTCTATACACTCGTCATTCGCCATGAGGAACGCTACCTGGAGGCGAAGTTCGGCGAATCGTATCTTGCGTACAAACGAAGAGTGCGAAGATGGATCTAGGTCGGCGGCGGCCCCACCCATTGGTGGAGTTCCCCGGCCCGGATCTGCAGCTCCGCCGGCGTACAGACGGCAATCACCCGTAAGCTATACTCTGCGCTCGCAGGGAGAGAGGGATCGGCCCATGTCCGCCGACGGATCGGTACTGCACAACCTGATGCACCGGCGCGTGCCGCAGATCGTCGGCATGTACATCGCGGCGTCGTGGCTGGTCATCGAGCTTGGCGACTGGGTCACCGAGCGTTCCGCTCTGCCCGCGAGCCTGACGTCCTACGTGTTCATCGCCATGCTGGTGATGCTGCCGGCGGTCATCCTGTTCGCGTACAACCACGGCGCGCCGGGCAAGGACCGCTGGACTCGTACCGAGCAGGTGTTCATCCCGCTGAACGCGGCGGTCGCCCTCGGCATACTCTACTTCACGGGGCCTTCGCTGCTGGTCGAGGCGGCGACGGAGACGGTGCAGGTCACCGACGAGACCGGAGCCGTCCGCGAATTCGAGGTGGCCCGGCAGGGCTATCACCGGGAGGTCGTCGCGTTCTTCTGGGAGAATCAGTCCGGCAACAGCGATCTGGACTGGCTGAGCTACGGCCTGCCCTTCATGCTCTCCCACGACATGAACCGGGTCTCGCCGGTGATCACCGTCGAGACGCCGCTCGATTCGACTTCGATGAAGAGCGAGCTCCGGGACCGCGGCTACGAAACGCTGCGCGACGAACCGCCGGCACTGCGGGTGCAGATCGTGAGAGACCGCCGCAGCGCCGCGTTCGTCACCGGCCGTTTCAGGACCGACGGCGACGCGCTGATCATCACCGCCACACTGATCGACGCCGAGAGCGGCGACGAGATCGGCACCCACACCGTATCCGCCGACGACTGGCTGGCCGGCGTCGACGACGTCAGCGAAGCCCTGCTGAATTACCTCGACATCTCGCCGGGCGAGAACCGCAGCGACGACCCGGTAGCCCAGCATCTCAGCGACTCGCTCGAGGCGTTGCGTCACTACACCACCGGCCTGGTCGCGATCGGCCTGAACAACGACTTCGAGCAGGGCATCGAGGAACTCGGCGGTGCGCTGGATGAAGACCCGAATTTCGCGGAGGCGAGCGGTCAACTCTCGGTCGCCTATTACCTCGCGGGTGACATCGAATCCGCGCGGTCCGCCGCGGCGGCGGGCCTCAGGAACAGCTATCGACTTTCGGAGACCAGCCGGTTCGTGCTGAGAGCCAACCGCTACGTCTTCGACGGCGACTACGAACGGGCACTGCGGGTGCTCGACATGTGGACGGAGGTGCAGCCGAACAGCACCAAGGCCTACGAGCAGCAGGCACGCCTGGCACGGCTGCAGGGCGGCGACGAGGGGCTGGCGAAAGCGCGCGCCGCCTACGACCGCCTGCTGGAGCTGGACCCGCTGGCGTTCGGCGTCTATCGACAGATGGCCGGCCTGGAGCAGCAGCGAGGCGACTACGAGGCAGCCGCGAATTACCTGCGACTATACCTGGAGAGCCGGCCGGACAGCGCCGGCGCGCACCAGCAGCTGGCCGCCGTCTACCAGGCCGCCGGCGAGCTGGACAAGGCCCAGGCATCGCTCGAGGATGCCGCGGTGCTGGCGGACGACCCCCGTGCCTCGGAGCTGGCGCTGGCACGCATCGAGGCCGCACGAGGCGACTATGCCGAGGCGGAACAGCGTCTCGCCGCGCAGCTGAGCGACTCGCTCAACCCGGAACAGCGGGTCGAAGTGCTGAGCGCCCAGACGGAGATCGCGCTGGTGCGCGGGCAGATCGAACGTGCGCTGGCGCTGCACGCGGAGATCGTCGAACTCAGCAGGACCTTCGTGCCGCCGATGGTGCGCCTGATCAACCTGGAGAATCAGCGCTCCAGCCTGCTGCTGCTGCTCGGACGGTTCGACGAAGCCCTCGCGAACGCCGACGCGATCTCCGCGCAGCTGCAGCCGCCCTTCGACTCGTTCATGAACTTCACCTACACGGAGATCCACACGCGCACCGACGATCGTGAGGCGTTCCGGGAACGAGCGGCGATGAGCCGGCAGTCGATGGGCCAGTACCCCGAAATCTTCAAGTCCTTCATCGCCACCGAGTCCGCGAGGATCGCGATCTGGGACGGAGATTTCGAGACGGCCATCCGCGAAGTCGACCGGGCGCGGGAGCTGCTGGACAGGTCCATCCTGCAGGTGCTGGTCGGCAACCTCAGTTCGTCATCGGTGTACGTCGGTATCGCCGAGCTGTACCTCGAAGCCGGCGCGCCGGAGAAGGCACGCGACGTACTCGAGCGCGTGCTGAAAGTGTTTCCTACCTACGCTTTCGCCAGGCTGACGCTGGCCAAGATCCATATCGGCGAGGGTGACCCGGCGCGCGCGAGGCCACTGCTGGAATCCGCGCTGGAAGTCTGGTCCGCTGCCGATGCCGACTACGTGCACCGGCAGGAAGCGGAGGAGTTGCTGGGCACGCTGTGACGCGCCCGGGAAGCGAGGCTGCTCAGGGCTGCTCCCCGATCATCGGCCTTGGCACACGCTCTCAGTTTCGCGCCGCTTGTGGTATTTTCCGACCACAAGCAAGTCTCCGTGACGAGAGTGACCATGAAACTCACCCAGCGCGAAATCGAACTTCTCTCGAAAATACCCGTGGAGCGTGCAAAGCGCAGACGCAATCTGTTTGTTGGCTTCGCCTGCTGGCTGGCGGTGCCCGTCATCGCCCTCTACGTCGACATCGACTACCCCTACGACCTGACTGACGCTTACTTCATGCTAGGGGGAGTCCTGTTGGGCCAATGGGGCTGGTACCTTCACTCGCGACCGGAAGACAAGCTCATCGACATGCTCCAGCGCTACGTCAACCGCGATCCGGAGGTGATCCGCCAGTTCGCGGCGAGGGGCCGCTAGGATTCCTGATGTCTGTCCCGGGGATGAAACGCATCGGGCTCGGTGTCGCCGCGGCGATCGGCACGCTCTTCCTCATCAGTGCCCTCGGCTCGCTGTTCCCGCCGTTCGACGTCACGCCGCCCGCCGCGATGCTCGCCAGTGCAGCGATGATATTCGTCGCGGCGCTCGCGGGAACATGGGTCGCGCGCAGGAACTTCGTCGCCCCTGCGGTCTGTCTGTCCTTCGCCCTCTCGCTCTTCGTCATCTATATCCTTCATTCGATCGCGGCCGTCGCCGGCCAGGGCGATTTCTTCGCCATCGCGACACGAAATAGCCTGTTCCTGCTGCCTAATATGGCGGGCGCTCTGGCGGGAGCCATCGTCGGACAGCGCCTGTTCCGCCACCGTTGGCGGGATGAACGAGGAGGTCTCTCGTGAAGACCGGTTTCCGATTACTGCAGCTGACAGCATTGCTGATTACCGCCGTCTGTTTCTGCCATGTCGCGGCTGCGCAGTCCGACTACGAGGAAGCCGCCGTTGCCGGCGACATCGAAATGGCCTGGATCGTCTCGGCCGCCGCCCGGGCGGCGATCGAGGAAGTGTGGCGGAACACCCGGTCCTTCCCCGCGGACCGCACAGAGACGGGCATGAGCCCGTCGCCCGCCGATACCCGGACCGGCCCGGTGGCTGCACTCGACGTCACGGACGGACACGTGTTCGTGACCTTCGGCAGCGAGGCCCATCCGACGCTGCTCGGCAAGACCGTCGTGTTCTCTGCGAAAGTGAGTCCGGAAGGGAGTATCGAATGGGTGCGTAATCACTCGTTGGAGGTACCTGCGGAGGACCGGCACGGCTGGGTGCGGGCGCCCGTCGACATGGTCGGCAACAGTCGGGACAGCTGGCAGGAGTTCCTCGGTAAGGATACGCGGCTTCATGACAAGGGATCCTGTATGGGCGAGAACACGATGGAGCCCATCGTCTGCTATGGCCTCACGGGGAGCGAGACCGAGGCCCGTTTCGTGAAGAACCTCTCGAGCGGAAGGGAATTCCTGATCTATCTGGAATCCAGCTCACAAACCCTTCTGAGCAGCCTCGGCGTCAATACAATCCCCATCGGTGAAGACCGCGTAGCGCGGCTCGAGCGCTGCTGGGAGGCGGGTTGCGATGTGCTGGAAGTGGTCGAAAACCCCGGCGGCACTCGCTCTGCAACGTGGTCCTATTACGTGGAGTGATGACCGAAAGTGCCGAAGACTGGCACTATACCGACAATGAGCCTCATCGAGACACTGGCCCTCTTCGGCATCATGACGTCGCTCGCCGCTATACCGAGCGCCAGTGTCGCACTCGTCGTGACCCGGTCGGCGACGTTGGGGGTGGGAAGTGGTGCCGCCGTTTCCGCGGGAATCGTCCTGGGTGACCTGGTCTTTATCGGGCTGGCGGTGCTCGGCCTGTCCGTGCTCGCAGAGACTCTCGGCAGCCTGTTCCTGGGCATCAGGTATCTGGGGGCGATATACCTTCTCTGGCTTGGTCTCTCGCTGCTGAGAACGAAACACGGGACCGCCGTCCCGGCGAATGCCGGTAATGGACGTGGGAGTCTCGCGGCCAGCTTTGTCGCGGGCTTTGCTCTGACCCTGGGGGACGTCAAGGCCATCCTGTTCTACCTCAGCCTTTTTCCCATGTTCGTTGACTTGTCTGCGCTTCAAGCCGTAGACGTGATGGCAATCGTGTGTATCACGGTCACGAGCGTCGGCGGCGTGAAGATGCTGTATGCGCTATCGGCGCGAAAGCTGGCAACGATGGCGAGAGAACTGAAGATCGAGAGAGCAGCCAGGAAGACGGCGGGAACCATCATGCTCGGAGCCGGGAGCTATATCATTGCGAAAGCGTGACCGTGCGCAGCTGCCGCGCACGTCAGCGCCCTCGTGCGGGGCGGATGTGAATGCCCGCTGAGTACGGCGCGACAGCCCGTCGCCTCGGTATCGGATCCGCATCGCTCGTCGCAGCGTTGCTGCTGGCGTACGCCATCACGCTCGCTGCCGGCCTCGCTTCGCTCGAGTCCGGTGACGAGCCGATAGGCGATCCGTATTTCACGCTGCTCGAGGTTCTGATCCTCCTGATGATGCCTGCGATGGTCCTGCTGATGGTCACGGTTCACTCCTGGGCGCCGGCCCGACGGAAGGCGCTCAGCCTCTCAGCAGTGGTCTTCATGACCATTGCGGCGTCACTTACGTGCGCCGTGCACTTCGCGATCCTGACTCTGAGCCGGCAGGCGGAGTTTGCGGCGCATGAGAGTCTGCCGCACCTGCTCTCGTTCGAATGGCCTTCGCTCGCCTACGCCATCGATATTCTGGCCTGGGACGTATTCTTCGCGCTTTCCATGCTGTGCGCCGCCGGCGCGTTCACCGGGAGTCGACTGGCGCTGTCGATCAGAGCGGCCATGCTGCTGAGCGGCGGTCTCGCCCTGGCGGGCCTGAGCGGTGTGGTGACCGGCAACATGACTCTCCGTAACATCGGCATCGCGGGCTATGTGGGCGCGTTCTTCATCGTCGTCCTGCTGCTGGGGGTGCTGTTCTACCGCAGCGTACAGGTGGAGGCCGGGGGCACGGGACGGCCCGGCGCCGAAGCGTGACGTCCGACCGCAAGGTAAGCTAGGGCGTCGGCCCCGCTGCCGGGGCAACTCGAGGAGACACGTCATGAAGATCCTGCGCGTGATTCTTGCCCTCGTCGCCGGTGTGTTCATCGGCGGAATCGTCAACATGGCGCTGGTGATGCTGGGGTCGGCGATCGTTTCGGCCCCCGCAGGCGTGGATGTTACGAATGCCGAGTCGGTCGCGGCATCCGCCCACCTGTTTCAGCCACGGCACTTCCTGTTTCCTTTCCTTGCGCATGCCGTCGGCACGCTGGTCGGCGCCACCGCGGCGCATCTCTTCGCCGGCAGCTACCGCAACGCGGCCGCGTGGGCCGTCGGCGCGGTGTTCCTCGCGGGCGGCATCGCGGCCGCGCGGATGATACCGGCACCCACGTGGTTCGTTGTCGCCGACCTCGTGCTGGCATATTTCCCCATGGCGTTCGCGGCGACGAGGATCGGTAGCGCCCTCACCGAACGAAGCGCCGAGGGACGGTGAATGCGGAGCCCGGATTCAAGTGCGGCTCCGAGTGTAAAAGATCTTTGACATACCGCCACGAACCCCCTATGCTGAATGTTAATAATTTTTGACATGAGGATTTTCAGGATGGGTTTTCGGGAAAAGTCCGCATGGGTGATGACCGTCGCCCTGTTGCTCGGGGCGCTCGTGTACTTCGGTGTCGTGATCAGGGCCTCGTCCTCCACCGCCAGCCTCGCCACCCCCGCCATACCGCTGATCGCGCTATACACGATCGTCCTGATCGTGATCGCCATAATCGGCCATGCAGTGACCGCCGCGCTGGCGCCGAAGGATGCCAACGCGCCCCTCGATGAGAGAGATCGCACGATTGCCGCCTACGCGAGCCACCGGTCGGGCTACGTCTTCGGCACCGGCGTGATCGTCTCACTCGGCCTCTATCTGCTCTCCGGCAACGGCGATCTGCTGTTCTACTGCGTCTTCGCTTCACTGATGCTCGGGACGCTTGCCGAGTACGTCATCCAGATTTTCCTGTACCGGACCGGCATCTAGGAGCCACCACGCCATGGGTCGCCAGCGGTTACCATTCACCAACCGGGTGCGAGAGTTACGCGCCGAGCACGGCGGACTGACCCAGGCGGAACTCGGCGATGCCATCGGCGTGACTCGCCAGACCATTATCGCCATCGAGCAGGGGCGCTATTCGCCCTCGCTGGAAAGCGCGTTCCGCATCGCCCGGGTATTCGGCACGGGCATCGAGGACGTCTTCGAGTGGCAGGGCTAGACGATAAGGTACTGATCTTCGGCAACTCCGGCTCCGGCAAGTCGACGCTGGCCCGGCAGCTGGCCGACGCGGGGAGCCTGGCGCATCTGGACCTGGACACGCTCGCCTGGCTGCCGGAGCCTCCCCCGCGGCGGGCGCCGCTCGCGGATTCTGCTCAGCAGATCGAGGCATTCATCGGCCGTCATGCCGGCTGGGTCATCGAGGGCTGTTACGCGGATCTGCTGGAGGTGGCTGCGCCGTTCGCCGCCAGGGCGGTGTTCCTGAACCTCGACGTCGAGCAGTGCGTGGCGAATGCGAGGAATCGCCCGTGGGAGCCGCACAAATACGAGAGCAAGGCGGCCCAGGATGCGAATCTCGACATGCTGATCGGCTGGATCCGGGACTACACCGAACGGGACGACGTGTTCTCCCACGGCGCGCATCGGGATTTCTACGAGCGCTTCGCCGGCGAGAAGCGGATGTATACCGAAAACGTCCCGCGGCCCCTGCCGCAAGGGTCAGTCGATGGCTAGCCGCGACAACGGGATCATTGCCGCCGCAGTCCTGGGGATATCCCTCGGCCTGCTGATCGCGCCGCCGCAGTCGACGGCAGCCGACGGAGCGGACAAGGCGGTCGCTGGCGAGCGTTCCTACCAGCGCTGGAGCCGTGCGCATCAGCTCAGGCCCCGGCGCCCGACGGACCCGCTCCGCGAAACGAACATCTCGGACAACGAAGTGCGACAGATCGAGCAGGCGACGAGGGCGGTCTTCCCGACCGCGCTCGTCAACATCTCCGGCGTCACGAGCGGGTGTCCGTGCGAGGACGGACCGGACTGCACCGACCAGGTCTGGGTCGTGGCGTGGCACTCGAAGGAGTCTCACGGCCTGAAGCTCTCCCTGATCGGCGGGGAATGGGTCACCGGCCCCATTCAGCGCTGGTGGCTGCAGTACGAGTCCCTGGGGAACCGATACGATGCGCTCGGCCCGCTAGACACCGAGGAGAAGCGGGCCGCCGCGCGCGGCCTCATGCAGGAGCGCATGAGCCTGATCGAATCCTTCCCCGAGTGCGAATCCGGACCGGCTCGGGGAACAAGATGACCGGGGATAGCGCGAACCGAGTGCGACTCAGGCTGAAGGTGGTACCCGGCGCCAGCAGCGCGGGCATCGTCGGCTGGCTCGGCTCCGCTCTCAAGGTCCGCGTGACGGCACCGCCCGAGAAGGGCAAGGCGAATGCCGCCGTGACCGCACTGCTCGCCGCTGATCTCGGGCTGCCCCCGGCCGCCGTCAGGATCGTCTCGGGTGGCGGCTCGCCGAACAAGGTCGTCGAGATCGAGGGGGCGAGCGAGGCGGATGTCCTGCGGCAGCTCCGCAAGGCCGGCGACTGAGCAGCGGTTCAGTCGGGCTCGCTCCGTCTCCGCTTCAGCTCCGTGACCTGCCTGACCTGTTTGGCGAATTCCCGGGCACTGCGCCGAGTTTCTGCGAGACTGGCCGTGTGGCGTGTGCTCTCCCGCTGCAGTTTCCGGTAGTTCTCCAGCCGGCGCCCATCCAGCTGCCCGGCGTCGATCGCCTCACGCACTGCGCAGCCCGGCTCCGACTCGTGGCCGCAGTCGGCGAACCGGCATTGCCGGGCCAGCGATTCGATATCCTCGAAAACGGCGCCCAGTGCATCACCGACGTCGGCGACCTTCAGCTCTCTCATGCCCGGCACGTCGATCACGACGCCTCCGCCCGGCAGCCGATACAGCGACCGGGAGGTCGTCGTATGACGCCCCTTCTTGTCGTCTTCACGGATGGCTGCCGTCGCCGCCACGCTCCCGCCCATGAGCGTGTTCAGTATCGTCGTCTTACCGACACCGGACGATCCCACCAGTGCCACCGTCGTCCCCGGCTCCATCCAGGCACGGAGGTCGCCGAAGGATTCTGCGTCCAGCGCGTTCAGCATGACGACGGAAATGCCCGCCTGCACGCTCCGGGCCCGGGCGACGTAGGAGTCCGCATCCTCCGCGAGGTCCATCTTGGTCAGCACGACGACGGGCAGCACGCCGGCCTCCCCGGCGAGCGCCAGGTAGCGCTCGAGGCGTGACTCCCTGAACTCCTCGTTACAGGAACTCACGACGAACAGGATGTCGACGTTCGCGGCGATCAGCTGGAGCTCGGTCTTCTCGCCGGCGGCGACGCGCCGGAAGATGCTCTTGCGCCCCAGCACGCGCTCGATCCTCGATCCGCCGCCGGAGAGCACGACCCAGTCACCGACGGTCGGCCGGTCCTCCGGTGGAGCCGACGGATAGTCGGAGGGCAGCGGCAGCGTCTTCTCGCCGGCACCGTCCAGGACTCGCAGCACCGACCGCTGTACCTGAGAGACCCGCGCGATGCGACCGTCCTCCAGTTCTTCCACCGTCAGCTGGGCGACGAAGAACGGAGTCAGGCCGAGGTTGCGCAATTCGCTGTTCATGGAATGTCCCGGGATAATGGCGGCATATTAGCGCTTGTGCGATGCTCCCGACACACAGGCCGGGGGACCGATGATCGAATTCAGAGACCTGCGCGCATCCGACCAGTCGGTCCTCTGGGACTGGCTGCACATCGCTTTGTGGGACCCGCCACCGGCCGGCCTGCGGCCCCGCGAGGTGCTCGACGATCCGGGCGTGCGCATCTACGCCGAAGACTGGGGGCGGCCGACCGATATCGGTGCCGTCGCGGTAGTGGACGGTAAAGACGCCGGCGCCTGCTGGATGCGCGTGCTGCCCCGGGGAGTCGGCCTCGCTTCCATCGACGACACGACACCACAGCTCGGTATCGCGCTCGAACCACCCTATCAGCGCCGAGGTCTCGGCGAGCCGCTGATGCGCGAAGCCCTCGGCCGCGCTTGGCGGGCCCGGCATGACAAGGTATCCCTGACTGTGCATCCCGAAAATCCGGCCATCCCGCTCTACGAGCGCTGCGGCTTCGAGAAGGTCGAGATCCGCCGCGGCTATCACCTCATGGTCGTGACCCGGCCATGATCACTGAACCAGCAAGGGAGAATACGATCATGCACAAGGGATCTTGCCTCTGCGGCGCCGTCACGTTCGAGGTGAGCGGCGAGCTCGCCACGCCGGATGCCTGCCACTGTTCCCAGTGCCGCAAGCAGTCGGGCCACTACTGGGCGGCGACCGACGTTCCGAAGAGCCGCGTCACCCTCCACGGCGAGGACAACCTGACCTGGTACCAGGCCTCGGACAAGGCGCGGCGGGGCTTCTGCTCCACCTGCGGGTCGTTCCTGTTCTGGGAGGCGATCGGTGGAGAGGAATTCGGCATCGCCATGGGCGCCTTCGACGGCCCTACCGGCGTGAAACTCGGCCTGCACATTTTCGTGGCGGACAAGGGCGACTACTACGAGATCGCCGACGGTCTGCCGCAGAATCCGCAATAACTAACGTAGGAGGGCCTTCAGGCCCGATTGATTAATGAATCGGGGCTAAAGCCCCTCCTACAGGCACCCTGTGGGAGGGGCTTCAGGCGCGATACGCTTTCGGGCCTGAAGGCCCTCCTACATCGTCAGCGCGTGTTCCAGGTCTGCGATCAGGTCGTCGACGTCCTCCACGCCCACCGAGAGGCGGATGAGAGTGTCGCTGATGCCGAGCGCCTCGCGCTTGTCCTTCGGTATGGAGGCGTGGGTCATGATGGCCGGGTGCTCGATCAGGCTTTCCACGCCGCCCAGACTCTCGGCCAGTGCGAACACCTCGCAGCGCTCGAGGAAGCGGCGGGATTCCTCCAGACCGCCCTTCATGAAAAACGTGACGATACCGCCGCCACCGCGCATCTGCCGTGACGCCAGTTCGTGCTGGGGATGGCTCGCGAGCCCCGGGTAGACCACCTCTTCCACTTCATCGCGGCCCACCAGCCATTCGGCGATCGCACTCGCGTTGTCGTTGTGGCGCTGCATTCTGAGTGCGAGCGTCTTCACGCCGCGGAGCGCGAGGAAGCTGTCGAACGGCCCTGCAATCGCGCCCACCGAGTTCTGCAGGTAGGCGAGGCGCTCCGACAGCTCGTCGGTCGCGGCCACGGCGATGCCGCCCACCATGTCCGAGTGGCCGCTCAGGTACTTGGTGACGGAGTGCACGACGATGTCACACCCGCGCGCGAGCGGCTGCTGACTCCAGGGCGTGGCGAAGGTGTTGTCGGCCACCAGCAGACAGTCGTGCTCCCGGGCGATCGCTGCCGCCGCCTCGATGTCCACCAGTTTCAGCAGAGGATTGCTGGGGCTCTCCAGCCACAGCATGCGCGTCTCCGGCCGGATGGCGGCGCGGATGGCATCGCGGTCCGTGAAGTCGACGAAATCGAAGTCGAGATTCGCGGAGCGTTTGCGCACGCCGTCGAACAGCCGGAACGTGCCGCCATAGAGGTCGTCCATCGCCACCACGTGGGAGCCGGCGTCCAGCAGCTCCAGCACGGTAGCAATTGCCGCCATCCCCGAGGCGAACGCGAACGCGCCGGCACCGCCCTCGAGATCCGCCATGCAGCGCTCCCATGCCGCCCGGGTGGGGTTCTGCGTGCGCGAGTATTCGTAGCCCTGGTGCCGGCCGGGGCTCGACTGCACGTAGGTGGAGGTGGCGTAGATCGGCGGCATGATGGCGCCGGTGGACGGATCCGGCGACTGCCCGGCATGGATGGTCCGCGTCGCGAAGCCATATTTCCTGTCGCTGCTCATGTCGTCGCCACCTGTCCGCTCTGCTTGCGCAGGTAATTGAGTACATCCGATCGTGTGATCAGGCCCAGGAATTCGTCGCCGTCGGTAATGGCGGCATAGGGCTGCACCTGCAGCATCGCCACCAGGTTATCGACGCTGGTGTCCTTGTCGAGCCGGATGAAAGCGGTCTGCATGGCGTCTGCCACCGCCGCGTGCATCAGCTCGGGGTGGCCGAAGACGAAGCGGATGATGTCGTCTTCGGTGAGGACGCCCACCAGCCTGCCCTCCTCCATCACCGGCAGCTGGGAGATACCCGCGTTGCGCAGCCGGTTGTGGGCGGTGGTCACCACGTCGGACGGGCCCACCGTGATGGTGGCCTGCTCGCCGTGCAGACGGCCGATGAGATCGCGCAGGTCGCCGTAATGCGGCCGGCTGATGAAGCCGTTGTCCTCCATCCAGAAGTCGTTGTAGAGCTTGGAGAGGTACTTGTTGCCGGTGTCGCAGGCGAAGGCGACGACGCGCTTCGGCTCGGTCTGCTCGCGGCAATAGCGGAGCGCGGCCGCCAGCAGCGTGCCGGAGGAGGAGCCCGCGAGGATGCCCTCCTGCAGCAGCAGCTCGCGAGCCATGGCGAAGGACTCGGCGTCCGGGATGGTGTAGGCCGCATCCACGTCGGAGAGGTCGCAGATCGAGGGGATGAAGTCCTCGCCGATGCCCTCGACCAGCCAGCTGCCCTTCTCGCCCAGCTCGCCGGTTTCAACGTAATCGGCCAGCACGGAGCCTTCGGGATCGGCCAGAATCATCTTCACGCCGGTCTCGTGCTCGCGGAAGTACTTCGACATCCCCGAGATCGTGCCGCTGGAGCCGACGCCCACCACCACGGCGTCGAGATCGCGCTCCATCTGCTCCCAGATCTCCGGTGCCGTCGTCCGCTCGTGGGCCAGCGGGTTGTCGGGGTTGCCGAACTGGTTGATGAAGTAGGCACCCCGCTCGTCCGCGATCCGCTTGCCGAGGTCCTGGTAGTACTCCGGGTGTCCCTTGCCGACGTCCGAGCGCGTGAGCACGACCTCGGCGCCCATGGCGCGCAGGTTGAAGATCTTCTCCTGGCTCATCTTGTCGGGCAGCACCAGCACCAGGTGATAACCCTTCTGCCCGGCGACCAGCGCCAGCGCAATGCCCGTGTTGCCCGCTGTCGCCTCCACGATGGTGTCGCCCGGCTTCAGGTCACCGCGCTTCTCGGCCTCCTCGATCATTGAGATGCCGATTCGATCCTTGATGGAGCCGCCGGGGTTAGCGAGTTCGAGCTTCAGGAACAGGCGGCAGGGGCCGGTATCGAAGCGGCTTACCTCGAGCATCGGCGTGCGGCCCACCATCTCCAGCACGTTCGAATAGATGTTCATCAGGGCTTCCCATTTCGGAATGGGCGCCATTCTACGCCATGAGTGCGCCGCGGCTAGCCGGCCGGGCGCCCTGCCGGTAGCATGCCCCGCCAGGGACAACCACGCGGGGCATCGGGACCGTGAGCACATCATGAACGATGCGGCGGAAGACATCGGCGGCTGGCTGCGGCGCGCCCGGGCGGCGCTGGCGGATGTCTCGGACAGCCCGGCGCTGGACGCGGAGTTGCTGCTCGCGCGCGCGCTCGGCCGCGACCGCAGCTGGCTGATCGCACACCGTGACGACACGCCCGACGCGGGGGCGAAGGCGAAGGCGGATGCGTGGCTGGCGCGTCGCGTCACCGGCGAGCCGCTGGCCTACATCACCGGAACGCGGGAGTTCTGGTCGCTGGAGTTCGAGGTGACACCCGCCGTGCTGATCCCCCGTCCGGACACCGAGATTCTGGTGGAGCGGGCGCTCGAACTGATCCCCCACGGCGAGCGCTGCCGGGTGCTGGACCTCGGTACCGGCAGCGGCGCAATAGCCATCGCTACTGCCAGCGGTCGGCCCGCGGCCGTGGTGACGGCGACGGACGCGAGCGCGCAGGCCCTGGCTGTCGCCCGACGCAATGCCGCTCGCCTCGTGCCGGGGCGAATCCGCTTCGTCGAGAGCGATTGGTTCGGAGGCCTCGGCGACGAGCGCTACGACCTGATCGTCTCGAATCCTCCCTACGTCGCCCGGGACGACCCGGCCCTGGCCGACGCGGCGATCGGCTTCGAACCCCGGCGCGCGCTCGCCGCCGGCGCGGACGGCCTGGACGACATCCGGCGCATCGCGGCAGGCCTGCCTGCGCACCTGGCCCCCGGCGGGCGAGCATTGATCGAGCACGGCGCGATGCAGGCTGCGGGCGTTGCGGGTATCCTCCGGGCCGTGGGTCTGGAGGTCGTCGCCTGCCGGCGGGACCTCGCGGGCGCCGACCGCGTCACGGAAGCACGGCTCCCGGACGCCTGACAGCCAGCAACAGGAGAGAGCGAGTGGTCATTTTCGAGACGAGCCTGGGCGACATCAGGATAGAGCTGATGACGGAGGAAGCCCCCGTCACGACGGACAACTTCCGCCGTTACGTGGAAGAAGGCTTCTACGACGAGACCATCTTCCACCGGGTCATCCCCGGCTTCGTCATCCAGGGCGGCGGCCATACCGAGGACATGAGCCGCAAGCCCACCCGCGACCCGATCACGAACGAGGCCGACAACGGCGTGAAGAATCTGCGCGGCACGCTGTCGATGGCCCGAACGCAGGACAAGGACAGCGCGACATCCCAGTTCTTCATCAACCTCAAGGACAACGCGTTCCTGGACCACGGCTCCCGCGACTTCGGCTACGCCGTATTCGCGAAGGTGGCCGACGGCATGGAGGTGGTCGACAAGATCGCGGCCGTGGAGACGGGCAACCGGGGCGGACACAGTGACGTGCCCATGGAGCCCGTGAAGATCGTCTCGGCGCGCCTCGAAGACTGAGCGAAGACCGGGCCTTGAGCACACCACTGCGTTACGCACGGCACCTGCCGCTGACCGGGTTCGGCGCCGAGGGGCAGCGACGGCTCGCCACCACCCGCGTGCTCGTGATCGGCATCGGCGGCCTCGGCTGCCCGGTCGCCGCCTATCTCACCGCCGCGGGCGTGGGCCAGCTGGTGCTGAACGACTTCGACACCGTCGACGAGACCAACCTCGCCCGCCAGTTTCTCTACACCGCCGACGACCTCGGCAAGCGGAAGGTGGAGATCGCCGCCGCCCGGCTGCACATCATCAACGGGGCCGTGCGCCACGAGATGATCGACCGGCGGCTGGAGGGCGAGGCCCTGGCCGCGGCCGTCCGTGACGCGGACGTGGTGGTGGACGCCAGCGACAACTTCGCCACCCGCTTCGCCGTCAACGCGGCCTGCGTGGCCGCGCGGACACCGCTGGTAAGCGGGGCGGCCATCCGCTACGAGGGCCAACTGGCCGTCTTCACGGACTATGACAACCAGCCCTGCTACCGCTGCATCTACGAAGAGGCGGACGAGTCCCTGGAGGACTGCCAGGGCAACGGCGTGTTCGCCCCGGTGCCCGGCCTCATCGGCCTGGCCATGGCCAGCGCCGTCATGAAGCTCGTGGCCGGCCTGCCCGTGCACGCCGGCGAGCTGGCACTGTACGACGCCATCACCGAGGAATGGCGGCGCATCCGCCTGCGCAAGCGCCCCGATTGCCCGGTCTGCGGCGGCCGCTGACCGACTGCGACGCCGATTTCGTCGACACCTATTCGGTGGCTTCGATCGCGGCCTCGAGCTGTTTCTCGGCGTCCGCCACGGCCCGTTTCACGCAGCGGGCGGTGCCCTGCACGCCCTCCCGCGTGACCGGGAACATCTGGTTCAGCCGCTCGCAGGCCCGTTCCGCGGTCTCCTGGATGCGGCTGCGCAGCTGCTCGACGTCCTTGTGCCGGGCGAGATCCAGATCCGCGAAGCTTACCTGCCGGCTCAGCTCTATGACTTCGGTCTCGGGCTGGCCCGGTCCGGCGGGCTCGACGGTGCGACGCTCGATGGGCGCACGCACCACTACGATCTCCTCGATCACGTCGGCTTCGTCGTCCTGGGCGTATGCCGGTGTCACGGCGGCGCCCGTCGCCAGGACTGCCGCTGCCGGCAGTAGCGCGCTCAGTGTCAGATACCGGTGAATCCTCATCTTTCCCTCCTTGGGGTTGGTTCCTGCCCCTCTTCTCCACTGTAAGGCCGCGGGCGCGATGACGGTCAATAGGGGATACTGACTAGCCGCCCGATCGGCGCGGTATACTCCCGTCCCTCCGAATAGCCGAGCACCAGGAGAGTTCATGCTTCTTCGTCGCCTTCTGTCCGTCCTTACGCCAATCCTCGTTGCAACCGCCGCGGCTGGTCTGCCCGCCGCCTCCGCCGCCACCACCAAACTCGTCCACGCCGGCACGCTGCTGGCGGTGCCCGGCCAGCCGCCGGAGCGGGAGCGGACCCTCGTCATCGTCGACGAGCGCATCAGCGAGGTGAGGAAGGGCTACGCGGACCCTGCCGACTTCGAAGGCGAAGTCGAGGTCGTGGACCTGAAGGACTTCTTCGTGCTGCCCGGGCTGATGGATATGCACGTACATCTGCAGGGCGAGCTCGGCCCCGAGAACGACAGCGAGGCGCTCCGCCTCTCGCCCCAGCAGCTGCAGATGCGCAGCGTCATGTATGCCATGCGCACGCTCGAGGCCGGCTTCACGACGCTGCGCGACGTCGGCAGCTCCGAGCAGGAGATGTATGCGTTGCGCGACGGCATCGAGAGCGGCTGGATCGAGGGGCCGCGCATCATCGCCGCCGGCGGCGTCGGCATCACCGGCGGCCACGCCGACGTGAGCGGCATGAAACCGGAACTGATGGCGTTCTATACGGATGCCTCGATCTGCGACGGCCCCTACGATTGCCGCCGCGCCACCCGCGACGCCATCAAATACGGCGCGGACCTGATCAAGATCACCTCGACGGGCGGCGTACTGACCGACCGCGCCACCGGTACCGGCCAGCAGATGGAGATGGACGAACTCCGCGAGGTGGTGCGGGCCGCGAACCGCATGGGCCGCAAGGTGGCCTCGCATGCCCACGCCGCGGAGGGCATCATCGCGGCTCTCGAGGCAGGCGTCGACAGTATCGAGCACGGCACCTACGTCAACGACGAGGCCATCGCCCTGTTCCGGGAGACCGGCGCCTACCTGGTGCCCACCCTGCTGGCCGGCGCTACGGTGAAGCAGATGGCCGAGGAGTCGGATTTCATGCGGCCGGCCATCCGTGAGAAGGCCATCCGCGTGGGCCGAGAGATGAAGAACAACTTCGGCAAGGCGCACCGGGCGGGCGTGAAGGTGGCCTTCGGCACCGACAGCGGCGTATCGAAGCACGGCCACAACGCGCAGGAAGCCGTACTCATGGTGGAAGCCGGGATGAGCGCGGAAGACGTGATCGTGGCCGCGACCGTCAACGCCGCGGACCTGATCGACATGACGGACGACCTCGGCACGCTTGAGAAGGGCAAATACGCGGACGTCATAGCCGTCGACGGCTCGCCGCTGGACGACATCGCCGAACTGCTGGACGTGGACTTCGTGATGAAGGGCGGCAAGGTGTTCAAGACGCCGTGAACGAATGCCCGGGGCGACAGTGCGCGATCACCGCATGGTGACCGCGACCTTGCCCGTCGCCTTTCCGGACTTCCAGTACTCGATGGCGGCCGGGAGCTCGTCCAGAGTGAACGTTCGATCGACCACGGGCGCCAGCGCTCCGTCGCGCATCAGTTCGCCGAGGCGGATTGCATCGTCCCGTGTCATGTACGCGAGCATCGTCCCGACCTGCTGGTCGACGAACGGCGACATCAGCGCGGAGTCGATCATCGGCTTCAGCGGCGCCAGCCAGTCGCCCTTGGGACCGCCCACGATCACCAGCCGGCCATCGGGCTCGAGGACCTGCGTATTCTCCCGCACGGAACGGTTGCCGACCAGGTCGATGATCACGTCGTAACGGCGCTCGCTGTCAGTGTAGTCTTGCTGCCGGTAATCGATGACCTGATCGGCGCCGATGGACCGCACCACGTCCATTTTGGCTGCGCTGCAGACGCCGGTGACCTCGGCGCCCATGGCGTGGGCGATCTGGACGGCGAAGGTACCGACGCCACCGGACGCGCCGTTGATCAGGACCGTCTCGCCGGCCTCCAGCGCACCGTGATCCCGCAACGCCTGGATAGCGGTGAAGCCCGCGATGCCGACGGCGGCTGCCTGCTCGAAGGAGACGTTCGCGGGCTTCGCCGCTACGGGTCCGCCTTCGGCGACGGTGAGATACTCTGCGAACGAGCCGGTTGCGCCGCCGAAGACCTCGTCTCCTGGGGAGAATCGCGTCACATCCGCCCCGACCGCGACCACGGTCCCGGAGAAATCCGCGCCGAGCCGGATTTCATTCGGCCTGCCCAGCCCGGTCATGAGCCGCATGAAATACGGCGAGCCGGTCATGAAGTGCCAATCGTAGGGGTTGATGGCTGCGGCGGCGACCCTGACCAGCAACTCGTCGTCGGCCGGCACCGGCCGGTCGCGCCGCTCCAGGCTGAGCACCTCGGTGGTGCCGTAACATCGATAGACCCATGCCCGCATCGCGTCGCCGGACTCCGCATCCGGCGGCGTCTCCGGGCAAGGCGCCTCGTGACTGAGCACGAAAGCGATGGCCGCCACCGCGACGACGAGAACGGCGACGGTTCCCGTCAGGATCTTGTAGCGGAGTTTCATGGAACTCTCCCGGGCAACCACAAAAGCGTGGACCGCGGCATTCTAACCGCTCCGTGACGCGAGTAGTGGTCGGCACGCGAGAAGGCCGATTGACAGGTATCCGCACAATCGCTGTCATGGTCGCATCATGTTCTTCCGGAGTAATCATGACCAACACCTCCGACATATCCGAGGAGCAGGCAGATGCCTGGCTGAGCCGCTACGGCGAGGTGTGGCAAGCCGGTGACGCGGACGCGGTTACCGCGCTTTTCAGCGGGGACGCGATTTACCACGAGGACCCCTTCGAACCGCCTATGCAGGGCCGCGATGCCATCCGACGCTACTGGCAGGAAGGGGCCGCCGACGCCCAGGCAGAGGTGTCTTTCCGCCACGCGGTCTTGGCCGTGGCCGGCGATCAGTGTTTCGCCCACTGGCAGGCGTGGTTCACCCGCGTGCGGGATGGCAGCCGGATTCGGCTGGACGGCACGTTCCGCCTGAAATTCCGCCGCGGCGACGACGGCACGGTGCTGTGCACCTCGCTGCAGGAATGGTGGCACCGGCGGGAGGCGCCCGCGCCCGGAAACGCCTAGTCCGGCGTCAGGACGAACAGCCCGTACCGCTTGTCACTGACCAGGACGTTGCCGGACGGCAGCCAGGGATAGACGCTCCAGGCGCCGGAGAACTCCACCGAGTCGTCGTCCGGGTAGGTATCGAAGTACGCGATCTCCTGCAGCCCTCCCGCGGCCAGGTCGCCGAATTCCAGTATCCGCAGCCCGGAGGTGTAGTTCGCCTGGTAGACCCGGCTGCCACGCACGTAGAGGTTGTGGTCGATGGAAGGGGTCGGCCCCTCGTACGCGAACAGGAAGCGGGGCGCGTCGAGATCCGATACGTCGAATACGTGGGTCCGCGTGGGAACGCCGCGGCGCGACTCGTCGGTCTCGTCGCCGAGCAGGAAGAAGCGATGATCCTCGGTGAGCCAGCCCTGATGGGCATAGCCCGATTCCGGATAGGGGGTGAGCGACAACTGCAGCGGAGAAGACTTCAGCGCCACGTCGACGATCTCCAGCCGGGCGACGCCGTCCGCGGGCGCCGCCGGATCCGGGCTCTCCAGATTCGCCGAACCGAAGCAGATCTGGCTGCCGGCGTGCTCGACATCCGGGCCGCGGTAGACCACGCACTGGGTGTCATGGGTGTCGACGGCGGTGTGGCAGCCCGCGAACATCGGGTTGATCGGCGTGCGCACGTCTATCATGTGCAGGCCGTGGTCGCAGCCGCCGGGACCCTCGGCACCGACGGCGTAGGCGAATCCGCTCTCCTCGTCGATAGCGAGATTGTGCGCGGAGCCGATGTCGACATAGACGTTGTCGGCCGCGAAGGTCTGCGGCGCCGTGACGCCGCGCAGGCGGCTGAGGTCGAACACCTGCATGCCGTGGGCGCCGGCGGCATCGGCCACGATGAAGGCGTGGCCTTCGTGCACCTTAATGTCCCGCCACGTGCTGTTGACGGTCGCGGTCGGCAACCGGCCGAGGAAGACCGGCGCCTCGGGGTCGGTCACGTCGACGAAGGCGGTGCCGTTGGTCAGGCCCATCAGCGCGTACTCGGCGCCGGTCTGCGGGTCCGCCCAGGCCCACACGTCGTTGCCGGCATTGCCGCCCATCTCGGCGATCGGCACGCGCGAGGCGAGGGAGACACCCGCGCAGGCGAAACCGCCGGCTGCCCCGGCCACGCAGTCGTCGGGCCCCGTGGACAGCGTCGGCGGCGGGTCCGGAGGCGCCGGGGCCGATGCGGTGCCTCCGCCGCCACCGCCGCCTCCGCAGGCGGTCAGGGCGGACGCGAGCGAGAGACAGGCGATCGCATGGATGGCTGCACGATTCATGAGGCTACCCTCGTGAAGAAGTCCGCCGTTTTCGCATCCGTGGGATAGAAGGCTTCGATGCGGAGTTCGTCGGTCGTCACATCCTGGGGCGTGCCGAAGGTCGACATCACGGAGAACAGGCTCAACTCCAGGCCGTCGATGTTCAGCTCGAGGGGCAGGACGGGCAGCAGGCTCTCCATGACCGGACCCCCGTCCGCCACCGGCCCCGCCAGCTCGAGCAGGCGCGAGAACCAATTCTGCACTTTCGGGTCGTCGGTCGCCAACGCCTCGCTGCGCAGCCGGCGCACGAAGGACGGCATGATCTCGTCCCAGTTGACGATGAAGCGCCTGAGTCCGCGCGGGTGGACGGTCAGGAGCGCAAGATTCAGCGCGTCGTCCACGGCGACCTCCTCGAGCATGGCTCCGGGGTCGCCCCCCGCGCCCAGCAGCCTCCCGGCCGCCCGGTTCTGCATCCGCACGTTCCAGAGGCGGTCCACGACCACGGCCGGCAGTGGTTCGTGATGGTCGAGGATGCGCTTGAGCGCCTGCAGCACCGGCTGCATCACGGGCTCTTCGAGTCCGCTCTCGCCGTACACGGGCGCGTAGCCGGCGGCGCGCAGCAGGACATTCCGTTCGCGCAGCGGAATCTCCATGGCATCGGACAGCCGCAGGACCATCTCGCGGCTCGGTGTGCTGCGGCCGGTCTCGAGCCAGCTGACGTGGCGTTGCGAGACGTCTGCGGCCAGCGCCAGATCCAGCTGCGAGAGGTTCCTGAAACGGCGCCACTGGCGGCAGAGCGACGGAAAGTTCCGGGCTTGAACAGGCGGCATAAGGACTCCCTCCCCGGGAGCGACTATCCCCGCCGTGCCCGGCCGGTTCAATGACCCGCGAGGTAATTGCGGGGATTCACTCCCCCGAAGAGCATAGCGCGAAACCCGACCGAGGAGCGCGCAATGAACCATCCGTTAAGACACGGCCGGCTACTCGCCATCGTCCTGCTGATCCCGTTCGGCCTGATCTCGGCTTACGCCGTGTACCGGGTGGGCTATACCGGCATTCTCACCCACGCGCTGGACGGCCCGGCAGGCTGGCAGCTCGCCGCGGACCTCGTCGTCGCACTGGTGCTGGTTCTCGCCTGGCTGATACCGACGGCGCGACAGGAGGGCCGCAGTCCCTGGCCGTGGGTGGCCATGACACTATTCCTGGGGTCTTTCGGCCCCCTGCTCTATCTCGCCACCCGGAGGGGGCGGCAGGCCGGGTCCGGCTGAGCGGCATGCGGCAGACACGGCGGAGCCGCTTCGTCAGTCGTCGCCGTCTCTGGGTCCGTAGGTGCGAACGAGGACGGCCAGCGGCGCAAACATGACGAGGATCACCGGTGCGCCGAACTGCGCGTACAGCGCCTCCATATCGCGCCAGACCATGGCGGGCAGCAGAATGGCAGCGAGGCCGAGCCCCACGCCGAAGCAGGTGCGGAGGAAATCGGTCAGCAGAACGGACAGAGGGGCGCGCGACGGCTCGTCGCCGTAGGAAGAGTGGCGTTGAGCGGGTCCGTCAATCGCCATGGCGATGTCGGAAACCGGGAGAGCGATGTCGACGTTCGTGACGCATGGGTCCTGTATACCGCGAACGGCGCGGCCGATGCGCTGCACTGTTTCACACTTCGCGCCGGTCCCGCAGCAACGGTCACGGCCGTGCGTAGCGCAGCGGCCGCAGGGCATCGATATGCTCCGGCGACAGGCCGCAGCAGCCGCCCACGATCTGCACCCCGTCCGCGACCCACTCCGACGCATGGCGCAGGAATTCGCCGGGCGGGATCACCTCCTCGAACTGCCATTCCGGCATGCGGAAAAAGCCGGAGTCCGGGTAAGCCAGCAGCGGACCTTCATAGTGATTGCGCAGGATGGCGAGTGCGTCGGCCACCAGGTGAGACGGCGTGTGCATGACGCCCGCTGCGGCCACGTCATATTGGTCGAGGACCCCGATGAGTTCCTCGAAGGGGATGTCCCGCTCCGGCGCGTAACTGAGCAGCTGCCCGTCCTCCGCTCTCCTGGCGGAGAAGCCGGCCCAGACGGGGAGCCCCGTCGCCAGCGCGGCCTCGAACGCCGGACCGATGCGCTCCGGGTAGTACATCATCTCCAGCAGGATGAGATCGCATCCGCTGTCGCACAGAAACCCGGCGAGTTCCGTGTAAGCCCCGGCCATGGCTGCCGCGGACGGTGACCGGGCGGTGTCCGGCTGCGCGCTGCCGGCGACGAACGGCGCCATGTGCGAGAGGGAGCCGCCGACGAGTACGTCGCTGCGGCCGCTCGCCTCGCGCGCCCGATGCGCCGCGTCGACGGCGGCCCGGTTGATCTCCGCGAAGCGCTCGCCGTAGCCCGCCGGCTCGAGCATGAGACGGGAGGAGGCATAGGTGTTGGCGGTAATGACGTCGGCGCCCGCGGCGATGTAATCCCGGTGCACGCGCTCGAGGACGTCGCCGCTCTCGAGCGACGCCGGCCCGCACCAGGCGCCCGGGTCCATCCGCACCCCGCGGCGTTGCAGTTCCGTGCCGGTGCCGCCGTCCAGAAGGACGATGTCACCGGCCTGAAGTCTCTCCCTGATCGCTCCATAACCCATATCCGGCCTCCATGGCTGAAGTGCTCCGGCACGCCGGAGGACGCCCGGATTGCCAGAGGGTATCAGGCGGCCTCGTCCTCCGTCTCCGGCTCGTAACCGAGCGAGGGTGCGAGCCAGCGCTCGGCCTCGGCGAGGCTCATGCCCTTGCGCTTCGCATAGTCCGCCACCTGGTCGCGGCCGATCTTGCCCACCGTGAAGTAGTGGGCCTCGGGGTGGGCGAAGTAGAGACCGCTCACCGAGGCGGTCGGCAGCATGGCCATCGACTCGGTGAGCTGCATGCCGATGCGCTGCTCGACTTGCAGTACCCGCCACAGGGTCCGCTTCTCGGTGTGGTCCGGGCAGGCGGGATACCCCGGCGCCGGACGGATGCCGCGGTATTCCTCGGCGATGAGCGCGTCGTTGTCCAGTGATTCCTCCGGCGCGTAGCCCCAGTACTCCCTGCGTACGCGCTCGTGCAGATACTCGGCACCCGCCTCCGCCAGCCGGTCTGCGAGCGCCTTCAGCATGATTGAGGAATAGTCGTCGTGGTCGGCTTCGAAACGCTGCACGTGTTCGTCGATGCCGAAGCCGGCGCTCACGGCGAAGGCGCCCAGGTAGTCGCGCCTGCCGCTGTCCGCCGGGGCGACGAAATCCGCCAGGCACTCCTGGGGCAGGTCGTCGCGCTTCTTCTTCTGCTGACGCAGGTGGTGGAACGTCGCCAGCGGCTCCGCGCCGCCCTCTTCCGGATAGATGGCGATATCGTCACCCGCCGAGGCCGCCGGGAAGAGGCCGATGACCGCGCGGCACTCAAGCCACTCCTCGTCGATGATGCGCCGGAGCATCGCCCGGGCGTCGGCGTACAGCGAACTGGCCGTCTCGCCCACCTCCGGGTCGTCGAGGATGGCCGGGAAGCGGCCGCGGAATTCCCACGCGTTGAAGAACGGCATCCAGTCGATGTAGTCGACCAGCGCCGCCAGCGGTATGCGCTCGAAGGTGCGCACCCCGAGCGCATCGGGAGCGGGCGGTCGGTAAGCTTGCCAGTCGATCGCGTGGCGGCGCCGGCGCGCGTCCTCCAGGGCCAGTTCCGGCGCCTGCCGGGTCTTGCCCGCGTGCAACTCCCGCCGCCGCGCGCAATCGTCCTTGATCTTATGCACGAAGGCGTCGCGCCCCTCCCCCACCAGCGACTGGGCCACGCCCACCGAGCGCGAGGCGTCCTTCACGTAGATGACCGGGCCCTCGTAGCGGGGATCGATCTTCACCGAGGTGTGCGCGGGCGACGTGGTGGCACCGCCGATCAGCAGCGGCACGGTGAAGCCCAGGCGCTGCATCTCGGAGGCGACGTTCACCATCTCGTCCAGCGAAGGGGTGATGAGGCCGGACAGGCCGATGATGTCTGCGCCTTCCCGCCGTGCCGTCTCCAGGATCTTCTCGGCCGGCACCATGACGCCAAGATCGATCACCTCGAAGTTGTTGCACTGGAGCACGACGCCCACGATGTTCTTGCCGATATCGTGGACGTCGCCTTTCACCGTGGCCATGATTACCGTGCCGTTGGAGCGCGACTCGCCGTCCTGCTCCTCCTCAATGTAGGGGATGAGATGCCCCACCGCCTTTTTCATGACCCGGGCCGACTTCACCACCTGGGGCAGAAACATCTTGCCTTCGCCGAACAGGTCGCCGACCACGTTCATGCCGTCCATGAGCGGGCCCTCGATCACGTCCAGCGGGCGACTGGCGGCGAGCCGCGCGGCCTCCGTGTCTTCGATGACGTACTCGTCGATGCCCTTGACCAGCGAGTGCTCGAGCCGCTTCTCCACCGGCCACTCGCGCCAGCCGAGATCGGTCGTGCGCTTCTGCCCGCTGCTGCCGTCGCCGCGGTATTTCTCCGCGATCGCCAGCAGCCGGTCGGTGGCGTCGTCGCGGCGGTTCAGCACCACGTCCTCGACCGCCTCGCGCAGTTCGCCCGGCAGGTCTTCGTAGATGGCGAGCTGGCCCGCGTTGACGATGCCCATGTCCATGCCGGCGCGGATGGCGTGATACAGGAACACGGAGTGGATGGCCTCGCGCACCGGGTTGTTGCCGCGGAACGAGAACGAGACGTTCGAGACCCCGCCGCTCACGAGCGCGTGAGGCAGCTCTTCCTTGATGCGGCGGGTCGCCTCGATGAAGGCGATGCCGTAGCCGTTGTGCTCTTCGATGCCCGTGGCCACGGCGAAGATGTTGGGATCGAAGATGATGTCCTCGGCCGGGAAGCCGACCCGTTCCGTCAGTATCCGGTACGAGCGGCGGCAGATCTCGAGCTTGCGCTCCACCGTGTCCGCCTGGCCGTCCTCGTCGAAGGCCATCACAATCACCGCCGCACCGTAGTCGCGCACCCGCCGGGCCTGCTCGACGAACTGCGCCTCGCCCTCCTTCATGCTGATGGAGTTCACGACGGGCTTACCCTGGATGCAGCGCAGTCCCGCCTCTATGACGCTGAACTTCGACGAGTCCACCATGATCGGCACCCGGGCCACGTCGGGCTCGGACGCGATCAGGTCGAGGAACGTCACCATGGCCGCCTCGGAGTCCAGCATGCCCTCGTCCATGTTGACGTCGATGATCTGGGCGCCGTTCTCCACCTGCTGGCGGGCCACCTCGACGGCGGTGGCGTAGTCGCCGGCCTCGATCAGCTTGCGGAACTTCGCAGAGCCGGTGACGTTGGTGCGCTCGCCCACGTTCACGAACAGGTCGTCCGGACCGATGTTCAGCGGTTCCAGCCCGGACAGCCGGCACTCGCGGGGGCGGTCCGGCACGACGCGCGGCGCGAGCGGCTCGATGGCCTCGCGCAGGCGGCGGATATGCTCCGGGGTGGTGCCGCAGCAGCCGCCGACCAGGTTCACCAGCCCGGACTCCGCGAACTCGCGCACGACCGCGGCCATCTCCTCGGGCGTCTCGTCGTACTCTCCGAACTCGTTCGGCAGCCCGGCGTTCGGGTGGGCACTCACGCGGGTATCGGCTACCCGCGACAGCTCGGCGACGTAGGGCCGCAGGTCGGCGGCGCCCAGTGCGCAGTTCAGCCCGATGAGAAACGGCTCGGCGTGGCGCACCGAGTTCCAGAACGCCTCGGTGGTCTGGCCGGACAGGGTGCGGCCCGAAGCATCGGTGATCGTACCGGAGATCATCACCGGGATGCGGCCGCCACGTTCGCGCTCGATCTCGCGAATGGCGTACAGCGCGGCCTTCGCATTCAGCGTATCGAAGATGGTCTCCACCATCAGGAAGTCCGCGCCGCCTTCCATGAGGGCGCGGGCCGCCTCGGCATAGGTCTCCACCAGTTCGCCGTAGCGGATGTTGCGCTTGCCGGGGTCGTTCACGTCCGGCGACAGGGACGCCGTGCGGTTGGTCGGCCCGAGTACGCCGGCGACGAAGCGGGGCCGGCCGTCGGCGGCCTCGAACTCGCCGGCGACGTCGCGTGCGAGCCGCGCCGCCGCCAGGTTCAGCTCGCGCACCAGGGACTCCATGCCGTAGTCGGCCTGGGAGGGGGTGTTGGAGTTGAACGTGTTCGTCTCGATGACGTCCGCGCCGGCCTCCAGGAAGTCCCGGTGGATCTGCCGGATCAGCCCGGGCCGGGTCAGCGTCAGCAGATCGTTGTTGCCCTTGAGGTCACTCGGCCAGTCGGCATAGCGCTCGCCCCGATACTCTTCCTCGGACGGGGCATGACCCTGGATCATGGTGCCCATGGCACCGTCCAGGAATACGATGCGCTCGGCGAGCAATGCCTCCAGGCGTTCGAATCGGGTGCTGCTCATGGTCAGGCCGCCGTCGCGCGCTGCGGACGCACGCCCAGCGCATGGCAGATGGCGTAGGTCAGCTCGGAGCGGTTCAGGGTGTAGAAGTGGAATTCGCGCACGCCGTAGCGCTCGAGTTCGCGGGCCTGCTCGATGGCCACGCTGGCGGCGATGAGCTGGCGCGTCTCGGCGTCGTCGTCCAGACCGTCGAAGCGGTGCACCAGCCAGTCGGGCACCGTCGCCCCGCAGCCCTCGGCGAAGCGTTGCAGCTGGGGGAAGCGGGTGATCGGCAGGATGCCGGGAACGATCGGCGCGGCGATGCGTGCAGCCGCGCAGCG
Source organism: Lentisalinibacter salinarum (assembly GCF_040706555.1). NCBI lineage: Bacteria > Pseudomonadati > Pseudomonadota > Gammaproteobacteria > Woeseiales > Woeseiaceae > Lentisalinibacter > Lentisalinibacter salinarum. Next base: position 981,756 of record NZ_JAPDRH010000003.1, read on the forward strand.
GTCGCGGAAGCGCAGGAAGTCCTCGATGTCGAAGAAGAACTGGGTGATGGCCCGGCTCGCGCCGGCGTCCAGTTTTCGCTTCAGATTGTCCAGGTCGAAGGCGGCGGACGGCGCCTCCGGATGCACCTCGGGATAGGCTGCCACGGAGACGTCGAAGTCGGCCACCCGCTTCAGGCCCGCCACCAGGTCAGCCGCGTAGGCATAGCCCTCCGGGTGGGGCGTGTAGCCGTCACTGTCCTTCGGCGGGTCGCCTCTGAGCGCCACGATGTGGCGCACCCCGATGTCCCAGTACCGGCGGGCAATGTCGTCGATCTCGCCCCGGCCGGCGCCGACGCAGGTCAGGTGGGGCGCCGCCGTCAGGTCGGTCTCGCGCAGGATGCGGTTGACGATGCCATGGGTGCGCTCCCGGGTGGAGCCGTCGGCGCCGTAGGTAACGGAGACGAAGCGCGGGCGCAGCGGCGCCAGCCGCTCGATGGAGCGCCACAGCGTCTGTTCCATCTTCTCGCTGCCGGGCGGGAAGAACTCGAACGAGACCGCGACGTCCGGGGCGCTCCGGTCGGCAGCGGGCACGGGTGTGATGGGTGTCTGTGTCATGGCCATGTTTCTCTTGATCCTCGAGGTCCCGATCCTTCAGGCGGCCTGCCGTCGTGCCGGCGTTGCCACGGAGACCAGCCAGACCGGCTGTCGCGCCGGCACCGGACGCGGCCGGCCGAGGGCGAGTCCGGCATCACCGGCCAGCCCGGCGATCCAGCGCGCCCGGGCCTCGGCGGAGGCGCGAACATTCGCTTCGGCCGCCCCCCCTGCGAGCGGCTCGATCAGGAGTAGCCGCCCGCCGGGAGCCAGCACCCGTGCGGCCTCGGCCACGGCCTGTTCCGGCGTACTCGAATGCCCGAGCACCTCGTCGAGGATGACGGTGTCGAATGCGTCGTCGGCGAAATCCAGCCGGTGCGCGTCGCCGGCACGGATAGTGCAATTGCCGAGGCCGGCCACGGCGAGTTCGGCGCGGGCCTGACGGCGCTGATCGCCGTCGATATCGACCCCCACCGCCCGGCTTGCCCGGCGGCCCAGCAGCTTCAGCATGCGCGCGCTGCCGGTACCGATATCCAGCAGACGGCCGACCGGCGCCGTGAGCACCGTATCCAGTACTGCCCGATGCAGCCCCCGCTCCGCCTCGGTCAGCGGCGCGGCCTCCGGCTCGACGGCCGCCCGACGCTCGGCTTCCGCGAGTTCCGCGTCCCGGGCGAGCTCCGGCGCCTCGGCCGGCACCAGTTCCAGCAGCTTGCGCACACGCACGGCCCCCGGGCCGGCGGAGGCGGTACGGTAGTAGATCCAGTGGCCGTCCCGGAAACGTTCCAGCAGACCCGCGTCGCAAAGGAGCTTCAGGTGGCGGGAGATGCGCGGCTGGCTCTGACCGAGCACGCGCACCAGCTCGGAGACCGTGCTCTCACCCCGGTGGCACAGCGCCAGCAGGCGCAGGCGGGTGGGCTCGGCCACCGCCTTCAGCGCTCGCAGGGTTTCCTCGAAGGGTTCCGCCACCGTCGGCTCCATTTGCTTAAATATATAAAGATATCTTTATCTTTACTGCCCGATAGTGTATCGCACGTCCCGGGCTCTGTCCCGGCTCATTTGAAATAACGGGAATACAAGGGGGCGCGAGGGAGCAGTGCGGCGCGTCAGTGGACGCGGGAGGATGCCGGCTGGCCGCCGGCGGAGAACAGACGCTCGACGTCGATCGCGTCGAGCCGGCGCTCCCGGTTGCAGAACTCGCAGGTGGCCCGGATCTCGCCCTGCTCCTCCAGGGTCTCGCGCACTTCGTCCTCGCCCAGCAGGCGCAGGGCACGCTCGACCCGTTCGATGGAACAGCGGCACTCGAAGCGCGTGGTGCGCGGCCGGAAGGCCCGCACGTCGTCTTCGGCGAACAACTTGCCGAGCAGCTCCGTGCCGATGCCGTCCCGCATCTCGTCCAGTGTCAGGGTATCGGCCATGAAGCCCAGTCGCCGCCAGTCATCCTCCGGCAGGGGCGCGGCTGCGTCGGGCACCCGCTGCAGCAGCAGCCCGGCCGCGCAGTCTCCGTCGGCCATCAGCCAGAGGCGGGTCGGCAGCTGCACCGAGCGCTCGAAATAGCCCTCCAGACAGCCGGCGAGCGACTCGCCGCTCGCATCCACGATGCCCTGGTAACGGTCGGCCAGCACGCTCGACTCCACGGTCATCGCACAGCGGGCATCCCGTGAGAATTCCGCGAATCCGGCCTCCGGCGCCACGTCCCGGGCCAGCGCCATCCCGCGCAGGTGCAGTTCGTTGGTGGACTGGACGACGAGGAGTTCCAGCGGCCCGTCGCCGGAGAGCTGCAGCGTGAGCTGGCCGTCGAACTTCAGCGAGTTGGCGATGAGTGCGGCGGCCGCCGTGGCCTCGCCGAGCACCCGGCCTACCGGTGGCTGATAATCATGGGTACCGGACAGCTCCCGCCAGGTGTCGGCGAGCTGCACGAGCGCACCGCGCACGGGCAGGTGCTCGAACAGGAACGGTTGCAGGACGTCCCGGCTCAACGCGCTTCACTCCGCATCCAGGGCGGCTTTCAGCAGGCGGTTGACCTCGCCGGGGTTGGCCTTGCCCTTCGTCGCCTTCATTACCTGGCCGACGAAGAAGCCGATCACCTTGGTCTTGCCGCCCCGGTATTGCTCCACCTGCTCCGGGTTGGCGGCCAGCACGTCTTCCACGATGCGCTGTATCTCGCCGCTGTCGGTGATCTGCGTCAGGCCTTTCGCCTCGATGACGGCATCAGCATCGCCCTCGCCCGCCCACATGGCCTCGAAGACCTGCTTGGCGAGCTTGCCGGACAGGGTGCCGTCGGCGATGCGATCGAGCAGTTGCGCCAGACCGGCCGGCTCGATGCGGCTCGCCGTGATATCGAGGCCGTCCCGGTTCAGCGCCGCGGAGAGCTCGCCGAGCACCCAGTTGGCCACGGCCTGGCCGTCGCTGCCGCCGGCCGCCGCCACCGCCTCGAAATAATCGGCGAGCGCCGGGGAGCCGGCCAGCACCACCGCATCGTCCGCCTTGACGCCGTATTGCTCGCCCAGCCGCCGGCGCTTGGCGTCAGGCAGCTCCGGCAGGGTCTCCCGCACTGCCTCGACGAGGGCCTGGTCGATCTCGACCGGCAGCAGGTCCGGGTCAGGGAAATAGCGGTAGTCGTTGGCCTCTTCCTTGGTGCGCATCGGCCGGGTCTCGTCCCGCTCCGCATCGTACAGGCGGGTTTCCTGCACCACGGAGCCGCCGTCCTCCAGCACCTCGATCTGGCGCTCCACCTCGAAGTTGATGGCGCGTTCGAGGAAACGGAACGAGTTCAGGTTCTTCAGCTCGGTGCGGGTGCCGAGTTTCTCGTCCCCGGTTCGCCGCACCGAGACGTTGGCATCGCAGCGGAACGACCCCTCCTGCATGTTGCCGTCGCAGATGTCGAGATAGCGGACCAGGGTGTGCATGGCCTTCATGTAGGCCGCGGCTTCCTTCGCCGAGCGCAGCTCGGGCTCGGAGACGATCTCGAGCAGCGGCGTGCCCGCCCGGTTCAGGTCGATGCCGGTGAGGCGCTCGAAACCCTCGTGCACGGACTTGCCGGCGTCCTCCTCCAGGTGCGCCCGGGTGAGGCCGATGCGGCGCACCTCGCCGTCGTCGGTGACGATCTCCAGCGAGCCGCCGGTGACGATGGGCAGTTCGTACTGGCTGATCTGGTAGCCCTTCGGCAGGTCCGGATAGAAGTAGTTCTTGCGGGCGAAGACGCTGCGCGGCGCGATGGTGGCGCCGACGGCCAGACCGAACTTCACGGCCATCACGACCGCACCCCGATTCAGCACCGGCAGCACGCCCGGGTAGCCCAGATCCACCAGGCAGGCCTGCGTGTTCGGCTCCGCGCCGTAGCGGGTGGGCGCGCCGGAAAAGATCTTGCTCTGCGTCGCGAGCTGCGCATGGATCTCCAGGCCGATGACCGTCTCCCAGCTCATGGCCGTCTCCTCACTCGTAGTCCGCCGGCGCGCGCCGGTGCCAGTCGGTGGCGCCCTGGTACTGGTGGGCGCAGGCGAGCAGGCGCTCCTCGCCGAACGCCGGCCCGATCAGCTGCAGGCCCACCGGCAACCCGGCCGAGAAGCCGCAGGGAACCGACAGGCAGGGCAGCCCCGCCAGGTTCGCGCCGATGGTGTAGATGTCGTTCAGGTACATGGTGATCGGGTCGTCGGTCTTGGCGCCCAGCTCGAAAGCCGGCGTCGGCGTGGTCGGCCCGGCGATGAGGTCCACGTCGGCGAACGCGCGGCGAAAGTCCTCGCTGATGAGTTGCCGCACCTTCTGGGCTTTCAGGTAATAGGCATCGTAGTAGCCGGCGGAGAGGACGTAGGTGCCGGTCATGATGCGGCGTTTCACCTCCGCGCCGAAGCCCTCGGCCCGGCTGCGGCAATACAGGTCCATGAGGTTCTCCGGGTCTTCGGCGCGATAGCCGAAGCGCACGCCGTCGAAGCGCGACAGGTTGGAGGAGCACTCGGCCGGCGCCACCACGTAATAGGTGGGCACCGACAGGCCGATATTCGGCAGGTCGATCTCCCGCACGCTCGCCCCCAGACCTTCCAGTTCGCCGATGGCCGCACGCAGCGCCGCCTCGTTGTCGGCATCCAGGCCCTCGTCGAAGAACTGGCGCGCAAGGCCGATGGTGAGACCTTCCAGCGGCTGATCCAGCCCGGCCACGTAGTCCGGCACCGGCTCGTCCACGGAGGTGGAATCCCGCGGATCGAAGCCGGCCATGGCACCGAGCAGCAGCGCCGCGTCCTCCGCGCTGCGGGTCAGCGTGCCCGCCTGGTCCAGGCTGGAGGCGAAGGCGATCATGCCCCAGCGGGAGACCCGGCCGTACGTCGGTTTCAGCCCCGTGATACCGGTCAGTGCCGCCGGCTGGCGTATGGAGCCGCCGGTGTCCGTGCCGGTGGCCGCCGGTACCAGCCGCGCGGCCACCGCCGCCGCCGAGCCGCCGGAGGAGCCGCCGGGCGAGCGGGCCGTATCCCAGGGGTTGGCGACCGGGCCGTACCAGCTTGTCTCGTTGGACGAGCCCATGGCGAACTCGTCCATATTGGTCTTGCCGAGCATGACGGCGCCGGCGGCCTTCAGCCGCTCCACCACCGTGGCGTCATAAGGCGAGACGAAGTTGTCGAGCATGCGCGAGCCGCAACTGGTGCGCACCCCGGCGGTGCAGAAGATGTCCTTGTGGGCGAGGGGCAGACCCTCGAGCGGACGTGCCTCGCCGGCCGCGCGGCGGCGGTCGGACTCGGCGGCGGCGGCCCGCGCCTGATCCCCGGTCACGGTAATGAAACTGTTCAGCGTCTCGTCGTGGGCGCCGATGCGCTCGAGCAGCGCCTCGACGAGTTCCGCGGCGGTGAACTCGCCCGCCTTGAGCGCGCGCCGTATCGCGGCGAGTGACAGCTCATGCATGGTCGTGACTCAACAATGGTTGGACGATGATGCTTCCGGAAAGACCGACCGGGTCGGTCGAATCGCACGGCCGGGCGGCGTGTGCCGGCCCGGGCCCGCAGCCGCCGACCCTTAAGGCGACACCCGTTCGATGACCCTTCCCGTGACCCTTATTCGATGACCCTGGGCACCAGATACATGCCGTCCGCCACCGCCGACGCGTTCTTCTGATACTCCTTCCGGTCCACCCGCTCCGTCACTTCGTCCGGGCGCAGCCGCTGGACCTGATCCAGGGGGTGGGCCATCGGTTCCACCGAATCCGTGTCTGCCTGTTGCAATTGGTCCACGAAATCGACGATGCTGCCCAGCTTGTCGACGAAATCGGGGATTTCCGCCTCGTCGAACTCCAGTCGCGCGAGAGTCGCGATATGTTCCACTTGCTCTCGAGTCAGGGACACCGCAAGGCTCCGGTCTGTGATGCGTGTATCGTTATCGACAGGGTCGGCACATGCCACCGCAGTGCCAAACGCGAAATGATACACGCCGTCTTGCCCAATGTCGTCCCCGTTGCTAGAGTAGCTTTTTGCCTTGATCCGCGGGATTTTGCCCGACAATGCTGAAGAGTCTTCTGGGTTATTTCTCCAACGACCTTTCCATCGATCTCGGGACAGCGAACACACTGATCTACCTCCGCGGGCATGGCATCGTGCTCAACGAGCCGTCGGTAGTAGCCATACGGGAAGAGTCCGGCCGCGGCGGTCGGAGCGTGGAGGCCGTCGGTACCGAAGCCAAGAGTATGCTGGGGCGCACGCCCGGCAACATCACCGCAATCCGTCCGCTGAAAGACGGCGTCATCGCCGATTTCACCGTGACCGAGAAGATGTTGCAGCACTTCATCAAGAAGGCGCACGGCAATCGCTTCTTCGCCCCGAGCCCCCGGGTGCTGGTGTGCGTGCCTTACGGCTCCACCCAGGTCGAGCGTCGCGCCATCCGCGAGTCCGCAGAGGGCGCCGGCGCCCGCAAGGTCTATCTCATCGAGGAACCCATGGCGGCGGCCATCGGCGCCGGCATGCCGGTGCACGAGGCGCGCGGCTCCATGGTGCTCGACATCGGCGGCGGCACGTCCGAGGTGGCCGTGATCTCCCTGAACGGCATCGTCTACGCCTCCTCCGTACGCGTGGGCGGCGACCGCTTCGACGAGGCCATCACCAATTACGTGCGCCGCAATTACGGCATCCTGATCGGCGAGGCCACGGCCGAGCGGATCAAGCACGAGATCGGCTCCGCCTATCCCGGCCAGGAGGTCAAGGAGATCTCGGTGAAGGGCCGCAACCTGTCCGAGGGTGTGCCGCGGAGCTTCACACTGAACAGCAACGAGATTCTGGAGGCGCTGCAGGAGCCCCTGCAGGGCATCGTGGGGGCCGTGAAAGAGGCGCTGGAGCAGACTCCGCCGGAACTCGGGGCCGACGTGGCCGAGCGGGGCATCGTCCTCACCGGCGGCGGCGCCATGCTGAAGGACCTGGACAAGCTCCTCATGGAAGAGACCGGGCTGCCCGTGGTCATCGCAGACGACCCGCTGACGTGCGTGGCACGCGGCGGCGGCCGGGTGCTCGAACTCATGGACGAGCACGGACCGGCCGTCTTCGGCCTGGACTGAGCCGTCCGTGAGCGCGGCGGCCGCATCCACCGTCGCCGCCCAGTGAACAGCCCTGCACGGCCGGCAACGGGGACGCCGGAGCCCGGCGGCTCGGCAGGCCGGCGGCCGGTTTCTGACCCTTTCATCATCCGTAGCATCCTAATCGTGCTTATCATTCAGGGGCATGGCGACAGCTCAGTCTGACACCCAGCGAAGAACGGCGCCGATGCGCTCGCTCGGCGCCCGTACGCTGGCGCTCGTGCTGCTGAGCGTCATCGCGCTCGTGGTCGACCACCGCGAGAACCACCTGGATGCCGTGCGCCGGGCGATCGCCACGGCCATCTATCCGCTGCAGGTCATCGTCGCGCTGCCCGCCGAGGCGCTCGGCTGGGCCCGCGAGAGCGGCACCAGCCGCAGCGACCTGCAGCGGGAGAACAACCGGCTGAAGGCCGAACGCCTGGCCATCCGCGCCAAGCTGCAGCAGATGGCGGCGCTCGAATCCGAGAACGCCCGGCTGCGCCTGATGCTGCAGACCACGACCCGGGTGGGCGACCGGGTGCGGGTGGCCGAGATCATGGCCGTCGACGCCAACCCCTACCGCCACGACATCGTCATCGACAAGGGCCGCCGCCACGGCGCCTACGAGGGCCAGGCCATCATCGACGCCACCGGCGTCGTAGGCCAGATCATGCACACCGGACCGTTCACCTCCGAGGCCATGCTGATCAGCGACCCGGATCACGCGCTGCCGGTGGAAGTGAACCGGAACGGGCTGCGCACCATCGCCGTCGGCACCGGCGAGTACGACCGTCTCGATCTGCCCTTTCTGCCGAACAATGCCGACATCCGGCCCGGCGACCTGCTGGTCACCTCCGGGCTCGGCGGCGCCTTCCCGGCGGGCTACCCGGTGGGCGAGGTCAGCGAGGTCACGCCGAACCCGGCGGAGTCCTTCGCCACCATCCGCGCGCGGCCGGCCACCGCGCTGAACCAGGTGCGCGAGGTGCTGCTGATCTGGCCGAGCGAGCCGGAGGCGCAGGCGGCGGACGAGTCCGGGGAGGACGCGGCAGGCATCACTGAGCCTGCGGATGAAACGGCGAGCGGAACGGGGACGGCCCATGAGTGATGCCGTGGCCGTGGAGCGCTGGCCGGTGTGGTTCTGCCTGCTGGCGGCGCTGCTGCTCTCCATCATGCCGCTGCCGGAACTCATCGAACCGTTCCGCCCGGACTGGGTGGCGCTGACGCTGATCTACTGGGCGCTCGCGTTCCCGCGTGTGTTCGGCCTGCTGACCGCCTGGGTAAGCGGCCTGCTGCTCGACGTGGCCCAGGGCACGCTGCTCGGTCAGCACGCGCTGGCGCTGACCGTCATGATCTACTTCCCGCTGCGCTTCCACCTGCGCCTGCGGGTATTCCCCATATGGCAGCTCTCGGCCACGGTCATGGCCCTGCTCGCGCTGTACCAGTTCATCCTGTTCTGGATCAACGGAACCGCGGGCGTCGCATCCGATCTCATGGACTATTGGGGTTCCGTCATCACCGGCGCACTGCTGTGGCCGCCGCTGATGCTGTTCTTCAACGGCGTGCGCCAGCAGATGACGGTGACGAGGTAGACGATGCGCAGACGCGCTCCCATCAAGGACTCGGGTGCCGAGCAGCGGATGTTCCTGAACCGCGTGATCCTCGCGGTGCTGGTCGCGCTCGGCCTGATGGGGCTCGTGGTCGGCCGCCTGGTCCAGCTCCAGGTGCTCGAGCACGAGCATTTCGCGGACCTCTCCCAGGGCAATCGCATCCGCATCGAACCCGTGCCGCCCACCCGCGGCCTGATCTACGACCGACGGGGCGTCATCCTGGCCGAGAACGTGCCCACCTACCAGCTGGAGCTCGTGCCCGAGCAGGTGGAGGACGTGGATGCCACCCTGGCCGCCCTGATCGACGAGGGACTGCTGACCGAGGAGGACCTGCCCCGTATCCACGCGCTGCTGGGCACGAACCAGCGCTTCACGCCCATCCCGCTGCGCTACCGGCTGGAGGAGGAGGAGCTCGCGCATTTCGCCATCGCGCGCCCGCGCTTCCCGGGCGTCGACATCCGCGCCCGACTGATGCGGCACTACCCCTTCGACAGCGCCGCGGTCCATGCCGTCGGTTACGTCGGCGGACTGAGCAAGGAGGAGCTCGAGCGGCTGGAAGACCCGGCGGCCTACGCAGGCACCACCCAGTACGGCAAGACGGGCATCGAGCAGCGCTTCGAGGAGCTGCTGCACGGCGACGTCGGCCACCGTCAGGTCATCGCCAACGCCCGCGGCCGCACGCTCGGCCAGGTGCCCGGCGAGCAGCCCCGGCCGGGTGCCAACGTCTACGTCAGCCTGGATGTCGAGCTGCAGCTGCTGGCCGAGGAAGCCATGGCAGGCCGGCGCGGCGCGGTGGTGGCGCTGGACCCCCGCAACGGCGAGGTGCTGGCACTGGTGAGCACGCCGGGCTTCGATCCCAATGCATTCGCCGCGGGCCTGAAGCCGGCCGAGTACCGTGCGCTGAGCACCCATCCGGACCAGCCGCTGTTCAATCGCGCGATCCGCGGCCGCTACCCGCCGGGCTCCACCATCAAGCCGATGCTCGGCTTCGCGGCCCTGGAGGAGAGCGTCTCCGACCTGGACCACAGCCTGCGCTGCTCCGGGCATTTCTCGTTGCCAGGCAGCACGCACCGCTACCGGGACTGGAAGACACATGGACTGGTCAACCTGCATGACGCCATCACCGAGTCCTGCGACGTGTACTTCTACCAGATGTCGACCGAGCTCGGCATCGATACCATGCACGACTATCTCACCCGCTTCGGCCTGGGCAGCCGCACCGGCATCGACATCGCCGGCGAGACCGCCGGCGTCGTGCCGTCCCGGGCCTGGAAACGGGAGAAGTTCTCCAGCCGCGCCAACCAGGTCTGGTTCCCGGGCGAGACTGTCATCGCCTCCATCGGCCAGGGCTACATGCTCACGACGCCGCTGCAGCTCGCCGTGGCCACCGCCGTCGTGGCCACCCGCGGCGAGCGCCACCGGCCGCACCTGGCGCTGGGCTGGGAACACCCGCTGGACGGCGAGTTCCATCGGTTCGAACCCGAGCCACTCCCGCCGGTGGGGGTGCACGACCCCCTGCACTGGGAGGTGGTGATCAACGCCATGCGCGACGTGCTCCAGGGTGAGAACGGCACCGCACGGGCGGTGGGGATGGATGCGCCCTACTCCATGGCCGGCAAGAGCGGCACCGCCCAGGTGTTCAGCGTAGGTCAGGACGAGGAATACGACGAGGACGAGATCGACGAGCGGCTGCGCGACCATGCCCTGTTCATCGCGTTCGCGCCGCTCGAGGATCCGCGCATTGCGGTATCGGTCATCGTGGAGAACGGCTCCAGCGGCAGCCGCGCGGCCGCGCCAATCGCCCGCGCAATGATGGACAAGTGGCTGCTCGAGGAGCGCGACGAGGTCGCGGCTCCGGGCGGGCAACCCGCCCTGACGGGCGAGGCGCCGGTGGCAAGCAACGCGCAGCGGGAGGACTGACCGATGGGTACGTTATTCCGTGAAAACGCCCGGTTCGCGGAACGCCGGCCGCTCGGCGGCATCGGGCAGATTCTCGCCAACCTGCACCTGGACGGTCCCCTGCTCGCCGGGCTGGGCGTCATCTGCGGGTTCGGGCTGTTCGTGCTGTACAGCGCCGTGGGACAGAACCCGGACCTGCTGCTGCGCCAGACGATCCGTCTCGGCCTCGCCCTGCTCGCGCTCGTGATCGTGGCCCAGCTCTCGCCGGCGCTGCTGCGGCGCTGGACGCCCTGGGGTTATCTGGCCGGGCTCACCCTGCTGGCCCTGGTGCTGATCCTCGGCGAGGTGGGCCAGGGGGCACAGCGCTGGCTGGACGTCGGCGTGCGCTTCCAGCCGTCGGAGATCATGAAGCTGGCGGTGCCGATGATGGTCGCGGCCTTCCTGCACGACCGGCCGCTGCCGCCGCGCCTCGGCCATCTGGTCGTGATCGGCGCCATGATCGTCCTGCCCGCCCTGATGATCGCGGTGCAGCCCGATCTCGGTACCGCGCTGCTGATCGTCGCGGCCGGCGTGCTGGTGGTGCTGCTCGCCGGCATGTCGTTCGGCCACATCCTCGCGCTGGGCGCGCTCGCCGTCGCCACCCTGCCGGTGCTGTGGCACTTCATGCACGACTACCAGCGCCAGCGGGTGCTGACCCTGCTCGACCCCCAGAGCGACCCCCTCGGCGCGGGTTACAACATCATCCAGTCCAAGATCGCGATCGGCTCCGGCGGGCTGTTCGGCAAGGGCTGGACCAACGGCAGCCAGGCCCAGCTCGAGTTTCTGCCTGAAAAGGACACCGATTTCATCTTCGCGGTGCTGTCCGAGGAGTTCGGGCTGCTCGGGGTGCTGGCGCTGCTCACGATGTACCTGTTCGTCGTGGCCCGCGGCCTGTATATCGCCGCCAACGCGCAGGACACCTACTCCCGGCTGCTGGCCGGCAGCATAAGCCTGACCTTCTTCGTCTACGTCTTCGTGAATACCGCCATGGTCTGCGGCCTCATCCCGGTTGTCGGCGTGCCGTTGCCGCTGGTCAGCTTCGGCGGCACCTCCATGGTGACGCTCATGGCGGGTTTCGGTATCCTCATGTCCATCCACACCCACCGCAAACTCCTGCCTCGGTAGGTCCACGACAGATGTACAGACACTGCCAGGAAACGCCGGACAGGACATGCGCCCAGTGATCCGCTCTCTCTGCCTGCTAGCTGCGATCGCAGCACTGACCGGCCTCGCGGCGTCGCCGGCGCGGGCGCTGGACACCTCCCGCGCCGACGTGGCCACGTTCATCGACGAAGTGGCCGAGCGCCACGGCTTCGACCGGGCCGAGGTCGAGCGCACCCTGGACGCCGCCGAGACACAGCAGCCCATCCTGGACGCCATCAGCCGGCCGGCGGAGAAGGTGAAGCCCTGGCACGAGTACCGCGCGATTTTCCTGACCCCGGAGCGCATCGAGGCCGGCGCCGCATTCTGGCGCGAGCATGCCGACGAGATCGAGCGCATCGGCCGCGAGACCGGCGTGGACCCGGAGGTCATCGTCGCCATCATCGGCGTCGAGACCTACTTCGGCCGCATCACCGGGCGCTACCGGGTGCTGGACGCGCTGGCGACACTGGCCTTCGACTATCCGCCGCGCAGCCCGTTCTTCCGCAGGGAACTCGAGCAGTTCCTGCTGCTGGCCCGCGAGGAGCGCGTCGACGTCGACACCGCGCTGGGCTCCTACGCCGGCGCCATGGGCGCGCCCCAGTTCATGCCGTCCAGCTACCGGGCCTATGCCGTGGACGCGAGCGCGGACGGGCTGCGCGATCTCTGGACGGACTGGAGCGATGTGTTCGGCAGCGTCGCCAACTATCTCGAGGCCCACGGCTGGCGTGCCGGCGAACCGGTCTTCGCCCGCGCCACCACCGGTTCGGCCTGGACCGGCGAGCCCGCCGGCGACAAGGGGCTGGACACGGACGCCACGGTTGCCGGGCTGAGCGCCGGCGGCATCGTCTTCTCGACGGAGCTGCCCGGCGAGGCGGCCGCGCGGCTGCTGCGCATGGAAGGCGAGGACGGCGACCAGCTCTGGGTGGGCTTCCACAACTTCCACGTGATCACGCGCTACAACCGCAGCGCCATGTACGCGCTGGCGGTGTGGCAGCTCGGGCGCGAGATCGCGCTGGCCGTCGCGGAAGGAGCCGGCGATGCCGAGACCTGATCTCAGAACGGCTGCCGTGGCGGCGGCGGCGGCCCTGGCGCTGGCCGCCTGCGCCGGCACCGGCCCCCGCCACGACGGTCCTCCGCAGGACGGACCGCCGCCCGCCGCGCGGGCCGATGTCCGCGTGCCGCCGACCATACCGGCACCCGAACCGAAGAGCCGCTACGGCAATCCGGATTCCTACGAGGTGTTCGGCAAGCGCTACCATGTGCTGCCCACCGCGGACGGCTACCGGGAGCGCGGCGTCGCCTCCTGGTACGGCACCAAGTTCCACGGCCGGCGCACCTCCTCCGGCGAACCCTACGACATGCACGCGTTCACGGCCGCCCACAAGACGCTGCCGCTGCCCACCTGGGTGGAGGTGACCAACCTGCGCAACCGCCGGAGCATCCTGGTGCGGGTCAACGACAGGGGTCCGTTCGTCGCCAACCGCATCATCGATCTCTCTTACGCGGCGGCACAGGAACTCGACATCGTGCGCGACGGGACGGGGCTGGTGGAGATCCGCGCGATCACCTTCGAAGGTGCCGCCACCGGCGACATCATGACTGCGGCCGCCCCGGCTGCGGCACCGGCCGAGAGCCTGCCGCCCGACGATGTCGCCGCCACGGCGCCCGCCGCGGGACAGACGGGCGATGCGCCGGTACTATATGCGCAGGTTGGCGCCTTCAGCCAGCGGGAGAACGCCGAGCGCATGCACGGCAGGTTGCTGGCCAACGACTTTCCCGATGCATTCATCTTCGAGGACACGACCGAAGAGCGCCGGCTGTACCGGGTGCGGGTGGGACCGATCCCTTCGGTGGAAGCCTATGACGCCACCGTCGCCAGGCTCGCTTCCCTCGGCATCGACAGCGTCCATATGATTATCGAATAGACTGTGCCATGAGCTTCATTCAGCCCCCGACGGCGCGCGGACGCCTGTGCGCCAAATTCCTCTTGTCGATCCTCGTCCCGGTCCTGTGTCTCGTCGCGCCGCTGCCGGCCGCGGCGGCGCTGCCGGACATCCCCATACCGGCCCCGCCTCAGCTGAATGCGGCGAGCTACGTCCTCGTCGACGCCGACAGCGGCACGGTGCTGGCGGACCGGGAGGCGGGCAAGCGGGTGGCGCCGGCGAGCCTGACCAAGCTGATGACCGCCTACGTGGTATTCCACGCGCTGCGCGACGACCTCATCACCCTCGAGGAGGAGGCCACGGTGAGCCGCAAGGCGTACCGTACGCCCGGCTCCCGCATGTTCATCGAGATCAACTCCCGGGTGAGCGTCCAGGACCTGCTGATGGGCATGATCGTGCAGTCCGGCAATGACGCGAGCGTGGCCCTCGCCGAGCACATCGCCGGCTCCGAGGAGGTATTCGCCGAGATGATGAACCGCTACGCCCAGGAGCTCGGCATGAGCGGCAGCCATTTCCAGAATGCCACCGGCCTGCCCGGCGAAAACCACTACACGACGGCACGTGACATGGCCACGCTGGCCCGGGCCCTCATCAACGACTTCCCGGAGTACTACCGCTGGTACTCCGTGCGCGAGTTCACCTACAACGAGATCACCCAGCGCAACCGCAACCGGCTGCTCTGGCGCGACCCGACCGTGGACGGCTTCAAGACCGGCCACACCGATGCCGCCGGCTACTGCCTGGTGGCCTCCGCCGTGCGGGACGACATGCGGCTGATCTCGGTGGTGATGGGCTCGCCGAGCTCCCGGGTGCGCACCGATGCGAGCCAGGCCCTGCTCAATTACGGCTTCCGCTTCTTCGAGACGCACCGGCTGTTCGCCGCGGGCGACGTCGTGGAGACGGCGAAGGTGTGGAAGGGCGCCGTCGAGGCGGCACAGCTGGGCGTCCCCCGCGACCTGTTCGTCACCATCCCGCGGGGCACCTACGACCGGCTGCAGCCGCTGGTGGAGATGCCGGCGACGGTGATCGCCCCGGTTGCCGAGGGCCAGACGCTCGGCGAACTTCGCATCGAGCTGGACGATCAGCTGCTGGCCGCGATGCCGCTCGCCGCCCTCGCCCCCGTCGCCGAAGGCACGTTCTGGCAGCGCCTCAGCGACGAGGTCATGCTCTGGTTCGAATGAGGACGCGCCCGGCGGGCGCGGATATGGACGATGGCTGAAATACTGCCCAATGTCTGGCTCGACGGGGATATCGTCCCGGCCGGGCAGGCGCGGATCTCGCCGCTGGACCGGGGCTTTCTGTTCGGCGACGCGGTCTACGAGGCCATGCCGGTGTGCGGCGGGCGCGTGGTCGGCGAGTCCGAGCATCTGGCGCGCCTGGACCGCAGCCTGGGCGCCATCGGCATCCGCAACCCGGCCGACGACACCGGCTGGCGACGCCTGTTCGCCCGCCTGGTGGAAGCCAACGGCGGCGGCGACATGTTCCTGTATCTGCAGGTGAGCCGCGGCGCCGATGCGGGGCGGGATCACCGCTTCCCGGCGGATACCGAAACGACGGTACTGGCCATGGCGATGCACTGGCGTCCGCCACGGGAGGCCGATTATCCGACGGGGGTGAACGCCGCGCTCGTGCCGGATCAGCGCTGGGCGCGCTGCGACATCAAATCCACCTCGCTGCTGGCCAACGTGCTCGCACGCCAGGACGCCGCGGAACGCGGCGCGGCGGAGGCCATCCTGCACCGCGACGGCTGGGTCACCGAAGGTGCCGCCAGCACCATTGCCATCGTCACCGGCGGCACCCTTCTGGCGCCGCCGCCGGACCCCTCGGTGCTGCCCAGCGTGACGCTGCAGCTCGCCTGGACCGTCGCGGAGGACGAGGGCATCCCGCGTGCACGCCGCCGCTTCAAAGTGGATGAGCTGCTGGAAGCCGACGAGGTCATCATGCTCGCCAGCAGCCGGGAACTCGTGCCCGTGGGCCGGGTCGACGACACCACCATCGGCACGGGCGCGCCGGGGCCGCTGTGGCAACGCCTGTTCCGCGGCTACCAGCAGGCACATCACGGGCAAAGAGCCGAAAGCCATGCATGAGGACAGCCCCCTCGAGTTCCCCTGCGATTTCCCCATCAAGATCATGGGCAGGGACGAGAAAGACGACTTCCGCAGCGAGGCCGTGGCCATCGTCGAGGCGGAGATCGGGCCACTGCCCGCCGGTGCCGTCACCACCCAGCCGAGCCGCAACGGCCGTTTCCTCTCGGTCACGGTCACCGTGCGGGCGGAGAGCCGCGAGCAGCTCGATTCGCTGTACCGGCGGCTGAGCGATCACGAGCGGGTGCTGGTGGTCCTGTGACGGGCGTACCGGTCATCGCCCGCGACGGCGGCCGCACGCTTACGGTACGCCGGCTGGGCCGGCGCGACTACGAGCCTCTCTGGCAGGCGATGCAGCGGCACACCGACGAGCGCGATACCGATACGGGCGACGAGATCTGGTTCACCGAGCACCCGCCGGTATTCACGCTGGGTCTCGCCGGCAGCCGCGAGCACGTCGTCGCGCCGGGAGACATCCCGGTGGTGCACATCGACCGGGGCGGCCAGGTCACCTATCACGGCCCGGGCCAGCTCATGATCTACCCGCTGATCGATATCCGACGTGCCGGTATCGGCGTGCGGCGGCTGGTCTGCGCGCTGGAGACCGCAGTGATCAGGATGGTGGCACCGTTCGGCATCGAGGCGGCGGGTCGACGGGACGCACCCGGCGTGTACGTGGCCGGGCGCAAGCTGGCGAGCATCGGCCTGCGCATCCGCCGCGGCGCCAGCTACCACGGCATGGCCCTGAACGTGGACATGGACCTGGAGCCCTTCTCCCGCATCAACCCCTGCGGCTACCAGGGCCTCGAGATGACCGACCTCGCTCGCCTCGGCGGACCCGCCGACCTGGACCGGGTGGCGGACCTGCTGCTCGGACCGCTCTGCGAGGAACTCGGCTTCGGGCGGCCCGCCGCGAAGTAGCGCCCGCCGCAGGTCCTTCCCGGACCTCGATGGTCCTTGCGAGGACTTGCGCGTGCTAGCGGGTCAGCCGCCGGCGCAGCTCGGCAAGGCGGGCCGGCGTGCCCGGATCATGCCAGGCGCCGGTGTAGAGCTCGCCGCGGATCCGGCCGGCGGCCGCGTGTTCGCGGATGAGGGGCGCGAGCGGGAAGATGCCCTCCTCCACACCGGCGAAAAACTCGGGCCGATAGCGGCCGATGCCCGAGTAGGTGTGGCGCCGGCCGCCGCCGCTGCCCACCAGACCGTCCTGCAGGGAGAAGTCGCCCCGCGGGTTGTGCTCCGGATTCGGCACCAGCACCAGCCACGCCATGGCGTCATCGGGCGGCGGCATGCGCGCGAAGTCGTAGTCGGTATGGATATCGGCATTCACGACCCAGAACGGCTCGGCGCCCAGCAGCGGCAGCGCCCGCCGGATACCGCCACCGGTGTCGAGGGCCGTCTCTCCCTCCGGGCTGTAGATGAGGGTGACGCCGTAGCGGCTGCCCTGACCCAGCCTGTCGACGATCTGTCCGCCGAGCCAGGCCAGGTTGATCACGATCTCCGTGACACCGGCGCGGGCCAGCGCGCGGATGTGCCGCTCGATCAGCGTCTCGCCGCCCACCTCCACCAGCGGTTTCGGTACGGTGTCCGTCAGCGGGCGCAGCCGCTCGCCGCGGCCGGCAGCCAGGATCATTGCCCGCGTCGCACTCACGGCGCGCGAGCCGGCAGTGCGGGCAGCACCCGCTCGGTGATCAGGCGGCAGATCCAGTCGAGCTCCGGGTAGTCGGCGCGGAGCGCGGTCACATAGGCGAGCGTGCGGGGCACGTCGGCCAGGTAGCCGGGTTTGCCGTCCCGGTGCCAGAGCCGGGCGAAGATGCCGGCCGCCTTGAGATGCCGCTGCACGCCCATCAGATCGAAGGCGCGCAGGAACCCGCCGGCTTCGTGGGCCCCGTCACCGGTGCGGAGACCCGCGGCACGCGCCGCCTGCCGGTACTCGTCCACCCAGCCGAGCACCCGCTCTCGCGGCCACGTGATATAGCAGTCCTTCAGCAGCGAGACCAGGTCGTAGGTGACGGGGCCGTGCATGGCGTCCTGAAAATCGAGGATGCCGGGCGGCTCGGCCGTCACCATCAGGTTGCGGGAGTGATAGTCCCGGTGCACGAATACCGCAGGCTGGGCCGCGGCGCTCGCGGCCAGCCGCTCCGTGACCGCATCCCAGGCGGCAGCGTCGTCCGCGGACCAGTCCAGGGCCAGATGCCGCTGGCAGAGCCACTCCCGGAACAGCGCCATCTCCGTGTGCAGGAAGGCGCGGTCGTAGGGCGGCAGCTCGGCCGCGTGGCGGGCGCCGCCGCGCTGCAGCCGCACCAGCGCGCGGATGGCGGCTCCGTACAGCCGGTCGGCCTCGCCGGGCGCGGCCCGCAGGCGCTGCAGATAGAGCTCGTCGCCGAGATCGGTCAGCAGCAGGAATCCGGCGCCGAGGTCGGCCTCGAGGACCCGCGGTGCCGTGAGCCCGATGGCCTGCAGCCAGCCGGCGATCCGCAGGAACGGCTCGCTGTCCTCCTGCGCCGGCGGGGCATCCATCGCGATGTAGCTGTGGCCGCCGCTCAGCACCCGGAAGTAACGACGGAAACTCGCATCCGCCGATGCCGGCCGCAGGTCGTCGAGGGTCACCCCGCAGTCGCGGACGAGCCATTCCTCGAGCTCGCGAAGCCTGTCGTCACGCAATGCCGGGTACTCCGTTACAGGACCGCGGCGGGGCCCGCAGGCCGCGCCAACCGGCGGATCGGCCGGTTTGAAGGGGTCGGGAAACTGTGCGAAGGTAGCAAAAAATCACGAGCGAGTTCATCCCACCTTGCTGCCCAGTACGCTCCGCCTCGCCGCAATGGCCTGCCTGCTCGTTGCGACCTCTCTGCCTGCGCGCGCACAGGATCGGCTGGACTGTCAGGCGAGCCCGGTCGTGGCACCGTCCGTTGCGGACACGGCCGATCCCGATGTATCGGCGGAGCGTGACGAGCCCGGGGCCGGCGACGAGGAGATTCAGCTGGAGGCCGGCGAGGCCGAACTCACGCTGGGCGGCGGTGCCTCGCTCAGCGGCGGCGTGCGGCTGCAGCGCTCCGGCTTCCTGCTGGAGGCCGAGCAGGCCGATTACGACCCGGCCCTGCGTGCGCTCAGCCTCGCCGGCGGCGTGCGCTACGGCGGGCCTGACGCGGACGTCGAGAGCGAGCTCGCCCGTTTCAGCTACGACGAGGGCCTGATCCGCTTCGAGGACGCCCGTTTCGGCCTGGCCGCCCGCAGCTCCCGCGGCGAGGCCGGGCTGCTGCAGATCGAGCGCTCCGGACTTCTCACGCTCGAAGACGTGAGCTACACCACCTGCCCGCCGGGCAAGGACGACTGGCTGCTGCTCGGCAATCGTATTCGTCTGGATACGGCCGAGGGCGTCGGCACCGCGCGCAACGTGAAGCTGGAATTCCAGGGCGTGCCGATCCTGTACGCCCCGTGGCTGTCGTTCCCGATCAGCCCGGCACGCAAGTCCGGCTTCCTGATTCCCGACATCGGCAGCAGCGGGCGCAACGGCACGGACGTGAGCGTCCCCTATTACTGGAACATCGCCCCGAACTACGACGCCACCGTCACGCCGCGACTGCTCACCCGCCGGGGCATGCAGCTCAACACCGAGCTGCGCATGCTCACCGGGTCGAGCGACGGCACGGCCGAACTCGAGTATCTGCCCGGCGACGACGAGACCGGCGAGGACCGCGTCTATCTCCGGCTGCAGGACCGCACCATCATCGCCGACCGCTGGCGGGCGTTGCTCGATGTGCGCAGCGTCTCCGACGACAACTACTTCGAGGATCTGGGCGGCAGTCTCAGCGAGGCCAGCACCACCCACCTGAACCAGAGCCTGCGCTTCGACTACCCCGGCCGCCACTGGTACCTCGCCGCGGATTTCCGCATCTTCCAGACCATCGATTCCACCATCACGGGCGAGGAGGAACCCTACCGGCAGCTGCCGCGGCTGATCGCGTCCGGCGACTGGCCGTCGACGGGAACGGGTCCGTCCTGGGGCATCGACTCGGAGCTGACCTATTTCGACCGGGACGCCGGCGTCACCGGCTGGCGACTGAACGCCCGGCCCCGGTTCGAATATTCGATCGAGCGGCCGGGACTGTACCTGCGCCCCGGCATCGAGGTGGACCACACGGCCTACGGCCTGACCCAGACGGCCCCCGGGGAGGCCGACGCACCGAGCCGCACGGTGCCGCTGTTCAGCGTGGATGCCGGGGCCATCTTCGAGCGCAGCATCGACGACCGGGGCTGGATACAGACGCTGGAGCCCCGGATGCTCTATGTGCACGTACCCTACGCGGAGCAGCAGGACCTGCCCGTATTCGACACCATCGAGCCGGACCTGAACCTGGTGCAGGTCTTTCGCAAGAACCGCTTCGTCGGGCCGGACCGGCTGGCCGATACCGATCAGGTTGCCCTGGGCGTAACCACCCGCCTGTTCGACGCGGCCACCGGCCGCCAGCTGCTGCGCGCCACGATCGGCCAGACCCGCTACCTGAGCGACCAGGGCGTGACACTGCCGGGACTCGCGCCCGTCTCCGCCGACTCGTCGGACTACATCGCCGAACTCGGCTTCGACGTGTACGGCAACTGGAACCTGGACCTGGGCCACCAGTGGAACTCGGATACCGACACGACCACGCGCTCGGAGATCCGGCTGCAGTACCTCCCGGAGGACGACCGGGTGCTGAATTTCTCCTACCGATTCCGGCGCGGCTCCATCGAGCAGGCGGACGTCTCGTGGAGCTGGCCGATCGGCGAGCGCTGGAACCTCGTCGGCCGCTACAACTACTCCCTGCGCGAGGACACGACGCTCGAACGCTTCGTCGGCGTGGAGTACGAAAGCTGCTGCTGGAGCATCCGCCTCGTCACCCGCCGCTACATCAGCCGCCGGGACCGCACGGCCGACTCGTCCATCGCGATCCAGCTGGAACTGAAGGGCCTGACCAGTGTCGGAGACCCTGCAGACGAGCTCCTGGAACGTGGTATTCTGGGCTATTCAGGTAACTGAACACTCTCACTCCCCCTTCATTCCTATGTACAGAACCGTATCCCTGACAATCTCGTTCGGGGTCCTCGCCTTCCTGCTGCCGGCGCTGGCCGGCGCCCAGGACAGCGAGCGCCTCGACAGCATCGTGGCCGTCGTCAACGAGGGCGTCGTGCTGGAAAGCGAACTCGACAACCAGACCGAGCTGGTGCTCTCGCGCCTGCAGGAACAGAACGTCCAGCTGCCGCCTCCCGAGGTGCTGCGCGACCAGATCCTCGAGCGGCTGATCATCGACCGTATCCAGCTCCAGCGCGCCGAGCGCATCGGCATCCGCATCTCCGACGAGATGCTGAACAGCGCGCTGGCCGACGTCGCGCGGCGCAACAACATCGCCTTCACCGACCTGCCCGCGGCGCTGGCGGCGCAGGGTCTCGACTACACGATGTACCGGGAAGAGATGCGCGACCAGCTGGCCCTCGAGCAGCTCCGCCAGGTCGACGTGATGAGCCGCATCAACGTCTCCGACCGCGAGATCAACCGCTGTCTCGAGAACCTGGAGGCCAACGTGGGCGCGAACTCCGAGTTCGACATCTCCCACATCCTGATCAGCGTGCCCGCCAACGCCACCGCGGAGCAGTTCCGCGAGGCCGAGGTGGAGGCCCGCCGGCTGTACGACGAGCTGCAGGACGGCGCCGACTTCGCGAAGGCGGCGGTGAGCTATTCCGACGCCCAGAACGCCCTGGAAGGCGGCAACCTCGGCTGGCGCAAGGGCACCCAGCTGCCCACCCTGTTCACCGGCGTCGTCGAGAACCTCTCCCCCGGCGAGATCGCCGAACCCATCCGCAACGCGAGCGGCTTCCACATCATCAAGCTGAACGACGCGCGCGGCGCCATCGCCCGCAGCGAGGTCGACCAGTCGCGCATCCGGCACATCCTGCTCCGCCCCGACGAGATCATCGACGACGCCACCGCGCGCCAGCAGCTCGCGGAGCTGCGCGAGCGCATCCTGGCCGGCGAGAGCTTCGGCGATCTGGCCCAGCTCAACTCGGACGATCCGGGCTCCGCGGCGGAAGGCGGCGACCTCGGCTGGACCTCGCCCGGTACCTTCGTGCCCGAATTCGCCGAGGTGGCGGACTCCCTCGAGATCGGCGAGGTGAGCGAACCGTTCCGCTCCCGCTTCGGCTGGCACATCCTGGAGGTCACCGACCGCCGCGTCTACGACAACACCGCCGAGGTACGCGAACGTAACTGCGTGAACAGCATTCGGGCGGGCAAGCTGGAGGAGGAGACCCAGCTCTGGCTCCGACGCATGCGCGACGAGGCCTTCGTCGACAAACGCATCTGAGGCGGCCGTGGCCGCCGCATCCCCACGCCTGGTGCTGACGGCCGGCGAGCCGGCCGGCATCGGGCCCGACATCTGCCTCATGCTCGCCGCGGGTCCCCTGCCCGCGGAGACGGTGCTGGTCGGTGACCGGCGCATGCTGGCCGAACGGGCCGCAGCACTTGGCATCGACGTGGTGCTGCCCGAGTACCGGCGGGGCGAGCCGCGCCGGGGCGGTCACACGCCCGGCGATATCCCGGTGATGTCGTTCCCGCTGCCGAACATCGAGTGCTGCGGCACGCCGGACCCGGCCAATGCCAGCGCATTGCTGGCCGGACTGGAGTGGGCGGCACGGGCCTGCCTCGATGGTGAATTCGACGCGCTGGTGACCGCACCCCTGCAGAAGAGTGTCATCAACGAGGCGGGGCTGTCCTTCAGCGGCCACACGGAATTCCTGGCCGGGGCCACCGGGGCGCCGCTGCCGGTGATGATGCTCGCCACGGACGGGCTCCGCATCGCGCTGGCGACCACCCACCTGCCGCTGGCCGAGGTGCCCGCGGCGATCACCGCTGAACGGCTCACACAGGTGATCGACGTGCTCCACGGCGACCTGCGCCGGCGCTTCGGCATCGCCGCGCCGAAGATCCGGGTTTGCGGCCTGAACCCGCATGCCGGCGAGGCGGGCCACCTGGGTCGCGAGGAGATCGACGTGATAGCCCCGGCGCTGGACGAGCTGCGGGCGCGCGGAATCGCCATCGAGGGTCCGGTCTCCGCCGACACCGCTTTCCTGGACACCGCCGGCAAGGCGGACGCGGTGCTCGCGATGTACCACGACCAGGGTCTGCCGGTCATCAAGTACGCCGGTTTCGGCAAGGCGGTGAATATCACGCTCGGCCTGCCCATCGTGCGCACTTCGGTGGACCACGGTACCGCCCTCGCATTGGCCGGCACCGGCCGCGCCGATCCGGCCAGCCTCGGCGTCGCGCTGCGCTACGCGGCGGAGCTGGCCGGGCGCGGCGGATGAGCGTCCATTGAGCCACCGGCCGCGCAAGCGTTTCGGGCAGCACTTCCTGCGCGACCCGTCCGTGGTATCGCGCATCGTCGCCGCGATCGGACCCGCCGCGGGCGACCACCTGGTGGAAATCGGCCCCGGCGAAGGCATCCTCACCGCCCCGCTGGCCGCACTGCCGGTCAGGCTGGATGCGGTCGAGATCGACCGCGACCTGACGGCGGCGCTGCGCTCGCGCTACGCCGGTGCCGCGAACGTCACCCTGCACGAAGCCGACGCCCTGAAGTTCGACTTCTGCGCACTGGGCGACGGTCTGCGCGTCGTCGGCAATCTGCCCTATAACATCTCGACCCCGCTGCTGTTCCATCTCGTCGAGCAGCGCCGGGCGATACGCGACATGCACTTCATGCTGCAGAAGGAGGTGGTGGACCGCATGGCGGCCTCCCCGGGCGGCAAGCAATACGGACGCCTCACGGTGATGCTCGCCTGCTCCATGGATGTCGAGCGCCTGTTCGACGTGCCGCCGGAGGCCTTCCGTCCGCCGCCCCGCGTACAGTCCAGCGTGGTCCGGCTCGTGCCCCGCGCCCGGCGGCTCGAGATCGGCGACGAGAGTCTGTTCGCCGCACTCGTGACCGGCGCGTTCTCGCGCCGGCGCAAGACGCTGCGCAACGCACTGGCGGCATGGCTCACCGCCGAGGCCATCGCCGGTGAAGGCATCGACCCGACGCTGCGACCGGAACGGCTCGCGCCCGAGGAATTCGCCCGGCTCGCAAACCGGGCGCTGCGCGAGCGGGACGATGCGCTAGAATGACGCCCGGAACGCGAAGCCGCCCCGACTTTCCGCAGCGAGAAGCCAGCCGAGAGGCCATGAGCGACAAGCCGAATCACCGCATCAGCGTAGACGTCAGCACCCACTTCCTGGACGAGCAATCGGAACCGGAGCTGGACCGCTACGTCTTCTCCTACACGATCACCATCGCCAATCAGGGCGATGTGGCCGCCGCCCTGCTCAGCCGGCACTGGATCATCACCGATGCCAACGGCAAGGTACAGGAGGTACGCGGCGACGGTGTCGTGGGCGAGCAGCCTCATCTCAATCCGGGAGAGCAGTTCCGCTACTCCAGCGGCACGGTGCTCGAGACGCCCGTGGGCAGCATGGAGGGCAGCTACCAGATGCTGGCCGACGACGGCGTGCGCTTCGACGCTCCCATCGCACCATTCACCCTGGCCGTGCCGGGTCTGCTGCACTAGGCGGACCCGCGGCCGCGACAGCGGAGGCCGGTACCATGGCGGTCTATGCCATCGGCGACCTGCAGGGCTGCTATGACCCCTTCCGGCGCCTGCTGGATAAGCTGGACTTCGACCCGGGCCGCGACACGCTCTGGCTCGCCGGCGATCTGGTCAACCGCGGCCCGAAGTCGCTGAAGACCCTGCGTTTCGTCCGTTCCCTGGGCGACGCCGTGGTGACCGTGCTGGGCAACCACGACCTGCACCTGCTGGTGATCGCCCACGAGCGCACGGCCGCCAAGCGCTCGGCCTCTCTCGCCATGAAGCCCATCCTCCGCGCCCACGACTGCGACGAGCTCATCGACTGGCTGCAGAACCGCCCGCTGGTGCACTATGACGAGGGTCTGGACACGGTGCTCGTCCACGCGGGCGTGCTGCCTGGCTGGGACCTGGAAACCGTCCTCGCCCTGGCCGGCGAGGTGGAGGCGGTACTGAGAGGTCCGCGTCCCTCCAAGCTGCTGGCGCATCTGTACGGCGACGAGCCCGACCGCTGGCGCAACGACCTGCACGGGGTGCCGCGGTGGCGTTTCATCGTCAATGTCCTGACCCGCATGCGCATGCTCACGCGCAAGGGCAGGCTCGACTTCGACTACACGGGCCCGCCGGAAGACGCACCGCCGAAGCTCACGCCCTGGTACCGGGCGCGCGACCGGGCGCTGGCCGGCCGGCGCATCGTGTTCGGCCACTGGTCGGCGCTGGGACTGCTGAACGAGCCGGATCTGGTCTGCCTGGACACGGGCTGCGTGTGGGGCCGCGCCCTCACGGCGCTGCGCCTGGACCGGGACGCGAAGCCGGTGAAGGTAAAATGCCGGGACCAGGCGCGCTAGAATCCCCACGTGGAATCCGACGAGAAGCCCATCAGCACCAGCGCGGCACCGCCGCCGGTCGGTGCCTATCCTCACGCCCGGCGCGCCGGCGGACTGTTGTTCCTGTCCGGACTGGGCCCGCGGGATCCGGCCGGCAGCGACATACCCGGCGTCCGCCGGGACGACGAAGGGCGCGTGGTGGACTACGACATCGAGGCGCAGTGCCACGCCGTATTCCGCAACGTGAGGAGCGTGCTCGAGGCGGCCGGCTCCGGCTGGGACCGGCTCGTGGACGTCACCGTCTTCCTTACCGACATCGAGCGGGACTTCGAGACCTTCAACCGGATCTACCGGGACTATTTTCCGGGCGAGGGACCCTGCCGGACCACCGTCGAGGTGAATCGGCTGCCGACGCCCATCGCCATCGAGCTGAAATGCATCGCGACTCTGTGAAGCGCCCGAGGCGACGGGCGAGAAGCCGCACCGGGAGAGAGACATGAAACCCCTCACCGCCTTCAATTTCCGCGATTGGATAGACGCCAACCGGGAGGCGCTGCGACCGCCGGTGTGCAACAAGCAGGTCTTCGAGGACGGCGAGTTCATCATCATGGTGGTGGGCGGCCCGAACTCTCGGGACGACTACCACTGGGACGAAGGCGAGGAGTTCTTCTATCAGCTCGAGGGCGACATGCTGCTCCGTACCATGCAGGACGGCGAGCGGGTGGACATCCCCATCCGCGAGGGCGATATCCTGCTGCTGCCGCCACGGGTGCCCCACTCGCCCCAGCGCTATGCCGACACGGTGGGCCTGGTGGTCGAGCGCAAACGCACGCCCGAGGAACTGGACGGCTTCATGTGGTTCTGCAACGAGTGCGATACCAAACTGTACGAGGAATTCCTGCACGTCGACGACATCGTGAAACAGCTGCCGCCGGTCTTCGAGCGCTTCTACGGCAGCGAGGAGAACCGCAGCTGCCCGAACTGCGGAGCCGTGATGCCGCCGCGCTGAGCCCGTGAAGATCGATATTCACACCCACGTGTTGCCACCGGACTGGCCGGACCTGAAGGAACGCTACGGCTACGGCGGCTTCGTGCAGCTCGAGCATCACGGGCCCGGCTGCGCGCGCATGCTGCTGGACGGCAAGAACTTCCGCGAGGTGCAGTCCAACTGCTGGGACCCCGGTGTACGCATCGACGACTGCGACGCCACGGGCGTGGACGTGCAGGTGCTCTCCACCGTGCCCGTCATGTTCAGCTACTGGGCCAAACCCCGGGATACCGCCGACCTGGCCGCGCTGCTGAACGACCACATCGCCGCGCTGGTGGAAGAGTACCCCCGGCGTTTCCTCGGCCTCGGCACGCTGCCGATGCAGGACGCGGACCTGTCCGTCCGCGAACTGGAACGCTGTCTCGCGCTCGGCCTCCACGGCGTGGAGATCGGCACCCACGTGAACGGCTGGAACCTGGACGACGAACGGGTGTTCCCGGTGCTCGAGGCCGCCGCCGAGCTCGGCGCGGCCGTGTTCGTGCATCCCTGGGAGATGCTCGGCCGCGAGCGCATGAACCTGTACTGGCTGCCCTGGCTGGTGGGCATGCCGGCCGAGACGGCGCTGTCGGTCTGCTCGCTCATCTTCGGCGGCGTGTTCGAGAAGCTGCCCGACCTGCGCGTGGCCTTCGCCCACGGCGGCGGCGCCTTCCCGGGGCTGATCGGGCGTCTGGAGCACGGCTTCGCCGTGCGGCCCGACATCGTCGCGGTCAAGAACACGGTGCCGCCCTCGGAGTATCTAGGCCGCTTCTACGTGGACTCGCTGGTGCACGACCGGCGCATGCTCGAGTACATGATCGAGCTGTTCGGCGCCGACGCCATCGCCCTCGGCAGCGACTACCCCTTCCCGCTCGGCGAACACCATCCGGGCGCCCTGATCGAATCCATGGGCCTCGGCGCCGAAGTGCAGGAGCGGCTCCTCGCCGGCACGGCGCTGGAATGGCTCGACGTGGATCGGAGCCGTTTCCTGTGAGCGCGGCCTCCGAAGAGGCCCGGCGGCTGGACGCGGCCGATGCGCTGGCCGGCTTCCGGGAGGAGTTCGTCTTCCCGGAACGCATCGACGGCCGCTCGCCCGTCTATCTCTGCGGCAACTCCCTCGGCCTGATGCCGCGCCGCGCGGCCGACGCGGTGCGCGCGGAGCTGGATGCCTGGGGCCGCCTCGCCGTGCGCGGCCACGTCGAGGGCGAGCACCCCTGGCTGCCGGCGCACCGGCGGGCGGCCGAACCGCTGGCCGCGCTGGTGGGCGGCACAGCCGCCGAGACCGTGGCGATGAACACGCTCACGGTCAACCTGCACCTGCTGATGGCGAGCTTCTACCGCCCCGAGGGCGAGCGCCGCTGCATCGTGATCGAGTCGGACGCCTTCCCTTCCGACCGCTATGCGGCCGTCTCCCAGATCGCCTGGCACGGCCACGATCCGGAGCGGGACCTGCTGGAATGGCAACCGCCGGACGGAGAGCACAGCCTGCGCACGGATGACCTGGCCGCGCTGCTGGAACGCCGCGGACACGAGATTGCGCTGCTGCTGCTGCCGGGCGTGCAGTATTACACCGGCCAGTGCCTGGACATGGCGGAGATCTGCCGCCTGGCAAGGCGCTACGGCGTCACGGTCGGGCTCGACCTCGCGCATGCCATCGGCAACGTGCCGCTGTCCCTGCACGACTGGGGCGCGGACTTCGCCGTGTGGTGCAGCTACAAATACCTGAACGGCGGCCCGGGCGCGATCGCCGGCGCCTGGGTCCACGAACGGCACTGCCGCGACCGCAGCCTGCCGCGGCTGCTGGGCTGGTGGGGCCACGAGGAGAGCACCCGTTTCCGCATGACGAAGGATTTCACGCCTGCGCCGGGGGCGGACATCTGGCAGCTCAGCAACCCGCCCGTGTTCGCGCTGGCTCCCGTGATCGCCTCGCTGGACCTGTTCGCCGCCGCCGGCATCGGCGCGCTGCGCGAGAAGTCCCTGGCGTTGACTGGTTATCTGCGCCGCAGGATCGGGGAGCGTTTCCCGGGCGGCTTCGGCGTCCTCACACCGGAGGATCCGCCCGATCACGGCGCCCAGCTCTCGCTGGTGGTGCGTGGCATGGGTCTCACGGGCCGGGACCTGTTCGAGAACCTGGAGCGTCTGAACGTGATCGCCGACTGGCGCGAGCCGGACGTCATCCGCGTGGCTCCCGTGCCGCTGTACAACTCCTACGCGGACGTCGAGGCCTTCCTCGAGCGCCTCGCCGAGGCGGCCGCCATGACCCAGACGCTGGCATGAGCGGACTGGCATGAGCGGACTGGCATGAGCGATTCGGCCCTGCACGGCACCGACGACAACCCCGTCGCCATCCTGGGCGCGGGACTGACCGGCTCGTTGCTGGCCGTCCTGCTCGCCCGCCGCGGCCATGCCGTGGACCTGTACGAACGCCAGCCGGACCTGCGCACCCACAGTGCCCAGGGCGGCCGTTCGATCAACCTCGCCCTGGCTGCCCGCGGTCTGCGGGGGCTGGCCCTGGCCGGCCTGACCGAGGCGGTGGAGCCGCTGCTGATGCCCATGTCCGGGCGCCTGCTGCACCAGGAGGACGGCGGCCTCGACTTCCAGCCCTACGGTCAGCACGAAGGCGAGGAGAACTATTCGGTCTCCCGCGCCGACCTCAACCGGGTGCTGCTGGACGCCGCCGAGGCAGCCGGCGCCCGGCTGCACTTCGGCGAAGCCTGCAGCGGCATAGATCTCGATGCGCGGCGGGCCACGCTCCGCCATGAGCAGAGCAGTGCCGAGCGGCAGATCGCCATGGCACCGCTGATCGCCGCCGACGGGGCCGGCTCGGTCGTGCGGCGCGCGCTGGCCGAGGCCGGCCACATCAGCGCCACCGAGTCCCTGCTGGCCCACGGCTATAAAGAACTCACCATCCCGCCGGCGGACGATGGCGGCTTCCGCATCGACCCCGGCGCGCTGCACATCTGGCCCCGGGGCGGCTTCATGCTCATCGCGCTACCGAACCCGGGCGGCGACTTCACCGTGACCCTGTTCCTGCCCAACGAGGGCCCGGAGAGTTTCCCCTCGCTCGACGACGAGGCGTCCGTGCAGGAGTTCTTCGAGCGCCACTTCCCGGACACGCCGGCGCTCATCCCCGATCTCGCGGACCAGTTCGCCGCCAACCCGGTCGGCATCCTCGGCACGGTGCGATGCGAACCGTGGAACCTGGGCGGCGACGTACTGCTGGTCGGCGACGCGGCCCACGCGATCGTGCCGTTCCACGGCCAGGGCATGAACGCGGGCTTCGAGGACTGCGCCGAGTTCTGCCGGCTGCTGGACGGCGGCTGCGACGGCCGCGAACGGCTGTTCGGCGAGTTCAGCCGGCTGCGCCGCCCGAACGCGGAGGCCATCGCCGACATGGCGCTGGAGAATTACGTGGAGATGCGCGACACGGTGCGCGACCCCCGCTTCCATCTGAAGAAGGCCCTCGCCTTCGAGCTCGAGCGTCGCTGCCCGGACCGTTTCGTGCCCCGCTACTCCATGGTGATGTTCCACGCGGAGATCCCCTACGCCGAAGCGCTGGCCCGTGGCGAAGTGCAGGCCCGGCTGCTCGAGGAGCTGACGGCCGAGGCGGATTCGCTGGCCGACGTGGACCTGGCGCTGGCCGAACGCCTCGTCAGCGAGCGGCTGGCGCCGCTGCCGTCCGCTCCAGCGTGAGATAGCTGTAGCCGAGTTCGCGTTCCTCGCCGGCGGGGAAGTCCTGCCGCTCCACCGCGCGCCAGTCCGCATTGTCGAGGGACGGGAAACGGGTGTCGCCCTCGAACCGGCGGTGCAGGCGGGTGAGGTAGATGCGCCGTGCCAGCGGCAGCGCCTCGCGATAGAGCGCCGCGCCGCCGATCACCATTACCTCGTCAGCGTCCCGCGCCAGCGCGAGCGCGGCGTCCAGCCCGTCCGCTACCTCGCAGCCCTCGGCGGAATAGCCGGGCCTTCCGCTCAGCACGATGTTGCGCCTGCCGGGCAACGCCCGGCCGATGGACTCGTGGGTGCGGCGGCCCATCACGATCGGCTTGCCCATGGTGACGTCGCGGAAGCGGCGCAGGTCCTCCGGCAGGTGCCAGGGCAGGCGGTTGTCGACGCCGATCACGTCGTTGGCGGCAGCGGCCACGACGAGAGAGACGACGGGCGTAGCGGACACCCCGGGCACGTCAGACGGCCACCGGCGCCTTGATGTGCGGATGGTGGCGGTAGCCGCGGATCTCGAAATCCTCGTAGCGGTAATCGAACAGCGTCGGCGGCCGGCGCTTCAGCGCCAGCGTCGGCAGCGGCAGCGGCTCGCGCGTGAGCTGCTCGTCCGCCTGGTCCAGGTGATTGAGATACAGGTGGCAATCGCCGCCGGTCCAGATGAAGTCGCCCACGCCGAGATCCGCCTGCTGGGCCACCATGTGCGTCAGCAGCGCGTAGGAGGCGATATTGAACGGCACACCCAGAAAGATGTCGGCGCTCCTCTGGTACAGCTGGCACGACAGCCGCCCCTCCGCCACGTAGAACTGGAAGAAGGCGTGGCAGGGGGCGAGCGCCATGCGGTCGAGCTCGCTCACGTTCCAGGCGCTGACGATGATGCGGCGCGAGTCGGGGTCGCTCGCGAGCTGCTCCAGGACGCGGGACAGCTGGTCGATGTGGCCGCCGTCCGGCATCGGCCAGGAGCGCCACTGCGCGCCGTAGATGGGCCCGAGTTCGCCGTTCTCGTCCGCCCACTCGTCCCAGATGGTCACGCCGTTCTCGCGCAGGTAGGCGGTGTTGGTGTCGCCCTGCAGGAACCACAGCAGCTCGTGGATGATGGAACGCGTGTGCAGCTTCTTGGTGGTCACCATCGGGAAGCCTTCGGCGAGGTCGAAACGCATCTGGTGGCCGAACACGCTCAGCGTGCCGGTGCCCGTGCGGTCGTCCTTGCGCACGCCCTCCTCGCGCACCCGCCGCATCATCTCGAGGTACTGCCGCATGCGTCAGGTCTCCTTCCTGCGTCCGCCGGATGCACCGCTGCTTTCTGCATTGCGATACGCCAGCGCCAGCAGGACGATGCCGGCGACGATCATCGGCACGCTCAGCACCTGGCCCCGGGTGAGCCAGCCGAAGGCCACGTACTCGCCGTCGTCCGGCAGGCGTACGAACTCCACCGCCGTGCGGAAGACGCCGTAGCCCAGCAGGAACAGGCCGGAGACCGCCATGGTCGGGCGCGGTCGTGCCGAATACACCCACAGGATGACGAACAGCACCAGCCCCTCCAGCAGCGCCTCGTACAGCTGGGAGGGATGCAGCACCTCGGGCCCCGGCCGGAAGCCCTGGAAGACGTCGTCCGGCACCCGGAAACCCCAGGGCAGGTCCGTGGGCTTGCCCCACAGCTCGCCGTTGATGAAGTTGCCGATGCGCCCGGCGCCGAGGCCGATGGGCACCAGCGGCGCCACGAAATCCGTCATCTGCCAGAAGCCGCGTCCCACCCGCCGGCCGAGCAGCCACATGGCCACCAGCACGCCGAGGAGCCCGCCGTGGAAGGACATGCCGCCCTCCCAGATCTTGACCGGATACAGCGGGTCGCGCGCCCACTCGCCGAGGCCGTAGAACAGGACGTAACCGATGCGCCCGCCGATCATCACGCCCAGCGCGCCGTAGAAGATCAGGTCGTCCACCTGCTGCGGGCTGATGGGGGCGTCGGCGCGCTGCGCCAGCCGCCGCGCCAGCAGCCAGGCGGCGACGAAACCCACCAGGTACATCAGCCCGTACCAGCGCACCCCGAGGGGGCCGACGGAGAAGATGACGGGGTCGATGCGCGGGTAGTCGAGCATGGCGGCGTAGTCTAGCACCGGCCCGGGGCATCCTCACCCTGCGGGTGCGTGCGTTATAGTGGCCGGCCACGCGAAGCGAGGTGCATGCCATGGCCACGCCCGAAGGCCGCCGGGAGACCAACCGCCTGGCCGACGAGACCAGCCCCTACCTGCAGCAGCACGCGGACAACCCCGTGCAGTGGTACCCGTGGGGCCCCGAGGCCCTGGAGACGGCCCGGAAGGCGGGCAAGCCGATACTCCTTTCGGTGGGCTATTCCGCGTGCCACTGGTGCCATGTCATGGCGCACGAGTCGTTCGAGGACGAGGAGACCGCGGCGCTGATGAACGAGCTGTTCGTCAACGTGAAGGTCGACCGGGAGGAGCGGCCGGACATCGACCGCATCTACCAGATCGCCCATCAGCTCATCGCCCAGCGCCCGGGCGGCTGGCCGCTGACCATGTTCCTCACGCCGGAAGAGCAGCTGCCGTTCTTTGGCGGCACCTACTTCCCGAAGGAGGCGCGCTTCGGTATGCCGGCGTTCCGCGACATCCTGCGGCGGGTGGCGGAGTACTTCCGCCAGAACCCGGACGAGGTGCGGCGCCAGGGCCGTCAGCTCGCCGACGTATTCCCGCGGCTGGACCCGGAACCCGCGGCGGACGGGATCGTGCTGGACGACACGCCGATCGCGAAGGCACGGGAGAGCCTAGCCGGGCGTTTCGACGAACGCCACGGCGGCTTCGGCGACGCGCCGAAGTTCCCGCATCCCGCCACCATCGAGCGCCTGCTGCGCCACTGGCGCGCGAGCGCCGGCGACGACGAGCCCGACGTCCAGGCGCTGTACATGGCGGCGCTCACGCTCGCGCGCATGGCCGAAGGCGGCCTGTTCGACCAGGTCGGCGGCGGCTTCTGCCGCTACTCCGTGGATGCGCAGTGGCTGATCCCCCACTTCGAGAAGATGCTCTACGACAACGGCCCGCTGCTCGCCCTGTACGCCGAACTGGGCCTCGCCGGCGGCGACGCGGAGATGAGCCGCGTGGCGGGAGAGACGGCGGAATGGATGCTGCGCGAGATGCGCGCTCCCGGCGGCGCCTTCTTCTCGTCGCTGGATGCCGACTCCGAGGGCGAGGAAGGCCGCTACTACGTCTGGACGCCGGAGGCGGTGCGCGAGGCAGTGGGCGAGGAGGACTACCCGCTGGTCGCCGCGCACTTCGGCCTGGACGACGAACCCAACTTCGAGGGCCGCTGGCACCTGTACGTGCGGCGGCCGGTCGAGCGCCTGGCCGAGGAGCGCGGCGAAGACCCGGAGGCGCTGCGCCGGCGCATCGACCGGGCACGCACGGCCCTGCTGCGCGCGCGTGAACGCCGCGTGCCCCCGGGGCGGGACGAGAAGATTCTGACGAGCTGGAACGCGCTGGCCATCCGCGGCCTTGCCGTCGCGGGCCGGGCCCTCGG
This sequence comes from Lentisalinibacter salinarum, assembly GCF_040706555.1. Lineage (NCBI taxonomy): Bacteria > Pseudomonadati > Pseudomonadota > Gammaproteobacteria > Woeseiales > Woeseiaceae > Lentisalinibacter > Lentisalinibacter salinarum. The sequence goes on from NZ_JAPDRH010000003.1 coordinate 1,015,246, forward strand.
CCGCGAGGACCTGATCGATGCGGCTGCCGATGCCGCCGCCTTCCTGCGCCGGGAGCTCTGGCGGGACGGCCGGCTGCTGGCCACGTACAAGGACGGCCGGGCCCGGTTTCCGGCCTATCTCGACGACCACGCGCTCCTGATCGACGCCCTGCTGGAGCTCGCGCAGGCGCGCTGGGACGCCGCACACCTGCGCTTCGCCATCGCCCTCGCCGACCTGCTGCTGGAGCACTTCGAGGACGCGGAGAACGGCGGCTTTTTCTTCACCGCCGACGACCACGAGGCGCTGCTGCACCGCTCGAAGACCTTCGCCGACGAGGCGATGCCCTCCGGCAACGGCATCGCCGCGCGTGCGCTACTCAGGCTCGGCTTCCTGCTGGGCGAGGAGCGCTACGTCGCGGCCGCCGAACGCACCCTGCGCGCCGCCTGGCAGGCCATGATCGAATATCCCCACGGCCATGTCAGCCTCATCACCGCACTCGAAGAATACCTGCAGCCGCCCGAACTCGTGATCCTGCGCGGCGAGCCGGACGAGATCGGCCACTGGGCGCGCAACGCCGCCGCCATCTACGCACCCCGGCGACTGGTGTTCGCCATCCCCGCGACGGACGACGGCCTGCCCGGACACCTGGCGCTGCGCAAACCGGCGGAGGAAGGACCCGTGGCCTACGTCTGCGAGGGCACCCGCTGCTCCCTGCCGGTCACCACCTGGCCGGCGCTGGCGGCCCTCCTCGGCCACAGACGCAGCGGCTAACCAACAGGCAGGAGGGCCTTCAGGCCCGACCCGGCTTTCTGTTGGCGTAGGCCCGCCATCGGGTGGGCATGGGTCACGGGGACGCTCAGTCGGACGTCCTGTCCTCCTTCGCTTCGGCCAGGCCTCCTTCCCGCCGTCATGGCTCCAGTCGGCCCGGACGACCCCGCAACCCATGCCCACCCGCTGACGGGCCCGTAGCCGATTGGTCTGGCACCCGTCAGCAAGCGCTGCTGACTGGCGCTACCTTGATGCCGCTGAAAGCGTGGCCGTCATGTGGGGGGTATCCGTCGCCGCGACTTTGGTCGCAGGAGCAAGACGGATACCCCCCGCAGGGCGGCCACAAAAGAAGGAGGGTCAGGGTCAGCGCGGCAGGCTTTCCAGGAACTCGCGCACTGCGGCGCGGGCCCAGGCCTGCCCGGCCGGGTGGCGGCTGGCGCGGGGGCCCGCCACGTTCAGCGTGCCGATGCCGTGCTCGGCCACGAACTCGCCGAGGCGGCGGGCGGCTTCGGCCGTGTCCATTTCGTGCGCGTCGAGCAGCAGGTAGGGCTTCCGCTCCCGGCGGCAGTAGGCCACGGTGAGCTCGGTGCCGCCCTCCAGGTCGGAGAAGAAGATCACCGCGGTGCCGTCGCTGTCCTGCACGTTCTTGAGGGTGCGTGCGGGATAGTCTTCGTCCGGCAGTTCGCGCATCGGGAAGCAGGGCGGGATCGCGCCGTCCTCGGCCTTGCGGCCGGCGGGACACCAGCCGCCGCAGGGCACGCCGCGGTCGAGCGCCGCGACGAGCGCGCCCCGGTCCACGCCGGTCTGCCCGCCGGAGACGATCCTGATCTGCCGCTTCTTCATCCGGCCATCATACGGCGACGCCGGCCGGCGGCAACAGGAACCGGGTCAAAAAGCGGTGATCTCCATGCCCGTCCGGGGCGTCACGGCGCCGTCGGGCGCGGCGAAGCGCACGGGCACGGACTCGAGGCGCAGCCCGGCGTTGCGCTGCACGGCGAAGTGCAGGTGCGGGCCGGTGGTGTAACCGGTATTGCCGGAGTCGGCGATGTACTGGCCGCGGGCGACGGTCTCGCCCGGCCGTACCCGGATCGAGTCCCAGTTGAGGTGCGCGTACACCGCCATGGTGCCGTCGTCGTGCACGATGCGCACGAGGTTGGCCCGGGGCAGGTCGCGCTCGCGGTCGGTGCCGCCGCGGAAGTGACGCGCCGCCACCTCGAACACGGTGCCGGCGCGGGCCGCGTACACGCCGGTGCCCACCGGTACCGCGACGTCGACCGCGTGGCGGCTGGCCAGCGAGTCGTGGGTGCTGACGTCCGGCCAGGCCTGGGTGACCCGGTGACGCGTCGCCGGCGCGAACGGGAACCGGTAGACGAAGGCCGGGTCGTGGCTGGCGCCGGGGTCGCCCGGCAGGGTCTGGTAGCGGAAGCGGAAGCGGCCCGGCAGCGTCGGGTCGAGCCGCTCGAGGCCGAGCACCACGGCGCCGGTGCGCGCCGGGACCACGGTGCGCACACCGCGCTCGTCTGCGGCCGCGAGATTCTCGAGGTCCATCGCCGCCAGCACGAGCTCCACCGCCACCCAGCGGCGGTTCTCGGCGACCACCTCGAAGCCGGTTTCCGTCTCCCGGCGATGGATCACCACGCCCTCGTCGGCCGCCGACGCGAGGGGTCGCACCTCCACTTCGTCGGCGGCGGCGGGCCGGCGGTCGGTATACACCCACTCGCCGTCCTCGCCGCGATACTTGTACAGGGTGTCGGAGGCGGCGGCCGCCGGCGGCAACGCGAGAGCGAGCGCCGCGAGAGCCGCCAGCCCCGCGCGCTCAGCCCAGCGGGCGGCGCTCCCAGCCATCACCCGTGCGCCGGATCTCGTAGGCCGGCCAGTACTGCTTGTCCAGTTTCAGCGTGATCACCTCGACGGCCCGGTTCCAGTTCACCGTCTTCAGCCGCAGCGACTCGCGGTCGCCCTTGCCGCGGACGGCCTCCAGGAAGGCGTCGAGGTCGGGCGTGGGACGGCCGTCCACCTCGACGATGCGCCGCCCGGCCCACAGGCCGTAGCGGGTGGCCGGCGAGCCGTAGCTGAAATAGGCCACGTAGACGCCGCTGGGATCGATGCCCCGCTGGGCCGCCATGGCCCGGTGCGGCTTCTGCAGCAGCGCGCCGGCCCACATCACGGCGCGGTCGATGCCGGTGCCGTCGAGCGCCACCGTATCCACCTCAAGATTGCGCACGCTGCCACGGCGCCACACGGCGAGCTCCACCGACTCCTTCTGGGTGGCCCGTTCGACGTCGCGGAACGTGTTCACCGCCTGTCCGTCGATGCTGAGGAGAATGTCGCCGTTCTGCAGCAGCCGCGCCGCCGGCGAGCCGGCAACCAGCCGCTTTACCTGCAGGGCGCGGCGCTGCTCCGGATGGTGACGCTCCAGCCGCGCCGCCCACTCCTCCGGCAGCCCGAGCTTGCGGGCGGCCGCCAGCGGCAGGTAGGCGAGCTCCGCCTCCAGCGAGTAGAGCGTGCCGCCGGAGCGGACCAGCTCGACGAACTCCTGCACCAGGTCGGCCGGGACGCCCTTGTTCACCTGGCTGGTCTCGCCGCCGCCCTGGTAGGCGAAGCTCGACCAGAGCGAGACGACCCGGCCGCGCTCGTCGGCCAGCACGCCGTCCACCTGCTCCGGCGCGTTCACCACCGAGAGGGTCTCGATATTGGTGTCACGGAACCGAAGCGTGCGCGACAGCGGAAGGATCAGCGCGTCCACCGACGCCACGCGGGTCTGCTGATGCACCAGCCGATGGTCCGGCTTCAGGCCCACCACCCACACCGGGTCCCCGGGCTCCGCGGCGTCGGTGTTGAAGCGGGCGGTCTCGACCGGCGTGTCGCCGATCAGCGCCGGATCGTAGGAGACGATGGTCAGGTTGTGCAGGGGATGGACGTATTCCACCCGACCCGGCACTTCGAGCGAGCCGGCGAAGGTGAGGTGCACATCGCCCATCGCCACCGGCACCGTGTTGCGGTCCACCACCACCAGTCCCCGCTCGGCATCCACCACCAGACCGGTGCCGTAGTAGTGCCGCTCGGCGACGCCGGAGATGGTGTACGGCAGGTCGAAGTTCACCAGCACCAGCGAAGGCGCCAGCGTATCCGCGCGGCGGTCGTCGTGGGACGGGAATCGGGTGCTGGCCGCGGCCGGCGGCTCCGGCGGCGGCGCCTCCGCCAGCTCCCGGCAGGGCCAGAGACCGGTGTCGTCATTGCGATGGCAGCGCCGGGACGGGAACCAGCGACGGTCGATGCGCAGCGAGCGCAGCTGGCTCGTGCGCGGGTCCTCCAGGCTCACGAAGCGGATGGAGGTGCGCGCGCCGTCGGCCAGGCCGGCCAGCACCGCCTCCAGGTCGTCGAGGTCGCTCACCGGCTGCGAGTCCAGCTCGGTGATGACCGCCGCCCGCGGGATGGCCGAGTTGCTGAGCACGTAGCCAGGATTGGCCACGTAGACGCCGTCCACCGGCCGGTTGTAGTGCCGGGCCTGCTGGTAGGACAGACGGTGCACCACGGCGTCGCCGAACTCGATGTACTCGTCGGGGGTGATGCCGTGCAGGTCCTGCACCGGCACGTCGTGCTCGATGACGCTGCCGCCGCGGCGAAGCTCCAGCCGTACGGTCCCGCCCACGCTCTCGTCCAGTACCGCGCTCACGGGCACGAACTCGGTGACGATGTCGCCGTTCAGGCGCACCAGGATGTCTCCCACCTCCAGCAGGCCGTCGGCGGGCGAGCCGGGCAGCACCTCGGCCACCGTCAGCATGCCGGTCTGCTCCGGGTAAGCGGCGCGGGCCGCCGCCTCGGTCTCGCCGTCCAGCCCCAGCCGCACCAACTCGTCGTAGGGCTTGCGCACGAATACCGTCTGCAGCGTGCCGCGGGTCACCGGCTCGCCGGCGCGGATCAGATCCAGCGCCCGCTCCACCCGGTCCAGCGGCAGGAAGAAGCTGGAGGCGGCACTCGAGTTGGCCCCGGCGTTCAGCGCAACTACGCGCCCGTCGATGTCGACCACCGGCGAGCCGGACGAGCCGCCGGAGGTGCCCGACGCCGCCTGCAGGTAGAAGGTGTTGAAGTCGTTGTACTTGCCGCGGCCGTATTCCGGCGCCTGGCGGTCCAGCCGCGCGATGGTGCCCGCCAGGATCGAGAGCTGCTCGCCGGCGTCGTTGCCCACCACGCGGATCTCGCGGCCCGTGCGCGCGCCGGCCGGCGACAGTTCCAGCTCCGTGGGTTCGATGAAGCGCAGCGCCTCCGGGTCGTAGCTGAAGAAGCCGAAGTCGTGCACCGGGTCGCGGTAGACCGGCGTCAGCGGCACCTCCTCGTTGTTCAGGAATACTGCCTCGGCGACCACCGGCCCCGGCGTCACCACGTGCCGGTTGGTCAGGATCAGGCCCCGCTCCGCGTCCACCACGAAGCCCGTGGCCTGGGTCGAGGTATTCCAGTCGGTGTCGAAGGCGCGGGTGGCGTCCACGCGGATGGAGACCACGCCGGAGGAGATGCGGTCCAGGGTGTCGGTCCAGGCCTCGCGCTCGGCCGCGGCAAGTGGCGCGGCGACGGGCGTGACGAGGAGCAGGGCCAGCAGTGTGATGACGGAGATACGCTTCATGAGGCTCCCGGCGGCGGCTCGCAAAGCGCCGCATTGTGGCAGATCGCAATCATCTGAGTCCGGTACTGGCGCGCAAAGTTCCGCACGGGCGGCCGCCGGCACGGCCGCGCGCGGATGTCGCTCAGGCCGCGTCCGGCCGCCAGACCAGGTCGAGCTCCTTGGCCGCCTTCACGTCGTCCAGGCGCCGCACCGGCGTGGTGTAGGGGGCGCCGTGCACGTAGTCGGCATCGCTCCCAGCCCTCTCCGCGATGGCGACCATCGCCGCGACGAAGCCGTCGAGCATCTCCTTCGACTCGGTCTCGGTGGGTTCGATCAGCAGGCACTCGGGCACCAGCAGCGGGAAATAGGTGGTGGGGGCGTGGTAGCCGTGGTCGAGCAGCGCCTTGGCGAAGTCCATGGCGGTGACGTGCAGCGTCTTCGCCTGGCGCCTCAGCGTGACGATGAACTCGTGGCTGGCGCGGCGGTCGGGGAACGCCAGGTCGAAGCCCTGGTCGCGCAGGCGCGCCATCAGGTAGTTCGCGTTCAGCGTGGCGAACTCCGCGATGCGGCGCATGCCGTCACGGCCGACCATGCGCATGTAGACGTACGCCCGCAGCAGCACGCCGGCGTTGCCCATGAAGCCGGACAGCCGGCCGATGCTGTCCGGCAGGTCCTTCTCGTCGAGCCAGCGGTAACGGGCGCCGGCCGGCGTCTCGTCCCGCCCGACGATCGGCACGGGCAGGTAGGGGGCGAGCTTCTCGCCGACGCCCACCGCGCCCGACCCCGGCCCGCCGCCGCCGTGCGGCGTGGAGAAGGTCTTGTGCAGGTTCATGTGGATGACGTCGAAGCCCATGTCGATGGGGCGTACCTTGCCGAGCACCGCGTTCAGGTTGGCGCCGTCGTAGTACATGAGTCCGCCCGCGTCGTGCACGATACGGGAGATCTCCAGGATGTGGCGCTCGAACACGCCCAGCGTCGACGGGTTGGTCAGCATGATGCCCGCCGTCCTGCGGCCCACCGCCTCGCGCAGCGCGTCCAGGTCCACGTCGCCGCTGTCGTCCGTGGGCAGCTCCACCACCTTGCAGCCGCACATGGTGGCGGTGGCGGGGTTGGTGCCGTGGGCCGCGTCGGGCACCAGGATCTCGTTGCGTTCGTGGTCGCCGCGGGCATGGTGATAGGCCTGGATCATGGCGACGCCGGTGAACTCGCCCTGGGCGCCCGCCATCGGCGTCAGCGACACCGCTTTCATGCCGGTGACCGCCTTCAGCATCTCCTGCAGTTCGTACATGCACTCCAGGAAACCCTGGCCGTGGGAGACGTCGCCGTAGGGATGACGGCCGAGGAACTCCGGCAGCATGGCCAGCGTGTTACACGCCTTCGGGTTGTACTTCATCGTGCACGAACCCAGTGGGTAGAAGTGCGTGTCGATGGAGAAGTTCTGCTGCGACAGGCGGGTGTAGTGACGCACCGTCTCCAGTTCCGAGACCGCCGGCAGCGCCGTCGGCGTCGCGCGCAGGTATTTCTCCGGCAGGTCCGGGCGCAGCTTCTCGCCCGCCGGCGCCTGGGCCATGGCGCGGCGTCCGGGCCGCGAGCGTTCGAATATCAGCTTGTCGGTCATCTGCTTGCTTGTCCTCGTCTCACTGGTCGAGGCCGAGCGCCCTGAGCGCGGCCTCGTAGTCGGGCTCGTCGCCGATGTCGTCGACGAGCTGGCGATACACCACCGTGTCGTTCTCGTCCAGCACCAGCACGGCGCGGGCGAAGAAGCCGGCGAGCGGGCCGTCCTCGATCAGCACACCGTAGTGCTCGCCGAAACCCTCGGAGCGTACGGCGGAGAGCGTCTCGACGCCCGCGAGCTCGCATTCCCGGGCGAAGCGCTGCTGGGCGAACGGCGTGTCCACCGAGATCATCAGCATCACGATGTCCTCGTGCTCCCGGGCGTGGCCGTCGAAGACCTTGACGGACTGCCCGCACACCGGCGTGTCGATGCTGGGGAAGATATTCAGGATCTTGCGTTGCCCCTGCCAGTGGGAGAGATGCAGGTTGCGCAACTCGCCGTCCACCAGCCGGAAGTCCGGCGCGCGGGAGCCGACGGTGGGCAGATCGCCCGCCGTGTGCCACTGCTTGCCGCGGAAGGTGACGCTAGCCATGCTTCAGCCCGCGGCGCGCCTGGCCTCGCCGCCGGCGAGAACCTCGGCCAGCGCCGTTGCATAGCGCCGGATGTCGGCATCGGTCTTGGTCTCGGTGGCACACACCAGCAGGGCGTCGCCGAGCTCCGGATAGTCCGCGCTCACGTCGTAGCCGCCGAGCACGCCCCGGGCCGCGAGGTCCTCCAGCACCGGCGCCACCGGCCGGTCGAGCCGCAGCACGGCCTCGTGGAAGAAGGGCGTGTCGAACGCCGGCTCCACGCCGTCCACGGCGGTGAGCGCATCGCGCAGCGCCACCGTGCGGTCGTGGCACTCGGTGGCCACGCGGGCGAGGCCTTCCTCGCCGAGCAGCGACAGATAGATGGTGGCCGCCGTGACCATCAGCCCCTGGTTGGTACAGATGTTCGAGGTGGCCTTGGAGCGGCGGATGTGCTGCTCGCGCGCCTGCAGCGTCAGCGTGAAGCCCGGCTTGCCGTCCAGGTCTACGGTGCGCCCGACGATGCGGCCCGGCATCTGCCGCACGAAGTTCTTGCGCGCAGCCATGAAACCGAAGTACGGCCCGCCCGAGGACAGCGGCACGCCGAGGGGCTGGCCCTCGCCGCAGACGATGTCGGCTCCCTCCTGGCCCCACTCGCCCGGCGGCTTCAGCACCGCCAGCGAGGTCGGGTTCACCACCGCGATCACCAGCGCGCCGAGCGCGCGGGCGCGATCCGTCAGCGCGTCCATGTCCTCCAGGGTGCCGAGGAACGAGGGCTGCTGGATCACCACGGCGACCGGCGGCTCGCCCGCCTCCGCCAGCGCCTCCAGGCGCGTGAGGCCGGTGGCGGGATCGAGTGGCAGGTAGTCGAACTCCAGCCCCTGGGTGCCGGCGATGGCTTCGGCGACCTTGCGATAGACCGGGTTCACGCCCGCGGCCAGCAGCACGCGGCGCGACCTCGCCTTGCGGTTGGCACGCACCGCCATCAGCGCCGCCTCGGCCAGCGCCGAGGCGCCGTCGTACAGCGAGGCGTTCGAGACGTCCATGCCCGTCAGCCCGGCCATCATGGTCTGGTACTCGTAGATCACCTGCAGTGTGCCCTGACTCGCCTCCGCCTGGTACGGCGTGTAGGCGCTGTAGAACTCGCCGCGGGTCGTGACCTGCCAGACCGCGGCCGGGATGTGGTGCTCGTAGGCGCCGGCGCCGATGAAGCACAGCGGCGAGCCGTCGCGCGCCGCGCGCTCGCGCATGAGCCGCGTCACCTCCATCTCACCCAGCGCGTCGGGCACCCCGGGCAGGTCGTCGATGATCAGCTCGGCCGGGATCTCCTCGAACAGCCGCCCGATGGAATCCACGCCGATGGCGTCGAGCATGGCGCGGATGTCTTCTTCGGTGTGCGGGATGAAGGGCATGGTCGTGTTCCTCGCTCAGTCTTCGGCCTCGGCCAGCAGCTGTTCGTAGGCTTCGGCGTCCAGCAGGTCGTCCAGCGCCGCCGGCGAGGCCGGCGTGAGCCGCGCGATCCAGCCGTCGCCGTACGGATCGCTGTTCACCTTCTCAGGCTCGTCGGCGAGCGTGCCGTTGACCTCGTCCACCGTGCATTCGAACGGCGCGTACACATCCGATGCGGCCTTCACCGACTCCACCACCGCGATGCCGTCGCCTGTCCCGGCGCTGTCGCCCTGCTCGGGCAGTTCGACGAAGACCAGGTCGCCGAGCGATTCCTGGGCGTGATCCGTGATGCCGAGGGTCACGGAGCCGTCGTCCTCGAGGCGTAACCACTCGTGGTCTTTCGTGTATTTCAGGTCGCCGGGTACTTCGCTCATCTCTCTTCCTCCTGGCCGGCATGTCGCCGGATGTCGTCTTGTCCGAATAGCGCTGTCAGACTTTCACTTCGCCGTTACGCACGAACGGCGGCCTGACGATGCGCACGGGCAGGTGCCGCCCGCGGATATCCACCGTCAGAGGTTCCTCCGCCCCGGCATCGATGCGGGCGAGCGCGATGGATCCACCGACGGTGGGCCCGAAACCACCGCTGGTGATCTCGCCCACCGTCGCGTCGCCGGCGAGCACCGGCTGATGGTTGCGCAGCACGCCCCTGCCCTCCAGCAGGAGCCCCACGAGACGGCGCGGCACGCCGGCTTCCTTCTGCCGCTCCAGCGCCGCCCGGCCGATGAAATCCCGCCCCGGCGGATCGAAGGCCACGGTCCAGGCGAGGTTCGATTCCAGCGGCGTCGTCGTCTCGTCCATATCCGAGCCATACAGGTTGAGGCCGGCCTCCAGCCGCAGCGTGTCGCGCGCGCCGAGGCCGCACGGCTGCACCCCGGCCGCAGCCAGCGCCCGCCAGGCGGCGACCACCGTGTCTCCTGCGGCGATGATCTCCCAGCCGTCCTCGCCCGTATAACCCGTGCGGGCGACGAAGTAGTCGCCGTACTCGCCGGCGGTGAAGGGCTTCATGGCCAGAGCTGCCTCGCGCCGGTCGCCAGGCAGCAGGGCGGCGGCTTTCTCCCGTGCCTCCGGCCCCTGCACGGCCAGCATGGCCAGGTCCGCGCGCTCGGTGATCCCGACGGCGTGGCCCTCGGCCTGCCGGCGCATCCAGGCGATGTCCTTCTCACGGGTGGCGGCGTTGACCACCAGGCGGTAGTCGCCCGGCCCGCGGTGATAGGCGATCAGGTCGTCCAGCACGCCGCCGTCCTCGTTCAGCATGCAGGTATAGAGAGCCCGGTTCGTGCCCTCGATCTTGCCGATGTCGTTCGCCAGCAGGCGGGCCAGAAAATCCGTGACCCCGTCGCCGGCGAGATCGACGACGGTCATATGCGAGACGTCGAACATGCCGGCCGACTCCCGCACGGCCCGATGCTCCGCGAGCTGGGAGCCGTAGGCGAGCGGCATGTCCCAACCGCCGAAGTCCACGATGCGGGCGCCGGCATCGACGTGCAGGGGGTAGAGAGGTGTGCGATTGCCCATGCTGGCTCCTCCGTTGACGGGAACGCGACGGACGTGGTCGTCCATCGCCCCTCTGTCCGGTTACCTGAGAGATCGGGCGGGCCCCGCGATGGGCCTTCCGCCGCACACCTTCGGTGGGCCGTTACCGGCCACTCTCCAGAGCCAATCAGCGTCCGCAGTCCGTATGCCTGAGCGTTTCCGGGCGAGTTGCGCCTTCGGCGATCCGGTCGTGCCGGATACTCTCCCGCGGAGCCTGTCGATCGGGCTTCGGATCATAACGTATCCGCCGACCGGGTGACCAGCGGCCGCCTCGTCACAGCGGCAGGGCGGAGGTGGACTTCTTCTGTTTCAGCACGAAACTGGTGTTGGCCGTCTGCACGCCGGTGAGCCGCAGCAGCTTGCCGCTCAGGAAATCCTCGTAGCCCTCCATGTCCCGGGCGACCACTTTGATCAGGTAGTCGTACTGGCCGCTCATCGAGCAGCACTCCTGCACCTCGTCGCAGCGGCGGATCATCTCGTCGAACTCGCGGATGGTGTCCGGATGGTGATCCTCCAGCGAGATCTGCACGTAGGCGAGCACCGGGAAGCCGAGCTCCTGGCGTGAGAGACGCGCCACGTATTGCTCGATGACGCCGGATTCCTCCAGCCGCCTGACCCGCCGCCAGCACGGCGACGGCGACAGTCCCACCTCCTTCGCAAGCTGCTGGTTGGAGATGCGGGCGTCGCGCTGCAGCACCGAGAGGATACGGCGGTCGTAGCTGTCCATAGGTAATTTCTCCCTAAAATAGACACTTTAGAAGAAGAATCTTGCCCTTTCAGCGCCACAGGATGCAAATTTGGAATTGATTTGCGCCTCTCGGGAGTTATTCTTTTCTCAGGTACAAGCAACGGCAGAATCATGGGCAAAGGAATCACCTATACCGCGAAGACACCGGACGCCGACGGCCTGATCCAGTACACGGAGGCGGAGAATGCCGTCTGGCGTGAACTGATCACCCGCCAGAAGCAGGTACTGCCGGGGCGGGCCTGCCGCGCGTTCGTCGAGGCGCTGGACGTGCTGGGATTGCCCGAGGACCGGGTGCCCCAGTGTCCGGAGGTCTCGACCGTGCTGCGCGAATGTACCGGCTGGGGCGTCAAGCCGGTGCCGGCGCTCATACCGCTGGACGAGTTCTTCTCACTGCTGGCGAACCGGATGTTCCCGGCCGCCTCGTTCATCCGCGCGCCCGAGGAACTGGACTACCTGGAAGAGCCCGACATCTTCCACGAGATCTTCGGCCATACGCCACACCTCACGGACAGCCGGTTCGCCGCCTTCACGGAGGCTTACGGCAAGGCCGGCCTCGCAGCGAGCGACGCCGAGAGGGAGATGCTGGCGCGGCTCTACTGGTTCACCGTGGAGTTCGGCCTGATCGAGACCGACGAAGGCATTCGCAGCTACGGCGCGGGCATCTGCTCCTCGCCGGGCGAAACCCGCTACGCGGTCGAAAGCGACGAGCCGGAGCGCGTGCCCTTCGATCCGATCGAGGCGCTGCGCACCCCCTACCGCATCGACATCTACCAGCCGCTGTACTTCGTACTGGAGAGCTTCGACCAGCTGTTCGACCTGGCCCGGAGCGACCTGCCGGCGATGATCCGCGAGGCACGCAGACTGGGCGACCGTCCGCCGAAATTCCCGCCGCTGCCGGAAGCCAAGAGCGCCTAAACAAAAAATGTAGGAGGGCCTTCAGGCCCGATTCGTCTAATGGATCGGGCCTGAAGGCCCTCCTACATGGCCGCGTGCGCCGGGAATCGTTCCCGGGCGAACGCCGCCCGCTGCGCCGGCGTCGCCGCCGCATCATAGTCCCGGTCCACCGTCTCCAGCCGGGGCCGCAGGCCTGCCCGGTTGGCCAGCTGGATGTTGAGTCCGGGGCGCGCGTTCATCTCCAGGATCAGCGGGCCGAGATCCCGGTCGAGCACCATGTCGACACCAACGTAGCCAAGGCCGGTCACGTCGATGGCCCTTGCTGCCGAAGTCAGGATGAAATCCCACTCGGGAATCCTGAGGCCGGCAATAGGGTGATAGGTATCCGGATGCTCCTCCACGATCTCGTTGCCTCTGACACCGTCCAGCGTGACGCCCCCGGCCATGTCGATACCCGCGCCGACGGCACCCTGGTGCAGGTTTGCCTTGCCGTGTGACGCCTTGGTGGGCAGACGCACCATGGCCATCGCCGGATAGCCCCGGTAGGTGATCACCCGGATGTCCGGCACGCCCTGGAAACTGACCTGCTCGAACAGCGGATCGAACTGCACGCAGTACTCGATCAGCGCCGTGTCCGGCTCGCCGGTCAGGCTGTACTGACCGCCGACGATGTTCGAGATGTGGAAATCGAGTGTGTCGCCGTCCCAGATCTGTCCGTCCACCAGCCGATAACGGTCGCGCCGCCGGCCCGACACCACGATGATGCCGTCGCCGCCGCTACCGTGAGCCGGCTTTACCACGAAGCTTTGGTGCTCGCCCACGATCTCGGGGACGCGGCCCGTATCCCCCTGGTTGTCGATGATGCCGTAGAGCTCGGGCACGGCCATGCCCGCCTCGATGGCGAGCGTCTTCGTGAGCACTTTGTCGTCAACGCGCGGATAAAAGCGGCGCTGGTTGTGCTCCATGATGAACCGGGCGTTGCGCTGGTTCAGGCCGAGGACCCCGGCCGCGCGGAGCGCGCGAATCCTGGCGCGGGGATCGAACAGCCGGAAGCTCATCGCTCCAGCACCCCGCGGAAGCGCGCCAGCTCCACCAGCCGGTAGCCGGTATAGCGGCCGGCGAGCAGCACGAGAGCCAGCACGATCAGCAACAGCTCCGGGAAAGTGAAGACCATGTGCTGCAGCCAGTCGATTCCCATCGCCAGATAGGCCAGCGCCGCCACCACCAGGCTGCCGAGCCCCGCATTGATGGCATCCCGCGGCCCCCGCTCCTCCCAGATCACGGACATCCGCTCGATGGTCATCGCGATGATCACCATTGGGAACAGCGCCACAGACAGCCCCGTCTCCAGGCCGAGCTTGTGAAACACGATGCTGATCAGGAGCATCAGCAGCACCACGACGATCAGCACGGCCGTCAGCCTGGGCACGAGCAACAGCCTGAGGCGCTCCAGCAGGAAGCGGATCGAGAGCCCGAGCGAGACCAGCAACGTGAACAGGACGATGCCCCAGATCAGCCGGGTTTCGCGGAAGGCAAGCGCGATCAGCACCGGCATGAACGTGCCGAAGGTCTGCACACCGACAAAGTTGCGCATCAATACCATGACGAGCGCGCCGATCGGGATCATCAGCAGCACGGCGTACACGGCCTGGGTCCGGATCGGCAGGCTGAACAGCGAGAACTCCACCAGCCGGGAGCGGCGCTGCTCGGCCCGCTGGCCTGCCACCTCCAGGGTGTCCAGCTGGTTCTGCTGCATGGCCAGGTTCACTTCGAGCCCGCTGCCGCCCTGCACGGTCGCCAGCTGCTGGGTACCGCGCCACCAGACCAGGTAGTCGTCCGGCAGGCCTTCCTCGCCCGTACGGGGATCGAAGTTGACCCAGCGAAATCCGTCGTGGATCTCCAGCCAGGGGATGATCTCGGCCTGACGGCTCTGGCCGGTCAGCATGATGCCGCGCATCATGCGCGCGGGAATCCGCGCCGCCGCGAGTATCTTCGTGACCGTCGAGACGAACCCGGCGCGGGTCTCGGACAGGCTGAGCAGCAGCTCGACGTTCTGCCCCGGCGAAGGATCGTTCAGGCGATGCAGCAACTCGGCGGTGAACGATGCCGGGTCCGCCGACTGTTCGCGCACCTCGTCCACCAGCACCTGCATGGCCGTATTGAAGGGCTCCTCCAGCGTGGGCGGCGGCGGGAACGGCGGCGTCGTGTCGGACTGCCGGCTGGACGGATCCTCGTACAGTACGGCCCGGTAATAGAGCGTTTGCGGGCCGTCGGCACGGCGGATCGCCCACTGCGCCTCGCGGCCGCCGCTGTCGAAGTTGACGCTGAATCCGTAGCCCTTCGATACAGAATTCTCCGTGAGCAGCGTGTAGCCCGGCGTCAGCGTCGGCAGCTGCAGCGTGGCCTTGATGGAGCCCGGGCCGCCGATGAAGCTGACCGCCGCCTCGACGGTCCACACCGTGGTCTGCTGGTCCTCGGTGACCGGCAGGCCCAGCACCTGCCACTTGTAGGCGAACATCGACAGCCCCGCCGCTGTGAGCAGCGCGGCGATGACGATGAGATAGCGTCTGCCCATGTCGCCCGCGCGGCCGTCAGGCCGTCTCCGCCAGTCCCGTCGCGTGGCGCACGGCCATGCGCTTCAGCGGGCCGATGCGATTGAACAGGCGCATACCGTCCATGCGGATCCTCGCCACGGCCGGCGACTCCACACCGAAGAAGCGCTGCAGCGCATCGAGGAACATCAGGGTGCGCATGTTCTCGCCCTTGCGCGCCCGCTCGTAGCGCCGCAGCACGGGCCGGTCGCCGGGATCCTCGCCGCCGCGCCGGGCCGCCGTGATGCAGCGCGCCAGTTCGCCGGCGTCGCTGAAACCGAGATTCACGCCCTGACCGGCCAGCGGATGCACCGAGTGCGCGGCGTCGCCGGCCAGGACCAGCCGGTGGCCGACGTAGTCGGGAGCGTACGAGGCGGCGAGCGGGAAGCTGCCCCTCGGGCCGGCCACCGTGAGGGTGCCGAGTACGCCGTCCGTGGCGTCGGTCAGGCGCTCACCCAGCTGCACGTCGTCGAGGGCCATCAGCCTCTCGCACTCCGCGGTATCGGTGGACCAGACGACCGAACAGCGCCCGTCGCCCAGCGGCAGCAGCGCCACGGGCCCGGACGGCAGGAAGCGCTGCCACGCGGTCCGGCGGTGGTCCCGCTCGGGCCGCACGTGGGTCACGAGGGCATCCTGGGGATAACGCCGGCTGCGCACCGGCAGTCCCCCTAGCGCGCGCACGGCGGAACGGGCACCGTCCGCACCCACGACCAGTGCGGCGTCCACGCGGCCGCCGTCGGCCAGGACGAGCCTGGCCGCGCGCTCATTCGCCTCGACTCCCTCGACACGGGCGCCGAAATGCCAGTGGAGGGTGGCATTCTCGCGGCCCAGTGCGCCGTAGAGAGCGTCCCGGATCAGCTCGTTCTCGACGATGTGCCCGAGTTCCGGCAGGCCGAGTTCGTCGGCGCCGAAGCGCACGGCCTCGCCGCCGTCCGCGCTGCCGCGGGCATCCCAGACGCACATCGCACCGTAGGTCCCCATGCGGGTTCGCTCCACCGCCTCCCATGCGCCGCAGCGCGCCAGCAGCGCGGCGGAGCCGGGCGAGACGGCAGAGACGCGCAGGCCGACGTCGGCACTCTCGTCGAAGGCCGGCGGGGCGCCGGCGTCAATCACCGCGAGACGGAGGGACTCGTCTTCCCGGCGCAGCAGGGCGGCCAGCGCGAGACCGACCATGCCCGCTCCGACGATGGCGACTTCGACCTCCGGCCTCACCTGAGCGGCACTCCTCGGGACAGGCGCGGCAGGCGCCCGGCCAGTCCCATCGTGTGGCGCGCGAACGCCCGCTTGGCGCCGGGGATGATATCGAGGCCGAGCATGCCGATGCCGCGGGCGGCGCGGGCCGTCTCGCGCTCGCTACCGAACAGCCGCACCAGGCCGTCGGTGAAACCCACCACCTTGCGCTGATCGCCGCGGCGCCAGTCCGCATAGCGCGCGAGCAGTGCGGGGCTGCCCGGGTCCTCGCCCTCCGCCACGGCCTCTGCAACCAGGTCGGCCAGCGCCGCCACGTCCCGCATGCCCAGGTTGTAGCCCTGCCCCGCCACCGGATGCAGCCCGTGCGCCGCGTTACCGATGGCGACGACCCGGCCCGCATGCAAGCGCTCCGCGCGGGTGAGCGAGAGCGGATAGGCCACCCGGCGGCCCACCCGGCTCAGACGGCCGAGACGCCAGCCGAAGACGGCCTGGAACTCCGCCAGGAACGCCTCGTCGTCCAGTGCCGTCATCCGCTCCGCCTCCGCGGGCGGCAGTGTCCAGACGAACGCGCTGCGGCCCTCGCTGAACGGCAGCAGCGCCACCGGACCGTCCTTCGTGAAGCGTTCGTAGGCGATGTTGTCGTGGGGGCGGGACGTTGCCAGATTACCGGTGATGGCCACCTGGCGGTAGGGACGCTCCCGCATGCCGATGCCGACGGCGGTACGCACCGCCGATCGTGCCCCGTCGGCTGCGACCAGCAGGGCCGCCTCCAGCCGTTCCTCGCGCCCGCCGTCCTCCCAGGCCACGGTGGCGGTCACCGACTCGCCGGTTTGCGCCACCGCGGTGATCCGCGCGGGGCGATAGAGTCGCGGTCCGCCCTCCTCCGCCAGGCTCGCGAGCAGGGTCTGTCCCAGCACCCGGTTCACGACGACGTAGCCCAGAGCTTCCACGCCCTGCTCTTTCGCCTCGATGCGGCAGAAACCGAAGCTGCCGCGATCCGAAACATGGATGGCGCGGATGGGCGTCGCCGTCGCCGCGATGGCAGGCCACAGTCCCATGGCGGTGAAGGCCCGCTGGCTGGCACGCGACAGCGCCGTAGAACGGTCGTCGAAGCTCGGCTGGGACGCCGCCCCCGGCTCCACCGGCTCGACGACGGCCAAGCGCAGACCGAGCGGCGCGAGCGCCCGCGCGAGGCTGGCGCCGACCATGCCGCCGCCCGCGATGATGATGTCGTATCGCTCGGTCATGCTCTCATCCCGACGCCATGAGCGCCTCGACCTCGTCCGGATCCTTCGCCAGACCCTTCGACAGCACGTCCGGGTCGTCCCGGGTCACGGCCACGTCGTCCTCGATGCGCACGCCGATGCCTGCATAGCGTTTCGGTATGCCGCGCTTCGCGGGTATGTAGATGCCCGGCTCCACGGTGGTGACCATGCCCGGCTCCAGCACCCGCCATTCGTCGCCCACCTTGTAGTCGCCGACGTCGTGCACGTCCATACCGATCCAGTGACCGGTACGGTGCATGAAGAACGGCTTGTAAGCCTCGTCCTTCATCAGCCGCGGCAGGCTGCCGTCCAGGAGCTTCAGCTTCTTCAGCCCCCTGGTGATCACCCGCACCGCCGCATCATGGGGATCGTTCCAGTGATTGCCGGCGCGGGTCTTTTCGATGGCGGCGAGCTGCGCCTCCAGCACGATCTCGTAGACCGCGCGCTGCTCCGGCGTGAAGCGCCCGTTCACCGGGAACGTGCGCGTGACGTCCGAGGCGTAATAGTCGTACTCGCAGCCGGCATCGATCAGCAGCAGATCGCCGTCGGCGAGTTCGGCCGCATTGTCCGTGTAATGGAGGATGCACGCATTCGCGCCCCCGCCCACGATCGGCGGATAGGACGGCTCGGCCCGGCGCCGGCGGAACTCGTGCAGGAACTCGGCTTCCACTTCGTATTCCTGCATGCCCGGTCGCGTCACCTGCATCGCCCGTTTGTGCGCGTCCACGGCGATCTTCGCCGCCTTGCGCATGGCGGCGATCTCCGCGCGGCTCTTGTACAGGCGCATGTCGTGCAGCAGGTGATCCAGCGCCACGAACTCCTGCGGCGTATGGCCGCCCATCTTCACGGTGCGGCGTAGCGTGTTCACCCACTCGGTCACCCGGTGGTCGAATTCCTGGTAGATGCCCATGGTGTAGAACACCCGCGGTTTCGACTCCATGAGGCCGGGCAGGATGTCGTCGATATCGGCCACCGGGAAGGCGTCGTCGGCTCCATAGGTCTCGACCGCCCCCTCGGTGCCGGAACGATGCCCGTCCCACTGCTCGCGTTCGGCGTCGCGCTCGCGGCAGAACAGCACGAATTCGCCTTGCTCGCGCTCCGGCGCCAGCACGGCGACGGCTTCGGGCTCGGCGAAACCGGTGAGATAATAGAAGTCGCTGTCCTGGCGGTAGCCGAACTCCACGTCGCGGCTGCGATGGCGCAGGGGTGCGGCAGGGAGGATGGCAATGGAGTCGCGGCCCATCATGCGCATCAGCTGTCGGCGGCGTCTGGCGAATTCTTTCGGATTCATAAGGTCCTGTCGGTCGGCCGGGTCGGCGCCCCGCGGGGCGTGAGTGCGCATTGTACCGGAGCGGGATGCGCGCCGGCTGCTACTGGAGCCCGGAAGGCGCCTCGTGCCGGTCGCCCCGAATGGCCGCCAGCTCCAGGAAGAAAAGCTGGACGGCCACGCGAAGATACTCGACCAGCTCGGCCCAGGCCTCCTCGTCGGCATCCATGCCTTCCTCTGCGACTTCCGCCTCGTCGGCCGTCGCCCGCGTGATCTCGCTGAGGTCGGAAAGGAGCTCGGCGAGGGGCTCCTGTCCGAGCCGCTCCGCCAGTGCCGGCCGGCTGCCCGCCTCCCCGAAACCGTGGAGGAACCCCTGGGCCCAGTGCGCCATGGCGCCCGCTCGCTCGCCCATCGGCGCCCTGTCGGCCGGCAGGAGGGGCGCGAAGCGGAAGGAAGGGTCTTCGAGTTCCGCCGCGGTCTCGCTCGCGATGTCCAGCAGCGCCCGGCGAGCATCCGCCGGCACCGGCTCGTTCCCGAACAGGCTCGCTATCCAGCGCGGGCCGGCACGGCTGCCATGCAGGCATACGAGGCTGCACAGCGTGCCGTGGGCCTCCGGCACGTCACAGGTCGCCCCGGCCGCAGAAAGGGTCTCCTGTAGTCTCGTGTGTATGGGGTTGGGGTGGTCCGACATAGTGGTCCGGCTTTCTTGTCCGAGGAGTGCTCCGACGACACGGGACTCCGGCCGGCCGCGCGCAGCCCAGGCGACATCCTAACACTGCCGCGGCACCTCCAATACGGGACACCGTCAATTGACCGGATTCCCGCTCACTACTATATTGCTCCCATGAGCGATCAGGTACATCAGGCGTTCGCGCACGAACTGAAGCGTCTGGAGAAACGTCTGGACGAGCTCGTGGCGGTCTGCAATCAGCTCCGCGAGGAGAACCGCTCGCTCCGCCACCGGCAGGACACGCTCATCGAAGAGCGCGCGAGCCTGCTGCAGAAAAACGAGCAGGTGCGTGCACGCGTCGAGGCCATGATCGGCCGGCTGAAATCCATGGAGCACGGCGCCTGACGCCGCGCCCGGAACACGGCGGCAACGGATAAACGACGATGGACGACATGTATGCCCACGTGAGCGTGCGTATCCTGGAGAAGGAATACCAGGTATCGTGTCCGGCTAACGAGAAATCGGATCTGCTGGACAGCGCAGAGTTGCTCAACTCGAAGATGAAAGAGATCCGTGACAGCGGCAAGGTTGTCGGTACGGATCGGATCGCCGTCATGGCAGCGCTGAACATGGCGAACGAACTGATCAAGGCGCGTGCCCGCGACGAGGCGCTCGAGGGTAACGTGGCCGGACGTATCAGGGCGCTGTCCGACAGAGTGGAGGCTGTGCTGGGCGACAGCCGGCAGTTCGACTTCTGAACCCGGGCCGCCGCGGGCGGTCATAGAACAGTTACGGCACCTCCTGCAGTGTTCGACATCGGCTGGGAAGCCTTTCGACCCTAACTATCAACGTCGGGGTCAAAAGCCTGAAGGCAACATTGCGCAGATCCGCGATACGGCGGAAAGCCTGCGTTGTCTCGGCCGACCCCACCTTACGCTCTGGTTCGAGAGCGACGGCTGGTGACGGCACAGGCGGGAGGTGCCACCTCTTTCCCTCAGGACAGGGCGCCGATGCAGGCGGAGCGTGCAAGACACAGGCAAGCCGGACAGCGGGCCCGCCTCGCGCTCGATCACGCGGCGCGTGAGCATCATTCCGCCGCCATCTGCCGCCATCTCTCGCACAGCCCGCTCTGGCATGCCGCACGGCGTATCGGTCTGTACTTTGCCGCGGCTGCCGAAGTCGATGTGAGCGACCTCTTCGTGGAGGCGTTCGCTACTGGCCGCATGGTCCACGTACCCGTGGTCGGCGCGACCGGGCGCATGCACTTCGTCCGCCTGTCGCGGGACGCGTCTCTCGTACGCAACCGTTACGGCATCTGGGAACCCGAAGGCGCATTCGACGCAATCCCTGCGCGGCAACTCGACCTCGTCGTCGCACCGCTCGCCGCGTTCGACGATGCCGGGAACCGCATCGGCATGGGCGCCGGATACTACGACCGGTGCTTTGCCTTCCTGCGTCATCGCAGACACTGGCTGCATCCGAAACTCGTCGGTGCAGCTTTCTCGTGTCAGCGAGTCGCCGCCATACCCGCCGCCGCATGGGACATTCCGCTGTTCGCAGCCGCAACCGAGAACGGCATGCATCGCTTCCGACACTGACGTCGTATCGATCACGTCGCATCGATCACATCGCATCGATGGCAGCGACGAACAACTTCATCGTTACCGCAATGCTGTTCATGCAACAGTGCGCGTGTCTGGAAACTTGCTGGAATTTTCAGTGTTTATGTATATACTCAACGCCGGGTACCCCGACACGGAGATGACATATGGCTACTACAGCTAGATCGAAAAAGAAGACGACGCGAAAGAAGAAGACAGCGTCGAAGCGCAAGACGACTGCGCGTAAGGCACCGGCAAGGAAGAAGGTGTCGAAGAAGAAGACCACTGCGCGTAAGACGGCAGCGAAGAAAAAGCGCACCGTGAAGAAGAAGGCGACCAAGAAGAAAGCAACGAAGAAGAAAGCCGCCAAGAAGAAAGCCGCCAAGAAAAAGGCGACCAAGAAGAAGGCCACTAAAAAGAAAGCGACCAAGAAAAAGGCCGCCAAGAAAAAGCGGACCGTGAAGAAGAAGACCAAGAAGAAGGCGGCCAAGAAAAAGGCCGCTAAAAAGAAGGCAACCAAGAAGAAGGCTGCCAAGAAAAAGCGGACCGTGAAGAAGAAGACCAAGAAGAAGGCCTCTAAAAAGAAGGCCTCGAAGAAGAAGGCCAGCAGAAAGAAGGCTAGCAAGAAGAAGGCTAGCCGGAAGCGCTGAGCGCAGTGGGAATCGGTAAGTAGCCCAGAGCCTTACCGGTCGCTGACACTCTCCGCAGGGAGCAGTGCGGCGACGGAATCCCGACTTGAGGAATGTGCCCGCTCCGGCGGGCACATTCCGTTGGGGCACGGGGATGGCGCGGTGACCGGGGCCGGTGGTACAAGAGGCCGGCAGAAGACGGCCGCCCCAGTGCCGATGTCACGGACAACGAAACAGAGCCGGGAACCGCAATGGACCAGACAGAGAAGAAACGCCAGGCCGCCCGTGCGGCGCTTGAGTACATAGAGATGGGGACCGCCCTCGGCGTCGGCACGGGCTCCACGGTCAACGAACTGATCGAGTTCCTGCCGGAACTAGCCGATCGCCTCACCAGTGTCGTGTCGAGTTCCAGCGAGACGACTCGGCGCCTGCAAGCCAAAGGCATCGAGGTCAGTGAACTGAACAGCGTCGGCGATCTGGACCTCTACATCGACGGCGCGGACGAGGCCACCAAACACTTCCACCTGACCAAAGGCGGTGGCGGGGCGCTCACGCGCGAGAAGGTGCTCGCCGCTGCCTCGCGCAAGTTCGTATGCATCATCGACGACTCGAAACTCGTCGGCATGCTCGGCGGTTTCCCGCTGCCCATCGAGGTAATCCCGATGGCGCAGGCCTATATCGCACGGCAGATCATCCGCTATCGCGGACAGCCGATCTGGCGCGAGAACTTCGTGACCGACAACGGCAACCACATCATCGACGTGCACAACCTCTCCATCGCCAATCCGGTGGAGATGGAGACGCGCTTCAATCAGCTGCCGGGCGTCGTAACAGCGGGCCTGTTCGCACATCGACCCGCCGACGTGCTGCTGGTTGCAGGGCGCGACGGCGTGCGCACGATGCAGCGCTGAGCGCCCAAAAAAGACTGGCACCAAAAACAAAAGGGCCCCTGGCGGGGCCCTCTCGTATTTGGCTGGGGGACCAGGATTGACTCGGGCCTTGCGGCCCTCGCCCTCCGGGCGGCTCGCTACGCTCGCCGTCTGTCGGCCCGCAGGCGGGCCTCGGTTCGAACAAAGGTCCTCATCCGCGAAGTCCCCACCAAAAACAAAAGGGCCCCTGGCGGGGCCCTCTCGTATTTGGCTGGGGGACCAGGATTCGAACCTGGGTTCTCGGAGTCAGAGTCCGATGTCCTACCGCTAGACGATCCCCCAATAACCCTGTCGCGCGGCCGCGATCAACGCTTCGAGAACTGGGTGGCGCGGCGGGCCTTGCGCAGGCCGACCTTCTTGCGCTCCACTTCACGCGCGTCACGCGTCACGTATCCGGCCTTGCGGAGGCCGCTGCGCAGAGACTCGTCATACTCCATCAGCGCCCGCGTCAGGCCATGGCGGATGGCGCCGGCCTGGCCGGTGGTACCGCCGCCGATCACGGTCACGTCCACGTCGAAGCGATCGTCGAGCTTGGTCAGCTCGAGCGGCTGACGGACGATCATCCGGGCCGTCTCGCGCCCGAAGAACTGATCCAGCGGACGCTTGTTGACCGTGATCTTGCCCTCGCCGGGCTTCAGGAACACCCGGGCCGTGGAGGTCTTGCGTCGACCGGTACCGTAAAACTGCATGTCACTCATGTTCTATTCCCCGTGCCGACGGCTCAGATATCGAGCTCGATCGGCTGCTGTGCGCTGTGCTGATGCTCCGGGCCGGCATAGACCTTCAGCTTGCCCAGCATCTGCCGGCCGAGCCGGTTGCGGGGCAGCATGCCCTTCACCGCCGACTGGATGACCCGCTCGGGCGCCTTGTCCAGCATCTGCTCGAGAGAGCGGGACTTCAGGTTCCCGATGTAGCCGGTGTGGTGATGGTACATCTTGTCTTTCAGCTTGTTGCCGGTCACCCGCACCTTTTCGGCGTTTATGATAATGAGGTAGTCGCCGGTATCCACGTGGGGCGTGTATTCCGGCTTGTGCTTGCCACGCAACCGGCGCGCGACCTCGGTGGCGAGGCGGCCCAGTGTCTTGCCCGTGGCATCCACGACATACCAGTCGCGGCGGACTTCGGCCGGTTTTGCAGAGAAGGTCTTCATCGACTGTTACTCGAATATAAAGTGACCGGAACTCAAAAGTGCCCGGTTTCTGTTGAAATCCGGCCCCCAGGGGGAGCCGCGAGCCGTCGGCGCGGCAGGAAAAATGCTCGTGCGGACGACGAAAAGCGCGAAATTATAGCCTCCACGGCGGGGCGATGCAACGCCGCCGCCGGCCCGGACGCCCTAGAAAGCGTACTCCAGCGACAGGGCCGTGAAGGTATCGGTCTTCTCGCTGCCCGCGGGAACCGTGGTATTGCGGCGAATGGTATAGGAGGCCACCAGCGCCAGACCGCCCACCAGGCTGGCCTTGATCTCGCTGACGGACTCCATGAAGGTGTTCTCCGAGCCCGACTCGACGCTGAAGTTCTGGCCGAATTCCGCCGTCTCGCTGATCTGCCAGGTGTAGTCCAGCGCCCCGCGCAGAATCATCTCCTCCTCGGAGGTGCCGTCGCGCAGGTCCGACTGCCGGGCACCGGCGCCCACCTCGGCGTTCAGCGTGTGACGGTCGCTGTGGAGGATGCGGCGGCCGTAGCCGACGGACTCCGTGATCTGCTGATCGTAGCCGCTGAACTTGTCCTTCTGCCAGCGGACGCGGCCGAAGACGTAGTCCGTCTCGCTGAAGCTGTATTCCGACTTCCACACGGCCTTGTAGGCTTCCGCGGTCGTCTCCTCCTCCTGCTGGGCACCCACCGCGGAGGCCTCCGCAACGTGATGCCAGCGGCCGGTGGTATAACCCACTTCCGCCCCGGCATTGACGCTCAGGCTGTCCGAATTGCCGCTGGTCGCCAGATAACCCAGGGTGACCTTGCCATCCCAGGGGCCCTCGTCCTCGGCGGCGAAGGCACTGCCGGCCGCCACCAGCACCAGCGGTGCCAGGATCCAAACTGCCCGTCTCATCGTCCTCGCTCCTGTTGATTCGTCGTGCGCCGGGGGAGCCGGCTGTGGCGGCGCCCCGGGTCTGCGGAGGCGAATGCTAGGCCAAACGGAACAAAAATGCACTCCTGATTCGAAGGGCTCGACGAAGCCGGACACGGGCGGGAACGCGCCCCGCCGCTTGCTATAATCCGGCCGTGAGCAACCGCGACCAGAGCCTTGCAGACCGCTTTATCGCGAGCGCCGACAATGCGCTGCGAACCCTGTTCGCACCGCCGGGCGGCAGCCGCCCCAATCCGGGGGCGGACCGGCCGAAGGCGACGCTCTCTCCTGCCGAGGCGCGCCACGTGGCGGGGCTGATGCGGGTGAACCACTCGGGCGAGGTCGCCGCGCAGGGCCTGTATCAGGGGCATGCGGTCGTCGCGCGGGACCCGGCCGTGGCCGAGGAGATGCACCAGGCGGCCGAGGAAGAGACGGATCACCTGCGCTGGTGCGCGCAGCGGCTGCAGGAGCTGGACGCGGCACCCAGCCGGCTGGCGCCGTTCTGGTATGCCGGCGCCTGGACCATCGGCGCGCTGAGCGGACTGGCCGGCGACCGCTGGAGCCTCGGTTTCATCGCGGAGACCGAGCGGCAGGTGGTCGAACACCTGAACGGACACCTGGACCGGCTGCCGGTCGAGGACGAACGCAGCCGGGCCATCCTGCAGCAGATGGCAGAGGAAGAGGCGGTGCACGGCGCCGCCGCCACGGAGTCCGGCGGCAGCCGCCTGCCCGCCCCGGTGCGCGGACTGATGCGGGCCACGGCGAAGGTGATGACCCGGACCGCCTACTGGTTCTAGCGATGTGCCGGGGCCCCCGGCTTGCCCTTGTTGAGCGTCTGTCACAAAATAGCTGTTGGATCCAGCGAGGGGGCTCGAATGCCAACGACAGCGAAGAATCTGAGCGACGTACCGGCCATCAACCGGTTCCTCAGCTACTGCCGCGTGCGCACCATCCCGTCGAAGACGGTGATGATCCACGCCGGCGACCTCCCCGACATCCTCTACTACATCGTCGACGGCTCGGTCGAGGTCATGATCGAGGACGAGGACGGCAACGAGATGGTGCTGGCCTACCTCAACAAGGGGCAGTTCTTCGGCGAGATGGGCCTCTTCTACGAACAGCCGACGCGCAGTGCGTGGGTGCGCACCCGCACCGAGAGCGAGATCGCGGAGATGACCTACCCCCGCTTCCGCCAGATCGCCAGCGAGAGCCCGGGCCTGGTCTTCGAGCTGGCGACCCAGCTGGCCAGTCGGCTGGATCGCACCAACCGCAAGCTCGGTGATCTGGCCTTCGTGGACGTCACCGGCCGCGTCGCTCACGCCATCATGGATCTGTGCAACGAGCCGGATGCCATGACACATCCCGACGGCATGCAGATAAAGGTCAGCCGCCAGGAACTCTCCCGTCTGGTGGGCTGCTCCCGCGAGATGGCCGGCCGGGTCCTGAAAGTGCTGGAGGAGCAGGGCCTGGTCTCTGCCAACGGCAAGACCATCGTCGTCTACGGCGCCCGGCCGAAACGCTAGCCGTCCGCCGGCGGCGGTTCAGTCCGCCTTCCGGGCCTTCGCTATATTCTCTTTCATGGCGCGGATGGTCGCGGCGTAGTCCTCGCTGCCGAATATCGCCGAGCCCGCCACGAACGTATCGGCACCGGCGGCCGCCACCTCGCTGATATTGTCCACCTTCACGCCGCCGTCGACTTCCAGCCGGATCTCCCTGCCCGATTCATCGATGAGCCGGCGCACGGCGCGCAATTTCGTCAGCGCCTCCGGGATGAACTTCTGCCCGCCGAAACCGGGGTTCACCGACATGATCAGGATCATGTCCAGCTTGTCCATCACGTGCTCGAGCCACGAGAGTGGCGTGGCCGGATTGAACACCAGCCCGGCGCCGACGCCCTGCTCGCGGATCAGCGCGAGACTGCGGTCCACGTGACGCGAGGCCTCCGGATGGAAGGTGATGTAGCTCGCACCGGCCGCCGCGAAATCGGGGATCAGGCGATCCACGGGTTCCACCATCAGGTGGACGTCGATGGGCGCCGTCACGCCATAATTGCGCAGGGCCTCGCAGACCAGCGGGCCCACGGTCAGATTCGGCACGTAATGGTTGTCCATCACGTCGAAGTGGACCATACCGGCGCCGGCCGCGAGCACGGCGTCCACCTCTTCGCCGAGCCGGGCGAAGTCCGCCGACAGGATGGAAGGAGCGATCACGGGCTGCACGACGCTGTCTCCGGTGTTGTGTGGCACGGCACTGTAGCCAAGCGCGCGCGCCGTGTATACCCGGCCCGCCCTACCTGAAACCGCGCCGGGCCTTCAGCGACTCGTAGGCGTTGCGGATCTCCCGGGTGCGCTGCTGCGCGCCCGCCAGGTCCTCCGGGCTGAGATCCTTCGAGGCCAGTTTGTCCGGGTGGTAGCGATTCATCAGGCGACGGTAGGCCTGTTTGATGTCCGTATCGCTGGCGGACTCCGGCACGCCCAGGACCTCGTAGGCCTGGTCGACGAGCTTCCTCTCTGCACGGCCCCGTTCCGAACGGGCGAAACCGCGCTGGGCCCGCAGCACGGCCTCCATCTGGGCGAACTCCACACGGCCGATGCCGAACTCCCCCGCCATGGTCCACAGCATGGCGCGCTCGCGCTGGTGCATGCGTCCGTCGGCAAGGGCGACGCGCAGCTGCAGACGCAGAAATGCGCGGCCGAGTTCGTCACCGCGGCCGGCCAGCGCCGCCAGACGCTGCAGGCGGCCGCGCAACGGATAATCCGGACGCTTGCCCTGATTGAACCATTCGACGGCGGAGCGGGTGTCCTCGGCCGACAGCCCGAGTTCGTGCATGATCCGGCGCGCGGCCCCGATCTCGGCTTCGCTCACCCGCCCGTCGGCCTTGGCCAGGTGGCCCATGGTCTCGAAGGTGATACGCAGAAACTCGGCGGGCAGCCGGGTCGGCCCGGCCCGGGATGCCCGCCATTTCGCATAGCCCCGGTCGAACTGGTGGCCCAGCACTACTCCGAGCAGGGCGAACAGGGGCCGGCCCGTAGCGAGACCCAGCAGGCCGCCTGCGAGCTTGCCCCACCAGTTCAACGACGCCGTCCGTACCCTTGCATAAGCGGGGATGCTACCCCGATTGCCGACGCCGTTGCACTGGGCCGGGCGGAGCGGTTGCCCGCGTCGCGCCGCCGGGCCATCATCGCCGCTTTACCGCGGGAAAGCGCTCATGGCCGAGCAGAGCAGCGACGTCGTATTCGAATCCAGCGTGACGGGGCTGGAGCTGATCGGCCGCGGCAAGGTCCGCGACCTGTGGGCGGTGGACGAAGACCACCTGCTGATCGTCGCCACCGACCGCCTGTCGGCCTACGACGTCGTGCTGCCGGATCCGATCCCGGGCAAGGGCGCCATCCTCACCCGCATCTCCCGGTTCTGGTTCGCGCACACGGAGGGTATCGTCCCGAATCATCTGAGCGACCTCCCGCTCGAGGCCGTCATCGCCGATCCCGCCGAGCGTGCGCTGCTCAGCGATCGCAGCATGGTCGTGCGGCGGCTGCAGCCCCTGCCGATGGAGGCGGTGGTCCGCGGCTACCTGATCGGCTCCGGCTGGCGCGACTACCGGGCGACCGGCGCCGTGTGCGGCATCGCGCTGCCGCCGGGCCTGCCCCAGGCCGCGCGGCTCGACGAGGCTCTGTTCACGCCGGCCACCAAAGCCGCCGCCGGCGATCACGACGAGAACATCAGCTTCGACACGCTGACGGAGATCATCGGACGGGAGCGGGCGATGCAGGTGCGCGAGCTGTCCCTGCGCATCTACACCGAATGCGCGGACTACGCCCGGCAGCGGGGCATAATCATCGCCGACACGAAATTCGAGTTCGGCGTGGACGAGAACGGTATCCTGTATCTGATCGACGAGGTGCTCACACCCGACTCGTCCCGATTCTGGCCTGCGGCATCCTGGCGCACCGGTGCAAGCCCGCCGAGTTTCGACAAGCAGTATGTCCGCGACTACCTCGATACCCTGGACTGGGACAAGCGCGCACCCGGCCCGTGCCTGCCGGCGGAGGTCATCGCCCGCACGCGGGACAAGTATCTCCGCGCGCTGGAACTGCTCACCGGCGAGAGCGGGTCGCAGCAGGCCTAGGACGCACCCTGGACGCAGCGGCGCTCCGACCAGCCGCGGATGATGGCGGCGATCTCGCGCACGCCGTCGGTCAGCGCCGCCGGACCCGGCTGCAGGATCTGCGCCGACTTCACCTCGTAGAGGTCGCCGCGGCGCACGGCGGGCACCGCGTCCCAGCCCGGGCGCTCCGCCACCCGCTCGGGGCGGAACTTCTTGCCGCACCAGGACCCGATCACGATGTCAGGGGCCGCGTCGATGATGGGGGCATCGTCGGCGAAGATACGATCCTTCGCCAGCGGCTCGTCGGCCATCGCCGGGAAGCAGTCCTCGCCGCCGGCAATGCGGATCAGCTCGGCCACCCAGCGTATGCCGGTGATACGGGGCTCGTCCCATTCCTCGAAGTAGACGCGGGGTCGGTGTTCAAGCGCGGCGGCGCCGGCGCGGATGGACTCCAGACCCGCCTCCAGTTCCGCGGCATAGGACCGGGCCCGGGATTCACAGCCGACCATGCCGCCGAGCACCCGGATCATCTGCAGGATCTCCGCCACCGAGCGGTGATTGAACACGTGCACCGGCACGCCGCGCCGGATCAGCTCCGCCGCGATGTCGGCCTGCAGGTCGGAGAAGCCAAGCACCAGGTCGGGTTCGAGCGCCATGATGCGGTCGATCTTCGCGCTGGTGAATGCGGAGACCTTCGGTTTCTCGCGCCGCGCGCGCGGCGGCCGCACCGTGAATCCGGAGATGCCGACGATGCGGTCCTCCTCGCCGAGCGCATACAGCGTCTCGGTGGTCTCCTCGGTCATGCAGATGATGCGGTTGGGATAGTCGTTCATGCGCAGGCCCTTCGTCCGCCCGTGTCGCTCGTGCCCATTCGTATCCATTCGTCTCCATTCATGCCGCAGACTCTGGCGCAGGGGGGCTAATGTACAATCGGCGACGGCCCGTGCCAAAGAAGGCGACACCGCACCCATGCTGGATTCCCTGATCCGTTACCTGCAGCGATTCCTCTGGAGCCCGCAGTTCGCCGGCCTCCCGCCCGTGCCGGCCTTCGGCATCGCTTTCCTGCGCTATGTCTGGGCCATCGTCCGCGACCTGATGAGCGGACAGCTGACGATGCGGGCCATGAGCCTGGTCTACACCACCCTGCTCTCCATCGTGCCGCTGCTCGCCTTCAGCTTCTCGGTGCTGAAGGGATTCGGCATCCACCGGGAACTGGAGCCCCAGCTGACCGAGTTCCTCGCGCCGCTCGGCAGCCAGGGGGAGCGGATCGTCACCACCCTGATGAACCTCGTTAACGACGTCGACGGGGGCGTACTGGGCGGCGTCAGTCTTGCGTTCTTCATCTACACCGCCTTCTCGATGGTGCAGAAGATCGAGGAGAGCGTGAACTACGTCTGGCATGTCAGCAACCCGCGCAGCATAACGCGGCGATTCACGGAATATTTCAGCGTCCTTCTGATGGGCCCGGTGGTTTTGGTCGTTGCCCTCGGCATCATCGCCTCCATCCGCAACAACGCGCTCACCGAGAGGCTGTTGGAGGTGGAGCCCTTCGGCACGGCGATCGTCGCGGCAGGCCAACTCACGCCCTATCTGCTCGCCATCCTGGCCCTGACCGTCCTGTACAAGCTGATCCCGAATACCCGAGTGAAGTTCCGCGCAGCGTTCGTCGGCGGGCTGACCGCCGGCATCCTGTGGGCGACCACGAGCGCCGTGTTTGCCAGCGTGTTCGTGGGCGCCGGCGGCCGCATCCAGGTGGTGTACGCCAGTTTCGCCATCGCCATCCTCGCACTCATGTGGCTGTATCTGAACTGGCTCATCCTGCTGCTCGGCGCCCAGATCGCGTTCTATAACCAGAATCCGGGCTTCCTGCGCCTGGGCCACCGGGAGACCCGGCTCGCGAACAGCCTGCGCGAGCGGCTGGCGCTGAACGTCATGTATCTGGTGGGGGCCGCCTTCCGCGGCGGGTCCGGTTGCCGGACGGTGCGCGAGCTGGCGAAGGAGCTGGCGATCCCGGGCATCGTCATCTCCCAGGTCGTCACGAGTCTGGAAGACGGGGGCCTCATCACCAGCACCGAGCAGGAGCGTCTGGTCCCGGCGCGGGAACCTGCGCGCATCGGGCTGCGGGACATCCTGGACGCGGTGCGCGAGGGCGGCGACACCGGTTCCTGGCGGCCGCCGTCGTGGACGCCCGCTATCGCGGAGCTGGGTGACCGGATCGACGAAGCCCTGGAGTCCGTGGTCGACGAGCGAACACTCAGCGACCTCCTCGATCAGCTCGAAGACCGCGATCGTCAGGCCGGCTGACGGTCCCCGGCCTCTGCGTCCAGAGACCGAACGCGCTCAGTTGCCGGCGACGGTCATCTCGGCGACGAGCACGGAGCCGCAGCGGATGACGCCCCGCAAGTCCTGGTCCCGGCCCACCGCGACGATGTTGCGGTACAGGTCGCGCAGGTTGCCGGCGATGGTGATCTCGCTGACCGGATAGGCGATCTCGCCGCCCTCCACCCAGAAACCGGCGGCGCCCCGGCTGTAATCGCCGGTGACCGCGTTCACGCCCTGGCCCATCAGCTCCGAGACGATCAGGCCCCGGCCCATCTGCCGGGTCAGCGCCTCCAGGCCGTCGGCATTGCCCTCCACCAGCAGGTTGTGGACGCCGCCTGCGTTGCCCGTCGTCTCCAGGCCCAGCCGGCGGGCCGAGTAGCTGGACAGCACGTAGCCCTGCAGCACGCCGGCGGAGACCAGCTCCCGGTCCGCGGTGGCCACCCCCTCGCGGTCGAAGGGTGCGCTGCCGAAGGCGCCGGGGATGTGCGGGCGTTCGAGGATGTTCAGGAAGTCGGGGAAGAGGGTCTCGCCCGCGG
This sequence comes from Lentisalinibacter salinarum, assembly GCF_040706555.1. NCBI lineage: Bacteria > Pseudomonadati > Pseudomonadota > Gammaproteobacteria > Woeseiales > Woeseiaceae > Lentisalinibacter > Lentisalinibacter salinarum. Next base: position 1,046,510 of record NZ_JAPDRH010000003.1, read on the forward strand.
CATCCAGGAGGAACGACGAGCGCCTGTACTGGGCCGCGCCGCTGATGGCGCCGACGGCATGGCCGATGAACCCCCGGGCAAGCTCCGGCGGGAACAGCACCGGGACCTTCGCCGTCGTGACCTGGCGGGCACCCAGGCGCCGCAGGGTGCGCTGCGCGGCCTTCGCGCCCACGGTCTCCAGCGCCTCGAGCCGCGACGGGTCCCGTGCGGCGGTGTAGTGGTAGTCGCGCTCCATGCCGCCCTCGTCGCCGGCCAGCACGGCACAGCTGATGCTGTGGCTGCTGCGCCGGTAGGCACCGAAGAAGCCGTGGCTGTTGCCGTAGGCCCTGACGCCCCGGCTGGTCGCGACGGTGGCACCCTCCGAATTGCTGATGCGCGGGTCGCTGTCGAGCGCCGCGCCCTCGCAGCGTATGGCCATCTCCCGCGCCGCCTCCGGCGAGATCTCCCAGGCATGGTCCAGCGCGAGGTCGGGCGGATCCACGGCAAGTCTGGCGGGATCGGCGAGGCCCGCGCAGGGATCCTCGGCGGTGCGCCGGGCGATGGAGCAGGCCCGTTCCACGGCCTCCGTGATGGCTTCCGCGCGGAAGTCGGACGTGCTCGCACTGCCCTTGCGGCGATCGAAATAGACGGTGACGCCGAAGGAGCGGTCGTTCTGGTACTCCAGCGTCTCGATGTCGCGCATGCGGGCGGTCACCGAGAGACCGAGGTCGTGGCTGACCGCCGCCTCGCATTCGTCGGCGCCGGCCCGGGCCGCCGTCTCCAGCGCCAGCGACACCAGGTGGGCGAAGCGCCGCTCCTCCGCCGGGCTGATCTCCAGGGTATGACTCATGGGGGCTCCTTCGCGATCCGGCTCTGTCGTCAACGACAGTCCACGACAGTGCCGGGGATTCTAAACGCGTGCGGGGCCGGTGACGAGGCAGCCCGCTCGCCACATGCGTGCCGCGCCCCTGCCCGCGGCATCACCACCATACAACCGGCGCGTCCGCCCCTGTAGAATGCCGCCATGGACGTGAAGGTCGGCATCATCATGGGTTCTGTCTCCGACTGGGACACCATGGCCCACGCGAGCGAGACCCTGCACGCGCTCGGCATCCCGCACGAGACCCGCGTGGTCTCCGCCCACCGCACCCCGGATCTGCTGTTCGAGTACTGCGAGACGGCGTCCGGCCGGGGCCTCGGCGTGATCATCGCCGGCGCCGGCGGCGCCGCCCACCTGCCCGGCATGGCCGCCGCCAAGACGCCGCTGCCGGTGCTGGGCGTGCCGGTGCAGTCGAAGGCACTCTCGGGCATGGACTCGCTGCTCTCCATCGTGCAGATGCCCGCCGGCATCCCGGTGGGCACGCTCGCCATCGGCAAGGCCGGCGCGGTCAACGCCGCCCTGCTCGCGGCAGCCATCCTCGCCGTCGGCGACGAGGATATCCGGCGCGCGCTCGAGAACTACCGTCGGCAGCAGACCGAAAAGGTGCTGGCGCGTCCCGACCCGGCTGCCGACGACCCGGCCGAAGTCTGACCGCCATGCGCGTCGGAGTGGTGGGCGGGGGGCAGCTGGGCCGCATGCTCGGCCTGGCGGGCCTGCCACTGGGGCTGGAATTCGTGTTCCTGGACCCTTCGCCCGAGGCGCCCGCTGCTGCGGTGGGCGAGCACATCAACGCCGCCTTCGACGAGCAGGGCGCCATCGCCGAACTCGCGGCGCGCTGCGACGTCGTCACTTATGAGTTCGAGAACGTCGACGTGGACTCCCTCGCCGCCGCGGCCGGCGACACGCCCGTGTACCCGCCACCCGCCGCCCTCGCCACCGCCCAGGACCGGCGCAACGAGAAGCTTGCGTTCGAGGCGGCCGGCATCCCGGTGGCGCCCTGGCAGACGGTGGACAGCCGCGACGACCTGGAGGCGGCGTGCCGTGCCATCGGCCTGCCTCTCATCGTGAAGACCCGGCGCCTCGGCTACGACGGCAAGGGCCAGCACCGTATCCTGACCGAGGCCGACATCCCGGCGGCCTGGGAGGCGCTGGCAGGCGTGCCACTGCTGGCCGAGCGGCTGGTCGCCTTCGACCGGGAGGTCTCCGTCATCGGCAGCCGTGGCGCGGACGGTGCGCTCGCCTGCTACTCCCTGACCGGCAACGTCCACCGGGACGGCATCCTGCACACCTCTTGCGCCCCCTCGGCCGACGGCGGGTTGCAGGCCCTCGCTGAGACCCATCTCCGCGCCCTGGTCGAGCGCCTGGACTATCGCGGCACCATCGCGGTCGAGTTCTTCGTGGCCGGGGGCCGTCTGCTGGGCAACGAGTTCGCGCCGCGGGTCCACAATTCCGGCCACTGGACCATCGAGGGCGCCGCCTGCAGCCAGTTCGAGAACCATCTGCGGGCGATCTGCGGCCTGCCGGCCGGCGACTGCCGCATGCGGGGCCATGCCGGCATGCTGAACCTGATCGGCGCGGTGCCGGCTCCCGCCGGCATCCTGGCAGTGCCCGACGCCCACCTGCACGACTACGGCAAGTCCCCGCGTCCCGGGAGGAAACTCGGCCATGTCACGGTCGTCGCCGACTCGGCGGAAGAGCGGGATCGGTGTCTGGCGCGGCTGGAGGCGCTGGTCGCGGCCCGGAACGAGACCCATTCCCTGTAAGAGCGCCGGGTTTTGGTGTTAATGTTTAAGGTTGTTCCGGGGTAAGCCCGGAGGATCGACCAGCAAACCATGTCTTATCTCGAGCACTTCAAACTCGCCGAACAGCCCTTCCGCCTCACGCCGGACCCGGCCTTCGTCTACTGGAGCAAGCAGCACGCTCGCGCCAAGGCGTATATGGAGTCGACCATCTGGCTTGCCGACGGGTTCGTGGTGATCACCGGCGAGATCGGCTCGGGCAAGACCACGCTCATCCAGTCGTTTCTGAACGAGCTCGGCGACGACGTGGTCTACGCCATGGTGTCGCAGACCCAGCTCTCGCCGAGCCAGTTCCTGCAGGCCGTGCTGGCGGAGTTCGGCTTCAAGCCGTTCCAGGCCCGCAAGGCCGAACTGCTGGACATGCTGAACATGTTCCTCGTCGAACAGTACGGCGCCGGCAAGAAGGTGGTGCTGATCATCGACGAGGCGCAGAATCTCAGCCCGAAGGTGCTCGAGGAGATCCGGCTGCTGTCGGGCATCGAGACGCACAAGGAGAAGGTGCTGCGCATCATCCTGGCCGGCCAGCCGGAGCTGAAGGACAAGATCGAGTCGCCGCGGCTGAAACAGCTGACCCAGCGGGTGCGCCTGCGCTTCCACCTCGGCCCGCTCACCAACCGGGAGATGCGCGAGTACATCGGCCATCGACTGAAGGTGGCCGGCGCGGACGCTGAGGAGATCTTCGCCGAGGACTGCCTCGACCTCATCTACCGCCGCACCGGCGGAGTGCCCCGGCTGATCAACACGCTTTGCGACACGGCGATGCTGTGCGCTTTCGCCGAGGACCGGAAGCTCATCACGCCGGAGATCATCGAGACGGCGCTGGAGGAACTGGCCTGGGAGGTCGAGGCGCCGGCGGCCGAGCCCACCGAGCATGCCGAACCCGGCAATACCGGACAGATTCTGCGCCCCGCCTCACTGGACCCGCGGGATACTGGCGAGATGACGCTGGCGCGCATCGACGTGCGCATGCAGGGCAAGGTGGTGGAGACCCACAACCTCGAAGTCGGGCGCACCGTGATCGGGCGGACGCCGGACAACGAGATCCGCATCGACAGCAAGTACGTGAGCCGTCACCACTGCCAGATCGTGAGCGACCTGGAACGATCCGTGCTCGAGGACCTCAACAGCACCAACGGCGTGTTCCTGGGCAAACACCGCATCAAGAAGAAGAACCTGGAAGACGGCGACGTCATCGTCCTCGGCAAGCACGAACTCGTCTACACCGACCTTCGCGACGCGGAGCTCGAGGAGGACGAGGAACCTGACGAGGACGAGCTGGCCGAAGAGACGGACGACGAAGACGAGGACGAAGAGGACGAGGACCTCTACGCCACCTGATCCCTACTCGGGTACGTCGCTCTCGCGCTCGCGCTCCATGCGCCGCTGCCGGTGATCCCGACGCTTCAGCAGCACGACGATGCCGCCCAGCAGCGAGAACATGCCCACCACGAAGCAGATCGACGGCCAGTACCAGTAGTCGAGGTAGAGCGACGCCGCCAGTGCGACGCAGCCGGCCAGCAGGTAGAAGTACGGGACCACCTCGTAGATCGGTTTAGAAAGCCACATCGCTCCCCCTGAGCTCGACGACGGTCCCGGGTGACGGGCATCCGTGCGGGTCGGACCCATCTAATTAATGCAGCGCGGGGACCGCGTCAAGCGCGGGATGCGGGGGGAGCCGGCGTTTGAGGTGACCGCGGGGCCGGCGTCTCAGTCCTTGCCGCCGCGGAACAGGCGCAGCAGCCGGGCGCCCAGGGACTCGCCGAAACCGTCGATATCCATGTCACGCGGGGCGTCCATGGGCCGCTCGCGCAGGCTTCTGGCGAATTCCAGTGCGGCCGGATCCAGCTCGGATTCTGTGTAGGTGCGTTCGAAGTCCATGATCAGTGCCACCTTTGCTGACAGTGGCCACGGAGATTAGCCGGACGCGCAAAGTATTGCAGTGACGCCTTTCACAGAGCGGGGTGCGAGGCCGGCCGGCTGCCGGCGGCGGCTGGCTCAGCTCGTGCCGCCCACCGTGATGCGGTCGACCTTCAGGGTGGGCTGGCCGACGCCGACCGGCACCGACTGGCCCTCCTTGCCGCAGACCCCGACGCCCGTGTCCAGCTTGAGGTCGTTGCCCACCATGGACACCCGGGTCAGCACGTCCGGGCCGTTGCCGATCAGGGTGGCGCCCTTGACCGGCGCGCCGATGCGGCCCTTCTCGATCAGGTAGGCCTCGCTGGCGGAGAACACGAACTTGCCCGACGTGATATCGACCTGCCCGCCGCCGAAACTGGGTGCATACAGTCCGTATTCCACCGACTCGATGATCTCGCCCGGATCGTGCGGGCCCGCGAGCATGTAGGTATTGGTCATGCGCGGCATGGGCAGATGGGCGAAGGACTCGCGGCGCCCGTTGCCGGTCGGCGCGACACCCATCAGACGCGCGTTCATCTTGTCCTGCATGTAGCCTTTTAGCCGACCGTTCTCGATCAGCACCGTGCAGGACGACGGCGTGCCCTCGTCGTCGATCGTCAGCGAGCCCCGCCGCCCCGGCAGCGTGCCGTCGTCGACGATGGTGCAGAGCTCGGAGGCGACCTGTTCGCCGATGCGCCCGGAGAAGGCGGAAGTGCCCTTGCGATTGAAGTCGCCCTCCAGGCCGTGGCCGATGGCCTCGTGCAGAAGCACGCCCGGCCAGCCCGGCCCCAGTACCACCGGCATGCTGCCGGCCGGCGCCGGCACCGCCTCGAGCTGCACCAGCGCCTGGCGCACCGCCTCCCGGGCGTAATCCATGACCCGGTCATTCTCCAGGAAGAAGGTGAGGTCCGTACGGCCGCCGCCGCCACTGTAGCCCTGCTCCCGGCGGCCGTTCTGCTCCACGATGACGTGGACGTTGCAGCGGACCAGCGGGCGGGAATCGGCGCCCATCGTGCCGTCGCTGCCGACGATCATCACCAGATCGTGGGAGGCGACCAGGCTCACCACCACCTCCTTCACCCGGCTGTCGAGCGCACGGGTCTCGCGGTCGACGCGGCGCAGGAGTTCCGTCTTCTCCTCGTCGCCGAGGCTCGACACCGGATCGGCCGCGGAATAGAGCGCCGGCGGCTGGCTGCGGCTCCAGGCCTGCACCCGCGCGTCACCGCCGCCCGCGGCGATGGCGCGCGCGGCATCGGCGGCCTGTTCCAGCGCCGGCAGCACCAGTTCGTCGGAATACGCGAAACCGGTCTTGTCGCCGTAGATCGCGCGCACGCCCACGCCCTGCTCCTGGCTGTAGCTGCCTTCGCGGACGATGCCGTCCTCGAGGCTCCAGCCCTCGAAACGGGAGCTCTGGAAATACAGGTCGGCCGCATCGATGGACCGCCGCATGATGGCGCCGAGCGTCCGGCTCAGGTGGCCCTCATCGAGGCCGGCGGGGTCCAGCAGTTCCGTCTGCGCCGTCTCCAGCGCGTTCGTTTCGGTCACAGCGAAAATCTCCGTTCGGGCCTGGGCGCGCGCCCAGGCACCGTCGTTTCCGGTAGCCGTCTATCCTATCAGACGGCCGCGCTCACTCGCCCTGGTTCAGGCAACCGGCCAGCTCGCTGGTGGCCCCGAAACGGCGCGCATCCGTGCGCTCGATGGTCGGATCGTCGAAGTCGCCGCTCACCTGGTAATAGGCCTGGCCGAGCTCCTGCAGGGGCTTCTTGAAGATCTGGGAGAACAGCAGCAGCGCTGCCGCGGCCGGGGGACCGCCGACGACGGCGCCGACCGCGGGCAGGCTGCTGCCGACGTCGGCACTGACGAGCGCCGTCTGGTTGTAGTCGCGCTGGGCCAGCCCGGCACGGCCGACCACGCCGATATCCGCCACCGAGCCTTCCAGGGTCAGGTCGCAGGTATAGGCATCGCCGTTGACGATCCGGAACGTACCCTCGATCTTGTCGAAGCCGAGGCCCTTGTTGAACACGTCACGGAAGTCCAGCGACAGGCGGCGGGGCAGCGCCGCCACCGACAGCAATCCGAACACCCGGCCCGCGCCGGGATCCACCTCGTCCAGCTGGCCGTTCACGATACGCATGGAGACGTCGCCGTCCAGCTCCTCGAGAAACTCGCTGCGCGGCGGACCCGAGATCGACAGGTCCAGGGTGACGGTGGCCTCCTCGGCATCGATGCCCGGGAAATAACCGAGCGCGCTCAGCGTCTCCTTCACGTCGGTGCTCTCGAGGCGCCCGGAAAGGCCGGCACGCTGACCCGCCGGATCCGTGAGGTCCACCCGCCAACCGGCGCCGCCGGTGAACTCGAAGGTCGCCGCACTCGCAGTGAGGTCGTCGCTCTCGATGCCGGTCTCGGTCTTGCGGAAAGTGGCCGCCACCGCGCCGAAACCCCGCTCGCCGAGGCGGAAGTCGGCGATGCGTACGTCCAGCGGCGGATACTGGGCCGGGCTGCCGGGATCGCCGGCTTCCGGGTCGGCCTCGACGAGGTGCAGGCGCTCCATGTCCAGCACCAGCGGCCGCCCGCCGGCGAGGTCGGCCGGGACGATGACCGAGCCCGCGGCCGTCGGTCCTTCCACCTGCACCAGCCAGTCGCTGGGATTGCGCTCCATCTCCAGGTCGACGTTGCGGGCGCGCTGGCCGAAGGCGTAGAGATCGCCGACGGTCACGTCCGCGGCGCGGATCATCCCGCCTGGCGCGGCTTCTCCCGCCGTGGCGCGGTCCAGCCAGTCGCCGAGCCGCAGCCGCTCGAGGCTGCCCGTGAGGTAAAGACCTGATCCGGTCGGCAGCGACGGCAGGCCCGGTCCCAGGTGGATATTGCCGCGGCCGAGGCGCCAGCCGTCGGCTTCCCGGCCGACCTCGGCGATCCACTTGGCCGTCTGGCCGTAGAAACCGGTGATCCCGAGCAGGCCCGGTTCCGTAAACGCGATCTCGAAACTGAACGGCCAGGACTCCTCCGCCGTCTTCGCGACGGGTTCCGGCAGACTCACGCTCATCCCTTCCAGGCGGGACTCCACCCGGATCGTGACCGGCGGGCCGTCCGCCAGTCCTGCCTTCGGAAAGCGTACCGTGGCCTGATAGTCGGTCTCACCCGCGATATCGCCGGCCAGTGGAAGACCTGCCTCCTGCACCAGCGCCTCCGCGCTGATGCGGCTCTCGGCCAATGCGATCGCCGCGACGTCGCTGCTGGCCTCGCCGGCCGAGGTCAGCTCGATCTGCACCGGGCTGCCGAGGAAGTCGGCCTCGATATCCCGTCCCTCGACGCCGGAGCGAGTGATGCGGGCCGTGCCGGCGACTGCCGTGAGAGGATGCGGGAATCCGGCCAGGGAGAGCCGCCCGTCCGTCGTGCTGACGGCCGCCGCCACCGTGTAGTCCTCTATCCGGGTCACCGGGATGGTGAAGTCTAGATCCACGTTCGCGGGCCCCGCGGCGGTCACGTCGGCGAGGCGGCCGCCGAACAGCCCCGAGATAGGCGATGCCTCGGCGTAATCCACCACGTTCGCGAGGGTACCCGCGGCTGCGCCGCGCACCTCCAGCACGCCTTTGCGCAGGTCCTCGATGGCGGCGTAGACATCCTCGATGGCGGCGCCCATCGTGACCGCGGAGTTCTCCGTGCTCGAGAGACGCATCCCGTCCAGAACCACTTCGCCGTCGAGCTGCTCGATATCCGGCCACTGCAGCGCGAAACGCATGACGGCATCGCGGATGCTGGTCCGGGCGCGGAACACGCCCTCCCCGTCGTCGAACGGAAAGTCGGCGAGCGCGCCGTCGAACCGCACCGTACCCCGCTCCGCCCGGCCCGCCACGAGGGCCTTCTCCACCCATTCCACCGCGAGGCGCGGCATCACCCGCACGGGGAGATAGCGGGGCGTGCGCGAGAGATCGGTGAGCCGCCACTCGCCGGTGAAATCCAGCCGCGGCGATGAGGCCTCCGGGCCGCCGGGCAGATCCAGCTCGAAGCTGCTCTCCGTGGCGAGCCATTCGTCTTCCAGGATAAACCGGTCGCACAGCACGGTGAGTCCGCTGCCGGTGCCGCGCCAGACCACCGTGGCATCAGCCCGGGTGAAGTCGATCGGCGCCGCCAGAACCTCCGGTGCTTCCAGGACCAGTGCCCGGCTGTCGAGTACCAGGCGGCCGTTGGACTCGTCGGCCCGCACGCTGCCCGAGACGCCGCGGACGCCGGGGATCGAGTCGTGCGGCGCGACGCCGGCATCGCGCAGTTCGGCCTCCAGCGAATAGGTCAGCGGCGCCCCCTCGGGCAGGCCGTCGACGCGCAGACGCAGCGACACGAGATCGCCGCTGGGTTTGTAATCGGCATAGGGCTGCGCCACGGCGGCGGGCAGCCAGGCCGCGAAGGGCCGGATGTCGTCCATGGAGAGGAAGCCGGACTGGATCTCGAGTGCCGTGAGTCGCGAGTCGCCGTCGGTCTCCGCCGAGACCTGGACGAAGCTGTCCGGCCGCAGCGTGTCGCCGCGCTCGATCCTGAGATCGTTCACGGCCGCCAGCCAGCCGCCGTCGTTCAGCGCCCACTCCAGCCGGGCGCTCAGGTCGTAGGGCGGCGGTGGCGGCGCGTCAGCGGCAGCCGCCGGCGCGAGCCCACGCGCCGCCAGCGTGGCCCCCGCCCTGCGCAGCAGCCCGTTGCGAAACCGGGACCAGATCTCGACGTCGGCAATGCCGGCCGCCGGCGCCGGCCACTGCTCGGGAAGGATGGAGGCCAGCCGGCCCAGGTCCAGCTCGCTGGCTTCGACATTCACGTCCCAGACCGGCGTATCGCCTTGCCGCCCTGCCCGGCGCGTGGCGAGGACGCGCAGCGCACTGCCCAGTTCGCTGCCGGGCTCGAGCCGGGCCTCCAACTCCTGGTCTTCGCCGGAACGGTTCCACTCGAGGCTGGTCAGCCGGGCCTCGAGCGGGCCGCCCCGGGCGCGGGGATCGCTGTAGGTGAAATCGACGTCCTCCAGCACGATGCGGATGTCCCTGGGCAGGTCGCTGCCGGAGACGTCCTCGGAGGTCTCGGCCGTGCGGCCCTGGACCGCGAAACGGCCGTCGCCGAGCCGCTCCACGGTCACGCTCGTGCCGGTCACCGCGAGCCGGCCGACGCTGATGCGGCGTTCCCTCAGCACGCGCAGGATGGCCGCGCCGACGCTCACCTCGTCGGCGTCCAGCACCGCATCGCCGGTGCCGGGATCGATCAGCGTGACGTCCGTGAATATCAGCTCCGGCCCGTTCAGCCGCCAGCGGGCGTCGATGCGCTCGAACTCCACGTCGAGGCCGATGGCTTCGCTGGCCCGCGCGCGAATCTCCTCCCGGTACTCGGGCAGCTCCGGCAGCATCAGGCGCAGCAGCCCCACCCCCACCGCCAGCAGGATCACCAGCGCGGCGACGGTGTAGGCGAAGAACTTCAGCGCGCTTGCGGCGTAGCGATTCATCTCCGTCCGGTCAGAGCAGCACCACGTCGAAGTGGTCCTGGGCGTACAGCGATTCGGTCTGCAGGCGGATGGGCTTGCCGGTCAGCTCCTCCAGCTCCGCCAGGCCGGCCGATTCCTCGTCCAGCAGCAATTCGATGACGTCCTGGTGGGCGAGGACCATCAGGCCCTCGAAACTGAACTGCCGGTGCTGGCGCAGGATCTCGCGGAAGATCTCATAGCAGACCGTCTGCGCCGTGCGTACCTGCCCCCGGCCCTCGCACGTTGGACAAGCCTCGCACAGGATATGTTCCAGGCTCTCCCGGGTGCGCTTGCGTGTCATCTCTACGAGCCCCAGCGGCGAGACCTGGGTGATCTGGTGGCGGGCATGGTCGGCCGCCAGCGAACGCTCCAGCACCTGCATGACCCGGTCCCGGTGCTCGACCTCCTCCATGTCGATGAAGTCGATGATGATGATGCCGCCCAGGTTGCGGAGCTTGAGCTGGCGCGCGATCGTCACCGCGGCTTCCAGATTGGTACGGTAGATGGTCTCTTCCAGGTTGCGACTGCCGACGTAGCCGCCGGTGTTCACGTCGACCGTGGTCATCGCCTCGGTCTGATCGATGATGACGTAACCGCCTGACTTCAGGGGCACCGTGCGGTCCAGAGCCTTCCTGATCTCCTCCTCCACGCCGTAGAGGTCGAAGATGGGCCGGCGCCCGTCGTAGAGTTCGACGATGGGCGCGAGATCCGGCAGGAAACGCCGGGTGAAGCCCTTCATCTTCTCGAAGGTGCGCTCGTTGTCCACGCGGATGCGTTCGATGTCGGCACTGACGAGGTCGCGCAGGATGCGCACGGGCAGCGGCAGGTCCTCGTGGATCAGCCCGATGCCGCGCTGCGACCTCGACTGTTCCTGAATCACTTCCCACATGCGCTGCAGGAAGATCATGTCGGCCCGCAGCGCCTCGACGCCGGCCCCCTCGGCGGCCGTGCGAACGATATAGCCGTGCTCGGGTACCTCCGGCATGATCGCCTCCATCAGGCTCTTCAGCCGGGCACGCTCGGCCTCGTCCTCGATGCGCGAGGAGATGCCGATGCCGCTGCCGTGGGGCATGAGCACGAGGAAGCGGGACGGCAGCGTGACGAAGGTGGACAGCCGTGCGCCCTTGGTACCGATGGGGTCCTTCAGCACCTGCACCACGATCTCGGCGCCTTCGCTGACCAGCTCGCGGATGTTCGCCTGGCGGGGGCGATCGCCATTGCCGGCGCCATTGCCGCCGCCGGCGGGGACGTCCTCCACCGGCGTGGGTGCGACGATGTCGGAAGCGTGCAGGAATGCGGTGCGCTCGAGGCCGATATCGATGAAGGCGGCCTGCATGCCGGGCAGCACCCGCGAGACCTTGCCGCGATAGATATTGCTGATGAGGCCCCGCCGCGCGGCCCGCTCGATGAAGATCTCCTGCAGCACGCCGTTCTCGAGCACGGCGGCGCGGACTTCCCGCGGCGTGACGTTGATCAGGATCTCTTCACCCATCGCTCTCTCGCACCCCGTCCGGCATCGCCAGGGCCAGCAGGTCGACGCCCGCGGCGGCCAGCAGCTCCCCGGTCTCATACAGCGGCAGTCCCACCACGCCGGAATAGCTGCCCTCGAGTCCGCTCACGAACAGCGCACCGAGGCCCTGGATGGCGTAACCGCCGGCCTTGTCCCGGGGCTCGCCGCTGGCCCAGTACTGCCGCATCTCCCTCTCGTCGAGTTGCCTGAGCCGGACCCGGCTCACCGCCGTGCGGACCGCAGTCCGGCCTCCCTGCACGACCGCGACACCCGTGTAGACCTCGTGGGCGCGCCCGCCCAGCGCGCCCATCATACGCCGGAAGTCCGTCGCCGAGGCAGGCTTGCCGTAGATCTCGCCGTCGAGGGCCACGGCGGTATCGGCGCCGATCACCACGGCGCCCGGGGCGTCCGCGGCCGCCGCCTCCGCCTTGGCGACGGCCAGCCGCTCCACGTAGTCCCGCGGCGTTTCTCCGGGGTGGGCGGTTTCGTCGACGTCCACGGGTCTCACCACCGGTTCGAGGCCGTACGCGGCCAGCAGCTCCCGACGCCGGGGCGACGCCGATGCCAGCACCACCGCTCCGCTGTCGGGATCCGTGCCGCTCATCATGCCCGATTCATGCCCGATTCATGCCCGATGGTACGGGTGGCCGGCGATGATGGTGGAGGCGCGGTACAGCTGCTCGGCCAGCACGGCGCGCACCATCTCGTGGGGCAGGGTCAGCGGCGAGAGCGACCAGCGGAAATCCGCCGCGGCGAGAAAGTCCGTGTCCAGCCCGTCGGCGCCACCGATCACGAAAGCGATGTCCCGGCCCTCGGCGAGCCATCCGGAAAGCCGGGCGGCGAATGCTTCGCTGTCGAGTTCAAGGCCGCGTTCGTCCAGGGCGACGACCCGCTCGTCCGGACGCAGCACCCCGCGGACCCGGTCCGCCTCGGCGGCCTTCACCTCGGCGTCGGGCTGCCGGGCCGAGCGTCGGGCGCCCGCCACTTCCACCAGCTCCGGGCGCCACTGGGGCGGCAGGCGCTTTGCGTACTGCTCCCAGGCCTCTGCAACCCAGGAACGGGGCCGGCCGCCGATGGCCACGACTCGTACGCGCACGAAAGCCGCTCAGCGCTCTGTCGACGCCGCGCTGTTCCGGGGCTCGCTGATGTCCCAGAGCTTCTCCAGGTTGTAGAAGTCCCGGGTCTCGGGCTGCATGACGTGGACCAGCGCGTCCTGCAGGTCGACGAGGATCCAGTCTCCCTTCTCCTCGCCCTCCACGCCGTAGGGCTTCACTCCCGCCTCGCCGGCACGCTCTATAACGCGGTCGGCGACGGATCTGACGTGGCGGTCCGAAGTGCCGCTGGCGATGATCATGTAATCGGTGATGGTCGTGAGATGGCGCACGTCGAGCACCTTGACGTCCCGCGCCTTCAGATCCTCCAGCGCCCCCACGACCAGATCGCGCAGCTCTTCACTGTTCATGCAGTCTCCCGTAGTCCTTGGTCATCCGTACCGTTCCCGCTCATTCTCCGCCGTCTTCGTCCCCGGCCGCCGCCCGGTAGCAGCCGCTCTCGTCGATGAGGTCCCGCACCGCGTCCGGCATCAGGAAACGCGGATCGCGCCCCGCCCTGACCAGCGCCCGGATGTCCGACGAGGAGATCTCGAGCTGGGTCACGGCATGGATATAGATGCTGCCGGCCCGTGACTCGTGCAGATCGCCGATGCGTCCCGTGCCGCGGTCGACCAGCAGCTCGCCGAGCGGTCCCATGTCGGGCGCGCGCCAGCCGGGCCGGTGGGCCACGATGATGTGGGCGAGCTGCAGAATCTCGCGCCAGTGGTACCAGCGGGGCAGACTCAGGAACGCATCCATGCCGACGATGAGACAGAGCGAGCGGGTGGGATATTCCGCACGCAGGGCTGCCAGGGTGTCGACCGAATAGGACGGCCCTTCGCGCTGCAGTTCCCTGTCGTCGACGACGAAGCCGTGCTGGGCCTCCGTCGCCAGTTCCACCATGCGCACGCGCAGGGCGGCATCCGCGATGGGCTCGCCGCGATGCGGCGGCGTGCCGCAGGGCATGAACCTGAGCTCCGACAGCCGCAGTTCCTGCAGCAGCTCGAAGGCCGTCCGCAGGTGGCCGTAGTGGATGGGATCGAAGGTCCCGCCGAATACGCCCATGGGGTTCATCGGCGCTCGCCCTCCCCGCCTGTAGCCCGGCTCCTCACGCAGCCCGCCGGACCCGGGGCCCGCGCGCCAGGCCCGCCGTCAGCGCCACGAGTTCCTGCCAGGGTTGTCCCGGCGCGCGCCCCTTGACCACCTGATCGGCGAGGGCCGCCCGGCGCATCAGCGCATGCAGGCTCGCCGGGCTGTGCCGCCCCACGCAGGCGCGCAGCAGGTCCTCCCGGCTGGACCAGACGCCCCGCTGCTTCAGGCTGCGCGCCAGCGCGACGCCCGCTTCGAGGTCGTCGCGAACCAGCGCGGCGGTGCGCAGTTCCCGCGTGAGCGCCCACAAAACCAGCACCGGCTCGACGCCTTCGGCGCGCAGCGAGCCGAGGATGCGCAACGCCCGATCCGCGTGACCGGCGACGGCGGCATCGCTCAGCTTGAAGATGTTGAAGCGGGCGCTGTCCGCGACGGCGGCCTCGACCTGATCCGCGTCCACCGGCCCCTCGCCATGCACCAGGCGCAGTTTTTCGAGTTCCTGGGCGGCGGCGAGCAGATTGCCCTCGACCCGGTCGGCCAGCAGCCGCACCGCATCGCGGGTGGGCTCGAGGCCCAGCTCCCGCATCCGCACGGCGATCCAGCCGGGCAGCGCGCGTGCGTCCACGGGCCAGACCTGCACGACCGCGCCCGCCCCGTCCAGGGCCTTCACCCACTTGGAGGACAGCTGCGAGCGTTCGAGCTTGGGCGCGGACACCAGCACCAGCGTGTCCGGCGGCAGGGATTGCGTGAGTTCGACCAGGGTCCGCGACCCGGCATCGCCCGGCTTGCCGGTGGGCAGGTGCAGCTCCAGGATCCGCTTCTCGGCGAACAGCGACAGGCTGGCGCCGCCCGCCAGCACCCGGTTCCAGTCGAAGCCGCGCTCGGCCGTCAGGACCTCGCGCTCGGCATAGCCCTGCTCCCGGGCCCGGGCGCGGATCGCGTCCAGGGCCTCGGCCGCGAGCAGGGGCTCGTCGCCGGTCACGAAGTAAAGCGGCAGGATTCGTTCTTGCAGGTGGGCCTTGAGCTGGTCGGCGCTGATTTTCACTCTGGAATTTCGGGCTCGGGATTGCGCCGATCATACATGCGCGGCGCGCGGGCAGGGAACCGCGGCGACCCGGTCAGGGCGTTGACAGCTGGGCGAGCGCGATGGCCTCGTCTTCCAGCAGCACCGGGATACCGTCCTCGACCGGATAGGCGATCCGGTCGTCCTCCGTCACCAGCGCTTCCTCCAGACGCCGTTCCACCGGACTGCCGTCGTGGCGCAGCAGACGCCCCTCGGAAACGGCCGCGTTCAGGCGTTCGAGCATGTCCGGCGTCGCCGGGTGCAGGGACTTGTGGGTCACGGGGCAGCAGAGGATTTCCAGCAGTTTTCGCTTCACGGGACGTTCTTCCGTCAGGTTTCCGCAGGTGATGTCGTCAAGGATCTTATCAAGGGTCTTGCCGAGGGCCTGTCGCGTCGCAGTGACCGCGGTTCGGCTGCCGCCATTGCCGCCAGAAACGTAATGTTATATCTTTCAATACCGGCACGCGCCGGATCATCCCGCTAGCGTAACCCCAGGTTCCCGTGGAAAACACCCCCTCACGACATCGGCGGCGCCTCGATCGCCTGGCGGTCGGGCTGTCCGGGCTCTGCCTGTTGCATTGTCTCGCCCTGTCACTGGCGACGGTGGCGGCGCCGGCCGTGGTCGGGCTCGGGTTCGACGGCGGCTGGACCCACGTCGCGATGCTGGCGCTCGTGATACCCCTGAGCGCCATCGCCCTGCCCAGAGGCTACCGCGAGCACCGCCGCAACCCGGTGCTCTGGCTGGGCGGCGCCGGGCTCACCCTGCTCGTGCTGGGCGCCACACTGGGGCACCACGTCTACGGCCCGGCGGCGGACACCGCCCTGACCATGACGGGCGCCGTGGTCCTCGGACTGGCCCACGTGATGAACGCGTTGTGGTGCGGCCGGCCCGCGCCGCGGCACAGCTGAGCGAGTGGCCAGGCGAGTAGCGAGCAGCAGCTAGGCACTCGGCCAGGGGCCCTGCGCCGACCCCGGGTACGCCTCGCCCCGTAGCGCGGCCGCCAGCCCGGCCCGGCCGTGGCGCTCTGCGGCGGCCAGCAGCGGCCTCCTGTCGTCGTCGCGCGGGCGGAAGCTGCCGTCGAGAGCGAGGCAGCCGCCCAGCACGGTCAGAGCCTCCTCCCAGGCGCCGGCGCGCCCCAGACGGGCGATATAGTCGCGGCCGAAGTTTATCCGGGCGCGGGGCGACTCCCACTCGCCTAACGCCTCGAAGAACCATCGCCAGGCCTCCAGGTCGTCGCCGTTGCGCTCCAGCCAATGGCGGACGTACGCCACGCCGGCCGGGCCATTGCCGCGGCTGACGTGGGCGTACGCGTGGTCCAGCACGGCCCTGCGCTCGCGCGCCGCGGCCTGCCGGCGCCGGGCTGCGTCGATCTCCGGCGCGCACCGCACCGGAAGATCGAGCGCATCGCGACGGGAGTAGAACACCGCGCCGCTCAGGCTGAACAGGAGCACCAACTCGTAGGCGGCCGCGAGGAATCGTAGCGGCACCGGCAACCGTGCGGCGAGTCCGTTCACCAGCGCGGCTACGGCAGCCGCGGCGAATATCCAGCCGTAGGCGGCACCCGTCTTCCGGATCGTGTCGGCCAGCGCGAGCGGGCGCAGCATCTCCAGCGGCGACTGGGTCACCGCGAGCCGCAATGCCGCCGCAGGGAAGACGAAGGCGGCCGCATAGAGGAGGAACTTCGCCGCCGCGCCGTGACCTGCACCATGCAGCAGAAGCGCCCCGAAACTCGCGATCGTGATGGCCGCCCAGGCGCCGAGCATCCACAGCCGCGTGGCCGGATTGAACAGATCGACCTCCGCCACCGGCGGCTCCTCGCCCAGTGCCCTGGCCCGCAGCACGGCCACCAGGTATTTGGCCCCGCCGAAGCTCAGCAGCACCGCCAGCCAGAGGCCGAACATGCCTGCCTTGACCGCCAGCAGTGCCAGCGCCGCGAAGCAGACGACGGCGACGGCGAGGCCGCCGTGGGAGACGGGGTAGACGAGTTCGCGGAAAAACTCCCGCGCCGTCATCGGCGCGGCTGGGGTTCGCCGGCGGCGTCCTCAGGCTCCGGCACCGGGTCGTAGCCGCTGCCGCCCCAGGGATGACAGCGGCCGATGCGGCGCAGCGCGAGCGCGCCGCCCTTCAGCGCGCCGTGGCGGGCGATGGCCTCGCGGGCGTATTCGGAACAGGTCGGCTGGTAGCGGCAGTTCGCGCCCAGGAACGGGGAAACCAGGAGCTGGTAGCCGCGGATCAGGCCGAGGAGCAGGCCGCGCAGGAGCCGGGCGCCCATCAGGCCGTCGTGCCGGCGCACTCCGCCGCCGCCCGCGCGCGGATGGACTTCAGCATGGCCATCAGCCCGTTGCTGCGGGTGGGGCTGAGGTGCTCGTCGAAACCCAGCGCCGCGATGAAAGACGGCTCCGCCGCCACGATGTCTTCGGGCGGGCGGTCGTCGTAGACCCGCAGCACCACCGCGATGAGCCCCTTGACGATGGCGGCGTCGCTGGTGGCCCGGTAATGCATGCGGCCGTCCTCCGACGAGGACACCAGCCACACCTGCGACTGGCAGCCCTGCAGCTTGTTCTCCTCCGTCATCTCGTGGGACGGGAAATCGGGTAGCCGCCGGCCCAGTTCGATCAGGTACTGGTAGCGGTCCATCCAGTTATCGAAGAAACCGAATTCCTCGATGAGTTCCTGCTCCGCCTGTTCGATCTCGCTCATAGCCCTCAGCTCGCCACACGCCAGCGCGTGCCGTCCGGTCCGTCCTCGATCACGATGCCCCGCGCCTCCAGCTCGTCGCGGATGCGGTCCGCCTCCGCGAAGTCCCGGGCCTTGCGGGCCGTCTGGCGCTGCTCGAGCAGTGCCTCGATCGCCTCCGCATCGGGCAGCTCGTCGCCGCCGCCGGCGAACCAGGCCTCCGGGTCCTCCTGCAGCAGGCCCATCACGTCTCCGCTCGCGGCCAGCACGGCGCCGAGGCGGCGGCGCCCGGCCTCGTCCCCGGCCTTGTTCACCCGCCGGGCCATGTCGAACAGCGCCGCCATGGCCCGGGGCGTATTCAGGTCGTCCTCCAACGCCTCGAGAAAGTCAGCCGCCGGTTCGGCGGCGGCCACCTCTTCCGCGGTCGGCGCCGCAGCGCGCAGGGCGCCGTACAGGCGGTCGAGTTTGCGGCGGGACTCGGTGATCAGCTCCTCCGTCCAGTCCAGCGGCTGGCGGTAATGCGCGGACAGCAGCGCCACCCGCACCGCCTCGCCCGGCCAGCGCTCCAGCAGATCGCGCACCAGCAGCACGTTCCCGAGAGACTTGGACATCTTCTCGTGCTCGACGTTCAGGAAACCGTTGTGCACCCAGTAGCACGCGAACTGCCGGCCGCCGTGGGCACAGGTGCTCTGGGCGATCTCGTTCTCGTGATGGGGGAACATCAGGTCCTGGCCGCCGCCGTGGATGTCGATCGTCTCGCCGAGATGGGTCTCGGACATCGCTGAGCATTCCAGATGCCAGCCAGGCCGGCCCCGGCCCCACGGGCTGTCCCAGCCGGGCAGATCCTCGCCGGAGGGTTTCCAGAGCACGAAATCCGCAGCCGCCCTCTTGTACGGCGCCACTTCCACCCGGGCGCCGGCGATCATCTCGCGCAGGTTGCGCCGGGACAGCGCGCCGTATTGCTCGTACGCGTCCACGTCGAAGAGCACGTGTCCCTCCGCCTCGTAGGCATAGCCCGCGTCCATCAGCGACCGGATCATCGCGATCATCTGCGGGATGTGCGCGGTGGCCCGGGGCTCGATGTCCGGCGGCAGCACGCCGAGGGCCGCCATGTCCTCGTGATAGGCGTCCGCAAAGCGCTCGGTGATGGCGGAGATCGGCTGGCCCGTGTCCTTCGCGGCCTGGTTGATCTTGTCGTCCACGTCGGTGATGTTGCGGGCGTAGATCAGCCGGTAGCGACGGCGCAGCAGGCGCGCCAGCACGTCGAACACGACCGCCGGGCGTGCATTGCCGATGTGCGCGAAGTTGTACACGGTGGGCCCGCAGACGTACATGGTCACACGCTCCGGATCGCGGGGCTCGAAGGGGACTTTCTCCCCTCGCATGGTGTCGTGGAGTTGTATCGTCATGGCGCTGCGAGATTCTCTGAGATTCTCCAGGAAAACCTTGTCGGCAGAAAACAACGGAAGATTCCGAGTCAGCGGACCATGATAGCAATACTGGACCGGCTGTCGATCGCCTATAATGGCGGGTTTTCGACCCATCGCCCAGGAGCACACATGGCCGAACCCACTGTCAGGTTCGAGACCCGCCGCAGCGTCGAGCAGGTGGAGGAAGGTAACGAACTCGCGCCCCGCTTCGACGAGCACGGGCTGATCCCGGTGGTGACCACCGATTACGAAACCGGCGAGTTGCTGATGCAGGGCTATATGAATGCCGAGGCACTCGCGCGCACCATCGAGACCGCCGAGGCGCACTACTTCAGCCGCAGCCGCCAGGTGATGTGGCACAAGGGCGCCACCAGCGGACTCGTGCAGCACGTGCGCGAGATGCTGATCGACGACGACCAGGACTGCGTCTGGCTGCGCGTCGACGTCGCCGGCAGTGGCGCCAGCTGCCACGTCGGTTACCGCTCCTGCTTCTACCGCAAGGTCCCGCTGGGGTCGGACGCCGTCGGCGGCCGGATGGAGCTCGAGTTCACCGAGACCGAGAAGGTGTTCGACCCCGAAGCGGTCTACGGCGACGCGCCGAACCCGACCGTGCTCTGAGGCCGTGGCCTTCTCCGCTACACGCCGCCCCGCCTGCCTCATCGGCCTCATCGGCATGGCCACCGTGGCCGCCATGCTGACCGGCGGTCCGGCCGCGGCAGCCGGCTCGAGGGGGCTCACCGCCGACGACCTGGTCGAATTGAAACGTCTGTCGGAACCGGCGGTGGCACCGGATCGCAGCGCCGTGGCCTACACGCTGCGGGAGACCGACCGGGAGGCCGACCGCGGGCGTACGGATGTCTGGCTGCTGCCGCTGCACGCAGGCGCCGCGCCACGACGGCTCACCAATGACCCGGAGAACGACACGTCACCGGAGTGGAGTCCGGACGGCGAGCGGCTGTATTTCCTGTCCGCCCGCAGCGGCTCCCGGCAAGTCTGGATGATGCCGCTCGATTTCGGCGAACCGCTACAGGTCACCGACTATGCCGTGCCGGTATCGACCTTCCGCCTGTCCCCCGACGGCGCCGCGCTCGCCTTTACCGCCGCCGTCCTGCCGGACTGCGAGGCGGACCTCGCGTGCACGGCGGAGCGACTGGCCGCGCGCGCCGAGAGCCCGGAGACCGGCCGCGTCTACGACCGGCTCATGGTCCGCCACTGGGACCGCTGGGAGGACGGCACGGTCTCGCGTCTGTTCACGGCGGCCCTCGGCGAGGACGGCCTGGCCGGCGACGCGCCGCCCCGGCTGGCGTCGGCGGGGCTGCTGGCGGAAATCCCGTCCCGGCCCTTCGGCGGCGTCGCCGACTATGTCTTCTCCCCCGACGGCCGGGGCCTGGTGTTCACGGCCAAACCCGAAGGCCGCCAGGAGGCCTGGTCGACGGACTATGACCTCTACGCCGTCGCCGCCGGCGGCGGCCGGGTGCAGAACCTGACCGAGGAGAACCCGGGCCGGGACGGCCATCCGGTGTTCTCGCCGGACGGCGAACGCCTGGCCTGGCTGTCGATGGCGACGGCGGGCTACGAGTCGGACCGCCGGCGCATCATGATGCGGGACACGGCTTCCGGCCGCACCCGTCAGGTGGCGCCGGAGTGGGACCGCTCGCCGAGTGAGATCGCGTTCTCGACGGACGGACGGGAAATCTACGCGGTGGCCCAGGACCGGGGCCGGCGGCTGCTGTTCCGCATCGACATCGAGAGCGGCAGCGTGCTGCCGCTGACCGCGGCCGGCACGGCGGGCAGCATCAGCGTCGGGCCGGAATCCGTCGTGTTCGTGAAGCATTCCCTTCGCGCACCGGCCGACCTGCACCGGCTCGACCTGGAGACCCTGGCGCTGGAGAGGATCACGGCCGTCAACGACGAACACCTCGCCGATATCCGCATGGCGGAGTTCGAGCAGTTCAGCTTCCCGGGCTGGAACGAGGAGACGGTGTACGGCTATGTGATGGAACCGGTCGACCGCGACCCCGACGCGCAATATCCGATCGCCTTCCTGATCCACGGGGGCCCCCAGGGCAGCTTCGCGGACCAGTTCCACTACCGCTGGAATCCGCAGGTCTATGCCGCGGCGGGCTACGGTGCCGTATTCATCGATTTCCACGGCTCCACCGGCTACGGTCAGGCGTTCACCGATTCCATCAACGGCGACTGGGGCGGCAAGCCCCTCACCGACCTGCAGCGCGGCCTGGAGGCGGCAGTGACCGCCTACCCCTGGCTGGACGGCCGGCGCGCGTGCGCGCTGGGTGCCTCCTACGGCGGCTACATGATCAACTGGATCGCGGGCAACTGGCCGGAGCGGTTCCGCTGCCTGGTGAATCACGACGGGCTGTTCGACCTGCGCATGATGTATTTCAGCACCGAGGAACTCTGGTTCCCCGAACACGAATTCGGCGGCCCGTATTACGCCGGTCCCACCACGTACGAGAACCACAACCCGGTGCACTACGTGACGAACTGGCGCACCCCCATGCTCGTGGTCCACGGCGCCCTGGATTACCGGGTACCCGGCACGCAGGCGCTGGCCACGTTCGCGGCACTGCAGCGCCAGGGCGTCGAGAGCCGCCTGCTGTGGTACCCGGACGAAAACCACTGGGTGCTGAAGCCCGCGAACAGCGTGCAGTGGCACCGGCAGGTGCTGGACTGGCTCGAGCGCTATCTCGCCCGCTGAGAGCGCCGTTCAGGGCCTTCCCAGCAGCCGCGAGAGACGATCGCCGGCAGCCGCCGGGCCGGCGCCCTCCAGCTGACGCGCCTCCAGGTAGTACTCGATGGCCCCGCTGAAGCACAGCGCGTAGCCGGCCAGTTCCGTCATCTCCTCCATCGCCAGCTTGGCGATGCGCCGGTAGTCATCGCCCTGCAGCACGCGCCAGAAGGCCTCGTGTCCGATCAGGTTGGAGAACAGGAACAGCACCACCGCGCCGGCGAACAGGAGCGTGGCCGCCGGCGACGGCCACAGCCGCGCCCAGCCGACGGCGTAGCGGCGCCGGTGGCGCAGCAGATAGGCACCGCCGAGCGCCACCACGACGGCGAGCAGCACCTGCCAGAGATTGTCGGCGAACCAGAGATCCAGAAAGTAGTCGAGTTCGCGCACCAGGCAGGCCAGCGCCAGGGCGGCAAAACCGATCGCGACCGGCCGCTGGCCGCGGTGCCACCAGGCGACGGCCCCGAAGACGAGCCCGCTGACCACGATCAGCACGAGCTGCAGGGACTCGACCAGGGAGTACTCGCTGGTGCCGAGCGCATCGGACGGACCACGGAATACCTGCAGGCCGAGGCTGCCCGGGAACTCGACCTCGAGCAGGACGAGCAGACCCACCAGGCCGCCCGTGGCGAGGGCGTAGGCCGCGTAGCGCAGGAATACGGTCATGGTGCAGGCCCTGCCGTGACGGGCCGACCACTATAGGAGACACGCTCCCCCGCAGCCAGGATTCTTCCGTCGGGCCGCTCTTGGCGCGCCTGGGTCATCTCTGGCCCGCCCTCAGGCCGCAGCCCCGCGCAGCACCGCCCGTGGCCGTCCGCGTCCGTCCACCAGGCCTTCGCGCCGCAGCCAGGCCAGCGCATCCGCGGCGTCCTGGCGGAACCAGGCACCCGCGCTGCCGAGTCGGAAGCTGTAGCCCCAGGCGTCCATGTCGGCGAACAGGCGGTCGCGGTCGACGCCGGGCAGCGCATCCGCGAGCAGCACCTGGAGATAGCAGACCGCGCATTCCTCGAGGTCGTCGCCGCCGGCATCCGTGTGCAGGCCGGCGCGGCGCGCAGGCGACAGGCAGACGTAGTGCGCCCCCTCGTGTAGCAGCGAGTGCACCGGGGTGTCGCCCCGGTAGCAGAGCGTGCGACCCACGAGCCCGGCCTCCGGTTCGCCCCAGTAGCTGCCCGGTATGGCGCTGCCATCCGCTACACGCTCGGCGCGGAGTCGGTAGGGCGCGAACAGGGCGCGGATGGCCGCGTCCGCGAAGTCGGCACAGCGGAGCATGTTCAGTCGATGCTGGCGAGCTGGCGCACCACCTGACGCACGAGGTCGCGGATCAGGGCGTCACGCAGCATCTCCTCTTCGCGCCGCTTGCCGAGCACCTGCGTCTCCTCCCAGGTGTAGTCCTGGGTGAGCGTGATGCGCTGGGGCTCGAGCACCGTGCCCTCGGACGTCCGCACCGAATACTCCACGGTGTAGTAGATCTCGAACTCCCGCGGGACGTTGCGTGCGGACACCGACAGGACCCGCTGACCGGTCTCGTCCCGGGAGATGTCGAGCACCGCGGATGCCTTGGCCGGGTCGTCCGTCACCTCCACGCCACGCGCCTCCAGGGCGGTTCCCAGCGCGCGGTGGAAGGCGGTGTAGCGATCGGCCGAGCTGATATAGGTGCGCGCGATCTCCGGTGGCAGGCTCTCGCTGCCCTGCAGCTGGAAGCCGCAGCCGGCCAGCACGAGGATTGGCAGCAGCGCCGGCAACCGGGCGCGCAACCGGGCGAGGAGCCGCTCAGACCACCACATTGACCAGCTTGCCCGGCACGTAGATGGTCTTGCGTACGGTCTTGCCCTCGGTGTGGCGGCGTACGTTCTCGTCCGCCATCGCGCGCTCGACGACGGCGTCCTTGTCGGCATCCGCTGGCACGCTGACGCGCGCACGCAGACGTCCGTTGACCTGCACTACCACCTCGATGGTGTCCTGGGTCAGCGCGGACTCGTCCACCGCGGGCCAGGGCTGGTCCACCAGCGCCGATTCGTGGCCGAGCGCCTGCCAGAGATCGTGGGTGACGTGGGGCACGATGGGCGAGAGCATCAGCACGATGGCTTCCAGCGCCTCCTGGCGCACCGTCCGCAGCGCCGGTTCGTCGCCCTCGGTACGGTTGATGGCGTTCAGCAACTCCATCACGGCCGCCACCGCGGTGTTGAAGGTGTAGCGCCGGCCGATGTCGTCGCTCACCTTCGCGATGGTCTCGTGCAGCTTGCGGCGCAGCGCGGTCGCCGCCTCGCAGGCCTCATCGCCAGCATCGCCGCCGGCCTCGACCGGGCCGGCATGGAGGTGCTCGTACACCGTTTTCCACAGCCGCTTCAGGAAGCGGTTGGCGCCGGCCACGCCGGAGTCCGACCACTCCAGCGCCTGGTCGGGCGGGGCGGTGAACATCATGAACAGCCGCACGGTGTCGGCGCCGTAGCGCTCCAGCAGTTCCTGGGGGTCCACGGTGTTGCCGGCCGACTTCGACATCTTCACGCCGTCCTTGAGCACCATCCCCTGGGTGAGCAGATTGGTGAACGGCTCGTCGGCGCCGGACAGGCCGCAGTCGCGCATCAGCTTCTGGAAGAAACGCGCGTAGAGCAGATGCAGGATGGCGTGCTCGATGCCGCCGGTGTACTGGTCCACCGGCATCCAGTAGGCCTCGCGCTGGTCCAGCATGGAGTCTGCGTCCGGACAGGTGTAGCGGGAGAAATACCAGGAGGACTCCACGAAGGTGTCGAAGGTGTCCGTCTCCCGGCGGGCGGCAGCCCCGCACTTCGGGCACTCGGCCTCGACGAACTCCGGCATGTCCTTCAGCGGCGAGCCCGCGCCGGTGATGGTCACGTCCTCCGGCAGCACCACCGGCAGATCCTGTTCCGGCACGGGCACGGCGCCGCACTCACCGCAGTAGATGATCGGTATCGGCGTGCCCCAGTAACGCTGGCGGGAGACGCCCCAGTCCCGCAGCCGGTAATTCACCGTGCGTCGGCCGATGCCCTCGGCCTCGAGCCGGTCCGCAATGGCGTCGAAGGCCTGACGGAAGTCCATGCCGTCATAGTCGCCGGAGTTCATCACGATGCCGTATTCGGTGAAGGCGCCCTCATCCATATCCGCCTCCGAGCCGTCGGCCGGGCGGATCACCTGGCGGATAGGCAGCCCGTGCTTGCGGGCGAAATCCCAGTCGCGCTGGTCGTGGGCGGGCACGGCCATCACCGCACCGGTGCCGTAGCCCATCAGCACGAAGTTCGCGACCCACAGCGGCACTTCCTCGCCGGTGAAGGGATGGATGGCGGAGATGCCGAGCGGCATGCCCTTTTTCTCCATGGTCTCCATGGCCGCCTCGGCGGCATGGGTGGAGCGGCATTCGGCCAGGAATGCCTGCAGCTTCGCTTCACCCTCGGCGGCCTTCACCGCGAGCGGGTGCTCCGCCGCCACCGCCATGTAGGTGACGCCCATCAGCGTATCCGGGCGGGTGGTGTAGACCGTCAGTGGCGTCTCCTCGCCCGGTACGCGGAAGGCGATCTCCACGCCCTCGGACCGCCCGATCCAGTTGCGCTGCATCACCTTCACCGGCTCCGGCCAGCCATCCAGTTCGTCCAGCGACTCCAGCAGTTCGTCGGCGTAGGCGGTGATCTTCATGAACCACTGGGGGATCTCCCGGCGCTCCACCAGCGCGCCGGAACGCCAGCCCCGGCCGTCGATGACCTGTTCGTTGGCGAGCACGGTCTGATCCACCGGATCCCAGTTCACCACCGAGTTCCTGCGGTACACCAGGCCCTTCTCGAACAGTTTCGTGAACAGCCACTGCTCCCAGCGGTAGTACTCGGGCCGGCAGGTGGTGATCTCGCGGCGCCAGTCGTAGGCGTAGCCGAGCCGCTTCATCTGACCGCGCATGTAGTCGATGTTCCGGTAGGTCCAATCCGCCGGCGGCACCTCGTTCTTGATGGCCGCGTTCTCGGCGGGCATGCCGAAGGCGTCCCAGCCCATCGGCTGCAGCACGTGGCGCCCCTGCATGCGCTGGTAGCGGGCAATCACGTCTGAGATGGTGAAGACGCGGACGTGGCCCATGTGCAGGCGTCCGCTGGGATACGGGAACATGGTGAGGCAGTAGAACTTCTCCCGGCCGGGATCCTCGTCCACCTCGAAACACCGCTGCTCTTCCCAGTAGCGCTGGGCGGCCGGCTCTATCGCCTCCGGCCTGTAATTGCTGTCCATCGTCTGCCGTCTTCAGCCAACCCGTTCAGGACCGGCAAGGATACATGAGGCATCCGGCGGCCGGTACCGCCGTCAGCGGCGCCGCAGCGCAGGCCACGCGGCCGCGGCGAGCAGCGCGAGGCACAGGCCCACCACCGGCCAGTTGCCCGCGGCGGCATAAGGCGTGAGCCCGGTGCGGGGCTGCACCCGCGCCCGCAGCACCGCCGTCTCGAACTGGGGCGAGCGCGAGTGGATGCGGCCGCGCGGGTCGATGAACGCGGTGATGCCCGTGTTGGTGGCGCGCAGCTGCCAGCGGCCGGCCTCCAGGCTGCGCAGTCGGGCGATCTGGAGGTGCTGATGGGGCGCGATGGAATCGCCGAACCACGCGTCGTTGCTCACGTTCACCAGCAGCGTCGCCTCGGGCAGCGCATAGAGCTGCTCGGCGCCGAAGGCGTCCTCGTAGCAGATGGTCAGGGCCACCTTCTCGCCGGCCGCCTGCAGCAGTTCCGGGCGCTCCGGCCCGGCCGCCGTGTCGGTGTAAGGCAGGCTCATCAGCCGCATCCACTCACGGATGAAGTCGGGCACCGGGAAGTATTCGCCGAAAGGCACCAGGTGGCGCTTGCGGTATATCCCTTCGCCGGGCCCCAGCAACAGGACGCTGTTGCTGTAGCCGCCCAGCTGCTCGTCATAGTCCATGATGCCGAGCAGCAGCGAGGCGTCGCGGGCCTCCATGACCCGGTCGATGGCAGCGAGATAGCCGGCCACCTGGCTCGTCTCGGCAGGCACCGCCACCTCGGGCCAGACGACGATGTCCGCATCCGCCTCGGCCAGCGTCAACCGCCGGTACAGGGCGAGCGTCGGCGCCCGCTCTTCGGGCAGCCACTTGCGGTCCTGGGTGATCGCCCCCTGCACCAGCGAGGCGCGCAGGGGCTCGCCGTCGGCCGCGGTCCACTCGATGCGGGCGAGTCCGGCGCCGGCCGCGGGCACGGCGACGACGAGCGCCGCGACCGGCACCCGCCAGCGCGGTTCGCGCACGAGCAGGATCAGCGCCGCCGCCAGCACGGCCACGGCGAGGCTCGCGCCGTAGACGCCGGCCAGGGGGACGAAACCGGCCAGGGGCCCGTCGGTCTGGCTGTAGCCCAGTGACAGCCACGGAAACCCGCTCAGCAGCCAGCCCCGCAGCCACTCCATCGTCACCCAGGCCGCCGGCAGCACCCACAGCACGTGACGGGCGTCGCGGCCGGTCAGCCGGGCAACGAGCCAGGCGGTGCCCGCGTAGTACACCGCCATGATCAGCACCAGCCCCAGCATGAGGAAGACGGACAGCGCCGCCGGCGCGCCGCCGAATATGGTGATGGAGATGTACAGCCAGTAGGTGCCGGAGAGGAAGGCGCCCGCGCCGAAGGCGAAGCCGGCGGCGGCGGCCCGGCGCGGACGGCGACCGGGCCACAGCCCGGCGCCCACGGCGACGACCAGCGGCGCATACCACCACCAGCCGAACGGCGCAAAAGCCAGCGGCAGCGTGAGCCCGGCCGCCAGGCTCAGGAGTCGGGGATAGCCGGACGCCGCTTGCAGGGCCTCTCGCATGCCGGACGACGTGCGGGACGGACCCCGGGGCGGGGCTACTCGCCCCCGGCCTCGGCGAGCGGCGACACCTCCAGCAGGTCGATACGCCGGCGGTCCGCGCGGGTCACCGTGAATCGGTAGCCGCCGTACTCGATGGCTTCGGAGCGACGCGGCAGATGCCCGAGTTCGTGCATGACCAGGCCGCCCACGGTGTCGTAGTCGTCGTCGCTGAAGTCGGTATCGAAGTGCTCGTTGAAGTCCTCGATGCGGGTGAGCGCCCGCACGGCGTACACCGGGCGGCCGCCCTTATCGCCCGCCTCCTGGATATAGGGCATCTCCTCCGGGTCGTGCTCGTCGTCGATCTCGCCGACGATCTCCTCCAGCACGTCCTCGATGGTGGCGAGCCCGGACACACCGCCGTACTCGTCCACCACGATGGCCATGTGGTTGTGGCTAGCGCGGAATTCCTTGAGCAACGTGTTCAGGCGCTTCGCTTCCGGGATGAAGACGGCCGGCCGCAACCAGCGGACGATGTCCTCGCTGGAGTACTCGGCCTCGCCGACGAAGCGCAGCAGGTCCTTCGCGAGCAGGATCCCCAGCACCTCGTCCCGATCCTCGCCGATGACGGGGAAGCGGGAGTGCCCGGATTCGATGATGATCTTCAGCATCTCCTCGACGGGCCGGTCCTTCTCCAGGACCACCATCTGCGAACGGGGGATCATCACGTCCCGCACCTGGGTGGCGGAGACTTCCAGCACGCCCTCGAGCATGGCCTGCTCTTCGGGGTCGAATATGTCCCCCGCCTGGGCGTCCTTGATGATGTTGAGGATCTCTTCACGGCCCCTGGGCTCGCCCCGCAGCGCCTTCAGCAGGCGACTGAACAGACCGGGCGGCTCGGAGCCGTTGCTACTGGGAGGTTTGTCTTCCGTCATGATTCCGATAGATGCGGCGCAGATCGCGCCGAGCGGGATATTGTACCAGTGTCCATGGATTTCAATCCTCCCGATAAGGGTCCGGATACCCCAGTTCGGCGAGGATCTCCCGTTCGAGGCCCTCCATGCCGGCGGCCTCGTCCGGCGTCTGGTGGTCGTAGCCGGCCAGATGCAGGGTGCCGTGGACGATCATGTGGCACCAGTGGCTCTCCGCCGTCTTGCCCTGCTCGGCCGCCTCCCGCGCCACAACCGGGGCGCAGACCACGAGATCGCCCAGCGGATAGTCCACCTCGCCGGGCAGGCCCGGCTCCTCGCCCCCGGGGAACGCCAGCACGTTGGTCGGGCGGTCCTTGCCGCGCCAGCCCGCATTCAGTTCCCGGCTCTCGGCCTCGCCGACGATGCGCACCGTCAGCTCCCGCGCATCCGCCTCGACCCCCGCATGGCGAAGCGCCGCCTCGGCCCAGCGCCGGAGTGCGTCCCGGCCCGGGACGGCCGCGGTGTCCACGCCGGCCCGGCCGTCACCGCCGTCGAGGGCCAGCTGCCTGACCAGCGCGAGAGACAAAGCCCGGACCTCTTTCCGCGACTACAGGTCGCCGTCGCCGTGGGCGTCGTAGGCTTCCACGATGCGCTGCACCAGCGGATGACGGACCACGTCGGCGGCGGTGAAGTAGCTGAAGCCGATGCCCTCGACCCCGCGCAGCACGTCCATGACGTGGCGCAGGCCCGACAGCTGCCCCTTCGGCAGGTCGATCTGGGTAACGTCGCCGGTCACCACCGCGCGCGAGCCGAAGCCGATGCGGGTCAGGAACATCTTCATCTGGGCGGCGGAGGTATTCTGCGCCTCGTCCAGCAGCACGAAGGATTCGTTCAGGGAGCGGCCGCGCATGAAGGCGAGCGGCGCCACCTCGATGACGTTGCGCTCCACCAGCCGGCCCACGCGCTCGAAGCCCATCATCTCGTACAGGGCGTCGTACATGGGGCGAAGGTACGGGTCGACCTTCTGGGACATGTCGCCGGGCAGGAAGCCTAGCCGCTCCCCCGCTTCCACGGCCGGGCGCACCAGCACGATGCGGCGCACCTCGTCGCGCTCCAGCGCCTCGATGGCGGCCGCCACCGCCAGATAGGTCTTGCCGGTACCGGCGGGGCCGATGCCGAAGGCCAGGTCGTTCTCGCGGATCTGCACCAGGTAGTGGCGCTGGTTGGGGCCGCGCGCGCGGATGCGCTTGCGCGGCGTCTTGATCAGCGTCTCCTCCGACTGCTCCCGGGCGGGCGCCTCCGTGCCGCCATCCTCGTCCGCGGGTGCCTCGCGCGCCTCCATCGCCGATTCCTGCAGGCAGATGTGCACCCGGTGCGGGTCCAGGTGTTCGCTGCCGGTCAGGCGGAACAGCTCCTGCAGCACCTGTTCGCCGGCGCGCGCCGCGCCCGGCTGGCCCACCACCCGGAAACGGTTGCCCCGGTTGGCGATCTCCACGCCCAGTCGGCGTTCGATTTGTCTCAGGTGTTCGTCGAACTGGCCGCAGAGGTTGGCCAGACGGTTGTTGTCGGCGGGCTCCAGGACGAGGTCCCTGGCTTCGTTTACGGATTCCAAGAGAAGAGGAGACTCCCGGTTCGAGTTGACAGGTTTCTAGCCTAACCCCTCGTCGTGACGAGGGGAAGTCAGGAGGCCCGGCGCCGGGCCGGCGGCGCGACGACGCGCCCGCGCAGGGAATTGGGCATCGCCTCGGTGATCTGCACGTCGACGAAGTCGCCGATGAGCGAGTCGTCCCCGTCGAAGTTCACCCAGCGCATGTTCTCGGTGCGGCCGGCCACCTGCCCGGTATGCCGGCGGGCGCGGCGCTCGACCAGTACCCGCTGGGTCGTGCCGACCATCGCCTCACTGATCGCCGCCGCCTGCTGGTTGATGCGGGCCTGCAGCAGCGCGAGACGGCGTTTCTTCTCGTCCGTAGTGACCTCGTCCGGCAGCGAGGCCGCCGGCGTGCCCGGCCGCGCACTGTAGATGAAGCTGAAGGACTGGTCGAAGCCCACGTCGGCGATGAGTTTCATCGTGGCATCGAAGTCCGCGTCCGTCTCGCCGGGGAAGCCGACGATGAAATCCGAGGAGATCGAGATGCCCGGGCGGGCTTCCCGCAGCCGGCGGATCTTCTGGCGATACTCGAGCGCGGTGTGACCGCGCTTCATGAGCGCAAGCACCCGGTCCGAGCCGCTCTGCACCGGCAGGTGCAGGTAGGACGCAAGCTTCGGCACCTCGGCGTAGGCGCGGATCAGGGAGTCGGTGAATTCCACCGGGTGCGAGGTGGTGAAGCGGATGCGCTCGATGCCGTCGACCGCAGCCACGTAATGGATCAGGGTGGCCAGGTCGGCCGTGGTCCCGTCGTGCATGGCGCCCCGGTAGGCGTTCACGTTCTGGCCGAGCAGGTTCACCTCGCGCACGCCCTTGGCCGCGAGCTGCGCCACCTCGACGATGACGTCGTCGAAGGGCCGGCTTATCTCCTCGCCGCGGGTGTAGGGCACGACGCAGAACGAGCAGTACTTGCTGCAGCCCTCCATTACCGAAACGAAGGCCGTGGGGCCCTCGGCCCGGGGCTCGGGCAGGCGGTCGAACTTCTCGATCTCGGGGAAGGACACGTCCACCACCGGCTCGCCCGAGCGGCGCACCCGCTCGAGCATGTCGGGCAGCCGGTGCAGGGTCTGCGGGCCAAACACCATGTCCACGTAAGGGGCCCGGCGGATCACGGCGTCGCCCTCCTGGCTGGCGACGCAGCCGCCGACGCCGATGACCAGATCCGGGCGCTCCGCCTTCAGCCGCTTCCAGCGCCCGATCTCGGAGAAGGTCTTCTCCTGGGCCTTCTCGCGGATGGAGCAGGTGTTGACCAGCAGCACGTCGGCCTCCGACGGGTCGTCCGTCAGCGCCAGGCCGTGGGATTCCCGCAGCACGTCCGCCATCTTGGCGGAGTCGTACTCGTTCATCTGGCAGCCGTAGGTGCTGATGTAGAGCCTGCCGGTCATGGCGTCGATCCTAGCGCAGGAAACCTAGCGCAAGAAACCCAGGCTTTCGAGGACCACCAGGATGCGGTGGGCCGCCAGGTCCGGCGTCATCTCCTGCGTGTCGAGGCGGATCTCCGGTGCCTCCGGCTCCTCGTAGGGGTCGCTGATGCCGGTGAACTCCTTGATGATGCCCGCCCGCGCCTTGGCGTACAGGCCCTTGCGGTCGCGCTCCTCGCAGACCTCCAGCGGGGTGGCGACGTGCACCTCCACGAAACCGCCCAGCGGCTCGATCGCCTGGCGCACCTCGCGGCGGGTGCGCGCATAGGGTGCGATGGGCGCGCAGATGGCGATGCCGCCGTTCTTCGTGATCTCGCTCGCCACGTAACCGATGCGCAGGATGTTCAGATCCCGGTGCTCCTTCGAGAAGCCGAGTTCGCTGGAGAGATTCTTGCGCACGATGTCGCCGTCGAGCAGCGTCACCGGCCGGCCGCCGGCCTCCAGCAACTTCACCATCAGCGCGTTGGCGATGGTGGACTTGCCGGAACCGGAAAGCCCGGTCATGAACACGGTGAAGCCCTGCCGGTGCCGCGGCGGGTGTGTGCGGCGGAGTTCCGCCACCACCTCCGGGAAGGAGAACCAGTCCGGTATCTCCAAGCCTTCCTGCAGCCGCCGGCGCAGTTCGGTACCGGAGATGTTCAGCACGTTGTCCTGGTCGGTGGTCTCGTCCAGCGGCATGTACTGGGCCCGGTTCTCCGCGTACACCATCAGGCGGAACGGCACCATGGAAATGCCGAGTTCCTGCTCGTGCTCGCGGAACAGGGTCTGGGCATCGTAGGGGCCGTAGAAGTCATTGCCCTGGCTGTCCTTGCCCGGTCCCGCATGATCCCGGCCGACGATGAAGTGGGTGCAGCCGTAGTTCTTCCGGATGATGGCGTGCCACAGCGCCTCCCGCGGGCCGCCCATGCGCATGGCCAGCGGCAGCAGGCTGAGCGACGTGGTCTGGTCCGGGTACTGGCCCAGCACGTGCTCGTAGCAGCGCACCCGGGTGTAGTGGTCCACGTCGCCGGGCTTGGTCATGCCGACGACCGGGTGGATGAGCAGGTTGGCCTCCACCTCACGCGCCGCCCGGAAGGTGAGTTCCTGGTGCGCGCGGTGCATCGGGTTGCGGGTCTGGAATGCCACGACCTTGCGCCAGCCGAGCTTGCGGAACCGGTCGCGCATCTCCCGCGGGGTGTCGCGCAGATGGCGGAAATCGTAGTGGGTCGGCGCCTCGACGCCGCGCAGCGGCCCGCCGAGATAGACCGGCCCGGACTTGTTCATCAGGTAGTCCACCGCGGGGTGCAGCTCGTCGGTGCTGCCGAAGACGTGCAGCGCCTCGGACTCCCGGTCCGGCGTCCAGCGGCTGGTCACCTTCATCGTCGCGACGAGCACGCCTTCCTGGTCACGCAGCGCGATTTCGTGGCCCTCGGCCACGTCCGCGGCGAACTCCTCGCTCACGTCCAGCGTGACCGGCATGGGCCAGAGCACCCCCGAGGCGAGGCGCATATCTTTCACGACGCCCTCGTAGTCCGCCTGCTCCAGGAAACCGGTCAGGGGGGAGAAGCCGCCGTTCAGCAGCAGCTCGAGGTCGCACAGCTGGCGCGGCGTCAGGTCCCAGGACGCCATGTCGCGGGCGCGCTTCTTCTCCTCGGCCGCGGCCGCGTCGTCCAGGTACAGTTCGATCAGTTCGCCGCCGTGCGGCTCTTTGTAGGCTCCCATTTCCGGTTCCTTGTTTCCTTAAAAGAACAATCCACTGCCGTTTCCGGGCAGATCTTCCACCGGATCGGTGGACAGCCCGCCAAACTAGCAGAGCCCGCGCCGCGCTGCCGCGACCGGGCTCACAGAACATTGTGCGATGGTCCCCGCAGGGACGTGTCAGCTGGGCTTCGGCGCTCCTGACGGCCCTCAGAACGGGATGTCGTCGTCGAACTCCTCGCCGCCGCCGGAATCCGGGTAGTTGCCCCCGGAGGGGCCGGAGTCCTGGGACGACATCGGCGCCGAGCCGCCGCCCCCACCGCCACGGCCGCCCATCATCTGCATCTCGTCGGCGATGACCTCCGTGGTCCAGCGGTCGTTGCCCTGCTTGTCCTGCCACTTGCGCGTGCGAAGCTTGCCCTCGATGTAGACTTGGGAGCCCTTGCGCAGGTATTCGGCGGCGATCTCGGCAAGACGACCGAACATGGCCACGTTGTGCCATTCGGTGCGCTCCTTCTGCTCGCCCGTCTGCTTGTCCTTCCACTGCTCGCTGGTCGCGATGCGAAGGTTCGTGACCGCGCTGCCGCTCGGCATGTAGCGCGTGTCCGGATCCTGGCCGAGGTTGCCGACCAATATGACTTTGTTGATTCCGCGGGCCATCAGGGTCCCCTGCTCTTCTTGGTTGGATGCCGCGGCGAGGAGCGCAGGCTCTTCGCCGTCGAGGGTGAGCTATTGTAGGCGCTGGGCCGCCAAATGCCCACCGCTATAATGCGGGATTACGCCCGAAAACAAGGCCGATCGTCACCAGCAGCCAGGCGACGCCGACTACGCCCAGAGAGACGAACACGCCGCTGTAGTCGGTCACGCCCATCAGCCATCCGCCGACCACGCCGCCGGCGAACGCGCCGAGGAACTGGGAGGTATAGAACAGCCCCAGCGCGCCGCCCCGGCCGTCCGGGCCCGCGACCACCGACAGGCGGGCCGGCAGCCGGGCCTCGAGGTAGTTGAACCCGGCGAAGAAGATCGCCAGCCCCGCCAGGGCCAGAATCCAGCCGTCCGTCGCCTGCCACAGCAAGCCCTGGCCGAGGACCAGCAGGCCCACCGAGAGGACGAATATCCAGCTGCCGCGGCCCTTCTCACCCAGCAACACCAGGGGCACCGTGGCCACGAGGGACAGCGCCAGGGCGGCGAAGTAGGTGCGCCACTGGGTCTCCATGGGCACCCCGAGGGCGTCGCGCAGCAGGAACGGCGCCGCCACGAAGCTCGCCGTGAGCATCATGTGCAGCAGGAAGATGGAGGCATCGATGGCGGCGACCCCGGGAGTGAGGCGCCCGGCCGGCCGCCGCTGCTCCCCGTGATGGGCGCCCGGCTTCGCCCGGGGCAGCACCGTGGCGAGCGCCAGCGCGGTCAGCGCCATAATGCCGGCCAGCCAGAACAGGCCGCGCACGCCGGTCACGCTGGCCACCAGCGGACCGAGCACCAGCGCGATCAGGAACGAGCTGCCGATGGAGATGCCGAGGATGGCGGTGGCCCGGGTCCGGATCTCCTCCCGGGTGTGATCGGCGAGCAGCGCCGTCAGCGTGGCCGAGACCGCGCCCGCCCCCTGCAGGAGACGCCCGGCGATCACGCCGAGGATGTGGTGACTCATGGCCGCGACGAAACTGCCCAGCGCGAAGACGGTCAGCCCCAGCACGATGACCGGCACACGGCCGATGCGGTCGGACAGCGTGCCGAACGGCACCTGCAGCACGGCCTGGGTGATGCCGTAGCCGCCCACCGCAAGACCGACGAGCATCGGCGTGGCCCCCTCCAGGCCGGAGGCCCAGAGGGCGAGCACCGGCAGCAGGAGGAACAGGCCGAGCATACGCAGCATGGCCATGCCGCTGACCATGCCGATGATGCGGCCCTCCCCCGGCTCGAGTGAGATGCGTTTTCGCTGCCCGTCGGGCGGAGTGGTCTGTTCGTCTGGCATGTCCGGTCCTGTGCTGTCGCCGCGCGTCCGCCGTTCTGCCGCGCTTTTGCGCGGCGGGAAGCAGGCGGCGTATATTAACAGGTTGACCCCCGCTCACCGCCGGCTCCCATGGACAGTATCGAAATACGCGGCGCACGGACGCACAACCTGCAGAACATCGATCTGTCGCTGCCCCGCGACCGGCTGATCGTGCTGACCGGCCTCAGCGGCTCCGGCAAGTCTTCGCTGGCCTTCGACACCATCTATGCCGAGGGTCAGCGCCGCTACGTGGAGTCGCTGTCCGCCTATGCGCGCCAGTTCCTCTCCATGATGGAGAAGCCGGACGTCGACCACATCGAGGGCCTGTCGCCTGCCATCTCCATCGAGCAGAAGTCGACCTCGCACAACCCCCGCTCGACCGTGGGGACGGTCACGGAGATCTACGACTACCTGCGCCTGCTCTACGCCCGGGCCGGAACCCCCCGTTGTCCGGACCACGGGCTGGATCTCGAGGCGCAGACGGTCAGCGAGATGGTCGATCACGTCCTGGCGCTGCCGGAAGGCAGCCGTCTCGCGCTGCTGGCCCCCATGGTGGACAACCGGAAGGGCGAGCACGCGCGCATGCTGCAGGAGCTGCAGGCCCAGGGCTTCGTGCGCGCCCGCATCGACGGCGAGATCCTGGAACTGGCCGACGCACCGGCACTGGACGCGCGGCGACGCCACACCATCGAGGCGGTGGTCGACCGCTTCAAGGTACGCCCCGACCTGGCGCTGCGGCTGGCCGAGTCCTTCGAGACGGCGCTCGGCCTCTCCGACGGCGTAGCGCGGGTGGTGCCGCTAGCGGGCGACGGCGAGGAGATCACGTTCTCGGACCGCTACGCCTGCCGGGAGTGCGGCTACAGCCTGAGCGAGCTGGAACCCCGGTTGTTCTCCTTCAACAACCCGCACGGAGCCTGCCCGGACTGCGACGGGCTCGGCGTGAAGCAGTTCTTCGACCCGGACCGGGTGGTGGTCAACCCGGACATCAGCCTGGCCGGCGGCGCCATCCGCGGCTGGGACCGGCGCACGACCTATTATTTCCAGATGATCGGGAATCTCGCCGCCCACTACGGCTTCGACGTGGAAGCCCCCTTCGGCGAGCTGCCCGAGGCGGTACGCGACGTCATACTGCACGGCAGCGGCGACGAGCAGATCGAGTTCAGCTACACCAGCAGCCGCGGCGCCAGCGTGAGCCAGCGCCACCCGTTCGAAGGCGTGCTGCCGAACCTGGAGCGCCGCTACCGCGAGACCGAGTCGGCCACCGTCCGCGAAGAACTCGCCAGGTACCTCAGCACCCAGCAGTGTCCCGCCTGCGGCGGCTCGCGGCTGAACCGGGCCGCACGCAACGTCTTCGTGGCCGACCGCGGCATCGCCGACCTCTCGGCCATGGCCGTCGGCGACGCTCGCGCCTTCTTCGGCGTGATGGAGCTGCCGGGCTGGCGCGGCGAGGTCGCCGGGCGCGTCGTCAGGGAGATCGGCGAGCGGCTCGGCTTCCTGGACGATGTCGGCCTGTCCTACCTCACGCTCGACCGCAGCGCCGACACGCTCTCCGGCGGCGAGGCCCAGCGCATACGGCTGGCCAGCCAGATCGGTTCGGGGCTGGTGGGGGTCATGTACATCCTCGACGAGCCCAGCATCGGCCTGCACCAGCGGGACAACGCCCGGCTCCTCGGCACCCTCACCCACCTGCGGGACATCGGCAACACGGTGATCATGGTGGAGCACGACCAGGAGGCGATCCTTGCTGCTGATCACGTCGTCGACCTCGGCCCGGGCGCCGGCGTCCACGGCGGCCGGGTGGTGGCGGAGGGGCCGCCGGACGCCATCCGGCGCAATCCGGCCTCCCTCACCGGCCAGTACCTCTGCGGCCAGCGGCGCATCGAGGTGCCCGCCCGCCGCGTCGCACCCGACGCCGCCCGTCAGCTGGTGGTCCGCGACGCCACGGGCAACAACCTCAAACACGTCGAGGCCGCCCTGCCGGTGGGCCTCATGACCTGTGTCACGGGCGTATCGGGCTCCGGCAAGTCCACGCTCATCAACGGCACCCTGTACGAGACCGCCGCGGCACTGCTGAACCGGGCGACCACCGACCCGGAGCCCTGCGCCGGCATCGACGGGCTGGAACACTTCGACCGGGTCATCGAGATCTCCCAGAGCCCGATCGGCCGCACCCCCCGCTCCAACCCGGCCACCTACACCGGGCTGTTCACACCGATCCGCGAACTCTTCGCCGGCACCCAGGAAGCCCGTTCGCGTGGCTATCAGGCGGGGCGCTTCAGCTTCAACGTGAAGGGCGGGCGCTGCGAGGCCTGTCAGGGCGACGGCGTCATCAAGGTGGAGATGCACTTCCTGCCGGACATCTACGTGCCCTGCGACGTCTGCGAGGGCCGCCGCTACAATCGCGAGACCCTGGACATCCGCTACAAGGGCCGCAACATTCACGAGGTGCTGGAGATGACCGTGGAAGACGGCCTCGAGTTCTTCCGCAACGTGCCGGTCATCGCCCGCAAGCTGCAGACGCTGATGGACGTGGGCCTCTCCTACGTGCGCCTGGGACAGAATGCGACGACGCTGTCCGGCGGCGAGGCCCAGCGCATCAAGCTCGCCCGCGAGCTCTCCAAGCGGGACACGGGCTCCACGCTCTACATCCTCGACGAACCGACCACGGGACTGCATTTCCACGACATCGCCCAGCTGCTCGCCGTGCTCCATCGCCTGCGCGACCGGGGCAACACCATCGTCGTCATCGAGCACAACCTGGACGTGATCAAGACGGCGGACTGGATCGTGGATCTCGGCCCGGAAGGCGGCGACGGCGGCGGCGAGATCGTCGCGGCGGGCACGCCGGAAGCCGTGGCGGAGGTGGAGGCGTCGCACACGGGCCGGTACCTGCGCGCCCTGCTGACCGAAGGCCGCGAGAAGCGCCTGGCCTGACGGGCCGTGCAGGAGGACCTTCCGGCCCGATCTGCCTTTCTTCTGGCGTTGGCCCGCCAGTTCCTTCATGCCACCGCGAGCATGGCCGTCATGCGGGGGTATCCATCGCCGCGACCTTTTGTCGGGAGCAAGATGGATACTCCCGCATGACGGCCAGGAAAGAAGGGAATCGGGCCTGAAGGCCCTCCTACGAGCGGGGTGCGAGGTCTGCCAGGCGCGCGTTGTAGCGTTCGTCCAGGCAGTCGCGGCGCTCTGCCTCCGGCAGCTCGAGGCAGTCCCGGAGGCCGCGCTCCCAGTCGGCGTGTTCGTTCCTGAGCGACGCTTTCGACGTGTGATCGGCCCGGGCCAGCGCCCGCTGGTACAGGCGGGTGAGGTCGACGTCCATCGCGCGCAGTTCCTCGTCGGCGCACACGGCGCGCTCGACCGGATCGGTGATACCGGCGCAGCGATCGGGCATGCCGCCGGTCTGCGCGCCGCCGCCGTTGTCCTCAGCCGGCGAACAGGCGGCGAGCGCCAGCAGGAGCGAGGTGAGAGTGAGCGTGGCGCGCATCGCCGGCAGCTACCCCAGCGGACGGATGCCCACCGCGTGGCGGATATCGGTCATGAACGGCGCGCTCAGCGCGCGGGCGCGCTCTGCACCGGCGACCAGCACGGATTCCACGTGGGCCGGGTCCGCGATGAGCCGCTCGTACTCTGCGCGGGCCGCGCCGAGGTGATCGTTGATGTACTCGAACAGGAGTTGTTTCATCTCGCCCCAGGCGATGCCCCCGGCGTAGCGGCGGGCAACGTCCGCGGTCTCCGCGGGCGTCGCGAACGCCCGGTAGATTTC
Source organism: Lentisalinibacter salinarum (assembly GCF_040706555.1). Classification (NCBI taxonomy): domain Bacteria; kingdom Pseudomonadati; phylum Pseudomonadota; class Gammaproteobacteria; order Woeseiales; family Woeseiaceae; genus Lentisalinibacter; species Lentisalinibacter salinarum. The sequence goes on from NZ_JAPDRH010000003.1 coordinate 1,085,337, forward strand.
GAACAGCGTCGAGCCCTCGGTGTCTTTCGGTTCACCGGGCTCCAGCGAGTTCGTCTTGATCTTCATGATGAGTTTCCTGAGCTTCTTCTCCGGCAGGAACAGCGGGATGGTATTGCCGTAGCTCTTCGACATCTTGCGCCCGTCCAGCCCGGACAGCACCGCCGTGTTGTCGTCGATAACCGGCTCCGGCAGGGTGAAGAGTTCGCCGTAGTGATGGTTGAAGCGTCCGGCGATGTCCCGGGCCATCTCCACGTGCTGCTTCTGGTCCCGCCCCACCGGCACCTTGTGCGCCTTGAACAGCAGGATGTCGGCGGCCATCAGCACGGGATAGGAGAACAGGGCCATGGTGATGCCCTTGTCCGGGTCCTTGTTGCCCGCCTCCTCGTTGGCGGCGACCGCGGCCTTGTAGGCATGCGCACGGTTCATGAGACCCTTCGCCGTCATGCTGGAGAGCACCCAGGTGAGCTCGGGGATCTCGGGGATGTCCGACTGGCGGTAGAACACGGCGTTCTCGGTATCGAGACCAAGCGCGAGCCAGGAGGCGGCGATCTCGAGCGTCGAGCGCTGGATCTCGTCCGGGTTCTGGTTCTTCACCAGCGCGTGCAGGTCGGCGAGGAAATAGAAATTGCGCTTCTCCGCCTCGCGGCTGGCGGCCACGCCGGGGCGGATGGCGCCGACGTAATTGCCGATGTGAGGCGTGCCGGTGGTCGTGATACCGGTCAGCCAGATTTCACCGCTCATGATCGTTTCTCTGGGCCAATGCTCTCAGTAGCCGGCCGCTTGGCCGTCCTTGCGGGACTCGGACGCGCCGTAGTACACGCCCTCGTCGTGATCCTTCATGATGGCCTGATAGCCGCCGAAACCGCCGTTGCTGCCGCCGAGACGGTGGCCGCGGCGCATGAGTTCCCTGTGCACGGCCTGGTCGAAGCCGTGCTCGAGATGGACCGTGCCGCCGTCGGTCATCTGCTCGCCGGTGGGCTGGGAGGAGCCGCTGTGGCGCAGCCGGGGCGCGTCGCCGGCCTCCTGCAGGTTCATGCCGAAGTCCACCATGTTGACGATGATCTGCGTGTGGCCCTGGGGCTGCATCGCGCCGCCCATCACACCGAAGCTCATCAGCGGTTTCCCGTCGCGCATCACGAATGCCGGGATGATGGTATGGAAGGGCCGCTTGCCGGGCTCGTAGACGTTCGGATGGCCCGGCTCCAGGGAGAAGAGTTCGCCCCGGTCCTGGAGCACGAAGCCGAGGTCGCCGGGCGTCATGCCGGAGCCCATGCCGCGGTAGTTGCTCTGGATCAGGGAGACCATGTTGCCGTCGCTGTCGGCCACGGTGAGATAGATGGTGTCGCCGCTCTCGATCGCAGCGTCGCCGGCCGGCAGCGACCGCGAGGCCTGCGCCATGTCGATCAGCCCGCGGCGCTCGGCCGCGTAGTCCTTCGAGATCAATCGCTCCACCGGCACGTCGGCGAAGTCCATGTCGGCGTAGTAGCGCGCCCGGTCCTCGAAGGCGAGCTTCTTCGCCTCGGCGAGCACGTGCAGATAATCGGCCGAGCCGAAGCCCATGGAGGCGATGTCGTAGCCCTCCAGGATGTTCAGCATCTGCAGCGCGGCGATGCCCTGGCCGTTCGGCGGCAGCTCGTAGACCTCCCAGCCCCGGTAGGTCGCGGAGACGGGCTCGACCCACTCGGAGCGATGGTTCGCCATGTCCTCGTAGGTCAGGAAGCCGCCGTTCTCCTGCATGTAGTCGGCGATCTTGCGGGCCATCTCTCCCCGGTAGAACACGTCGCGGCCCTGCGCTGCGATCTTCTCGTAGGTGTCGGCGAGCCGGGGGTTGCGGAACATCTCGCCTTTGCGCGGTGCCCGCCCGTCCGGCATGAACGTCTCCGCGAAGCCGGGGAAGTCCTTCAGGTACCCGGCGTTTCGCTGCCAGTAATAGGCGATCAGTTCCGACACCGGGAAGCCCTCGCGGGCATAGCGGATGGCAGGCGCGAGAATCTCGCTCATCGGCAGACGGCCGTAGCGTCCGTGCAGCTCAAACCAGCCGTCCACGGTACCCGGCACGCTCACTGGCAGGGGCCCCAGCGGGGGGATGCTGTCCATGCCCTGCTCCTCGAAGTATGCGAGGGTCAGAGAAGCCGGCGAGCGGCCGCTGGCATTCAGCCCGGTCAGTTCGCCCTTCTCCGCGTCCCAGACGATCGCGAAGAGATCGCCGCCGATGCCGCAGCCGACCGGCTCCATGAGACCGAGCGCAGCGTTCGCTGCGATGGCCGCATCCACGGCGCTGCCGCCGTTCTTCAGAACGTCCAGCGCGATCTGGGTGGCCAGCGGCTGGCTGGTCGCGGCCATGCCGTGTGGCGCGATCACCTCCGAACGGGACGCGAACGTCTCTCCCGTGATGCGATCGTAGCCGAGTGCCGGCGTGGTCATGACGAGCAGGCAGGTCGCTGCGGCGACGAAGCCGCGGGCGGCGGGGAAGAACATAGGGAACTCCGGAGATTCATGGAGCCTGCAATGATGCCCCAGATCGGGAACCCTGTTAAGTGAGCCCCGGCAAGGCTGCCGGCCGGTAGCGGCGCGTTCGCTATACTGCCGGCAGGCGAACCACTAGCCAGACGAGAGTCATACGGAGGAAGCATGGAACCCGAGCGCCCCGACATCGCCGAACTGTACGCCGACCACGTCGCGGAGATGACACGCCGCCACGACCGCGCGCTGGAGCGCGTCGGCGCTGAGGGTATCGTCATCGCAGCCGGCGAACCCCGCTATGCCTTCCAGGACGATCGCGCCTATCCCTACATCGTCAATCCGGACTTCAACGCGTGGCTGCCGCTGACCGACGTGCCCGGATCCTATCTCGTCTACACGCCGGGCAGCCGGCCCCGGCTCGCCTACTGCCAGCCGTCCGATTACTGGCATATGCCGCCGGCCGCCCCGGTCGGCTACTGGACGGGGCATTTCGACATCCTGCCCTTCGAGACGCCCTCCGGCGCCCGCACGCTGCTGCCGGACGACCTGTCGCGCTACGTCTTCGTCGGCGAGGTGATCGATCCGGCCCAGACCCTGGGCATCGAGCGCATCAACCCGGCGGGCGTGCTGCAGAGCCTGCACTATCCCCGGGCGACGAAGACCGCCTACGAGCTGGAGTGCATGCGGGCGGCGACCCGGCGGGCGGCCGAGGCGCACATCGCCGCGCATGCGGCCTTCGAGAACGGCGCCTCGGAGTTCGATATCCATCTCGCCTACTGCCGCGCGGCCGGGCAACTGGACCAGGAACTGCCCTACGGCAACATCGTCGCGCTGAACGAGCACGGCGCCGTGCTGCACTATCAGCACCGGGACCGACGGCCGCCCGACGAGATCCGTTCCTTCCTGATCGACGCCGGGGCCTCCGTGGCCGGCTACGCCGCCGACATCACCCGCAGCTACGCCGCCGATGAGGGTGACTTCGCCGCGCTCATCCGCGACATGCATGCGCTGCAGCAGGAGATCGTCGCCGGCGTGCGGGCCGGCACCGACTTCCGCGAGCTGCACCTGGAGACCCACCGTCGGCTCGGCGGCGTGCTGCTCGCCCACGAGATCGCCAGCGCCGGCAGCGCGGAGGCGCTGGTGGAGGCCGGCGTGACCCGCGCCTTCATGCCCCACGGCCTCGGCCATCTGCTCGGCCTGCAGGTGCACGACGTGGGCGGTTTCATGGCGGACGACGAGGGTGGCGAGATCCCCGCGCCGGAGGACCATCCCCATCTGCGGCTCACCCGCACGCTGGCTGCGGACCAGGTGCTGACCATCGAGCCGGGCCTCTACTTCATCGACCTGCTGCTCGACGCGTTGCACGGTAGCGCCGCGGGGCGCCTGGTCAACTGGCTGCGCGTGGATGAGCTGAAGCCTTACGGCGGCATACGCATCGAGGATAACGTCCGCGTGCTGGAAGACGGCACGGAGAACCTCACCCGCGACGCCTTCGCCGCGATGGCCGTGGTCTAGAGCCCGGGCCGGCGAGTGGCTCCCGGTCTCTCAGGCCTTATCCCTCAGCCCTTGTCCCTCAGTTGTGGCCCGCCAGCGCCGACATGGCGCCGGCCAGCTCGAAGTCCAGCTCCGTGATGCCGCCCGCGTCGTGAGTGGTGAGATCGACGGTCACCTTGTTGTACACGTTGAACCACTCCGGGTGGTGATCCATCTTCTCGGCAACAATCGCCGCCGCGCTCATGAAACCGAACGCGCGCACGAAATCGTCGAACCGGAACTCGCGGTGCAACTTGCCCTCGCGCAGTTCCCAGCCGGGGATGTCGAGCAGTTTCGCTTCGATGACGGTGTGGTCGAGTTTGTCAGCCATGATTCTCCTGTCGTCGGTTCTGATGCGCGTTCCGCGGGATGCAAACGGGATGGACGGACTCAGCCGTCCTCCGGGCCTGCCCTGCGGGCCTTGTAATACTCGCGCGCCTTCTTGCCTTTGCGGCTCAGCAGCGGCTCCATGGCGCGCCTCAGCGCCGGGAAGAGGTAGACCAGGTCCGCGGTGACACCGCTCACTCGCGGCATCTTCTCCTCCACCGCCGCGCCCGAAGCTACGCGCAGGATGGCCTCGGCCACGGCCTCCGGCGTGCTCATGGGCTGGGAGAGGGACAGATCGGTCACCTCGTCCAGTTCTTCCATGATGAAACCGGTGTCCACCGGACCGGGCGAGACCACGCCCACGTGGATGCCGCTGCCCTTCAGTTCCTCGGCCAGACCGTGAGAGAACGAGCGCAGGCCCGCCTTCGTGGCCGCGTAGGTCACCGAGCCCGGCACCGGCGTGCAGCCGGCGAGCGAGGCCACGTTGACGATCGCGCCGCCGCCGGCCTGCCGTATGCGGGGTATCGCCAGCCGGCTGAGCAGGACGGGCGCGCGCAGGTTGACGTCCACCATCGCCGTCAGCTCTTCCGCGGACTTCTCCTCGACGCTGCCGCGGGCGTGCAATCCGGCGTTGTTGATCAGGTAATGGACGGCGCCGAAGGCCGCCTCGGCGCGATCGAACAGCGCCCGGCAGGCCGCATCGTCCGCCACGTCCATGGCAACGCTCACGGCTTCGGTGCCGTCGGGCAGGCCGGCCGCGAAACTCTGCAGGGAGCGCTCGTTGCGGGCCGCGAGGACCAGGCGCGCGCCGGCTGCCGCGAACCGCCGTGCGGCGGCGGCGCCGATGCCGGCGGAGGCGCCGGTGATGATGACCGTCCGGTCTCTGAATGTGGCGTCCATGGCCACGAGTCTAGTGCATCGAGAGGGCCGCCGACACCTGTCCCGACACCGAGGGCTGCATCCGTACGCCCGGTATGCGCGAATACGTTTTCGCGAGTATTTTCGCGCCACCGGAGCCGCCCGCCATGCGCCCCTCCGGTTACAATAGCCTGCTGCCTCGGCGCCGCGACAGGCCTCGCGGGGCGGGCGCGCCGGCGCGCCGAAACCGCCGCCGCTTTTCGACGAGGAAGGTAGACCTTGCCCAAGTGCCCGACACCCTGGATGCTGCTGGCCGCCCTGGCCCTGCTCGCCGGCTGCGAGGCCGACGAAGAGCGGGGCGGCGGCGGCCGTTTCGGCGCCGGCCCCGTGACGGTCATCACCGAGGTGGTCGAGCCCCGTGACATCGTCGACGAGGTCGACGCCATCGGCACCGTACTCGCGGATGAGTCCGTGGAGATCACCTCTCGGGTGACCAGCATCGTGACCCGCATCGTCTTCCGGGAAGGACAGCTAGTCGACGAAGGCGACCTGCTGGTGGAACTGGAAAACAAGGAGATCCGTGCCGAACTGGCGGTGGCGGAGGCCTCTCTGAGCGAGAGCCGCAGCCAGTACGAGCGGGCGCGTCAGCTGGCCGATACCCGCGCCATCTCCGCCTCCAGCCTGGAGGAGTTGCTCGCCGCAATGCAGGTGGCGCAGGCCCAGGTACAGGCGGCGCAGGCTCGCCTCGAGAACACCCTCGTCCGTGCCCCGTTCAGCGGCAAGATCGGACTGCGCAGGGTGAGTCCCGGCGGTCTGGTGAATCCGGGCACTGTCATCACTACGCTGGACGATCTCGACCCGGTGAAGCTCGAATTCTCGGTACCGGAAACCTTCCTCGGCGTTTTGCGCGAGGACCTGACCGTCTCGGCCCGCAGCCCGGCGCTGCAGGGGCGGCGATTCCGCGGTCGCATCGACAGCGTCGATACGCGGCTGGATCCGGTCTCCCGGTCGATCCTCGTACGCGCGATCCTGGAGAACGAGGAAGACCTTCTCAAGCCCGGCATGTTCCTGACGGTGGCTCTGCAGATGCGCCGCAGCGACGTCCTGATGGCGCCCGAGCAGGCCATCGTGCCGGAGCGCGGCCAGCACTACGTCTACGTCGTCGCAGCTGAGGACCGGGCGGCCAGGCGGCAGGTGGAGCTGGGGCAGCGGATACCCGGTGCGGTGGAGATCGTCTCCGGGCTCGCCGCCGGTGACCGGGTGATCACGGAGGGCACGCAGAAGGTGCGCGAAGGCTCCGAGGTGGTCTACGGCACCGTCGGGATGTCACGGCCGTGATCCTGTCGGAGATCTCGGTCCGGCGGCCCGTCTTCGCCACGGTGCTCTCGCTGATCCTGGTCATCGTCGGCCTGATGGCCTTGGGCAACCTGCCTATCCGGGAGTACCCGGACATCGAACGGCCGGTGGTGAGCGTGGACGGCAGCTATCGGGGGGCATCGGCGGAGATCGTCGAACGCAAGATCACCCAGCTCGTCGAGGACGCCGTCGCCGGCATCGAAGGCATCGAGAAGCTCACCTCCACCAGCTACGACGGCCGCTTCGACGTCAGTATCGAGTTCTCCGCCGATCGCGACCTGGACGCCGCGGCCAACGACGTGCGCGAACGCGTGGCGCGGGTGGTCGAAGACCTGCCGGAGGAGGCGGATCCGCCCGAGATTACCAAGGCGCGCGGCGGCACGGGCGCGACGATGTACATCGACCTGTCGAGCACCGCGCGCTCGCCCATGGAACTGACGGATTTCGCCGAGCGGTATCTGGTGGACCAGTTCTCCATCGTCAGCGGCGTCGCCAACGTGCAGGTCTTCGGCGGTCGCCGGCTGGCCATGCGCCTCTGGGTCAAGCCGGAGGCGCTCGCGGCGCGCGGCCTGACGGTGACGGAGATCGAGGATGCGCTGCGGCGGGAGAACGTGGAGCTGCCCGCCGGCCGTCTCGAGTCCAGCCAGCGGGAGTTCACGCTGCGCACGTCCACCGGCCTCTCCAGCGTCGAGGACTTCCGCCGGCTCGTGGTGGGCCGCGGCGACGACGGCTATCTCATTCGGCTGGAGGAGGTGGCCGACGTGGAGCTGGCGCCGGAGGACAACCGCAACATCTCGCGTTCGAACGGCATCGCCGGCGTGAGCATGGGCATCATCCCCCAGTCGAAAGCCAACATCCTGATGCTCAACACCGGCGTACGCGAGCAGATCGAGCGCATCCAGCCGACCCTGCCGGACGACATCAACCTGTCGGTGAATCTCGACTTCTCCGTGTTCATCAGCGAATCGATCAAGGAGGTCGTGAAAGCGCTCGGCCTCGCGCTTCTGCTGGTGCTGATCGTGATCTACGGCTTCATCGGCTCGCTGCGGGCCACCCTGATCCCCGCGCTGACGATTCCCGTCTCCATCATCGCCGCGTTCACCGTGATGGCGGCGATGGGCTTCTCCGTCAACGTGCTGACCCTGCTAGGGCTGGTGCTGGCCATCGGCCTAGTCGTCGACGACGCGATCGTGGTGCTGGAGAACATCGCGAGGCGCATCGAAGAGGGCGAGCCCGGCCTCCTGGCGGCCGTGAACGGCAGCCGCGAGATCGGCTTCGCGGTCATCGCCACCACGGCGGTGCTCGTGTCCGTGTTCATCCCGATCTCCTTCATGGAGGGAACGGTGGGTCGTCTGTTCGGCGAGTTCGGCATCTCCCTGGCAGCAGCGGTGATCTTCTCGAGCCTGGTGGCGCTCAGCCTGGTGCCGATGCTCGCCTCCAAGCTCCTGGGACGGCGTATCGCGCGGGGGCGCCTGACCCGTTTCGTGGACCGGCTTTTCCGGCGCCTGTCCGCCCGCTACGAGGCCGGCCTGCGGCGCTTTCTGCGCCGTCCCGCGCTGGTGCTCGCGGGCGCTCTCGCCGTGTTCGTGGCCTCGCTGACGCTGCTGGCCGAACTGCCGGTGGAGTACGCGCCGCCGGAGGATCAGGGTGCCGCCTTCATCGCCATGAACGGGCCCGACGGCGCCAGTCTGGAGTATATGGACCGCTACGCCCGGCAGGTCGAGGACATCGTGCTGCCCGACGTCGAGAGCGGCGACGTACGGCGCATACTGACGCGCTCGGCCTGGGGTGGCGGCGACGACGTCAACCGCATGTTCTTCTACGTACCGCTGGCCCTCTGGAGCCAGCGTGAACGCTCTGCCGAGGAGATCGCCTCGGCCTGGCGGCCCGAACTGGCCGAGCTGCCCGGCGTGACCGTCTTCGCCCGCGGCTCCTCGTCCGGTCTCGGCATCCGCGGCTCCAACCGGCCGGTGGAGATCGTGCTGGGCGGCACCGACTACACGGAGATCGCGGACTGGGCCGAGCGCATCATCGCCAGGGCCTCGGAGGAGAACCCGGGGCTCCTGAGCCTGCAGACCGACTACCAGGAACGCAAGCCGAAGATGGACGTGGCCATCGACCGCAACCGGGCGGCCGACCTCGGGGTGTCGCTGGCGACCATCGGCCGGACCCTGGAGACCGTGCTGGGTTCGCGCCGTGTCACCACCTTCATCGACGGCGGCGAGGAGTACAACGTCATCCTGCAGGGCGGGCGGCAGACCCGCAGCACGCCGGACGATCTGGACAGTATCTTCGTGCGTTCGGATGTGACGGGCCGGCTGATACCCCTGGCAAACCTGGTGACCCTGGAGGAGACCTCCGGTCCGGTGGACCTGAAGCGCTTCGACAGGCTGCGGTCCATCACCGTGTCCGGCGGTCTCGCACCGGGTTACTCGCTCGGCGAGGCGCTGGGTTATCTGGAGCGACTGGTGGCGGAGGAGCTCCCCGCCGAGGTCCAGCTGAACTACGACGGCGAGTCGCGGGAATTCAAGCGCTCGGGCAGCGCACTCTACACCACCTTTCTGCTGGCGCTGCTGATCGCCTTCCTGGTGCTGGCCGCCCAGTTCGAGAGCTTCCGTCACCCTATCGTTATCATGGTGACCGTGCCGCTCGCCATCGCGGGTGCGCTGGTCGGCATCTGGATCTTCGGCGCGTCGATCAACGTCTTCAGCCAGATCGGCGCCATCATGCTGATCGGCCTGGCCGCCAAGAACGGCGTGCTGATCGTCGAGTTCGCCAACCAGCTGCGCGACCGTGGCGTGGAATACCGGGAGGCAGTCATCCAGGCGGCGGGCATCCGGCTGCGGCCGGTGCTGATGACCAGCATGTGCACCGCCTTCGGTGCCGTGCCGCTGATGCTCGCCGCGGGCGCCGGGGCGGAGGCCCGGCAGTCCATCGGCGCGGTCGTGTTCTTCGGCGTCAGCTTCTCGGTGTTCCTGACCCTGCTGGTGGTGCCGGCCGTCTACATCCTGATCGGCAGGAACACCCGCTCGCCGCAGTACGTCGGCAAACTGGTCGATCGGCTGCGCCGGCGCGAGCAGAGCGCCGCGGCGGAAGACCAGCTCACCCGATAGCGCGTAGGAGGGCCTTCAGGGCCGACCCCGCACGACGGCCACGCGTGCAGTGGCGTGAAGGAAGTGCCGGTCAGCAGCGCCGACTAACGGCACCGAACCTCACGGCTCAGGGTCCGTCAGCGGCCGAACCTGTCTTCCTTCCCGCAGGCATTGCTCCGGATCCGTCACACGTAGCACTTGTGTGATTCCCTTCTTCGTACTCCTGGCCGAGGGGACTTGGCGTGTTGTCGAAGTAGTTCTGTCCCAATGCCAATCGCCTGGCTTCCAGTTGCTGGTAGAGGCGGACGGCTCCCTCGCACGCCTCCGCAATCTCCGATTCATTAAAGCTGTAATCGATTCTAAGCTGCTGCAATCGCCGAGGGACCAGTACATTGTCGCCCCTCAGTTGCGCCGCAAGGAGCATGGCAAGCATGTTTACGGGCGGATTCTCGGATACCCTCATGGTTGAGACGTTCTGACTAATCCAGGGCGATGCCCATACGCTCGACGCCGAAACCAATGCAGATATGCTGCCAAGCACTGCCGCCTGCTCGTACAGTTCCGTCATTTCTCTGGGGTCGATCGTGAGATAACGCCCCGCCAGGGTCGTTATAGCCGCCGTGTTCCCCTGGGCGATCAGCTCCTGCAACTTTCCTTCGTCAAGGCTTCTGAGATGCATTCTTTCGGCCGACATGTAGCCGCGTTCTCTCTCCCAGGCTTCCTGGCGAGTGATAGCTAGCGCGAACGGTTTACCTGACTGTGCGTCCGCCGCAGCCGACGAGGGCGGCATATGCGATCAGTCGCTTCTTCAACAAAGTGCTGCGTCCCCTGGAATCGGTCTCCCTGTCGGCCCGGACGCCGCCCACAGCGTGGTTCGGCCGCTAACGGGCCCCGTGGCCGGGAGTGCTGGCACCGGATCAGCAGCGCTTCCTGGCTGTGGCACACCTTTCGGCCACGGGCCCGTCAGCGGGTGGGTGAGGGTTGCGGGGTCGTCCGGACCGACTGGAGTCAATGGACAATGGTAGGAGCGGCTTCAGCCGCGATCGATCGGGCCTAAAGGCCCTCCCACATGAGCGTCCCCGCCACCCTTGCCCGCCTGATGGCGGGCCAACGCCAACAGAGCCCGATCGGGCCTGAAGGCCCTCCTAGGCGGGCGGGGGTCAGTCCTGGGCTTCGGACGCCTCGGGCTCTTCCGGCTGGTCGAGGAGCTGGACGATGGCCATCGGCGCCGCATCCCCGGGGCGGAAGCCCGTCTTCAGGATGCGCAGGTATCCGCCGGGACGCTCCTTGTAGCGCGGGCCCAGCTCGTTGAACAGCTTGCCCACCGCGTCCTTGTCACGCAGGCGATCGAACGCCCGGCGACGCTGGGAGACGCCGTCGACCTTGGCCATCGTGATCAGCGGCTCGACCACGCGGCGCAGCTCTTTCGCCTTCGGCAGCGTGGTCTTGATGGTCTCGTGGCGCACCAGCGAGGCGGCCATGTTGCGGAACATGGCGCGGCGGTGCGGACTGTTACGGTTGAGCTTTCGCCCCGACTTCTGATGTCGCATTGCTGATTTCCGGTTATACGTTCAGGCGTTCGTTCGACGGACGACGTCCGATGCCGAGAGTGCCAATGGCGCGAATAGTCCCTATGGTCTCGATCAGGCGGACAGCGCCTCGCGATCGGGACGCAGGCTCGGCGGCGGCCAGTTCTCGAGCTGCATGCCGAGCGACAGGCCGTGGCTTTCGAGCACGTCCTTGATCTCCGTGAGCGACTTCTTGCCCAGGTTCGGCGTGCGCAGCAGCTCCACCTCGGTGCGCTGCACCAGGTCGCCGATGTAGTTGATGCTCTCGGCCTTCAGGCAGTTCGCGGAGCGCACGGTGAGTTCCAGCTCGTCCACCGGCCGCAGCAGGATCGGGTCGATCTGTGCCTCGGCGGCGGCGCCGGCGCCCTCTTCCTGACCCTGCAGGTCCACGAAGACGCTCAGCTGGTCCTTGAGGATGCTGCCCGCGCGGCGGATCGCCTCTTCGGGGTCGATGGTGCCGTTCGTCTCGATGTCGATGATGAGCTTGTCGAGGTCGGTGCGCTGCTCCACGCGGGCCGCCTCCACGTTGTAGGTCACCCGGCGAATCGGGCTGAACGAGGCGTCCAGCTGCAACCGACCGATGGGGCCGCTCTGCTCCTCGAAACTCGCACGCTGGGTGGCCGGACGGTAACCGCGTCCGCGGATCACCTTCAGCACCATGCGGAGCTCGCCGGCCTTGGTCAGGTTGGCGATCACCAGATCCGGGTTCAGTACCTCGACGTCATGGTCCAGCTGGATATCGCCGGCCGTGACCGGACCCGGGCCCTTCTTGGAGATGGAAAGCTCGGCGCTTTCGCGGCTGTGCATGCGCACGGCCACCTGCTTGAGATTCAGCAGGATGTCGACGACGTCTTCCTGCACGCCCTCGATGCTGGTGTACTCGTGCAGCACGCCCTCGATCTCGGCCTCTACAATCGCCGCGCCCGGCATGGACGACAGCAGGATGCGCCGCAGCGCATTGCCCAGCGTGTGGCCGAAGCCCCGCTCGAATGGCTCGATGACGACCCGTGCGTGCTGCTCCGTCTCCGGAGTCACCTTCACGACACGAGGTTTCAGAAATTCGGTTACTTCCGACATGGGACAGGGTCCTCCTGATTACTTGGAGTAGAGCTCGACCACCAGGTTTTCGTTGATGTCCGGCAGGATGTCGTCCCGCTCCGGCAACGTCTTCAGCAGTCCGGTCATCTTCTTGGTGTCGACTTCGACCCATTCCGGAAAGCCCACCTGGCCGGCGATCTCGAGTGCACTCTGGATGCGGAGCTGCTTCTGCGCCTTCTCTCTGATCGAGACCTGATCGCCGGCGCTGACCTGGTAGGAGGGGATGTTCACCACCTTGCCATTGACCATCACGCCCTTGTGGCTGACGAGCTGACGCGCCTCCGCACGCGTCGAGGCGAAGCCCATCCGGTAGACGGTGTTGTCCAGCCGTCCTTCCAGCAGGCGCAGCAGATTCTCGCCCGTGGAGCCCTTCAGCTGTGCCGCACGCTTGTAGTAATTGCGGAACTGGCGTTCCAGCACACCGTACATGCGGCGCAGTTTCTGCTTCTCGCGCAGCTGCAGGCCGTAGTCGGACAGACGTCCGCGCCGGCCGGTGGCACTGCCGCCCGGCGGCGTGTCCAGCTTGCACTTGGCATCCAGCGGCTTCACGCCGCTCTTCAGGAACAGATCCGTGCCTTCGCGGCGCGAGAGCTTACATTTTGGTCCGAGATATCTTGCCATGATCCTCTTTACCTATACCCGACGACGCTTCGGAGGACGACACCCGTTGTGGGGTATCGGCGTCACGTCTTCGATAGTCTGAATACGGAAACCGACGGCATTCAGCGCGCGCACCGCGGACTCGCGACCCGGGCCCGGCCCGCGCACGCGTACGTCCAGATTCTTCACGCCGTAATCCTGCGCAGCCTTGCCCGCCTTCTCGGCGGCCACCTGGGCGGCGAAGGGCGTCGATTTCCTCGATCCGCGGAAGCCGCAGCCACCGGCCGTTGCCCAGGAAAGGGCATTACCCTGGCGGTCGGTGATCGTGATGATCGTGTTATTGAAGGAGGCATGCACGTGCGCAATCGCGTCCTGCACCTGCTTGCGGACCTTCTTCCGCGTGGTCGTTTTCTTCGGTTGAGCCATCTTATGTCCTTACTCGAATCCTGATGCCCGGCGCTTACTTGCGGACCGGACGGCGGGGGCCCTTGCGGGTCCGCGCGTTGGTACGGCTGCGCTGCCCGCGCACCGGCAGGCCGCGGCGGTGACGGATGCCGCGGTAACAACCGAGGTCCATCAACCGCTTGATGTTCATCGACTGCTCACGGCGCAGGTCGCCCTCCACCGTGAAACGGGCCACCTCGTTGCGCAGCCGGGCCACTTCCGGCTCGGCCAGATCCTTCACCTGGACGTCCGGCGCGATACCGGCTGCGTCGCAGATCTTGCGCGCCCTGGTATGGCCGATGCCGTAGATGCTGGTGAGCGCTATCGCCACGTGCTTGTGCACCGGGATGTTTATGCCTGCTATACGCGCCACTGATAATTCCTCTGTTCTCTCTTATTGGCCGCCCTGCTCGGGGCTTCCTTCTCTCTCAACCCTGCCGCTGCTTGTGCCGCGCATCCGTGCAGATGACGCGCACGACGCCGTTGCGCCGGATGATCTTGCAGTTGCGGCAGATCTTCTTGACTGATGCACGAACCTTCATCGTCTTTCTCCGTCACCGGGCCGTCAGCGGATCTGGCCCGCGCGACCGTAATTCCTCAGATTGGCCTTCTTCATCATCCCTTCGTACTGGTGCGACATCATGTGCGCCTGCAGCTGGGACATGAAGTCCATCGCGACCACCACCAGGATGAGCAGCGACGTACCGCCGAAGTAGAACGGGATGCTCGGATAGAACAGCCGCACGAACTCCGGCATCAGGCAGACGCCCGTAATGTACAACGCGCCCCAGAACGTCAGCCGCGTCAGCACCCGGTCGATGTACTCACCGGTCTGGGCGCCCGGCCGGATGCCCGGTATGAAGGCGCCCGAACGCTTCAGGTTGTCCGCCGTCTCCTTCGAGTTGAACACCAGCGCGGTGTAGAAGAAGCAGAAGAAGATGATCAGGACGCCGTACAGCAGCATGTAGACCGGCTGGCCGGGGCCCATGCTCGTGCCGATGTTCTGCAGCGTGCGCTGGATCCACGTCGGGTCCGCGCTCGTGCCTGCGAACTGGGCGAGAGTCGCCGGGAACAGCAGGATACTGGAGGCGAAGATCGGCGGAATCACGCCGGACATGTTGATCTTGAACGGCAGGTGCGTGCTCTGGGCCGCATACATCCGCCTTCCCTGCTGACGCCGCGCGTAGTTCACCGTGATACGACGCTGTGCCCGCTCCATATAAACCACGAAGGCGGTCACCGCCACGATGGCCAGCAGGATCAGGATGGCGAAAGCCGGGGCCATCTCGCCGTTGCGCACGAGCTCTGCCGTGCCGGCGATGGCGCCGGGCATGCCCGCCACGATGCCCGCGAGGATGATGATGGAGATGCCGTTACCGATGCCCCGCTCCGTGATCTGCTCGCCCAGCCACATCAGGAACACCGTGCCGGTCACCAGCGTGATGGCCGCGGTGAACAGGAAGCCCGGGCCCGGATTGATGACCAGGTTGGGCTGGTTCTGGATGGCATAGGCCGCCGTCACGGACTGGAACAGCGCCAGTCCCACCGTGCCGTAGCGCGTGTACTGGGTGATCTTGCGCCGGCCGGACTCGCCTTCCTTCTTCAACTGGGCGAGGCTCGGCACGACAACCGCGGCCATCTGCATGATGATGGCGGCGGAGATGTAGGGCATGATCCCGAGCGCGAAGACGCCGAAACGCTGCAGGGCGCCGCCCGAAAAGAGGTTGAACAGCCCCAGGATGTTCCCCGACTGCTGGTCGAAGAAGCTCGACAGCGCAATGGGGTCGACGCCCGGCACCGGTATGAAGGTGCCGACGCGATAGACCACCAGTGCCCCGACCAGGAACAGGAGCCGCTGCCGCAGCTCGCTGAGCTTCCCACTCTGGGCCAGTGCCATTGCCGGATTGTTGCTGGGTGCTTTCGCCACTTTCGTTTCCGTCAGTCCTCGATGGAGCCGCCGGCCGCCTCGATTGCCTTGCGGGCGCCCGGGGTCACCTTGATCCCTTTGATTTTCACGGCCTTCGTCAGTTCACCGGAGGCGATCACCTTCGCCTTCACGACGCGGCTGCCGACGACGTGCGCCTTGCGCAGCGCCTCCAGGTCGATGGGATCCGCGTCTACCTTCGCGAGCTCGTGCAACCGTATCTCGGCGCTGAGGCCGCGGCTCGGCGAGTTGAAGCCCACCTTCGGCAGGCGCCTCTGCAGCGGCATCTGGCCGCCTTCGAAGCCCACTTTGTGGTAGCCGCCGGATCGGGCGTGCTGGCCTTTCTGGCCCCGACCGCTGGTCTTGCCCTGACCCGCGGAATGACCGCGGCCCAGGCGCTTGCCGGCCTTCTTGCTGCCCTCTGCAGGCTTAAGCGTGTTCAGACGCATCTCTAAGCTTCCTCTACGTTCAGGAGATAGGACACCTTGTTGATCATGCCCCGGTTCTCCGGCGTATCCTCGACGGTGACCGTCTGGTTGATCTTCCTGAGACCGAGTCCGGCGACGCAGGCCTTGTGGTTGGCCAGCCGCCCATACCGGCTCTTCACCAGTGTCACTTTCAGTTTCTGTCCGTTGCTCGCTGACTTGGCCATCGTGCTAGCTCTGTATCTCGTCGACTTTCTTGCCGCGCTTCGCCGCGATGCGGTTCGGCGAGTGCACCGACTGCAGCGCGTTGATGGTCGCGCGCACCACGTTGATGGGATTGCGCGAGCCGTAGCTCTTGGCCAGCACGTTACGCACGCCGGCGCATTCGAACACCGCGCGCATCGCACCGCCGGCGATGATGCCCGTACCTTCCGAGGCCGGCGCCATCAATACCTTCGTGGCACCGTGACGGCCCTTGACCTCGTACTGCAGCGTCTCGTCCTTCAGGTGCAGCGACTTGAGGTTTTTCCGTGCGGCCTGCATCGCCTTCTGGATCGCGATGGGCACTTCACGGGCCTTGCCGTAGCCGAAGCCCACCTTGCCGGCGCCGTCGCCCACCACGGTCAGCGCGGTGAAGCCGAACTGGCGACCACCCTTCACGACCTTGGCGACGCGATTGACGGTCACCAGTTTCTCGAGGAGATCGTCGCTGCCTTGTTCCATTCTTGCCATGTGTCACTACCCGATGCCCCGCCTCTCGTCCGGCGGGTATTCATTGATCCTAGAACTGCAGACCGGCCTCGCGCGCCGCATCCGCCAGTGCCTTCACGCGGCCGTGGAAGCGGAACCCGGAGCGGTCGAACGCCACCGACTCCACGCCGGCCGCCTTCGCCTTCTCGGCGATGACACGGCCTACCTCGACCGCCGCGTCCACGTTGCCCGTGCCCTTGAGCTTCTCGCGCAGTTCCTTCTGCACCGTGGAGGCGCTCGCCAGCACGCTCGCCCCGTCCGGGGCGATGATCTGGGCGTAGATGTGCCGCGGCGTCCGGTGGACGCTCAGGCGGTGCACGGCCAGCTCGCTGATCTTGGCCCGCGTGCGGCGGGCCCGGCGCAGCCGGCTCTGTTTCTTGTCCAGTCTCATATCCTGAAATCCTCGGAAACCGGTTACTTCTTCTTCGCTTCTTTCATGACGACGCGCTCGTCGGCATATCGCACGCCCTTGCCCTTGTAGGGCTCCGGCGGACGGAAGCGACGGATCTCGGCGGCGACCTGGCCCACCTTCTGCTTGTCGGAGCCGCGCACGACGACCTCGGTCTGGCTCGGCGTCTCGACCTGCACGCCCTCCGGTACCTGGTAGGCCACCGGGTGGGAGAAGCCGAGCGTCAGGTTCAGCGTGCTGCCCTGAGCCTGGGCACGGTAGCCGACGCCCCGGAGCTCCAGCTTGCGCTCGAAGCCTTCGGTGACGCCCTGCACCATGTTGGCCAGCAGCGCACGCGTGGTGCCCGCCATGGCGTTGGCGAAGCGCGAACCCGAGCGCGCCCTCAGCGTGACGGTGCCGTCCTCCTGGCCCAGCTCCACCTCGTGGTTCAGCTCCATCTCGAGCGCGCCTTTCGGCCCTTTCACGTTGACGGTGGTACCGCTGACGGCCACCTCGACGCCCTTGGGCAGCGCTACCGGTTGTTTTGCGACTCTAGACATTTTCCTGACTCGTTGTATCGCTTAGGAGACGACGCAGAGAACCTCTCCGCCGATGCCCTTTGCCCGGGCCTGCCGGTCACTCATGAGCCCGGCCGAAGTGGACACGATGGCCACGCCCAGGCCGCCCAGCACCCGCGGCAGCTCGTCCTTGCCCCGGTAGATGCGCAGTCCGGGACGGCTCACCCGCTGGATGCGCTCGATCACCGGCTCACCCTGGAAGTACTTCAGCTCGACGGTGAGAGTGCGCCCGGCACCCTCGCCCTCCACCGAGTAACCGGTGATATAGCCTTCTTCCTTCAGCACCTCGGCCACGGCGGCCTTGATGGTGGATGCCGGCATGGCGACGCTGACCTTGCGGGCCTTCTGACCATTGCGGATGCGGGTCAGCATGTCGGCGATGGGATCGGTCATGCTCATATCATCAACCTCTGTTACCAGCTCGCCTTGGTGAGACCCGGGATCTCGCCCTTCATGGCCGCCTCGCGCAGCTTGTTCCGCGCCAGGCCGAACTTGCGGTAGTAGCCATGGGGGCGGCCCGTGATCGAGCAGCGATTGCGCAGCCGCACCGGGCTCGCGTCGCGCGGCAGCGCCTGCAGCTTCGCCTGCGCGGCGCGGCGCTCTTCGTCGGAGCTACCGGGGCTGGTGATGATCGCCTTCAGCTCTGCCCGCTTGCGTGCGTAGCGCTCCACCGTCTTCTGACGCTTGCGCTCGCGCTCTACCATCGATTTCTTTGCCATCGGCTGGAACCTGTCTATTTCTTGAACGGGAAGTTGAACGCTTCAAGCAGCGCCCTGCCTTCCTCGGGATTGGTGGCTGTCGTCGTTATCGTGATGTCCATGCCCCGGATCTCGTCGATCTGGTCGTAGTCGATCTCCGGGAAGATGATCTGCTCCCGCACGCCCATGCTGTAGTTGCCCTGGGTGTCGAAGGAGCGCGGATTCAGGCCGCGGAAGTCCCGCACACGCGGGATCGCGATGTTGACGAGCCGGTCGAGGAACTCGTACATGCGCTCCCGGCGCAGCGTGACCTTGGCACCGATCGGGAAATCCTCGCGGATCTTGAAACCGGCGACGGACTTGCGTGCCTTGGTGACCACCGGCTTCTGGCCGGCGATGCGGGTCATGTCGGCGACGGCGTTGTCCAGGATCTTCTTGTCGCCCACGGCCTCGCCCACGCCCATGTTGATGGTGATCTTCGTGATCTTCGGCACGCGCATGGGATTTGCGATGCCGAGCCGCTCCTGGAGCTGGGGCACCACCGTCTCGCGATAATATTCCTGCAGTCTGGACATAGCTCTGTACTCGATGCGCGGCGTCCTCAGACGTCCACGACCTCCTCATTCGATTTGAAATAGCGCACCCGCGAACCGTCCTCCAGGGTACGGATGCCGATCCGGTCGCCCTTCTTGGTCTGCGGGTTGTAGACCATCACGTTCGAGATATGCAGCGGCATCTCGCGGTCGACGATCCCTCCGGGGACGCCCATGTTCGGGTTCGGACGCTGGTGCTTCTTGGCCACGTTCACGCCTTCGACGAGCACGCGCTCGTCGGGGTAGACGCGCAGCACAGTGCCGCGGCGGCCCTTGTCCTTGCCGGCGATCACGACGACGTCGTCGCCTTTCCTGATCTTGTTCATTTCGCTCTCTCGTCCTCTCGGCCTGGTCTTCCCGATCAAAGCACTTCGGGTGCCAGCGAGATGATCTTCATGAATCGACTGGTCCTGAGCTCACGGGTCACCGGACCGAAGATACGGGTGCCGATGGGCTCCAGGCGGTTATTCAGCAGCACGGCCGCATTACCGTCGAAGCGGATCAGCGAGCCGTCCGGGCGGCGCACACCCTTGCGCGTACGCACGACGACGGCGTTGTAGATCTCGCCCTTCTTCACCTTGCCGCGCGGGATCGCATCCTTCACGCTGACCTTGATGATGTCGCCGACGTTGGCGTACCGGCGCTTGGAACCGCCCAGTACCTTGATGCACATGAGGCGTCGCGCACCGCTGTTGTCCGCGGCGTTCAGAACTGACTGCATCTGAATCATTGCTGTAAATCCAATCCGGTATCTGTCTCAAAAAATGCCTGGCCAGCGGCTGCGTTCCGCCGTACCCGGATCACTCCACCTGCGCCCGCTCGACGATACCGACCACCTTCCACGCCTTGTGGCGGGAGATGGGGCGGCACTCGGCGATGGAGACGCGGTCGCCCGGGCGGCACTCGTTCGCCTCGTCGTGGGCCATGACCTTGCTCGTGCGCCGGATGTACTTGCCATACACCGGATGACGGGTCAGCCGCTCGATCGCCACGGACACGGTCTTGTCCATCTTGCTAGACACGACCCGGCCGGTCACCGTGCGTGCTGTCTTCTGCTTCGTCTCGTCGTTCATTTGGCTTCACCCTGCGTGGAGACCTCGTTCAGGACGGTCTTCACACGCGCAATCTCCTTGCGGACGCGGCGGTACTCGTGGGGCCGTGTCAGCTGACCCGTGGCCTGCTGCAGGCGGAGGTTGAACTGCTCCTTTCGAAGCTTCAGCAGCTCCTCGCCCAGTTCTTCGGCCGTCTTTTCTCTCAGTTCACTCGCCTTCATCACATCACCTGACGGGACACGAACACCGTCTGCATCGGGATCTTGGCAGCCGCCAGGCGAAACGCCTCGCGCGCCACTTCCTCGCTGACACCTTCCATCTCGTAGAGCACGCGGCCCGGCTGGATCTGGGCCACCCAGTATTCGACGTTACCCTTGCCCTTGCCCTGGCGTACTTCCAGCGGCTTCTTGCTGATCGGCTTGTCCGGGAAAACCCGGATCCAGATCTTGCCGCCGCGCTTGATGTGCCGGGTCATGGCACGGCGGGCCGCCTCGATCTGGCGCGCCGTCAGCCGGCCGCGACCCACCGCCTTCAGCCCGTATTCGCCGAAGGCCACCGTATTGCCACGCTGCGCCAGGCCACGGTTACGGCCCTTCTGCTGCTTGCGGAATTTGGTTCGTTTTGGCTGCAACATCTCCGCGGCTCCCTATCTCGAGCTTGTCGCCTGCTCGGCGGCTTCCTGGATGACTTCGTTCTTGTCCAGGATCTCACCCTTGAATATCCACACCTTCACGCCGATCACGCCGTAGGTGGTCTTCGCCTCGGCCAGGCCGTAATCGATCTCGGCCCGCAGCGTGTGCAGCGGCACACGGCCTTCCCGGTACCACTCGGAACGGGCGATCTCCGCGCCGTTAAGCCGGCCGCCGACCTTCACCTTCACGCCCTCTGCCCCCACGCGCATGGTGTTGGTGACCGCACGCTTCATCGCGCGGCGGAACATCACGCGGCGCTCGAGCTGCTGGGCGATACCCTCGGCCACGAGCTGGGCGTCCATCTCGGGCTTGCGGATCTCGGAGATGTTGATGCGCACGTCGCCGAGCGGCATACCCACCATCTGCGCGACTTCCGAGCGCAGCTTCTCGATGTCCTCGCCCTTCTTGCCGATCACGATGCCCGGCCGCGCCGTGTGGATCGTGATATTGACCTTCTTGGCGGGACGCTCGATCTGAATCTTGCTGACCGAGGCATCCTTCAGTTTCTGCTTGATGAAGGTGCGGACGTCGTGGTCCGTCTTCACGTAGCCGGGGAAACTCTGCGTGTCGGCATACCACTTCGACGTCCAGTCGGTCGTGATACCCAGGCGGATGCCCGTCGGATGTACTTTCTGACCCATTATGCGTCCCGTTACTCGTCTGCCACCCGGATGGTGATATGACTGTTGCGTTTGATGATCCGCGCACCGCGGCCCTTCGCGCGGGCACGATAGCGCCGGAATGACGGCGCCTCGTTCACCTCGATGGCGGCGATACGCAGTTCGTCGATATCGGCACCGTGATTGTGCTCCGCATTCGCGATGGCGGACTCGAGCACCTTCTTGACGATGCGCGCGCCCTTCTTGGGCATGAACGCGAGCGTCTTCAGGGCGCTGTCCACCGTCTTGCCGCGGATGGTGTCCGCGACCAGCCGGCATTTCTGCGGCGAGATACGCGCGTAGCGCAGTTTTGCTGCAACCTGCATCAGCCGTCTCCTCAGCGCTTCGTCTTGCGATCGCCGGAGTGACCCTTGAAGGTCCGGGTGATCGCGAACTCGCCCAACTTGTGACCCACCATGTTCTCCGATATCAGCACCGGCACATGCTGGCGCCCGTTATGCACGGCGATGGTCAGGCCGACCATATCCGGCAGGATCATCGAGCGCCGCGACCATGTCCTGATCGGGCGGCGGTCGTTGCTCTCCACAGCCGTCTGCACCTTCTTCTGGAGGTGGACGTCTACGAAAGGACCTTTCTTAACCGAGCGTGGCATCTTTCAAACCCTGTATTACTTCTGCTTGCGGCGCTTGCGGCGACGCACGATCATCGAATCCGTACGCTTGTTCTTGCGCGTCTTGTAACCCTTGGTGGGCACACCCCACGGCGTCACCGGATGGCGGCCGCCGGAAGTCCTGCCCTCGCCGCCGCCATGGGGATGGTCGACCGGGTTCATGACCACACCGCGCACGGTCGGACGCACGCCTTTCCAGCGCTTGGCTCCGGCCTTGCCGAGCTTGCGCAGGTTGTGCTCGCCGTGGCCCACCTCGCCGATGGTGGCCCGGCACTCCGAGTGGATGCGCCGCATCTCGCCGGAGCGCAGCCGCAACGTCGCGTAGGTACCCTCGCGAGCGGCGAGCTGGGCCGAGGCGCCGGCGGAACGCATCATCTGCGCGCCCTTGCCCGGCTTCATCTCGACGCAGTGGACGACGGTACCCACCGGGATGCTGCGCAGCGGCAGGGCATTGCCCGGCTTGATCGGCGCGTCCTCGCCCGACACCACCGTCTGGCCCGCGCTCACGCCCTTCGGCGCCAGGATGTAGCGCCACTCACCGTCGGTGTACTTGATCAGCGCCAGGTGGGCACTGCGGTTCGGGTCGTATTCGATGCGCTCGACCGTCCCCGGGATGCCGTCCTTGTTGCGCCTGAAGTCCACGATACGGTAGCGCTGCTTGTGCCCGCCGCCCTGGTGGCGCACCGTGATGCGACCCTTGTTGTTGCGGCCGCCGGTCTTCGCCTTCTTGGCCAGCAACGGGCCGTAGGGCTCGCCCTTGTACAGCTCGGGCGTGCGCACCTTGACGACGAAACGCCGGCCGGCGGATGTCGGTTTTGCTTTCTGCAGTGGCATTCTTCTGGACCCCTGTTACTCAGCGCCGAGGAAGTCGATGTCGCTGCCCTCGGCCAGCCTGACGTACGCCTTCTTCCACGCAGGGCGCTTGCCGATGGTCTGACCGAAGCGCTTGAACTTGCCCTTGTGGTTGACTACCTGCACGCCCTCGACCTCGACCTCGAACAGCATCTCGACCGCTGCCCGGATCTCCTTCTTGGTCGCGTCCCGGCGCACCCGGAACACCACCTGGTTGTCGCGCTCGCCGACGGTGGTGGTCTTCTCGGAGATGTGCGGCCCGAGAACCACGTTCATCAGCCGTTCCTGGCGTGCGATGGCGCTCATGACAGACGCTCCTCGATCAGTTTCAGCGCGGGCACGGTGATCAGCACCTTCTCGAAACGCATCAGCGTGACGGGATCCACGGCCGCCACGTCGCAGATGCCCACGTTCTTCAGATTGCGTGCCGCCAGGTAGACCTTCTCGTCGAACGCCTCGTTGACGATCAGCACGTCGTCCAGACCCAGCGATCTGAGCTTGCCGGCCAGCTCCTTCGTCTTCGGCGCCTCAAGAGTGAGCTCGCCGGTGACCACCAGGCGCTCCTGGCGGATCAGCTCGGAGAGCACCGACTTCAGGGCACCGCGGTACATCTTGCGGTTGACCTTCTGCTCGAAGCTGCGCGGCCTGGCGGCGAAAGTCCGGCCGCCGCCCACCCAGATGGGGCTGCGGATCGTGCCCGCGCGGGCCCGGCCCGTTCCCTTCTGCCGCCACGGCTTGGCGCCGCCGCCGCGCACGTCGGAGCGGTTTTTCTGCGCCTTCGTACCGGCGCGGGCGCCGGCCAGGTAGGCCGTCACGACCTGGTGCACGAGCGATTCGTTGTAGCTGGCGCCGAAGGTGTCTTCCGATACCTCGACGCTGCCGCCTGCATCAGCGAGTTTCAGTTCCATGCTCATGCCTCGCTCCCCTTACGGGCCTTCACGGCGGGCTGCACGATGACCCGTCCGCCGCGGTGACCGGGGACGGCGCCCTTGATCAGGATCAGGTTGCGCTCGGCATCCACCCGAACGACCTCGAGGTTCTGGGTGGTGCGGCGCACGTTGCCCATCTGGCCGGCCATCTTCTTGCCCTTGAATACGCGGCCCGGAGTCTGGTTCTGACCGATCGAGCCGGGCACCCGGTGGGCAAGCGAGTTGCCATGGGTAGCGTCCTGGGTGCGGAAGTTGTGCCGCTTGACCGTGCCGGCGAAGCCCTTGCCGATGGTCGTGCCGATCACGTCGACCTTCTGGCCGACCTCGAACCGGTCCACGCGGATCTCGGCACCCGGCGCCAGCTCATCATCGGCCGGAGCCTCGTCCAGACGGAACTCGCGCAGCGAGTCGCCCGCGTCGACCTTGGCCGCAGCGAACTGGCCGGCCCGCGGCCTGGACACCCGGGAGGCCTTCGCACTGCCGAAGGCGACCTGCAGCGCGTTGTAACCGTCGCGCTCGGCCGTCTTCACCTGCGTGACGCGATTTGGCAGCGCCTCGATCACGGTGACCGGCACAGAACTGCCGTCCTCCGTGAAGATGCGCGTCATGCCGCACTTGCGGCCAACGATTCCGATAGCCATCTGAGACTTTCCCGTTGTGTACCGACTCCGGTTGGCCGGCACTCTCTTTTCCACAATGAAACAATCAACCTTCACCGCGACGACTACGATTGGCCATCGCTGCCTCTCGCGAGCTCAAGACACGCGAAAGGGGCCAGCTCTTCGCTCGACCCCTGCCGGGTCTGCGGAACTGACCCCCACGCCGGCCGAAGCCGATGTGCCCGGGATTTGCCGTTTACGCCGCATGTGGCGACGTCGCTGTCTGAGGATCAGGCCGACTCCCGGCCCGGCCTGGTCCCGAAGGAGCCCGCTATTATAACAAGTCGGGCGCCGTGTTCAATTTCTAATTCAGCTTGATCTGGACATCCACGCCCGCCGGCAGCTCGAGCTTCATCAGCGCGTCCACCGTCTTGTCCGTGGGATCCACGATATCCATCAGCCGCTTGTGGGTGCGCAGCTCGTACTGGTCCCGCGCGTCCTTGTTGACGTGTGGCGAGATCAGCACGGTGAAGCGCTCCTTCTTCGTGGGCAGCGGCACCGGCCCTTTCACGGTGGCGCCGGTGCGCTTCGCCGTCTCCACGATCTCCCGGGCCGACGTGTCGATCAGCCGGTGGTCGAAGGCCTTGAGGCGGATTCGGATGTTCTGGTTCGTTGCCATGTTGTTGAATCGGGCCTGAAGGCCCTCCTGCATTGTTTAATCGATGATTTTCGCGACCACGCCGGCGCCCACGGTACGGCCGCCCTCGCGGATGGCGAAGCGCAGTCCGTCCTCCATGGCGATCGGTGCGATCAGCTCCACCACCATCT
>NZ_JAPDRH010000004.1:0-413287 GCF_040706555.1 Lentisalinibacter salinarum
ACGCTCCCACATTAACGCCTTGTCGGCTTCGGTATAGTAGATCCTGCTCGGATACTTCATCGGTGACACCTCCTGCTCTATCCTCAGAGCTTAGGCGTTGCATCGATCAATTGAATCCGCAGCCGAAAGCGGACTTGCCGGCCACCTGTATTTTCGGCGTAACAAGGCCAGATTTAGACTTCGCAAGCTTGGACTATGGTCTGCACGCGGACGGCAAATAGTGCGGGAGTGACGCTAAGGATCCTGCTGTGTAGGGAGCGATCTCGTGCGTTGCTTCAGGAGGGACGGGAGCGCTCCCGCAGCGCCATACGATCTGCCAGTTATCCTCGCTGAGCTGAGCAGCATACGGAGTTACGGACAGTGTCTCCCCGGTTAGCAACGAATGTGCTGCAGCGCCGTAGACAATGTCTATCCGACCATTGACCACGTCTACAGCACGAACATAGCGGCCTGACGTATCACTCGGATTCGCTGTCATTCCCGCATCGAGGCGCGTGGCTGGGACTTGACCAGTCGCGAATATGGAGTCAGCCACTGCGGCTTTCGCAGCGGCGGCGAGATTGAGTCCCTCCGCTACCTGGGAGCGGATCGTGTAGTCCTGGTAGGCTGGAATCGCTATCGCAGCCAGTATTCCGCCCCCCACCACGACGATCAGCAGGACGATCCAAACGGCGTTTGTTGTACCTCCCTTTCGAGCAAGCCAGAGCATGCGTTGATCTGACTCTTCGTGCCTTTCGGCTTTCGTAATTCGATTGGACAAGACTCGGTAGTAGAGTCGATTCGCGAACATCGGGAAGATGACAAATATCGCCACCAAGTTAGCGACGATCCCAATCAAGGCTGCGGTATCTTCCGTCGTAAATGCAGCTGCTACGAAAAAGCCAAGCAAGTAGATGAAAGTGGGTACAAACAGGTATGCGGCGGCATATAGCCACATCTTGCGGTAGAGAAGCCAATAGAAAGAAATGAAGAACGCAGGCCAATTCCAGGAAACTGAGCTTTTGCCAGTCTCGAATTTCCGAAATCGCTCCAGATAGTAATCTGTGTTCTTTGGGCCTATCGCGGTTCGAAGTAATGTCTCGCGGTCCGACGGCGAAGTCGAGGATGAATCCGTGACAGCACCTGCAGGGGAACTTACTTGCGCCCCGCAGTGATTACAGAAATGGGCTTCCTCCGGGATGATCTTCCCACAATTAGCGCAATGCACGGCTGTCCCCCAAAACGTACGCTCTGAAACGCCTGACGGTATCTATCAGCACTTTGCGCGTCTGTACGGGATTTCCGTGTAGAACTCGTCATTTCCGCCTCAGTCGTCTGGCTTGATATCCGTCAATAGTTAGCGCGGGAAACCCTCATTAATTCAGTGCGTTAACAGTTGAGTCAATCGAACCCCTAGATGACCTAAATGCCTAAGGCAGCAATGAGATCCTGAAATAACAGGAGGGATACAGGAGTCTCCTACCTCTTACCTGTCCCTTCCTATCCTGTCCTACCCTGCACCTACACCTACCCTAGTGCCTATCCTCTCCTACCCTAGTTTGGGGGCTCTAGGCTGAGAGTGATTCAGGGACGATCTCCAGGAGCTTTCGGATAACACTGTACTGATTAGGTTTTGTCAGGTCCTCGCCTAGGCCGGTCTGGTTCGTAGTGCCCACACAGGCCCTAATCAGCCATCCTCGGTATAGGTTCAGGTCGATTTCACTTTTCGCGCTAGACTCGGAGAGGAGGGAACGGAATTCCTTAACCAGGTGGCACCGATCTCCCACGCTAAACTTCCCATCTCGCCCTAACGGTGGCTCCACGTGTCGAACGTTGTAGTAGCGGGTGAGGGGAGTACCAGCGTACTCCCCCTCCACCACCGCGAAGTGCAGAATTGCCTTGCTGCCTTTCCACGCTCTGCCGGTCTCGTAGTACGTGAACCGCACCAGATACTCGCCCTCTGGGATCAGGGGGTGATAGCCAACGACTTTCCCTGTCATTGGTCTACGGGCTTACGCCTAAGCTCAAATTCCGCCGGGATCAGCTCGTTGTAGCGCCGGACAATCCCGGAGACGGCTTCAATGGCCTCCGAGAGGGTCTGCGCCGGGTGAAGCCTGATCTCCTCGTGTACGGCGCTCTCCAGGGCGCTGCCAAAGGAATTGAACCACTTGAAGGATTCCCAGGCGGTCTTGCCCTTGCGGATTCGGGGCTTTTGGAGTTCCCAAGCCAGCGCGCCGCCCTTGATTCGCCGCTCGTCACTGATTTGGACGATCATGTTTCGTCCTCATTGCGGCTAAGTCTCACCCGGCCGGCTAAGTACTCCTCAATTTCGTCTTCAAGCCAGCCTACCGCTCGACCATCTAAGTCAATAGCGAGAGGGAACCTATCTTCCGTCATCCGCTTATATATGGTGGACCGGGATAGGCCAGTTCTGACGATGACTTCAGGTAAGCGCAAGATTCGAATGCTCATGAAATGCTACTCCGTCTAGATGAATCGACGGGGATATTTGAGCAGGGCGAATCGGGCGCCTGTAGTCGCCTAGGCGCTAAACAAATTAATGAAAACAGTGGATTAGGGATTCTTGTAGGCGGTACTAGGCGATAGCGGGCGAATGGGGATCACCACTCTTTCCGAATCACCCGCTCAATCCTAGCGGCTGTCATTTCAGACCACTCGTGCGATACGGCTAGCAGCTTCGCGATCTCTCTCTTCGTAATCACTCTTCTGCCACGATCGAACAGTTCCGCCGCTAATGCATTGGCCGCCGCTTGGAGGTCATGGTCACGCGAGTTGCGTCCACTCTCACTGCCAGCAATCTGTTTAACGAATGCCTGCAGGTTCTTAACTAACACGACGAAATCTGCTGACTCGGGCAAGAGCGCAGTAGGGTAGAAGTTGTCTAGAGCGTAGCGTTTGTGCATCGGTAGATCTTTTTTGAATTGCTCCTGAAGAACGAAGATCTGACCAGTTTGCGGATTACTGACGGCGGCACCGTCAATGCTTATCAGGTCAGACGGATATCCGCCCACTTCATGTTGATACTGGTTGATTACGGAGTGGGTTTCGCCAAGAAGAAGGGGGATGTCATAAAAACCTCTCAGCTCCACAATTTCGTTTTTGTCCGTGACCAAATAGCGGTCTCCTATTAGTTCTATACCTCTCTTTATTGACAGAATCTTGCCATCATCGCGGAGGCTCGGAATTTCGATTGTCTCGACATCATGGCTAGGCACAATAAACGCGCGTACTGCATAGACGGTCTGAACGAAATTCACGGACAAGGTGAGCTGTCGCTCTAGTGCAAGTTGATAAATATCCGCAGACGTAACGGGCTCATCCAACTGGCTCGCTAAGTAACTCGCAGCGGAGGGAACTGTTAGCCAAGTCTTTTTGTCGTGCAGCATAGTCAGTTATTAACAAGGCTAAGCGTAGCCACTCTGGCACCGTCCTTTTCCGAATAGCAGAAGCCGCTCCATGCGTCCATCAGCTTCTTGCGCCGCCCGAACATATCTCCCCGCTGATAAGCCGCTTCCGTCTTGTCCGACAGTACGTGCGCTAACGCTGCCTCGGCAATCTCTCTTGGGAAAGCGGTTTGCTCGGCGCACCAGTCCCGGAATGTCGAGCGGAAGCCGTGGACAGTGATTCCGCCATGGCCCAGTGTGCGGAGCAGTTTGAGCATGGTCATGGATGAGATAGGACGGTTCGGCCTAGCTCCAGGGAACAGAAATTTACTCTCTCGCCGCTCCTTGAGCTTCTCCACAATGGCTTTCGCTTGCTTGCTCAACGCTACGCGGTGCGGTCGGCTACCCTTCATGCGCTCTCCTGGGATAGTCCATATTCCGGCTTCGAGGTCGAACTCCTCCCAAGTGGCGTGGATTACCTCTCCGGTGCGGGCTGCCGTCAGAATAAGGAATTCGAGAGCACGGGCTGAGATTGCGTCTTTCTTTCGTAGCTCCTCCATGAAAGCAGGCAGCTCAGAGTAGGGCAGTGCGGGGTGGTGAGTGACCGGGGAAACCTTGCTTCGCTTCGGCAATAGCTTGTCTAGATGGCCTCGCCAGCGAGCTGGATTCTCGCCGACGCGAAAACCTCGGACTCTGGCCCAGTCCAGTATGTTCTCGATGCGTCCCCGTACCCTGGACGCCGTCTCGGTCTTCTCAGCCCAGATCGGCTGGAGGATCGCCAAAATGGCCTCGGTGTCGATGTCCTTCACCAAAGACTGCCCTATCTTTGGATAGGCGTACGTCTCCAGCGTGTTCTTCCACTGAGCAACGTGCTTGGGGTTTCGCCAGCCAGACTGATGGCTCTCGATATAGGCAGCGGCGCATTCCTTGAACGTGATCCCCTGCCGTGACTCGCGAATTGCCTGCTCTCGCTCTTCCCGACGGGCATCTATTGGGTCCACGCCGGACTTGGCGAGCTTGCGGCACTTATCCCGTAGCTCTCGGGCTTCCTTGAGAGATAGCTCAGGGTAGCCCCCTAAGCCCATATCGCGCCTCTTGCCCTGGATCTGATACCGGTAGACCCAGAGCTTCGATCCGCCCTTAGCGACGAGGTAGAGGCCCTTCCCGTCGAAGTGCTTGCCTTCGCCCGCGTTTCTGACTCCGGTCGCCGTGAGGTTGGCCATCTGCGCCTCCGTTCTCCCCCACTTTATCCCCCATTCTAATTCGGATTCTGTCGGACGTCACTAGGCGTGATAGGAATAGAAATACAAGAGAGACAAGAGGTTATCGGATGGCTTCGGAAGTGCTTGGAACCCCCAGAGGCGGACACCCCCTCCGCCAAAAATCGAAAAAGGGGCCCTGGTGGCCCCTTTTTGATTTTTCGAGGGGGCGTGTGGACGAACCCACCGGATTCGAACCGGGCGCGGGTTCGCCGCCCGAAGATCAGTAGGCTGCGTCCCCCGCAGCCCTTCCCACCTGCATCTGCCGGACCACAATCAACCCCAGCGCCGTGATATTCATCAGGAACGCATAGATCACGCTCGGTACCGCGAGCCCGGACACACTGAGCAGGCTGACGGCCACCGTGATGCCCAGCGCGCTGTTCTGGATGCCGCATTCCACCGCCAGCGCGATCCGGCCGGCGGTGGGCAGGCGGCCGATCAGCCCCAGCAGGGCCCCGGTCGCCATCGTCGTGACGTTAAGCACGAGGATCGCCGGACCCACCTTCGAGAAATGTTCCGTGATACTCGGCCATTCCGTGTAGAAGGTCACGAACACGATCATCAGGAACACGGCCGTAGCCACCTTGCCGATGACCTCCGCCACCGCGGCCGCCAGCCAGCCGGCCTGATTGATGGCGAGGCCCACGGCGACCGGCAGCAGGGTGATCACAAACAGGCTGCCGATGGCCTGGCCCAGCGGATAGTCCACCGGCGCCGCCTGGCCGAGGAAGTGCTGCAGCGACAGGCCGACGATGATCGGCACCGTGATGAACGACAGCAGGCTGGTGCAGGCGGTGAGCGTGACGGACAGGGCGGTGTCGCCACGCGACAGATCCGTGATCATCGCCGCGGTGACGCCGCCCGGACAGGCGGCGAGGATCATCAGCCCGACGGCTGCCTCCGGCGACAGGTCGAACAGCAAGGCGATGGCGAACGCCGTGAGCGGCAGCAGCAGCGTCTGGGCAGCCAGGCCGAGGCCGACGGCCAGCGGGAAGGTCAGTACGCGGCGGAAGTCGCCGATGCTCAGCTTCAGCCCCAGCGCGAACATGATGAAGGCGAGGCCCGCCGGCAGCAGCGTCGAGAGCACCGGATTCACGTGAGCTGTTCCACGATCAGCAGCACGCCGACCAGCACCTGGATCATGGCGGTCCGGCCGAGTTGCGCGTTCATGCCCGGGCCCACCGGCATGCGGGCGAACAGGACGATAGCCCACAGGCAGACCGGCAGGGCGAGCCAGACCAGGCCGAGGGACCGCACGCCCCACGCGGCCGCGAGGAGCAGGAACGGCGCCAGCAGGAGGAAGCCGTACAGCCACCGGGCACCGCTCGTGCCGAGCCGGCCGGCCAGCGTCCTGCGGCCCGCTTTGAGGTCCGCAACCGTGTCGCGCAGGTTATTCACCAGCAGCACGGCGGCGGCGTAGCTGCCGATGGCGATACCGGTCAGCAGGACGCCGGTGCCCGGCAGCGCCTTTGCCTGCAGGTAATAGCTGCCCGCCACCGCGATCAGCCCGAAGAAGACGATCACGTAGATCTCGCTGAACGGTCCGTGCGACAGCGGCCGCGGGCCCGAGGAATACGCATAACCCGCCACCAGCGAGGCGAGACCGATCAACAGAATTGGCACTCCGCCGACCACGATCAGGTAGATGCCGGCGAGCAGCGCCGCGACGAAACAGCCGACGGCCGCGCGCCGTACCTGCTTTGGCTCGGCCAGGCCGGCGCCGGTGATGCGCACGGGCCCGATGCGGTCCGGCCCGTCGGCCCCGCGCTCCCCGTCCCGGGCGTCGTTGAACAGGTTGGTGCCGGTCTGTATCAGCACTGCGCAGGCCAGCGTCACCACGAACGTGAGCCAGTCGGGGGTCACCCCCTCTCCCCATGCGAGGGCCGCCCCGACGGCGACGGGTACCGCGGCCATGGTCAGGGTGCGGGGCCGCATGCCGAGCAGCCAGATGTTCGGCGTTTTCGCGCTGGCGCCCTCGCGACCGTTGCCCGGTGTCGTCTTCATGCGGGGCCGGTCAGAAGTCGTAACGCAGCGAGGCCAGCAACTCTCGCGGCCGACCATAGACGCGTTCCACGTAGGCGGCGGGTGTGTCGAAAGCGGAGTTGCCGGTCACGATGTAGGTCTCGTCGAACAGGTTGCGCGTCGCCAGCGTGAGCTGCCAGCGGCCGGAGGGCGGCACGAACGCGAGCGAGGCATTCACGAGGTGGAACGCGGACTGGCGGATGCGCTCGCTGTTCACCGCGTCGTGGTACACGGTGTCCTGCCACGACCAGTCCACCCGCGCAGTCACCTCGCCCAGGCGCCCCAGGCCGAGGCGGTAGGCGGAACCGGCAGCCAGGCTCCACATCGGCGCGTTCGCGAGCCGGTTGCCGAGCTCCACCCCGGAGTCCTGCGCCGCCTGATTCAGACGCCGATAGCCCGTGTCCAGGTAGCCCGCCGAGAAGCCGATTTCCCAGTCCGCCGATGCGAACCATTCCAGCTCGAGTTCTCCGCCCCGCACGCGGGCGTCGCCGGCGTTGAAGGTGAGCGGGTTGAAAGACTCGCGCACGATGATCTGCAGGTCGTCGTAGTCGGCATCGAACGCGGCCAGGTTTGCCCTCAGTCGACCCCCGAAAGACGACGTTTTCAGGCCGAGTTCCAGGCTGTCCACCGACTCCGGCCGGTACGAACTCGGCGCTCGGTCCGGCGTGGGTCCGACGAAGCGCTGGTCGAAACCGCCGCTCTTGTAGCCGGTGGAGAACGTCGCGTAAGCGAGCACGTTTTCCGCCAGCCGGTAACTGAGGTCGATGGTCGTGTCGGTGGCGTCGAAATCGAGCTCGCTCTCGCGGTAGTCGAGGATGCGCTCGCCGGCCGCCAGCGGTCCTGTGGGCGCCAGGTAGAAGCCGGCGAGTTCCGGCCAGGTGGGCGGGAAGAGGCCGCGTGCCGATCCCGCCGAGGCATCGCCGAGCGAGAACTGGTCCGGCAGGTAGGCCTTGCGGTCCTCCGTGTGTCGCGCGCCGAGCGACAATGCCAGACGCTCGGTGAGGTCGAGCGTGCCGTGGGCGAAGACCGCGTAGGACTGGTTGTCGTAGAAACCGCCGCTCTGGATGGCGCCGGCAGGCACCGTGACGTCGACCAGGTTGAAACCGGATTCGTCGTAATAGAACAGCCCGAGCACCGCCGACAGGCCCGGGTCGTCGCCGGCGAAACGCAGCTGCATTTCCTGGCTGAACTGCTCGTGTTCGAAGTCGTCGCGGGTAGCGAAGATGTTGGCGGGCGTGTTGTCGCCGTCCCGGGAGGAGAGCATGTCCATCTCCCGATAGCCGGTGGTGGAGCGGATGCTCCAGCGCTCGTTCAGCGTCCAGTCGAACGTGAGTGCCGCACCGCCGCTGTCGAGCTCCGAGGTGACGGGAAAGGTGCCCTCGGAGACGAATGGCCCCGGTACCGAGGCGGCGCCGTAACAGCCCGGCGCGTCGCCGGTGGGCGCGCCCGGCGGCGGGAAGGTGGGCGGTCCGCCCGCGGGTGTGGCGTCGAAGGCCGGGTTGATCACCACGGCCTCACAGCTCGCGAGGACGGCGTTGCCGAAGGTCGCGAAGGGTTGGCGGTCGTTGACTCCGCCGGAGACCACCGGCGCGCCGTTCTCGTCGATGGTGCTGTAATCGATCACCAGCGACGCAGCCAGCCGGTCCGTCGGCTCCCAGCGCACCGCGCCGCGGGCCGACCAGCGATCCCGGTCGCCGGTCCGTATGCCGTCCCAGGGCCGCTCGACGTAGCCGTCCCGCTCCACGCGGCCGATCGCAAAGTTCGCCGCGAGCGTGTCTTTCAGCGGCAGGTTCAGGCGGAAGTTCAGTCCGCGCAGATCGTCGTTGCCGAGTCGCAGCTCCACGCTGCTGTCGGTGTCGTCGAAGCCGGGCTGGCGGCTGTGCACCTTGATGGCGCCGCCGATGGAATTGCGGCCGAATAGCGTTCCCTGCGGCCCGCGCAGGACCTCGATGCGCTCGATGTCGAGCAGGTCCAGCACGTTGCCGGGCGAGCGGCCGATGTAGATGCCGTCCACGTACAGCGCGACGCCGGGATCGGTGACCGGCGTGTAGTCTGCCTGGCCGATACCGCGGATGAAGATCTGCCCGACGGAACTGGAGCCGGAGGAGGGCGCCGCCTTGTCGAACTGCAGGTTCGGCACGACGGAGCCGAGCTGGTCCATGGCATCGACCTGCCGCGCCGCGAGTTCGGTGCCGCTGAGCGCGGTGACCGAGATAGGCACCTGCTGCAGGTTCTCCGTGCGACGCCGCGCGGTGACGACGATCTCCTCGATCTCCCCGGCGGGACGGGCGCCGGCAGCAGCCTCGCCGGCCGCCGCCGGGTAAACCGGCGTGCCCGGCAACAGCATTATGGCCACGGCCGCCACGACTGGCACGACCGTCGCTGGCGCTGTGCGAGACGGCGCTGGCTTCATCCGGTGATTTCCTGCAGCTCGAAAGCGGCAATACTAACCGCGCGGCCGGGGCCTGTCAGTGTCGGCCCGTGAGCGGATTTTTCCGGTAATATGGCGCCCGGTCAAAAAGAAGAACAACGATGATGAAGAGCCCCGTCCTTGCCGAGAGTCCGCGGGTACGCTTCCTGACGGGCTGCATGATGTACTTCGCGCAGGGCATTCCCTACGGCCTGCTCAGCATTGCGATTCCCGCCTGGCTCGCCAGCGAGGGCGTGGCCGCCGGAGACATCGCGTCTTTCCTCGCGGTGATCACGCTGCCCTGGGCTTTCAAGATCGCCGGCGGGCCGCTGATGGATCGCTACGAGTTCCTGGCGATGGGCAGACGCCGTCCGTGGGTCATCGCCATGCAGCTCGGGCTCACCCTTGCCCTGCTCGGGCTCGCCCTCGTTGAGCGTCCCGGCGAGCAGATGGGGCTGCTGATGCTCCTCGGCGTTTTGATCAACATATTCGCGGCCAGCCAGGATGTGGCGGTGGACGGCATGTCCATCGATCTCACGCCTGTCGAGGAGCAGGGGCGCCTGAATGCCTTCATGGCCTTCGGCAAGTCCATCGGGTGGGCGTCCGCCTCGGCTGCCACCGGCGTCATGCTGGTTACGTTCGGCACCGGCGTCACCGCGGTCGCCTGTGCGTCGGTTGCCGGTCTCATCCTGGTGGCGTTCGTCATGATCCGCGAGCGCCGGGGTGAACGGCTGCTGCCCTGGAGCGAGGGGGTCGAGGCCTCGGTGCACCGGCCGGCCCAGTCGTTTCGCACGATGTTCGGCGAACTGAATGCCGTACTGTGGAAACCGGCGAGCCTCATCGTCATGAGCGTCATGTTCTTCGATGGCCTCGTCAGCGGC
Organism: Lentisalinibacter salinarum; assembly: GCF_040706555.1. Taxonomy (NCBI): domain Bacteria; kingdom Pseudomonadati; phylum Pseudomonadota; class Gammaproteobacteria; order Woeseiales; family Woeseiaceae; genus Lentisalinibacter; species Lentisalinibacter salinarum. The sequence continues at coordinate 9,959 of NZ_JAPDRH010000004.1, forward strand.
TACGGTCATGCATTGATGCCGATCGCGGCGATCAACGTATTCGGCTTCTCCACCCCCGAGTGGTCGCAACTGGTCGCCGTCATGGGCCTGATCGGCGCCGTCGCGGCGCTGGCGCTGGGACCGCTGATCGACCGCTACGGCGCCAGGCGCATGATGCTGGCCACCGTCGCGCTCGTGGCAGCACACGCCTTCCTGCTGGCCGAGACTCAGCATTTGTGGGCGGACACCCTGTACGTCAGAACCATGCTCTCGATCTGGGTCCTGATGAATCCGGTCGTCATGGTCTGCATGATCGCGCTGGCCATGGCGATCTGCGCGAGCAGAGCCTCGGCGACCCAGTTCGCGCTGTACATGTCGATCGCGAATCTGGGCAGCGCCGCCGGCGCCAAGACCTACGGCTTGATCTCCGAGGGCACCTCTTACGTCCAGTCGTACCTGTTGATGGGCCTGCTGGCCCTGTTCCTGATCGTGACGCTGCTTCTGTACCGGCACCGGGCGGCGGCGGAACCCGGGACAAAGACTGCGCGGCGCTATACCGTGGGCATGGGAGCCGGGGATGGCGGCGGCGTGTTCTGGTCCGGCGCGATGCGCTGTCCGAAATGCCGCGCCGACATGGAGGTGCTGGACGTGGACGGCACGGAGATCGATCGCTGTTTCCGTTGCCGCGGACTGTGGTTCGACGCCGGTGAAGCGGAGCGGGTATTGCGCAAGAAGCGTGCCGCAGCGGCGTTCGATATCGGCGAGGCGGCCGTGGGCAAGGCGCAGAACCGGGTGGACCGTTACCACTGTCCGCGTTGCGGTGGTGGCATGGTCAGGATGGTGGATCCGCACCAGCCTCACATCTGGTACGAGAAATGCGGCTCCTGCCTTGGAACGTTCTTCGATGCCGGCGAGTTCTCCGACCTGAGCGAGTTCTCGATCGCCGATCTGTTCAGGCGCTGGTCGGTGCCGGAGCGGAGTTGATGCCTGTGTCCGGCAGCGTCATCGGCGGTTTCCGGCATCGCCGGAACCCGTAACTGCCTCGTGACAGATGACAGCGTTGTCAGTTTTTGCCAAGATAGCCGTGCCGGGGCCGGCCCGACGATCGCACGGGGGACGCAGACAAGATGACCAAGACCAGTTCAAGCGCTTATCCGACGCTGTCCGAAATGGGCATGGCGAGTCCGAAGCAGATCGCCCGTTACTACATATCCAGCCTGAATTACGTCGATGTCCTGAGAGTTACGTACGAGCGCCCGAAGGGCTCGATACTCCCGTCCAGCCGTACCTACAAGTTCCCGCGGGTCCAGGAGGAGGTCGACGGAAAGTCATCGGGTGTCATGCGAACCCATCCGAAGCTCCGCGCGGCCCTCGAGGAGCTGGACAGCATCATGGAAGCCAAGACCAGCAAGGAGACGATCACCCAGGAGATCCTGAACGAGATCGAACTGCTGGAAGAGGATATCGCGATGCGCACCGAATGCCTGAAGGTGCTGGTCGGCAGGATTCCGCACGCCGATTGAGCGGACTCGTTCAGGTCCGCTGTTCGACGGTTCTCCGGCCCACCTCCCGGATACCGGCCCCGCTGGTAAACTCGCCGGACGATGAAACGCAACGAATTCGAAGGCGTGGTCCGCGAGGCCATCGACGGTCTGCCCGACTGGGTGCGCGACGCCCTGCATAACATCGACGTGATGGTGATGGACGAGGCCGACGAGGAGCTGGACCCGGAGGGCGTGGGGCTGCTCGGGCTTTACGTCGGTATCCCGCTCACCGAGCGCAGCGTCGAGGACGTGGCCGAGCTGCCGGACATCGTTTACATCTTCCGCAATCCGCATCTGGAGATGGGACTGCCGCAGGACGAGCTGCTGATGGAGATCCGGAAGACCCTGCTGCACGAGATCGCCCACTACTTCGGCATCGACGACGATCACCTGGACGAGATCGGTTATGCCTGACCGGACGCGCCTGTGACGCTTCGGCCCCGCGGCCGGCGGGCCCGGACCTTCGAGGAGTTCGCCGCCGCGCTGGAGACGCTGGTCAGCGACGAGGGCGTCGCCCGCGGCATGGCCTTTCGGCCGCGGCCGGACGACGTGATCATCACGCCCTTCGCCAAGTCCGGCACCACGTGGCTGCAGCAGATCGTCCACACGCTGCGCACCGGCGGCGACGAGGACTTCGACGATATCTCGGCGGTCGTACCCTGGATCGAGACGGCTCACGACCTCGGCATCGACCTGGGCGCCGCCCAGCGCGCGGAGCCCCGTGCATTCAAGAGCCACCTGCCGGCCGACCGCGTGCCGGCCGGCGCCCGTTACATCGTCAGCGTGCGCAATCCCGGCGACGCGCTGGTCTCGATGTATCACTTTATGGAGGGCTGGTTCTTCGAGCCCGGCACGATCGACATGGAGACCTTCGCCCGTGGCAAGTTCCTGCCGCGCGGAGAGGGCCGCGACTACTGGCATCATCTCGCCTCCTGGTGGCCGCGGCGCGACGACGATGACGTCCTGCTGCTCTGCTACGAGGGCATGCGGACGGATCGTGCCGGCACCGTCAGGCGCATTGCGGAGTTCATCGGCGTGGCACTGGGCGAGGCCTTGCTGGACCTGACCCTCGAGCGCTCGTCCATGGAGTACATGCTGGCCAATCGTCGCCGCTACGACGACCGCCTGATGCGCGAGCTGAGCGAACGCCGTATCGGCCTGCCCGAGGGCAGCGACTCCGCCAAGGTGCGCCGCGGAGAGACCGGGGCGCACAAGCGCGAGCTGACACCGGCGATCGAAGGCGAACTGGCGGAGATCTGGGCGGAGGAGATCGCGGGCCGTTTCGGGCTGGCGGACTACGAGGCTTTCCGGGCAGCGATGACGGCAATGGAGGATGGGTGTCGCTGAGCGCGCGGCGGTTCCTTGTGTCTGCGCGCGCCCTCGGGGAAACTCGGGCCTCATGAGAATCGCCATCGTCGGGGCCGGCATCAGCGGTCTCACCACTGCCTTCTACGTCAAACGGGCCCGACCGGACTGGGACCTCACGATATTCGACGCCGAACCCGTCCCGGGCGGGACCATGTACACGGCGGACGTGGAGGGTTTCCGCTTCGAGGCGGGCGGCAATGGCTTTCTCTCCAACAAGCCGGACAGCCAGCAGCTGGTCGAGGACGCGGGCGCCGATCATCTGCTGCTGCCCAGCTCCGACCTCGCGCGGCGGCGATTCATCTACAAAGACGGGCTGCATCCGCTGCCGGAATCGCCCCCTGCCTTCCTGAAGACGAAGCTGATCGGCTGGCCGGCCAAGCTGCGGGTGGCCATGGAGCCGCTGGTCCCGCGGCGGAAGAAGACGACGCCGGAGACGCTGCAGCAGTTCGGCTATCGACGCCTCGGCAAGGGCTTCACCGACGTCTTCCTGGACGCGATGGTGGCCGGCATCTATGCGACGACGCCCGACAAGGTTTCCGTCGAAGCCGCTTTCCCGCTGGTGGTGGCGCTGGAGCGCGAGCACGGCGGACTCTTCCGCGGCATGCTGGCGCGGCGCAAGAAGCAGGCGGGCCCCGGCGGCATCCTGATGAGCTTCAGGGGCGGGGTGAGCGCGCTGATCGGGCACCTGCACGAGATCATCGACGCGGAATGGCGCCTGGGCGAACCGGTGCACGGCGTGTTGCGCCACGATAACCAGCGTGGTCGCTACGTGCTGCGCACGCCGTCCGACACCCCGGAGTTCGACCGGGTGGTGATCGCCTCGCCGTCGTACGCGGCGGCGGAGATGGTGAAAGACCTCGACGCCGGACTGGGCAAGCGCATTGGCGCCATCGGGTACTCGCCGGTGGCCGTCGTCGGGTTCGGCTACCGGCAGATGGATCGCGAGCTTCCGGGCTTCGGGCTGTTGACGACGACGAGTGCGAAGCTGCCCGCGCTGGGCGTGCTGTGGGATAGCAGCATCTTCCCGGACCGGGCGCCGGAGGGCGGCCGGATACTCCGGCTCATCATCGGCGGTCAGCGCAATCCGGAACTGGTCGACCAGGACGAACAGGGTCTGGTGCGCACGGCGCTCGAGGGTGTCCGTGCCACCATGCGCCTGACCGCCGACCCGGACGTCACCTACGTCAAGCGCTGGCCGCGGGGCATTCCGAGCTATGCGCCCGGGCATATCGCGCGGGTGGATGCCATCTTCGAGCGGCTCGCGAGCCACCGGGGGCTCTATCTCAACAGCAATGCCTATCGGGGCATCGCGATGAATGACTGCGTGCGCAACGGCAGACTGCTGGCCGAGCGTATCGTCGGGGAGGGCGGCTGACTATGTCATCCGACTCTGCTTTGCTGTCGCTGCTGGCCTGTCCGCGCTGCGACCGGTCCCTGGAGGCCGACGTTGACTCGCTGCGCTGCCCGGGCTGCGCCACGGGCTTCCCGTCGCTCGACGGCGTGCCGTGGCTGTTCGCGGACCCGGACACGGCGCTGGCGGAGTGGCGTCAGCGCTTCGACTTCGCGCTGACGGATATCGCAAAGGACGAGCAGGCCGCCGTGGCCGCGCTGGAGAAGGGCGGGCTACTCGCGTCCACCGAACGCCGGCTGCGCCGTCAGATCGAGGCCTGGCGTGCTCACGCCGACGAACTGAAGTCCCTGCTCGCGCCCCTCGGCGCCGGGGTCTCCGAGGCCACCTACGAGACGCATCTGGCGCTGCGCACCCGCCTGCCGACGGAGGTCGGCCTGACCGCCTACTACGCCAACGTCCACCGGGACTGGGCCTGGGGCGACGAGGAGAACCGGCAGTCGCTCGAGGCGGTGGCCGGGGCGCTGCGCGGCGAGGCGCCCGGCCGCATGCTGGTGCCCGGGGCGGGCGCGGGCCGGCTTGCTTACGACCTGCATCAAACGCTTGCCCCCGAGGTCACCGTCGCCCTGGATTTCAATCCGCTGCTGGTGCTGGCCGCGGCGAAGCTCTGCGCCGGCGAGACGGTGTCCCTGCACGAGTTCCCGATCGCGCCGAGCCGGGCCGGGGACGTGGCGGCGGCGCGGGAACTGGCGGCGCCCGAGCCGGCTCGCCCGGGTCTGCGGCACGTGCTGGCGAGTGCGCTCCGGCCGCCATTTCGCGCGGGTGCATTCGACACCCTCGTCACTCCCTGGCTGGTGGACGTCCTGCCGGAGGACCTGTCCGTGCAGGCCGCCCGCTGGAACCGTCTGCTCACCGCCGGCGGCCGCTGGGTCTGGTTCGGCTCGGCGGCCTTCCGCACGCCCTCGCCGGCGCGAAACTACAGCCTGGAGGAGGCGCTGGAGATTATTGCCATGGCGGGTTTCGGCGAGCCGTCCGTGACCGAGCGGGAGATCCCTTACATGGACTCGCCCCTGAGCCGCCACGGCCGCCGGGAGCAGGTGGTCACCGTCGTCGCGGAGAAGACCGCGGAGGCCGAACTGCCGCCGCGCCACAAGGCGCTGCCGGACTGGCTCGTGGTGGGCTCCGAGCCCGTACCGGCACTGGAGAACTTCCGCATGCAGGCGGTCTCCACGCGCGTGCATGCGTTCATCATGAGCATGATCGACGGTCGGCGCTCCATCGCCGACATGGCGAAGCTGATGGAGGAGAAGCGGCTCATGACCCGGGCCGAGGCCGAGGGCGCGATCCGCGGCTTCTTCATCCGCATGCTCGAGGACAGCCAGCGGCCGCCGCCCCTCTGATCGCCCATCTGATCTGGCCTGTAGGAGGGCCTTCAGGCCCGATTGAATAATGAATCGGGGCTAAAGCCCCTCCCACAGGCTAAAGCCTCTCCCACGGGCACCCGGTAGGAGGGCCTTCAGGCCCGACCAGGGGCAGACGGCGGGCTGTGGTAGCATCGCCCGCACCGCATGATCGTTCAGCGATGGGGGAGAGCAGCATGATCGATACGCGTCTCGGCCACGGCCTCGATATCCCGAAATCACGCGACGAGCGCGCCCGCGAGCGTTTCGTCTCCTCGCTGCGAGCACACGTGCTCACCGACGTGGCGGAGTCCATGAAGCGGGCGTGGGAGAGCGACGTTCTGCCAGCATTCCGCGCCGAGCACGACAGGGACCCGGCAAACGCCGAGGAAGTGCACGCCGCACTCAGGCCGCATCCGCAGTTCCGCTTCTACTCGAGCCTGCGCTGCACTGCCCAGGAGGCCGTGTGGAACGCCGTCATCGACGAACTGGAAGACGACGTGGAGGCCTTCAACCGGCGTTGCGCGGAGATCGCCGCCGACCGGTCAAGGGCGCAGGGCACCCTGGAGCTGGATCCGGCGCTGGAGCTGCCGCGCTCGGCCACCGCCGTGGACGTGCATCTCATGCCGGGCAACTATCATGGATCTCGCGGCGACGACGACGCCGTGGCCGGCGCCATCTACGACAACGGCCTGAACGTCTTCGCCTTCGGCGTCATGGGCGAGCATCTGGACGACATCGGACTGTCCATGGCGAACTTCGTGCGTCTGCGCTTCCCGGACCTGCAACCGGAGAAGATCCTCGACGTGGGCTGCACCATCGGCCACAACACGGTGCCGTGGAAGCGCACCTTCCCGCAGGCCGAGGTGCACGGGGTCGACATCGCCGCGCCGTGCCTGCGCTACGCTCACGCGCGCGCCCAGACACTCGGCGAGACGGTGCATTTCCATCAGCAGGCGGCGGAGTCTCTCGACTTTCCGGACGCGAGCCTCGACGTGGTGTTCTCCTCCATGTTCCTGCACGAGCTGCCGCTGAAGTCGATACGTGCGTTCCTGGCGGAGGCCCATCGGGTGCTGCGGCCCGGCGGCGTGCTGATCAACATGGAGCTGCCGCCGAACTCGGCCACCGCACCCTACGACGGCTTCTACCTGGACTGGGACAGCTATTACAACAACGAGCCCTACTACAAGGGCTTCCGCGACCAGGACTACAAGGAGCTCTGCACGAGCGCGGGTTTCGCAGAAGACGCCTTCTTCGAGGCGGTGATGCCGCGCTACGGCTACGTCGACGAAGACGCCTTCGCCGCGGCAATCTCCGCCGATGCCGCCTTCGACGAAGACACCGGGCGTCTGTCGGACATCATCATGTGGTACGGCTTCGGTGCGAGGCGCTGAGGTCATGGCTGACGAGACACTGAGCCGGGAGGTCAGGGGCGGGCGCAAGGCCTTCTTCGAGGATCCGGCCGCGGACCGGCTGCTGGCCATGCTGACCGCCTTCCTCGGCGAGCACTGGGTCCTGCGAGAACGGGTGGCCGCACTGGAGGCGCTGCTGGTCGAGAACGGCGTGGTCGATCGGGAGGCGCTGGAGAACTGGGAGCCCTCCGGCGATGCGGCCGCCGCCGCCGCGGAGGAGCGCGCCGCGCTGCTGCGCCGAGTGCTCGACGCGGGCCGCAACGTCGACCGCTAACGTAGGAGGGCCTTCAGGCCCGATCCGGCCCGAACTTCGTCCTTGAATGTGGTTTCATCTGTAACTAACATGGTGGTTTTCGCACAGGGCGCGGGAACACCGCGCGGGGAGAGACACAATGGCAGACCTGTTCGAAAACCCGATGGGACTGGACGGTTTCGAGTTCGTCGAGTTCGCGTCTCCCGAGCCGGGCGTGCTCGAGCCCGTATTCGAGATGATGGGTTTCACGGCGGTCGCGAAGCACCGTTCGAAGGACGTCACCCTGTATCGCCAGGGCGGGATCAACTTCATCATCAACAACGAGAAAAAGCACCCCGCCCGGTACTTCGCCGAGGAGCACGGGCCGTCGGCCTGCGGCATGGCGTTCCGCGTGCGCGACGCCCACGAGGCCTACGCCCGGGCGCTGGAGCTGGGCGCCCAGCCCATGGACATCCCGACCGGCCCGATGGAGCTGCGCCTGCCCGCCATCAAGGGCATCGGCGGTGCGCCGCTGTATCTCATCGACCGCTACGGTGACGATCAGAATTCCATCTACGACATCGACTTCGAGTTCTTCGAGGGCGTGGACCGGCATCCGCAGGGCTGCGGCTTTCAGTTGATCGACCACCTCACCCACAACGTCTATCGCGGCCGCATGGACTACTGGGCGAAGTACTACGAGCGGCTGTTCAACTTCCGCGAGATCCGCTACTTCGACATCAAGGGCGAATACACCGGCCTGCACAGTCGCGCCATGACCGCTCCGGACGGCAAGATTCGCATCCCGCTGAACGAGGAGGCCTCCGAGGGCACGGGCCAGATCGAGGAATTCCTGATGGCGTACAACGGCGAGGGCATCCAGCACATCGCCCTGGCCACCGACGATCTGCTCGCGAGCTGGGACGCGCTGAAGAAGGCCGGCATGAAGTTCATGACGCCGCCGCCGGAGACCTACTACGAGATGCTGGAGGAGCGCGTGCCGGGGCATGGCGAGCCCGTCGACGAACTGAAGAATCGTGGCATCCTGCTCGACGGCAGCACGGAGGAGGGCGACAGCCGCTTGCTGCTGCAGATCTTCTCCGAGACGCTGATCGGGCCGGTGTTCTTCGAGTTCATTCAGCGCAAGGGCGACGAGGGCTTCGGTGAAGGCAACTTCACCGCGCTGTTCGAGTCCATGGAGCGCGACCAGCTCCGCCGCGGCGTGCTGAAAGAAGCCAGCTCGGGCTGAGGGGACACCATGGCACTGAAACGCATCCATCACGTGGCCTACCGCTGCCGCGACGCCAAGGAGACGGTGGAGTTCTACCAGCGGGTGCTGGACATGGACTTCCTCCTCGCCATCGCCGAGGACGAGGTACCCTCGACGAAAGAGCCGGATCCCTACATGCACGTCTTCCTCGACGCCGGCATGGGCAACGTGCTCGCCTTCTTCGAGATCCCCAACTCGCCGGAGATGGGCCGGGACCCGAACACGCCGTCCTGGGTACAGCATATCGCCTTCGAGGTGGAGTCGATGGACGAACTCCTGCGGCTGAAGAAGAAAGCCGAGGACGAGGGCCTGGAGGTGGTCGGCCCGACCGATCACAGCCTGTTCCAGTCCATCTACTTCTTCGACCCGAACGGCCACCGGCTGGAGATCGCGGCCAACACCGCCACCGACGAGATGCTGGAGAGGCTCCGCGAGGTGGCACCTGCAATGCTGGAGGAATGGTCGCAGACGAAGCGCGCGCCGAAGCACGCGGCCTGGCTGCACGAGAAGGAACTCTTGTAACGACCACGTAGGAGGGCCTTCAGGCCCGATCCGCCCTGCCAGACCCTCGTTCTTTTATGGCCGCCCTGCGGGGGTATCCATCTTGCTCCCGACAAAAGGTCGCGGCGATGGATACCCCCGCATGACGGCCGTGCTCGCGGTGGCGTGAAGGGGCTGCCAGTCAGTAGCGATTGCTGACTGGTGCCAGACATTCCGGCTACGGGCCCGTCAGCGGGTGGACAGGGGTTGCGGGGTCGTCCGGACCGACTGGAGCCATGACGGCGGGAAGGAGGTCTGGCCGAAGCGAGCGAGGACAGGACGTCCGAGTGAGCGTCCCCGCAACCCCTGTCCACCCGATGGCGGGCCAACGCCAGAAGAAAGCCGGATCGGGCCTGAAGGCCCTCCTACACGCGGGTTGGCGGGCGCGCTATCATCCTTGACCATGCCTGGCCTGTATTTCGAAGAATTCTCCGTCGGACAGACGTTCGACCATCCCATCCGCCGCACCATTACGGAGGCGGACAACGTCTTCTTCACGGCGCTGACCCACAACCCGGCCGCGATCCACCTGGATGCCGAGTACTGCAAGGGCACGGAATTCGGCAAGCCGCTGGTGAACAGCGCCCTGACCCTCGGGTTCATGGTGGGCATTTCGGTGAACGACACCACCCACGGCACCACGGTCGCGAACCTCGGCTGGGACGACGTGCGCTTCCCGCATCCCCTGTTCCACGGCGACACCATCCGGGTGGAATCCGAGGTGCTCGAAGTGCGCGAGAGCCGCTCGCGGCCGGAGAACGGCATCGTCGTCTTCGCCCACCGCGCGTACAACCAGGACGGCGTGCTGGTGGGCAGTTGCCGGCGCAGCGCTCTGATGCTGCGCAAGCCCGGGGACGCCTGATGCGCTCTTACCTCTTCGTCCCGGCAGACAGCGAGCGCAAGCTGGCGAAGGCGGACGAGGCGGGCGCCGATGCGCTCATCCTGGACCTGGAGGATTCCGTCGCCCCGTCCCGGCGCGAGGTCGCGCGCCGGCTCGCCGCCGAGTTTCTGGCCGGGCCGCGCGGCCGGGCCGAGCGCTGGGTGCGCATCAACGGGCTCGCCAGCGGCGCCGCGGGCGCGGACCTGCCGCCGGTGGTGACCGAGGGGCTGGATGGCATCGTGGTGCCCAAGGCCGGCGGCGCCGAAGACGTGGTTCGTCTCGATCGGTGGCTGGGCTCGCTCGAGGCCGCCGCCGACATGAAGCCGGGCGGCGTGCGCATCCTGCCCATCGCCACCGAGACCCCGGCCGCCGTGTTCCGCCTGAGTGAATACGCCGACGCAGGCCCGCGCCTGGCCGGGCTGTCCTGGGGTGCCGAGGACCTTTCCGCCGCCATCGGCGCCATGAGCGCGAGGGATGCCCACGGCCGCTGGCTGCCCACCTTTCAGACGGTGCGCTCGCTGTGCGTGCTGGCGGCGGCCGCGGCCGGCGTCCCGGCCATCGACACGGTCTACACCGATTTCAAGGATATGGACGGGCTGCGCGCTTATGCCGGTGCGGCCCGCCGGGACGGCTTCCTGGGCATGCTGGCGATCCACCCCGCCCAGGTGCCGGTGATCAACGAGGCGTTCACGCCGACCGAAGCCGAGGTGGCCGACGCGCGGCGCATCGTGGAGGCCTTCGAGGCGCAGCCCGACGCCGGCGTGCTGAATCTGGACGGCCGCATGGTGGACCGTCCGCATCTGCTGCAGGCCCGGCGCGTGCTGTCGCTGGCGCGGGCCGCGGCCGGACGCTGAGGGCGGGCACGCGCCCATCCGTTACACTACGTTGAGAGAGCCACCACAAAGAGCCACCAGAAAGAGTACCAGGAATATTGCAGTCATCGAGGAGGGGAGCTGATGAGCAAGATCTATCCGGTCAACGACTACTTCCGCGATCGCGCGTACATCGACGAGAAAACCTACGACGACATGTACCGGCGCTCCCTCGCCGACAACGAGGGCTTCTGGGCCGAACAGGCCGAGCGCATCGACTGGATAAAGCCCTTCACCGAGGTGAAGGACGTCTCTTACGCGGCCGACGACCTGCACATTCGCTGGTACGCCGACGGCACGCTCAACGTCTGCTACAACTGCGTCGACCGGCACCTGGACGACAAGGGCGATCAGCCGGCCATCCTCTGGGAGGGCGACGACCCGTCGCGTGACGAGACCATCACCTACCGCCAGCTGTACGAGCGGGTCTGCCGCTTCGGCAACGTGCTGAAGAAGATCGGCGTGAAGCGCGGCGACCGGGTGACCATCTACATGCCCATGATCCCGGAGGCGGCCGTGGCCATGCTGGCCTGCGCCCGCATCGGCGCGGTGCACTCGGTGGTTTTCGGCGGCTTCTCGCCGGACGCACTGGCCGGGCGCATCGTCGACTGCGACTCCAACGTGGTGATCACCGCCGACGAGGGCCTGCGCGGCGGGCGCAAGGTGCCGCTGAAGGCCAACGTGGATGCCGCGGCGGCGAAGCCGGGCGTGAGCACGCTGGAGAAGGTGCTGGTGGTGCGCAACACCGGTGCGGATATCGAGTGGGACGCCGGCCGCGACGTGTGGCTGCACGAGGCGGAGCAGGAGGTGGATGCCGACTGCCCACCGGAGGAGATGGGCGCCGAGGACCCCCTGTTCATCCTCTACACCTCCGGTTCGACCGGTCAGCCGAAGGGCGTGCTGCATACCACAGGCGGTTATCTGGTGTACGCCTCGCTCACCCATCAGCACGTGTTCGACTACCACCCCGGCGACGTCTACTGGTGCACGGCCGATGTGGGCTGGGTCACCGGCCACAGCTACATCGTCTACGGCCCGCTCGCCAACGGCGCCATCACGCTCATGTTCGAGGGCGTGCCGAACTATCCGGATTCCAGCCGCTTCTGGCAGGTCTGCGACAAGCACGGCGTGAACATCGTCTACACGGCGCCCACCGCCATCCGCGCGCTGATGCGCGAGGGCGAGGAGCCGGTGAAGAAGACGTCGCGCGAGAGCCTGCGCCTGCTCGGCACGGTGGGCGAGCCCATCAATCCGGAGGCCTGGGAGTGGTACTACCACGTGGTGGGCGAGGACCGCTGCCCCATCGTGGATACCTGGTGGCAGACCGAGACCGGCGGCATCCTGATCACGCCGCTGCCGGGCGCCACGCCACTGAAGCCGGGCTCGGCCACGCGGCCGTTCTTCGGCATCCAGCCCGCCCTCGTGGACAACGACGGCAATACCCTCGACGGACCCGCCGAGGGCAACCTGATCATGAAGGACAGCTGGCCGGGACAGATGCGCACCGTCTACGGCGACCATCAGCGCTTCGTCGACACCTACTTCTCGACCTTCGAGGGCGCGTATTTCACCGGCGACGGCGCGCGCCGCGACGAGGACGGCTACTACTGGATCACCGGCCGCGTCGACGACGTGATCAACGTCTCAGGTCACCGCATGGGTACCGCGGAGGTGGAGAGCGCGCTGGTGGCGCATCCCAAGGTCGCGGAAGCAGCAGTGGTGGGCTATCCCCACGACATCAAGGGGCAGGGCATTTACGCCTACGTGACGCTGATGGAGGGTGTCGAGGCCAGCGACGAGGTGCTGGCCGAACTCAGGCAGTGGGTGCGCAAGGAGATCGGCCCGATCGCCTCGCCGGATTTGATCCAGTTCGCGCCCGGGCTGCCGAAGACCCGCTCCGGCAAGATCATGCGGCGCATCCTGCGCAAGGTGGCCGAGAACGACTACGGCAACCTGGGGGATACCTCCACGCTGGCCGACCCGGGGGTCGTGGACGACCTGATCGAGAACCGGCGCAACCGCTGAACGGTCCGCGCCGGCTCGGTGCCGGCGCGGTCTCGCCCGACAGGGAGGCTCAGCGGCCGGCCTGCCGGGCCCGGTCGTCACCGTCGCCGCGGCGCTGCGCGTCGCGCTCGAGGCGCTCCAGGTGCTCGGCATAGGCGCGGGCGAAGTCCTCGCCGAACTGGCCGGGCAGTTTGCCCTCGGCGTGACGGGTCAGCACTTCGTAGAGATCGGAGTAGAGGTCCCAGTACTTTGCCTTGCTGTTGCCGCCGAACAGTGAATTGCGCTTCAGCGTGCCCTCGAACTTCTGCTCCAGGTCCTCGGGATCGAAGCGGTCGGCGAAGTCGTCGAGTGCCTCGCGCATGGCGCAGATCACGGCGATCTCGTGGTGCTTCAGGTCACGCACGGCCTCGCGGACGCTGTCCACCGCCGGCCCGTATTCGTTGCGGCTGCCCGTGAGCAGCGTGCGGACGGCATCGTCCGCGCTGGCCGAGAACTTCAGCGGATTGTTCGAGCCGGGCTGGATCGTGGTCTGCTCCAGACGGAAGCTGTTCTTGACCGCGGCCCGGTTCTGCAGCAGTTCCATGGCGCCCAGCACGAATTCGCGCAACGCGAGTCCGGCGTTGTGCAGAATGCGCCGGCTGTCCGCATTGCCGAGATCCTCGGCGCTCATGCCGAGCCCGCGCAGGAAGGCCTCCACGGCATCCTTCGGCAGCGGGGTACTCTCCCGTGCCGCTGCGGACGGCGGCTGCTCGGGCCTGGCGGGCTTCTTCCCGGCGGCCCCTGGCATGCGCGTCACCTTGGCGCTCGGCCGGGCGGACTTCTTTTCTGCGGTTTTCTGCCGCTGAACGTGGGTGTCGGTGACGGTGTCGCCGAAAAGTCGCGAACTCAGTTCCCGGGCGCCGGTGATCTCCTCCGCGTCCACCAGCGAGAATTCGTCGGAGTCGTCGTCCAGCTGCACCAGGTCTTCCCGGGCGATGGAGCTCCTGTGGTCTTCCTCTTCGGCCAGCAGCTCGAAGCCCTCGTCGATGGTGACGCTGATGATGTATTCGCCCATGCGCAGCACGTCGCCGTCGAACAGGCGCTGGGGCTTCGCACGGCCGACCGGCACGTCGGAGCCGTTGATGTAGACCCCGTTCATGCTCGTGTCGATGAGATAGTAACTGCCGGCCTGGAAGTCGATGGTGGCGTGGTGGCTGGAGATGTAGCGCTCCGGGTCCGGCAGGCGCCAGTCGTTGTCTTCGGCGCGCCCGATCGTGCCGCCCTCGCGGCCGAACTGCCGGACCACGTGATCGCCGAGCCGATCCCTCTGCGCGCGGCTGGTTACTTCGAGTGTCAGTGCCATCGTCGGCCTCTCTGTCGGTGGGGCCCAGGAGCCGCCCGGTTGCCGTGACTTCCGTGTACACGGACGGACAGTGGCCTATTCTGGTGACCGGGCAGCGCGGCGGCATTGTCCCAGTTCACATTTACGCCAGCCGATCCGCCGAAACCCCTTGAAATTCCGTCCGGATGCTCGATTCCGTCCCTCTGCCGCCGGCAGCCGGCGGCGGAATTCGGTTACACTCGCCCGCAGAAAAAGGAGCGTCCCGGAGCCATGTCAGCGAAACGCATCTACAGGATCTCTTTCGTCAATCAGGGCAAGGTCTACGAGGTCTACGCCGGCGGCGTCAGCCACGGCGATCTGTTCGGCTTCCTGACCGTCGAGGACCTGCTCTTCGGCGAGCGCAGCAGCGTGGTGGTCGACCCCTCGGAGGAGAAGGTGAAGGCCGAGTTCGAGGGCGTCAGCCGCACCTATCTGCCCTTGCACTCGGTGCTGCGGATCGACGAGGTCGAGAAGCAGGGGGCGAGCAAGATCAGCAAGGCGGAGGGGGGCAACGTCACCCAGTTCCCGATGCCCATGTACTCGCCTCCGGGCGACAAATCCTGAGCCGGCCGGGCGGCGTGGCGGACCTTTCTCCAGATTCCGCTCCGGATCCCGTTCTGTTCGTGCTGGCCGGCGGAGAGGCCCTCTCCGCGTTCCGTCTCGAGCGCCTGCGCGACACGCTGAAACCCCTGCTGCCGGGGCTCGGGGAGCTGGAAGCCCGTTACCGGTACTTCGTGGAGGCGGACCGGGAACTCGACGACGCCGAGCGCGAGGTGCTGGGAGCGCTGCTGGGCGCACGGGCCGACGACCCGGCCGGGTCCCGGGAATCCCCGATACTGGTGACCACGCCCCGCATCGGCACCATCTCTCCCTGGTCGAGCAAGGCGACGGACATCGTGCACGCCTGCGGCCTGGACGCCGTGCGGCGGGTGGAGCGGGGCATCGCCTGGTGTCTGGCGGGCGTGCGGGCGGAGGAGGGCATCCTGCGCGCCGCTGCGGACCGCCTGCACGACCGCATGACCGAGAGCGTATTCCGGGATGCGGCCGACCTGGCGGCCATGTTTGCCCACCGGGAGCCGGCGGCGCAGCGCAGGATCCCGTTGGCCGCGGAAGGCCGCGCCGCGCTGGAGCGGGCGAACGGCGAACTGGGGCTCGCGCTCGCGGACGAGGAGATCGACTACCTGGCCGAATCCTATGCCGGCCTGGACCGCGACCCGACGGACACCGAACTCATGATGTTCGCCCAGGCGAACTCCGAGCACTGCCGGCACAAGATCTTCAACGCCCAGTGGACCGTCGACGGCGAGGCGCAGCCGCTGAGCCTGTTCGCGATGATCCGGGAGTCCACGAAGCGCAGCCCGGACGGCATCCTCTCCGCCTACAGCGACAACGCCGCCGTGATCGAGGGCTGGCGGGCGCCGCGGCTCATCCCCGAGCCGGGCACGAGGCGCTATCGCTACCTGGAAGAACCGGTGCACATCCTGATGAAGGTGGAGACCCACAACCACCCCACGGCCATCTCCCCTTTCCCGGGCGCGGCCACGGGCTCCGGCGGTGAGATCCGGGACGAGGGCGCCACCGGCCTGGGAGCGAAGCCGAAGGCGGGACTGACCGGCTTCACGGTGTCCCACCTGCACATCCCCGATGCGCCCCGGCCCTGGGAGCGCGACAGCGGCCGGCCGGACCGCATCGCGCCGGCGCTGGACATCATGCTGGAAGGCCCCATCGGCGCGGCCTCGTTCAACAACGAGTTCGGCCGGCCGAACCTGGCCGGGTATTTCCGCGCCTGGGAGGCGCAGCCGGACTGGCTGCCGGACGGCGAGAGCCGCGGTTACCACAAGCCCATCATGATCGCGGGCGGGCTCGGCAACGTACGCGAGGGCCACGCCGTGAAAGGCGAGGTGCCCGCGGGCACCCGGCTGGTGGTGCTGGGCGGCCCGGCCATGCTCATCGGCCTCGGCGGCGGCGCGGCCTCGAGCCTCGCCAGCGGCGCCAGCAGCGAGGAACTGGACTTCGCCTCGGTACAGCGGGGCAACCCGGAGATGCAGCGCCGGGCCCAGGAGGTCATCGACGGCTGCTGGGCCCGCGGCGAGGACAACCCCATTGTGCTGATCCACGACGTGGGCGCCGGCGGGCTGTCCAACGCCGTGCCGGAGGCGGTGGATCACAGCAAGCGGGGCGGGCGCTTCGAGTTGCGCGAGGTGCCCAACGACGAGCCCGGCATGAGCCCGATGGCCATCTGGTGCAACGAGGCGCAGGAGCGCTACGTGCTGGTGATCGCCGAAGACCGCCTCCACGAGTTCGGCGAACTCTGTCGCCGGGAGCGCTGTCCCTATGCGGTACTCGGCGAGATCACCGATGACGGTCGGCTCACCGTCACCGACCGCTGGCTGGGCGAGCCGGCGGTGGACCTGCCCATGGAGATGCTGCTCGGCCGCACGCCCCGGCTCACCCGGGAGGCGGAGCGGCTCCTGCCGCCCGCGGCGGCGCTGGAGACCGGCGATATCGACCTGGCCGAAGCCTGCGCGCGGGTGCTGGCTCATCCGACGGTCGCGGACAAGTCGTTCCTGATCCATATCGGCGACCGCACGGTCGGCGGGCTCACCGCCCGCGACCAGCTGGTGGGCCCCTGGCAGGTCCCGGTCAGCGACGTGGCGGTCACCTGCACCGGCTTCCGGGGCTATACCGGCGAGGCGATGGCCGTGGGCGAGCGCACGCCGCTGGCGCTGCTGGACGGGCCGGCGTCGGGCCGCATGGCGGTGGCGGAGGCGGTGACCAACATCGCCGCGGCGGCCATTGGCGACCCGGGCAACCCGAACGGCACGGACGACACCGGTGACACCGGCGGCATCGGCCGCATCCGCCTGTCCGCGAACTGGATGGCGGCGGCGGGCCACCCGGGCGAGGACGCGAAGCTCTACGACACCGTGCGCGCTGTCGGCCTGGAGCTCTGCCCGGCGCTCGGCATTGCCATCCCGGTGGGCAAGGACTCGCTGTCGATGCGCACGGCCTGGCAGGAAGACGGCCGCGACCGGCAGGTGGTGGCGCCGGTATCCCTGATCGTCTCCGCCTTCGCGCCGGTGGAGGACGTGCGGCTGACGCTGACGCCGCAACTGCGGCAGAGCGACGAGCCCTCGCACCTGCTGCTGATCGATCTGTCTGCGGGCGCCGACCGGCTGGGCGGCTCCTGCCTGGCACAGGTCTATAACCTGGAGAGCGGCGAGCCGCCGGACCTGGACGATCCGGCTCGGCTGCGCGGCTTCTTCGCCGCCGTGCAGCGGCTGAACCGGGAGGGCCGCCTGCTGGCCTATCACGACCGCTCCGACGGCGGGCTGTTCGCCTGCGCCGCGGAGATGCTGTTCGCGGGGCGGATCGGCATCGACCTCACGCCCCCGCACGGCGCCAACGGTCCTCTGGGGGCGCTGTTTGCCGAGGAGCCCGGCGCCCTGGTGCAGGTGCGCGAGAGCGAACTCGAGGCCGTGGAGGCGGTGCTGGCCGAGGCGGGACTCGCGGACTGCGTCCGTCGGGTGGGCCGGCTGCGGGACGACCAGCGCCTGGTGATCCACGCGGGCGGAGAGGCGCTTGCCTTCGAGCGCGGACCGCTGCAGCAGGCGTGGGCGGAGACCAGTTACCGGATGCAGGCGCTCAGGGATAACCCGGAGACTGCCGCCGAGCAGCACGGGCAGATCGCGGACGACGACGATCCGGGGCTGAACGCGGAGCTGTCCTATGACCCTGCAGAAGACGTGGCAGCCCCCTTCGTCGCGACGGGTGCCCGGCCGAAGGTGGCCGTGCTGCGAGAGCAGGGCGTGAACAGCCAGCACGAGATGGCGGCGGCGTTCATGGCAGCCGGTTTCGAGGCGGCGGACGTGCACATGAGCGACCTTGCGGCCGGCCGGGACAGCCTGGCGGATTACACCGGCCTCGTTGCCTGCGGCGGCTTCTCCTATGGCGACGTACTCGGCGCCGGCGGCGGCTGGGCCAAGTCCATCCTCTACGACGAGGCCATGCGCGAGCGCTTCGCCGCGTTCTTCGCGCGCGGCGACACCTTCACGCTGGGCGTCTGCAACGGCTGCCAGATGCTCGCAAGTTTAAAAAGTTTAATACCTGGTGCCGGACACTGGCCGCGGTTTCTGGCCAACCGCTCGGAGCAGTTCGAGGCCCGCCTGTCGCTGGTGCGGGTGGAAGCCTCGCCGTCGCTGTTCCTCGCCGGCATGGCGGGTTCACGGCTGCCCATCGCCACCTCCCACGGTGAGGGCAGGGCGGCATTCGACAGCGAGGGCGATCGCCGCGCCAGCGAAGAGGCGGGCCTGGTGGCCGTGCGCTACGTGGACAACCGGGGCGGGCCCACGGAAGTCTATCCGGCGAACCCCAACGGCTCGCCCGGCGGCATCTGCGCACTCACCACGGCGGACGGACGCGCCACCGTCATCATGCCCCATCCGGAGCGGGTGGCGCGCACGGTGCAGAATTCCTGGCACCCGGCCGACTGGGGCGAGGACGGCGGCTGGCTGAGGATGTTCCGCAACGCCCGGGTGGCCGTCGGCTGACGGCCAGGCGCCTCGGCCATCCCGGCTTATTTCACCCTATATCGCGCTCGTCCGGCGTCTCGCGGACGAACAGCTGGCGCACCTTCAGCGCGCGGGTGAGTTTGGAGCGGCGCACGAACAGCTGATAGAGCATGTCCTTGGCGAGCTCCAGCAGCACGCCCGCCTCGGCGCGGCCGAGCTCGGGCAGTGGCGCGTCCTCGGGCGTGCCGTCGAACAGCGTCCGCCGGGCCGGCTGGAAGATCTCGTCGTCCAGGCCCGCCAGCTTCTTCGCCGACATGACGATGTCGAAAGCGGCGAGTTTGCCGCCGTCGCCGGCAGCGGCGAAGGCGCTCTCCGCGGTGCGCCGGCACATCGAGGCGAAGGCGTTCAGGTGGCCGTCCGAGTAGCAGCCGAGCGCCTCGCGGAACAGGCCCTGGGTCTCCTCCGGCAGGTAGTTGAACGGGAATTTCTCCTTCGGCCGCTCCAGCTCGGCGAAGTTGCTGTAGAGCTCCACGCGCTGGCCGGCGTATTCGCGCACCGAGAAGCGCAGGAATACCGGCGCGGCGCAGGAGTCGCACTGGAACACGAGCCCCACCCGGGTGGGCCGGGTGCGCAACAGCTGGTCCACGTCGGGCACCGACTGGGGCGTCATGTGCGCGTAGACGTCGCAATAGGGACACTCCAGCGCGAAGTGGCCCGCGTCTGCCGTGTGCAGCCCCTGTTCCCGGTCCAGGTAGAAACTCATGCCGTCCCCCTCAGGCGCTCAGCCTCCGGTAGCGTATGCGTTGCGGGCGTTCCGCGCGGTCGCCGAAGCGCCGCCTGCGGTCTTCTTCGTATTCCTGATAGTTGCCGGCGAACCAGGTCACCTGGCTCTCGCCCTCGTACGCGAGGATGTGGGTGGCGATGCGATCCAGGAACCAGCGGTCGTGCGAGATCACGATGGCCGAGCCCGGGAACTCCAGCAGCGCCTGCTCGAGCGCGCGCAGCGTTTCCACGTCGAGGTCGTTGGTGGGCTCGTCGAGCAGCAGCAGATTGCCTCCTTCGCGCAGCACCTTGGCGAGATGCACCCGGTTGCGTTCGCCGCCGGACAGCAGCCCGATCTTTTTCTGCTGGTCCGCGCCGCGGAAGTTGAAGCGGCCCACGTAGGCCCGGGACGGGGTCTCGTAGTTGCCGACCTTCAGGATGTCCTGGCCCTCGGAGATCTCCTCCCAGACCGTATTGTCGTCGTTCAGGCTCTGGCGCGACTGATCCACATAGGCGAGTTTTACCGTGTCACCCACCCTGACGGTGCCGGCGTCCGGCTCCTCGGTGCCCGTGATCATCCGGAGCAGCGTGGTCTTGCCGGCGCCGTTCGGGCCGATGACCCCCGCGATGCCGCCCGGCGGCAGACTGAAGGAGAGGTCTTCCATCAGCAGCTTCTCGCCGTAGCCCTTGGTGACGCCGTCGAGTTCCAGCACCACATCGCCCAGGCGCGGGCCGGGCGGGATGTAGATCTCGTTGGTCTCGTTGCGGCTCTGATAGTCCCGCGAGGAGAGCTCCTCGAAACGGCGCAGCCGGGCCTTGGCCTTGGCCTGGCGTCCCTTCGGGTTCTGCCGCACCCACTCGAGTTCGGCCTGCATGGCCTTGCGCCGGGCCTGCTCGGTCTTCTCCTCCTGGGCCAGGCGGAGTTCCTTCTGCTCCAGCCAGGACGAGTAGTTGCCCTGCCAGGGGATACCGTGGCCCCGGTCCAGCTCCAGGATCCAGCCGGCCACGTTGTCCAGGAAGTAGCGGTCGTGGGTGACGGCGATGACGGTGCCCGGATACTCCTCCAGGAAATGCTCCAGCCAGGCGACGGATTCGGCGTCCAGGTGGTTCGTGGGCTCGTCCAGCAGCAGCATGTCGGGCTTGGACAGCAGCAGCCGGCACAGCGCCACCCGGCGGCGCTCGCCGCCGGAGAGCTTGGTCACGTCCGCGTCCCATTCCGGCAGACGCAGCGCGTCGGCGGCCACCTCGAGCTGGCGCTCCAGCTCCCAGGCGTTGGCCGCGTCGATGGCGTCCTGCAGCTTGCCCTGCTCCTCGAGCAGTGCGTTCATCTCGTCGTCGTCCATGGGCTCGGCGAACTTCATGCTGATCTCGTTGAATCGCTCGATCAGTGCCTTGGTCTCCGCCACGCCTTCCTCGACGTTGCCGCGCACGTCCTTGTCCGGGTCCAGTTCGGGCTCCTGCGGCAGGTAGCCGATATTGATGCCCGGCTGCGGCCGTGCCTCGCCCTCGAATTCCTTGTCGAGGCCTGCCATGATGCGCAGAAGGGTGGACTTGCCGGCGCCGTTCAGTCCCAGCACGCCGATCTTGGCGCCGGGGAAGAACGACAGCGAGATGTCGTGCAGGATGTAACGCTTGGGCGGCACCACTTTCGCCACCCGGTTCATTGTGTAAATGTATTGAGCCATGTCCCGGTATCTTGTGAATCCGGCGCCCATTATCGGCGATGGCACAGGTGCTGGCCAGCGCGGGGGGAGGCCTGCGGCGCCATGACGGAACGCGTACGCGTCTACAAGGGCGGAGCCCTGGCCCGCTACGGCTTCGGCGAGGACCATCCCTTCGGCCCGGACCGCCACGACGTCTTCCACGACGGTCTCATGGAGGCCGGCATGGACATCGAGGTGAGTTACGCCGACCCCTGCGACGGCGACCGGGATCTTCTGGCCCTGTTCCATACCGACGCCTACATCGATCGCGTGGCCAGAGCGTCGGCCACCGGCAACGGCTGGCTGGATGCCGGCGACACCCCGGCCTTCCCCGGCGTCTACGAGGCGGCCAGCACCGTCGTCGGCACGGTCCGGCACGCGGTGGACGCCATCATGGCCCGCGAGTGCCGTACCGGCTTCGTGCCCATCGCCGGCCTGCACCACGCGCGCCGGGACAGCGCCGGCGGCTTCTGCGTTTTCAACGACTGCGGCATCGCCGTGGAGTATCTGCGCCGCGAACACGGCCTGAAGCGCATCGCCTACGTGGACATCGACGCACACCACGGCGACGGCGTGTTCTACGGCTTCGAGGACGACCCGGACCTGCTGTTCGCCGATATCCACGAGGACGGGCGCTTCCTCTACCCGGGCACCGGCCATCGCTGGGAGACCGGCAAGGGCGCCGCCGAGGGCACCAAGCTCAATATCCCCATGCCCCCGAGCGCGGACGACAGCGTGTTCCGCGCGGCGTGGAGCCAGGTGGAGACCTATCTGGCCGAGAACCCGCCGGAGTTCATCATCCTGCAATGCGGCGCGGATGCGATGGCCGGCGACCCCATCACTCATCTGGCCTACACGGAGGCCTCCTATTCGCTCGCCGCCTCCCGGCTGTGGCGGATCGCCGCGGAGCACTGCGAGGGCAGGCTGCTCGCCACCGGCGGCGGCGGTTACAACCGGCCGAATCTCGCCCGGGCCTGGCGAGCGGTGGTTAGAAGCCTGCTCGACGCCCAGTGACGCTCGCCCGCCCGGGGCATACAATTACCGGATTTTCCGCCCACACACCGGAGGACCGGATGTACCCACAGACGATGAGCATCGCCAGCTTCGACGAGGAACTCGCCACGGCCATGGCGGAGGAGTCGAGGCGCCAGGAGGAGCACATCGAGCTCATCGCCTCGGAAAACTACGCCAGCCCCCGGGTGCTGGAGGCCCAGGGCTCCGTGCTCACCAACAAGTACGCCGAGGGCTACCCGGGCAAGCGCTACTACGGCGGCTGCGAGTACGTGGACATTGCCGAGCAGCTGGCCATCGAGCGGGCGAAGGAGCTATTCGGCGCCGACTACGCAAACGTGCAGCCCCATTCCGGCTCCCAGGCGAATGCCGCGGCCTATCTGGCCCTGCTGAAGCCCGGCGACGGCATCCTCGGCATGAGCCTCTCCGACGGCGGCCACCTCACCCACGGGGCGGCGCCGAACTTCTCCGGCAAGCTGTTCGACGCCCACCAGTACGGCGTGGACGAGGACGGCTACATCGACTACGACCAGGTGGCCGAACTCGCCGAGGCGCACAAGCCGAAGAT
Source organism: Lentisalinibacter salinarum (assembly GCF_040706555.1). Classification (NCBI taxonomy): domain Bacteria; kingdom Pseudomonadati; phylum Pseudomonadota; class Gammaproteobacteria; order Woeseiales; family Woeseiaceae; genus Lentisalinibacter; species Lentisalinibacter salinarum. Next base: position 32,723 of record NZ_JAPDRH010000004.1, read on the forward strand.
GATCGTGGCCGGCTTCTCCGCCTATTCCCGGGTGGTGGACTGGCAGAAGTTCAGAGACATCGCCGACGGCGTCGGCGCCTGGCTGCTGGTGGACATGGCCCATGTGGCCGGCCTGGTCGCCGCCGGCGTCTATCCGAATCCGGTGCCCGTTGCCGACGTGGTCACCACCACCACCCACAAGACCCTGCGCGGGCCCCGCGGCGGGCTGATCCTCGCCCGCGAGAACGACGAGATCACGAAGAAGTTCAATTCGCTGGTCTTCCCGGGCACCCAGGGCGGGCCGTTGATGCACGTGATCGCGGCGAAGGCGGTGGCGTTCCTGGAGGCTATGGCGCCGGAGTTCCGCGACTACCAGCAGCAGGTGATCGACAACGCTCGGGCCATGGCCGACGGGCTGATCGGCCGGGGCCACAAGATCGTCTCCGGCGGCACCGACAATCACCTCTTCCTGCTCGACCTCATCGCCAAGAACATCACCGGCAAGGACGCGGACGCCGCCCTCGGCGCCGCGAATATCACCGTGAACAAGAACACGGTGCCGAACGAGCCGCGTTCGCCCTTCGTCACCAGCGGGCTGCGCATCGGCACCCCGGCGGTCACCACCCGCGGTTTCGGCGAGGGCGAGTGCCGGCAGCTGGCGAACTGGATCGCCGACGTGCTCGAGGACATCACGGACCAGAACCGCATCGAGGCGGTCCGCCGGCAGGTGCTCGAGATCTGCGGACGATTCCCGGTCTACGGCTGATGTCCCGGCCAGCGGTTTGGCCGAGGTTCTGAGAGCGCCGCCGTGCACTGCCCGTTCTGCGGACACGCCGAGACCAAGGTCATCGACTCCCGGCTCGCCGCGGAAGGCCGGCAGATCCGCCGCCGGCGCCAGTGCGAGGACTGCCGCGAGCGCTTCACCACCTTCGAGACCGCCGAACTCGTCATGCCGCGCATCATCAAGCGCGACGAGCGCCGCCAGCCCTTCGACGAGGAGAAGCTCCGCGGCAGCCTGGCGCGGGCGCTGGAGAAGCGGCCGGTCAGCGCGGAGGCGCTGGAGCAGGCCATCGGCCATCTCATCCACCGGCTGCGCACCCTCGGAGAGCGCGAGATCTCCTCGAGCCTGCTCGGCGAGATGGTCATGGAGGAGCTCAGGGAGCTGGACGAGGTGGCCTACGTGCGCTTCGCCTCCGTCTACCGCAGCTTCCAGGACGTGACCGAATTTCAGAAGGAAATCCGCAAGCTGCAGGCGATGTCCGGTGCCAGCCGGGAGCAGATGTCCCTGCTGCCGGACCTCGAGGGCAAGGCGAGTACTGATGACGGCGACTGAGTTCGACGTGCACGACCGGGTCTGCATGGCGCGCGCGCTGCGTCTGGCGGAGCGCGGCCGCTATACCACGGCGCCGAATCCGCGGGTGGGCTGCGTGCTCGTGCGCGGAGGCGAGGTCGTGGGGGAGGGCTGGCACGAGCGCGCCGGCGGACCCCACGCCGAGATCGCGGCGCTGGCGGCGGGCGGCGCTGCCGCGCGGGGCGCCACCGCCTACGTCAGCCTGGAGCCCTGCTGCCACCACGGGCGCACCGGTCCGTGCACGGAGGCACTGATCGAGGCCGGCGTGGGCCGCGTGGTCTACGGCGCCGACGACCCCAATCCCCGCGTGGCCGGCGCGGGTGCGGCACGGCTGCGGGCGGCCGGTATCGACGTGGCCGGCGGGCTGCTCGCCGTGCAGTCGGAACGCCTGAACGCGGGTTTCGTCATGCGCATGCGCCAGGGCCGGCCCCGGGTGACGCTGAAGACCGCCTCCAGTCTGGACGGGGCCACGGCCATGGCGAGCGGCGAGAGCCGCTGGATCACCGGCGAGGCCGCACGGCGGGACGTGCAGCGGCTGCGGGCGGCCAGCGGGGCCATCGTTACCGGCATCGGCACCGTGCTGGCGGACAATCCGCGCCTGACGGTGCGGGGCGAGGAATTCGGTGCCGAGCCCCGGCAGCCGTTGCGCGTCGTGCTCGACAGCCGCCTGCGCACGTCGCCCGACGCGAGAGTGCTGGCCGGGACCGGCGCGCTGCTGATCCACGGCCCGAAGGCTACCCGGCCGGACGAGCTGCCCGACGCGGCCGAGTGCGTGCCTGTGCCCGCGGGCCCCGCGGGGCTCGATCTGGGCGCGGCGCTGGCCCTGCTCGCGGAGCGGGAAATCAACGACGTGCTGCTGGAGGCAGGCCCGGAACTCTGCGGTGCCTTCCTGGCCGCCGGGCTCGTCGACGAGCTTGTGATTTACTTCGCGCCCCATATCATGGGCAGCGAGACCCGCCGCCAGTTCGTCACGCCGGCCTGGACCCGGCTGGCGGAGCGCGGCGAAGTCGAGGTCATCGACGTCCGGCAGTTCGGGCCGGACCTGCGCATCACGGCCCGTCCTGTGGAACGCCACCGGGGCCGCGCGGAAACCGACACGGAGACCTGACATGTTCACCGGTATCGTGCGTGCCGTCGGCCGCATCGAGCGCATCGAGCAGCGCGGCGGCGACGTCCGCCTCGCCATCGCCACTGGTCCCGATCTGGACTGCAGCGTCTACGCCACCGGCGAGAGCATCGCCGTCTCCGGCGTCTGCCTCACGGCGCTGAACCTGCGTGCCGGCGGCTTCGAGGCGGACGTCTCACGGGAGACGCTGGACGTCACCAGCCTCGGCGACAAGGGGGTGGGCAGCCGGGTCAATCTGGAGCCCTCGCTGGCGCTGGGCGACCGGCTCGGCGGTCACCTGGTCACGGGCCACGTGGACTGCCTCGCCCGGCTGGAAAGTCGCAGCGAGGACGCGCGCTCGGTTAGACTGGCGTTCTCGCTGCCGCGGGAATACGCGCGCTACGTGGCCCGCAAGGGTTCCGTAGCCGTCGACGGCGTCAGCCTGACGGTGAACGAGGTCGGGCCGGACCGGTTCGAGGTGAACATCATCCCCCACACGGCCGCCGTCACGACCCTGGGCGAGCTCGCCCCCGGCGCCGCCGTGAACGTCGAGGTGGACCTCATGGCGCGTTACGCCGAACGGCTGTTGCGCGCCGAGGGCGGCGGCGTGGACATGGATTTACTGAAGGCCAATGGTTATGCCTGAGACCGCGAAGAAAGACCCGGGCGAGAAGATCCGCTTTTCGCCCATCGACGAGATCGTCGCCGACATCCGTGCCGGGCGCATGGTGATCATGGTCGACGACGAAGACCGTGAGAACGAGGGTGACCTCATCATGGCCGCGAACTGCGTGCGGCCGGAGGACATCAACTACATGGCCCGCTACGGGCGCGGCCTGATCTGCCTCACCCTCACCCGGGAGCGCTGCGAGCAGCTGCGCCTGCCGCTGATGGTGGGCCACACCAACGCGATGCACGCCACTAATTTCACCATCTCCATCGAGGCGGCCGAGGGCATCACCACCGGCATCTCGGCCCACGACCGGGCCCGCACCATCCAGGCTGCCGTAGCGCCGGACGCGAAGCCCGAGGACCTCTCACAGCCCGGCCACATCTTCCCGGTCATGGCCCAGCCCGGCGGCGTGCTGACCCGCGCGGGGCACACCGAGGCCGGCTGCGACCTGGCCCGCCTCGCCGGCATGGAGCCCGCGGCCGTGATCGTCGAGATCCTGAACGAGGACGGCAGCATGGCGCGGCGGCCGGACCTGGAGGCGTTCGCCGACCGGCACGGGCTGAAGATCGGCACGATCGCCGATCTGATCCGCTACCGGCTCGAGAAAGAGGTCTCGGTGGAGCGCATCAGCGAGCATTCGGTGCAGACCGGCGAGGGCGAGTTCCGCCTGTTCTGCTTCGAGGACCACGTGAACCGCACCGTGCACGTGGCCCTGGTGCACGGCACCATCCGGCCGGACTCGACGCCGCTGGTGCGCGTGCACATCCAGGATACCCTGGGCGACGTGGTGGGCGTGCGTGATCCGGCCTTCGGCTGGCCCCTGCGCGACGCCATGCGCCGGGTGGCGGCGGAGGAAAGCGGCGTCATCGTCATACTGCGCGACCAGGAGGGCCCGCGGGAGTTCATGGAGGCCGTGGCCGCCATGGAGCGCCCGGCGGAGGAGCTCGAGCGGCGCCGGGACGGTGCGGGCGTGCTGCGCACATATGGTGTGGGCGCCCAGATCCTGCGCGATCTCGGCGTGCACCGCATGCGGGTGCTCTCCGCACCGAAACAGATGCATGCCATCTCGGGCTTCGGCCTCGAGGTGATGGACTACGTTCAGGGCCAGTGACCGGCCACCGGGTGACGGACGGGAAATCGATGCACACTATCAAGACCGTGGAAGGCGACCTCGTCCTGCGCGATGCCCGCATCGCCATCGTGGCCGCGCGTTTCAATGACTTCATCGTCGACCGGCTGGTGGGCGGCGCCGTCGATACGCTGCTGCGCCACGGCGCGGCCGAGGCGGACCTGGAGCTGATCCGGGTGCCGGGCGCCTGGGAGATCCCGCTGGCCGTCGACAAGGCGGCGGCCGGGCGGCGCTTCGAGGCGGTCATCGCCCTCGGTGCGGTGATCCGCGGCGCCACTCCGCATTTCGACTACGTCGCCGGACAGTGCGTCAAAGGCATCGCGGCTGCGGGCGAGCGCCACGGCGTGCCGGTGGCCTTCGGCGTACTCACGGTGGACACCATCGAGCAGGCGGTGGAGCGGGCGGGCACCAAGGCCGGCAACAAAGGCGCGGAGGCCGCGCTGTCGGCCATCGAGATGATCAACCTGCTCAGGCGCCTCGACTGAGCCGCGCATGAGCAGAGCCCCCGCAACCTCCCGGCGCAGCCGCTCGCGGGAACTCCTGGCCCAGGCGCTGTACCAGGCCCAGCTCACCGGCCAGGAACACGCCGAACTGGCCCGTCAGTTCGCCGAGCGCGACGAGTACGCGCGGGTGGACCAGGACTGGTTCCGCGAGATCCTGAAAGGCGCCATGGCGCACCGGGCCGACCACGAGGCGGACATCGCCGGGTTCGCCGACCGTCCCTTCGATCAGCTCGACCCGGTGGAGATCGCCGTGCTGCTGGTGGGGCTGGAAGAGCTCCGCCATCATGCGGAAGTACCCTTCCGCGTGGTCATCAACGAGGCGGTGTCGGTGGCACGGCGTTTCGGTGCGGAGGACGGCCACAAGTACGTCAACGCCATCCTGGACAAGGCCGCCGCGCGCTATCGTCAGCCGGAGAAGGCCGTCGTCCGGCGCTAGCTCCTCCGACCCGACGCCGGGGACCCCGTGGACGAATTCCAGCTCATCGAACGCTATTTCCGCCGGCCGGCGCCGGGCAGCGCCGGCGTCGAGGTCGGCGTGGGCGACGACGGCGCCATCGTGCGGCTGCCGCCGGGCCGCGAACTGGTCGTCGTCGTGGACACCCTGGTCTCTGGCGTTCATTTCCCGGCGGACATGGCGCCCGCGGACGTGGGCTACCGGGCCCTGGCCGTGAATCTCAGCGACGTCGCCGCGATGGGCGCGGAGCCCGCCTGGATGACGCTGGCGCTCACGCTGCCGGCGCCGGACGCCGACTGGCTGGAGGGCTTCGCCGCCGGTCTCTGGGCCCTGGCCGGGCGCCACGGCGTCGCATTGGTCGGCGGCGACACGACCCGCGGGCCGCTCACCGTCAGCGTGGAGGTGCTGGGCCACCTGCCCGCGGGCACCCGTTTGCTGCGCGGCGGGGCCCGGCCGGGCGACCGGGTCTTCGTCAGCGGCACCCCGGGCGACGCCGCGGCGGGCCTCGGCCTGTCGTCGCCCGCCGGTGCGGCAGAACGCCGGCTGCGCGAGCGCTTCCTGCGGCCCGAGCCGCGGCTCGCTCTCGGCCTTGCACTCGCGGGCAGGACCCGCGCCGCCATAGCCGCTATAGCCGCCATAGACGTCTCAGACGGTCTGCTGGCCGATCTCGCCCACATCTGCGAGACCAGCGGCGCCGGCGCGGTGATCGACGAGGAGCGTCTGCCCCTGTCGGCGGCACTGCTCGAGGTGGCCGGCCGCGAGCGCGCGGCCGAGCTCGCGCTGACCGGCGGCGACGATTACGAACTCTGCTTCACGCTGCCGCCGGACGTGAACGCGGACGAGCTCTCCGCCGATGTGGCCGTCACCGAGATCGGCGTCATGACGCCGGAGCCGGGCATCCGGCTGCGCCGGCAGGGACGCGACATGCCGCTGCCGGGGGGCGGCTACCGGCACTTCGGAGACGAGCCGTGAGCCGGCCGTCGGCGCGCACGGTCTTCGGCGATCCGGTGCACTTCCTGGCCTTCGGCGCGGGTGCGGGCCTGGCGCCGAAGGCGCCCGGCACCGTGGGTTCCCTGTGGGGCGTGGCGCTCGCCTGGCTGACCGCCGGCTGGGCGCTGCCGGCCCAGCTCGCGCTGCTGGCGGTGCTGATCGTGGCGGGCTTCGGCATCTGCGGCGAGAGCGCCCGGCGGCTCGGCGAACACGACCACCCGGGCATCGTCTGGGACGAGATCGCGGGCTGCTATCTGACGCTGCTGGTGGCCGGCCCGGAGTTAGTGTGGCTGGTCGCCGGATTCGCCGCGTTCCGGTTGTTCGACATCTGGAAACCCTGGCCGATTCGGGACCTGGATCACAGACTCCACGGAGGCGCCGGAATTATGCTCGACGACGTCGTTGCGGGGGTTTACGGCGCCCTCGCTCTCGCCGCCCTCGAATGGATCAGCAGTACCTCGTTAAGTTAAATGGGACAGCCAGTCGCCACAGACGCCTCTTCGTCCGTCCTACCGGAGAAGATCGGCAAATACGTCATCATCAACGAGGTGGGGCGGGGCAGTACGGGTAACGTCTATCTGTCCCATGATCCCTACTACCGGCGCGACGTCGCCATCAAGGTCTACAACATCGGCAACGACGAGGACGACCCGGAGCGCACGCGGGTCACCCGCAAGATGTTCTTCAACGAGGCCCACATGGTGGGCATGTTGCAGCACCCGAACATCCTGCCCATCTACGACGCCGGTGAGGAAGACGGCAAGTACTACGTCGTCACAGAGCACGTCCACGGCGCGCGCACGCTGGCCAAGTACTGCAAGCCGGACAACCTGCTGCGCGTCGACGACGTCGTGGAGATCATCTACAAGTGCGCGAAGGCGCTGCACTACGCGCACAGCCGCGGCGTGATCCACCGCGACATCAAACCCAGCAACATCATGCTCACGACGGACAACGACGTGCGCATCATCGACTTCGGCATCGCCCTGGTGAACGACTCCGACGTCTCCCAGATCCAGGGCATCGCCGGCTCGCCGAGTTACATGTCGCCGGAGCAGGTGCAGTCCCACGCACTCACTAACCGCTCGGACCTCTACTCGCTGGGCGCCGTGATGTACGAGCTGCTGACCGGTTTCCGGCCGTTCCGCGCCAACAACCTGTCGAAGCTGCTGCACCAGATCGTCTACGCCACGCCCCAGCCCATCCTGCGCTACCGCGACGACATCGGCGAGGAGCTGGAGAACGTGGTGGCCGTGGCGCTGCAGAAGGACCCGGACAAGCGTTACGCCAACGGCCTCGCGCTGGCGGCGGAGCTCACCCGGGTCTACCAGCAGCTGCGTGAACGCTACGACAGCCTCGACAACAACGAGCACTTCAACCTGCTGCGCCAGCTGCGCTTCTTCCACGACTTCTCGCACAGCGAGATCTGGGAAGTGCTGCGCGCGAGCGACTGGCGGGAATACAAGGAAGGCGAGGAGATCGTGCGCGAGGGCGAGATCGACGACCGCTTCTACATCATCGTCGCCGGCCAGGTGTCGGTGTCGAACCACGGCCGCGAGGTCGGCCGCCTCGGCCCGGGCGAGTGCTTCGGCGAGTCGAGTTACGTCAGCGGCGCGAAGACCCTGGCGTCCATCAGCGCGCGCAAGCCGCTGACGCTGCTGAGGGTGAGCGCCACCCTGATGGAACAGGTATCCTCATCCTGCCAGCTGCGCTTCAACAAGGTGTTCCTGCGTTCGATGATCCACCGCCTGCAGCTCGCCAGCCAGCCGCTGGAAGACACCGCGCCCCACGACGTGCACCCGGTCGGCTGACGTCCGGTATAGACGAGACCGGCTGACGGCCGGTATAGGCGAGGCCGGCTGACGGCACTAGTCAGCGGGTTCGAACGGGGCGGTCGCCTCTTCGCCGCCGGCCTTCTTCAGCAGGACCTCCACCTTCTGCTCGGCGTCGCGCAAAGCCGTCTGGCACTGGCGCGTGAGCGTGATGCCGCGTTCGAATTTCTTCATGGCGTCCTCCAGCGGCAGGTCGCCGGTCTCCATTTCCTCGACCAGCGACTCGAGTTCGCCGAGCGCTTGTTCCAGATTGATATCTTTGTCTTTCTTGCCGGCCATGCGCGTTCCCCTTGCAGATTGCGGCTACGCTACCGGTGCCACCACGGCGGGTCAACGCGCGCCCGCGCGGGGCGCGCGCTTGACAGGGGCAGGGGCCCTTTCTAGACTTCCACATAACTTTAGACTCAGTCTAAACCCACCGTTTACCCACCCTGCTTAAGGAGCATCGAGATGGAACTGAAAGGCAGCAAGACCGAACAGAATCTGAAGGACGCGTTCTCCGGCGAGTCCCAGGCGAACCGCCGCTACCTGTACTTCGCGTCGAAGGCCGACGTGGAGGGCTACAACGACGTGGCCGCCGTGTTCCGCTCCACCGCGGAAGGTGAGACCGGTCATGCTCACGGCCACCTGGAGTACCTGGAAGCCGTCGGCGACCCGGCCACGGGCGAGCCCATCGGCGACACCGCCTTGAACCTGAAGGCCGCCATCGCCGGCGAGACCCACGAGTACACCGACATGTACCCGGGCATGGCCAAGACCGCCCGCGATGAGGGCTTCGACGAGATCGCGGACTGGTTCGAGACGCTGGCCAAGGCCGAGCGCTCGCACGCCAACCGTTTCCAGAAGGCCCTGGACACGCTGGACAGCTGATCCGGCTGAAGGGGGCGGCCGGGCCGGCGCGGTCCGGCCGCCCCTTGTCTTTTCTGAGGTCTTTTCTGCGGGAGAACAAGAATGAGCGACGAGCGTCGGGAAGGCAGCCTGGAGGCGCCCACACGCCATCCCATCGACTGGAAGAACCCGGAATTCTGGGATGAGAAAGCGCTGTTCGACGAGATGGAGCGCGTGTTCGACATCTGTCACGGATGCCGCCGCTGCTTCAACCTCTGCCACTCCTTCCCCACGCTGTTCGACGCGGTCGACGAATCGGAGACCATGGAGCTCGACTCGGTGCCGAAGAAGGCCTACTGGGATGTGGTCAACCACTGCTACCTCTGCGACATGTGCTACATGTCGAAGTGCCCGTACGTGCCGCCCCATCCCTTCAACGTGGACTTCCCCCACCTCATGCTGCGGGCGAAGGCGTTCCGCTTCCGCCGCGACGGCGCCTCCACCCGGGACAAGATCCTCTCGTCGACCGATACGGTGGGCAAGCTGGCCGGCATTCCGGTGGTGGTGCAGGCGGTCAACGCGGCCAACCGGAGCAAGGCGGGGCGCAAGCTCCTGTCGAAGACGCTGGGCGTGCACCCCGACGCGCCGCTGCCGCCATACCACTCGTCCACGGCCCGCAAGCGGCTGAAGTCCCACCAGGGGCGCAGCGGCGAGGGCGCCGAGCCCGCCGGCCGCACGAAGGGCCGGGTGGTGCTGTTCACCACCTGCTACGGCAACCGCAACCTGCCTTCCATGGACGAAGACCTGGTCGCCGTGTTCGAGCACAACGGCATACCGGTGACGCTCGCCGCGAAGGAGCGCTGCTGCGGCATGCCGAAGCTCGAGCTGGGTGATCTGGACGCCGTGGCGAAGGCGAAGGACGTCAACGTGCCGGAACTCGCGCGCTGGGTCGACGAGGGCTGGGACATCGTCGCGCCGGTGCCCTCCTGCGCACTCATGTTCAAGCAGGAACTGCCGCTGCTGTTCCCGGAGGACGAGCAGGTGGCGAAGGTGCGCGACGCCATGTTCGACCCCTTCGAGTATCTGGCCATCCGCCACAAGGAAGGCAAGCTCAACACCGATTTCTCGAAGCCGCTGGGCAAGGTTTCCTACCAGATCCCCTGCCACCTGCGGGTGCAGAACATCGGCCAGAAGACCCGGGAGATCCTTGCGCTGGTGCCGGATACCGAGGTGAAGGCCATCGAGCGCTGCTCCGGCCACGACGGCACCTACGCCGTGAAGCAGGAGTTCCACGACACCTCGGTGAAGATCGCCCGCCCGGTGGTCCGCCAGGTGGACAGCGCCGCGCCCGATCACTTCGTGAGCGACTGCCCCATGGCCGCCGAGCAGATCGCCCGCGGCACCGACAAGGTGGACGCCAATCATCCCATGAGCCTGCTGCGCAGCGCCTACGGGATCTGAGACCGACGACTGAACCGACCACAGGGACGCGAAGACTATGGACAAACTGACCGCCGACGACCTGATGACGCTGGAGACCTACGCCCGGGAACGGGCCGACTTCAGGACGAAGGTGCTGGAGCACAAGAAGAACCGTCAGATCAACCTGGGCGAGAACGCCACCCTGTATTTCGAGGACCGGCTGACCATGCAGTACCAGGTCCAGGAGATGCTGCGCATCGAGAAGATCTTCGAGCCCGAGGGTATCGCCGAGGAACTGGATGCCTACAACCCGCTGATCCCGGACGGCAGCAACTGGAAGGCCACCTTCATGGTGGAGTTCCCGGACGAGCAGGAGCGGCGCGCGCAGCTGAAGCTCCTGCGGGGCATCGAGGACGCGGTCTGGCTGCAGGTGGAAGGCTGCGAGAAGATCCGTGCCATCTCGGACGAGGACCTGGAGCGCGAGGACGACACCAAGACCTCCGCCGTGCACTTCATGCGCTTCGAACTCACGCCTGAGATGGTCGAGGCGTTGAAGGGCGGCGCGAAACTCTCGGCGGGCATCGACCACGACCGCTACCAGGCGGAGGTGGATCCGGTGCCGGAAGCCACACGGCGCTCGCTCGCCGCCGACCTCGACTGAGGCTGCGTAACGCATCCGCTGCAACGGCCCTGGCGGGCTCTGGCGGCTCCCGGCATATCTGCGGGACCGCCGCGGTTTTTTCTGCCCAGCGCGGCCGGGCATCCTGCTAGAATCCCGGCCGTGATACTCGCCGTCCCGTTGCGTAACACCGTATGAATCAGAGATACAGCGCCGCCGACATCGAGGTGTTGAGCGGTCTGGAGCCCGTGCGCCGTCGCCCGGGCATGTACACCGACACCACCCGTCCGAATCATCTCGCCCACGAGGTGGTGGACAACAGCGTGGACGAGGCGCTGGCGGGCCACTGCCGGCTGATCGACGTCACCGTGCACGACGACGGCTCGGTGGCAGTGAGCGACGACGGCCGCGGCATGCCCGTGGACATTCACCCCAAGGAGAAGATGCCCGGTGTCGAGCTGATCCTCACGCGGCTGCATGCCGGCGGCAAATTCTCCAACAAGAACTACCAGTTCTCCGGCGGCCTGCACGGCGTCGGCGTCTCGGTCGTGAATGCCCTGTCGAAGAACCTGGAAGTCTGGATCCGCCGCGACGGCAACGAGTACAACATCTCCTTCGCGGGCGGCAAGAAACGCAGCAAGCTGGAGGTGGTCGGCACCGTCGGCAAGCGCAACACGGGCACCACCATCCGCTTCTGGCCCGACCCCCAGTACTTCGATTCGCCGAAGATCTCACTCTCGCAGCTGCGCCACGTGCTGAAGGCGAAGGCCGTGCTCTGTCCCGGCCTCACCGTGCGACTCACCGTCGAGAAGACGAAGGAGACGGAGGAGTGGTGCTACCAGGACGGCCTGGAGCAGTACCTCACGGAGGCCGCGGGCGACGTGGAGCACCTGCCGGAGACGCCGTTCTCCGGCAGCATGAGCGGCAACCAGGAGGCGGTGGACTGGGCGCTGTACTGGCAGGCCGGCGACGGCGGGGCCGGGGTGGGCGAGTCCTACGTCAACCTCATCCCGACCCTGCAGGGCGGCACCCACGTCAACGGCCTGCGCACCGGCCTCACGGACGCCGTGCGCGAGTTCTGCGAGTTCCGCAGCATTCTGCCCCGGGGCGTGCGCCTCGCGCCGGAGGACGTCTGGGACGGCGTCGACTACGTGCTTTCCGTGAAGCTGGAAGATCCCCAGTTCTCCGGCCAGACCAAGGAGCGCCTGTCGTCGCGCCAGTCGGCGGCGTTCGTCTCCGGCGTGGTGAAGGACAGCTTCGGCCTGTGGCTGAACCAGCACCCGGAGACCGGCGAGAAGATCGCGGAACTTGCCATCGGCAAGGCGCAGCGGCGCCTGAAGGCGGCCAAGAAGGTGGTGCGCAAGCGGGTCGTGTCGGGACCTGCGCTGCCCGGCAAGCTCGCCGACTGCACCAGCCAGCAGCCGGTGCTCTCGGAGATTTTCCTGGTGGAGGGCGACTCGGCCGGCGGCTCGGCCAAGCAGGCGCGTAACCGGGAGACCCAGGCGGTGATGCCGCTCCGGGGCAAGATTCTGAATACCTGGGAGGTGGACACCGCGGAGATCCTGGGCTCCCAGGAGGTGCACGACATCAGCGTCGCGCTCGGCGTCGACCCGCTCAGCGGCGACACCGCCAACCTGCGCTATCACAAGATCTGCATCCTCGCCGACGCGGACTCCGACGGACAGCACATCGCCACGCTGCTTTGCGCGCTGTTCCTGCGGCATTTCCCGGACCTGGTGGCGGCGGGCCGCGTCTACGTCGCCATGCCGCCGCTCTACCGCATCGACGTCGGCAAGGAGGTCTACTACGCGCTGGACGAGGGCGAGCGCCGCGGCATACTGGACTCTCTGGCCGCGGAGAACCGCAAGGCGAAGGTGGCGGTGACCCGCTTCAAGGGCCTCGGCGAGATGAGCCCGGGGCAGCTGCGCGAGACCACCATGAACCCGGACACCCGGCGGCTGGTCCAGCTCACCGTCGAGGGCAAGGAGCAGACCGACCAGCTGATGGACATGCTGCTCGCCAAGAAGCGCGCCTCCGACCGGCGCCGCTGGCTGGAGCAGAAGGGCAATCTGGCGGACGTCTGACGGCGGCCGCCACCCCCGCGGGGGACACAGACAACCGGTCAACACTATGCAGAACACCCTGAATCTCGAGGGCGTGGAACGCCAGCCGCTGAAGGAATTCACCGAGAAGGCCTACCTCGACTACTCGATGTACGTCATCCTGGACCGGGCGCTGCCGCGCATCGGCGACGGCCTGAAGCCCGTGCAGCGCCGCATCATCTATTCCATGAGCGAGCTGGGGCTCTCGGCGGCCTCCAAGCACAAGAAGTCGGCGCGCACCGTCGGCGACGTGCTCGGCAAGTTCCATCCCCACGGCGACGCCGCCTGCTACGAGGCCATGGTGCACATGGCCCAGTCGTTCTCCTACCGCTACCCGATCATCGACGGCCAGGGCAACTGGGGCTCCACGGATGATCCCAAGTCCTTCGCCGCCATGCGCTACACGGAGGCGCGGCTGACCCCGTATGCGGCGCTGCTGCTCGCCGAACTCGGCCAGGGCACGGTGGACTGGGAGCCCAACTTCGACGGCTCCCTGGACGAGCCCCTGGTGCTGCCGGCGCGGCTGCCCAACCTGCTCCTGAACGGCACTACGGGCATCGCCGTGGGCATGTCCACCGACGTGCCGCCCCACAACCTCACCGAGGTGGCGGAGGCGCTGGTGCTGCTGCTGGACAAGCCGCGTTCCACGATCAGCGACCTCATGCAGCACATCCGCGCGCCGGATTTCCCCACCGGCGGCGAGCTGGTGTCATCGGCGGCCGACATCGAGCAGATCTACGCGACGGGCGGGGGCACGCTCAGGCTGCGCGCGGCGTGGCGGGAGGAGGGCGAGCACATCGTCGTCACCTCGCTGCCGCACCAGATCTCCGGCTCCCGCGTGCTGGAGCAGATCGCCTCCCAGATGCGGGCGAAGAAGCTGCCGATGGTGGAAGACCTGCGCGACGAGTCCGACCACGAGGAGCCCACGCGGCTGGTGATCACGCGCAAGTCGAAGCGGGTGGACAGCGAGCAGCTCATGTCGCACCTGTTCGCCACCACGTCGCTGGAGCGCACGCTCAGGGTGAACCTGAACGTCATCGCCCTGGACGGGCGGCCCCGGGTATTCGACCTGAAGTCGCTGCTCACCGAATGGCTGGAGTTCCGCAAGGCCACGGTGACAAGGCGGCTCGAGTATCGCCTGAAGAAGGTCACGGAGCGCCTGCACATCCTGGAAGGCCTGCTGATCGCCTACCTCAATATCGACGAGGTGATCGCGATCATCCGCGAGGAGGACGAGCCCAAGGCCGTGCTGATGGAGCGCTTCAGCCTGACCGACGTCCAGGCGGAGGCCATCCTGAACCTGCGCCTGCGCAACCTCGCGAAGCTCGAGGAGATGAAACTCAGGGGCGAGCAGGACGAGCTGGCCGCCGAGCGCGCGGACATCGAGAAGACGCTGGGCAGCAAGGCGCGGCTGAAGACGCTGCTGAAGAAGGAGATCCGGGCGGATGCCGAGCGCTACGGCGACGAGCGGCGCACCCGCATCGTCGAGCGGGAGGCGGCCCAGGCACTGGACGAGACGGAGCTGGTGGCCAGCGAGCCGGTCACGGTCGTCCTGTCCGAGCACGGCTGGGCGCGGGCGGCCAAGGGCCACGAGATCGACCCGACCACCCTGAACTACAAGTCCGGCGACGGCTTTCGCGCGGCGGCGCGGGGGCGCAGCAACCAGACGGCCGTGTTCATCGATTCGACCGGTCGCGTCTACAACGTGCTCGCTCACCAGCTGCCGTCCGCGCGGGGTCAGGGCGAGCCCCTGTCGGGGCGCTTCAATCCGCCCGACGGTGCGAGTTTTCAGGGCGTCATGATCGGCGACGCGGACGACCGCTGGGTGCTGGCCAGCGACGCCGGCTACGGTTTCGTGGTAACGCTGGGCGAGCTGGCGACGCGCGCCCGGGCCGGCAAGGCGGCGCTCAGGGTGCCGAAGGGCGGCAACGCGGTGGTTCCGGCGCCCACCGAGTGGGTGGAGGGCGAGTTGCTGGCCGCCGTGAGCAGTACCGGCCGCCTGCTGGTGTTCGACCTCGACGACCTGCCCGAGCTGGCCAAGGGCAAGGGCAACAAGATCATTGGTATTCCGTCGAAGAAGTACCAGAGCGGCGAGGAGCGGATGGTGGCCATAGCGGCCGTGCCGCCGGGCGCGGGTCTGGTCGTGCACTGCGGGAACCGCCACATGACGCTGAAGCCCGGCGACCTCGAGCATTACCTCGGCGAGCGCGGCCGCCGCGGCGCGATGCTCTCGAGGAACTACCGCAAGGTCGATCGGCTCGGCTTGGACTGAGCCGCGGCCTCAGGCGTCGGTCAGGCGCGGCGCTTCTCCGAGAAGGGGATGACGGCCGTCTCCCGGTCGCTCTCCTCATCCTCCTCCGCGCTCCCGTCGACCGCAGTCCGGGCGGCGGGCTCCTCCGTTGACGGCAGCTCCGCCGTGGCCGCGGCGTATACCCCCGTATGCTCCACCGTATCGCCCGCGTCTTCCGGTTCCGCCGGCATCTCCGTGGTCGCGTCGTCGGCCGACAGCACCGCAGTCTGGTCGCCTTCGTCGATGATGTCGCCGTCCCGGTCGAGGATGGCGGTTGCGCCGGTCGTCTCTGCCGGGTCGGCAGCTGCCGACCCTGCCTCCGCGGCTCTGGTTTCGGCTCTGCCTGCAGCTATGGTCTCGGCAATGCTCTCGTCGATCTCGTCGCCGTGGCTGGTGATCTCGTGGTCCAGGGCGATGGCGGCATCGGCGAGCTGCTTCGCCAGCCGCTGGGTGGCCGTGAACTCCTGCTCGTAGTCTTCCTCGAGCATCTCCAGGTCGGCCACCGTAGCCAGGGTGCCGGTGTCCTCCGCATCTCCGTCGCCGCTATCCCGGGCGTCCGTGTCGGCGGCCAGCTCCGCGCCGGTATCGACCTCCATGATCATGCTCTCGTCTATGCGCTCGTCGGGCGGCAGCGCGGCGGCGCCGCTCGTCTCGTCGACGGTTTCACCATCATCGAAATCAGGGAAGTTCATGCGGGCGACGGCCAGCTCCTGCTCGGTAATCACGTCGTCCGATACGTCATCCGATACGTCATCCGATACGTCGTCCTTCGCCTCTGCGCTGACGTCGCCATCGTCCTCGTCCCCGAAATCGAGGTCGAGGGACCTGAGCCTCGACTGGGCGGCGTCCGACCACTCCTCTTCGGAGACGATCACGTCCGGCTCCTCCCGCTCGAAGACCGGCGTGGCGATTACGTCGGTGTCGCCGCCGTCGTCTGCGGTGCCGTCGTTACGGTCGGCCGCGGCGGCAGCGCCGGCCGCCGACAGGCCCTCGCGGGCTGCCGCCGGCGTCGGTGCGCGGCGGAAGAACTCACGCAGGCTGGAACGGAAGATCACGAGCCCGAGCAGCAGACCGATGCCGGCGCCGAACAGCGCGGCGAACAGGGGGCTTACCGAGGAGCGCGGCGCCGGGTCGGCGTCCGCGATACGGGGTGCCGGACCTGCGGGTGTCTGTGCCACGGCGGTCTCGTCTGTGCCGGCATCGCCGGAGGGCTCCGACTTGAACGGGCTCGTCGGCTCCGCGGCCATCTCGTCCATGGCCTGGCGCACGGCCGGCCGGATCCGCTCTGCCGATGCGGCCCCCGCCGCAGTCGACGGGGCCGACGTGGCCGGTGCCGTCGAAGCCGGGGCGGTCGCGGCAGGGGCGTCCGCGGGCGGCGCGGCCGGAGGTGGTGCCGTAGCGGCCGTCGCTGTCGTTGCAGGTGTCGCGGGTGTCGCCGCGGCCGGTCCGGCAGCCCTCGGCCTCGCGTCCGTCGTGGGAATCTCGAGCACGCTGCCGGCCCGCAGCCGGTCCATGTCGCCGCCGATGAAGGCCTCCGGATTGGCCGCGAAGATGCGCTCGGCGGTGGCCCAGATACCGCCGGGCCGGTCGGTGACCCGCTGGGCGATCGTCGACAGCGTGTCGCCGACCCGCACCCGGTAGGCGCTGCCGGGGCTGAGCGGCTCCGTCGGCGCCGGCACGGCCGCCCGGCCGGCGCGCCCGTTCGCGGACGACGCCGGCAGCACGGCCGCGGGCTCCGCCGGCGCGCGGCGGGGTGCGGGCACGGGCGCGGGCTCCGCGCTGACCGGTGCGAGACCCGGCGGGTCGATGATCAGCGTGTAGGAACGGATGATGAACGGGGTCGACGCACAATCCACCTTGAGATTCATCGCCAGCAGGGGTTCGCGGATGCCCCGGTCGCTGCGGATCACCAGGCGATTGCCGGCCGTGGAGCTCACACGACCGGCCGTCAGCGCCGGCAGGCCGGCGGGATCGTCAGGCTGGCCGCGCACGAGACTCACGCAGTCGGCCGTCAACCTTTCGTTTCCCCATGTGGCGTAGGGGACGACCACCTCCAGCGGCTGGCCGAGGCCGGAGCGCACGACCGGCTCGCCCAGTTCCAGCGCGGCGGCGGGCCCGCCGGCCAGCAGCGCGCAGACGCAGCTTGCTACCAGAGTCGACCTCGGCGTCGATGGTGAGATGGACCGCGGGGTGGACCGGTATTCGCGGCCTGCCCCGTCGACGGCCGTGCCGGTCGCCTGCTTGGTTTCGTCGTTCATCGGCGGCGATATCCTCGTTCGCTGTGGACCCGCGATGCGCGGTTCGCGGGTGAGTGTCGCAGGAGCATCGCCGCTCCGCCGCGTGCGCACCATGAAACCCGTCATAATTTCGGAAAAAAGCGGGACCGGACGTCCCGTATGCAGACAGAGTGTGAACCGGGTCACACGAGTCGGACGCCCTCAGGCGGTCTCCTGCAGCACCACCTCGGGTTCGTGGACGTAGTAACCCTGCATGTAGGAGATGCCGAGCTGCCAGAGCACCGCCATGGTATTGGCGTCCTCCACCCGCTCCGCGATGGTGCGGGCACCGACGGCGCGGGAGCGCTCCACCAGGGTCTGCACCTGGCGCTGCAGGGCCTCGTCCCGGGCCAGGGACTGGATGAGCGAGCCGTCGATCTTGACGTATTCCGGCTGGAGCTTCTCGACCGTCCGCAGCGAGCGCTCGCCGGTGCCGACGTGTTCGAGAGCGAAGTTCGCGCCGAGGCTGCGCAGCGTGTGTGCGAGCACGGAGAACTGGTGCAGGTAGCGGATGGCGTCCTCTTCGGCCAGCTGAAAACAGAACTGGCCGGGCTGGGCGCCGAAGGCGCTGAACTGCTCCCGCAGCCAGTCCGGCAGGCTCTCGTCCACGATCGAGTGCCGGGACAGGCGCACGAACAGCTTGCCGGCCTGGCTCGAGGCGGCCAGCTGACAGGAGGCGCCGATGACCCAGCGGTCGATCACCTGCATGAGATTGTTGCGTTCGGCCGCCGGCAGGAACTCCGACGGCAGCACCTTGTGGCCCTGCTCGTCCAGCATGCGGATGAGGATGTCGAACATGCCCTGCTGCTCGCCGTCCAGGCTCGCGATGGGCAGCTGCAGCAGCCGGAAGCGGTTTTCCATCAGCGCCGACTTCAGGTGCCGCACCCAGATGGCATCGTTGCGCCGCATGCGGGTGTCGGTCTCCGCGGTCTCGTTCATCAGCACCGTCGCGCCGCCGGCATCCCGGCCGTGGGCGTGGGCCTCCGCGGCACTCGCGATCAGCGGGCCGGATTCCCGGATCATGCCCGTGGCGGCACACAGGCCGATGGTGCAGGTGAGGCCGACGGCGCCGTCTTCCGCCGAGAAGCGGTGCGCCTTGATCTTTTCCAGCAGACGCTCGCCCCAGCGCTCCGCGTCCCGCTCCGAGCCGCGTTCGAGCAGCGCGAGGAATGACGTGCCCTCGAAACGGCCCGCCAGCTCGTCCTCGCCCAGTTCCTCGCGCAGCAAGGCCGCGAACTCGGCCAGCACGTCCTCGGAGCGGAAGATGCCCACCTTGGACTGCACGTCGCCGAAGCGGTCCGGCTTCACCCAGGCCAGCACGCGCACGCCGGATTCCATGGGCACGGCCAGGCGGGCGTCCAGCGCGTCCACGAAGTGCTTGCGGGCGAGCAGGCCGGTGCTGGGGTCGGCGGTGAGGGCCCGGTGCACCATCTCGCCGGTCGCGCCGCCTTCCGGCGCCGACGGGGCGATGGAGACGCGGATGGCGGGCTCGCCGTCGTGCTCCGTCTTCTTCAGTTCGAGCTCGACCGCCAGATCCGTCTCGTCGCCGGTCACTGCCCGGGCCTGCAGGACGTCGTCCTTCCACTTGTCCTTGTCCGCCGCCACCAGCGCGCCCTTCAGCGGACCCTGTGAGGCGGGGGCGAAGCTGTCCATCAGCGGCATGCCCACCAGGGCGCTGGCGTCGGCAGCGCCGAAGAGTTCGAGCCAGGCCGGGTTAACGTCCACGATGATGCCTTCCTGCACGTAGGCAATCGCGTCCGCCGACTGGTTCATGTAGGCGCGCAGCTGGCGCTTGTATTCCGTGGCCGTCTCCAGGGTGGCATTGAGCGCGCGCTCCATGCGGTGGTTCCTGAGTTCGCGCTCCAGCACGGCCTGCAGGCGGTGGCGCTGGTCGAACGAGACCAGGTCCCTGGCACCCGCCTGCATGGCGGCGGCGATCGCGTCCTCGTCCACCACCCGGCCGATCAGCACCAGCGGCGTCTCCGGGGCGTAGCGGTCGCGCAGGCGGGCCACGCTGGTGACCTCGGCGATCTGGTCGTCGAGTACCTGCAGGATCAGCTCCAGATCGTCGGCCAGGGCCTCCTCAAGCTGCTCCGTGCCGCGCACCCAGACGCAATGGGCCGGGTGGCCCGCGTCGCGCAGCGCGCTGTTCACGCGTTCGACGTTGTCCTGGGTCGCGGTGAGGACCGCCAGTGGTACGCCTGTCTTCTGGGTCAACCTGGAGGGCTCCGGTTACGGCTCTGCGGCGGCCGTGCAAGGCGTCGGGGGTGTGCGCTTACCCGATAGACTCGATCCACATATAAGGGCCGCCCTAGTCGGTCCGGATACTACATCAGCGTTTGCGCCGGTTGTTTTCGGCGTCGCAAAAACGTGACACAGATCATGCCGGGACCGCAGCGGACGCCACCGGTTGCGCAGCCGCGGCGCCTTACGCCGGGTGCGTCCGTCGCGCTATCATGGCGGGATCGAGCATAATCCTCGCAGGAACAAGATGGCGACGACCTAATGGCAACATACAGCACCAACGAATTCCGCTCCGGCCTGAAGATCATCCTCGACGGCGATCCCTGCAACATCGTCGAGAACGAGTTCGTGAAGCCGGGCAAGGGTCAGGCGTTCAACCGGGTGAAGATCCGCAACCTGAAGACGGGGCGGGTGGTCGACAAGACCTTCAAGTCCGGGGACAGCGTCGAGGCCGCCGACGTGATGGAGACCGAGATGCAGTATCTCTACAGCGACGGCGAGTTCTGGCACTTCATGGTGCCCGACACCTTCGAGCAGTACGCGGCCGACGAGAACGCCGTCGCCGAGGCGCGCCAGTGGCTGAAGGAGCAGGACACCTGCGTCGTGACCCTGTGGAACAACTCGCCGCTGGCCGTCGCGCCGCCGAACTTCGTGGAGCTCGAGATCGCCGAGACGGACCCGGGCATCCGCGGCGACACCGCCCAGGGCGGCGTGAAGCCGGCGAAGCTCGAGACGGGTGCCACGGTGCGCGTGCCGCTGTTCCTGGAGCAGGGAGAAGTCATCCGCGTCGACACGCGCTCCGGCGAGTACGTCTCACGCGTGAAGGGCTAGGGCCGACGCCTACAGCGACTGCGCCGCCGCGCCCAGGTGCGCGGTAAGCAGCGCGGCGGCCGCTTCCAGCCGTGCGACGTCGTTGCCGGCGAAGCGACCGGGCTCCGGGCTGTCGACGTCCAGCACCCCGTACACCTCGCCGTCGCGGATCAGCGGCACGACCACCTCCGAGCGCGAGTCCGGGTCGCAGGCGATGTGGCCCTCGAAGGCATGCACGTCCGCCACGCACAGCGTCTCGCGCCGCTCGGCGGCGGTGCCGCACACGCCGCGGCCGAGCGGGATGCGCACGCAGGCGGGCCTGCCCTGGAACGGGCCCAGCACCAGCTCGTCGCCGCGGCGGACGTAGAGGCCGAGCCAGTTGACCCGCGGGATGCGCTCGTATAGCGCCGCAACGAAGTTCGCGCAGGTGGCCAGCGGGTCGTGCTCGCCGGCCAGCAGCGCCTGCAGCGCCGTGATGAGATCGTCGTCGGTTGTCGATGTACGGCTCATGATTCCCGCTCCGCGTCCTGATCCATGTCCTGATCCATGTTCTGATCCATGTCCCGCTCCGGGCCGCCGTCCCGGTCCCGGTCGATGACCGGGAAAGCCTGCACCCGGCGAATGTCGTCGATGCCGGCCGCGGCCATCATCACCCGGTCGAAACCGACCGCCACGCCGGCGGTCTCGGGCAGGCCGTGCGCGAGCGCCGCCAGCAGCGCCTCGTCCGGCAGCATGTCCGGCCGGCCACGCGCGCGCCGTGCGGCGCGGTCGGCCTCGAAGCGGGAGCGCTGCTCGGCGGCATCGGTGAGTTCCACCCAGCCGTTCGCCAGCTCCCGGCCGTCGAGGAAGACCTCGAAACGCAGCGCGAGCCGCGGGTCAGTGGCGTCCAGGGCGGCGAGCGCCGCCTGAGCGGCCGGGTAGTGGGTCACCGCGGTGAGCGTCTGCGGCCCGGCGAGGGCGGGCGCGACCACGGTGCCCATGAGGAAGTCGAGCGCAGCATCCCGGTCGTCGGCTGCGTCGCCGGCTCCCGCGGCGGCCGCCGCTGCGAGCACGGCGTCGTCGCCGGCCTCCACCGGGTCCACGCCGGCGGTCTCGCGGAAGACGTCCCGGTGACGCCGCGTGACGGTGCGCAGCGCGCCCCGCGAGGGCCCGATCAGGGTCGCCAGCAGCGACAGGGTGTCGGCGACCACCGCGTCCAGGTCCTGGCCGTGCCGGTACCACTCGATCATGGTGAACTCGGGCTGGTGGCGGCGGCCCTGTTCGCCGTCGCGGAAGACGTGGCAGATCTGGTAGATGTCAGGCGCGCCGGCGGCCAGCAGCCGTTTCATGGCGTATTCGGGCGAGGTGTGCAGGAACCAGCGCCGCCCGGACGTGGCCGCGAGTTCCGCCCGTACGCTCTCGATGTTGGCGTCCGTGACGCCGCGGTGCGTCAGTATCGGCGTGTCCACCTCGGTGAGGCCGCGATCCGCAAACCAGGCCCGCGCGGCCGCCAGCAGACGGGCCCTCAGGGCGAGCACCGGCCAGTCGGCGCCCGGCCGCCAGTGCTCCCGATCCGCGCTCACGGTGCCGTGACGGTAAGGTTGCCCACCACCTGGCCCGTGCGCAGGCGGGTGCCCGGCGCCAGGCCGGCCGAGAACTCCGCGGTGCCGGCCGGCAGCAGCAGGATCACGGTGGAGCCCATGTTGAACCAGCCCAGTTCGTCGCCCCGGGCGAGCCTCGGCGCGTTCTCATCGCCGCGCCAGTCGCGGCTGGTCGGGAAACGATTGCCGGCCCGGTACTCGGGCTGCCAGACCGTGCCGATGGTGCCCACGTTCAGCGCACCCACCAGCACCACCGCCATCGGGCCGCAGGCCGTCTCGAACACCGTGACGAGTCGCTCGTTACGCACGAACAGGCGCGGTACGCCCGCCGCGGTGGTGGCGTTGACGCTGAACAGGCGGCCGGGGACGTGGGCGGTGCGGACGAGGCGGCCCGCCAGCGGCATGTGTACCCGGTGGTAGTCGTAGGGCGCGAGATACACGGTGAGGAACGCGCCGTCGGTGAAGGCCCGGGCGAGTGCCGGGTCGCCGCCGAGGAGTTCCGCGGCATCGTAGTGCCAGCCCTTCACCTGCAGCAGGCGGCGCCCCTCCAGCCTGCCGGACTGGCTGATGACGCCGTCGCAGGGGGAGGCCAGGGCCCGGTCGTCCTCCGGCTGGGGGCGCAGCCCCGGCTTCAGCCGACGGGTGAAGAAGTCGTTGAAGTGCTCGTAGCCGTCGGGCACCGGCCGCTCGGCCTCCGCGGTGTCCACGCCGAACTGCCAGCAGAACCAGCGGATGGTGGCATTGCGGACCAGGCGGTTGCGGATGCGGGTGAGGCGGTAGACGAGCCGGGTCAGGAGTTGCTGGGGCGTGACGTACTGCGCCAGCACGAACAGCCGAGGTCCGATGCCGAGTGACGTGCCCGACACGGCTCAGTTGGCGCCGCGGCGCACGGGCGCCTCGAAGGCCAGCACCCGGCCGTCCGCGAACGCGAGTTGTACGGTCACGCTGCTGCCAGGCGCGGGCAGCGGGTCGGCGAACAGCATCAGGTGGCGGCCGCCGGGGGCGAACGTGGCCGTCTCGCCGGCGGGTATGGTCACGCTGTCCAGCCGGCGCATGCGCATGACGCCGTCGGCCATCGTGGTCTCGTGGATCTCGGCCCGCGGGATGCCGTCGGCCGTCACCGCCTCGAGCACCAGGTCCTCGCCGCTGCCGTTCTCGAGCACGAAGTAGCCGGCCGTGGCGGAAGCATCCGGCGGCACCGCCCGTATCCACGGATCCTGGACGGCGATGCCCCCGGTCGGCGAGTCCGGCTGACAAGCGGCCAACATGCCCGTTCCCGCCAGCATGGCGAGCGCCGCGAGCAAGACCGCCGGCGAGCGCATCAGCCCGTGCCTCCGGGGGCGGCGGGTACCGCCCGGCCCTCGAGGATCGCGGCGAGGTCGCGCGCCATCGGCTCCACCCGGTGGGGCGTGCCGAAGACCGCGCGCAGCCGCGCGTCCGGCCCGATCAGCAGCACCGAGGCGCTGTGATCCACGGTGTACGCCGAGCGGTCCTCGTTCCAGACCTTCGCGCTGATGATGCCGAGTTCGCGGGTCAGCGCCTCGATGGCCTCCGGTGTGCCGGTGGCGCCCTGGAAGGCCGGGTCGAAGTAGCGCACGTAGTCGGCAATCGTGCCCGGGTCGTCACGATCGGGGTCGACGCTGGCGAACAGCACCCGGGGCACCGGGTCGCCTTCGCTCTCCAGCCGGCGTTTCACCGCCGCCAGGGTCTCGAGGGTGGCCGGGCAGATGTCCGGACAGTGGGTGAAGCCGAAGAACACCAGCGACCAGTCGCCCTCGAAATCGGCGCGGGTGAAAGCGCTCTCGTCTTCGCGGACGAGTTCGAAGGCGGGCAGGGCGCGGCCCGGGGAGAGGAGGGTGGCGGTCTCCACCTCGACGTCCCTGGGCAGCACCAGGCCGCCGATGACGATCCCCGCCACCAGCGCGAGGGCGGCGGCGGGCAGGAGTAGCGTGCTGGATCGGGTCATGAAGAGAGGCTCGTCGCTGGGCGTGATGCAGGGGTTTGACGCTTGAATTCGTTCGGGGTTCGGCCGCGGATTCTACCGTGTTCCCGGTCCCGCTTCGCGTTATCATCGCGGGTTACCGGTCGTCACCCGAAACGCCCACGCGCCAGCCACGTTCCAGGTCCACGTCAGATGAGCCCCGCCACCACGGCCGGCACCCCGGCCCTTGCCGCCGCCCGCATCCCGCGCAGGGTCGCCGACGCCATCCCTTGGCTGGCCGACTGGTTCGACGCGGCGGACCTCTGCTACGGCCACGGCACCGACAATTCCCTGGACGAGGCCGCCTGGCTGGTGCTGGCGGTGGCCGGGGTCGACTTCGACGACCCGTCCGCGCCGGAACGGCTGCTCGGCGATGCCGAGCGCGAGCGCATCGCCGAATTGGCCACGCGCCGGCGGCGCGACCGCGTCCCGCTGGCCTATCTGCTGGGCGAGGCCTGGTTCGCCGGACGCCGCTATTACGTGGACGAGAGCGTGCTGGTGCCTCGCTCGCCCCTGGCGGAGCTGATCCTGGAGCGCTTCGCGCCGTGGGTGCGGCCGGAGCAGGTGCGGCGCATCCTCGATATCGGCACCGGCAGCGGCTGCATCGCCTGCGCCCTGGCCCACGCGTTCCCCGA
The DNA here is from genome assembly GCF_040706555.1 of Lentisalinibacter salinarum. Classification (NCBI taxonomy): domain Bacteria; kingdom Pseudomonadati; phylum Pseudomonadota; class Gammaproteobacteria; order Woeseiales; family Woeseiaceae; genus Lentisalinibacter; species Lentisalinibacter salinarum. Next base: position 57,526 of record NZ_JAPDRH010000004.1, read on the forward strand.
CGCCCGCGTCGATGCGGTGGACGTCTCGCCCGACGCCCTCGCCGTTGCCCGCCGCAACGTGCGCGAGCACGGTCTCGGCGATCGGGTGGAGCTCCTGGAGGGCGACCTGTTCGCCCCCGCGGCCGGGCGGCGCTACGACCTCATCGTCAGCAACCCGCCCTACGTGGACGCCGACGCCATGGCCGCCATGCCGGCGGAGTACCGACGCGAGCCCGCCATCGGCCTGGCGGCGGGCGAGGACGGTCTGGCATCGGTGCGGACTATCCTGAATAATGCGGGCGCATATCTCGCGCGGGACGGGGTGCTGGTGGTCGAGGTGGGGGACAGCCAGCGGGCGCTGGAGCAGGCGCGGCCGGATCTGCCGTTCGTCTGGCTCGAGTTCGAGCACGGCGGCAGCGGTGTCTTCCTCCTGACCGCCGGGGATCTGGAGAGCGCCGGCGGCGCCACGACAACCTGAGCAGAGCATGTCCGGAAACACATTCGGCCGGCTATTCACGGTCACCACCTTCGGCGAGAGTCACGGCCGCGCGCTGGGCTGCGTGGTGGACGGCTGCCCGCCGGGCATGGCGCTCGCGGAAGCCGATATCCAGCACGATCTCGAGCGCCGCCGCCCGGGCAAGAGCCGTCACGTGAGCCCCCGCCGCGAGCCGGACCAGGTGCAGATCCTCTCCGGCGTGTTCGAGGGGGTGACCACCGGCACGCCCATCGGGCTCGTGATCGAGAACACCGACCAGAAGTCGAAGGACTACTCCGAGATCAAGGGCAAGTTCCGGCCCGGCCACGCGGACTACACCTACCAGCAGAAATACGGCATCCGGGACTACCGGGGCGGCGGCCGGGCGTCTGCGCGGGAGACCACCATGCGGGTGGCCGCCGGCGCCATCGCCAGGAAGTACCTGGCCGAACGGCTCGGTGTCGCCATCCACGGCTATGTCTCCCAGCTCGGCCCCCACGTGATCGAGGCGAAGGACCCGGCGGCGGCCGAGGACAATCCCTTCTTCTGCCCGGACCCGGACCGCGTGCCGGAGTTCGAGGCCTACATGGACGCGCTCAGGAAGGAGGGCAATTCCATCGGCGCACGGGTGACCGTGCGCGCCAGCGGCGTGCCCGTGGGCCTGGGCGAACCCGTGTTCGACAAGCTGGAGGCGGACCTGGCTCACGGTTTGATGAGCATAAACGCGGTAAAAGGGGTGGAATTCGGAGCGGGTTTCGCCGTGGTGGGGCAGAAGGGCAGCGAGCATCGGGACGAGATCGACGCCGGCGGTTTCCGCAGCAACCGGGCCGGCGGCACGCTGGGCGGCATCTCCAGCGGCCAGGACATCCTGGTGAGCATCGCGCTTAAACCGACCTCCAGCATCCGCATCCCGGGCCGCACGGTCGACCGGAGCGGGGCGGAGACGGACATCGTGACCAAGGGCCGTCACGATCCCTGCGTGGGGCTCCGCGCCACGCCCATCGCCGAGGCCATGGTGGCGCTGGTGCTCATGGATCATTACCTGCGGCACCGCGGCCAGAACGCGGATGTGACAAACAACGTAGGAGGGCCTTCAGGCCCGATTGGCGAATAATGGATCGGGCCTGAAGGCCCTCCTACACAGTCAGAAAGCAAAGGAGATAACCGAAACCCATGTCGAACACGTATGACGTCGCAGTCGTCGGGGCCACCGGCCTCGTGGGCGAAAACATGATCGGGATACTGGAGAGCCGGGGCTTTCCGGTGGGGCGGCTCTATCCGCTCGCCAGTGCCCGCTCGGTCGGCCGCACCGTGACCTTCCGCGGCGAGGAGGTCGACGTGGAGGACCTGGCCGAGTTCGATTTCTCCCGGGCGCAGATCGCGCTGTTCTCCGCCGGCGGCTCGGTCTCCGAGGTGCACGCCCCCCGGGCCTGGGATTCCGGCTGCGTCGTGGTCGACAACACCTCGTTCTTCCGCTACGACGACGACATCCCGCTGGTGGTGGCGGAGGTGAACCCCGAGGCCATCGCCGGCTACACCACCCGCGGCATCATCGCCAATCCCAACTGCTCCACCATGCAGATGCTGGTGGCGCTGAAGCCCATCCACGACCGCGCCCGCATCCTGCGTATCAACGTCGCCACCTACCAGGCGGTCTCCGGCGCGGGGCGCAGCGCCGTCGAGAAACTGGCGAAGGACTCCGCGGCGATGCTGAGCGGCAACCCGCCCGACGAGGAAGGGCCGGAGAAGCGGGTGGCTTTCAACGCCGTGCCCCACATCGACGTCTTCCTGGATAACGGCTACACCAAGGAAGAGATGAAGATGGTGTGGGAGACCCGCAAGATCTTCGACGACGACACCATCGAGGTGAATCCGACGGCCGTGCGGGTGCCGGTGTTCTACGGTCATTCCGAGGCCGTGCACATCGAGACCGAGGTGAAGCTGAGCGCCGACGACGTGCGCTCGCTGCTGGCGGATGCGCCGGGCGTGAAGGTGATCGACGGCCACGAGGCCGGCGCCTATCCGACGGCCGTCACCGAGGGTGCGGGCACCGACGAGGTCTACGTCGGCCGCATCCGCGAGGACATCAGCCACCCGTCCGGCATCGACCTCTGGGTGGTGTCCGACAACGTACGTAAGGGCGCGGCTCTAAATAGCGTGCAAATAGCTGAAATATTGGTCAAAAATTATTTATAGGCTATAGTTGGCCACGGATTAATGTTAAACGAGCTTGCTAATCTGACCCCGCAGCCTGCCCCCGTTGGACGGCTGCGGGTCAGTTTTATGAGCCGGAGAAGACTTATGCTCGGAAGACTCGCTGGCGCCACGCTGATTCTGCTCCTGGCGTGGTCGGGGACGGCTCAGGCCCTGGGCCTCGGGGACATCAGGCTCGAGTCCGCTCTGAACGAGCCTTTCCGGGCCGAGATCGAGCTCCTGTCGGTGACGCCGGAAGAACTCGAGGGCCTCACCGTCCAGCTGGCGCCGACCGAGACATTCCGCCGCTACGGCATCGACCGTCCTTCGTTCCTGAGCGGGTTCCGGTTCGAGATCCGGCAGCTGTCCGGCGACCGGGGCGTGGTCCGCATCACTTCCCGCGATCCGGTCACCGAACCGTTCGTGACCTTCCTGGCGGAGGCGGTCTGGCCACGGGGTCGCCTGCTGCGTGAGTACACCGTTCTGCTGGATCCGCCGACCTTCGCGAGCGAGGAGACGGCGGAACAGCCCGCCCCGGTGCGGGCGCCGGCGGCGCCGGCGCAGCGCAGCCCGGATGCGGGCAGTATCCGGCGTGCACCGGAGCCCCGGCAGACCTCGGCCGGGCTCGGCGCCGGCGACACCTACCGGGTGCCGCGCAACGAGACGCTGTGGGGCATCGCCCAGCGCGTGCGGCCGAGCGGCCTGACCATCAACCAGGTCATGGTGGCGCTGTACGAGAACAACCCGGACGCCTTCGACGGCAACATCAACCGGTTGCGCGAGGGCGCCGTCCTGCGTATCCCGTCCGACGATGCGATGTACGGCATCAACCGCTCCGAGGCGGTGGCCGAGGTCAGCCGACAGAACCAGGCCTGGCAGGGCGGCGAGTCCGGCAGCCTGCGCCTGGTACCCCCCGACGAGGCGCCGGAGACGGCACCGACGGTGGGCACCGCGGCCGGCACGACGGCTGCCGGGGCCGCGGGCGGCGCCAGTGCGGCGGAGGCCGAGCGGCTGCGCCGGCTCGAGGCGGAACTGGCCGAACGCGAGCGCCTGCTGGCCATCAAGGATCAGGAACTCGCCCGGCTGCGCGAGCAGCTGGCGAGCCGTGAGGAGGCAGCGGAAGCGCCGCCCGCGGCGGCCGAGGACGAGACCGCCACCGCGGCGCCTGGCGTCGATCTGGAGGCCGAGGGCGAGGCGGCTGCCGATGCCGGCGGCGACGAGATCTTCGCCGAGGCCGACCCCGAGTCCGATCTCGAGGGCGAGCCCGGCGCCACCACGGAAGCCGGGGAGACGACGGCGGAGGACGAGCAGCCGGCGGCGCAGGAGCCCGCACCCGCCCGCACGACGCCGGCGGTCGTGACGACCGGCCGCGAGGACGAGGGCGGCATCATGGGACTGCTGGGCGGCCTGCTCGGCAGCATCTGGACCTACGTGGGTCTGGGCGTCGTCGTCATCGCTCTGCTGTTGCTCGTGCTCGCACGGCGCCGGGGCGGCGAGGCCGTCGAGGACAGCACCGGCACCTGGGAGGCGCTGGACGACGACTTCCAGGACGACGAGGAGCGCGAGGCCACCGAGCGCCTGCGTGCGCTCGCGAGCGACGATGACTCCATCCTGGTGGTGGAGAAAGAAGAGCGGCCCTCGGGCACCGGCGCCGCGGCGGCGGCAGCAGGCGCCGGAGCCGCAGCGGCGGCAGGCGCGGCGGCCAGGGCCGACGAGCAGCCGGATACGGGGGCGAGCGGCAGCTATTCGCTGGAGGATACCTTCAGCAGCGAGACGGCGATCAATCTGGACCAGACGGATCCGCTGGCCGAGGCCGACTTCCACATGGCCTACGGACTCTACGACCAGGCGGCGGACCTGATGCGCAATGCCATCGCGGCGGACCCGGACCGCACGGACCTGAAGGCCAAGCTCGCCGAGGTGTACTTCGTCTGGGGCAACAAGGACGCGTTCGTGGACGCGGCCGAGAACCTGCATGACGCGCTCGGCGGCGACGCCGGCGAGAAGGATGCCGACTGGGACAAGATCGTGATCATGGGCCAGCAGATTGCGCCCGACCACGAACTGTTCGCGGGCGCCGCCGCGGCCGGCGGGGGCGACGTCGACCTGTCCTTCGACGAGGAGAGCGGCGTGGGCACGCTGGATGTCGATTTCGGCTCCGACGAGGAAAGCGACGTCGATCTGGCATTCGGCGGGGACGAGGACAGCGGCGAGGCCGACCTGGGGGGCACCTCGGGCGGCCTGGATTTCGTGCTCGACGAGACCGGTGAGCGCACCGGTACCAACGAGATGCTGCTGGATCCGGCGGATCTGGCCGAGACGGGCGAGTATGGCCAGCATGGGGCGTCGGACGAGAGCCTCGGCGGCGAGGAGCCCACCCAGGAATCGCCGACGCTGGAGACCCCGTTCGAGGAGGACACCCAGGAGTCGCCGACGCTGGAGACGCCGTTCGAGGAAGAGGATACCCGGGAGTCGCCGACGGTGGAGACGCCGGCCGGCGCCTCGGCGGACGAAGCGGCGGACGACGAGATCACTCAGGAGACCCCGACCATCGAGACCTGGGGCCTGGGCGAGGACGAGACCACCGAGTTGCCGGCAGGCGGCGAGGAAGAGCAGCGCCGCTCCGAGCAGACGGCCGAGATCGATCTGGACGACCTGGGACTGGATCTGGACGGCCTCGAGGAGTCCGGCGAGCGTTCGGCCACCGTGCTGCAGTTCCACGACGACGACAGCGAATCCGACGACGACCTGCTGGACCGCACCGGCGAGACCCAGGTGCTGGGCGACGACGACGTGACGATGCTCGCGCCGGGCGGTGCCGGCGCGGACGAGCCCATCGGTCATGAGTCCGGGGACGAGGAGTCCGGCGACGACGACGCGACCACCCTGGCGCCCGCGGCGGACAGGGACTTCGCCGAGACCGAGGCGCTGGACGAGCGCGACGATGACGACGACACGGGTGCCACGGGCCGCATGCCCCGCCTGGCCGCGGAAGACGTGGACGTCGACCTGGACGATCTCACGGCCGCCATCAAGCAGAGCGACCTCGGCGACCTCGAGACCCCGCGGGACGAGGACGACACCGTCGAACAGCCCGCCTCGGCCGACGCCTCCGGCCGCTTCAGCAGCGATGTGTTCGACGACGACGAGCTGGACTCCATCCTCGACCTCGACGTGGGCGAGGACCTGTCCGACGAGGACGATGCGCCCACCGAGACGGGCATGCAGGAGGCCGGCGAGGGCCGCACCCAGACCGAGGTGGGCACCAAGCTGGACCTGGCTCGGGCCTACGTGGACATGGGCGACCCGGAGGGTGCCCGCAGCATCCTGCAGGAGGTGCTCGAGGAGGGCGACGAAGGCCAGCGCCAGGAGGCCAACCGGCTGCTGGACGCGCTGCCCGATTGAGTGGCTGACCGGGACCGCCCGGCCGAACTTGTGGCCGAGCGCGTGGCCATGGGCGTCGAGTACGACGGCACCGCGTTCCACGGCTGGCAGCGCCAGTCTCACGGCCGCGCCATCCAGAACGCCTTCGAGGCCGCGCTGTCGGCGGTGGCCGACGGGCCAGTGGAAGCGGTCTGCGCCGGCCGTACCGACTCCGGCGTCCACGCCACCGGCCAGGTGATCCACTTCGAGCCGCCGGTGCGGCGCCGGCTGCGCAGCTGGCTGCTGGGCACCAACAGCAATCTGCCCGCCGACGTCAGCGCGAGCTGGGTGCGCACCGTCAGCCCCGACTTCCACGCCCGCTATTCGGCCGTGTCGCGCAGCTACCGCTATCTCATACTGAATCGGCCGGTGCGCTCGGCGCTGCACCGCCACCGCGCGTGCTGGGTGCACCAGCCCCTGGACGAGGGACGCATGGGCGAGGCGGCACGCCATCTCATCGGCGAACACGATTTCTCCGCCTTCCGCGCGGCCGGCTGCCAGTCCCGCTCGCCGGTGCGTAATGTCACCAGCATCATCGTGTCCCGGCGGGGCGAGTGGGTCGCCATCGACGTGAGCGCGAATGCGTTCCTGCAGCACATGGTACGCAACATCGCCGGTCTGCTGATCACGGTGGGCCGGGGCGAGCGCGAGCCGGCCTGGGCGGCGGAGCTGCTGGCCGGGAGGGACCGCACCGCCGGCGCCTTCGCCGCGCCGGCAGCCGGCCTGACGCTGATCGCCGTGGATTATCCGCCGGAGTTCGGTCTGCCGGACGGCCGTGATTTCGCGGGCCTGCCGGCAGCGCTGCCGCCGGTCTGACAGGGAAAGGACGAGGGGGTATCATCGCCGCATGAGCTGGTTCTCGAAAATCATGCCGTCTCGCATCAGCACGGAGGGACGCACCCGCTCGGTGCCGCGGGGCATCTGGATCAAGTGCCAGGCCTGCGACGCGCAGCTCTACCGCGCCGAGGTGGAGCGCAACCTGCACGTCTGCCCGAAGTGCGACTACCACATGCGCATCGGCGCGCGGCAGCGGCTGGAGTCCTTTCTGGACAAGGACTCCATCAACGAGCTCGACGCGGGCATACAGCCCCGCGACCCGCTGAAGTTCCGCGACAGCAAGCGCTACCGCGACCGCCTCTCCCAGGCCCAGAAGCAGACCGGCGAGAAGGACGCGCTGGTCACCGTCACCGGCGCGCTGCACAGCCGCCCGGTGGTCTGCTCGGCGTTCGAGTTCCGCTTCATGGGCGGCTCCATGGGCTCCGTGGTCGGCGAACGCTTCGCCCGCGCCGCGGAGCATGCGCGCGAGACCAGTATGCCGCTCATCAATTTCTCGGCCAGCGGCGGCGCACGCATGCAGGAGGCGCTGTTCTCGCTCATGCAGATGGCCAAGACCAGCGCCGCGCTGGCGGCATTGGCCCGGGCGAGGGTGCCGTTCGTCTCCGTCATGACCGACCCCACCACCGGCGGGGTCTCGGCCAGCCTGGCGATGCTGGGCGACGTGAACATCGCCGAGCCGCGGGCGCTGATCGGTTTCGCCGGACCGCGGGTCATAGAGCAGACCGTGCGCCAGACGCTGCCGGAGGGCTTCCAGCGCAGCGAGTTCCTGCTCGAACACGGCGCGCTGGATATGATCGTCGACCGGCGGCAGATGCGCGATACCATCGCCGACCTCATCGCGATGCTGGAGCGCCGCCCCTCGCCGCTGCCGGCCTCTTCCTGATCCGGCACCTGCCCGCGTGGACGCTCCCCTCGTGAACAGGAGGGATTTCGACACCCTCGACGAATGGCTGGACTGGCAATCCGGGCTCAGCGCCACCGAGATCGAACTCGGCCTGGAGCGCGTGGCCCGGGTGCTCGGCGACATGGAGCTCGCGCGCCCGCCGCTGGTGATCACCGTCGGCGGCACTAACGGCAAGGGCTCGGCCGTGGCCCTGCTGGAGCATCTCGCCCGTCAGGCCGGCCGCCGGCCCGGCGTCTATACCTCGCCCCACCTCGCGCGCTACAACGAGCGCATCCGGCTCGACGGCCGCGAGGCGGACGACGCCGAGATCATCGCGGCCTTCCGGCGGGTGGAGGCGGTCCGGGGCGACGTACCGCTGACCTATTTCGAGTACGGCACGCTGGCCGCGCTGGCCGCCTTCGAGGCGGCCGGCACGGACTGCGTGTTGCTGGAGGTGGGCCTCGGCGGCCGGCTGGATGCCACCAACGCCGTGGATGCCGACGGCGTGATCATCACCAGCGTCTCCCTGGATCACGAGGAGTGGCTGGGCAGCGACCTCGAGTCGATCGGCCGGGAGAAGGCCGGCATCATGCGCCATTGTCGCCCGGCCGTCTTCGGCGGCCGGCAGCCGCCGGCCTCGGTGGCAGAGCATGCAGCGGCGGTCGGCGCCGATCTGCGGCTGGCCGGCCGGGATTTCCGCGCCGTGACCATGGATGATGATCCGCCCGATCAGGCCCCGCCGGACCGCTGGGACTGGGAAGGGCGGCGCACCACGCTGGCCGGACTGCCGCGGCCGGTCTTCGGCGGGCCGGAGCAGATCGAGAATGCCGCCGCGGTGTTCGCGCTGCTGGAGGCGCTCGATCTGGACGCCTGGCTGCAGCCGGACGCCGTCGCGCGCGCCCTCGTCGTGCCGGGTCCCGCGGGACGCCAGCAACGGCTGCGGGCCGGCGCGGACTGGTGGCTCGACGTGGCCCACAACGGCGCCGCTGCCCGGGCACTCGCCGACCGTCTGGCCGCAGAACCGGCTTCCGGCACCACTTTCGCGCTGGTCGGGTTGCTGGCGGACAAGGATGCGGCGGAATTTGCCACGGCCCTGGCCGGCGTCGTGGACGAGTGGCTGGCGGTGCCGCTGGAATCGCCTCGCGGCACCCCGGTCACTGCGCTCGCGGCCGCCATCGCGAACGCCACCGGCCGGGCATGCCGCATCGAGCCTTCGGTGGCCTCGGCGGTGGCAACGGCGCAGGCGCTCGCCGGTCCGGCCGACCGGGTCGTGGCGGCGGGCTCGTTCTATGTCGTCGGACCGGCTCTCGAGGCGCTTCGGCTATACTCGCCGCCGGAGCGCGAACAGCGCCCGCAGCCGCCGGCCGGCCGGACCCGGCAATCCGTGTCGGAAAACCGGCGCTGATGGAACTCGAACGGAAACACGAATACACACACGAATAGATGCACGGATGGGGGTATAGCTGCCTGTCGCCATGGATCGATCGACCAAAGAACGCCTGACCGGGGCCATCGTGCTCGTCGCCGTCGCCTGGCTCGTCATCCCGGTGTTCCTGGACGGCCCGGAGGAAGAGACCGGGACGGTCCGCCAGAGCGTGGACCTGCCGGGACAGGAGGGCCAGCCGACGCGCACCCGGCGCATCGTGCTGGACCCCCGGTCCGAGACCGTCCGCGGCGAGGAGGCCGGCGAGAAGATCACCGACCCGCCGCCCGCCACCCGGCGGCTGCCGGCGCCGGCGAGCGGCAGCGGATCGGCGGCGACGCCGGGCGATACGGCTGCAGCGGGTGAGGAAGCATCGTCGGCTGATGCTGCGGCGGACCCCGAGCCGACCGGCGCCGCTCAGGAGAACGCGGCCGATCGGGCATCGCAGGCCGCGCGTGAACCCGAGCCCGGACCCGAGCCGCAGCCCAGGCCTGCCGCCGCGTCGGCGCAGCAGTCATCGGCCACCGCGGCGGAGTCCCTGTGGGCGGTGCAGCTCGGCAGCTTCTCCAACGAGGAGAACGCGGAGGGCCTGGCGGCCGATCTGCGCGACCAGGGGTTCCCGGCCTTTCTCAGCCGGGTGCAGAGCGGCGGGCGCACGCTGCATCGGGTGCGCGTCGGGCCGCAGGGCAGCCGCGACGAGGCGGAGAAGGTGGCCGCGGCCCTCGCGAAGGCCGGGCAGAAGGGGCAGGTCGTCACCCATCCGTGAGGACCATTGTAAGTCTGATAAACTGACTGCCCGCCGACGCAGCGCCGTCCCCGTCCCATACTGACGATACTGAGCGAACACACGCCATGGTCCCGGTCGCAGATATCGCCATCGCCGTGCTGGTCCTGATCTCCATGATCGTCGGGGCCTGGCGCGGGTTCTTCAAGGAGGCCGTTTCCGTCATCTCCCTCGTCGTCGCCATCTGGCTAGCCTTCCAGCTCGCCCCGCTGGGCGCGGGCGTGGTGGAGACGGTGGCCGGCGACTGGATCGGCTCCGAGGGGCTGCAGGCCTGGATCGGCCGCGGCCTGATCTTCGTGGCGGTGCTGCTGATCGGCGGCCTCGTAGGCTGGCTGATTTCGATGGTCGTGGAGGCGAGCGGCCTGAGCGGTACGGACCGCTTCCTCGGTCTCGGCTTCGGCTTCGGCCGTGGCGCGCTGCTGGCCGGCGTGCTCGCGCTCGCGGGCGGCTATCTCGGCTTCTCCCAGGACCAGTGGTGGCAGGAGTCCCGCCTGATGCCCTACGCCGAGCGCATCGGCGACGGCATCCGCGTGCTGGCGCCGCGGGCCCTGGAGGCGATCGACGACATCAACGGCGCGGGCGGCGACACCCTGGAGGGGCCCGATGATGGCCCGGATGGCCCGATAGCGATGCGACCCGCCTCCGAATCGACCGGGAGGATCTCATGTGCGGCGTAGTCGGCATCGCGGGCACGAGCCCGGTCAACCAGGCCATCTACGACGCCCTGACCGTGCTGCAGCACCGGGGCCAGGACGCAGCCGGCATCGTCACCTGGGACGGCCACCGCCTGCATTCGCGCAAGAGCAACGGCCTGGTCCGGGACGTCTTCCACCAGCGCCACATGCTGCGCCTGAAAGGCAACATCGGCATCGGCCACGTGCGCTATCCCACGGCCGGTTGCTCCAGCTCGTCCGAGGCCCAGCCGTTCTACGTTAACTCCCCCTACGGCATCTGCCTGGGGCACAACGGCAATCTGACCAACGCCGCCGAGCTCTCGGACCTGCTCCGCCGCGAAGACCGGCGGCACCTCAACACGGGTTCCGACTCGGAGGTGCTGCTGAACGTGTTCGCTCACGAATTGCAGCAGCGCGCCGACGGCGAACTCACGCCGGACGTCGTCTTCGACTCGGTGGCCGCCGTGCACGAGCGCTGCCGCGGCGGCTATGCGGTGACCGCGCTCATCATCGGCCAGGGCATGCTCGCCTTCCGCGACCCCTACGGCATCCGCCCGCTGGTGCTGGGCAGCCGCCGCACGCCGGCCGGCACCGAGTACATGGTGGCCTCGGAGAGCGTGGCGCTGGATGCGCTCGGCTTCCGCCTCGTTCGGGACATCCTGCCCGGCGAGGCGGTGTTCGTGGACACCGCGGGCCAGCTGCACATGCGTGCCTGCGCCGAGCAGCGCGCCTACGCGCCCTGCATTTTCGAGTTCGTGTATTTCGCCCGGCCGGATACCATCATCGACCGGCTGAGCGTGTACAAGACCCGCCTGCGCATGGGCGAGACCCTGGCCGACCAGATCCTCGCCGCCCGGCCCGACCACGACATCGACGTGGTGATCCCCATACCGGATACGAGCCGCACGTCGGCGGTGCAGGTGGCTCATCGCCTGGGCGTGAAGTACCGGGAAGGCTTCATCAAGAACCGCTACATCGGCCGGACCTTCATCATGCCGGGCCAGGCCATGCGCGAACGCTCCGTGCGGCGCAAGCTGAACGCCATCGACCTGGAGTTCCGCGGCAAGAACGTGCTGCTGGTGGACGACTCCATCGTGCGCGGCACCACCTCCCAGCAGATCATCCGCATGGCGCGGGAGGCCGGCGCACGCAAGGTCTATTTCGCCTCGGCAGCGCCGCCGGTTCGCTACCCCAATGTCTACGGCATCGACATGCCGGCGGCCAGCGAGCTCGTGGCCCACGGCCGCTCCGAGGCCGAGGTGGAGAAGCTGATCGGCGCCGACTGGCTGATCTACCAGGACCTCGACGACCTGGTGCGGGCGGTGCAGCACGACGACGCCGAGATCAACGAATTCGACACCTCCTGCTTCTCCGGCAGCTACGTCACCGGCGATGTCACCGAGGAGTATTTGCGCCAGCTCGAGAGCGCCCGCTCCGACGAGGCCAAGCAGCTGTTCCTGGGCCTCGGTGGCCAGGGCGGCGAGGGCGGCGCCGGCCAGGCGGCGGACGAGGGCACGGAAGACAGCGACGCGGCCATCAGCACGGTCTAGGGCCTCGCGGCCCTTATCGTCCACAGACCATAGACCGTAGACCATAGACCTGGCCGCCGCGGCGGGAGAGCTCCGGGATGAGCCACAGATTCATGATCATCGACGCTCATCCGGAATTCCGGACACTGCTGATGCATCACATCACCACGGTCTGGCACGATGCGGTGATCACCGAATACGACCCGCACGTCTCCGGCGCGCTCGCCGATACCTTCGGCGGCGCCGACAACGACGTCGTCCTGATCGGCCACCGGCTCGGCAGCATGGACGGGCTGCAGGCGCTGCGCCGCTACTGCGCGCGCCCCTCGTTCCCGCCGGCGATCTTCTTCACGTCCAGCCGCGACCCGGCCGACGGCGCCCGGGCGCTGCAGTACGGCGCCCAGAGCTTCTTCCACAAGTCCGACATCGGCCATGCGGCCCTCATCGCTGCGCTGCGCCGGGCGCTCAGCTCGCGCCGCAGCCTCGCCTCCACCGACAGCCTGTTCTTCGGCGAGAGCGGCCACGATGGCAAGGGAGGCAAGGGCGGCAGCGCGCGGGGCTACAGGCTGCGGCGCAAGATCGCCTCCGGTGACGGCTCGGCCGTGTACCTGACCGAACACGAAGCCAGCGGCCGGGAGGTGGTGCTGAAGATCCTGCGCGAGGTTCCGGACGCCACCGACGAGGACGAGGACGCGCTGGCCCGGTTCCTGCAGGAGTTCGAAGTCATCGCCGAGTTGGACAACCCGAACATCGTGCGCATCCACGACTTGGGCATCGGCGACGATCACGCCTACATCGCCATGGAGTATTTCCCGGCCGGCGACCTGCGCACCCGCATCCGCGCGGGCATGGATGCCGACGAGGCGCTGGACGTCGCGCGCCAGATCGCCGGCGCGCTGAAGTCCATCCACGCCGTCGGCATCCTCCACCGCGACCTGAAGCCGGGCAACATCATGCTGCGCGAGGACGGCAGCATCGCGCTCATCGACTTCGGGCTGGCCAAGCAGCTGCGGCTGCGGGCGGAGATCACCGGCACGGGCGAGATCTTCGGCACGCCCTACTACATGAGCCCGGAGCAGGGCCACGGCCGACACACCGACGAGCGCTCGGACCTCTACAGCCTGGGCGTCATCCTGTACGAGATGCTGACCGGCGAAAAACCGTACACGGCCGACTCCGCCATGGGCATCATCTACAAGCACGGCCACGCGGACATCCCGCGGCTGCCGGCGGAAACCGCTGCCCTGCAGCCCCTGGTGGACGGCCTGCTGGCGAAAGACCCGGCGGACCGTTTCCAGTGCGCGGACGAGGTGCTGGCATGGCAGCCGTGAGGCCGGGCGAACCGCCAGCCGCGTCGACGAGTGCCGCGGTCGCCGTCCCGCGTGCGATACGCGAGTTCCTGGGCGCCGCCACGCCGGCGGCCTGGGTGGACGCCGCGGCCGCGGAGCCGGGCCTGATCCTGATCGATCACGCCAACTGCGAGCTGAAGGCGGCTTCCACCGCCATGAACCTCATCTACCGCTACCCCGAGCGCACCGACATCGGCTGGCAGATGTCCCGGCTGGCCCGGGAAGAGCTGCGCCACTACGAGCAGGTGCAGCGGTTGATGAAGACCCTGGGCGTCGCCCCCCGTCCCCTGAGCGCCTCGCGCTACGCCGCCGGCCTGCGCGAGGCCGCCCGCCGCCGCGATCCCGGCCGGCTCACCGACCTGTTGTTGATCGGCGCCCTCATCGAGGCCCGCTCCTGCGAGCGCTTTGCGCTGCTGGCGCCGCGCCTGGAACGGCGCATGGCGGCCCTCTATGCCGGCCTGCTGGCCTCCGAGGCACGCCACTTCGAGAACTACCTGGCCCTGGCCGGGACGGGGGAGGAGGGCGACGCCGTCGAGGCGCGACTGGCCGACCTCCGCGCCGTGGAGAACGAACTGGCAACGGCACCGGACACCGAACTCCGCTTCCACAGCGGCCCGCCCCCGACGACCACGTAGGAGGGCCTTCAGGCCCGATTCTTCTTACCCTACCCCCTTCTTTCCTGGCCGCCCTGCGGGGGTATCCATCTTGCTCCCGACAAAAGGTCGCGGCGATGGATACCGCCGCATGACGGCCGTGCTCGCGGCGGCGTGGAGGCTCTGCCCGTCAGCTACGCTCTCTGACTGGTGCCACACTTCACGGCCAACGCCGATAGAAAGCGGCCTCCGGGCTGGCAGGATCGGGCCTGAAGGCCCTCCTACAGGACCTTCCAGCGGTAGTCGGGGCCCTCGGGGGTCCAGTGCAGCACGGTGCCCTGCTCGTACCAGTCGCCGAGGACGATGCGGGTGGCGGGGGTGCCGTCCAGGTCCAGTTCGTGCACCGCCGGGCGGTGGGTGTGGCCGTGGACGAGCGTGGTCACACCGGCCTCGCGCAGGGCGGCGGCGACGGCGTCCGCGTTCACGTCCATGATGTCCTCGGCCTTGTCCACCATGGCCGCTCGGCTCTCCTCCCGGGCCTGGCCGGCCAGCGCCCGTCGTTGTTCCACCGACATCGACAGCACCTGCTGCTGCCAGGCCGGGTCTCGCGACTGGCGGCGGAAGGCCTGGTATTCCACGTCGTCGGTGCAATACGCATCGCCGTGGCTGAGCAGCACCGGCGTGCCGTAGAAGTCGCGGACCACCGGATCGTCGAGCAGCGTGAAACCCGTGCGTTCGGCGAACGCATCGCCGATCAGGAAGTCGCGGTTGCCGCGCATGAAGTAGCCGGCGACGCCCGCGTCGGTGAGCCGGCGCATGGCCGCCTGCACCTCGCGGTTGTGCTCGTCGGGATCGTCGTCGCCGATCCAGGCCTCGAACAAATCGCCCAGGATATAGAGCGCCTCCGCCTCCGCCGCCTCGGTCTGCAGGAAGCGGAAGAAGCGCTCGGTGATGTCGGGCCGGGCGGCCTGCAGGTGCAGGTCGGAGATGAACAGTTTCGTCATCGGATCGCGTGCGCGGCTATTCCGGCGGCGTGTAGCCGGAGGGGTGATAGATCATGTCCTCGATGATCACGGGCATGGTCGGCACGTCGGCCGGGAAGGGGCCGCCGGCGCCGGTGGGCAGCGTGGCGATGGCGTCCACTACGTCCATGCCGTGGATCACCCGGCCGAACACGGCATAACCCCAGCGCTCCGGCTGCGGGTCCAGCTTCGGGCCGTTGTCCACCAGGCTGATGAAGAACTGCGTATTGGCGGAATGGGGATCGCTGGTGCGCGCCATCGCAATCGTGCCCCGCTCGTTGCTGAGGCCGTTGCCGGACTCGTTCGGGATGCTGTCGTCGGGCTCCTTCAGCTGGTACTTCGGCGTGAAGCCGCCGCCCTGGATGACGAAATCCGGCACGATGCGGTGGAAAACCAGGCCGTCGTAGAAGTCGGCTTCCACCAGCGACAGGAAGTGGGCGACGGTCAGCGGCGCGCGCCTGCCGTTCAGTTCCAGCACGAAGGTGCCCTCGGTGGTGCGCACCTCCACCTGCGGGAAAGAGGGCACGTCGGCGGCGCAGGCCGCGCCGCCGGCCAGCGCCATGCCGGCGGCCAGGGCCGCCAGGGTTGCTCTCATCGGTCTCATTGCACTCGTCGCACTCATCGGGTTCCTCGTTCTCCGTTCGATGGCAGCTCGGGACGGCCGCGCCGGGCCGTCGTCAGTGGTCGGCAGCTTCCGCGGCCGCCAGCGTGTTGTAGATCAGCATGGCCACGGTCATCGGGCCGACGCCGCCGGGCACGGGCGTGATCCACGCGGCGCGCTCCCTGGCTGCGTCGAACTGGACGTCGCCCACCAGCCTGCCGTCCTGCTGGCGGTTGATGCCCACGTCGATCACGATCGAGTCCTCGGGCACCCAGTCGCCCGGGATCAGGCCGGGTTTGCCGACGGCGACCACCAGGATTTCGGCGCGCTCCACGTGCTCGCGCAGGTTGCGGGTGAAGCGGTGGCAGACCGTGGTGGTGGAGCCCATCAGCAGGAACTCGAGCGCCAGCGGCCGGCCCACGTGGTTCGAAGCGCCCACGATCACCACGTGCTTGCCCTTCGGGTCCACGCCGATGCGCCCCAGCAGCGTCACGATGCCGAAGGGCGTGCACGGGCGCAGCGTCGGGATGCGCTGGGCGAGCCGGCCGACGGTATACGGGTGGAAGCCGTCCACGTCCTTGGCCGGGTCGATGCGTTCGATCACCTTTACCGCGTCGATCTGATGGGGCAGGGGCAACTGCACCAGGATGCCGTGGACGCTCTCGTCGGCGTTCAGCTCGTCGATCAGCTCCAGCAGCGCGGCCTCGGTGGTGGTCGAGGGCAGGTCGAAGTCCACCGAGCGCATGCCGGCGGCGTCGCAGGCCTTGCGCTTGTTGCGCACGTAGATCTGGGAGGCGGCGTCGTGGCCCACCAGGATCATGGCCAGCGACGGCTGGGCCTTGCCCCGCGCCATCCGCTTCTCGACCCGCTGCCGGACTTCCTCGCGGATCTCCTCCGCGATGCCCTTGCCGTCGATTATCTTCGCCGTCATGGCGCGCAGTTTAACGCGAAATTGACGCATCTCCGCGGCGCCACGTATTATTTCGGCCCCCGGCGAGCCGGGGTGTTCGCGGCGGGGCATGGCGCAGTCTGGTAGCGCATCTGCTTTGGGAGCAGAGGGTCGGCGGTTCGAATCCGTCTGCCCCGACCAAGTGATCGTGGTTCGGAGAATGTCTATCGAGTAAACGACGCGCCCGTAGCTCAATCGGATAGAGCATCGGCCTTTGAGTGAGGAGCCTGCAGCGGGAAACGGAACCGCTGCAGTGGACCGCACCGTAACGGGGAAACCTTAACAGGTAGTGCTGATGGCAATCCCGTGGAAACCTGCCGATTACCCATACGATGGTGTAGGATTTGACGATGGGCGGTGCTCATCACACCAAGGAAAAGGGTGATCTTGGCGTTCTAAAGGCTCAGATCGATCTTTTCGAGCAAGGATTCACGATCTTCGTGCCGCTGACCGAACATAGTCCGTTCGATCTCGTTGCATATCGTGATAAGGAATTTCGTCGAGTCCAGGTCAAGTACAGAGCGGTCGACCGGTACGGCAAGATTGAGGTGAAGTTTTCCACCTGCTGGGCGGATAAGAACGGAACCCACACCAGCCCTATCGACAAGAGTGAGATCGACCTTTTTTGTATTTATTGTCCGGACACCGACGAGTGTTATTACCTTGATCCACGTGAATTCGGCTCGAATGTATCGTTGAGGGTAAGAGCGCCGAAGAACAGTCAGCTGCAGGGGGTAAACTTCGCAGCGGACTTTCGCAGGGCTCCGTAGAGACTATACGTGCGGCGCCTGAGACGGCGAAGAGATAGTCCAGACCACAAACCCGCGTTGCGGGGCCGCGAAAGCGGTAGCTGGTAAGCTAAGCCGAGGGTTGCAGGTTCGAGTCCTGCCGGGCGCGCCAAGTCGGAAATTACGGGTTATAATGCCCGGCTGGAACAATGGTGGACGTAGCTCAGTTGGTAGAGCCCCGGGTTGTGATCCCGGTCGTCGTGGGTTCGAGTCCCATCGTCCACCCCAGTTCTTTCAAGCGCTCTAATCGGAAGGGCCGTTAGCTCAATTGGCAGAGCAGTGGACTCTTAATCCATTGGTTGTAGGTTCGATTCCTACACGGCCCACCATCCTCCCGAATCCCCCCCTCCTCTCGTAGGAGGCCCTTCAGGCCCGACCCGGCTCTTCCTGACCGGTATCACCTTCTCTTGATGTTGGCACGCCAGCGGGNGCAGTGGACTCTTAATCCATTGGTTGTAGGTTCGATTCCTACACGGCCCACCATCCTCCCGAATCCCCCCCTCCTCTCGTAGGAGGCCCTTCAGGCCCGACCCGGCTCTTCCTGACCGGTATCACCTTCTCTTGATGTTGGCACGCCAGCGGGCGGACACGGGTTGCGGGGACGCTCAGTCGGACGTCCTGTCCTCCTTCGCTTCGGCCGGGCCTCCTTCCCGCCGTCATGGCTCCAGTCGGCCCGGACGACCCCGCAACCCGTGTCCGCCCGCTGACGAGCCCGTAGCCCTGAGGGTTGCTGCCAATCAGCAGACGTTACTGACTGTCAGCCCCTTCACGCCACCGCGAGCACGGCCGTCATGCGGGGGTATCCATCGCTGCGACCTTTTGTCGGGAGCAAGATGGATACCCCCGCAGGGCGGCCACAAGAGAAGGGGATAGGGTAGGAAGAGATCGGGCCTGAAGGCCCTCCTACGGTCTTGGCATCAGCCAGGGTTCGTTGTGGATGCGCAGCGTCGCCTCCATCCGGTTCTGCACGTTAAGCTTGGTCAGTATCGACGAGACGTGGTGCTCGATCGTGCGCTTCGAGCGCGAGAGCTGCTCCGAGATCTCGGCATTGCTCGCCCCCTGCACCATCAGCGCCAGAATGTCCTGCTCGCGGCGGGTCAGTCCCAGCGGATGGTTGCGCGCGGCCTTGTAGGGGCCGCGACGGGTGCGCGGCAGCCGGTTGGCGACGCCCAGGGCCTTCGCGACCCGGTTGGTCTTCTCCAGCGCCGCGCCCGCTTCGATGCGGCGGAAGATTTTCGCGGCGCTGGCGAGGGCCTCGCCGGCCTTCTCGCCTTCCACCTGCAGCCAGGCGAGACCGGCGGAGTAGGGGGCGCCGAGAGCGAGCCATAGTTTCGCCGCGCCGGCCGGGTCGCCAGCGATCTCGGCCGCGTAGGGCGCCGCCGAGTCGGCGGTGAAATCCTCCGGCGCCCCCAGGCCCTCGATGCCCAGTCGGCGGGCCCAGGCCGCCGCGTCGCCCGCGCTCCACTGGTTCATGCGCTCGGCGCCCATCGACCACAGTGCCTCCAGGTGCGGTATCGCCGCCTCCGGGTCGTCGCGCAGCCAGGCGGCCTCCACGAAGCCGAGACGTACCGGGATCATGTACTGGAGCTCGTCGGTGGCGATCGCGTCCTGCATCGCCCGGTCCAGCAGCTCGTCGGCGTCCGGCTCGCCCAGGCGCAGGCGGGCGCGGGCGAGGACGATCAGCGCCGGCAGGCGCATCAGCAGCGTAAGCCGGTCGAGGTTCTGTACGCCCTCGGCGATGGTCTCCGCGTCCCTGAGCCGGCCCTGCTCGAGCCGCAGCTGGGCCTGGCGTCCGACCAGGTAGTGGGTCCAGGCGTCGAGGTCGTGCTGGGTGTCGAAGGCGATGCCCTCGGATATGATCCGCTCGGCCAGGGTGAAGTCCCGGAAGTCGACACCGTACTCGGCCAGGTTGGTGTAAACCCGCGCGGCATGCTCGTGCAGGCCGTGGCGAGAGGCCAGCGCCAGGCTCTCCTCCAGCTGGCCAATGCCTTCCTTATTGCCCCGGAACGCCCGGGCGGTGCCCACGTTGTTCAGCGCGTGCACCTTCACCTCCACCGCGTCCAGCTCGTCCGCCAGTTCGATGGCGCGTTCGCCCCAGCGGACGGCCTCGTCCATGCGGTCGTTCAGCATGTGCAGCTGGGAGCGCAGGCTGTAGGCCATAGCCCGCTCGGCGGACGGCGGCGCGCTCTCCAGCACCCGGATGGCCTCGTCGGCGAAGCGGTCCGCCTCGCCGGCCTCGCCCCGGTACCAGTGCATGCGGGAGAGCCAGCGCAGGTTCTCGCCCACCTTGTCCATGCGGTCCAGCGCCCGCCACAGGGTGATGGCGTAGCGGCGCGCCTCGATCACGTCATCGTCGATACCTAGCGCGAGCCCCGCCTCGTAGGCCCAGCCCTCGTACAGGGTGGCGGCCAGCTCCGGTGTGGCCTCGTCCACGAAGCGCAGCGCGGTGGCCAGGTGCGCGGCGGCTTCCCGGTGCCCGCCTACCTGCGCCGCCACCTCCGCCGCCCGCGGCGCGAACTCGAGCACCTTCGCCGCATCCAGCGCGCCTGCGGCGTGGAAAACCAGCTGATCGAGGCTGGGCGGCACCGGCAACTCCAGGTACGCGGCCAGGATGCGCCCGTGCGCCGCTTTCTGCCGGCTCGCGGACAGCCGTTCCAGCGTGGCGAGCCGGGCCAGCTCGTGGCGGAAGTGCAGGCCATCGGCCTCCCCGTGCACCAGCAGATTGCGGCCGACGGCGGCCATGGCGAGGGTCTCGCCGGCCTCCCCGAACAGCGGCTCCAGCAGCGCCGCCGGGATGCCGCCGGGGATGAGGCTGACGGTCTCCAGGAACTCCCGTTCCGCCGGCGCCAGTCGATTCAGCCGGGCGTTGACGGCGTCGCGCACCGAGGCGGGGATGGCCCGTTCGCCGGGGCTGCCGTAGGCGAGCAGCTCGGAGACGAAGAACGGATTGCCTTCCGTGATCTCGAACAGTTCGTCGGCGCTGTAGCCGGAGTCCGCGCACAGCTGCTCGACGCCCGCCGGCGTCAGCGGCTGCAGGTCGACGCGCCACGTGAAAGAGGGCGGGAGCTCGCCCAGCACGTGGGTGAGCGGGTGGTCGTGGTCGATCTCGTCATTGCGATACGTGACCACCAGCAGGGTGCGCATCATCGCCACGCGGCGGCCGAGGAATTTCAGGAAGTCCAGCGTCGCATGGTCCGCCCAGTGGACGTCCTCCATGATGAGTACGCTGGTGGAGGGGTTCTTCTCCAGCTCTTCGACCACGGCCTGGAACAGCTGGATGGGTGGCGCGCCCTCGTCGAGCAGCTCGCGTATCCGGGAACCGAGCCCGAGCGCCATGTCGTGCACCGGTCCCAGCGGGCGAGGCGTGAACAGGGAGTCGCAGCCGCCCCACACCACGTTGCTGTCCGGCTCGAGCCGCCGGCGCAGCTCCTCGGTGAGCGTGGTCTTGCCGATGCCCGCCTCGCCGCCCACCAGTGCGATGGCGCCCTGGCCGCCGTCGGCGCGCTCCCTGAGCGCCAGCAGTGTCGAGAGCGGCTCTTCTCTCTCTACGAGCAAATGTCCATCCTCCGCCCGGACTCGTTAAGGCCGAACAGTCGCGTTTGTCCCAAATATGAGTACCAAGTATCCGAAAATTAGGTACCGGATGGCAAAAAGCAGGGGCACGCACGGAAGTCATCGCGAAGGCGACGTGCTGAAATTCAAGACACTCATGCAGTGTTCCGCAACACAGTCGATATTATCCCGAAAGGCAGACCGCCTCATGCATATCAGGCCTGCGTTCAGGGCGCTGGTCTTCCTCTTCCTGCTGCTATTGCTGAGCGTCGGTCTGGCCTGACAGCGGGGCCGGTTCCCCTTCTATTGTGGCCGCCCTACGGGGGTATCCATCTTGCTCCCGACAAAAGGTCGCGGCGATGGATACCCCCGCATGACGGCCGTGCTCGCGGTGGCCGGGAGGATCCGCCAGTCAGCGGCGCCTGCTGACTGGTGCCGAGACCTCGCGGCTACGGGTCCGTCAGCGGCTGGGGCGGGCTGCGGGGGTCGTCCGGGCCGACTGGAGCCAAGACGGCGGGAAGGAGGCCCGGCCGAAGGGAGGGAGAACAGGACGTCCGACCGAGCGTCCCCCGTAGCCCGCCCCAGCCGATGGCGGGCCAAAGCCGATAGAAGGATGCCGCAGCCAGAAGAGCCGGATCGGGCCTGAAGGCCCTCCTACACGCGTATCGTCGCTTGCGTTACAATTGTCTGTTCGGTGAGCGCGCTCCCGAGACCGGGCGAAAGTGGCGGAATTGGTAGACGCGCAGGATTTAGGTTCCTGTGGGGCAACCCGTGAGAGTTCGAGTCTCTCCTTTCGCACCACTCGACCCGGGCGAGTCCCGGGCCGATCCCGGGTCTGCAGGGAGCGGGCCGCTTTTTTTTTATCCACGGTTCAGAAAGTAAGTACGGATGTCCGAGAACATGCAGGTTTCAGTGGAAGCCACCGGTAATCTGGAGCGACGCCTGCGCGTCGAGGTGCCGGCTGAGCGCATCAACAAAGAGGTCGAGAACCGGCTGCGCCGGGTCGGCAAGACCGCCAAGATCAAGGGATTCCGGCCGGGCAAGGTGCCCGCCAAGGTGATCCGCCAGCGCTACGGCGACCAGGTGCGCCAGGAAGTGCTCTCGGAGATGATGCAGACCAGCTACTCCGAGGCCCTGCAGCGCGAGAGCCTCGTGCCCGCCGGCGGCCCGCAGATCCAGCCGGAGAAGGCCGGCGACGAGGGTCTGGTCTACACGGCCACCTTCGAGGTCTACCCGGAGGTGGAGCTCAAGGACCTGGACAAGATCTCGGTCACCCGCCCCGTGGTGGAGATCACCGCGGCCGACGTGGACGAGATGATGGAGAATCTGCGCCGGCAGAAGGCCGAATGGGAGAACGTGGACCGGCCGGCCGCCGAGGGTGACAAGGTAATTGTCGATTTCGAGGGCTCCATCAAGGGCGAGCCCATCGAGAACGGCAAGGGCGAGAAGATTCCGGTCATCCTGGGCGAGGGCCGCATGATCGAGGACTTCGAGAAGGCACTCACCGGCGTGGCCCCCGGCGACGAGAAAACGTTCAAGGTCAAGTATCCCAAGGACTATCCGGCCGAGGACCTGGCCGGCAAGAAGGCGGAATTCAAGGCCGTGGTCCACGAGGTGCAGGCCCAGGTGCTGCCGCCGCTGGACGAGGAACTGGCGAAGGCCTACGGCGTCGCAGAAGGCGGCGTCGAGCAGCTGCGCGCGGACGTCGAGGACAACATGCGCCAGGAACTCGAGGGCCGCATCAAGGCGGACATGAAGGAGCAGGCCATGGAAGGGCTCCTCGGCAATAACCCGCTGGAGGTACCGGAAGCCCTGGTGCAGCAGGAGTCGCAGACGCTGCAGCGAGACGCCATGCAGCGCATGGGGATCGAAGATCCCGAACAGGCACTGCCGCTGGAGAATTTCCGCGAGACGGCGGAGCGCCGGGTGCGCCTCGGCCTGCTGGTGCAGCAGCTCATCAACGACAAGGACATCCAGCTCGATACGGACCGGCTGCGCAGCAAGGTGGAGGAGATGTTCGCCGGCTACGACCAGTCCGAGCAGCTCATCTCCGCCTATCTGAGCAACCAGGACTTCATCTCCCGGCTGGGCCCGGTGGTGCTGGAGGAACAAGCCGTCGACTGGCTGATAGACAACGGCCAGTCGGACGAGAAGAAGGTGGCCTTCAAGGACTACATGCAGACCCCGTAGCAGCGCTGGTAGGAGCGGCTTCAGCCGCGATTCCCCAGAACCATGTAGGAGGGGCTTCAGCCCCGATTCCCCAGCCAACCGAATCTGATCGCCACAAATTCACGAATTAACATTGGAATCAACAGAACCCATGAACGAAACTGCAATGAACCTGGTGCCGATGGTGGTCGAGCAGACCGCCCGGGGCGAGCGCGCCTACGATATATTCTCGCGGCTGCTGAAAGAGCGCGTGGTGTTCGCCGTGGGCCCGGTCGAGGACGGCATGGCGAACCTCATCGTCGCCCAGCTTCTGTTCCTGGAGTCGGAGAACCCGGACAAGGACATCCACCTCTATATCAACTCGCCGGGCGGCGTGGTGACGGCGGGGCTCTCCGTGTACGACACGATGCAGTTCGTGAAATGTGACGTGAGTACCATCTGCGTGGGCCAGGCGGCCAGCATGGGCGCCCTGCTGCTGGCGGGCGGCGCGGCCGGCAAGCGTTTCGCGCTGCCCCATTCGCGCATCATGGTCCATCAGCCCAGCGCGGGCTTCCAGGGCCAGGCGACGGATATCGACATCCACGCCCGCGAGATCCTGGAGATGAAGCGCCGGTTGAATCACATCCTGGCCCACCACACCAAGCAGAGCGTGGAGAAGATCGAGCACGACACCGAGCGCGACAATTTCATGAGCAGCCAGGCGGCCGTGGACTACGGGCTCATCGATACCGTGCTGGAGCGTCGCACCGAACTGGCTACGCCGGAGGGGTCTCCGGTCAAGAAATAGCCGCTGGTTATAAGGCTGCGAGACGAGACATTCGTCTTTGCACGCCCGCACTTGCGCATGTTATATAAATCGGGTCTAAATGAGGCGTTCTGCGCGTAAAGACGCGGCCGGGAAGGAAATATTATGAGTGACGACACCCGCGGCAAGAACGACGAAGGCAAGCTCCTTTACTGTTCGTTCTGCGGCAAGAGCCAGCACGAAGTGCGCAAGCTCATCGCCGGCCCGTCCGTGTTCATCTGCGACGAGTGCGTCGAGCTCTGCAACGACATCATCCGCGAGGAACTCGAGGAGCATGCCGAGCAGGGCCGCACCAAGCTGCCGAAGCCCCACGAGATCAAGGCGGTGCTGGACGAATACGTCATCGGCCAGCAGCGCGCCAAGAAGGTGCTGTCGGTGGCGGTGTATAACCACTACAAGCGCCTCGAGAACAAGGGCAGTGCCAAGGGCGGCAAGGACGAGATCGAGCTCGCCAAGTCGAACATCCTGCTGATCGGCCCCACCGGCTGCGGCAAGACGCTGCTGGCCGAGACGCTGGCGCGGCTCCTGAACGTGCCGTTCACCATCGCCGACGCCACGACGCTCACCGAGGCGGGCTACGTCGGCGAGGACGTCGAGAACATCATCCAGAAGCTCCTGCAGAAGTGCGACTACGACGTGGACAAGGCCCAGACGGGCATCGTCTACATCGACGAGATCGACAAGATCTCCAGGAAGTCGGATAACCCGTCCATTACCCGGGACGTCTCCGGCGAGGGCGTGCAGCAGGCGCTGCTGAAGCTCATCGAGGGCACGGTGGCCTCGGTGCCGCCCCAGGGCGGTCGCAAGCATCCCCAGCAGGAGTTCCTGCAGGTGGACACCGGCAACATCCTGTTCATCTGCGGCGGCGCGTTCGCGGGTCTGGAGAAGATCATCCAGAACCGCTCGGCGAAGAGCGGCATCGGCTTCGTCGCCGAGGTGAAGAGCGTGGACGACGTGATGAACGTCGGCGAGGTGCTGCATGACGTGGAGCCGGAAGACCTCATCAAGTACGGCCTCATCCCGGAGTTCGTCGGCCGCCTGCCGGTGGTCGCCACCCTGGAGGAGCTGGACGAGGACGCGCTGGTCACTATCCTGGTGGAGCCGCGCAACGCCCTCACCAAGCAGTACCATCGTCTCTTCGACATGGAGAACGTGGAGCTCGAGTTCCGCGACGACGCGCTGCGGGCCGTCGCCCGCAAGGCCATGGCGCGCAAGACCGGCGCGCGGGGTCTGAGGACCATCCTCGAGAACGTGCTGCTCGACACCATGTACGACCTGCCTTCCGCGGCGAACGCCCGCAAGGTGGTCGTCGACGAGGCCGTGGTGACCGGGGAGACCAAGCCCTACGTCATCTACGAGTCGGACGAGCCGGCGCCGGTGGCCGTCGAGGAAGAGCGCCGGCCCACGGGCTCCGATCGGCACTGAACCTGCCGCCGGGCGGCGTCAGCCGGCCCTTCGACGGGGCTTGATCGGCCGTCTCCCGGCCCCATATCCCGTGTCAATCCGGCTGTGAAACCGGGTATCCTGTGCAGGTGATACGGCAACGGGTATTCGCTGGATCCGCATATTCCCCGTCTCCCGCGCGCCGGGAGACTACAAGCCACGAGGTCTGATCAGTGTCCAACGAAGATCTTCTAACGACCGAATCCGGCCGGGAACGCCACGGTATCCCGGTGCTGCCGCTGCGCGACGTGGTCGTGTACCCCCACATGGTGATTCCGCTGTTCGTGGGACGGGAGAAGTCCAAGGTGGCCCTGGATCTGGCCATGGAGGAGACCAAGCAGATCCTGCTGGTGGCCCAGCGCGAGGCCGAGACCGACGAACCCGCCGCTCGCGACCTATACGACATCGGCACCGTCGCCACCATCCTGCAGCTGCTGAAGATGCCCGACGGCACCGTGAAGGTGCTGGTGGAGGGCGGCGAGCGCGCGCACATCGACGCGCTGCACGAGGCCGAGCACTTCTCCGCCGACGTCACCCTGCTGCCCGACGATGACCGCTACGACGAGCGCGAGATCGACGTGCTCACGCGCTCGATCGTCGCCCAGTTCGAGCATTACGTGAAACTGAACAAGAAGGTGCCGCCGGAGATCCTGACCTCGCTGTCCGGCATCGACCAGGCCGGGCGCCTCGCCGACACCGTCGCCGCCCACATGGCGCTGAAGCTCTCCGAGAAGCAGCGCATCCTCGAGATCGAGGACGTGAAGACGCGGCTGGAGCAGGTGCTCGCGCTCATCGAGGGCGAGATCGACGTGCTGCAGATCGAGAAGCGCATCCGCGGTCGCGTGAAGCAGCAGATGGAGAAGAGCCAGCGCGAGTACTACCTCAACGAGCAGATGAAGGCCATCCAGAAGGAACTGGGCGAGATGGAGGACGCGCCCAACGAGCTTCAGGATCTCGAGAACAAGATCGAGAAGGCCGGCATGCCGAAGGAGGTCAAGGACAAGGCCACCGCCGAGCTGAACAAGCTGAAGCTGATGTCGCCCATGTCGGCGGAAGCCACCGTGGTTCGCAACTACATCGACTGGCTGGTGAAGGTGCCGTGGAAGAAGTCCACGAAGATCCTGCGCGACCTCACGAAGGCCGAGGACGTGCTGGAAGCCGACCACTACGGGCTGGAAAAGGTGAAGGAGCGCATCCTCGAGTACCTGGCCGTCCAGCACCGGGTGAAGAAGCTGAAGGGCCCCATCCTGTGTCTGGTGGGACCGCCGGGTGTCGGCAAGACCTCGCTGGGCCAGTCGATCGCCCGGGCCACCAACCGCAAGTTCGTGCGCATGTCGCTGGGCGGCGTGCGCGACGAGGCCGAGATCCGCGGCCACCGGCGCACCTACATCGGCTCGCTGCCGGGCAAGATCGTGCAGAACCTGGCCAAGGCGGAATCGCGTAACCCGCTGTTCCTGCTGGACGAGATCGACAAGATGGCGATGGACTTCCGCGGCGACCCGTCGTCGGCGCTGCTGGAGGTGCTCGACCCGGAGCAGAACTCCACCTTCAACGACCATTATCTCGAGGTGGACTTCGACCTCTCCGACGTGATGTTCGTGTGCACGGCCAACAGCCTGAACATCCCGCCGCCGCTGCTCGACCGCATGGAGGTCATCCGGCTGCCCGGTTATACCGAGGACGAGAAGGCGAGCATCGCCGAGCGCTACCTCATCCCGAAACAGCTGGAGGCGAACGGTCTCAAGGACCAGGAGCTGCACATCACCCGGCCGGCCATCTACCAGATCATCCGGCTCTACACGCGGGAGGCGGGCGTGCGTAATCTCGAGCGCGAGATCGCCAAGATCTGCCGCAAGGTGGTGAAGGAGCTGCTGCTGAAGAAGCAGAAGAAGCGGGTGACGATCCGGCCGAAGAGCGTCAGCCGTTATCTCGGCGTCGAGCGGTTCCGCTACGGCCGCGCCGAGGAGAAGGACCAGGTCGGTCAGGTCACCGGTCTCGCCTGGACCGAGGTGGGGGGAGAGCTCCTCACCATCGAGGCCGCCGTCGTGCCCGGCAAGGGCAAGCTGACCCACACCGGCCAGCTGGGCGAGGTGATGACCGAGTCCATCCAGGCGGCCATGACCATCGTGCGTGGCCGCAGCAAGCTGCTCGGCATCGACCCGGACTTCCACCAGAAGTCCGACGTCCACATCCACGTGCCGGAGGGCGCGACGCCCAAGGACGGCCCCAGCGCGGGCGTCGGCATGTGCACGGCGCTGGTCTCTGCATTGACCGACATCCCGGTGAAATCCGACGTCGCCATGACCGGCGAGATCACGCTCCGCGGCGAGGTGTTGCCCATCGGCGGGCTGAAGGAGAAGCTGCTGGCGGCGCACCGGGGCAACATCACGACGGTGCTGATACCGGAAGAGAACGCAAAGGACCTTGTTGAAATACCAAAGAACATCAAGGACAAGCTAAATATTCTTCCAGTGAAGTGGATTGACCAGGTGCTCGAGGTGGCGCTGCAGCACATGCCTGCGCCGGCCACCGATGAGGACGCCGCCGCCGACAAGGAAGCGGCGAAACCCGCCGAGGACAAGGGCGGCGACGCCGTGCGGGCGCACTGATCGGACGAGGCGTGCGTGCGGTGCCGCAATTGCAGTCATGGGCGCTTTAGGAGTAGTCTGCCCCTTGAAACAGGGGGGTCGCGGAACGTCCGTGCCTGAAATTTCTTGAAGAAGTCATCCGAGGGTGAGTAATGAACAAAGCTGATCTGATCGAAGCCGTTGCCGATTCAGCCGACCTTTCCAAGGCGGACGCGACGCGTGCCGTGGACGCTGTCCTGGACAGCATCACCGGTGCCCTGAAGCAGGGCAATACTGTCTCGCTGGTAGGCTTCGGAACCTTCTCGGTGAAGCACCGCGCAGCACGCCAGGGACGCAATCCGCGTACCGGCGAGACCATCCAAATCAGTGCCAGCAATGTGCCCGGATTCAAGGCTGGCAAAGGCCTGAAGGATGCCGTAAACTAGCCGGCCTTTCGGCACCGGGCTCGCCCGGTGTCGTGCTGCAGGGAGGTCGAAAGACCGCCTGATCGAACCGTCGGAACGCCCGGGTGCTTAGCTCAGCTGGGAGAGCGTCGCCCTTACAAGGCGAAGGTCGGGGGTTCGATCCCCTCAGCACCCACCAGCAATGGAGTGGTAGTTCAGCTGGTTAGAATACCGGCCTGTCACGCCGGGGGTCGCGGGTTCGAGTCCCGTCCACTCCGCCATAAGAAGAAGGGCCTCCACGCGGAGGCCCTTCGTTTATGAGGGTAGCGCTTTAGAGTTCACGCCATGCTCCAGAACATCAGACAGAAGATCACCGGTCCGATGGCGCTCGTCGTCCTGGCCCTCCTGTGCATCCCGTTCATATTCGTCGGCTACAACTACGGCGGCATGGCGCAGGGCGGGTTCGCGGTCAAGGTCAACGGCCAGGAGATCCCGCCCCAGCAGATCCGCGTGGCCTACCAGAACCAGGCGGCCCGCATCCGCGAGCAGCTGGACGAGATTCCGCCGGTGCTCGAGGACCAGCTCCGCCAGGCCGCATACGAGGGTGTCATCCGCTCGACGCTGCTCACCCAGTATCTGCGCGAGCAGGGCTACCGGGTGAGCGACGCCGCCATCCAGCAGTCCATCCGCGAGATACCGGCCTTCCAGGAGAACGGCCAGTTCTCCTTCGAGCTGTATCGCGGCCTGCTCGCCGCCCGCGGCATCGTGCCCGCCCGCTTCGAGGCCGACCAGCGCCGCGCGCTGCAGATCGACCAGCTGCAGAGCGCCGTCGAGGCCACCGCCTTCTCCACGCCCTCGGAGCTGCGCCGCTACATCGAGCTGGACCGCGAGACCCGCACCATCAGCTATCTCGAGTTCGGCATCGAGGACTTCATGGACGCCGTCGAGATCGGCGACGAGGAACTGCAGGCCTACTACGACAGCCATCCGGAGCTGTTCCAGACCCCGGCCAGCGTCACCTTCGACTACATCGAGATTTCGCGTGACACCATCGCCGAGCGCATCACGCCCTCCGAGGAAGAGCTGCGTGCCTACTTCGAGGACGTGCAGGACTCCTATACGCGGGATCAGGAACGGAACCCGAGTCACATCCTCATCACCACCGACGAGCGCAGCGAGGACGAAGCCCGCGCGCTGGCGGCAGAGCTGACCGAGCGTGCGAAGACGGGTGAGGACTTCGCTGAACTCGCGGCCGAGTACTCCGACGACACGCTGAGTGCGGAGCAGGGCGGCGACCTGGGCTGGGTGGCCCGCGGCCAGTTCGTAGAGCCGGTGGAAGAGGCCGTCTTCGACATGGAGGAGGGCGAGATCCGCGGCCCGGTGGAGAGCGAATTCGGCTTCCACGTGCTGCGCCTGGACGGCGTGCGCGGCGGCGGCTCGCCGAGCCTCGACGAGGTCCGCGACGAAATCGTGGCCGCCTACCGGGCCGAGCGCATCGGCGAGCAGTATCTCGAACTCAGCAACGCGCTCGCCGACCAGCTCTTCGACACGCCGAACCTGACAGAGGCGGCGGCGGCCCTGGACATGCCGATGCGCACGGCCGAGGACTACACCCGCAGCGGCAGCGCGGAGCTCGCGCCCGCTCCGACGCTGCTGGACACCCTGTTCGGGGAGAACGCCGTGCCGGAAGGCGCCACCAGCGACCTCCTGAACCTGGCCGAAGACCGGGTCATGGTGGTACAGGTGACCGAGCGCCGGGAGGCCTCCCGTCAGCCGCTGGCCGATGTGCGCGACGAGGTCGAGCGCCGGGCCCGCCGCGAGGCGGCCGCCGTCATGGCGCGGGCGAAGCTCGAGGAGCTGCGCGCGAACGTCGAGGGCGGCACGCCGCTCGAGGAAGCCGCCGCCGAGGTGGAAGCCGAGGCGGTCGCCGACCGCCAGATCAACCGCAATGCGCCGGACCTGCCCCAGGCACTGGTCGCCGCCGTATTCTCGGCCGAGATGCCGGCAGACGGCGCGAAGGTGGGCAGCGTCGCCACCGCCGACGGCGGCTACGTGCTCTACCGCCTCACGAACATATCGCCGGGCCGGCCCGAGACCATCCCGCCGGACCAGCGCGAGCAGGCCCGCCGGGGCCTGGCCCGCCAGGCCGGCGTCTCGGATCTGAGCGCGTTCATCGACCAGCTGGTCGAAGAGGCGGAGATCGTGCGCGGCACGGCCCAGCCGTTCGACGACAGATTCTAGATTGGGGGAATGTAGGAGGGCCTTCAGGCCCGACCGGCGCCTGCGTTTGTTAGAGCTGATCGGGGCTAAAGCCCCTCCCACATTTCTATTGATGTAGGAGGGCCTTCAGGCCCGACCTGCCAATAAGAACAGAATCCGCGGGGGATTCATGCTCAGATTGAAACTCCACTGGCAGATCGCCATCGCCATCGCGCTGGCGCTCATCGCGGGCATCTCCACCGGCCTGCTGCCGGCGGAGTCGGAAGGCCGCGGCTTCCTCACCGCCAGCTACGGGTTCATCGGCGACCTCTTCGTCAACGCCCTGAAGATGCTGATCGTGCCCCTGATCACCTCGTCGATCATCGTGGGCGTGGCCGGCATGGGCAAGGGCAGCGCGATCGGCCGCCTGGGCGCGCGCACGCTGCTCTTCTACGCCACCACCGGTCTCGCCGCCATCCTGGTCGGGCTGATCCTCGTCAACATCTTCCAGCCGGGCATCTACAACGGCGAGCCGGCCAAGCAGCTGCTGGCGCTGGAGGCGAGCACCGAGGACGTGGAGGACCGGGTCGGCGGCCGCGACGCCAGCGACATCGTCGAGATCTTCATCCGGATGGTCCCGCCCAACATCATCGCCGCCGCGGCGAACGGCGAGATGCTCGGGCTGATCTTCTTCAGCCTGCTGTTCGGCTACTTCATGACCCGCCTGGACGACGCCTACGCCGGCACGCTGTACCGGTTCTGGGAGGCGGTCTTCGAGGTCATGATGCGCATGACCGACCTCATCATGCGTTTCGCCCCCATCGGCGTGTTCGGGCTGATCGCCGGCGTCATCGCCACCCTGGATTTCAGCGAGGTCAGGGACTTCCTCACAATCCTGACCAAGTACGCCCTCATCGTCGCCGGGGCGCTTGCCATCCACACCTTCGTGACCCTGCCGGCATTCCTGCGCTACGTCGCCCGGGTGCGCTCGCGGGCCATGTTCAACGCGACGGCGCCGGCGCTCCTGACCGCCTTCTCCACCGCCTCGTCCTCGGCGACGCTGCCGGTGACCATGGAATGCGTGGAGGACAACGTGGGCGTCTCGAAGAAGATCGCGAGCTTCGTGCTGCCGCTCGGCGCCACCGTCAACATGAACGGTACGGCGCTGTACGAATGCGTCGCCGCCATGTTCATCGCCCAGGCCTACGGTCTGGAGATCACCCTCGGCGTGCAGTTCATCATCGTGCTCACGGCGCTGGTGACCTCCATCGGCGTCGCCGGCGTGC
Source organism: Lentisalinibacter salinarum (assembly GCF_040706555.1). Lineage (NCBI taxonomy): Bacteria > Pseudomonadati > Pseudomonadota > Gammaproteobacteria > Woeseiales > Woeseiaceae > Lentisalinibacter > Lentisalinibacter salinarum. Next base: position 89,453 of record NZ_JAPDRH010000004.1, read on the forward strand.
CCCAGGCCTCGCTGGTGGCGATCGCCATCATCCTGCAGACCATCGGACTGCCGCTGGAGGCCATCGGCGTGCTGTTCGTCTTCGACCGCATCCTCGACATGGCCCGCACCGCGGTGAACGTCTTCGGCGATGCCTGCTGCGCGACCATCGTGGCGCGGCTCGAAGGCGAGGAGACGAACATCGCCATCGACCGCGCCTGATTTGTAGGAGGGCCTTCAGGCCCGATCCCCGCTTTCTGTCAGCGTAGGCCCTCCCGCAGGACGGCCACAAAAGAAAGGAATCGGGCCTGAAGGCCCTCCTACCCCTCGCTGCCTTCGGTCTCGATCTTCAGCGACTCGCCGCAGTGCTTGCAGTGGATCGCGTCCGGATCGTGCCGGGTCAGGCCGCACTCCGGGCACTTGTAGTGCACCTTCGAGGGCTGGAAGATCGCTCGCGCGAGCTGGATGAACAGCGCCACACCGACGACCATGATGAACACCGAGACCAGCTTGCCGCCGGGTGTAGTCATGGTGATGTCGCCGAACCCCGTCGTGGTCAGCGTCGCCACGGTGAAGTAGAGCGCGTCGATATAGGCTTCCGTGCCGGTACGCTCGTCGAAGGCGAATACGAACACGAACGACGTCGTCACGAACATGAAGACGAAAAGGTTCACTGCGGCGTAGATTGCGTCCTCGTGCAGGCGGAAGAACCGGCTCTCGCGCCGCAGGTCGCGGATCAGGTGATAGGAGTGGATCAGCCGCAGACCACGCAGGATGCGCAGGAAGGCGACGGCATCCGTGAAGAACGGCGCCAGCAACAGCGAGGCGACCACCAGGATGTCGGCCAGCGTATAGATCCTGCGCAATTCCCTGCGCCGATCCTCGGAAATCCACAGCCGGGCTGCCAGATCCACGAGTATCAGGATACCGAGTGCCGCGTTGATGCCGTACATCAGCGGCGTGTGAGTCAGAGGCGCCGTCAGGATGAAGTAGATGATCGACACCGCATCGAACGTGATCAGCCCGTAGCGGAACCGGCGAGCTCTGCGGCTGCGCCCGGTGTAGAGCAACCGGATCTGGCGATGCAGTTCCTTCATGGCAGTGCGGCGGGTGCCGGGAGCCGTCCGGGAGAGCGTTCCGGCCTGCGGACTGCGCAACCGTCTCCGGAGACCAGGGTACGGGCCGGCCTACTCATGGGCGTTCACCGCGATGGCAGCTCTCTCGAGTTCGTCGAGTTCGCCGGGCCGGAGGCCGGTGGCCGCCGAGCGCTCCAGGGCCGCCCGGGATGCGGCCTCCAACGTGTCCCCGAATACCGGGTGCACCGTTTGCTGCAACGCGCGGAAGGCAGCCTGCAGGCGCAGCTGCACTTCGATCAGCATCGCGCCATCCCGTGCGATCGGGCGAAAAGCATCCTCGAGTACCTCCTGCGGCGTGATCGGCGGGACGAAAACGTGAGGATAAAGGACGTCGATGTCGTCCGCCGGCCGCCAGACCGCGAGGATCCTGACGAGCCTGCCGATGACCGAGATCGCCGTGCCGGGATCGTTCACTGCGGGTGACAGGGCCCGGGAGGCGATCTCCGAGAGCACGATGAGGCCGAAGCGCGGGTCCTCCTCGAAGGTGCGATCCGAGCCGAGCGAGAAGACGGCGCGGAGGCGCTCCGCGTTCTCCGCATCGACGCCGGTCGTCGGCAACCGCAGCAGCGGCGCACCGGGATGCACGAAGCTGCCGGGCAGCGCGGTGACATAGATCAGGGTGTCGAGATCGACCGCGCACTCCTCGAGCGCCTGTACGTCGATGTGCTGCACATAGCCGATTTCGTCGGCATGAATGGCCATGGTGTGCGCAGGCATCGCGTCCGGCATGGGGTTCGCACCGAGGCAGGGACGCTCGACCCGGCGCTCGAAGGATGCCGTGGCGGCCGCCTCCACGCGGTCCAGCGTGTCGTTCATCCGCCCGAAATCGGCGAGATGTCCGATCCAGTGGATCAGGGCGACGACGACCAGCGTGACGACCAGGACGGAGAAGAAAAACAGGATGACCTGGCCCGAGTCGCTGTAGAGGTCTGCCTGCAGCCCGATGAGTCCGAGCAGGCTGAAGAGGAACGCGCCGAGAAAGGTCGCGAGCACGTTCTGCGTGGTGTTGTCTTGCTGCAGCAGGGCGGTTGCGCGGGGCGTCGCCGTGCTGGCAGCTGCGGCGAAGGCCGAGACGGCGATCGAGAGCGAGAAGGTGGTCACCGCGAGCATCGATGACGCGAGTATGGTGAGTATCTGCCCGACGGATTCCGCCCCCAGCCGGGGTGCGAGCTGGGCGGGCACGAAAGGCGACAGGAGCCGGGCCAGTACGGCCGAGGCGATGGCGAGGATAGCGAAGCCGGCGACCCGCACCCAGAGCTGGCGCAGCGTCCGTCGCAGCCAGAAGCTCATGCGCGCCCAGGGGAAACGGCCGTCGTTCACCGCTGCCGCCCTGCGCCGTGACGGCGCCTCCCCAGATCATTCATGCGCATCCCGCATCCACCGCTCCACCGCCTGGCTGCATTGCCAGACCCTGGGTAGTATAGGTTAACGGCGTTACAATGCCGGCATCGTCAGGCAGGCACCGGAAGGTCACAATGGGATTTCTCGCCGGCAAGAAAGGGCTCATCGTCGGGCTCGCCAGTAACCGCTCCATCGCCTGGGGCATCGCCCAGGCCATGCATCGCGAGGGCGCGGAGCTCGCCTTCACCTATCAGAACGAGAAACTGAAGAGCCGTGTGGTGGACATGGCGGCGGAAGTCGGCTCCGAGCTCTGCTACCCGCTGGACGTCGCCTCGGACGAAGAGATCGGCAACGTCTTCGCCGAACTCGGCAAGGCCTGGGACGGGCTGGACATCCTCGTCCACTCGGTGGGTTTCGCGCCCCGGGACCAGCTCGCCGGCGGCTACCTCGAAAGCGTCACCCGCGAGGGCTTCCAGATCGCCCACGACATCTCCAGCTACAGCCTGGCCGGCCTCACCAAGGCCGCGCTGCCCATGATGGAAGGCCGCGACGCCTCGGTCCTCACACTGACTTACCTGGGCGCCGTGCGCGCCGTGCCCAACTACAACGTCATGGGCCTCGCCAAGGCGAGCCTGGAGGCCAACGTGCGCTTCCTCGCCGCCGACCTGGGCGAGAAGGGCATCCGCGTGAACGGTATCTCGGCAGGCCCCATCAAGACCCTGGCCGCGGCCGGCATCGGCGGTTTCCGCAAGATGCTGAAGCACGTGGAGCAGGTCTCGCCGCTGAAGCGCAACATCACCGCCATGGACGTGGGCAACACGGCGGCGTTCCTGTGCTCGGACCTGGCCGCGGGCATCACCGGCGAGATCGTCTACGTGGACGGCGGGTACCACAACATCGGGATGTCGCTGGACGACTGACGAACCCCCTGTAGGAGGGCCTTCAGGCCCGACCTGCTTCCCGACCAATCCCCTTCTTTTGTGGCCGCCCTGCGGGGGTATTCATCTTGCTCCCGACAAAAGGTCGCGGCGATGGATACCCCCGCATGACGGCCGTACTCGCGGTGGCGTGACGGAGCTGCCAGTCAGAGACGCTCACTGTCAGGCGCCAGACCTCTCGGCTACGGGCTCGTCAGCGGCTGGGGTGGGCTGCGGGGGTCGTCCGGGCCGACTGGAGCCATGACGGCGGGAAGGAGGCCTGGCCGAAGCGAAGGAGGACAGGACGTCCGACTGAGCGTCCCCAGCAATCCACCCCAGTCGATGACGGGCCAACGCCAGAAGAAAGCGGGATCGGGCCTGAAGGCCCTCCTACGTGTCAGGCGGTCAGCTCGACTGGGCGGTCACATCCACATACATCGTGATCTTGTCGCCCGGCCGCAGGATCTTCGACGCATCGATCCCGTTCCAGCGGGTGATGTCGCGCACGCTGACGCGGAACCGGCTTGCGATCAGCGACAGCGAATCGCCCCGCCGAACCGTGTAGCGCACCTTGCGCACCTTGCCTTCGATGGACGCCGTCGGCGTCGGCGCCTCGCGCACCGAGGCGTTGTGCACCACCAGCTTGCGGCCAACGGAGAGCGTGTCGCCCGGCGCCATGGCGTTCCACTTGGCCAGTTCGCGCACGCCCACGCCGTACTTGCGGCTGATGGTCCAGAAGCTCTCGCCGCCGCGCACCACGTGCTCGACGGTGCCGGCGCCGCTCTGGCGCTCCTGCAGCTTCGCGAGCCGCGCATCCGCGCTGAGGGAATACGCCGACAGCGGCTTCGTCGCGGACGGGATCAGCAGGTAGCTGCCCGCCCGGATCAGGTTGCCGTTCAGGTTATTGCTGCGGCGGATGGCGCCCATGGTCGTGCCGTGCAGCTCGGCGATCTCGGACAGCGTCTGGCCGCTCGCCACCTTGTGCCGCTTCCAGCGCACCCGTTCGGCCGCGGGCACCCCCGCCAGCCGGTCGCGGAACAGCTCCGCCGTCTCGATGGGCACCGTCAGCCGGTGCGGCCCGGTGGGGTCCGTGGCCCAGCGGTTCAAACCCGGGTTGTAGGCGTAGAGCTCGTCGATGTCGATGCCCGCGAGTTCCGCCGCCAGCGCCAGGTCCAGCTGGCTGCCGATCTCCACCACCTCGAAGCGAGGCTCGTCCGGCACCGCGGGCAGAGCGATGCCGTGCGTGGCCGGCTCCGCCACCAGTTTCGACAGCGCCAGCAGCCGCGGCACGTAGGCGCTGGTCTCCCGCGGCAGGCGCAGGTTCCAGAAGTCGACGGGTTTGCCCGCGGCCTTATTGCGGCGGATGGCGCGGCCCACGTTACCCTCGCCGGAGTTGTAGGCGGCGATGGCGTGCTCCCAGTCGCCGTCGAAGAGTTCGTGCAGGTACTCGACGTAGTCGAGCGCCGCGCGGGTGGACTCCACCACGTCCCGGCGGCCGTCGTACCACCAGTTCTGCTTCAGGCCGAAGCGCCGGCCGGTGCCCGGGATGATCTGCCACAACCCGGCGGCGCGGCCGTGGGAATAGGCGAAGGGGTCGTAGGCGCTCTCCACCACCGGCAGCAGCGCGAGTTCCATCGGCAGCCCGCGGCGGTCGATCTCCGCCACGATGTGGGGCAGGTAGGCCGAGGCCCGGGTCAGCACCCGGTCCAGGTAATCCGGATGACGCGAATACCAGGCCAGTTCCTGGCGCACCCGCCGCTCGTCGGGCACCGGCAGCGACATGCCGTCCCGGATGCGGTCGATCAGGTTCACCGGCCCCGCCGGCTTGGGCTCGCCTAGGGGGCGAAGGACGTCGCGGTGCAGAGCCGGGTGGAGCGATGGGTGGGTTTCCGGGGCTGGATTGAATGTAGGAGGGGATTTATCCCCGATTCCGGTGCCGATTCCGAATCCGATCGGGCCTGAAGGCCCTCCTACATGGCCATCGAGCGCTGCAGGAGCGGCCTCAGCCGCGACCATCGCCCCCACACCCAGGGCGACCACAAACAACATCAGGCTTCTGGTGACGACGCGCATTCGGCTATCCTACCCACCAGGCGGGCCGGCGCAAGCACACGGCTCACATCTTCGCACTTGGACCGTTTTCCGGGGACCCGGCAGGCTCATGGCACCGATCGCGACCACCACATTTACCGATCCGCTGCAGGAGTGGCTGGATACCCCCATCGGCAGCTCGCTGCTGGAGGTGGAGACCCGCCTCGCCCGCGAGATGCTGGACGGGCTGTTCGGCGAGCAGCTGCTGCAGATCGGGCTGTGGGGCAGCCGCGACCTGTTCCTGCCGTCCGCGCGCACCCAGTCGGCCTGGATCACCACGATGCCCGGCGCGCCTGAGACAGGCGACGTCATCGCCGATCCTGCCCGTCTGCCGGTGGAGAGCGACTCCATCGATGTCGTCTTCATGCCGCACACCCTCGACCTCACCGACCACCCCCACGCGGTGCTGCGTGAGGTCTACCGCGTGCTCCGCGCCGACGGCCAGCTGGTGGTCATGGGCTTCCGCCCCGGCGGGCTGTGGGGGCTGCGCCGGCTCCTGACGTGGGGCAGCTATCCCCCGGGCCGCCCCACCATGATCTCGGATCGCCAGCTCTCGGACTGGCTGCGGCTCCTGGACATGAAGATCCACGGCGTGCGCCGCTACTTCTTCCGCTGGCCCGTCGGCGGCAACCGCAAGCTCGCCGTCCGGCGCTGGGAGGCCATTGGAGACCGCTGGTGGCCGGAACTGGCCAGCTGCTACGCCCTCACGGCGAAGAAGCAGCTCTATACCCTGACCCCGGTCCGCCAGCGCTGGCGCCGGCCGGTCGCGGCGGTCGGCGGCCTCGCCCGGCCGACGGCCCGCACCGTGCACGAGCTCCGCGAAGAGAATTGAGCCTCCCCCGGGTCGACATCTATACGGACGGCGCCTGCCGCGGCAACCCCGGCGTGGGCGGCTGGGGCGCGCTGCTCCTCTCCGGCAGCCGCCGCAAGGAACTCTGGGGCGGCGAGCGCCATACCACCAACAACCGCATGGAGCTGACCGCGGCCGTCGAGGCGCTGAACGCGCTGAAGAAGCCCTGCCACGTGGTCCTGCATACGGACTCCATCTATCTGCGCGACGGTATCAAGTCCTGGCTCGCCAACTGGAAGCGCAAGGGCTGGAAGACGGCGGCGAAGAAGCCGGTGAAGAACAAGGACCTGTGGCAAGCCCTGGACCTGGCCCAGGAGCGCCATGAGGTAGACTGGCGCTGGGTGAAGGGCCACTCCGGCGATCCCGGCAACGAGAAGGCGGACGAACTCGCCAACCGGGGCATAGACGAATTGGGCTGACGAACCGGGCTGAGCGCGAACCGACGGACGATAAGAGAGGAGGGCAGACAGGCGTGCGGCAGATCGTACTGGACACCGAGACCACCGGCCTGGACCCGGAGCAGGGCCATCGCATCATCGAGATCGGCTGCATCGAGCTGGTGAACCGCCGGCTCACCGGCAAGCACTTCCACCGCTACCTGAACCCGGAGCGGGAGATCGAGGAGGGCGCGATTGCGGTGCACGGCATCCGCAACGAGGATCTGGCCGACAAGCCCCGCTTCGCCGAGGTCGCCGAGGAACTGCTCGAGTTCCTGGCCGGCTCAGAGCTCGTCATCCACAATGCCCCCTTCGACGTGGGCTTCCTGGAGCACGAGCTGAAGCTCATTGGCCACGCCATCTGCCGGCTGGACGGCCACTGCGGCATCCTGGATACGCTGGCGATGTCCCGGAAGATGCACCCGGGTCAGCGCCACAGCCTTGACGCGCTCTGCAAGCGCTACGAGGTGGACAACTCGCAGCGCGACCTCCACGGCGCGCTCCTCGACGCCCGCCTGCTGGCCGACGTCTACCTGGCCATGACCGGCGGCCAGGGCGCACTGTCGCTGGATGCCGCCGAGGGCGGCGACGGCAAGGCCGTGGACACGGTGGTCAGCATCGACCGCGGCAACGCCCGCCTGCGCGTCATCGAGGCCTCGGAGGAAGAGGTGGCGGCCCACGAGGCATTCCTGAAGCGCATAGAGGAGGCGAGTGGCGGCGCCATCTGGAGGATGGGGGATCGGGGCTAAAGCCCCTCCCACATACCCATCACCCTGCTACATGTGATCCGCATCCATGCCAGACCTCCAAACCCGCGCTAGAATCCCCCCAATTTGAACCACCACCGCCGGCTAACCGGCACTGGAAGGACCGTGTTCGACATCGACAAGATCCGCATCGGCGTGGTCGGCCTCGGCTACGTCGGCCTGCCGCTGGCCGTGGAGTTCGGCCGCCATTATCCCACCGTGGGCTTCGACCTGAAGGCCGAGCGCATCGCCGAGCTGCAGTCCGGCGAGGACTCCACGCTGGAGACCACCCCGGAGGAGCTGGCCGCGGCCGCGCACCTCAGCTACACCACGGACCCGGACAAGCTTGCGGAGTGCAACTTGTACATCGTGACCGTGCCCACCCCCATCGGCCAGTCGAAGCGCCCGGTGCTGACGCCGCTGAAATCGGCCAGCGAGACCCTGGCGCGGGTGCTCTCGCCCGGCGACACGGTGGTCTACGAGTCCACCGTCTATCCCGGCGCGACCGAAGAGGTCTGCGTCCCGATCCTCGAGGAAGGCTCCGGCCTGAAGATGAACAAGGACTTCTACGTAGGCTACAGCCCGGAGCGCATCAACCCGGGCGACAAGCAGCACCGCCTGCCGAACATCCTGAAGGTGACCTCCGGCTCCACGCCCGAGGCGGCTGAGTACATCGACTCCGTCTACAAGACGATTATCACGGCCGGGACCCACCTCGCCTCCAGCATCAAGGTGGCGGAGGCCGCCAAGGTCATCGAGAACACCCAGCGCGACCTCAACATCGCGCTCATCAACGAGCTGGCGCTCATCTTCGACCGCATCGGCATCGACACCGAGGAGGTGCTCATCGCCGCCGGCACCAAGTGGAACTTCCTGCCGTTCCGCCCGGGCCTGGTGGGCGGCCACTGCATCGGCGTGGATCCTTACTACCTCACCCACAAGGCCGAGGACGTGGGCTACAACCCCACGGTGATACTGGCCGGACGCCGCATCAACGACTCCATGGGCTACTTCGTCGCCGGCAAGGTCATCAAGCTCATGATCCAGCGGGGCATGCAGCCGAAGGACGGCAAGGTGCTGATCATGGGCCTCACCTTCAAGGAAGACTGCCCGGACGTGCGCAACACCCGGGTGGTGGACATCGTCGCGGAGCTCGAATCCTACGGCCTGCATGTCGACGTGCACGATCCCTGGGTGGACCCCACCGAGGCGCGCCACGAATACGGCATCGACCTGGTGGAAAACCCGAAGAAAGGCGACTACGACGGTATCATCGTCGCCGTCGGCCACCGCCAGTTCAAGGAGATGGGGGCCGAGGGCATCCGCGCGTTCGGCAAGCAGCAGTCCGTGCTGTACGATATCAAGTACGTCCTGCCCGCCGACGCGGTGGACGACCGGCTCTGACCCGGCCGCGGACCAGGGATCGACCTAAGGCATTGACATGAAAGTACTCGTCACGGGCGCCGCCGGCTTCATCGGCTACTACACCGCCAAATATCTCCTGGACCGGGGCGATACGGTCGTCGGCCTCGACAACCTGAACGAGTACTACGACGTCAACCTGAAGCTCGCGCGTCTCGCCAACCTGGAAGGCCGCGAGGGCTTCCGCTTCGTCAAGATCAGCCTGGAAGACCGCCCGGCCATGGACAAGCTCTTCGCCGAGGAGGGCTTCGACCGGGTGGTGCACCTCGCCGCCCAGGCCGGCGTGCGCTACTCTCTGGAGAACCCGCACTCCTACATCGACTCCAACATCGTCGGCACCCTGCACGTGCTGGAAGGCTGCCGCCACAACAATGTGGAGCACCTGGTGTACGCCTCCTCCAGCTCCGTCTACGGCGCCAACACCGAGATGCCGTTCTCCATCCATCACAACGTGGACCATCCGCTGGCCCTCTACGGCGCCACCAAGAAGGCGAACGAGCTGATGGCCCACACCTACTCGAACCTCTACGATCTGCCAACCACGGGCCTGCGCTTCTTCACCGTCTACGGCCCCTTCGGCCGGCCGGACATGGCGCTGTTCATGTTCACCAAGAACGTCATCGAGGGTAAGCCCATCGACGTGTTCAACTACGGCAACCACCGCCGGGACTTCACCTTCGTGGACGACATCGTCGAGGGCGTCATCCGCACCCTCGACCACGTGGCCGAGCCCAACGAGGAGTGGAACCCGGCCAATCCCGATCCCGGCACCAGCCGCGCGCCGTACCGCATCTACAACATCGGCAACAGCCAGCCGGTGGAGCTGATGCGCTACATCCAGGTGATCGAGCAGTGTGTCGGCCGCGAGGCCGAGAAGAACCTGCTGCCCATGCAGCCCGGCGACGTGCCGGATACCTGGGCGGACGTGGCCGACCTCGTCGCCGATGTCGACTACCAGCCCGCCACCACGGTGGAGGAGGGCGTACGCCGCTTCGTGGAGTGGTACGTGGACTTCTACGAGGTGGACCTGCCCGCCCGCGCGGCCTCCTGAGCCCATGGCGGACCCGCGCAAGCTCTCCGCCCGCTATCCCACCGACCTGCCGGCCTGGCGCCGGCTGAAAGACCACCGCAAGAAACTGCGGGACACCCACCTGGTCGAGCTGTTCCGCAAGGACAAGCGCCGCGCCAACCGTTTCTCCGTGGAAGCCGGCGACCTCCTGCTGGATTACTCCAAGAACCTCATCACCGCCGAGACCCTGAAGCTCCTCACCGCGCTCGCGCGGGAGGCCGGCGTGCCGAAACTCAGGAACGCCATGTTCGCCGGCCAGCACATCAACCGCACCGAGGACCGCGCCGTCCTGCACGCCGCCCTGCGCGCGCCCCGGGACGAGGCCTATCGCGACGGCGAACAGGACGCGAGCCACGACGTCCACGAGGTGCTGGAGCAGATGGCCGCCTTCGTCGACGGCGTGCACGCGGGCGGCATCCGCGGTAGCGGCGGCCAGCGCTTCACCGACGTCGTCAACATCGGCATCGGCGGCTCGGACCTGGGCATCGTCATGGCCGCCACAGCGCTCCATCACCACCGCGTGAAGAGCATCCGCCTGCACTGCGTCTCCAACATCGACGGCACCCAGCTCGCCGACCTCACGGAGACCCTGGACCCGGCCACCACCCTGTTCGTCGTCTGCTCCAAGACCTTCACGACCCTGGAGACCGTGACCAATGCCAAAGCCGCCCGGCGCTGGGTGGCCAAACAGCTGGGCGAGGAGGCGGTGCCGGACCACTTCGCCGCCGCCAGCACCAACCACGAGGCCATGGACGCATTCGGCCTGCACCCGGACTACCGCTTCGCCTTCTGGGACTGGGTGGGCGGCCGCTACTCGCTGTGGTCCGCCGTGGGGCTCTCCATCGCGCTGGCCATCGGCACGGATAACTTCCGCGAGCTGCTGGCCGGCGGCCACGCCATGGACCGCCACTTCCGCGAGGCCAAACTCGGCGAGAACATGCCGGTGATCCTCGCGCTGCTGGCGGTCTGGTACAACAACTTCTTCGACGCGGAAACCCAGGCGATCCTGCCCTACGACAACCGCCTGGAGCGCTTCCCGGCCTTCCTGCAGCAGCTGCAGATGGAGTCCAACGGCAAACGCGTGCGCATCGACGGCAAGCCCGCACGCTGCGCCACCGGCATGGTCATCTGGGGCGAGGCCGGCTCCAACGCTCAGCACTCCTTCTACCAGCTCCTGCACCAGGGCACCCGCTTCATCCCGGTGGACTTCCTGCTGCCGGCGAAGTCCTCGGGCGGGAGCCAGCACCAGCAGGATCTGGCCATCGCCAACTGCCTGGCCCAGGCCGAGGCGCTGATGGAGGGCCAGTCCGAGGACGACGTCCGCGCGGATCTGGAGGCGAAGGGGCTGCATTCGGACGAGATCGAGGCATTGGTGCCCCACAAGGTCCACCCGGGTAACCGGCCCAGCAACCTGATCCTGTTCGAGGCGCTGACGCCGAGGGCTCTCGGTCAGCTGGTGGCCCTCTACGAGCACAAGGTGTTCGTGGAGAGCGTCATCTGGGGCATCAATGCCTTCGACCAGTGGGGCGTGGAGCTGGGCAAGAAGCTGGCCACCGGATTGGTGCCGGCGGTGGAGAACCCGTCCAGGTACGAAGGCGAGAACAGGTCCACCAGAGCATTGCTGAAGCGGATCAAGAAGATGTAGGAGGGCCTTCAGGCCCGAGTGGTCAATTAATCGGGCCTGAAGGCCCTCCTACAGACTATTCAGGCTGCCATAAGTTGCGACTCCCGCCCCGCCTCTCTAGAATTCCGTCTTTCGGGCTTGGGCGACTGAATCGGTGGGATTTCTCCAGGGACACAGGAGTGACCACGGCGGGGACCGTGGGCTGAGGCGGCTCGGGCCGTTCGCTGCCGCCCTGACTCTGCTCTTCCCGGCTTTCGTCTTTGCCGAACCCTGGATCGCTCCCGGCGATCCCTGGCTCAAGGCCGACATCCAGCGCCTGGCCGACGAGGGCGTCATCACCAGCCCCATCTCCGCCTGGCCGCTATCCATGGGCGACATCGCCGAGGACGTCAACCGTTTCCGCGGTGACACCGAACTCTCCACGTCCGCCACCTCCGCCTTGGCCCGCATGAGGGACTTCACCAAGCAGGAGACCCGGACCAAGGTCTGGCGCACCGAGGGCGAGATCGGCTTCGCCGAGAAACCGCTTCTCATCCGGGGCTTCGAGGACGTGCCCCGGGGAGACGAGGAGGGCTGGGCCTCCACCGACTGGACCGGCGATCGCTTCGCGATCAAGGTGCGCGCCGGCTTCTCCGACGACCCGGTGGACGAGCAGGACTTCCGCATGGACGGGTCCTACGCCACTCTGGCGCTCGGCAACTGGATGGTAGGCGCCGCCGTCGTCGACCGGTGGTGGGGTCCCGGCTGGGGCGGCAGCCTCATACTCTCCAACAACGCGCGGCCGATCCCGGCGCTGGTGCTGGAGCGGAATTTCTCAATGCCATTCGAGAGCCCTTGGCTGTCCTGGATCGGGCCGTGGTCCACCAGCGTCATCTGGGGTCAGCTCGAGAGTGGCCGTGAGGTGCCGAACGCGCGCTTTTTCGGCTGGCGGGTGAATTTCCGGCCGTTGCAGTCACTGGAGATCGGACTGTTGCGGACGGCGCAGTGGTGCGGCTCCGGGCGGAACTGTGATGTCGATGCCTTTCTCAAGGTGCTTGCCGGCGACACGAATGTGGAAGACAGAAACGAGAATCCGGACCAAGCCAACCAGCTCGCCGGCTACGATGCACGTTGGCTGTCCCCGATTGGCGATCTGCCCTACGCGCTTTATGGTCAGCTCATCGGTGAGGATGAGGCGGGTGGATTCCCGAGCCGTTACATGGGCATGGGTGGCATCGAATTCTGGGGGCGCAGCGAAGCACTGAAGGCCGACTGGCATGCCTACGTGGAAGTCTCCGATACGACCTGCCAGTTCTACGAAGATTCGAAGATCTTCAACTGCGCCTACAACAACGGCTCTTACCCGACCGGCTACCGCTACAAGGGCCGCTCCATCGGCCATTCCACGGATAACGATGCACGCACCGTCACCGCCGGCGTGCTCGCGCGGCACGACAAGTACGGCAAGTGGCACGTCACGGCGAAGTTCGCCGAGCTGAATCGCGGCGGTGCGCCGGACGAGCGCAACACCGTGACGTCCACGCCGAAGGATCTGCTGGACGTCAGTATTACCCACAGCCGCGACACGAACCTCGGCAAGCTCGATGTGGGCGTCGGCGTGCAGCAGCTGGATGACAAGATCGCGAACACCGACTCTACCGATGTGCGCGTATTCGTAAGACTCACACAGCAGTTCGGATGACCGTGCAAAGTTCTCTTACGCTTCCTGTCAGATTCCTCATGCTGCTGGTGGTTGCCGGTGTACTGATGACTCTGGCGCCCGCGGGCTACGGCCAGTCCGTCTCCCTGACTCCGGAACAGCAGCGCATGCTGAACCAGCTGCCGCCATCCCAGCGCCAGGCGGCGCTGGAGCAACTGAGGAATCTGCGGACGCCCTCCAACGGGCAGAAGCAGGCCAGCAGCAACGGCGAGGATCAGGCGATGCCGGCCATGCCGATGCCGGTGCCGGAGGACGAGGAGCCGGAAGGCCCGCCGGTTTTTGCATCTGGCGATACGCTGGTGCTCAACGTCACGGCCCGGGAAACGGAGGGTCAGGCATTACCTCCAGCGGAGGAGCAATCGCGGGATGTGCTGATGCAGCGCCTGCTCAATGGAAATCCGTATAAGCTGGACGCGCTGGGCCGCCTCGTTCTGGCGGGCGTCGGTGAGATTCCACTCTCGGGTCTCACGGAGGAGCAGGCGACGATGCGTCTGGCCGCCGACGCCTCGTTATCCCAGCTGAGCATCAGCGTGAACAGGCTGCCGCTGGACGCCGTTGGCGTAGAAGCTCTGGAGCCCTTCGGCTACGAACTTTTCGAGCGGGACTCTTCGCGGCTGCATCCGAACCAAGCAGTACCGGTGGCCGCGGACTACGTTGTGGGTCCGGGCGACACACTGCGCATCCAGCTTTTCGGTAATCAGAACGCGGACTACGAGTTGCCCGTGGAGCGTAACGGCATGGTCCGCTTCCCGCAGATCGGACCCATCTCCGTGGCAGGCCGCAGCTACGCCAGCGTACAGCAACTCATCGGCGAGCGGGTTCGCGAGCAGTTCATCGGTACGCAGGTGAGCGTGACGCTGGGCGAACTGCGTGCCCTGCAGGTATTCGTAGTCGGGGACGTCAAATTCCCCGGCTCTTATTCCGTAGATCCGATGTCGACCATAACGTCCGCGCTGGCACTGAGCGGCGGTGTGGCGCCGCAAGGCAGTCTCCGCCGCATACAGTTGAAACGCCAGGGCGAGGTCGTTCAGACACTTGATGTCTACGATGTTCTGCTTCGGGGGGATACCCGGAGTGACATCAGGCTGCAGTCCGGCGACGTCGTGTTCGTGCCGCCAGTAGGTACCCGGGTAACGGTGGCCGGCGAGGTCAACCGGCCGGCCATATACGAGTACCGCGGCGCTGCCAATATTCAGGATGTGATCGGCTTGGCCGGAGGGCTGAAGCCCACTGCCTACAAGCCAGGCGTGAAGATCGAGCGGCTAGAGCCCGGCGCCGGCTTTCTCGTGCTGGAGGCGAATCAGAATAGTGCTGCCGGCCGCACCCTCAAGGTCGCCGACGGCGACACCGTGGTCGTGCCGAAAGGCGTCGGTCAGCTTGAGCGCGCGGTACGACTGGTGGGCAATGTGCAGCGCCCTGGTGACTACCAGTGGCGGGATGGCCTGCGTATCACTGATCTCCTACGCAGCAGTCGCGATCTCAAGGAGAACAGCGATCTTAACTACGTGCTGATCCGGCGTGAGGTCGTACCGAATGCTGAGCTCGCTGTCGTATCTGTGGATCTCCAGGCTGCCTGGCGGTCGTCGGACCGCGCAGCCGATGTACTGTTGAAACCGCGCGATACGGTCTACGTGTTCGATCTCGAAGTCGGGCGCGAGCATATCGTTTCGCCGCTTATCGATGAGCTGCGGCTACGGTCGTCACGGGCTCAGCCCTTGCCTGTGGCGAGAATAGGTGGTCGGGTCAATGCGGACGGTGAATACCCTCTTGAAAGCGGAATGCGCATCGCGGACCTGGTGAGAGCGGGCGGTGGGCTGGACGAGTCCGCCTATCTCGGGGAGGCTGAACTCACTCGCTACGAATTAGTCGATGGCGAAGCCAGAAAGACCGAGTTGATCGAGATCGACCTCGAGGCCGCGCTCGCCGGCGACCCTGCGCATAACGTGACGGTGCAGTCCTTCGACTATCTCAACATCAAGGAAATACCTCGCTGGCGGGATCAGGAGTTCGTAGAGATTCTGGGCGAGGTCGCTTTCCCCGGGCGCTATCCGATCAAGCAAGGTGAGACACTTAAGCACGTCCTTGAGCGCGCCGGTGGGTTGACCGATATGGCCTTCGCGGAAGGTAGTGTCTTCACGCGGCAGGCGCTGAAGGAGCGTGAGCGTGAGCAACTTGACGTTTTGGCAAACCGGTTAGAGAGTGATCTTGCCTCGATGTCACTCTCGGACCCGGGGCAGTCGGAGGCGGTGAGCACGGGCCGCGCGTTGTTGGAGCAATTACGGAGTGCGCAGCCTGTCGGTCGGCTGGTGATAGATCTTCCCTCGGTTGTTGCCGGTACGATTGATGATTTGATTCTTCGAGATGGAGATCGACTGATCGTGCCTGTGCAGGCGCAGGAAGTGACAGTGATCGGCGAGGTGCAGTACACGACCTCGCACTTGCATGATCCTGGATTGAGCCGAGAGGACTACATTGATAAGAGTGGCGGATACACAAGAAAGGCGGATAAGGAGCGCACGTACGTTGTGCGGGCGAATGGTGAGGTAGTCGTAGGACGTCAGTCGAAGTTCTTTGCCCGTTCATCTGATCTGAATATTCGTCCCGGGGATACGATTGTTGCGCCATTGCATGCGGATAAGGTCAAGCCGATTACGCTTTGGAGTAATGCCACGCAAATCGTTTATAACTTGGCAATTGCGGCGGCGGCAGTCAACTCTTTCTGACGACGGGAGGTTTCGTGTCAGCAGGTCAATCGCCCACAGGTCAGTCCGACAAGGAGGCCGAGCAGCCGTCCGGAGGCTCTCCAGTGTATATTCTTGCTCGGTCCCCGGACGAGGGTGAAGATTCGCGTTATGTGAGCCTGCTGGATGTCGTCGGGATTCTGTGGGATGCGCGACGCTTGGTTATCGGCTTAACGGCGTTTATTGTATTAGCCGCAGTAGTTTATGCGCTCTTGGCTACTGAGTGGTACCGGGCAGAAGTGCTGGCGGCGCCGGCCGAAGAGCGATCCAACTCCGTTCTATCCGGGCAGCTTGGGAATCTTGCCGCTCTTGCGGGTGTCAAGGTGGGGGGTGGCGATGCGGAAGCTGTTGCATTTCTTCGATCGCGTACCTTAGTTCGCGATTTCATTGAGAAGAATGACCTGCTTCCTGTTCTCTTCCATGAAGAGTGGGATGCCGCGAAGAATCAGTGGACGTCGACAGGGGGCGAGCCGCCAGATATCCGGGAAGGAGTCAGGTTTTTCCGCGAGACTGTCCTTAATGTACGCGAGGACCCGATCACACAACTGATCACTGTGTCAGTCCTTTGGACCGATCCGGTGGTCGCTGCCGGCTGGGCAAATTCTTTAGTCAAGGAGGCCAATGAGCAAATGCGCCAACGAGCGCTTTCGGAAGCGAACGTTAATCTGGGGTACTTGGAAAGTGAACTGTCGAAGACCAGCATAGTCACGTTACAACAGTCTTTAGGTCGACTCCTTGAGTCAGAATTGCAGAAGCTGATGCTCGCCCGTGGAAGTGAGGAATTTTCGTTTCGCGTAATTGACAAAGCTGTGCCACCAGATCAAAGGGTGAAACCGAGGCGTACATTAATTGTGTTGGCTGCAGGGGTGCTCGGCGGCTTTTTCTCAATTGCCGTGGTCTTGATAAGGCATGGTCTCAGGGGGTTAAAGCGCGACGGAACAACGGCCGACTAACCGTGCGACGGTTTCAACACAGGGGCCGGCGGCGCAGAATTGCTTTAGCTCCATTAACAGATCGATCACTCAAGAGTTCCTATGAAAATAATGGTGACTGGCGGTGCCGGTTTCATTGGCTCTGCGTTTATCAGGTATATGTTGCGCGACCCGAAGGTATCTGTTGTTAATGTCGACAAGCTGACCTACGCGGCGAACCTGGAATCCCTGCAAGCTGTATCGGGCATGAGTCGCTACATGCTGGAGAAAGTCGATATCGCGGATCGGCATATGCTCCACAGTGTCTTCGAGCGTCACAAGCCTGATGCCGTCGTTCATCTGGCGGCAGAGAGCCACGTGGACAGGTCGATAGATGGCTCGGAAGAGTTCATCACCACGAATATCGTCGGTACTTATACACTCCTTGAGGTATCGAGGCACTATTGGCGCTCCATGCCCATGAATCGCGCGAGTAGGTTTCGATTGCATCACGTTTCGACAGACGAGGTTTTCGGCGATCTGAGTTCGACGGCGGACGCGTTGTTCAGGGAGAACACACCATATGCCCCCAGCTCACCTTATGCTGCAAGCAAGGCTAGTTCAGATCATCTCGTACGCGCATGGCACCGGACCTACGGTCTGCCGGTGGTTGTCACGAATTGCTCAAACAATTATGGACCATATCAATATCCTGAGAAATTGATTCCGTTGATGATCCTGAATGCTGTCGAGGGCAAACGGTTGCCGGTATACGGTGACGGCAAACAAAGTCGAGATTGGTTGTACGTTGATGATCACGCGGAGGCGCTTCGTATAGTCCTAGAGGAGGGCTCCACAGGGGAGACTTATCTTATCGGGGGCGTAAACGAAAAAAGGAACATCGACGTGGTTTGCGAGATATGCGATCTCATGGATGAACTCGCGCCCCGAAAGCCTTCTGGGATCGTCACCTATCGCGACCTGATCAAGTATGTGCCGGATCGGCCTGGGCACGATGTCCGCTATGCGGTAGACACACGGAAGATTGCGGATGAACTTGGCTGGGTACCGCGGGAGTCGTTCTCAAACGGGTTGCGAAAGACAGTGAATTGGTACCTGAAGAACGCTGGCTGGTGTCGCAGGGCCTTGGAAGGCATCTATGGTAGAGAGAGGCTTGGCCTTGGGGAGCATGCTCCGTGAAAGGGATAATCCTCGCGGGAGGCTCCGGGACACGACTGTTCCCTATAACCCAAGGCTTATCTAAACAACTCCTGCCGGTTTACGATAAGCCATTGATTTACTATCCCTTATCGGTCCTGATGCTTGCGGGAATAAGGGATATTCTCATCATCACGACTCCCCACGATCAGGCGACTTTCAAACGACTGCTAAGTGATGGTCGGCAGTTCGGGGTTAGCTTGGAGTATGCGGTTCAGCCGCAGCCGAAAGGGCTCGCGCAGGCGTTCACTATCGGCGAGCAGTTTATCGGGAGTGACCCAGTCTGCCTTGTACTGGGAGACAACGTCTTTTATGGACAGGGGTTCACTCCCGTACTCCGTAACGCAATGATGGAACCGGAGGGTGCCACGATATTCGCTTATCGCGTCAAGAATCCGGAGAGATTCGGTGTTGTTGAGTTCGATCAGTCCGGAGCGCCAATATCTATTGAGGAAAAGCCGGCAACACCAAAGTCCCGATACGCGGTGACCGGTCTGTACTTCTACGACAATGAGGTCGTACAGATAGCCAGAGCGATAGAGCCATCACCGAGGGGGGAACTTGAAATATCCGCAGTCAATGACATCTACTTGAAGCGTGGCCGTCTCCGAGTGGAGCGGTTGGGGCGAGGATTTGCATGGCTCGATACTGGAACTCAGGACAGCCTTCTCGACGCAGCCAGTTTCGTCGCTACGATTGAAAAGAGGCAGGGTTATAAGATCGCGTGCTTGGAAGAGATCGCTTATGGGAATGGCTGGCTCACGAACACCGAACTGCGATCACGGGGACAGTCGCTGTCAAATAGCGAGTATGGCCAGTATCTACTAGCGATCGCGGAGGAGGGGCCGAGTGGCCGATAACGGGATCTATGTAACGCGACCGCGCCTGCCGCCGCTAAATGAACTGGTGCTGCTACTTGAGGAAGTTTGGGAGCGCCAGATCGTCACTAACGAAGGACCGTTACTCAAGCAATTCGAACGAATGCTAAGCGAGTATCTGGACCTTCCGCACATCGCTATCGTAAACAACGGGACAACAGCCCTAATACTTGCCCTCCAAGCTCTGGAGCTAAGCGGTGAAGTGATTACCACACCGTTCTCCTTTGTTGCGACCTCGCACGCACTACGATGGGCTGGGCTAGATCCAGTGTTCATTGATATTGCGCCCGGATCGCCGAATCTCGACCCTGCTCTCATCGAGGCCGCAATCACTCCCCGCACCAGTGCCATTCTTGCCGTTCATTGTTACGGGTATCCGTGCGCGAGCGAGGCGATTGACGAAGTAGGCGCCAAGTACGGTCTGAAGGTCATCTACGATGCGGCGCATGCGTTTGGCGTGACGGACAGAGAAGGGAGCATTTTGCGCTACGGTGATCTCTCTGTGCTGAGTCTACATGCGACCAAGGTCTTTAATTCGATCGAGGGTGGAGCGGTTGTGTGCAAATCGTCCGAAATGAAGGAGCGGATAGATCAGCTAAAAAATTTTGGTATAGCAGACGAGGTTAGCGTGCCCGACGTCGGGCTCAACGGTAAGCTCAGCGAACTGCATGCGGCGGTCGGAGTGCTGCAGCTGAAGTCTATCAATGCTGACATAGAGCGACGAAGGCGCATCGCTGCACGATACAGACAGTTGTTAAAGGGTGCTGCGGGAATTAGATTGCTGGATGCGGGTCCGGGCGTATCGTCGAATGGTGCCTATTTCCCTATTTTCCTTGATTGCGATTTTCCGTTGAGTCGAGATGAGCTTCATGATCTTCTAAAAGCTAACGATATCGGAACCAGAAGATATTTCTTCCCCCTCATCTCCTCTTTGCCGTCTTATCGGAGCTATCGCCCAGCCGACCCGAAACGATTACCAGTGGCTGAGACCGCGGCGGCACAGGTCTTGTGTCTTCCGATCTATCCGTCGTTGGCTCTGAAGGATGTTGACCGGATTGTGAGCCTAATCGTGTCTGCCTGACACTACAATGCTGTGCTGGTCAACGCGAGCATCCCCAATTCACCAAACCCATTGTATCTCGGTGGGGGCGTCCTTTTGCCGGTAGCCTTCGGCCTGTGTGTAGTCGACTCTAGTTCGGAGAATGTCCACGGCAGGGTGTATACGCTTCGTTCATGAACGTTCTACACATTTTCAGCAATGACCGATTCGTTAGCGTGATTGACGACGTTTTCGATAGGCTGTCAGGTGTCGCCAATCGTTACCGTCTTATCTATCCGCGACCGGACCATGCAATGCCTCCCCGTTCTGGGCTAGGGCAGGAGGTGGGCTATCGGTACCTTCTATCCAGCGAAAAACAGGACGATTTCAAGTGGGCTGATTGTCTTCTCGTGCACGGTCTATCGGTGGCCTCGGCGCCGTTGGTTTTAGGTTCGCGCAGAGGCCTAGTGAAAGTCTGGAGTGGTTGGGGTGCAGATTACTACAGGCTTTTTCCTGCCGGTTTGGATAGTGTGTATGGTGCTAAAACGAGGGAGTTGGTCGCCGAGTTGGACGGCCGGCGATCATTCGCTTTCCTCAGAGCGGCTCGTCGCGCAATTGAAGAGCAGTTCCTGCTTGCACCGGCCGCGCGTCGTTTCCACATTTTCTCCGCGCCCGTGCCCCAGGACTACCTTGCTCTCAGGGCAGCATTTGGGGACAGAGCGCCGCCGAACTATGCGCAAATCAACTATGTGACCGCAGAAGATAGTTTTGCCGCACAAGCCGAAGCGCCGACCAGTGACGATATCTTGGTTGGGAACTCGGCAAGCCCGACTAATAATCACCTTGAGGTCCTCGAAATTCTGGCAAATCTGCAGCTTGGTCACAGACGTGTCGTGGTTCCCCTGAGCTATGGGAGGTCGGACTACCGAGAAGCAATTGTGGCGGCGGGCGAGCGGTTGCTCGGAGAGAACTTCATTCCAATCGTTAAATACATGCCGCTTGAGCATTATCGGGCGTTATTGGGGCGATGTTCGATCGCAATAATGAATCATTATCGACAGCAAGCGGTGGGTAACATCGGTGCGCTTATCTACAGCGGCGCAAAGGTCTTCATGGACCAGCGCAGCACCGTCTATCAATTCCTGAGAGAGCGCGGTGCCGCAGTATTTACCATCGAGCAGATTCAGCGTGAAGGGATAGCGAGGGCCTTCGAGCCGTTAAAGGCATCCCAGGTCGCGACTAACCATAAAGTCTTAGAGGAATTCTGGTCGCGGAAAAAGGTCTTTGAGAACGCCGAATTGCTAATCGATGCAATCAGGCGCCAGTTGGGGTAGTGCGATTCGCCGGCTGGAGCTGAGCAAGACACATGGATGCTGGCACGTGCGTGTCACAATGAACACGTCGGACTTCTCATGAATATCACGGATCGCATTTCGCGCAGGATTCGCTCGGCCTACAAGTTGCGTTCGAAACGTACGGCGTCCCGTGCACTGAACAAGCTAGCGTCGTCTCGTCCAGTTTTTGTTCTCGGCTCTCAAAAGTCTGGTTCTACGGTGATTGCAGCATCGCTTGCGAAGGCAACGGGTTGCTCAGTGACGTTGGATATTCGCCGCGCCATACCAGATCTCTCGTGGCAGCCTCTCACGGCATTGGGTGTGTCTCCTTTGTCGGACTTCGTTTATCGCTATCGACGAGAATTTTCCCGAGAGATTGTGAAGGAGCCCGCCCTGAGTTTCTTCTTCGACGGCTTATACAAACTTTTCCCGAATGCCGCATTCGTGATGATTCAAAGACATCCCGGCGAGACGATTCGAAGCATTTTGAATCGTCTTAATATTCAGGGGGATCTTGAGAATATCTGTTTCGACGACTGGCCAGCTTTGCGGCAGTCGCCCGTCTGGCGACTCGCGCTTGATAGTGCGTGGCTTGATCGCCCGTCGACCAACTACGTGGAGGCGCTTGCTATAAGATGGGATTATATTGCGAAGACGTATCTGGCGGCGGCAGATCGTTTCACGTTGATCAGATATGAGGATTTCTTGAAGGACAAGAAAGGCGAAATTCGAGATCTGGCTCGACGGCTTGGATTGCCTGTGCAGCACAATATTGACCAAGAACTTCAGCGCCAGTACCAGCCACGGGGGCAATCCGTGGATCTGCGAGAGTTCTTCGGCGCCGCTAACTATGATCGAATCCGGTCCGTTTGCGAGACCCGAGCCCGTTATTTCGGATATGAACTCTAGGCGAGTGCTCTGGAATTCTGTGCGGGACGATTCAGGGACATCGTGAGCAACCATCGAGTTCGCGCATCCAGAGAGGCGATCACGGCGATACGGTGGTCGGCGGTCGATATCGTGGTGTCGCGAATGGCTGGCCTCCTTTTGTACATTCTCGTTGCACGCGTTGTCGGGCCTCAGGAGATGGGCGTAGTAGCCCTGGTGTTGGTGACGATTGAGGTAACGAGAGTCATATCCGAGTTTGGCTTGTCCAACGCGGTCATTTTCCATGATGACCTTTCCGGGCGGCAGCTGTCGACACTGTACTCCGTGAATTGGCTGCTGGGGCTAAGCGCGTTTGTGTGCGTCTGGTTTATGAGCCCTGTCATGGCGAACATTTTTGGAGACGTTCGGCTGACAGATCTGCTACGCATGGCGGCGCTGGTCTTTCTTATCGGCTCCGTTGGGCAGCAGGTCCGAGCGCTTTTACAGAAGGAATTGGACTTTCGAGCGCTCGCAAAGATTTCGGTGGCTTCGGCCACGTCGAATCTTGCGGTGGGCCTAGTAGGGTTGGCGGCGGGATTGGGGGTTTGGGCGCTCATCTACTCCTACCTTGTTGCTGAGCTTGTGCGAAATCTCTTTTTCATAATCGTCGGAGTCCCTCGCGGATTGTTCAATAAGCCCGGTCTGATTGTGGCCGGCATGAAAGAGCCTTTAAAATTCGCTGCGTTCCGCGCCGGCGCTAACGGAGTCAACCTCGTTGCCTCGAGAGCTGATCAATTCATCATTTCGGCTCTTCTTGGGAACGGGGCGTTAGGGTTGTACAGCATGGCGATGAACTGGACATTGATGCCGATGCAGCAGCTGAACGCGATCGCAACCCGAGTGGCGTTTCCTGTCATAGCATCTCGGCGACGTCAGGGTGACCGAGTTCGCGATGCATACTTCCGGTTGATTAATAGGGCTACGACGGTCAATGCGGCGTTTCTGCTTGGGATTGCAGCCCTTTCGGAACCGCTTGTGTCGGTACTCCTTGGAGATGGCTGGTCGCGCTTGGCGGAAATCCTTCCTTACGTCTCAGTTTACGTGCTGTTTCGGTCTCTAGGGAGCCTCAACGGACCTCTGGTAGTTGGGCTCGGAAAGGCCAACTGGGCCTTCTACTGGAATTTGGGCCTCTTGGTTGTAATGCCGTCTATAATCTATTTTATTGCACTTGGTGGCGACTTGGTGGCAATTATTCAAGTGATCGCACTAGCGCAGGTAATTGTAGCGCTGGCTTCGTACCGATTCTGGATCGTTCGATTACTTGGACCGTGTGGGCGGCGTTATAGTCGCGCCATTGCCACTGCGCTCATGCCTGCGGCCTGTGCCGCCATAGGAATGTTTTTGATCCTCGATCTGACCTCAACGCTATCTAGGACAGGCCAGTTGGCTCTGGCGCTGGTAAGCGGCGCTGTCATTTTCATTGCAGTCTCTCGAATTGTGAACAGGGCCGCCTATACCGAAATGCTCTCATTCTGGCGGACGCGTCGCATCGCTCGATACACTGCCAAGTGAACTGCGATCCAATGACGCGCATTGCAAAGTGTGGGTCTTTTCTGTGTGGAGAGCGATATATCAGGCAAGAGCCACCCATCGCGAGTTAACGGTGATTCTTTGCTGTCGTATCAACCTTAGACAGTATGCTTGAGATTTCCAAAATCCGGCTCTTTCTTTATCTCGCGATATCGTTAGTCACGACGATGGCATTTGTGGTGACGCTGCAAACTCATCCATTCCCAAGTTACACAGGGGCTCTCACGCTGGCGTACATCCTGGCGCTCCTTGTTCCGTTTTGTCTGATCTTTGGGGCCGAGCTGGACCCTATCGAGCCGATTCTGTGGTTTTCGTTGTTGTACTTTCTGATCGTTCCCGGCGCAGTGTACTTTGCCTGGACTGATTTCGAGACATCCGAGCATCTACTGTCGATGACGCATTCCCAGAAAGCACGTGCGCTCGAAAAGGCGCTCTTGGCGCAGCTTGCCGGCTATGTTGCTTTCGTCGTCGGCTACTACGTCGTAAGAGGTCGCGTCCATCGCCGGCCGATGCGATTCGGAATGGGCCACAGAATTCCGGATTCTTTCCTCCGACTCACTGCGGGCTTTGCGCTGGCGATTGGGTTGGGGAATTTTTTATATATTGCGCTGAGCTACCCCGGAGGATTGCTTGACTACCTAACGACATTCGGACTGCGTCATCACCGGTTAGCGCTGATTGGCGACAACGTCACCCAGATTGGTTATCAGTTCCTTACGGTGGGGCTGTTCCTATGGATGCTCGTGATTTTGAGAAACAGAAAGACTCTGACGCGCTCTTTCGAGATTGCAATCTTCCTGTTGATCCTCCTCGCGTGCCTGGTTGCAATTCTTAGTAACGGTAGGATGCTTCAGTTTTTGACCAGTGTACTTGTTCTTTGGGCGCTGGCGCTGGTCTATCGTGGTCGAGGGGTACGATTTCGGCAGATGATGTTCGTTGCACTTCTAATAATGGGGGCAGTACTGGCCTATACGCTGCGGGTATTTAGCGTCGAATCCGCCAGAGCGGAGGCGCCATTAGTTGCAGTAGCGTTCTTTCAAGAGTTCGGCGGACTCTTGGGGTATTGGTTGATCGACAAGGGAAACGTGCCGGATCTCGCGGTTGTGATGAATATCCTCACCTTCAGGGACTTCATAGAATTCTATCCGATGCTCGGAACATCGTTTGTGTCGTGGGTCAGCGCGTTCAGTCCGATGACTGAAGAATATCAGAACGTTGGCCGTATTCTCGGTGACGCATGGTACGGGATACCGGGTGGTGTGCCCCCGACAATAGTAGGAGAGGTGATCTTGAATTTCGGACTGACTGGGATAGTGCCAGTCATGATGATACTTGGGATCATCTTCGCCGCAGTCTATCGCTATGTTCGGAGAAGATCCGAATTTCTAATCTACGTCGTTTATTTGTCGCTACTTTTCAAGTTCGTATTCATCCTGCCAAAGGGCGAAATAAGCAATATAGTGGGTGCAATCTGGCATTTCGTCCCCACGATCATACTGTTTGGTGTACTAAATCTTGTTGTAGGTGCTATCGACAATTACAAACGATGGAATCAAGGGTCAAGACGATCGGTTAACTGACCGTCTTCGTCCGGCTCCAGCGAGATCTGGACGAATACCTTCCGCCCATTCCGGTCGACGAAATAGGCGTTGCGAAAGTCATCGTGCGTTAGAGCGCGCAGTCGTTTCAAAAAAGTGTCGAAGGTGCCGTGTTCATCAAGGTCCAGCCGGCACAGATCCTCGAAATCAGCGCGAAAGTTGACGTTGCCCTCGCTTTCAGGCCGGCTGGTCACGTAATCGTGATCGCGGAGCGAGCCGAAGCACTCCAGGAGCATTTCTCTTTCAAGCGATATGAGCTTCTTATATGCGGTACCAGATGTATCCCATTCCTCGATGCGGCATTCTCGTCGAAGGATGATAGGTCCGTGATCCAGTTGGTCGTCAATCTCGTGAATAGTCACCCCGGCCTTTTTACCATTGATAATCGAGAATACTTGGGGATACCAGCCTCGGTTGTAAGGGTTGTAGCCGGGGTGGACGTTGATACACCGTATGGATGCCAGCAATTCTCGATTGAAGAGTTGTTTGCAGTGTATCGACAACACCAGTCGATAGTTGCTCTTCACCCATTCGATACGATCGTTGATCTTTAATCTGGCGACGCCGGGCAACGGACCTTGCGGCGACTGGAACACGTCGATCTCACCATGCAGGTTCTGCAGTTCAAGAGCGAGAGCGAGGGAGTAGGGATTATCCGTGAGTATAAGGGTCTTCATGGCCAAACTCGGTATTACACCCAGTTTATCAATATTCGTTACACAGCTCTATCAGCATACGCTTGTCGGGCATAGATCGTTTCTTGGATCGGCGCAACTGCAATTAGTCATCTTGATCAGTTCTTCGACCTTCACCGGCCGGTCTTTACTGTCCGCATTGAGGGTGCTCGTCATCGATATCGAATTCTTGTATGCTCGCATCGCGAGCTTGATTGCGGCACGCAGAATCCAATCGCAGCCTGTTTTCTTCTATCGGGGTGGCTCGCATAGAGGTAGGGACAGCCTGTAGTGTCGGGTGTTAGATTTGGGCCAATGGCAGTCGTGGCCATTTGTCTGACGTGACACGGCAGTTGCGCTTACGGAGACAATTAATGGATCGAGAAACTACTCTGAAGAAGTTGTCGGAATACACGTTCCACCATACTGTGGACTTGGGCGATGGTATAAAGACACCCGGCCCACCCATCAGCGCCAAGCAACGTCAGGTTATCAAGCTGATCGAATCACTGGATCTGGAAGGCAAGCGAGCAGTTGATCTTGGTTGTGCCAATGGGCTTTTTGCGTTAGCCGCCGAGAAGCAGGGTGCAGGGGAGGTGTTAGCCGTCGATCATACGCAGATGTACATCGAATCACTGCGCGATCTGATTATCCCCCGATTGGAATCCAACATCATACCTGTGCATCGGAACGTAATGGACTTCAAAGGTGAAGAGTACGGTAAGTTTGATCTCGTCGTATTTGCGGGGCTTCTCTATCATCTAAGGTACCCGTTCGCGGCGCTGAAGACGATAAGAGACCTGCTGCGAGACGATGGCCATCTCATACTCGGAACCGGGATCATCGAAGACTTCAATATCAACAGTGTCTTATATTGCCCTTCCCCTGCCGACACACCCTCAGAATCCCGCGGCGGCAACTCCTGCTCTTTCTTTAACGAGAAGGCTCTACGGGAAACGCTGGAGTATTTCGGCTTGCGGATCGTTAGCAAGGCGGTCGCAGTAAGCCCCCTTCGGCGGCTCGGCAAGAAAATTTTCCGCAGACGCCTTACGGGATACCGCATCAGTGGCACGGTGATTCATTGTCGTCGGGACCGATCAATCGAAAACCCGGAATTGATAGAGTTCTACGAAGCCGTTACGCAATAGTCTCGATACTCCACGATGGTGTCAGCCGGAATATCTGTCGGGCTCGCCATGTGTTGTCGAGAGACTGGGGGCGCGCAGGCGGAAGAAGTAGATTGGTCACGAAGGAAGGGCGAGCCCGGTCCTCTCGATCGAGGTAATCGACAGTAGCTCAGAGTTTGACGATCGACATCAGCAATGCTGCGCTGTCGGTAAACGGGGTCCGATCCAGCTCGCGCAAACGACAGCATCCGATGACCTTATCGTCACCGTTGGTTAGAGCATTACACGGAATACGCTTAGTGCATGCGTCAAGGGAGCTAGCTAGAGATCGGGCGTCGATGCACGCGTGATACGCGGAGATAGTTGAGATGAGGGTTCTGTTCATCTTGAATCACGCGCCAGACTATCGTGAGCGCTTCCTCCGAATGCTCGGGCACGATGTAGAACTTACCGTCGTCGCGCAGCCGTGCTTGCCAGATGGCTTGCATCCACCAGAGCGTCGTGAAGCCTATCAGTATATTGAAGTCGCTCCATTTCAGTTCGCTGGGTTTCGATGGCAAAAGGGTTTGGCCGATATCCTTCGCAGTCAAGACTGGGACATTATTTGTGTTAGCGCGAATATGCGGCAGCTCAGTCGCATCAGTCTCTTTCTTGGCAATCCGGAGTATCGACGACGCTGGATTTGGTGGGGACTCATTTTCGGGGAGAATGACTCACGTCACCTTGCCGCGGTCAAGAAGCGACTCATCTCGCGGGCGGCGGCTTGCCTCGTGCATAGTCGTCAAGTGGAGCGCCGGCTTATGCGGGAGTTCGGTGTTCAGGCCCAGTCCTTTAAT
Organism: Lentisalinibacter salinarum; assembly: GCF_040706555.1. NCBI lineage: Bacteria > Pseudomonadati > Pseudomonadota > Gammaproteobacteria > Woeseiales > Woeseiaceae > Lentisalinibacter > Lentisalinibacter salinarum. Next base: position 117,576 of record NZ_JAPDRH010000004.1, read on the forward strand.
AATACCCAGACGCTGCGCGCGGAGTACCGTGACGCGACGTTTTCTTTGGAGAAAGACGTTCTCAAGTTGCTGTTTGTAGGTACGAACAAACCAAGAAAGAGATTGGACCGATTAGTCGCGATCGCTGAACGTAGAAGAGATGTTGCGATAAGGGTGATCGGCCCGGGAATGGACACTCTTGGAGTGCCAGTCGATAGTGAGGGCAATGAGCGACTGAAGGCGTTTGGACGGACTACAGGTGCAGACCTGAATAGGCATTTTGATTGGTGTGATTTTGTCGTCAGCCCAGGCAATGCGGGATTGCTGGTGCAACTCGCGGCCCAACATGGCAAGGGAATCGTTGTTGATCGAGACAGCTATCATGGGCCGGAGGTTGAGTTAGCGCATGCCAGTGGGCAACCTTTCATCGATTTCGGATGCACGGGCGCGGTGGATAGATTTATTGACTCGACAAAGGGTCGATACGACCTTTTGTCGAGCTATGGAAGGTCGTTACGGGAAGTTGCGAGAGAAGAATATTCGTTGGAGAACATGGTTCGAGTGCATCTTGATGTGTTCGCGCGACTTGACAGGGAGAATCGTCGTTGACCAGCGCACAGCCTCGGCTGATTTTTGTCGTTGGGGTGGGGCGATCAGGTACCTCCCTGTTGCAGAGCATGATGGCGGCACATTCGAAGATCTCCTACTTGCCAGAGACTTCGTTTTTCAGGCGATATGTGTCGACCAAGTCGCTAGGTAAGCTATATGAGAGGGATGGCAAGAGGAGCGTAGTCGATACGTTGAATGCTGATCCTCACTTTCTGCGGCTCGGATTAGACGCGAGCCGAATCGTCGATGCGTCCATGGACGCAGGTGGCAACCTAGACCTTGCGATCTATACGCGAATATTGCGGTCGTTCGTTCGTGGAGAGACTTATTTTGTTGGAGATAAGGACCCGCGGATGATCGAGTACCTTCCGCTCCTCGCGGCGTGCTTCTCCCGCTGTGTCGTAGTGAACATGGTCCGGGATCCCCGGGATGTCATCGTGTCAAAGAAAAAGGCGGATTGGTCCGCAGGTCGGCACGTCTGGGCATACGTCTTTGCGAACCGCGTGCAGATGAAGTCCGCGGTCTGGTACGGGGAGCGTCGTTTCGGCAGAAGGTATCTGGAAGTAGTCTACGAGGACCTGATAGACAAGCCCGAGGGTACACTGCGGCGGATTTGTACGGCGATCGGCCTCGACTTCGAGTATTCAATGCTGACGTTTGGAGATGCTGCAAAGAAACTTGTTGCGAATAATGAGATGGCGTGGAAGAAAGAGACGCTAGGACCACTATTGGCATCGAATAAGAACAAATGGAAGGAGGAGTTGCCCCGGCGTGAGGTGCGACTGACCGAACTTTGCTGCAAAGACGCCTTTAAGATCGGAAATTATACCTTGGAGACCGGTACGCGGGCCCTAGGGCTGCCCAACATGCTTTGGGTATTTACTGGATACTGTATTGTCGTCGCAGCAACCTATCCATATCTGTTACTCCGGTTCTTCGGTTTATCGCACAGATGGAAGAACCCGGCAAAATCCTAGGACGTTTGCTCTGGGCAGACTCCGACCGACTGATCGTCGGTCGCGGGCCGGACTTGTTGGAATCGAGGCGTGATGGCCTTGGTTGGCACCGGGTTTCTAGGCTAACCACAACAAGAACAGACGTATCTCTCAGATTCCTACCTTTGGTCGGGCGATTGCTCCGGAGAGGTATTCATCATGTTTCGCTGGCGGAATGCGGGTTCTGCGCAGTGGTCGATGGTCAAGTGGTCGTGCAACGAAATAGAGGGGAACGCCTTCAGCGGCATGAATTAGTCGGGTCTCGCCCACTCGCACTCTGTGCAGCGGAGGGAGCCTATTATTATGGTGAGTATAGAGCAAACCACGAACGTTCACCCGTTAGTGTATGGAAGTATGATGGAGGCTCATCCGATTGGCGCGCAGTTTGGACCTTCAAGGAAGTAAGGCATATTCATGGCGTGTACTTTGACTCGTATACGCAGTCTTTTTGGGTTACTACTGGAGATGAGGACGACGAGTCAGCGGTTTGGCGAAGCACCGACGGTTTTCGCTCCCTGAGTTCGATTATCAGCGGATCGCAGGAGAGCCGGGTCGTGTCCCTTCTTTTTACAGATCGACATGTCTATTTCGGCACGGATAGTCCTCATAGGGTCAATTATCTCTATCGGATGGATCGCACTGGGGATAACCTCTTGCGATTGCAGGAAGTTGGTGGGAGCGTTTTTTACTCCTGCAAGGTAGGAGATGCGCTGTTCTTTTCGACGGCTGTAGAGCCAAGCGAGGCGAACAGTTCCCGTTACGCGGAAGTATGGGGCTCGATGGATGGATTAGCGTGGAAGAAGGTCATGGAATTTCGCAAGGACCTTTGGCCGATGAAGTGGTTTCAATACGGGCAAGTTCTATTTCCGAATGGCCCGGGGGACAGTCGAAACCTGTACGTGACGCCTTTCGCAGCGCAAGGGCATGGGGAAACGTTGGTTCTTCCCCTTCGAGACGTCTTTGAGTGATGACAAGAGAGCGGCGGCCGGGCTCAGCCGCTTAGTTCAGTTGTCGGGCTTCCAGGGATGGCCAGCGATGCGTGGAAGGCGAGGACGGCTGCAAGCTGCAGACCAGGATGCGTACTAATATCACGTATCTGGAACCTGTGCCTTAGGGGTACCACGGCTCCGCTTGTTGAATTTCGGGATTATTTTGACGACTTCAGGCTGCGGTCTTTCGTCCGGCTTAGATGAGGTTGATTTTGGCGCGCTTGGCTAATATTCCTAGATACTGGCGTACCGTGCGCTATCTCCGTTGGAAGCAGATTGTTTACCGTCTTTACTATGCGTGGCGCGTTCCGAAAGCGAAGCACATAAAAGGACCTATAGGTATCCGAGCTTTGAGTCCGGCCTTCCCAGCATGGCAAGAGCCGGGTTGGAAGAACGCGCGAACCGTGCGCTTCTTGAATCTGGAAAAGAGACTGCCAGATCAAAGGAAATGGGAAGTTGCTGAGTCCCTATTGTGGAAATATCATCTTCACTACTTCGATGATCTGGCTGCAAAGGGCGCTGCCGCTCACCGAGCGCTGCACTCTTCTCTAATTTCTGAGTGGATCGATGCGGTAACGGATCAAACATCCCCAGCCTGGGATCCTTACCCGACATCCTTGCGAGTTGTCAATTGGACCAAGTTCTTTCTGAGGAATAGGGACCAATATCAGAACGATCCGCGAGCCCTTCATTGTTTGGCAGTCCAAGCAGAGTCGATCTCCAAACGTCTTGAATATCATTTGCTAGGCAATCATCTTCTCGCAAACGCGAAAGCTCTAGTCTTTGCAGGTACTGTGTTGGAGTCCCGGCGTTCACGGGCTTGGCTACGCAGGGGCCTGGAGGTTCTGGATCAGCAATTGCCGGAGCAATTCCTGGAGGACGGGGCACACTACGAACGTTCTCCGATGTACCACAATCTAGTCGTGTGGGATTTGTTCGACTTGATACGCATTGGATCGAGCGGCGGAATTGGCGAAATTGACCAGAGATTGCCCAGCTGGCGGGCGCTCGCTACACGAGCCCTCGAGTGGTCGCAGATGGTGAGTCATCCGGATGGTGAAATTGCTTTCTTTAACGATGCGGCGCTTGGAGGATCACCTTCCGTACCCGATCTGATCGCATACGCAAAAGAGCTAGGGCTAGTTACGCAGTACGATCAAGACCAGCCATCTCGGGAAGAAGTAGTCGTACGTCGATCGGTTAGCGGATATACGGTCGTTGAGGGACCTTCTTATAAAGCTATCCTGGATACGGCGCCGGTTGGGCCAGATTTCTTACCCGGCCATGCACATGCGGACACACTCAGCTTCGAGTTCTCTGTGAGCGAACATCGAATTCTTGTTAACGGCGGAGCATCAACATATGCAGCCGGACGAAGACGTGATTGGGAGCGGTCTACAGAAGCCCACAATACCGTTGAAGTGGCAGGACTAAATTCATCAGAGACTTGGGGAGCTTTTCGGGTCGGAGCTCGCGCCTATCCCGTGGATTACCAATGCCGAGAGATTCCGGGAAAGGGGTGGGAGGTTGTGTGTGGTCACTCCGGGTATTTGCATAGAGGCGTGAATACGCTTCATCGACGACGATGGTCATTCTTTGAGCGTGGTTTTCAAATACAGGATGAACTGGAGGGGGAATGTACAGAGGGAGCAGCTTTCTTTTACTTGCATCCGGACTGTACGCTCGAAGGTCATCCGCCAGACTCACTGCGCATTCGGGTCGGTAGAGAGGCTATGAACGTAGAAGTGACAAATGGGCGGCTATCGTTAGTTCATGTGCAGTGGGCAGAAGCATTCGGACGTCTACGCGAGACAACGGGAATAAAGGTGATTTTTCAGAATAGACTCTCTATCGAGTTTTCAATCTAGGCGTCCGTAGCATGTGGTGTCACGCAGGCGGCAACAGAGATTATTGAGAGATGCGGATACTTGTTTTTTCAGATCATTTCTACCCGGAACCGAGTGCGCCTGCTGCGCACGTATTCGAACGCGCAAAGAAATGGGTCGAGATGGGCCATGACGTGACGGTTATATGCAGCGCGCCGAACTTTCCGGAAGGTAAAGTCTACGACGGATATACGAATGCTTGGCGGACCGTCGAAGACCTATCGGGCGTGCGGGTTGTCCGGGTCAAGACGTACGTGACGGTAAATGAAGGTACGTTTCGACGTACCTTAGATTATTGCTCATACTCGCTGTCGTCTTCGTTCTTCTCGCTATTCGAACAAAGGCCTGACGTAATTCTCTCGACATCGCCGCATTTGTTTATCCCGGTGGCTGGCGTCTTTGCCGCAATGTCGAGACGCGTTCCACACGTATTCGAGATTCGTGATCTCTGGCCGGCGAGTTTGGTCGCGACCGGCGCTATGAGCCGGAGCCGTATCCTACAGGGGCTGGAGAAGCTGGAGCTTTGGCTGTATCGCCGCTCCGAGAGAGTCATGACATTGACGCCGTCGTTCAAAAGAGATCTTGTTTCGCGGGGTGTCAGCGATGGGAAGATCGACGTTGTGGTCAATGGCGCAAATCTGGATCTTTTCCGTCCGATGGAGGTCAAGGACGCGGAGATAGTCTCGAGGTATGGCCTCGAAGACCGGTTCGTGGTTGGCTACCTCGGGACCATTGGGTTGGCGCATGGTCTGGAGAATGTCGTGGCTGCAGCCGAGCATCTTCGGGATACGGATGTCTGCTTCTTTTTCGTTGGCGTTGGCGCAGCAAAAAGAACGCTCGAGGAGATGGTGGCGAAGAAAGGGCTGTCAAACGTCGTATTTGCGCCAAGGCAACTGAAAGAGGATATGCCGCGGTTCTGGAGTGTTTGCGATCTGTCGCTCATCCATCTGAAAGACGATCCCGTTTTCGGTACGGTCATTCCGTCGAAGATCTTTGAATCCATGGCAGTGGGTGTAGCGGCGCTATATTGTGTGCCGCGCGGCGATGGCAGTGATATTGTGGAGAAGCATCAAACGGGGCTCGTTGTGCCGCCAATGAACCCGGAAAAGCTAGCGGAGGCTGTGATGTCCCTGCGCAATGACGAGGCACTCCGCAGAAAATTTGCGGAAAGTAGTAAAGCGGCGGCAGGGAAATTTTCCCGACATAAGCAAGCGGAGGCATCACTTGCCGTACTTCGGCAAGCGGCAGAAGAATATGGGTCGTCGCAATGACAAGGGTCTTGATAACCGGGGCAAGCGGATTCATCGGGAACCACCTGGTCCCACGTCTGGCAAAAGATCATACTGTCAGGTGCGCAGTACGGGCGTTTGGCACTTCGTCAGCGGACTGGGGCGCGCAGTGCGAGATTGCAGTAGTGGGCGATATTGGACCGTCGACTCGGTGGGAAGACGCGTTACATGGCGTGGATTTGGTCGTTCACCTCGCTGCGTTGGCCCATAAGAATTCCCCGGACCCCGAGCAATTGGAACGGGTGAATGTGGAAGGGCTCCGCCAGCTTGTGAATGCATGTGAGATATCGGGTGTATCCAGGATCGTGCTGCTGAGTAGCATTGGGGTGCTGGGAAATAAGACTGGACAGGAGTCGTTTACGGAGGAATCTCCCCCTTGCCCGCATGACCTGTATTCGCGTTCAAAACTCAAGGGGGAAGAGTTACTGCGCGAGAAATCAGGACAGTCGGCCTTGGAGTTCGTCATCATCCGGCCGCCGCTCGTTTATGGCCCGCAGGCGCCGGGCAATTTTGGACGAGTTGTCGGGATTGTAAAACGCGGAATCCCGCTACCGTTTGCTGGACTTCAGAATCGGAGAAGCCTCATCTCCGTGGCCAATTTGGTCGATTTCATCGCTTTGGCGGTGGCTCACCCAAATGCTGCAAACGAGACTTTCGTGATCTGTGACGGCGAAGATGTTTCTACACCCCAGCTGTTCAGTGCCATAGCCAAGGCTTGCGGTAAGCGACCGCGGGTGTTTTACGTGCCCCTCCCTATTCTTAAGCTGGCGTTTGCGGGTATCGGGAAAGCTGACTACTTTATCCGGCTTTGCGAATCGTTGAAGGTGGACTCTACATATGCGCGTGAGCGACTCGGCTGGCAGCCCCCACAGTCGCTTGAAGAGGGGCTAAGACAAGCCTGCGTTTGACAGTTCAATAACTCTACATGACGTCGAATGTGATCTTCGCTATTGCGGTATTTGGGGGCGCCTATTTGCTCACTGGATTGGTACGCCGATTCGCGCTCCAAAGCAACATGGTTGATGTTCCGAATGAGCGTAGCTCGCATAATGTCGTTACACCGCGCGGCGGCGGTGTTGCGATCGTCCTCGTTTTTACCGTAGTTCTCTTGTACTGGGGACTTGCGACCGATTCCGCGTTGAATCCGCTGATTGCTCTTGGAGGAGCGCTTCCGGTCGCGGCGATCGGATATCTGGACGACAGGTTCGGCATGTCGGTGAGCATACGGATGCTCGTGCACGTTTTGGCCTCCGGCTGGTTTGTATATTGGGTATCGCCGGTGGCGCCAGTTCCATCATTAACTTTCGTGGTTTGGGACTCTTGGGTACTCGATGTGATGGCTGTGCTGTGGATGGTCGCACTACTCAATTTCTATAATTTCATGGACGGCATAGATGGACTAGCGGGGGTTGAAGGCGTGACCGTCGGGTTCGGCGCGGCTACTCTCGCTATGCTTAATGGAGATTCCCAGTCAGCGTTTCTCATTGCCCTACTTGCATGCTCAGTGTCGGGTTTCTTGATCTGGAACTGGCCTCCGGCACGTATATTCATGGGCGACGTTGGAAGCGGTTTCGTTGGCTTCACGTTCGCAGGGCTGGCGGTTGTAACGCACGACAATGGCGCTTTGGTAATCTGGTCGTGGCTGATTCTTCTCGGACTCTTCCTCGTAGATGCGATCGTCACTTTGCTACGTCGTATGATACGTGGAGACAGAATTCACGAAGCACACAGGACTCATGCCTATCAGCGGGCAACCCGGCGGTTCGGCAGTCACCGGCCAGTGACAATTGCCGCTGCGGCGATTAACTTGTTCTGGCTGCTTCCCTTTGCGTGGGTCGCGGCTGCTAACCCTTCATGGGGCCCCGTCGTTCTGATTCTTGCATGGTCGCCTCTTGTCGCCGTTGCCTTTTGGCTCGGCGCAGGACGTCCTGATCCCTAGTGGATCACGGGTTCGAGAGATCGCTCTGTGCCCGTCGATGTAAGAACCTTGATTCGGCGCACACTTTGCCTTTGACATTGGTTATACTATGTCAAATATCGTCAGCAAGGCCCTGAATTGCCTTAAGAAGGACCGTTTTCGCTGACGTTACAGCGGGGAGCACGTGAGCCCACAGGAAAGGAAATCGCTGGGACGCATTCGGGCATCCATAGTCCAGCTATCTCGGCCCGCCAAGCAGACTGTCATGCTGGCGGCGGATTCGGTCGCCATCCCCCTCATTGCACTGATTGCGCTAGCCGTCACGCTCGCTCCTGGCTGGCCTTCCGTTGCGCTGGGCACGACGGTGGCGGGCGTCGTGTTGATGGCTACTGTTCCCGTGATGTGGGGCATGGGGCTCCACCGCTCGGTGGTCCGATTCATGGGCCTGGATCTCTTCGTCAACGCGTTCCGCGTGGCGACCTTGTCGGCGGTACTGCTCACGTTACTCAGCGTGCTGCTCCCCACGGTTCAACTCCCCATCCGGACGATCGTCGTAATATGGGCCGGCATCCTCATCTGGATCTCGGGTAGCCGCCTGATGGCGCGACTATTGCTGCGCGGGTCACGGCAGCGCGCTGACCGTGTGATCATATACGGCGCCGGCGAGGCCGGGGTGCGGTTGGCGCAGTCGTTGACCAGCGGACAGGACTACTTGCCGGTCGGCTTCGTGGACGACAATGACAAGCTGTGGGGCAGCGTGCTGAATGGCCTCGAGGTGCATCCGCCGCGCTCGATGTCGTCCCTGGCTGATGAACTCGAAGTCTCCCGAGTGCTCCTCGCACTCCCGAGTGCTTCCCGCCGCCGCCGCCGGGATATTCTTCTCAAGCTGGAATCTCTGGCTGTTCACGTCCAGACCATTCCCGACATCACGGACCTGGTGACGGGCCGCGCGAAGGTCGACTCCATCCAAGACGTCGACGTGGAGGATCTTCTCGGCCGCGATCCCGTACCACCGGTTCCGGAGCTGCTGGACGCCTGCATCCGCGGCAAGTCCGTGATGGTAACGGGTGCAGGCGGTTCCATCGGCTCGGAGCTCTGCCGCCAGATCGCCCGGCTGGGTCCTAGTCGACTGATTCTTCTTGAGATTTCAGAGATCGCGCTTTACAACATCGAGAAGCAACTGTGCGCACTGAAGGAAACGGAGTCGCTCCAGTTCGAGCTGATCCCGCTACTGGGCTCTGCCCATCATAAGCCGCGGATTCGTAGCGTGATGAGCTCCTACGGCGTTCAGACCGTCTACCACGCTGCCGCCTACAAGCATGTGCCCATCGTGGAGCACAACGTACTGGAAGGCGTGCACAACAACGTGTTCGGAACGCTGCATACGGCGGAGGCCGCGCTGGAGGCGAAGGTGGAGACCTTCGTGCTGATCTCCACGGACAAGGCCGTGAATCCCACCAACACGATGGGCGCCACAAAGCGCTTCGCTGAGCTGGTGCTGCAGGCACTGCAGGAGCGCTCCGAGGCCACCACCTTCTGCATGGTGCGCTTCGGTAACGTGCTGGCCTCGTCCGGGTCGGTGGTGCCACTGTTCCGGGAGCAGATCCGCCAGGGCGGTCCCGTGACGGTCACCCACCCGGACATCATCCGCTATTTCATGACGATCCCCGAGGCGGCCCAGCTGGTGATCCAGGCGGGTTCCATGGGGCAGGGCGGCGACGTATTCGTGCTGGACATGGGCAAGCCGGTGCTGATCCGGGATCTGGCTTACCGGATGATCCATCTCATGGGGCTGACCGTCCGCGACGACAACGATCCGGACGGCGACATCGAGATCCACTACACGGGTCTGCGGCCGGCGGAGAAGCTCTACGAGGAGCTCCTCATCGGCAACGATGTCGTGGGTACAGACCATCAGCGCATCATGCGGGCGGCGGAGGCTTATCTATCCTGGGACGACCTGGAGCCCCGCATAAAGACTCTGTGGGACGCCTGCCAGCTGGGCGACTGCGAGACCGCACGCTCACTCTTGCTGGAGGCGGTGACCGAATACCAGCCGACGAACGAGATCGACGACCTCGTCTGGCGGCGGCGCAAGGTGCTGGCGTCCGGCAAGAAGAGCGCCAGCGTCACCGACATTACGGTGCGCCGTAGCAGCTGAGATTGCCCCCGATCACGCCGGAATCTGCCGATTCTGTCACTTACAGTACTCCTGCAATCGCTATAATTTCGGCGCTACGCATCACTCATGCCGTCCGCGGCACCTGACACCATAAGGTTGGCGAAATGAGACTCACTATCTTCGGCTCCGGCTACGTGGGCCTGGTCACGGGCGCCTGTATGGCCGAGATGGGCAACCACGTGGTCTGCGTCGATATCGACGCGGACAAGATCAAGCGCCTGAACAAGGGCGAGATTCCCATCTACGAGCCCGGGCTGGAGCCGCTGGTCGAGCGCAATGTCGAGGCGGGCCGTCTCGAGTTCACCACCGACATCGAAAAGGGCGTGGACCACGGTACCTTCCAGTTCATCGCGGTGGGCACGCCGCCGGACGAAGACGGTTCCGCCGACCTGAAGCACGTGCTTGCCGTCGCCGAGAGTATCGGCAAGCACATGAAGGAGTACCGAATCATCGTGGACAAGTCCACGGTGCCGGTGGGCACGGCCGACAAGGTGCGCGAGCGCGTCGCCCGGGTGCTCGCCAAGCGGGGCCTGCCGCTGGAGTTCGACGTGGTCTCCAACCCGGAGTTCCTGAAAGAGGGTGCGGCGGTCACTGACTTCCTGAAGCCGGACCGCATCGTGGTCGGCGCCGATAACCCGCGCACGATCGAGCTCTTGCGGGTTCTCTACGAGCCTTTCACTCGGCAGCACGACCGGCTGATCGCGATGGACGTTCGCTCGGCCGAGCTGACCAAGTACGCGGCGAACGCCATCCTGGCGACGAAGATCAGCTTCATGAATGAACTGGCCAACCTGGCCGAGCGTTTCGATGCGGACATTGAACAGGTACGTGTGGGTATCGGCTCGGATCCGCGCATCGGTTACCAGTTCATCTACCCCGGTATCGGCTACGGTGGCTCCTGTTTTCCGAAGGACGTGCAGGCGCTGGCCCGGTCCGCAACCGCCGTGGGTTACGACGCCGAGTTGCTGAACGCCGTGGAGTCCGTTAATAACCGGCAGAAGCGACGGCTGTTCGAGAAGATCCGCGAGCACTACGATGGCGATCTTTCGGGTAAAACCTTCGCGCTGTGGGGCCTTGCGTTCAAGCCCAAGACCGACGACATGCGCGAGGCGCCCAGCCGGGTGCTGATGGAGGCGCTGTGGGACGCCGGTGCGAATGTCCGCGCCTATGACCCCGTGGCGATGGAAGAGGCGGAGCGCATCTACGGCAACAGGGAGGATCTCGTCTTCTGCGAATCGTCCATGGAGACGCTGGATGGCGCGGATGCACTGGCCATCGTTACCGAGTGGCAGGAGTTCCGCAGCCCTGACTACGACACCATCAAAGACAAGCTGGCCCAGCCCGTAATCTTCGACGGACGCAACCTCTACGAGCCGCACCTCATGGAGCACATGGGTTTCACGTACTACGCGATCGGTCGCGGCCACATTCCCGGCCGGGAGGAGCGCGTAGCGGCGCCGAAGCGGCGCAAGGACGACTGACGCCGTGATCGTCCCCGTCATCCTCTGCGGCGGTTCCGGCACCCGGCTGTGGCCGGCGTCCCGGGCGGGGAACCCGAAGCAGCTGCTGCGCCTGACCGGCGAGCGTTCGCTGCTGCAGGAGACCCTGCGTCGCCTGGAGGGTCTGGCCGGCGACTGTGCCCCGCCCATCGTGGTCTGCAACGAGCAGCATCGATTTGCGGTCGGCGAACAGCTTCTGGAGGTACTGGGGCCGGAAGCTGCATCCAGCGCTTCCATTATCCTGGAGCCGGCGGGCAGGAACACCGCACCGGCGGCCGCTGTGGCCGCGCTCCTGGCCGAGGCCGTCCACCCGGGCGAGAATCCGCTCCTGCTGATCCTGCCGGCGGACCACATGATCCGGGATGCAGACGCCTTCGTCGCCGCGGTGCGCACGGCGCTGCCTTCGGCGGAGGCAGGCAATCTGCTGACCTTCGGCGTGGTGCCGGATCATCCCAACACGGGCTACGGCTACATCCAGGCGAAGCCGGAAGGCGCGGGTGCCGTGCCGGTGGCGTCCTTCGAGGAAAAGCCGGACGCCGCGACCGCCGAGCGCTATATCGCCGGCGGCGAACACTTCTGGAACAGCGGCATGTTCTTCTTCCCGGTGCGCGAGCTGCTGGCGGAGCTGGAGACGCACGCGCCGGAGATCCTCGCCGCCTGCCGCCGCTCCGTGGACGGCCGGGAAGAGGGCGACTTCGTCCGACTGGACGCCGAGGCGTTCGACGCCTGCCCGTCGGATTCCATCGACTACGCGCTGATGGAGAAGACGAACCGGGCGATGATGGTGCCACTGGATGCCGGCTGGAGCGACGTCGGCAGCTGGTCGGCGCTGCACGACGTCGCCGGCAAGGATGGCGACGGCAACTCTCTGTTCGGCGACGTGATCGCCGAAGGCTGCCGTGACACCTACGTGAGCGCGGGCAGCCGCCTGGTGGCGACGGTGGGACTGGAAGGCTTCGTGGTCGTGGAGACCGAGGACGCCGTGATGGTACTGCCGAAAGACCGCGCCCAGGACGTGAAGAAGATCGTGGAACGTCTGAAGAAGGCAGGCCGCTCGGAACTGTAACCGGTAGGAGGGCCTTCAGGCCCGATTCGATCGCCCGATCCTCATCCCCACCCTCACAACACCCGGTTAACATAATTGCGCTTCCCCGATATCCCCCAATCTCCTCTATACTCCCCTTAAGCAGGCACCCGGCGCAGAACAAAAAGCAGACGGATTGCGCCCCTGCATCCGCCCACGGCATTCCTGCGGGCAAGAAAGACAATCACGAGGGGGAGTAATCCATGAAGCGATTCGCAGCGCGTGCGCGCACGTTTTCCGTATGGCACAGGGGAACACTGGCGTCTCTGTTGTTGCTGGTGGTGGCGCCTCTCGCGGCGCTGGCGGCGAAGCCGCCCCAGTATTTCGTCGACGAATCCAAATTGCCGTTCGAGGCGCTGCCGGGTGCGACCGCTTATTGGGGCGTGCACACCGGCGCCGGCTACCGCATCGAGGTGCCTGAGAACTGGAACGGCACGCTGGTGCTGTGGGCGCATGGTTTCCGTGGCGAGGGGCTGGAGCTGACGGTGGATAATCATCCGCTGCGCGAATTCCTGATTCCCAATGGCTATGCCTGGGCGGCCTCCAGCTACCGCCGCAACGACTACGATGTGGCCTCCGGCGTGCAGGACACCCACGCGCTGACGAAGCTGTTCAACGGCATCGTGGCGAAGCCGGACAAGGTCTATATTGTGGGTGCCTCCATGGGCGGCCACGTGACGGCGGTCGCCATCGAGCAGTACCCGAAGACCTATGACGGCGCGCTGCCCATCTGCGGCGTGATGGGGGATTACGAGGTGTTCGACTACTTCTTCGACTTCAACATCGCCGCGCAGCAGATCGGCACGGGATCATCCAATTTCCCGGTCAACCCGCTGGTGTATCTCGGCATTACGGTACCGACGATCAAGGCAAACCTCGAGGCGTTCCCGGGCGGCTGGCCGGCGGTTCTGAATGCCGACGGCCAGAACTTCAAGAACCTGGTGGAGTTGCGCTCCGGCGGCGACCGGCCCAACTTCGATGAGGCCTGGTTCTTCTGGAACAGCTTCCCGGAGTTCGCCAGCGGCCCCGGCAACTTTCTGTTCGACCTCGGCACCACGGACGGCACACTGGTGCGCGCCCCGGGCGTCGCGGTGGACAACCGGGACGTGGTCTACCAGTTCGACACGGACCCCGCCCTGAGCCCGGCCGAGCAGAACTTCAACGACTCCGTCTTCCGCCAGGACGCCGATCCCCAGGCCCGCAAGCCCAACGGTCTGGCACAGGTGCCGACGGTGCAGGGTGACCCCTCCATCCCGGTGCTGACGCTGCACAACCTGGGCGACCTGTTCGTGCCCGTGCTGAACCAGGTGGAGTACGCCAAGCGCGTGCAGGCCAACGGCAAGAGCGATCTGCTGGTGCAGCGGGCCATCCGCGGCGTGAACCATTGCGGCTTCACGGGCATAGAGCTCGCTACCGCGTTCTCCGAGCTGGTCGCCTGGGTGGAATTCGGCGTAAAACCCGCAGGGGATAACTTCCTGGATCCGGCGGAAGTGGCCTCACCGGATTTCGGCTGCCAGTTCACGGACTTCAGCGGCACGACCGGCGACCACCTGCTGGCAACGCCCTGCGATTGATGCACTGAACGACTGTAGGAGGGCCTTCAGGCCCGATTTTTCGATGAATCGGGCCTGAAGGCCCTCCTACAGTCCGTCCTACCAGCCCCTCCTACGTCTTTATTGACGGCGTCGCGTCTGTCTGCGACTCTTTAAACCACATAAGAATAGCGGCCACGCAGAAGACGACGGGAGGGGGAGTCTCCAGTCTCTGACGGTCGACGAACAACCCCTTCCTCGAGCGATTTGCTGATCTGCCTGGTCATTGCCTCTCGCACTCAGACCAGGAGAACACGTTATGTTTAATCGAATCGGGGCTTCGATCGCGACGGCTCTGTTTTCACTTCTGCTGGCATTCCCGCTGTCCGCCGAGACGGTGGAACTGCCCGGGCTCTCGCAGCCGGCGGAGATCGTCCGCGACGAGCAGGGCATCGCCCACATCCGCGCGGCGAGTCAAGAGGACCTCTATTACCTCCAGGGCTGGGTGCACGCCGAGGACCGGCTGTTCCAGATGGATCTCAGCCGACGGCAGCCGAGCGGGACGCTGGCCGAGTTATTCGGTCCCGGCTCGCTGGCCGGTGACGTCGAGCTTCGCACCATCGGCCTTCGCCGCGCGGCCGAGCGCTCGAAGGACGTGCTCAGCCGCGAGACCATCGAGGCGCTCGAGGCGTATGCGCGCGGCGTCAACGATTGGGTGATGCTCAACCCGAACGGGCTGCCGCCGGAGTATGCGTTCCTCGGCTTCACGGAGCGGGAGGATTTCCGCCCGTGGAACGTGGTCGACAGTATCGTCATCGCAAAGCTGATCGCCTTCGGCCTGTCGTTCGATCTCGATACCGGCCTGACGCAGCGGCTGGAGGCGTACGTCGGAGAGCTGGGCCCGATCGGCGCGCTCGTCTTCTCCCAGGATGTGTTCCGCTCGCAGCCCTTCGACTGCGCCTCCACGGTGCCGGACGCGACGGGCGAGTATCCGTTCGAGCCGGCGCCGCCGATGGTGCCGAACCCGTTCGCCTGCCCGGATGCGACGGTGGAGACTGTCGGCAAGGGCAAGGGCAAGGCAAGGGGACGGGACGAGGCCGGCGGTCCGGCTGAGGCGTCCGCCGCCGCCCGGGGCAGGGGTAGCGCTTCCGCCGCGGTCTCGGCGCTGGCCGGCAAGGCGTCCGCCAAGCTGCGCCGCTCGCCCTACATACAGAACGTGCTGGATGCGGACGGCGAGATCGGCTCCAACGAGTGGGGCATCACGCGCGCCCTCGGTGCGAACGGCCGCCCGATCATCGCCAACGATCCGCATCTGGCGCTGAATACGCCGTCTACCTTCTACCCCATGGGCCTGGAGGCGCCGGGGCTGAACGTGTTCGGCAGCACTTTCCCCGGCGTGGCGTTCGTGGTGCTGGGCCACAACAAGCACATCCACTGGGGCGCGACCACTAATCCCATGGACGTGACGGACACGTTCTTCGAGTTGCTCGCTTTCGACGAGACCGGCACGCCGGTGGCCACGATCTTCCAGGGTCAGCCCGAGCCCGTCGAGCTGATTCCGGAGACGTTCTTCTACAGCGACGGAAGCGGCGGGCTCGTAGAGGCGACGGGCGTGCCGGCGGCCACCATCATCGTGCCACGGCGCAATCAGGGTCCGATTATCACGACGCTGGCGGACCCGGCTCCCGGCGCGACGATACCCGCGCTCAGCGTGCAGTACACCGGCTTCAGTGCCACCCGCGAACTCGACACGTTCCGTCTCTGGAACGAGGCCCGCAACCTGAATGACTTCAAGGAAGGCCTGCAGTATTTCGATTTCGGCTCCCAGAACTGGGTCTACGGCGACAACGCGGGCAATGTGGCCTATTTCGCGAGCGCCGAGATGCCGATCCGTACCGACCTGCATCAGGGTACGGTGGCACCCGGCAACCCGGCCTTCTTCCCGCCGGGTGCGGGCATCCCGCCCTGGCTGATCCGGGACGGGACCAGCGGCGCCCACGAGTGGCTGCCGGTGGAGAATCCCCAGCCGGGGCAGGCGATCCCCTACGAGATCCTGCGCCAGGACGAGCTGCCGCACACCGTCAACCCGCCGGCGGGCTGGTTCGTGAACGCCAACAACGATCCGGCGGGCACGGTGCTCGACAACGACCCGCTGAACCAGCTGCGCAAGGGCGGCGAAGGTATCTACTATCTGAACCCGGGTTACGCGGGCGGCTTCCGGGCCGGCACCATCACGAACCGGGTGCGCGAGTACGTCGCCACCCAGGGCGAGCTGAGCCAGGCGGATCTGAAGTCCATCCAGGCGGACGTCTCGCTGCTGGACGCGAAGTACTTCGTGCCCTTTATCACGGCGGCCTTCGATAACGCCGGCGCCTCGGGTGTTGCGGAGCTGGAGGCGTTCGCGGCGGACGACGAACTCTCCGACGCCATCGACTATCTCCGCGACTGGGACTTCACGACGCCCACCGGCATCCAGGCCGGTTACGATGCGGGCGACCCGGTCGTGGCCAGCTGGACCGACCTGCCGGAGCCGAGCGAGGCAGAGATCGCCCACAGCGTCGCGGCGACCATCTACAGCATGTGGCGCGGCCAGGCGGTGCGCAGCATCGTCGATACGCCGCTGAATGCCCGCGGCCTGCCGACGCCGGGTAACACCGAGGCGATGACTTCGCTGCAGCACCTGATCCGGAGCGAGGGCGGCCTGGGCGTCATCCCGTTCTTCGAGGTGCCCGGCCTGAGCGACTTCGACGATCGGCGCGATTACCTGCTGCTGGCGGCGCTGCGCAGCGCTCTCGATCTGCTGGCGAGCGACGAGTTCGCGCCGGCCTTCGGCGCGACGCCGACGCTTGCGGATTACCGCTGGGGCAAGCTGCATCGCATCGTGCTGGATCATCCGTTTATCGGCCCGGCCAGTCTTCCGGCCCAGGGCGGCTTCCCGCAGCCCGTGCCCGGCCTGCCCGGCTTCCCGACGGACGGCGGCTTCAATGTGGTCGACGCCTCTTCCCACAGCGCCCGCGCCGATGGCCTGAACGACTTCATGTTCGGCAGCGGCCCGGTGCGGCGGTTCACCAGTGAGCCCCAGGGCGCCTTCCGCAGCAACGCGGAATCGGTCTGGGCCGGCGGCACGAGCGGCGTGCCGAGCTTCCTGTTCGGCATCGACAACCCGTTCTACGGCAACCTGCTGAACTACTGGCTGGTGAACGAGACCCTGCCGCTGGTGCTGCGTGCGAGGGATGCGGACTAGAAATGTAGGAGGGGCTTGTAGGAGGGGCTTGTAGGAGGGGCTTCAGCCCCGATTCCTCACGTAATCGGGCCTGAAGGCCCTCCTACATTGTCATCGCCAAAACCCGTACACTCTCCCCCTGATTTTCCAGGGAGCGAGAAATGATCCGAGTGGTCGACTCGAACGGCAAGGGACGCGGCGGCGATGGGCCGTCTGACATCACCGACATCATCAACCGCCTGAAATCAGGCGGCGGCGGCAGCGGCGGCGGGCCCTCGGCCCGTCCGATCATCCTCGGCATCGTCGTCCTGCTGCTGGCCTGGGGGGCGATGACCTCGTTCTACACGGTGCAGCCCGAGCAGCGCGCGGTGGTGAAACGCTTCGGCGACGTCATCGGTATTTCCGATCCGGGTCTCCACTTCAAGCTGCCCTTCGGCATCGACCAGACCCAGTTCGTCGCCACCGAGCGGGTGCTGAAGCAGGAGTTCGGCTTCCGCTCGGAGGAAGTGCGCCAGCAGGGCCCCACCCAGTACAGCGAGCGCGAGTTCGACAACGAGTCCGCCATGCTGACCGGCGACCTCAACATCATCAACGTCGAATGGGTGGTGCAGTACCGCATTAACGACCCCATCAAGTTCCTGTACGAGTTGCGCGAGCCCACCCGCACGCTGCGCGACATCTCCGAGTCGGTGATGCGCCGGGTGGTGGGCAACAGGCTGGGCTCCGAGGTGCTGACCGTCGGCCGCGTCGAGATCCAGGCGCAGAGCCGCGACGAGATCCAGCAGATCATGGACCGCTACGACTCCGGCATCCACATCATCACGGTGGAGCTACAGGATGTGGTGCCGCCGCGCGCCGTGCAGCCGGCGTTCAACGAGGTGAACGAGGCGCGCCAGGAGCGCGAACGGATGATCAACGAAGCGCAGAAGCGGGTGAACCAGGAGATCCCGCGGGCCGAGGGCGCGGCCATCCGCACCATCGCGGTGGCGGAAGGTTATGCCACCGAGCGTGTGAACCGGGCGCTCGGCGAGAGCGCGCGTTTCACCGCCGTGCTGGATGAGTACCGGGATGCGCCGGAGGTGACGCGCTCGCGGCTGTATCTGGAGACACTCAACGAGGTGCTGCCGACCATCGGCCAGGTGCTGGTGGTGCAGGACGAGCAGGTGGGGCCGCTGCCGCTACTGGACGTCAACCGCAACCGCGCGCCGCGCACGGGAGGTGACGAATGAAACCGATCATCGCAGCCGTCGCCGTGGCGGTACTCGCCATCGGCGGCATGACCATGCTCTACATTATCGATGAGGCCGAGCAGGCCATCATCGTGCAGTTTGGTGAGCCCATCGGCGACGTGGTCACCGAGCCAGGCCTGCACGTGAAGATGCCGTGGCAGAACGTGCGCTATTTCGACAAGCGCCTGCTGAGCTGGGACGGCGACGTCACCCAGATCCCGACGCTCGGCCGCGAGTTCATCCTGGTGGACACGACGGCGCGCTGGCGCATCGCCGACCCGCTCCAGTTCCTGAGGAGCGTGCGCGACGAACTCGGCGCCCGTACCCGGCTGGACGATATCGTGGATTCCGTCGTGCGCGACATGGTGTCCTCCACTCAGCTGGAGGAGATCATCCGCTCCCAGGATTGGGAGGTGGATGTGGAGGCACTGGAGGAGGAAGACCCGGCACTCGCCCAGCGCGACGACGTGGACCTGCAGCAGAAGCCGAAACTCGGCCGCGAGCTGCTGGAGCAGGAGATTCTCACCCGCGCGCGGCGGCTGATGCCGGAGCTCGGCATCGAGCTGGCGGACGTGCGCGTGAAGCGGGTGAACTACATCGAGTCCGTCCGCCGCCAGGTGGAGAGCCGCATGATCGCCGAGCGCCAGTCGATTGCGGAACGCTTCCGAGCGGAAGGCCAGGGCCGCGCCCAGGAGATCCTCGGCGACATGCAGCGCGACCTGCAACGCATCCAGTCCGAAGCCGCCCGCGAGGCCGAGGAGATTCGCGGCAACGCTGACGCCGAAGCCACCCGCATCTACGGCGAAGCCTTCGGCGCCGACCCGGAGTTCTACGCCTTCTTCCGCACACTGGAAAGCTACCGCGCGCTGGGCGAGAACAGCACGCTGATGCTGCGGGCGGATTCGGACTTCTTCCGGTATCTGGAGGAAGCCCAGGCGCGGTGATGATGCAGGAGGGCCTTCAGGCCCGATTGTTTTATTATGGATCGGGCCTGAACGCCCTCCTACAAGAGGAAATCGTGACCTCTACCCGATTCGTAATCTGCATAGACAACCGGGATTACCCGGTTTCGCTCGAGCGGCGGAAGCTCTATGAGGTGGTGCCGGACGGGGCCGCCGAGCAGCGCGATCAATTCCGCATCATTGACGAGTCCGGTGAGGATTACCTTTATCCTTCCCGGTGCTTCGTCGAGCCCGATATCTCTGAATAAGCTCAGGCGGCGCTCGCCCCGACCTCTCGCGACAGGACCTTGTTGAGATTGCGCGGCACGGCGGAGGCAGTCTGCCCAATTTCTATTTCACGCCAATCCACCAAATTTCCGCTCTGGCAGGTACGACAGTATCCAGGCAGATTCATCGGTATGGAGCCGGTACCGAATGTATGATAATGTCATACTTTGTTACCACTCGGACACCGTGATGAGCATGACACGCAAGACGATAACCGTTACCGATCAGATGGATAAGTGGATCAAGGCGCAGATTCGCTGTGGCCGCTACGGCAACGACAGCGAATACGTTCGCGACCTGATTCGCCGCGATCAGGAGAGGCTGGCCGAATTGAAGCTCGGTGAGATGATCGATGCAGCCGACGCCGAGGGATTGAGCGAACTGACCGCGAGCGAAGTCTGGGAGGAAGCGATATCGAAGGCCAAGGAACAGGTTGGCTGACTATCGTCTCACTCGCCAGGCTGCCGAGGATCTTCGAGAGATCGCGACATTCTCGATGTGTCGATTCGGAGCGCGGCAAGCACAGTCATACGGCGACGAACTGATATCGACCCTGAACATGCTCTCGGGACAGCCTGGGCTTGGCAGTGATCAGGGTCACGTGCGGCCAGAACTTCGCAGGTACGTCTTCGGCTCACATTCGATCTACTATCGCATCATCGACGACGGCATCGTCGTTCTCCGGGTCCTTGGCCCGGGACAGGATCCGTTGGCTCAGCTTTGAGTCGGGAATCAGCCCCGCCTGCGAACACCGCGTCACAAACAACCCGCCGTCCATTTGCTATTCTTGTCCGCGATACGATTCTCAGGAAACATACGCATGCCCATCCAGATCACCTGCTTCAAGGCCTATGACGTCCGCGGCCAGATCCCCGGTCAGCTGGATGCCGACATCGCGTATCGCATCGGCAACGCCACGGCCGAGTTCCTGAAGGCGGAGAAGGTGGTCATCGGCCGCGACATCCGGCTCTCCAGCCCGGAGATGGCCGACGCCATCGCGAAGGGCCTGATGCAGGGCGGCGCGGACGTCATCGACGTAGGCGTCGGCGGCACGGAGCTCGTCTACTTCGCCACCGAGGCGCTGGACGCCCATGGTGGCATCATGATCACCGCCAGCCACAATCCGGCCGACTACAACGGCATGAAGTTCGTCCGCGAGGAGTCGAAGCCCATCAGCGCGGACACCGGCCTCGCCGACATCCGCCGCCTGGCCGAGAAGGACGAGCGCTACGAGCCGCGCGAGTGGGGCACGCGCAGCGAGCACGACATCTGGCCGGCCTACGTCGAGAAGCTGCTGAGCTACGTCGACGTCTCAGCGCTGAAGCCCTACAAGGTGGTGGTGAACGCCGGCAACGGCGGCGCGGGCCCGGTCATCGACGCCCTCGAGCCGCACCTGCCGTTCGAGTTCGTGAAGATCCACCACGAGCCGGACGGCACTTTCCCGAACGGCGTCCCGAACCCGCTGCTGCCGGAGAACCGGGACGTCACCATCGACGCCATCCGCGAGCACGGCGCCGACTTCGCCATCGCCTGGGACGGCGACTACGACCGCTGCTTCTTTTTCGACGAGAAGGGCGGCTTCATCGAGGGCTACTACATCGTCGGCCTGCTCGCGATCTCGCTGCTGGCGAAATCGCCGGGCGAGAAGATCGTCCACGATCCGCGCCTCACCTGGAACACGATCGCCATGGTCGACGAGGCCGGCGGCGTCCCCATCCAGTCGAAGAGCGGCCACGCCTTCATGAAGGAGACCATGCGCCGGGAAGACGCTATCTACGGCGGTGAGATGAGCGCCCACCATTTCTTCCGCGACTTCGCCTTCAGCGACTCCGGCATGATCCCCTGGCTGCTGGTGGCGGAGATTATGAGCCGCCAGGGCAAGCCGCTGTCCGAGCTGGTGGCCGAGCGCATCACCGCCTACCCGGCCAGCGGCGAGATCAATCGGGAGATCTCCGGGACGGACGCAGCGTTCGCGGCCGTGCGCGAGCGCTACGAAGACCAGGCGCTGTCCGTCGACGAGACCGACGGCATCGGCTTCGAGTTCGAGGACTGGCGCTTCAACCTGAGGGCGTCGAACACCGAGCCGGTGGTGCGGCTGAACGTGGAGAGCCGCGGCGATCGCGGCCTGATGGAACGGAAGACCGAAGAGATTCTGAATCTGCTGGATTCGCTCTGATCGGATGTAGGAGGGCCTTCAGGCCCGATTGTTGAATGGATCGGGGCTAAAGCCCCTCCTGCAACCACGGCATCCTGAATGCCCTCCTACAGGGGTGCCTCTTTAGAACGAGCCGTCCGCCGTCAGGTCCACCTGCACCTCCACCAGTTGATCGGCGATGAAGCCGAACTCCTGGGGGTCCTCCGAGGCTGGGTCGTACTCGTCGCTGTCGGGCAAGTCCGCGTCGGCACTACAGGTGAGCGCCACCCGGTAGGTGCCCGCCAGCAGGAAGCCCGCCTCGTACTCGTACACCTCGTCGACGTCGTTCCACGCGACCGTCGCCGTGGTCACCGGACCTGACTCGGGGTCCACCGACGTGTCGATGTCATCGGGCACAACATCCTCGTTCGGATCCTCGAAGACGTAGACCGCCACGTTCTCGTACAGTCCGGTGGCTTCGTCGGCCGTGCAGCTTTGCTCCAGCGCGGAGCCGGGGCTGTCGTCCACGGTGCCGGCGATGGCTCCCACCTCGGTCGTGTCGACGATGCGGATGGCCGGCTTCAGCACGTAGTTCTCGTTGCACATGTCCGTGGCGGAGCCCGCGAGGCCCGGCGGATTCGTGACGGACTTGCGCACGTCGAAATCGAGGGTGTAATCCGAGACCCCGTTCGCCGTGACGGTGATGCCGCTCACGATCTGCAGGCCGCGCTCGGAACCGCTCGGGATGTACAACGGGCAATCCATACCGTCGGTGGTGGTCAGGTACGAGTCCATGACGTTGCGCTCGGCGTTGACCAGCAGACGCACCCACGCATAGTCGCCTGCCGGCAACTCCTCGCTGAAGACCACGCGCCGGTCCGTGCCGACAAGATCGAGCAGGTCGATGGAACAGGTCCCGGTGGCGGCATCCCACGTATCGCAGGAATCCTCGTCCAGGACGAACGGATCGAGCGCGGGGCCGCCTGCGGGCTTCACCTCGATGCCCGTGAACTGCACGACGACCGCGTCGGCGCTCTCGACAGGTCCGTCGGTCAGACCGAGGGTGAGGTTGCCGGTGGCGGGATCGCCGCTGCTGCCGCCGCAGCCGGCGGCGAGCAGGGCCGAGCAGGCGAGGGCGCCGATGAGTCGTGGAGATCGATTTGTGAACATGGTGGCCTCCGTCGGATGACTTCGGCGGATTGTGTGGGGTCGCACATGGTGCGAACTGTGAACCGTGTCACATTTGATCGTATCTGGGACAATTAGTCCCTTCAAGCTCAATGTAGGAGGGCCTTCAGGCCCGACTCGACTGGATTAGGAATCGGGGATAAATCCCCTCCTACAAGGCCCCTCCCACAAAAAAGCCCCGCACCAGGCGGGGCTTTCGCAGGTGGCGAGCGATTATTCTGCTTTCTTCCGCCTGCGAGCGAAACCTACTCCGACGAGACCGATGCCGAGCAGCGCCAGCGTACCGGGCTCGGGCACCCGCGCCACGTACATCTCGCCGAAGAACTCGTTGTCGATGCCGCCGACGATCTCGTGGAACTGAACCTCGTCGAAGGCCTGATCGAGAATCAGGCCCCCGAAGAACCACTGATCAGGGAACTCAGCCGAGGGGATAAAGCCAATTTGGTCGATCACTACCCCACCAAGCAGGAAACTGATGCGAAACTGTGAGTTGACGCAGGTGGCATTGCACCCATCGACGACTCCGGTGTTGTTCCCGGTTGGTTCGTAGAAGTAGAAGCCGAAGGCGGTGGCGAGGCCGACATCGATGGATATGTCCAGATTCTCGGGCCCGCTGATCGCGATGGCGTTGCGGTCGGAGGTGTAGGTATTGCCGACGAAGATCGTATTGTCCGCCGTCAGGGTGGCATCGCCGAGCGTCACTGTCAGACCCGACCCGCCGTCGATGTCGGGCAGCGCGCCGGTAAGACTCTCCGCGCCCGTGACGGCGGCAAAAGCGTCATCGTCTGCGTAGACCTGAGCAGAAATGATATCCGCATTGGCGACGCTGCCCCAGAGAAGTAGCGGAGCCGCGATCAATTTCAGCTTTCCGAAGTTTTTCATTTATCAGTTCCCATACCAGGCTTGTTAAGTCTGGTCAGGGAGAAGCAACTATCGTGCCATCCAAAAAATTGATCAACAAAACAGAACGTTGGCGTTTCGAAGCGAGGGATGAGACCGGTGATATGTAAAGAAGCCCGACGCCGGGCGGGCCGAAGATGGATCAGGTCAGGAATCGCCGCAGGCTCTCCGCCGCCCGCCCGGCGGTCTTGCCATCCCACAGCGGCGGGCGCTGGCCCGTCTTCCACTCGCCGGCCATGATCTTCGTGACGCTGTCCGCCAGCGTCGCCGCATTGATCAACTCGTTGGTGCCCATCGTCACCGTCACCGGCCGCTCCGTGTTCTCCCGCAGCGTCAGGCAGGGGATGCCGAGATAGGTCGTCTCCTCCTGCAGCCCTCCGGAGTCGGTGATGGCGAGTTTCGCGCCGGTGACCACGTTCATGAAGTCGATGTAGGGAATCGGCTCCAGAAGCTGGATGTTCTCCACCTGCTCCAGCGCCTCCTTCAGCCCGTGGCGCTCCAGGCTTTTGGTCGTTCGCGGGTGTGCGACGAAGGCGAGTTTCAGCGACTGCGCAGCCGCGGTGAGCGCGCCCACCAGCGGTTCCAGCGTCGCCTTCGCGTCCACGTTGGAGGGGCGGTGCAGCGTGACGATGGCGTAGTCCTCGCCGTCCAGGCCCAGGTCCTTGCGCGCCGTCGACGCCTCGATCTTGTCCCGCAGCAGTTCGAAGGAGTCGATCATGATGTTGCCGATGAGGTCTATCTTCTCCGCGGGCACGCCCTCGGCCTGCAGGTTCTCGTCAGCGTCGGCCGACGGCGTCCAGAGCAGATCGGCGATGGCGTCCGTCACCAGCCGGTTGATCTCCTCCGGCATGCGCCGGTCGCGGCTGCGCAGCCCCGCCTCGAGATGCACCACCGGAATCCAGAGCTTCGTGCCCACCATCGCGCAGGCGGCGGTGGAGTTGACGTCGCCCACGACGATGATGGCGTCGGGCTTCTCCTCCAGGCAGACCTTCTCGTAGGCGATCATGACGCCGCCGGTCTGCTCGGCGTGGGATCCCGAGCCGACGCCGAGGTGATGGTGCGGCTTCGGCAGGCCGAGGTCGCGGAAGAAGGCGTCCGACATGTTGTAGTCGTAGTGCTGGCCGGTGTGCACGACCTTCGGCTCGCACCAGTCGGTGGCAGCCAGCGCGTGGTACAGCGGCGCCACCTTCATGAAGTTGGGCCGCGCGGCGGCGATGAGATGGACGGTTTTCATGGGATCGCGGTTCCTGACTGTAGGAGGGCCTTCAGGCCCGACTGCCAAATATCTCGGAGCTTAAGCCCCTCCTACGTGAGATTCCGCGGCGGAGAATAGCAGATTGGCGTGCTGTCCGATGTGATGGCCGCCGGGTTACGGTCATCCGGCCTGGCAAAAAAAACGCCCCGCGAAAGGCGGGGCGTCGGTCTTCGGAACGGTTTTCGTAAGCGTCAGGCTTTGCGATGGCGCCGGGCTACGCCCATGCCGAGCAGACCCATCCCGAGCAGAGCCAGCGTGCCGGGTTCGGGTACGGGCTTTGCCGTCACGTTGATGAAGTAACCCGTGGCGCCGCCGTGATCGGCGCGGAGAATCTGCAGAGAGTGATCGCCGGCACCCAGGCCCGCGACGCTGACGTCGTACTCGTTCAGATTGGCTCCACCACTTCTTGTCGCCCCGAACAGAAAATCGCCGTTGAGCCAGATGATGATTCCATTGTCTATGCCGACGTCGATGTGCAGATCAGAGGTGCCAGCGAGGCTGAAGTCATAGACGATGGCGGTCTCGTCGTTGACCGTCCAGGTCGACGGGATGGCAACCGGACCCTCGCTCCAGGTGCCGCCGCTGTAGTCGCCATTGAGCCAATCCGCGCCGAACTCGTCCGTGAAGGCCAATTCCGGATCCTCGCCGAGCACGATGGTCGGGTCGCCTTCGCTCACATTCGGTCCCGGCAGAAAACCGCCTTCACCGTCAATGGCCTCAAGGTCGCCCAGACCCGCGTTATAACGGCCCTCGGTCGATCCGTCGATAATGATCATGTCCGCAAGAGCCGGTGTGGCGCCGATCAGGCCGATTGCTGCCACGAGTGCCAGAGTCCTTGATTTCACGTCTGCCTCCGATGCATGGAAAATCTGCTCGTCCCGAAAAAAATTGAGCAAGAATCGGGCCAGTAATAGATAGTTTTTGAAATCAATAAGTTAGATCATTGCTTGTTGCCGTCCGGCCGTGGTTGTCAAGTATGCCGACATTCCCATGCGCGAACCGAATCCGATCCCCCGGGGTATGGTTTCCGTTCCACCATTTCCTGTATTATTGCGATCCCTCGGGCGGGCGATTAGCTCAGCTGGGAGAGCGCCGCAGTCACATTGCGGAGGTCGCAAGTTCGATCCTTGCATCGCCCACCAGTCCACCACGGTGACGGTCCGCCGCCGGCACCCTGATCAAGGCCCCGATTGACCCGTGACCCGTTTGTCGCTGTCGAAGGACCGCATCCGCTTCCTCTTGCTGGAAGGCGTCCACCCGGCGGCCCGCGAGGCACTGCGCGAGGCCGGTTACACCAACGTCGAGTCCGTCACCGGCTCGCTGACGGGCGGCGACCTCAAGCAGGCCATCGCCGATGTCCACTTCGTGGGCATCCGCTCCCGTACCCAGCTCACCGCCGACGTGCTGGCCGAGGCTCGCAAGCTCGCGGCCGTCGGCTGCTTCTGCATCGGCACCAATCAGGTGGACCTGGACGCCGCCGAGCTGAAGGGCGTGCCCGTGTTCAACGCGCCGTTCTCCAACACCCGCAGCGTGGCCGAGCTCGTGCTGGCGGAAGTCGTCTTCCTGCTGCGCGGTATCCCGGCGAAGAACGCCGCCGCGCACCGGGGCGAGTGGGCGAAGACCGCGTCCGACTCGTATGAGATCCGCGGCAAGAAGCTCGGCATCGTCGGCTACGGCCACATCGGCAGCCAGCTCGGCGTGATGGCGGAGGCGCTGGGCATGCGTGTCATTTACTACGACATCGAGAACAAGCTGCCGCTGGGCAACGCGGCCTCCCGTCCGCACCTCTCCGACCTGCTGGAGGAGGCCGACGTGGTTAGTCTGCACGTGCCCGAGACGCCGGAGACTCGCCGCATGATCGGCGCCGGCGAGCTGGAGACGATGAAGGAGGGCGCCCACCTCATCAACGCCTCCCGCGGCAGCGTGGTCGACATCGACGCCCTGGTCGCGGCGCTCGAGTCCGGCCGGCTGGCCGGCGCCGCCGTGGACGTCTTCCCCGAAGAGCCCAAGTCGAATACGGATCCCTTCGTCTCGCCGCTGGCGAAGTTCGACAACGTGGTGCTCACCCCTCACATCGGCGGCAGCACCCAGGAGGCTCAGGAGAACATCGCCCTCGAGGTGGCCGGCAAGCTGATCAAGTACTCGGACAACGGCTCCACCACCCAGGCCGTGAATTTCCCCCAGGTCTCGCTGCCCTACAATGTCGAGTACCGGCGCATCCTGCACGTCCACCGCAACGTCCCGGGCGTGCTGGAAAAGATCAACCACATCTTCTCGGAGGAGGGCGTCAACATCGCCGCCCAGTACCTGCAGACCTCGCCCCGCATCGGCTACGTGGTCATGGACGTCGAACTCGACGACGCCAAACCGCTGGTCAAGCGTCTGAAAGGCATCGAGGGCACCATCCGCACGCGTCTGCTGCAGTGACGAGGCGGGCGCCGGCCGCAAGGCCGCGTCCGAAGCCGCTGACCCCACCCGCGAAGCCATCATGAGCGAAACCGAATGACCGATAGCGAATGACCGATAGCGACCGCCAACAGGCCCTCGACCGCATCCGGGAGATCGTCGGCCCCAAGGGCCTCGTCGACGCCGCCGCCGCCGACGGCTACCTGATCGACGAACGCCAGCTCTACAAGGGCAAGGCGGCGCTCATCGTGCGCCCGGCCAGCACCGCCGAGGTGGCCGAGGTCATGGCCACCTGCTATCAGGCCGGTCTCGGCATCGTGCCCCAGGGCGGCAACACCGGCTACTGCGGCGGCGCCACACCCGACGACGCCGAAGGCCAGGTGCTGATCTCCCTCTCGCGCATGAACGAAGTGCGCGCGATCGACCCCGTTGGCTTCACGATGACGGCAGAAGCCGGCGTAATACTGGCGAATGCGCAAGAGGCCGCCGCGGAACACGACCTCCTGTTCCCCCTCAGCATGGCCTCCGAGGGCAGCGCCGAGATCGGCGGGATCCTCGCCACCAACGCCGGCGGCCTGGCGGTGTTGCGCTACGGTACCGGCCGCGAGCTTTGCCTGGGCCTCGAAGTGGTGCTGCCGGACGGGCGCATCATCCACGGCCTCACGGGTCTCAGGAAGGACAACACCGGCTTCGACCTGAAGTCACTTTTCTGCGGCGCGGAGGGTACGCTCGGCATTATCACCGCCGCGACGCTCAAGCTCTTCCCCCAGCCGAAGTCCCGCCAGACGGCCTGGCTGGCGGTGGCGGATGCCGAAGCCGCGTGCCGCCTGCTGGGCCGCGCCCGCCGGGAGAGCGGCGACTGCGTCACCTCCTTCGAATACGTCACCCGGCCTTCGCTGGATCTGGCGTTCAAGCACGCCGACGGCCTGGTCGACCCCCTCGACGAGTCGCAGGACCACTACGTGCTGCTGGAACTCTCGTCCGGCCAGAGCGAGGAGCAGCTACGCGAGGTCAGCGAGGCCATCCTCATGACCGGCATGGAGGAGGGCGAGATCACCGACGGCGTTATCGCCGAATCCGGCCAGCAGCGCGAGCAGCTCTGGCGGCTGCGGGAGTCCATCCCGGAGTCCGAGAAGCACGAGGGCGGCTCGGTCAAGCACGACGTTTCCGTGACCATCGACCGCATCCCCGAATACCTGGCCGAGGCGCCGAAACGTCTGGCGGAGATTGCCGAGTGCCGGTACTCCATCTACGGCCATATCGGCGACGGCAACCTCCACTACAACCTGCTGGCGCCCGACGGCGAGGATGCCGAGGCGTTCAAGCGCGAGCACGGCGCCACGCTGTCGAAATGCGTCCACGACCTGACTGCCGAGCTGGGCGGCAGCTTCAGCGCCGAGCACGGGGTCGGCAAGCTTAAAAAAGGCGAACTCGCGACCTACAAGGACCCGGAGGCGTTGGAGGCCATGCGGGCCATCAAGACGGCGCTGGATCCGAAGGGGCTGATGAATCCGGGGAAGGTGCTTTAGCGGGATCTCAGTCAGAAGACGCCGCGGTTTCCGGCTTGCCCTGCAGCGGGGCGGGCAGCAACTCCACCAGTTCGCCGTACCAGTGGTGCTCTGCGCCGAGGGTGCGGGCGAATCGCTCGCGCAGCTCGAGCGCATGATCCACCGCACCCTGCGAATTGCTCTCGATGAGTGCCTTGGCGTAGATCAGCTGGGTGTAAAATGTTGCGGGGTTATCGAGCCCGCGGGTTTTCTCGAGACGCCGGACGAGTCCGGGCAGGATCTCCAGGGCATCTTCGGTCCGGCCCATGGTGATGAGGGTCGAGGCATAGTTGGACTGGGCTCTCAGGATCCGCACATTGTCGGGCCCGCGGATCGCGATCATCTTCTCGATGGCGGTGCGCTGCAGCGCCTCGCTCTTCTCGAGTTCGCCGAGTTCGCCGTACATGGCGCCCACGAAAGCCTGCTTGCGGAGGGTCCGGAAATCGTCGGGGCCGTACACGATGCGGTGTCGTGCGAGCACATCCTCGTTGTAGGGCAGTGCCTCGCCGATTCCGCGGACGACGTAGACCGAAGCGGCCATGTTGTTGAGCAGGCTCATGGAGATGGGATGGTTCTCGCCCAGCGCGGCGTCCGCGCGTGCGAGCGCTTCGGTGCCGACGTCGATCGCCTCCTCGTGGCGGCCCAGCCGATACAGCACGTTGACGAGCGCCACCGCGCTGCGAAGCGTGCTCTCGGCTTGCGGATTGCGGGCCTCGCGCTGGCCGTAGATCTCCCGGATCATGCCGAGGGCCTCGTCCAGCCGCCCCTCGTCGAGATAGCTGGAGGCGAGATTGGCGCGGGCGTCCAGGGTCCGTTCGTCGTCCGGTCCGAAGAGCGCCCGGATCCGCTCGAGAACATGCTCCAGCAGGGGCGTGGCCGCGGCAAGGTCTCCCTGCTCGCGGTAGATATTCCCGAGGATGCCCTGCAGCCGGAGGTGCACCGCGCTGTCGGGGCCGAATTCTGCCTCGCTCACTTCCAGCCCCTGCAGGACCATGGACTGCGCCTTGTCGAGCTGCTCCAGGCTCTTGTACACGGAGCCGAGGGAAAGCAGCACGCGCGCCCGCACGGCGGGCTCGTTGATCGTTTCCCCGGCGGCGCGCGCGGCACCCTGATCGAGCAGTTCCGTGGCCGAGATTTCGCGGCCCTGGGCGTTCTCCGGCGCCGCCGCCTCGAAGACATCGAGCAGAAAGTCGAGCGATGCGTCCGCCATCCGCGTCTGGCGCAGCGCCTCGTCGCGCTCCAGGCCAACGGCTCGCGTGTACCAGATGGTGGAGCCGACGATCGAGATCAGCGCAAGGGTCACGACCGCGGCCATCGGCCGGTTGCGTCCCACCAGCTTGCGGAACCGGTAGGCGGGACCCATGCCGGCGGCGCGCACCGGAAATCCGGCGAGGAAAGCCTTCAGGTCGTCCTTCAGCGCGTTGGCGTCCGGATAGCGATCGTCCGGGTCCGGCCTCAGGCATTGCTCGATCACGAGCACGAGCTCCCGGGGCAATTCACTGCGGGACGACGCCGGGATCTGCAGCGACCGGCCGGCCGCCGCCCGCTCGATCGCGTCGTTCAGGGTGTCTCCGCCACTGATCGATTGCCCCGTGAGCGTGGCATGGATCAGCAGCCCCAGCTGGTAGACGTCCGAGGCGACGTTGGCCTGACGGCCGAGCAGCTGTTCGGGGCTGGCATAGCCCGGCGTCATGGCGAGGGTGCGGGTGTGCACATCCATATCGCCGCTGATGAGCCTGGCGATGCCGAAATCCAGCAGCTTGGGGGTCCCTTCCCGGTCGACGAGCACGTTCGCGGGCTTGATGTCCCGGTGCACGATGAGCCTGGCGTTGGCATAGGCCACCGCCTCGGCCACCTGGATGAGCAGCCGCACCCGGTCGTCGAGGCCAAGGCCGGCCTCCTCGCAATAGCGATCGATCGGCCGACCGTCCACCAGCTCCATCACGATGTAGGGCCACTGCTGTTCCGTGACCTGGGCGTCGTAGAGCCGGGAGATGTTCGGATGGACCAGCTCGGCGAGCAGTCTCTGCTCGCGAAGGAACCGGCGCCGCATGTCCTCGTCGAACCCGCCGACCGGTGCGATCTTGATGGCGACCTCGCGCTCGAAGCTGCCGTCGATGCGTTTGGCCCGATAGACCTTCCCCATCCCGCCTGCGCCGATCAGGCCGGTGATGCGGTAGTCGCCGAGTTCCTTGCCGACGAAATCGATCTCGTCCATGCCGGAGATGTTCGCCAGCAGATCAAGCCCGCCGCCCGTTTCCAGTAGCCGGTCACTCTTGCGCTTGTCAGCCATGCGCGTCCTCCCCTCTCGTTCCGGCGAATTAAGCCCCTCTCAATATCCTAAATCGAATCTGAGCGGCTTTTCCCGCCAGCGCCACCGCCGAGGCCGGGTGCGCCTTTGCCGGGATACCGGTGGAGTGGTCCCGCCAGGGTCAAGGAATCCCGGGGCAGACAGGCTCGCCGGCACCCAGCCGGATCGCGTCCAACAGGAACACCTCCGTCCCCTCCGTATCGATCAGGAAGAACGTCATCCCGGCGATGGCGGCGAGCTCCATGCGGCGCCCGTCCGGCGCGTTCGCGATGTCGGTAATCGGAACGCAATACTCCCGCGGCTCCGGACCGATCGCGAAGGATCGGTTGAAGCGATCGACGAAGCGGTTGTCGTGGGCCTCGTCGTGGACGCGCAGCGTAAGCTCATGGGACGCACCGTCTCCGGCCGCCGCGACGAATCGCAGTTCGCTGAATCCGCCCCAGTGCGGATACGGATCCCGGAACTGCACGCCGGCGTAGCGCCGTGCCGGCGTCTCCACCCGCAGCAGGTAATGCCCGGCCGCCGGCCAGCCGGCTGGCGTCGCCACCCGCTCTCCGGCCGTGATGAGGGCGGTTTCCCATGCACCCTCGAAGTCGGCGATCACCGGCGCCGCGGCGGACCGCGCCGCCAGGACCCAGGTCCACCACACCACCGGCGCGAGCACGACTACGAGAAGGAACCCGCCGCCGGCCGTCACGGCGCGGGCGCGGTCGGACCGCAAGCGCCCCTCCCGCCGGCCGTGGCGGCCGATCATCAGGCAGAGCGCGGCAGCCGTCCCCAGCGCATCCTGGCCGATGTCCCGGAGAGAATATTCCTGGCCGTTGAGCCACTGGGCGAGTTCGCCGGCCGGCCCGGCAAGGAGCGAGGCGGCGGCCGCGAACAGCGCCGCGCGGTAGACGCCCAGCCGCGGCAGCGCGAGCCGGAAGATGATCAGTGTGAAGACGAAGAAGGCCAGCCCGTGGAGGGAGTCGCGCAGGGACTGGCCGATGTAGGAGTGGCCGCCGAGCGGGAGCAGGTGGCCGAGCAGGAGGATGGCGACGCCGCAGCCGGAAAGGGCGAGCAGGCGCAATAACGGTCTATGGGTCGATATCACCCCTCTCGCCCGTCGAGGCGATCGAGCGTGTCGAGCAGCGCCAACAGTCCGCCCGACCCGCGCTTGCCATCCTGCTTCCCAGGGATTCCGGCCAACAACGTCACCTGTCTTCGTCGAGGCGCCGAAAAGGATGGATCACCGGCATCGCAAGCTCAAGTCCCGTCACGCTGCGGCGCGGAATTCGGCGGCGAGCAACGCGTGCACGAAGCCGGGAGTCATCCGCACGTCACGCGGGCCCGCTATCCTGTCTCAAGCGGTTGATAAGTCTTTCACATAATTCTGTGGAATGCATCACAACCCGCTGAAACCTTTGGCCTATAATGCTAATCAACAACAGGGCCCGGTGGGACTCGATAGCCCATCGGCAAAGAACCCATGCCCGCTCGCCGGGAGACACGGTGCATATCGGCCTGATGCCATTCCGCCTTTTCAATAACTACCTGCGGCTGCCGGTAGTGCTGCTGGCTGCCGCGGAATGCGCGGTGATCTTCGCGTCGCTGTACGTCGCCGCCTGGGCGCGGTTCGACTGGAATTTCCAGGCGTACTCGTTGATCCACGGCCCGATCTGGTCCCAGGCGACGGTGCTGACGATCATAGTCTGCATCAGCCTGATTGCTCTCGGCCTCTATCAGTTCCACCAGCGCCTCTACTTCAAGGAATCGCTGGCCCGCCTGGCCGTCGCCTTCATCCTCGCTGGTTTCCCGCTGGCCGTCGTCTGGTACACGTTCCCACAGGTGGCGCCGACGCGAGGCGTGGCCGCTCTCGCCGCGCTGGTGGCCTTCGCGGGACTCTCCGGCATCCGGTATCTCTTCCTGCGCACCGCCGACGAGAACATCTTCCGTCGGCGCACGCTGGTCTTCGGAGCCGGCGAACGGGCGGCGGCCATCCGCGACATCCGCAGGAAGGCCGACCGGCGCGGTTTCCAGGTGGTGGCCAACGTGGGCGCGGCCGGAGACGGCAGCGTCAATCGTTGCGACAAATACGTCGACCATGATCGACCGCTACTGGCCATCACCCGGGAGCGCGAAGCCGACGAGATCGTGGTCGCCATGGACGATCGCCGTGGCAACCTGCCCATCGACGAGTTGCTGGCCTGCAAGGTGCGCGGGATCGATTGTCTCGATCTTCTCGGCTTCCTGGAGCGCGAGACCGGCAAGATCCGCATCGACCTCGTGAACCCGAGCTGGATGATCTTCTCCTCCGGCTTCCGCATCACGCCGCTGCGCCGGGCCACCAAGCGTGGCCTCGACCTGTTCGTGAGCCTTCTGGCGATGTTCGTTGCGCTGCCGGTGATGGCGCTCTGCGCGCTGGCCATCAAGCTGGAGGACGGACTCCGGGCGCCGGTGTTCTACCGCCAGCGGCGGGTAGGCCTGTACGGCGAAAATTTCGACGTGCTCAAGTTCCGCAGCATGGTGGAGGACGCCGAGGCGCCAGGCCAGGCGCAATGGGCGGAGAAGGACGACCCGCGCGTCACCCGGGTGGGCGGCGTGTTGCGCAAACTCCGCTTCGACGAACTGCCCCAGCTCCTGAACGTGCTCAGGGGCGAGATGAGCGTCGTCGGACCCCGGCCCGAGCGGCCCGAGTTCGTCTCGCAACTGAAGCAGAACATCCCGTTCTACGCCGAACGCCACACGGTGAAACCGGGCATCACCGGCTGGGCCCAGCTCAAGTACCAGTACGGCTCCACGGAACAGGACGCCATCGAGAAACTGCAGTACGATCTCTACTACGTGAAGAACCACAGCCTGCTGCTGGACCTGGTGATCATGCTGCAGACCGCCGAAGTCATCCTCTGGGGCAAGGGCGCCCGCTAGCCCCATGCTCGCTAGCCTGCCCGCGATCGGCTACGGCCTGGCTGGCGCGGCATTCCTGATCCTCACCCTTCTGCTGCTGACCAGCTGGCAGGGGCGTCTCCACGGCGCTTTGCTCACCACCGCCGCTGGCTTCTCGGCGCTGTGGGGTATCGCCCTGGCCGTGAGCCTTTCGCCGGATCCCGCCCTGGCGGTCCTGAAAGTGTTCCTGGTCGAGACGCTCAGGAACGGCGCCTGGCTCGTCTTCCTCTCCGCGCTCTTCGCCGGCGGCCTCGGCGGCGGCGCCGGCCATCGGGTGCTGGTATTCGGCGGGCCCGCTCTGGCGGCCGCCGTGCTGCTGGGCGGCGTCGGCCTGTTCGTAGCGGAGGCCGCCGGCATGCCGTCTCCCGGCGTCGGCCAGGCGCTCATCACGGGGTCGCTCGGCCTGTCGTTGTTCTCGCTGATCATGGTGGAGCAGATCTACCGCAACGCCCGTTCGGCGCAGCGGGCGGCGTTGAAGTTCCTGTGTCTGGGGCTGCTCGGCCTGTTCGCCTACGACCTGGTGCTCTATTCCCAGGCCATCCTGTTCGGCCGCATCGACGAGGTGCTCTGGAGCGTGCGCGGTATTGTTGCGGCCTTCTGCGTGCCGCTGATCGCCGTCTCCGCCCAGCGAAATCCGGACTGGTCCGTGGGCATCTTCGTCTCCCGCCAGGTGGTCTTCTACACCACCACCCTGATGGGCGTGGGCATCTACCTCATCCTGATGGCCGCGGTCGGCTACTACATCAAGGTATTCGGCGGGGAGTGGGGGCCGGCGGGGCAGGTGGTCTTTTTCGCGGCCGCCATCCTGATACTCGGGATTCTGATCTTCTCCGAGCGGCTGCGGGCGCAGCTGAAAGTTTTCATCAGCAAGCACTTCTTCAGAAACCGTTACGACTACCGGGAGGAGTGGCTGCGCCTGATGCATACGCTGTCGGCGCCCGAGGAGCCGGGCCTGCCGCTGGCCAAGCGCGGCATCAAAGCCCTGTGCGACATCCTGGAAGCGCCGGCCGGCGTGCTCTACCTGCGCGAGGATGGCCGCTTCCGCTGCACGGCAGGCTGGAATACCGCGCCCGACGGCCAGACGCTGGCGGCTGAGCACTCACTGCCCCGATTCCTGGAACAGAGTGGCTGGGTGATCGATGCCGACGAGTATCGACGCGAGCCTCCGCGGTATGAGGGCCTGGATGCCGATCCCGGCGTGCTGGGCATCGACCCGCCCGGCGTGATCGTGCCGCTGGTGGGCGAGGAGCAGATGCTCGGTTTCGTGGCCCTCGCACGCTCCGAGCGGCCGCGCAGCCTCAATTACGAGGACCATGACCTGCTGAAGACCGCCGGACGCCAGATCGCGAGCTATCTCGACCAGGAGCTGAAGAAATACCAGCTGGCCGAGAGCCGGCAGTTCGAGGCTTTCAACCGCCTGACGGCGTACCTGATGCACGATCTCAAAAACCTCATCGCCCAGCAGTCGTTGGTGGTGGAAAACGCCCACAAGCACAAGGACAAGCCGGAGTTCATCGACGACGCCATCCGCACGGTGGACAGCGGCGTCGCGCGGATGAAAAAGGTGCTGGAGCAGCTCAAGCAGGGCGCGCCGATGCAGGCCGCTATCCGCATCGAGGTGGGCAAGCTGGTGATGGAGGCGGTGTCCCAGTGCGCCGACCGCCGGCCCGAGCCGCGCACGGAGATCGGGGATCACCGGTTGTGGATACGGGCCGACCGGGAGCGGCTGCTGGCGGCGCTGATCCATGCGATCCGCAACGCGCAGGACGCGACACCTGCGGACGGGAGCATCCGCGTTACCGTCGAGGATTGCAACGGAGAATGCGCCATCCGTGTGATCGATACCGGCCGTGGCATGGAGCGCGAGTTCATCGAGACCCGGCTGTTCAAGCCCTTCGACAGCACCAAGGGCACGTCCGGCATGGGCATCGGCGCCTACCAAGTGCGCGAGACCGTGCGCGCCAGCGGCGGCGAACTGCACGTGGAGAGCGTTGCAGGGGAGGGCACGAGGATTTCGATGGTGCTCCCCCTGGCACAGTAGGAGGGGCTTTAGCCCCGATTCATCAGCCCCGATTCATCAGACCCGATTCGGTTAAGGCCCGGTCCCGGATGGCTCACCGGTGGTCGGGCCTGAAGGCCCTCCTACATTATGTCGAGGAATTCCCTGTCGGATTTTCCTACATCGAAAGCCGGATTTCTGACCGCAATCACGGCAAGAGGCTGTCCGATGGGCTAAAAATCAGCACTTTGAGCAGTTGGCACAGGCCTTGCCTGTTAATGAGTAAACTTTTTCCTGCGCAGAGGAAGCCCGTGACAAGAAGAACAATACCCCTCCCGGTGTCCAGTGTGACCCGGCTTGCCGCCCTCATCGTGCCTGCCGTCGGACTCGGCGCCGTTCCACCCGCATTGGCGCAGGACGATCCCATCGAGACCATCGTCGTGACCGGCAGCCGGGTCACCGACCTGCTGGCCGACATACCGAATTCGACCACCGTGATCGGCCTGGACCGGATAGAGGCGCAGAATCACGCCAACGTGCTCGACATCCTCAGGGAAGTGCCGGGTCTCCAGGTTACGCAGCCCGGCGGGCGCGGCGGCATCGCCTCGGTGTTCATCCGCGGCGGCGAGCCGAACTTCACGATGGTGCTGATCGATGGTATCCGCGTGAACGACCCCAACAACACGCGGGGCGGCTCTTTCGATTTCTCGACCCTGAACGTGGAGGACATCGAGCGCATCGAGATCGTGCGCGGGCCGCAGTCGGCGATCTACGGATCCGATGCCCTGAGCGGCGTCATCAACATCATCACGAAGGGGCCGGCCGAAGAACTCGGCACGACGCTGCACGCGGAAGCGGGCGAGGACGACTACCGGCGAGCCGCCATCGAGGTGGCGGGCCCCACGACGGAGACGGGCGGTTTCGCGCTGCGTCTCGGCCACGTCGACGACGACGGAGCCACGCCCGGCAATCGTTACGAGAGCAATTCCGTGAACGCAAAGTTCTCCTTCGGGGACGGCCGGGCGTGGGATCTTCGCTTCTTCGGCCGTTATTCGGATAACGAGGGCACGAGCTTTCCGGAAGACAGCGGCGGCCCGGAACTGGCGGTGATCCGCGATCTCGACGAGAAATCCTCCGAAGACCTCAGTATCGGTGTCGCGGGCGGCATCGACATCGCCGACGGCTGGCGGTTGAACGCGACGGCGAACCGCTATGACCACCAGGACAGCTACGTGTCGCCGGGCATAGCGTCGGGCGTGCGCGACGGCGTGCCGCCGAACGGGGCGGATTCGGAGCTGGAGCGAACGAGCTACTCGGCCCACGTCGTCGGAAACTTGACGGATTCCCTCAGAGCGACGTTGGGTGTGGATCACTATCGCGAGGACGGTGAATCCGAGGGCTTCGTCGAGTTCGCTCCGGGCTTTTCGATCCCGGCCGGATTCACGATCGACCGTGAGGTGACCGGCTATTTCGGCGAGTTCCGCTACCAGCCCGTCGCGGCTCTGACGCTGCTCGGCAGCCTCCGTCACGACGAGCCGGACGAGGAAGCGGGCGAGACCACCACGAAGCTGGGCGCACTCTACGACCTGGCAGGCGGCCGCACGACGTTCCGGGTCAATTGGGGCGAAGGGTTCAAACTGCCGAGCTTCTTCGCGCTGGCCAGTCCCCTGGTCGGCAATCCGGATCTGAAGTCGGAGAAGAGCGAAAGCTTCGATATCGGCGTGACGCAGCGGTTCTTCGCCGGCCGGCTGGCGACGACGGTCACGCTCTATCGCAACAAATTCAAGGATCTCATCGATTTCGACCCCGCGCTGTTCACGAATGTCAATCGCTCCGAAGTGGAGGCACAGGGTGTGGAACTGGAGGTCGACTACCGGGTTTCCGACACGCTGGACGTTTACGCCGAAGCCGTCTATCTCGACCTCGAAGTGAAGGACGCCGACCGGGAGCTGCTGCAACGCCCGGATTGGCGCGGCAGTGTCTCCGTGCGCTGGCGCCCGGCGGCGACCTGGCTGCTGCAGTCCTCCTGGCTCTACGTGGGTGAGACCTTCGACTCTTCGGTCCCCACGGGCCAGGTTGTTCTGGACGGCTACAACCGTTTCGATACGACGCTGACCTGGAGAGCGGCCGACAGCACGGATCTCGTTTTCGCCGTCGACAATCTCTTCGACGCGGATTACGAAGAAGCGGTCGGTTTCCCGTCTCCGGGCCGCCGCGGCCGGCTGGCACTACGCTACCGCTTCTGACCACCTCAATTGTAGGAGGGCCTTCAGGCCCGATCCCTGTCCCGACCGCTGTCCCGATCGCTGTCCCGATCGCTGTCCCGATCGCTGACCCTGTCCCGGCCCGGCCAGCGAACCGCGATCGGAGCTAAAGCCCCTCCTACGTATCGCTCCAGGGCCAGAGTGGCAAGAAACACCAGCAGCGCCGCCAGCGCCAGCCCGCGGCGTAGCGGCAGTGGCGGCGACAGGGCCGCCATCGATGCTTCGCCTTGCCACCGCCTGAGGACCCCGACCTCGACCAGGTCGCTGGCGAGAATTTGGTCCGGCCCGCCCGGATCGTCCTGGCCGGCCAGGAAAGCGTGACGCCACCGTCGCGCGTCGGTCTCCCAGGCCAGCTGCCACACGCCGTCGGGTCCGTCCGGCAACGGCACACGCCAGCGCCCCGGCGCCAGGGGTTCGGCTCGTACTTCGACGACGCCCGTCGGGGTCGTCAGGACGACACGCCTCGGCGGCTGCGAGCCGATCCCGGTGTCGATCACGACCTCCGCGGCACCACGCCGGTAGGCGATCGCCGACGGCCCCGTACTGCCGACGGCAACGGCTTCCACGACGCCGGCGGCGAGCGCCGGCCAGTGCTCCCAGCCGAGCCAGTCTCCGGCCCATGCGCCAAGCCCGCCGGTGAGGACCGCGACCCGGCCGGCACCCGCCGTGCCGGTAACCAGCAGGGGCTCGCCCCCCGGCGCGACGAGATAGACCGTGGCCTCCGGGCGCGGCCGGGTGACGAGCCAGGCGTCCAGCGGCGGCCAGCCCCGGTCGGCCGCATCCGGAAGGAAACCCGCGCGTACCACCACCGGCTCTGCCGGCCCCGTAGCGAAGGCGGGCCGGCGGGATTCCACCTCGTCGCGCATCAGCGCCGGGAGTCCGGCGAGATCGCGGCTGACGATCACGGTCACGTTCTCGCCGGCATCCAGCCGCTCGACGGGGACGTCGGCATCCGCATCACCGACGACGATCGCGATGAGTTCGGCGCCTTTGCCGTGCAGGCCGGCATCCAGCGCGGCGAGATCGTCGTCGGCGAGCTGTCCGTCGGTGACCAGCACCAGCAGGCGCTGGTACTGGCCAGCATCGGCGAGCATC
The DNA here is from genome assembly GCF_040706555.1 of Lentisalinibacter salinarum. NCBI lineage: Bacteria > Pseudomonadati > Pseudomonadota > Gammaproteobacteria > Woeseiales > Woeseiaceae > Lentisalinibacter > Lentisalinibacter salinarum. The sequence goes on from NZ_JAPDRH010000004.1 coordinate 157,243, forward strand.
GCGAGTCCGGTCCGGATGGCGGGCAACAGCCGGGTGCCGCCGCTGGCACGATCCGGAAAGGCCGCGCGCAGTGCCCGGGCGTGATCTTCGCGGGACGCCGATGCAAGCAGCACCCGCGCCTCGGCTTCGAACGCAACGAGGCCGGTGCGATCGGTCGGCGTCAGTGCGCGCGCGGTCGCGACGACTGCATCCCGCGCCGCACGCAGTGCGCCGTAGTCGTCCCGTCCCATGCTGCCGGAGACATCCACCAGGAAGACGAGGTCGGCGGGTTGGTCCGGCGCGGGGGGCTCCGAGACGACGGGCAGAACAGACTCCAGCACCGAGCCCCGGTAGGCGCCCAGGCCGAACGCATCCGGTCCGCCGAGCACGAGCAGGCCGGTCGCGCTTTCTCTGACGGCCGCCGCCAGCGAGCGCCAGGCGGCATCCGGGACGCCATCGGCCGGCACGTTGTCGAGGATGATGGCGCCGTAACGCCCCAGGCTGTCGGCCGCGGCCGGCCATGCATGCGGTTGCATGCGAACGACCGGCCAGCCGCCCCCCGCGAGTGCATCGCCGAGCGCCGACCGGTCGCGGCTCACGACGAGCAAAGCCGGTCGTCCGGCAATATTCACGATCGCGGCACCCGTCAGGCGATCCACTGGTTCCCCGGTCGATCGGTCTGCCAGCTCGGCGTCGAGCTGCAGCACTCCGGTGCGCGGCGCCTCGAGACTGAGCCGGGTCACCTCGTCGGGGCTCGCGCTCACCCGAGCGAGCCGCGCCCCCTCGTGCTCGAGGACCACATCGAGGGCCGCTCCCGCGGGCGCCTCGTGCCGGACCTCGAGGAAGATTGGCTCGCCGGCCGCGGCACGAGCCGGCGCCCGCACGCCGATAATCACGGGTTCGTGCACCCCGCGCGTCGGTTGCCAGAAGACCGGGTGGCCGGCTTCGGCCGACTGTCTGACGAGAGTCGCCGTGCGTGCCGGCCAGCGCCCTCGGGATGCGAGGACAATGACGTTGCGATCCCGCGGCGCCAGATCACGTAGCGTCGCCTCCAGTACGGCATCCATGCGGCCGGGCGGCGCCTGCCGGCTGGATACGGTCGTGCTGCGTCCATCTGTCACGGCCACGATCCCGTCGGCCGCCGACATGGCCGCCTTGGTCGGCTCGGCGATCACTGTCAGCACGCTTACGCCCTGGCCAGAGTCGTGCCCGGGCACCAGGACGGCTGCCGCCAACAACAGCGCCGCCGCCGCGCGCCCGACCGGGCCCCGCCACCGCCTAGCCAAGTCGGGTCTCCCGGGCCGATCGCTGCAGGCGCAGACCGTCGAGCAGCAGCAGGGCGAGAGCGGCAGCGAGCAGCGGTGACGTCAGCGACCTCCGTTCCGAGACCGTGGCCGAGGCAGCGGCCGAAGCGATGGCCGGAAGGGCCAGCGGCGCGATGTCCGACTCCGCCGCCGGCCTCTCCGCCAGGGCGACGGGGTCGAGCACCGGTCGGCCGAGCGCGAGGTCGACCAGCGCGCCGACCAGGGCCGCGTACTCGGGTTGGCCCGTCAGGGCCGGGTTGGCCATGTCGATCACGGTCTCGACGAGCGGGCCGGGCCCACGCCGCAACAACGGACGTTCGCCTGCAGCGAGCAGCGTCTCGTACCCATTGGACGCGCCGTCATCGGGCCAGGCGGCGGCCGCGATCCAGTCGGGCTGCAGTCGAAACTCCGCGGTCTCCGCCAGCACCGCGGCCTGCAACAGGGGGGCGGTGACGGGTTCGGTTGCGCCGGTGTGCAGCACGATGCCCGGCATGCCGGGCGCGGCGCGCTTGCCGCAAGTGACCTGCAGCGCGGCGGGTCCGTCGCTGGCGCGAGTCACGAGCCCGGGGTGATGGGCGAGTGCCCGCTGCAGGTCGCCGGGACACACCGGATCGATTCGCGCGCGCACCGCATGCAGCGGCGTCATGTCGAGCGTGAGCCCGTCGTCGGCGGGCAGCGCGTCGCCGGGCTCGAGTCGGGCGGACAGTCGGCCCGTCCCGACCGGGATTTCCATTCGCAGCGGCGGGGCTTCGCCGGGTGCCATCTCCAGTTCGTAACTGCTTGCCGCTTTGCCGTCGGTTTCCAGCTGCAGACGGCGAAGCTGCTGCTGTTCGCCCCGGTTGGCGACGACGACGAGCACACGTGCCATCGTCGGCTCATCCGGATTGCGGCGGGCGGCGAGACGGACGACGCTCGCATTCTCGGTGGCTGCGCCGACGAGTAACGACCGACTGATCGGGGCCCGAGCGGCCCAGTCGGCGATGCGGCGGTCCGCGCCGTCGCTGACGAGCCAGTGAGACGTATCCGTCTGCATGATTGCGGCGGGAGGCGGAGAGGGACGCACGGCGTCCGCGGATTGCCAGGCCGGGGCTCGCAGCGCATCCGGATCGCCGCCGTCGAGGGCGAGCGCGGGATCGGTGAGTGAGCGCAGGATCACGGAAGAGGCGGGCGCCTCGTCGAGTGCGTCCGCCAGGCGCGCGAGACCGGCCGTGAGGCGCGACTCACTGTCTTCTTCCGCGAGCATGCTCAGCGTATCGTCGATCCACACCGTGATCCGTCCGCCGGCCTGCTCCCAGCCGGGATCGGCGAGGGCGAGGATGACCAATGCCGTGATCAGTGCGCGCAGGCGCCAGGCCGGGTCGGGCGGACGCTTCGCACTGGCGCCGGGCCGGAGGCCGCTCGCTTCCCGCCACAGGAAAACGGCACCCGTAGGCACCTCGATCAGTGGCGCCTGCCAGCGGTGCAGCCAGCGGATGACCGGCAGCACGGCGAGGGCCGCCAGCCAGAGCGGTGCGCCGAGGACGAACACTCAGGCTCCGAGATGGGTGAGCAGGGTCCGTTCCCAGTCGCCGTCGTCGCGACAGCGGCTGAAGCGCATACCGAGCCCGACGGTGATGGCCCGCAGGCGTTCACCGTGCCGATCCAGGCGTTCGCGAGCAGCGACAATGGTGGCCGGGGAGAGGGTGAGCGGGCGGCGCTCGCCGCTCTCGACGTCACGCAGGAGCGCGGGTCCGACTGCCGCCGGGTCCGCCTCGTCGCGAGCGAGGACCTGGATCACCTCGGCGCCGGCGACACTCGCGCGCAGCCGCCGCAGATCCGCCGCCATGGCATCCTCGCGCAGCAGATCGCTGATCAGCATCAGGTTGCCCGAGCGCCGCATGTGCGCAGTGCACACGCCCGGCAGCGAGGCGCCGCCCCGCGGCAATGGCTCGAAACGGCGGAGTTCGCGCACGAGCGTCGCGAACTGGCGCGAACCGCGCCCGGCGGCCACGCGGACGCGCACGCGGTCGTCGAACACCAGCAGTGACACCCGGTGTCCCGCCTGCAGCAACGCATAGGCGAACCCGAGTCCCAGTTCCACGGCGAAGGGCCACTTCCGTCCCAGGGCCATCGAGGCACTGCCGTCGACGGCGAGATACCAGTCCGCGGCCGACTCGTCCCGGTAGCGGCGGATCAGCGTCCGGCCCCGGCGGGCGGACTGGCGCCAGTCGATGTGGCGGATGTCCTCCCCCGGCGCGTAGGCGCGCAGGTCCAGGAACTCGAGGCCGGCCCCGGCCCGGTCCCGTGCCGAGCGTGGCCCGACCCCCTGTACGGCATGGCCGCCGAGGAGTGGCGTTGCCAGCCGGGCGAACCGCCGCAGCCGCGCCTCGTCCGGCGGCGCGGTGCCGGTCAGCCGATGTGCCTGGTGCGCCATGCCGTCAGTATGCCCTCGACGACCGCATCGACCGTGATGCCCTCCAGTTCGCTGGCGGTATGCAGCAACAGCCGGTGCAGGAGTATGGCTGGCGCCACCTCGGCGACGTCCTCGAAACCGGCCTGGGGCCGGCCGTCGAACAGCGCCCTGACGCGTGCACAGCGGATCAGTGCCTGCAGCGCCCGGGGACTCGCCCCGTAACGGATATGGCGCGCGGCCGGTTCCGTCGCGGTGCGCGCATCCGGCTGGGTGGCGAGCACCAGTTCGATGGCCGCCTGCCGTACCGGCGTGGAGACGATCACCTCGCGGGCGGCGGCGCGGATCGCCAGGGCCCGGTCGCGGTCGACGAGGCAGCCGAGCTGGTCGGCCGGTTCGCCGTCCAGCGACGTCTCCAGCAGCGCTTCCAGGCTGTCGGCCGACGGGTAGGCGATGGGTATCTTCAGGAGGAAGCGGTCCAGCTGGGCCTCGGGCAGGGGATAGGTCCCCTCGAGTTCGATCGGGTTCTGCGTGGCGATCACCCAGAACGGGTCGGGCAACGGAAAGCGGATGCCGGCGTAAGTGACCTGCCGCTCCTGCATCGCCTCCAGCAGCGCGGACTGGGTGCGCGGGGTCGCCCGGTTTATCTCGTCGACCAGCACGAGGTGGGCGAACAACGGGCCCGGGCGGAATTCCACCTCGCCGGAGCCGCCGCGCAGCACCTCGCTGCCGGTAATGTCCGCCGGCAGCAGATCGGGCGTGCACTGGATGCGGCCGAGGTCCACGCCGACCGCGCCCGCGATGGCTTTGGCGAGGTGGGTCTTGCCCAGCCCGGGCAGTCCTTCCAGCAGGACGTGGCCGCCGGCGAACAGGCCGATCAGGAGGTGGCGGACCACGGCCTGCTGGCCGACGATCACGGCATTCAGCGCCTCCTCCAGCCGCTGCATGTCCCGGCGGATCGTCTCGGCGGTGTCGGCGAAATCGTTCACGATCCGTCCCTCCTCGACTCGAGGTAGCGGCGCGCATAAGCGGTCTGCGCCGGGCTCAGTCTCGCCTGTGTTGCGCCCTCCGGCGGTGCGGCGGCCGGGCGCAATAGCGATCCCCGAGGCGCGCGGTCGGCACCCTCTGCGTAATCCGCACCGGTTGTGGCGGCGGTTGCCACCACGGTTCCCTGCCGGGCAAGTGTGGCCGCATCGCTCGGCATCATGCCACTGTCCCGGCCGTCCATTTCGTCCGTTCCGTCGCGCGCGCCGGCTTGCGCGTCGCCTGCCTCGGCACCGCCGCCGGTGCTCCCCGCCGCATGGCCCGGAGCGCGGGGCTGGATTTCCGCTGCCTCTTCGCGCATCGCTCCCGGTTCCGGCGGTTCCGCCGATGGAGCCTGGCTGCGCATCCGGTCTTTGCCGTGGGAGGCCTCGGGCTCTTCACTGCCGTTGGCCGTCAGTGTCTGCCGAAGACGCTGCAGCGACCTCCCGTCTTCCTCCCGAGCCATCAGGGACGCCGTGCCGGTTGCCCTTCCGGCTTCGCGCGCTGTCATCGATGCCTCGTCGGTCGGCGAGGCCAGCCGGAGCACCAGCAGGCCGAGGAAGGCAGGGATCAGCGCGAGCGCGGCACGGGAGATGTGTGGCGCCTGCCGCAGTCGTCGGCGCTCGGTCAGCAGTGCGTCGGCTGTTTCTCTCGCCCGCCGTGTGACTTCGCGGGCCGCGGGCGAGGGGGCGAGGGCTGCATCCGCCTCGAGCGCCGAGACCAGCAGTGCGCGGGTGCCGAAAGTGCGGTCGGCGTGCAATGCGGCATCCGTAAGTGCAGGTCGGGCGGCGAGGCCCGGGGCGAGCGCGGCCAGAATCGCAGCGCACACGAGGCTCGCCGTTACGGTCCAGTCGGGTTCGAAGGCCGGCAGCAGGGCTGCGCCGCCGACCGCCAGCAGCGTCAGGCCCCCGAGCCAGGCGGCAAGGGGCACGCGGCGCACGATCATGCCCCACCAGAGGCTGCGTCGCGCGGCGCGCAGGAGTCGCAGCAAGGGGTCGGAGGCTGCCAGAAGCCGGGTCACGGCTGCACCCAGTTGCTTATCGGCGAACGCGCCAGCCAGATCCCGGCGGCGACACTTGCTCCGAGAGCCACGGCCAGCGGCTGCGCGGTCTCCTCGCCGACCGGCAGGCGTGAGATCAGTTCGCGGCCGAGGAGCACCACGCCGAACAGCGCTGCCGCGCCGGCCTGGGTGGCGGCGAGCGTGAGGGTGTCAATACCGGTCGCCGCCCAGAGCATCGCCAGCAGCGGCCAGAGCGGCAGGCTGGCGGCGGCGAGTATGGGCAGCGCCTCGCTCATCGGCGTATCCCGTGGGGTCCAAAAAGGTGTCAGCACCGCGATCAGGATCCACTGCCCGGTGATGCAGGCCGTCGCAGCGGTCGCGCTGATGGCGACGCTGGCGCCCGGCAGGCTCGGCGGCACCAGTGCCAGACTGGAGAGCCACCAGACGCTGGTCGCGGCCACCAGCAGAAAGACGGCGATCCCCGGTGCCGCGGTCAGCCGCTGCACGGTGCTGCCTCCGCCGACGGAATCTCCCGGCGCACCAGCCAGGCATCCTGTGCGATCCGGTCTCCGGGGATCGCCAGCCGGAGGAGCACCGCCAGCCCGCCTGCGCGCTCGCGCAGCAGCCGGGTTGCCGGGCCGGGAGACACGGCCGTGCCCGCGGCCTGCCAGATCTCGCCCGGCGCGAGGGGAGGTACGGCGTACACGCCATCTGCGGCCGCCAGCCACGCACCTTCGACGGTCCGGTGGCTACGATTGCAGACCCGTGCCGTGCCGTCCCTGATCTCGGCGCGCAGGCTGGGCTCCGCCGGGAAGCTTCCGGCCGACTCGACGGATAATTGCGCCAGCAGCGTGGCGCGCCACTCGATCCGGTTTGCCTCCTCGTCGAGCACGTAGTCGGTTCCGATCACGCGCGTGGGATACCCGCCGAATTCCCCCAGCGGCAGACGGTGCTCGCCGCGTCCGGTCGCAACTGCCGTGCCGAGGCTGACGTAGCGCGCGATCCGGTCGCCGCGGTCCACCTCGGCCCAGGCCACGAACGCGTCGTTGCGCCCGCCGGTCCAGAGCACACCCGCGACGGCGGTGGCCAGCAGGCAGAAGCCGAGAGCGGCGGGGCGCAGACCGGGCACAGCCAGCAATACCAGGAACACACCGAGGAAGCCGGCCACGAACACGGCCATCAGTTCGATCTCGCCATTGGCGTCGGGCAGCAGGGGCCGCAGCGCCTCCGCATCGATCATCGCCGGCGGTCCGTCCGCCGTCAGCCGTTCGAGCACGGCGGTCGAACTCCGCGCGTCGGCCCCGGCAACGAACCGGCCGCCACAACCCGCCCGCCGTGCCAGTACGTACTCCGCGTCGCCGGGGGCCCCGATCAGGATCAGCGGCCCGCAGCGACCGGCATACTCGAGCAGGGCGCGCAGCCGGTCCGTATCCAGGCGGGCGAGTGCGGAGCCGTCGATCACCAGCGCCTCGACTGCCGCATAGTCCTGCGGCTGCGTCGGCAGGTCGTCTGGCGATCTGGTCGGTACCGCGGCCAGATCGCCAGTAGACTCCATAGCGCCGATGGCGGCGGCCGCCGTCTCGCCAACCGCGACGACGCCCCTGAGTGGCTCCTCAGCGCCGGAACCGGCTGCCGGCGCGGCGACGACCAGCAGCAGGCCAAGGGCGAGGGAACCGGCCATACAAGATGCGGTTTACTGCAGCGCGGCGTTCAGCGCGATCACACTCCAGGCCGTGACCAGCTCCGGGTTGCCCTCCCACCAGCGGGGCGAGTCCGGGTTGACCCAGGAACCGTCCTCACGCTGCAGGCTGAGTAGCTTGCGCGCGATATCCTCGCGCCAGTTGTGTTCCGTCCCGTCGGTGTCGGTCACCGTGGGATCGCCGTAGGCCGACATCGCCTTGGAGAAGACGTTGTAATAATAGTAGAGGCCCTGCACGCCATCCGTTGCGCCGGGATTCTTCTCCAGGGTGTAGTTGTCCCGGATCCAGTCGTAGGCGGCCTGTACGCGCGGGTCGTCCTTGTCGGCGCCGGCGAACAGCAGGCTGAGCAGGCCTGCCGCCGTCATGCCGCCGTAGGAGTCCGTACCCTTGTGCGGGCTGTAGCCCGGCATGTAGGTAAAGCCGCCGTCGTTGCCCGCCCATTCCTGGTCGTTCGACTCACTGCGGTTCTGCGACCGGCTGACGAAAGTCAACGCCTTGTCCCACACCGGATCCTCCGGGTCCATGCTGCTCGCGCGCAGGCCCTCGAGCGCCATGTAGGCGTTGGAGAGGTCCGGCCGTTCGTCGCCGCCGTAGCCGATGCCGCCGTAGTAGGCGTGGTCGCTCTCGTAGCCCTCTTCCTCATCGATCTGCAGGCCCTTCAGGAAGTTCTGCCCGCCGCGGATGACTTCGTCGTACTCGTCGTTGCCGGTGGCGGCCAGGGCCGTCAGGGAGACCGCCGTGTTGTAGTTGCGGTTCTGGTTGGTCTCGCTGATGGAGCCGTCCGGGTTTACGTGGGCCAGGAGGAAGGCGATGGGCCGGGTGATGAAGGCGCCGTCCCTCTCGCCGTAGCCGCGATGGCTCTCTAGGAATGCGCGGAGGCCGAGCGCGGTGACACCGACGGAGTCGGACCAGGAGCCGTCATCGGCCTGGTTGTTGCGGAGGTAGTGGAGGCCGGCATCGACTGCTCTTTGCGCCTTGGAGCGGAGTTCAGGGTCCATCTTGTCGGCATCGGCCCCGTGGAGGCCTGCCATCGGCAACGTGAGCGCTGCCATCAACGCGAGGAAATTCTTCTTCATGAGTGCGCCTCTCGTGGAAATCGAACAAAGGGTTGCGCGCCTGCTGCCACAACGCGGCGGACCAGTACGGCCGCAGGCAACACGGACAGGCAGGCGAGGATCGTCAGCCATGTCGGGTAATCATAGCGCATGGATCCGAGAGCACTGTGCGCGTAGAACCATGGAGTGCGGAGATAATCCAATTCGATCGCGACAGACAATGCAGTGAGTGGACTGGCGCCGATCACCAGCCCCCGGAGCCAGCCTGGATTGCCGGCGAGTTCTACCAGCGGTCCTGCCCAGACCGGTGCGAGCGTAAGTGCAGCGAATACCGTGATCAGCTTGCCGACGCTGATCGTACGGGCCGCCGTGGCCGCGGTGGCACACAGAAGAAATACCGCGAGCAGGTACCCGTCGAGAACGCCGGCCAGCGACCGCGTCACAGGGTCGGCCAGAACGATCAGGCCCACGAGCAGCGTCGCGACGGCCGCTTCGAACAATGAGCGCTCGGGCCGCGCATCGTCGCACCGTACAAGAAAGAGCAGGGTGGCCAGAATACCGGCGCAACCGTAGATTGCTGCGCTGAGCAAGGCGGCCGCGGGTTCGGTCCCCACCGGGACCACGAGTCCCGAGATCAGCACCAGTACGGCCGCCAGGGCCAGTCGCGCCCCGGCATCGCTCGCCTTCTGCCCGCCAATACTGCCCATCTGTCTTCTCGTTATTCGCGGGCGAAGGCCGAGTGCGCGGTGCCGCCTTCGCTCGCCGTTATTGTTCGCACCGGAATCCGGCAGGGCAGCAAGCAGGCGGCGCGCCTCTTGGGGCGCGCCGCCCACACCCCCGCAGGGGGCACTGCCTGGACTCTGCCGCTATTCGGGATTGGGGTGGGGCCGAATCCCGTTCGGCGGCCGCCCGGGGTTATAGGTGGGGTACCCCGTTCGACCTGCCCTGTGTTGACAGACTCCACTATTGGAGAAGCAGGAATCATGCCAGCAGGACGTGCCGCGTGAGGTCAATGAAATCAGTGTCTTACATCAGAGATATCTGTGCGCAGAAGGCGACTGCTGGCCGATTAAACAGCACCTGTGGATTTTCTCGTCAAGGCGAATTTCGGGGGTCCCGGCGGGAGTGGCGGCAATGGTCGGAACGTCCTCAAGGGCCGGCTAGTCATCGGCCTCGCTGAGCTTCTTGCGTAGCGTCGACCGGTTGATGCCCAGTAGTTTGGCGGCAGCGACCTGATTGCCATCCGTGACGTCGAGGGCCGCTCGGATGAGTTGATAAGCCGCATTGTCCAGGAGGCACTGGTAAATCTCGCCTTCGCCGCCGTATTTGTCAGGATTGTTCACCATGGCACCGGCCTGGGTGCGCAATGCCTGCTCGAGGCTGGGAGGCTGCCGCCGATCCCTGCGGTTTGCTTCCGGCATCTCGAGATCATGCACCGTCAGCGTGGGACCATGAGCCGCAAGCACCGAGCGCTTGATGCAGTGCTCGAGCTCCCGTACGTTTCCCGGCCAGCTGTGCGATTTGAGCCGCTCTATGAAATCCGGCTCGATGCGGTCGATCGCCCTGCCCATTTCTTCGCTGGCGCGCGCGACGAAGTGCTCTGCGAGCGGTTCGATGTCATCGCGCCGATCACGCAACGCAGGCACCAGGACGGTCGCGAGATTCAGCCGGTGATACAGGTCGTCCCGAAAACGCCCGGCATCGATCTCCGCCTCGAGATTGCGGTTGCTGGCTGCGATCAGACGGGCGCGAAACTCCAGGGGCTTGACGCTGCCGAGACGCTCGAAGTTCCGTTCCTGCAACACTCGGAGCAGCTTGCTTTGCAAGTGGTAGGGCAGCTCCGAAATCTCGTCAAGAAACAGAGTGCCGTCGCCGGCAGCTTCGAATCTGCCGGCGCGAGTCGTCTTCGCGTCCGTAAACGCCCCTGCCTCGGCACCGAACAGCTCGGCCTCGATGAGGGTATCCGGTATAGCTGCGCAATTGACGGCAATGAACGGCTTGTCCGCGCGCGGGCTGTTGTCGTGGATGGCGTGCGCCACCAGCTCTTTTCCGACCCCGCTTTCACCCATGACCAGCACGGACAGGTCGTTGCCGGTCAGCAGCACGATCTGCTTGAACAGCGACTGCATGGCCGCGCTCTGGCCTATAAGTACCGGCTGCCCGTGGCTGCCGCCATCGACGAATCGCGTACCACGTGAGTCCGGCTTGTGCAGGGCTTTCTGCAGCAATTCGCGCATCTGGGCGAGTTCGACCGGCTTGCCCATGTAGTCGAACGCGCCGAGATCCATCGCCCGCTTGGCGGTATCGAGCGTGCCGAATGCCGTCATTATGATGACCGGCATCCCCGGCGCGAGCGTGCGCATCGATTCCAGCGCAGTGATACCGTCACCGCCGGGCATCCGCACGTCGAGAAACGTCACTGCGGGAGACTCCTCCCGAACGATCCGGATGGCCTCTTCGCCGCTCGAGGCGAGCAGCGCCTCGTGCCCCTCGGCCTCGAGAAAGGCCGAGAAAGCCTCGCAGATACTTCGCTCGTCATCGGCGACAAGGATTCGCGCCACGCTCAGCTGCTCCCGTTCCGGTCCCGGCCCATTATAGAGAGCGGCAGCGTTATCGTGAATTTGGCGCCGCCGAGCTTGTCACTTGCGCCATGATCCAGCGTACCGCCGTGGCGTTCCACGATCTCCCGGCTGATCTTCAGTCCCAGGCCAAGGCCGAGCGGTTTCCGCGAGCCTGACGGGTCGGGCGAGGCGGAGAGGCCCGGGCCGGAGTCTTCGACGGCGATGAAAGCGGTGTACTCGTCGCTGAGCCCCGCCGAGACGAGTATCCTGCCGCCGGCCTTCAGTTCTTCGGCTGCATTGTTCAGCAGATTCAGCAGAACCTGTTTCATGCGATCGGCGTCGATCGGGACACGCGGCATCCGACCCGTCACAGTGTCCAGTTCGATGTTCCGGTGTTCGAGGCTCGGTCCGACCATGGAGATCACCTCTCCGATGAGCCGGCCGGGGTCCGCGGGCGCCGGGTTCAATGAATCGGGTCCGCCGATCGCAAGCGAAGAATTCACGATCAGTTCGAGGCGCCGTATCTCATCGAGTATGCCGCCGAGGCGCGCGCGTTCGGCTCCCTCCGATCTTTCCTCGAGCAGCTGCAATTGCATTTTGATGGCCGTGAGCGGATTGCGAAGCTCGTGTGCCATGCGTGAAGCGAGCTCGCCGAGAGCGGAGAGCCGGCTCTGGTTGGCGAGGTCCGCTTCGTACTCACCCAGTCGCGAGCTGAGGCGATTCAGCGCGCTTGCGAGAACCCCGATCTCGTTCGATTCCCGGATATCGGTGGATATGCCGCGTTCGCCGTCTGCGATCCGGTCTGCCATGTTGGCGAGATCAGTGACCGGGCGGGTAACACTGCGCATGAAGAACGCCGCGATGGCGGCAACGAGCGCCATCGCCGTGAACATGGCGGCGGCCAGGAGAACGGCCGATTCCCGGGCAACATTCCTCGTCGCGGTCAGAGGGGCGGCCGCCGCGACATAGGCGTAACGATCGTCGAGTCCCGGCGAGAGCCGACGCACGGCGACGCGCCACCGTTCATTGTCGCCGTCGAAATGGAAAAACGTGACTGTCTCGGGATCGATCTCGTCACGCCTCGATCGGATCCGGTCGAGCGCAGCGTCTGCCTCCGCTCCGCCGGTGTTGAGGGCAGTCCGGGCGGCGGGGTCCAGCAGGGCAATCCGTGCGTCCAGGAGACGATCGAGCCGCGCGATGAGATCCGCGCTGAATGGAAAAGTCGCATTCGCCAGCGTTGCTGTGGCGTTTTCGAGACGAGCATCGAGTCGATTGTCGATGGCACTGATCAGCAGGTGGACCGCGATAGCCCACGCCGCGAGCATCGCGAGCACGAGAGCCAGTCCCAATGGCAGCAGCAGGCGTAGGTACAGGCTATTCAGTTCGTCTCACCGGCGGAGGACCACGATCCCGACAATAGCGTCCCTGAACGGCGCTGCCTACTCCGATTCCGGCGAGCCGTCGGCGCGGCCCTGAAAATAGTAGATACGGAAATGATCCTCGGCAGGCTCTGCGAATGAGACGACGAGCTTCACGGGGGAACTCGCCCCGGGTTGCGCGGCGAACTCATCGGCGATGGCCCGGACCACCTCGGTCGCAGACTCGACCGGCTTTTCGTTGATCGCCGCAATACGGTGGCGCGAACTCAAGCGCAGCTCGCTCGCCAGCTCGCGAGCGAGTTCCTCGTCCGTCAGTCGGCCAGCCTCCGCCGCGAGTTTCTCGATGCGCGCGCGCCCCTCGCCGTCGACCATCACGGGTCCGCCGCTCGTCTGAGTGGCCAGCGCGTCCGGGCGTTCCCGATCCGACTGGACGAGTTCCAGCACGATCTCGCCTTCGGGCAGCTGAAGTCGAACCAAACGGTCGGTGACGGAGACGACCCGGCCCTCGCCGATGCGATCACCGGCGCGGACAAGTTGCTGTGCACCGTCGGGCAGCTCTATCAGTGCGAGCGCATCGCCCGAATCGGGCGTGATGATACCCGCCAGACGATAGGTGGAATTTGCCAGTGCCACTGTGGAGACCAGCATGATCAAGGTGCCCAGAGCCGTTCCGGTGACGATTCTCATGACATAATCCAAGAAAAAGGCCCGCCGGCGATCGCCGGCGGGCCCAACAGAGACAGAAAGCTTCGTCTTTCAGGCAGCTGCGGCGCGGCGCCTTGCGAAACCGGCACCGATGAGTCCGATCCCGAGCAGCGCCAGGGTGGTCGGCTCCGGAACCTCTGCAATCGGGCAGCCGTCCGGCCCCACGCAGATTCGGCCCGGAGACAACGTCGGCACGATCTCCACGCCGAACTCTTCTCCGAAAACGGCCACCTGGCCGAACGTCAGGTCGGTGACGCCCACCGAGGCACCCACGAACGTGAAGGTGGCAAGCGTGAAGGCATTGCCGAGGCTGTCCTGGTTGGCGGTCAGCGTTCCGACATCATCGAACGATACGTGGAAGATCGATGTATCTCCGGCACCGCCCACCTGTCCGCACTGGCCGATAAGCTCAGCAAAGGCATCGCACCCAAACGCAGAATCGACGCCGAGATCAGGGTCGATTGTGACATCCGACAGCCCGGCTATGGCAGCGTCCCAGAGTATCTGGATGTCGAAGTCGCCCAGGTATTCACCTGCCTCGCCGGTCCAGACGAGATCCATGATGATGTCGTCGCCGACATTGCCTTCGCCATCGGCGGGCACCCAGCTGATGACGGCTGCCGTTGCCGAATGACCCATCGCCAGGAAACACGCCGCGATCAGTGTCTTTTTCAGTATCTTCATAATAGTCATCTCTCAGCTCCTGTCTCTTTTCTTCTTCTAGTCATACGCCGTTTGGGTTGAAAGACGGGAAGCAAAACGCCGTTATGCTCCCCGTCTTTCCATTACCCTACGGCGTGGCGCAACGGGGCAGCGTGCAAAGCAACACACACTGGCGCGCGTCGTTCACGTCGATCGTTCCGCTACCGTCGTTATCTCTCGGGTCATCCGGTCCGGAGGCAGGCTGGTTTCTCGCTGCCGTGATCAAGCCGATGTCGATCCGATCGACATCACCATCCTCGTCGATGTCGCAGCGGAGTCCGCCTTCCTCTTCCCAGATCTTCTCGACGATATTCGACTCCAGATTGCCGATGAAGGCCTGGATGTTGTCCGTGCCGGGCGTGCCGTCGCTGGTATAGGTGAAGCTCGCTTCACCGTCACCATTGGTCACGGCCGAGCCGGAGGCGCCAGCGTTCGGTCCGCTGATTACCTCGAACTCGATCGTCGTGCCCGGGATCGGCGAATCATTCGCCGATTCTGCCGTCGCGGTCACGGTGTGATCCGTTCCCACCGGGTTCGTCGCCGTGAAAGGTGTCAGACCGACCGTGGCGAATTTCACCGGGTCGGGCAGCACCAATGCCACCGGCGAGAGGATCAATTCGGCGATCGCGACGTTCGCAGCCGGGGAGTTGTCGATGGCGGAGAAAGCCATTGTCCCCCAGTTGCCGCCCGTCGGAGACGTCGGGTTGGTCTGGTTGGCGATCAGCCAATCGACGTAGTCGGCGTACCAGTCGTTCTCCGGTATCGCACCGGGTCCTGCCGGGCGATTGACGCCGGGCAGGGTCTGGGTACCGACCAGGCGCAAGCCCTTGAAGGCGTTGTACATCGAGTACGCACAGGCGTGGTTGTAATCGAAGTTCGCCGGAGAGCCGAGGCGACAGCGCCACGACGACGAGAACAAGGCAGTCGGACCGCCATTCCACCGGTCGCTGAGATACGTCTCCACGTCAGAGCGGGAGACGCCGCTGGCCGTGGCATTAAGGCCGGCGAAGAACAGGCTCTGGAGGCCGACGCCGCCTTTCTCGATACCAACGGAGTTGTTGGAGATCGGATTTCCGTCACTCTGATAGTCGTACGAGCCGTCGACGTTCAGACTGGCGTCCGCCGCGAAAGCATGTTCGGTCTTCACGAAATCCGGGATCGTGATGCCCGCCGCCTCTGCATCGAGCAGTCCGAGCAGCACCCAGCCGACGGTCGAGCCGTCACTGCTGAACGCATTGAAGTTGTAATACCAGCCGCCACGACCGGTTCGCTCGGGCTCGATTTGTCCGAATACGAGTGCGTTGGCCATCCGCTGCAGAATTTCACCGTAGCTCTTGCCATCGATGAAGCTGGTGTAGATGCTGCTCGCTTCGGTATTGGTGCGGTTGAGTGCGCCGCTGCCGGCGAGTGCCAGCACGGCGACACCGGTGGAGTAGTTCTGGTGGAACGTATCATGGCGCCTCTCGAACAGGCCGACGCATTCGTCACCGTCGGCCGGCACGCCGACACAGGGGTCGCCCGCAGCCTGTGGTGAGAGCTGGATTTCCGCCAGGTTCGTCAGGATACGATTGATGCCGCGGCGCACGATGTACTTCTCGTAGATACCGGTCGGCGGCGTATTGTCGTTCGAAAGCCGATACCCCTGGTTCTCGAAAGCCAGCACCACGAATGAGGTATAGGGGTTCCGCCAGGTGCCGCCGGCCCATTCGGTCGTCGTTCCCGCCGGGAAGTTCGCGGCCCGATTCTCCTGATTGACCCACAACCATCGAAGACCGTCCTCGATCGCCATGTTGATACGGACGCCACGCTCGGTGCGGTCGTCGATCAGAGCCGGATCAAAAACGGCGATCTCCGCCGTGTCCGATTCCGCGCCTACCGTCAGGGTGGCGGTATAGCTCGCTTCGGCACCGTAGTTACAGACAAAGGGAATATAGGATCCGTCGGTGACGGTTCCGTTCTGGGTGGTCCCGTTACCGCAATCGATCGTGTAATTGGCCCCCGCCTGATCTGTGGCGCCCCATACGACGATATCCTCGCCGACGAGCCCTTCTCTGTCGGGCATCATCAGCGTTTCGGAGACAGCGAATCCAGGCACTAGCAGCAGCAACGCGAAGGCGATCGCCAGAGGCCGACGGCGCGTCGGCTCGTGGCGGGATTCGTGCAATCGCTCTGCTGTTTTACATAACAGCTTTTTCATTTTCCAACCCCCACCGGGTTACGTGGTTTGTGAAGGAGCGCTTGCGCCCACCGCGTCGCGCTCCACGCAGGGCAGGAGATGCATCAACCGTGCCAGTCGAGATGACAACCTTGAATCAATAACTTGTCACTCACGAGGCCGCGCTGCTGTAAAGCAGTTCGACACGAATCTGGAATCAGTCTAAAGCTGATGAAGCGTTCAGTGGTCGATAACTATCTGTTCTCGGGAGAAATATCGGCTGACGGAGGGGTGGGTCGATCGTTCTGATCGAATGTAAAAAAATCTGAGTGGGGAAGGGGAGCAGGTGGAACGGGCGCCCGCGGGCAACGACTGCTTCAGCTGGCTTCCCAACCGGAAAGTTCGCGAACGGGCACGATCTCTATGTCCACATAGGGCCGAAACGGCGCCTGGATGGATTCGATCTGGCTTTGTTCCTCGGCCTCCATCAGCGCAAACGTCCGCGACTGGTCGAGCGCGCCCCAGTCTGCGTGCAGCGTTACGCCTTCAGGAATATCGGCATAGAAATTCTTTGCCAGTTCACCGAGTTTCTGGAATTCGTCGGCGGAGAGATCGGTGCGCGTGCGGTTAATCAGCATGAACAACATGATTCTTGCTCCTTGGTCAGGAAGCCCAACGCCAGATCGCCCAGGCGACTACAGGCAAGAGCATGGGAATGAACAGACCGGGGCCCAGGAGGGCATCCGGGAGCAGCATGGCTCCGTTGGCAGCCAGCACCGCCGCATAGATCACGTTGCCGGCGAAAGCGATGCCGAGGTAATGCGCAACCGGCATCCGGCTTGCGCCGGCCGCGATGGCCACTGCCTCCGCCAGTACCGGAACAGGCCGGCTGAGGAAGACGATGAGCAGCGTAGGAACCTCGGGCAGATCGGCGCCAACGCGGCGCAGCGCGAGGCGGCCCAGGAAATAGCCCGCCGCGTGACCGGCCGTGAGACCGACCAGCGCGATCAGGAAACCCGGCGCCAGCCCCAGACGCGCGCCGAGCAGCGTGCCGATGATGCTGGAGGGCAGGGGGAGGATAATGTCTCCCAGAAGCAGACCGCCCCCGGTCAGTCCGAACAGCCAGGCATTCTCGTCTGTGGCCGAGAGCCACCTCTCGCCCGGCATTTCGCCGATTATGGCAAATGGTAGGATCGGGACGAGCAACGCGACTATAATCGTGAGAAATTGCCGGTGGCGTTTCTTCTGCATCGGTTACGGCTCTTCGGACCGGCGTGTCTGACGGGCAGAATAATAGCACCAGGGCACGGCTTCCCGGCCCGTGGTCAACAATAAGCAGCCAGGGAGGTATGACATGTCCACCGAGAAGCTGCAGGGCTCGCCGGCGCTGAAGACCGGCGTCATGTTCGAGGGCATCCGCTACACGGATGCGCTCGGCGCGGCGGCAGAGCACTCACTGCCCAACTACTACCCGTATCGCTTCAAGCAGGGCGAGCGCGATCCCACCGGCGCCGGGAAGGCGAATATCCCCTACCTCATCAATACGGCGGACGATACGCTCATCCGTGTGCTAGGCAACGGCGATTCGAACTGGTCGGTGAGCGGCGACCGCGACAGTGGCTACCGTCTCGTGCATGACGAGCGTCCGGACGAAGCCATAGAAATCAGCTTCGAGCCATTGCATGACTGGATGCAGGCCGAGACCTCGGACGGGTTTCCCATCGCGAGGGCCGGCGTCAGCACTCACGGCGACATGATGGTCATCAATGTGGCCCCCGGTTGTGAGTATTTCCTGCACAAGGCCGACGGCAAGTCCATGCGCTGTACATTCTGCTCGTACGGCGCGCCGGATCAGCGTACGGCACACCTCGGCCAGGTTGCAGGACAGGTGGAGATTCCGGATCTGACGCTGCTGCGCATGCGCGAAGCGATGGCTGCGGTAATGGCGGAGAACACGATTCGCCACATTTACCTGGTTGGCGGTTCACTCAGCGATCCGGCGCAGGAGGGGGAGCGCTTCCTCAAGCTCGCGCGGGCTGCGCAGGCGGCGAATCCGGACAATATCCCCGTGACGCTCGGCTCCGGCGCGCTGCCGGACGAGATTCTGCGGCAATTCCACGAAGAGGGGCTGGTTGACGCGGTCTGTTTCAACCTGGAAGTCTGGTCCGAGGATCTGTTCTCGCGCGTCTGCCCCGGCAAACATCGTTACGTCGGCTACGGGCGCTGGATCGAGTCCCTCGAGCAAGCCGTGAGCCTGTGGGGCCGCGGGCGCGTCTACTCCGCAATGGTGGCAGGCATCGAACTCGAGCCGGAGTTCGACATGGAGTGGCGGGAGGCGGCGGATCTTGCGGTCCGCGGCGTCGAAGACCTGTGTTCGCGGGGCATTATTCCCATCTATTCTCTTTACTACCCCGTCGGTGGCAAGGACCGGTCAGACTACCAGAGCCGTCTGCGGAATTATTTCGAGCACCTGGTGCTGAATTACCGGGATATCCGCCGTCGCCACGGGCTCAGCGTCTGGCAGGGCTTCATGTGCCATCGTTGCGCCTACATGCAGCTCGAATGCGACCTGGACCGACAGGAGGCCCGATGACGGCAAATCCGGAACAAGCGTCGCATCCGGATCCATCCGGCATCATGGCACTCAGCACGGCCTATTGGGGGTCGCAGACACTCATCACCGCAAACCGCCTCGGCGTCTTCGATATTCTCCAGGGTGGAGCGCGGCCGGCAGTGGAGGTTGCCGGGGAGTTGGGGCTCGATGAGCGCATGACCGAACTTTTTCTGAATGCGCTGGCGGGGCTCGGACTTCTCGACAAGGCGGGGGAGCGATACGGCAACAGTCGCGTGAGCCAGGTATTCCTCACATCGGCGAGTCCGGCTTCCATGCGCGACTCACTGCGGTTCATGGACGATCTCTACGCCACCTGGGGCGATCTCGAGAATGCCTTGAGAAGCGGCGAGCCGGCAAAGGCGCCCGAGACTTATCTGGGCGGTGACGAGGCGCAGACCCGGAATTTCGTGCGCAGCATGCACGACCGCGCGCTCGCCATCGGCCGCGGCCTGGTGGAGGTGGTGGATCCGGACGGGCGGACGCGTCTGCTCGATGTCGGCGGCGGTCCTGGTACGTTCTCGGCGCTGCTCACCGAGCGTCATCCCCAGCTCGAAGCCGATGTGCTCGAACTGGAGGGCGTGGCCGCCGTGGCGGAACAGATCCTCGCCGAGACCGGTGCCGCGGATCGGGTACGGATGATCCGCGGCGACTACCACACCAGCGAGTTCGGTACCGGTTACGACATGGTGCTCATGAGCGGCATGTTCCACCGCGAGAGTGCGGAGAACTGCCGCAGGCTGATTGCCAAGTCTGCTGCCTGCCTCGAGCCGGGCGGACTGCTGGTCGTGACCGACGTGTTCACGGACCCCGATGGCACCACTCCCGAGTTTTCGGCGCTGTTCGGCATGACGATGATGCTGACCGCACCCGACGGCTGCGTACACGCCGATTCCGACGTGGCCGATTGGATGCAGGACGCCGGGTTCTCGACAGTCGAGCGGCGGCCGTTCCCGCCGCCGATGCCGCATCGGGTGATATCCGGTACGAAGAAGTGAGTATGCGAGCGGGCACGCTGCTATTGCTGCTGCTCGGTCTGAGCGCCGGTCCCGCCTTCGCGGCGGGCCCCTCGGACTCCACCGGCAGCGCGGCGCCCGCCATTGACATCGAGGATCTCGGCGACGGTCTGATAAGGGCCGGCAATATTCTGATCGACAAACCGGCAGGGCGTTTCAGCGTACCGGGCCGGATCATGGTCGTGGACAAGCCGCTCGAATATATCGCCGTGGCGGATGGGGGCTACAAGGCGTACGAGAGCCTCCTGGAACTCGAAACGACCGGCACCGCGTTCAAACTCGCGTGCATATTGATCGGTCTCGATGACTCGACAAGCGTCAAGCCGAGGCGCCAGTTCGACGACCGGGAGGCTGAGGGTGACGCTGTGGCACTGTGGATCAGCTGGGACGGCGGAGACGGGATTACGAGCGTCCCGGCGGAGAAGGCGCTGCTGGAGGGCGGCTCCGTATTCGGTGACGGAGGGTGGGTATACACGGGGTCCGTCGAAACGGATCCTGCCAGTGGCCTGCTTGCGGACGCCATCGGGTCGCTCATCAGCTTCGTCCACGATCCTGTGGCGGTCATCGATCACCGCACGGGTGCCGGCATCGGGGCGTACGGGTCGATAACGGGGAACGCCGAGCTATTGCCACCGGAAGGGGCCCCGGTGACGCTCAGCGTTGTGGTACGGGAATTGCAAGGTGGGGAGGAAGCCAAGACGACAACAGGAGAGTAGGTCCGATGAGAACGACAAGAACCGCGATCTTCGGCGCGACCGCTATGCTCGCGCTGGGGGGGAGCGCACTCGCCGCCGAGGGGGCAGCGGGCCAAAGCGCCGGCGACGTGGACGCCTATGACATCGAGGAGATCGTGGTCACGGCCTCGCGGCGCGAGCAGAGCGCGTTCGACGAACCTTTCATGATCAACGCCCGCGGCATGGAGGAGCTGCAGAGCGTCCGCCAGGTGCGCACCATCCCGGACGCGCTCCGCGACCTGCCCGGCATCATGATCCAGAAGACGGCTCACGGCCAGGGCTCCCCCTATATCCGCGGCTTCACCGGGCTGCGGACGCTGTTCCTGATCGACGGGATCCGGCTCAATAACTCCATCTTCCGGGAAGGTCCCAACCAGTACTGGAATACGGTGGACCCGCTGAGCGCCTACCGCCTCGAAGTGGTGAAAGGGCCCACCTCGGTGCTCTACGGCAGCGATGCCATCGGCGGTACCGTCAATGCCATCAGCCGCAGTTACCGCGATACCGCGGATGCCGGCGCGCCCGGAGGATCCCGGACCCGGCTGTATGCCCGGGGCGCGACCGCCGAGAACTCCGTCGTGCTGCGGCCGGAGATCGGCTACGCGGGCGAGCGCTTCGACGTCATCGCCGCGGTGACTTTGAAGGACTTCGGCGATATGGAGGGCGGCAGCGACGTCGGCGAACAGGAGAAGACCGGCTACGAGGAACGCAACGGCGAGCTCAAGCTGTACTTCGATCTGGCCGAGAATCAGCAGCTCGTGGCGGGCCTGCAGTCCGTGGACCAGGACGACGCCTGGCGCTCCCACCGGACCGTTTTCGGCTTCAGCTGGGAGGGCACGACGATCGGAAACGAACTCCGACGCTCGCTGGACCAGAAGCGCGTGCTGGGTTACCTGCAGTATCGGGCACAGGACCTGGCGCCATGGGCCGAGGAGCTGACCCTCAGCCTCTCCCATCATGCGCAGGAAGAGGAGCGCTTCCGCATCCGCTCCGACGGGCGCATCGATATCCAGGGCGTCGACGTCGGCACCACCGGCCTGTTCGGCAACCTGATCATACCGAGCAGCCTCGGCACCTTGACCACCGGCCTCGAGTTCTACCGCGACGACGTGGACTCCTACCGCACGGATTACAATGCCGACGGCACCGTGCGCGCCGTGCGTATCCAGGGCCCGGTGGCGGACGACGCGACCTACGACACCGCCGCCGCCTTCGTTCAGGATCAGATCGCCGTCGCCGACGGCACCGACCTGATCCTCGGCCTCCGCTATACGCGGGCCGAGGCGGACGCCGGCCGGGTCGAGGATCCGCTGACCGGCGATCCGACGAGCATCAGCGACAGCTGGGATGCGCTCACGGCAAGTGCCCGGTTCACCCATCGCCTCGGTGCGGCCGGCCGGGCGAGGCTGTTCGGCGGCATCTCTCAGGGCTTCCGGGCGCCCAATCTCTCGGACATCACCCGCCTGGATACCGCGCGCAGCAACGAGATCGAGACGCCGGTCCGAGACCTGGATTCCGAGCAGTTCCTGAACTACGAGCTCGGCCTGAAGTGGGTCGACGAACACTGGTCGGGCCAGGCGGCGGTGTTCTATACCGACATCGAAGACATGATCATCCGCACGCCCACGGGTGAGATCATCGCCGGCAACAACGAGGTCACGAAGCGCAACTCCGGTGCCGGCTACGTGCAGGGCATCGAGGCGCAGGCCCGCTACCGGTTGGACGACCAGTGGTCCGTGTTCGGCAACTTCACCTGGCTGGATGGCGAGGTCGACACGTTCCCGACATCGGATGCATCACCCGTGCGCGAGCCCATCGATCGTCTGATGCCGGTGACCGCCCACGCGGGCGTCCACTGGCAGCCCGCGGGCGCGCCCTGGTGGCTCGAGGGTCAGGTCAGCTATGCCGGCGAGGCCGACGACCTCTCCAGCCGAGATGCCGGTGATACCGACCGCATCCCGCCGGGTGGCACGCCGGACTACGCCGTATTCACGCTGCGGGGCGGTTGGGAGTTGTCGCAGTCGGTCCGCCTCTCCCTGGCGCTGGAGAACCTCACCGACGAGGATTACCGCGTCCATGGCTCCGGCGTGAACGAGCCGGGCCGCAACCTGGTGCTCTCGGTCTTCTGGCAACCCATGTAGGAGGGGATTTATCCCCGACAACGGCTTCCGGATATATGGTCTCTCTGAACACAAATTGCCACGGCCTGGTGTCGGCGGACCTTACACCTGCACGCACGGCGGGTTGATTCGGTTCCGTTACGTGCAGGGTTTTTTTGTGCCAGCGACCGAGTTCGCTCGTCAATATGTGACTCATTCCCTCCGCAAGGGCCTCATCCGGGCTATCCTAGTCCTTAATAGCAGGCGCGTAGCTCAGTGGTAGAGCACTGTCATTACATGGCAGAGGTCGGAGGTTCGAATCCTGCCCGCGCCTACCAATTTTCCCGGGCGGATACCCATGCCTTTGGACCGGCCATCGTCAGACGGCTTCGTCATCCCGGCCGGCAGCGGCGAGTTGTCCCGATGAGGCAGGGCTCGGGGCCCGCTCTTGCTGATCCTCCCGGCATGTGACAGGCGTCACATCCGGCCTGTCCAATCGGGTTCCCGCGTGCGTGCCCGTGTTGGTATAAAATCCGTGGGCTAGACTGGCACAGAGCCTGCCCCGGCGGGGTCGCACCAGTACGAACAGGGACTTACGACGAGGGACTGCCATCTTATGCCCAGCAAATTCCGTAACCCGTCTCCCGGCTTCCCGATTCGCTTTCTCGTCGTCGGCATTCTCGCCCTGAGCGCCGGCTGCGGCCTGGCCCTCACGAACGAGGCCCGCCTGGAGCGGGCGCAGGAAGCTTATGGCGAGGGCGACTACCGGGCCGCCATCATCGATCTCCGCAACGTCCTGCAGCAGGAGCCGGACAATCGGCAGGCGCGTCTCCTGCTCGGACGGGCTGCATTGCAGCAGGGAGACGTGACGACGGCAGAGAAGGAACTGCGCCGGGCAATCGAGCTGGGGGCCCCGCTCGAGGCGGTGGCCGTGGACCTGGGCCGCACGCTGCTCGGGCTTCGCCAGTTCAATCAGCTTCTGGAGGAGATCCACCCGGATCTCACGTCGGACGAGGCCGAGCGGCGCGAGATCCTCAGATTGCGTGCGGATGCACACATGGGACTTGGGCTTCCCGAAACCGCACGAGACATCTATCTGGAAGTCCTCGAGTCGGATCCCGCGGATCTCCGATCGCGGCTTGGCGTGGCGTCGTCTCATGTCGCACAGGATCAGTACGCCGACGCCCGGCGCGTCGTCGGCGAGATCCTCGCGATGGACCCGAATTTCGCGCCGGCGTGGCTCGCTTCCGGCTCGTTGAATCTCACGACGGGTGACATCGACTCGGCGATCGCCGATTTCGTCAAGGCGTCGGAGGTTGCGGACGCCGCCGGCGGCACGAGCGACAAGGTCTCGGCATTGATAGGGCTCGTCGAGGCGCGACTGGCCAACCAGGATCTTGCCGGAGGGAAACAGGCGGTCGAGGAACTGCAGAATCTCGCCCCGGACAACCTGACGACGAAGTACCTGACGGCCCGCGTGGCCTTCCTGGAAGGCGACTACGAGACCGCCCAGTCGGAGCTGGCCGAGATTCTGAGCGCCGCGCCGGAATATCGGCCGGCCCAGTTCCTGATGGGCGCGGTCCATCTGCGGCGAGGCAATCTCGGTCAGGCCGAAATGCACCTCTCTGCCGTCGTCGCGGCGGCCCCCGACAGCGTCGATGCGCGTCGGCTCCTTGCCGAGACGCGGCTGCGTCAGGACCGTGCGGACGAGGCGGCAGAGATCCTCCGTCCGGTACTCGACTCCGATGACGACAATGTGGCCGCGCTCGGCCTCGCGGTCCGCGCGAGCCTGGCGGCAGGACAGTACGACAATGCCATCGCCTTCCTGGAGCAGAGTCTCGAGAAGGATCCCGACAACGTGGAGCGCAAGCTGGATCTGGTTTCCGCCTACCTGGCGGCGGGCCGCATCGATAGTGCTGAAGCCATGATCGATTCTCTGCCGGAGGAGGCGGGAGAGTCGAGCTACAGGCGTGACCTGTTACAGGTGATGACTCCGCTTCGGCGGGGCGATCCGGCGTCGGCGCTCCGCGAGGCCGAGGCCATGGCCGAGCGCTGGCCGGAAGATGCGCGGGTCCGCAATCTGATGGGGGGTATCGCCCTGTCCATGGACCGTCCGGACCAGGCGCGAGAGAGCTTCACCGCCGCCCAGCAGCTCGCGCCCGATGCCGTGGCCAGCTATGTGAATCTGGCCCGCATAGAAGCCCGCGAGGGCAACCTCGCGGAAGCCAAGGCGCAGTACCGGGCCGCTCTCGAACACGCTCCCGAAGCTGCGAATATCATGGTGGCACTCGCCCAGCTGGAGGCGCGCACCGAGAACCGGTCCGCGGCCATGGAGTGGCTGGAGAAGGCGAGAGACGTCGATGCGGGCGCCCTGGCTCCCCGGCTGCTTCTGGCGCGGCTCCTGCTCGCCGATCGGGAATTCGAAAAGGCACGCCTGAATGCCGAGGAAGCCGTCGCACTGGATCGCGACAATGCGGAGGCCCACAACCTGCTCGGCCTGGCCCGGACCGGCCTCGGCGAGCATTCCCAGGCGGCGGCCAGTTTCGAGCGCGCCGTCGAGCTCGACAGCGACGAGCTTTCGTATCGCATGAACGAAGCCCGCGCGCAGATGGCACTGGGCAATGCGGCTTCGGCGGAGCGAACCATACGCGAGGCCGGCGGCGGCGATCCGGACAATCTCCGGGCATCCCTAGTCCTGGCGGCCACGCGGGCGCGGCAGGGAGACATCGAAGGGGCGATGAGGATCGCGAAGAATCTCCAGTCCCGTCATCCGGAGGATGGGCTCCCCTACGCCCTGGAAGGCGAGCTGTTGGCCTCTTCCGGGGATTTCGAGGCCGCCGCCGCCGCCTACGAGAGGGCGCTGGAACTGCGTGAAGACGATCGCCGCCTGGTGCTCCGGGCTTTCCGTATCCGGTCTCAGGGCGACCTGCCGGAGCCCGAGCAGCCGTTGCTCGCGTACCTGGAAGAGCGTCCGCTGGACACCGATATGAGAGTCGTCGTGGCGCAGCGATACCAGACGGGCGGCCAGAGCGACAGGGCCATCGCCGAGTATGAGCAGGTACTCGAAACGGCGCCGGAGAACTTCGTCGCGCTCAACAACCTCGCGTGGGAATATTTTCAGAGCGGCGATCCGCGGGCGGAAGACATCGCGCGCCGGGCTTACGAACAGGCGCCGGACAACGGCTCCGTGGCCGACACACTGGGCTGGATACAGGTGAATACCGGCAATCTGGATGAGGGTATCTCGACGTTGCGCAGGGCGATGGAGCTGAGCAACGGGCGTGCGCAGGTCACCTATCACCTGGCAGCCGCTCTGGCCCGCGCCGGCGAGTCCGCCGAGGCCCGGGCCCTGCTGGAAGACGTCTTGTCGTCGGGACAGGATTTCGCCAGTCAGGAGGAGGCCGAGCAACTCCTGGAGAGCCTCTGATGGGGCTTGCAGGAAATGCCAACCGGGTTCAGCAAAACGCCTTAATTCGGTGATAGGCTTGAGAAAATTTCAGGGTGACAGGCTGTTTATGTTCAACAAGGCAATCAAGGCACTCGTCCCGCTACTGACCGCCGTCATGGTTTCGGCCTGTGCGGGCACAGACTACACGGCGGAGAATCTGCCGGAAGAAGTGGCGTCACAGTCCGACGAGTACCGGATCGGTCCCGGAGACGGGGTGCAGATCTTCGTCTGGGATCACGCGGACTTGTCCACATCTGTCCAGGTACGGCCGGACGGCAGGATATCGACGCCCCTCGTCGAGGACCTGCAGGCGGCGGGCAAGACACCGACGGAGCTGGCCCGGGATATCGAGACCGTCCTGGCGGAATACGTCCGGTCGCCGGTCGTGACCGTTATCATGCAGGGCTTCGAAGGCGAGGCACAGCAGCAGGTGCGGGTCGTCGGTCAGGCGGCTGAGCCCGCCGCGGTGCCCTACCGGCAGGGCATGACCGTGCTGGACGTCATGATCCAGGTCGGGGGGCTGTCCGAATTCGCAGCAGGGAATCGCTCGAAGATCGTGCGCAAGGTGAACGGCGAATCGGTGGACATCCGGGTGAAGCTGGACGATCTCCTGAATGACGGCCGCATCGAGGAAAACATCCGCGTGCTGCCGGGTGACGTCCTGATCATCCCCGAATCGTTTTTCTGAGCGAGGGAATGCGGCCTTGAACATCCAGGAAATCATCTCGGAGATACTGGAACATCTCCGTGGCATGTGGCGCTACCGCTGGTGGGCGGCCGGAGTGGCCTGGCTAATAGCGGTGTTCGGCTGGTTCTACGTGTATTCGATGCCCGACGAGTATGCCGCCAGCGCGAAAGTCTATGTGGACACCAAGAGTCTCATGGGGCCGGTTTTCGAAGGCCTCGCCCTGGCGGATAACGTCTCGGCCCAGGTCGAGGCGGTCAGTCGCGCTCTCCTCACGCGGCCCAATCTGGAAACGGTAGCCAGGGAGACGGACCTGGACCTGCGTGCGGACACGCCGGAGGAGATGGAAGACCTGATCACGGATATTCAGAAGCGCATCCGGGTCAGCGGCAATCGCGACCAGAACGTGTTCGATATCTCTTTTGCGGACGTGGATCGTGGCAAGGCCCAGGATGTCGTCGCCGCAATCGTCGATGCCTTCGTCGAGAACTCTCTGGAGGGCCAGGGGGACGATGCCGCGATGACCGAGCGGGCGATCGAGGCGGAGATCCAGGATCACGAGGAGCGGCTGCTCAGTGCCGAGAGCGCACTCGCGCAGTTCAAGAAAGAAAACCTCGGCTACATGCCGGACGACCGCGGAGACTACTACACCCGCCTGCAGCAGGCGCTGGCGAACGTCACGACTACCGAAGAGCAGATCCGGCTACTCGAGGAGCGCCGGGACGAACTCGAGCGGCAGATCGCTGGCGAGGAACCCGTGTTCGGCATCATGTCGAGCCTGCCCGGACAGAGCGGCGTGGGCTGCTCGCAGCAGGGGCAGATTGCGCAGCTGGAGGCCCAGCTGTCCACGCTTCAGGTGGAGTTTACCGACAAGCACCCGCGCATCGTCTCGTTGAAGGAGACGATCGCCGCACTGACGGAAGCATGTGCCGCTGAGCGCGAGGCCGCCATCGAGGCCGGGGTCCGTCCGGCGATGCCGGCCGATCAGTCGCTGGAGACGAATCCCGTCTACCAGAATCTTCGCATCCAATTGAGCGACGCGGAGGTCGAGCTGGCAAGCCTGCGTGCCCAGCTGCGGAACTATCGCAACGAGGTAGCAAGCCTGCGTCGCGACGTCGACAAGATTGCCGAAGTCGAGGCCAACCTCAAGAAGCTGAATCGTGATTACGGCGTCGTACAGGGCCGCTACCAGGAACTGTTGAAGCGCCGCGAGACGTTACGTTCGAAGCAGCGTCTTGATCCCATGACCGATACGGTGCAGTTTCGGACGCTCGAACCCCCGTTCGCCCCGACCGAGCCGGTGGGGCCTATGCGGCCCCTGTTCCTGGTGGCATTTCTGTTCGTGGGTGTTGGCGCAGGCGTCGCGGTAGCCTTCGGACTCAATCAGCTGAATCCGGTCTTCTTCACGAGACGGTCCGTCAGAAAGGTCGCGGGACTGCCGGTTCTCGGCTCGGTGAGCTTATTGCTGTCGCCGAAGGAGGCAAAAAAACGCAGGCGCCGAGCCCTGGTGTGGGCCGGTAGTTACGCGATGCTCCTCGGCGCTACGGGACTGGCGATTGCATTCGAATCCCAGGGAGCCGCGCTGCTGCGGCAGATTCTAGGAGGACCGGGCGCTTGAGCAAGATACAGGACGCACTCAATAAGCTGCAGAAGGAAGCTCCGGCACCCTCGGAGAAGCCGCCGCCCGCATTACGGAACGGCTTCCTCCATGGACCGGAGCGGTCCTCCGTCCCGGTCGCGCGGAAGAAGAAGGTCACAATCGAGGGGCCGAAGCACCATGTCGATCAGCATGCGCTCGTGGCAGCCGGCCTGCTGGCGCCGCTGGATCACGCCATCCCGGTCGCCGACGAGTTTCGTCGCATCAAACGGCCGCTGATCACCAACGCGACGCAAGGTCTGGGCGACGGAACGGATCATATGAACGTGATCATGGTGGCCAGCGCGATGCCGAAGGCCGGCAAGACGTTCTGCTCGGTCAACCTGGCCGTCAGTCTTTCGCTCGAGCGGGAGCTGAATGTCCTGTTGGTGGACGCCGACGTGGCGAAACCCCATATCAGTCGCGAGTTCGGGCTGGGGGATGCACCGGGACTGATCGACCTGCTGGTGGACGATTCCCGCAGCCTGGAAGAGACGCTGGTCCGTACGGACCTTAACGATATCCAGATCCTCCCGGCGGGCAGCGGCCATCCGCAGGCCACCGAGCTGCTGGCGAGCGATCGCATGTCCGAGATCGTGGACGAACTGGCCACGCGTTACCCGGACAGGATCATCTTACTGGACTCGCCCCCGCTGCTCATCACGAGCGAGGCGCAGGCGCTGGCCAGTCAGGTGGGCCAGATCGCGCTCGTGGTCGAGGCCGGCAGGACGCAGCAGCACACGCTCGTGCAGGCGGTCGAAGTCCTCGACGGCGACAAGGCTATCAACGTAATCCTCAACAAGAGCCGTCATGCGTCTCAGCAAGGTTATTACGGGGGAGACTATGGCTATTACGGTTACGAAGGCAGCTGAGTACGGCATGCGGCGTCGTTTATGCTGGTTGGCTCTGGCGGCGCTGTTGCCGGTTTCGCCCGTGCTGCAGGCACTCGAGCTCGAACCCCGCATCACGATCGGCATCACCCGTACGGATAACGTCGCACTCGCCACTGAAGACGAGCAGAGCGAGACCGTGTATCGCGCAGAGCCCGGATTCAGCCTGAGCCACGATACCCAGCGCATCACTTTCGATGCGGACTACCTCATGCAGGCGTTCCGTTATGCCGATCTGGGCGAGAGCGAGATCTTCCATCAGTACGACGCGAGCGTCCGGGCCGCGCTGGTCCCCGAAATTTTCTTCGTCGAGGTGGGCGGCGATCGTACCCAGTCCATTCTGGATCCCGAACAGCGGATTCCGCAGAGCAATCTGCCGATCAGCGGCAATCGGACCGATCGCGATCAGTATTACGTTACGCCTTCCTTCCAGTATGTCTTTGGCGGCACTGTGACGGCGCAGGGGCAGTACCGGAACAGCTGGGTCAATTTTGGAGAGAGCGACAGCGTGGGGCTGGAACGGGACAGCGAGGATCGAACGGCGACTTTCTCCCTGGACAATTATCGGCGCGGCGGTGGCATCACCTGGGCTCTTCGCTATAACTGGGAACGGACCGACTACGACGAGAGTATCCCGTTCGAGTACCAGCAGGCATCCGTCGAGCTGGGGTTCTGGCTCAGCGGTACCACACGTGTGTTCGCCAGCGGAGGCCAGGAGAGCGCCTGGGACATGCCGCTGGATCCGGCGCTGGAAGACACCTTCTGGGAAGCCGGCTTCTCTCACCAAGTAGGCGAACGGCTCAGTGCAGAATTTGCTGCCGGTGAGCGAAGCTTCGGCTCGTCCTGGCGCGGCCGGCTGGAGTTCGAGTTCCCGCGCGGCTCCACCACGTTTAGCTATAGCGAGAGCCCCACGACCGAGAATCGAACCCGGTTTCGCGTTCCCCGATTTGACGACGCCCTCGACCTGCAGGACTTCCTCAGCCGGCCCGGCAGCGCCGACCGTTTCATCCGCAAGCGGCTGGAGTGGCGTTTCGACTACGGTCTGACGCGCACCGACTTCTCGCTGGGGGTGTTCAACGACGAACGCTCGGACAGGACGACCGCGGCGGGCGATCCGCTGGAGGATGAGGATCAGAGCGGCATTAATGTGCGAGTGGGCTATCGCCTCGGAGCCAAGACGACTCTCGGTGCGAGCGGGTCCTGGGCCGAAAGACAGTTCGGCGAGGGCGACGATAGCGAACTCATCCGGGCGGCCGTAACCGCGGATTACCGCCTCGGGGCCAAGACGACTCTCTCGCTGGAGTACGAGTATGCGGAAGAAGACGGCGAAGCCGGTGGGGGCGGTCCTTTCTCCAGGGACTATGTGGCGAATACCGTCTCGCTCTTGCTGACCCGCACGTTCTGACCCGCCATAGCAACACCATAGCAACGATCAGGATTGCCAATACCCCGTGAGTGCGCAGTCACAACCGTCCGTCGCGGCCGACGTTGCCGTGGAGCAAAGCCGATACGAAGCGGAATTTCCCGCCGTTGGCCGTCGTTGGGTGCCCGTCAAGGACGATCTGGCAAACGCACTGACCTGCGACGTGGAGGATTATTTCCAGGTTTCGGCCTTCGAGCACCTCGTGCCGAAATCGGCCTGGGGTGAGCATGAGTGCCGCATCCCCCGCAATGTCGACCGTGCGCTTCAACTGTATGACGATGCCGACGTCAAGGGGACATTCTTTACGCTCGGCTGGGTCGCCGAGCACTTCCCGGAAGTCGTTCGCCGCATCGCGGATGCGGGCCACGAGGTGGCGAGCCACGGCATGCAGCACGTCCGCGTCTGGGATCAGAATGCCGAGGATTTCCGCGCCGATATCTCGCGGACGAAGAAACTCCTGGAGGATGTGACCGGACAGCCCGTACTCGGTTACCGTGCCGCCAGCTGGTCTCTCGACCGCCGCACGCCCTGGGCCCATCAGATCATGGCGGAAGAGGGCTACCGTTACAGTTCGAGTATCTACCCGATCGCGCACGACCATTACGGGCTGCCGGATGCTCCCGTCTGGCCCTTCTACGTGCGCGGGTGCGGACTGCTCGAGATACCGGCAAGCGCACCGAGGCTGCTCGGGCGTAATCTGCCGGCGGCCGGCGGCGGTTACTTTCGACTGCTGCCGCTCGCGGTTTCGCGCTGGCTGGTCAACCGGGTACGCAACGCCAACCGGATTCCGGCCATCTTCTATTTCCACCCGTGGGAGCTGGATCCGGATCAGCCGCGGATGCCAGGCATCACGCTGAAGACCCGCTTCCGCCACTATCTGAATCTCCATCGTTTCGAGGGCCGACTGGTCCGGCTGCTGAAAGAGTTGCCGTGGGACCGTATGGACAAAATCTATCTGGAGGCAGTCTGATGTCGGCGCAGGGGCAGCGGATCGCCGACGCCGACGCCGACTCCGCGCCGGCCGCCCTTTCCGCGGTGCGGGAACTCTCCCCCGTCGACTATTCGAGATGGGACGCCTTCGTGCAGGCCCATCCCGAGGCCACGTTCTACCATCTCAGCGGCTGGAAAGAGGTCATCGGAGGCTATCTCCGCCACCCTACCCGCTATCTGTACGTGGAGCGCGACGGGCAGATGGAGGGCGTACTCCCGCTCGCCCGGGTGAAGAGCTGGTTGTTCGGCGATGCGTTGATCTCACTGCCGTTCCTGGTCTATGGCGGACCGGTGAGCCGCAGCCCGGAGGCCACCCGCCGCCTGATCGAGCATGCTGCCGCGCTTGCCGACGAGATGGGCGTGGACTACCTCGAGCTCCGGAATCGGCATCCGCTGACCGACTGGCCGCGCAAGGAACGCTACGTGACCTTCCGCAAGGAGATCGACCCGGATCCTGAGGTCAACCTCAAGGCCATCCCCAGGAAACAGCGGGCGATGGTGCGCAAAGGGATCAAGGCCGGCCTCGAGGCGGAGATCGATGGCTCCGCGGACCGGCTCTACGACGTGCTGAGCGAGTGCAAGCGCAACCTCGGTACGCCATTCTTCGCCGGCAGCTATCTCCAGAAGGTGGCGGACACCTTCGGCGACGACTGCGAGATTCTGACGATCACGCGGGACGGCGAGCCCGTCGCCAGCGTGATGAGCTTCCGGTTCCGGGACGAGGTTCTCCCCTATTACGGCGGCGGCATTGCCAGCGCCAGGGACGTCGCCGGAAACGACTTCCTCTACTGGAAAGTCATGGAGCGGGCTGCGCTGGAAGGGATCCGTGTTTTCGATTACGGGCGCAGTCAGAAGGACACGGGTCCCTACCGATTCAAGAAGCACTGGGGATTCGAGCCGGAACCGCTGAGCTACGAATACCACCTCGTGAAAGCCCGGCAGGTCCCGCAGCTCGACCCGTCCAACAAGCGCTATCAGCGGCTGATCCGTGCGTGGACACGGCTTCCGTTACCGGTGGCCCGTCTCATCGGTCCGCCCCTCGCACGGCGACTGGGATGAGCGATGTCATCCTGCTGGTGCACCGTATCCCCTTCCCCCCGGACAAGGGGGACAAGATACGCTCATGGCATCTACTGAGGCATCTGGCGCGCGAACATCGTGTGCATCTCGGCGCCTTTGTAGACGACCCCGCAGATAACCGGTATCGCTCTGAATTGGAGGCCTGCTGCGAGGCAGTGTTCCTCCGTCCCGTGGGCGGATGGCGATCGCGCCTCGGTGCGCTCGCCGCCCTGAGCCATGGCCGGTCGCTGGGCGTGGGCTACTACGCCGATGACGAGATGAGGGACTGGGTGTCCGGCGTGCTGGCCAGCCGAGACATACGGTCAGTCATCGCCTTCTCTTCCACCATGGCGCAATATCTGCCGCTCACCGACCCGGGATCCTCGACTCTCATCGCCGATTTCGTCGACGTCGACTCCGACAAGTGGCGGCAGTACGTCGAAGAGAGCTCGTGGCCCCGGCGTTGGCTCTATCAGTACGAGGCACGGGCTCTGGCACGCTGGGAGGCCGGCGTCCTCGACCAGGTCGATGCGGTCTGTGTGGTGAGCCAAGCGGAGAGCGAGATCGTCCCTGGCCGCCACGCCGGGAACCGGGACAAGATCGCCGTCCTCCCGAATGGTGTCGACTACGACTTCTTCGATCCCGAAGCCGCCTGGTCGGACCCGTTCGACGGAAACAGCCGGGCCCTGGTGTTTACCGGAGCAATGGACTATTACGCCAACGTGGACGGTGTCTGCTGGTTCGCCGACGGGGTCTGGGATGCCGTGCGCAGTGAGCATCCAGATGCCGAGTTCTACATCGTTGGCAGCAAGCCGACCGCGGCCGTGTCGGCACTCGCAGGTCGGCCGGGCATCACCGTCACCGGACGCGTCCCCGACGTGAGGCCCTACCTCGCACATGCGGCGGCGGTGGTGGCTCCGCTCCGACTGGCTCGCGGCGTGCAGAACAAGGTCCTCGAGGCGCTGTCCATGAACCGCCCGGTCATCGCGACGACGCAGGCACTGCGAGGGCTGGACGGCATGCCGCCGCGCTCTGCGGTTGCCGCCAGTTCGGCAGAAGATTTCGCTCGCGAGGTGATCGAGCGGCTGAATTCTCCATCGGCGGTTTCAGATTCCGCCGGCAGAGAATTCGTTCGCTCGCGTTACGACTGGACGCGCAATCTGGCGCAACTCGGCCGCTGGATTCCGGCCGACAGCGAGGTGCGGGATGGGACGGTCGGATAGCCTGCAGGGGATGCCGGCCGCATCGGCCGTGCCGATGCGTCTCCTGTTGATCGGGGGACTGTTGCTCGCATTGCTCGTGCTGCATCACCAGACGTTCGCATCGATGGTGCGGAGTTGGCTGGGCGATTCCACCTACACCCATGGGTTTGCCATACCGCTGATCGCGTTATTCTTCGCGTGGCAGCGGCGTGAGGATGCAGCGGCCGCGGACACTCGCGTCTGGTGGCCGGGATTCGTCCTCATAGCCGGACTTTCCGGACTCTGGACCGTAGCGACGATAGTCAACGTGCAAGTGGTCGCACAGCTCGCGTCTATCGGTCTGATAAGCGCGGTCGTGCTCACGCTCGCCGGGCCGCCAGTCGCCGCCGTCTTGGCGCTGCCGCTTCTGTACCTGCTGTTCGCCGTACCGTTCGGTGAGGGTATCGTGCCCCTGCTGATGGAGTGGACCGCGGATTTTACGGTTGGCGCGCTGCACCTGGTCGGCATTCCGGTTATCCGCGACGGTATGCACTTCAGTATCCCCAGCGGCAATTTCGAAGTGGCGAAGGCCTGCAGCGGCGTACGCTATCTGCTGGCGTCGGCTGCTGCGGGGGTCGCGTTCGCTTTCCTGACCTATGACAGCGGCAAGAAACGGCTGGTTTTCATACTGGCGGCACTCGTGGTACCGATCGTGGCCAATGGCTTGCGCGCTTTCGGTATCGTGCTCATCGCACACTACAGCGACCTCGCGCTGGCCACCGGCATCGACCACTTTATCTACGGCTGGGTCTTCTTTGGAGTCATCATTCTCCTGCTATTCATCGTCGGGGCGCGTTATGCGGACAGCTTGCCGGATTCCGGAGCGTCCGGAGTCGCCGGGGCGCGCCGGGTACTGCCCGATTCTTCCGACGGCCCGACTCCGCTCGTGGGTGCCGGTATTCTGGCGATAGTGCTCATCGCGGCAGGACCCGCACTCATCCAGTATCGCAGTGTTTCGGTACCGGACCCTGCGCTGGCGCTGCCGGATATCTCGGGCCCGACCTCGGAATGGGAGGGGCCGTCGCCACCTGACGAGGCGTGGCGACTCGGCTACCGGGGCGCTGCCGATGAGTTGGCAGCGGCCTATCGACACGGCCAGAGCGGTCGAACGGTCGAGCTGCGGCTGGCCGGCTACGGGCTGCAGCAACAGGGTGCCGAGCTGATCAACGCGACGAACCGCGTCGTGGACGGCGACGAATGGCAGATTCAGAATCTCGGCAGAACAGCTTCGCCAGTCGGTTCGATGCCCGGAGTCCGAGTCGTCAGAGCCCGACACGGCTCCGACAGCTATCTGATCTGGTACTGGTATCAGCAGGGGGAGCAGCAGACGACGAGCAACTACAAAGCCAAGTTGCTGGAGGCCCTTGCAATCGCCCGCCCTTCAGCCGCGTCCATCGTGGCCATCGGTGCGCGGGAAGCCGGCGGTAATACGGAGGAGGTCCTCCGGACGTTTCTGAGAGACGTCGATGACTCTCTGCAGCGCTGTGCCGCGGGCGCCGCCGTCGGCGACAATGACTGTACGCTGCCGGAATCGCCGGTATACCGGATCTCGGATTGACCCGTGTTCCGGCCGACACAAATCGTCCACATCATCTACCGTCTCGATTTCGGCGGGATGGAGAACGGGCTGGTCAATCTGATCAACGGGCTGCCCGCGGACAGGTTCCGCCACGCGATCCTGTGCCTGACCGAGGCGACCGACTTTCGACAGCGAATCCGCTCAGACAACGTAGAGATCATCGAGTGCCGAAAGCCGCCCGGCAATCACCTGCCGACTTACTGGCGCATCTTCAGGGAGTTGCGCCGGCTGCGGCCCGATATTGTGCATACCCGGAATCTCGGCACGCTCGACCTGAACTGGGTCGCCCTGCTTGCCGGGTGCCGGCACCGTATCCATGGCGAGCACGGCTGGTCGCCCGAGGATCCACGCGGGCTGTCAAGAAAGAACCGACTGCTCAGACGACTCTGCAACCCGGCCGTCGGCCGTTACGTAGCAGTCTCGCAGGATATCGCACGCTGGCTTGTCGATGTGATCGGTATCGCAGCATCCAAGGTCGAGACCATACACAATGGCGTACAGATCGAACGATTCACGCCTCCGGACGATTGCAGCGGGAAGGCAGCGGAGGATACCGGGAACGACGGCACTCTTGTGTTCGGCACTGTCGGCCGCCAGGAGCCCATCAAGGGCCTTGACGTGTTCCTGTATGCGTTGGCGGATCTGCTGGAGGAGCGAGCCGGATACGGGCAGCGCATCCGTGTGGTGATGGCCGGCGACGGGCCGGATCATCAGGCCTTGCGGCG
This sequence comes from Lentisalinibacter salinarum, assembly GCF_040706555.1. Taxonomy (NCBI): domain Bacteria; kingdom Pseudomonadati; phylum Pseudomonadota; class Gammaproteobacteria; order Woeseiales; family Woeseiaceae; genus Lentisalinibacter; species Lentisalinibacter salinarum. Next base: position 193,331 of record NZ_JAPDRH010000004.1, read on the forward strand.
GCTGCGGAACAAACTCGGTCTGGGGATGGTTGAGTTGCCAGGTGCCACTACGGATGTGCCCAAACTCCTCCGTGAGTTGGACTTCTTCGTACAGCCGTCGCTGAACGAGGGTATTTCGAACACGGTGCTTGAGGCAATGGCGAGCGGTTTGGCAACAATTGCGACGAATGTCGGTGGCAACCCGGAGCTGATCCGGGATGGCGAGGAGGGGCAATTGATCCGTCCGAACGACCGAAGAGCGCTGCGAGATGCTTTGGCACGGTACCTCGAGGATCGCGATCTGCGGCAACGACAGGGGCGGGCAGCGAGGAGGCGGGCGGAAAGTGAGTTCTCACTTGCGGCGATGATCGACAATTACCAAAACCTTTACGCTGGCATCGTCGGTGCTCGGCGCACGGTCCTGGCCTGAGAGACTCTTATGTGTGGCATTACCGGCATCTTCGATCTGGACGGGCGACGGGGGATTAACCGGAATCTCCTGGAGGCAATGAACCGATCTCAGGCCCACAGAGGCCCGGACGGTGAAGGCTACCACCTCGAGCCGGGGGTGGGACTAGGCCACCGACGGCTGTCGATCATCGATCTGGAGGGTGGCCATCAGCCGCTCTTCAACGAGGATGGGAGTGTAGCCGTTACTTACAACGGCGAAATATACAATTTCCTGGAGGTGCGCAAGGAACTCGAAGCAAAGGGACACGTGTTCAAGACCCGCTGCGACACCGAGATCATCGTCCACGGCTGGGAGGAATGGGGCGAGGCTTGCGTCGAGCGCTTCAACGGCATGTTCGCTTTCGGTGTGTGGGACCGCAATCGGGACTGCATGTTCCTGGGACGCGACCGCATCGGCATTAAGCCGCTCTACTACGCGGTTACATCGGACAGCTTTCTGATCTTCGCCACTGAACTGAAGGCACTAATGCTGCACCCGGGGTTTGATCGGACCTTGAGCCAGCAAGCCATTGAGGACTATTTCGCTTTCGGCTACGTTCCGGATCCGAAAACGATATTTAAGCGGGGGAACAAACTCCCTCCGGGTCATACGCTTACCGTGCGACGCGGCCAACCGGTACCGCAGCCACGACAATACTGGGATGTGGAGTTCTCAACGGACGGACCCGCTGATCCGGATCTACTGGATCGAGAATTGATCGAGCGGCTGAGTGCGAGTATTGACCGGCGACTCATCGCGGAAGTGCCGCTCGGCGCTTTCCTGTCCGGTGGCGTCGATTCCAGCGCGGTTGTAGCGCTGATGGCGCAACAGGACAAAGAGCCCGTGAATACGTGCTCGATATCGTTTGGAGATCCGGCCTACAACGAGAGCCGCTTCGCCGAGCAAGTAGCCCGGCGTTACCACACGCGTCATAAAGTTCGGCAGGTCGATCCTGCGGATTACTCCCTGCTGGAGGCTCTGCCACGACTCTACGACGAGCCGTTTGCAGACAGCTCCGCTATCCCGACCTACCGCGTGTGTGAATTGGCCCGCGAGTCCGTGACCGTGGCGCTTTCCGGTGACGGCGGCGATGAGAACTTCCTCGGCTACCGCCGGTATCGTTGGCACGCCTATGAGGAGCGGGTTCGCCGGCTACTGCCTCAAGCCATACGGGGACCTGTCTTCGGCGCCCTCGGTAGCGTGTACCCGAAAATCGATTGGGCGCCGAAGATTCTGCGCGCCAAGTCTACGTTGCAGGCCTTGTCCCGAGACAGTCTGGAGGCCTACTTCAGGAGCGTCTCCATTTTTCCCTCCGAGCTTCGTCAACGGCTCTTCTCAGGGGACTTCACCGGAGAGTTGGAAGGTTACCATGCCCTGGAGGTGTTCCGAAATCACGCCAAGGGGCAGCATTCTCTGGATCCATTGCAGCTCGTCCAATACCTCGACTTCAAGACCTATTTGCCCGGGGATATTCTCACAAAGGTGGATAGAGCCAGTATGGCCCACAGTCTGGAAGTGAGGGTGCCGTTGCTGGAGCACCAACTGGTGGAGTGGATAGCTACGCTACCGACTTCCCAGAAGCTGGCTGGGCGTGAGGGCAAACTCTGCTTCAAGCGTGCACTAAAGCCTCATCTTCCCCATGACATCATGTATAGGGAGAAGATGGGATTTGCGGTGCCGATCTCGTCCTGGTTCAGGAAAGAGCTTGCTGAAACACTGAAGGCAACGATCCGAGGCGACCGTCTGCGGGATAGCGGGATATTTGACGTGGCCTTTCTTGAACGGATCATGCAAGAACATCAGTCGGGTGCCCGGGAACATTCCGCGATCCTGTGGGCGCTCTCCATGTTCGACGGGTTTCTCGCGACGCTCGAGTCGCAGCCCGCTGGCGTTCGCGACTTACATCGTAGCGCTTAGCAGACGATGAACGCTCGACTCATCCTGCTTTTCGGTCTGCCCCGGTCAGGTACGACCTGGCTGGGGAAGATCTTCGACAGCCATCCGAGGACGCTCTACCGCCATGAGCCGGATAGCGTGGACCGCCTGGACCTCCCGCTGCTGATCGAGAGTCTTCCGGCCGATTCGGTCGAGACGCTGCGTGACTATTGTCGCGGGATCAGGTCGAATCGGGCACTTAAGGTCGTCGGGAAGTCGCCGGTCTTCCGGAAGGACTATCTCGGTTGGCATTCCCTGGCGCGCTACCGATTGGGCGTTGCGCTTTCTCGTGTTGCCAGCCGGGCTGGCTTTCAGTGGCCAGTTCCGGGTACGCCAACTGCGGCCAATGGAGAGTCCAGTGTCGTATGGAAGTCCATAGAGTCGCTCGGGCGTCTGGGCGCGATCATGGGCGTGTTGCCGGACGCCCGTGCATTGCATATAGTCCGGCACCCTTGTGGATTCGTCGCCTCTGTCGAGAGGGGAGAGACGCGCAACAGGTTCGATGACAACTCCGGTGCGAGCGAGGACTACCGGCTGCTCGAAATGCTGCTTGAGACCAAGGCAGGGCAGGAATGGGGAGTTTCGATGGCGGACCTCCGCGCCATGTATCCGGAAGAGCGTCTGGCATGGCGCTGGGCAGTTTTTAATGACAAGGCAATGGACGAGACGCAGTCGCTGCCGAATGTGATGCGTGTGGCGTACGAGAGATTGTGTGAATCGCCCATGGAAGTGTCTGCAGAACTTCTGGAGTTTGCGGGCCTGGATTGGTCGCCGCAGGTGGAACGCTTCGTCCAGGCGAGCACGTCCGGAGCCGGAGAATCCTCCTATTACAGCGTTTTCAAGAATCCACGCCAGGCGGCCTGGAGCTGGGAGCAGACGCTCGAGCAGACACGGATCGAGCGCATCATCAGGATTGCCGCCCGGTCCCGTACATGGCAAGGCCTCGGTATTGGCGAACTATCAGGGTAATAGTCCTGAGTACCCATGCGCATCCTGACTTTCTCCACCCTGTTCCCGAACCGTGAGATGCCACACCATGGCATATTTGTCGCGGAACGACTCCGACATGTGTTGGAGACTGGTGCGGTGGATGCGGCCGTCCTGGCCCCGATACCCTGGTTCCCGTTGACCGGTGAGGGATTCGGTCAGTACGGTGCGTTTGCGCGCGTTTCGCCGGAGGAATCATTCGAGGGGTGCGTAGTCGATCATCCCAGATACCCGTTGATCCCGAAGCTGGGTATGAGTTCGGCGCCGTTGTTCCTGGCGCTGGCGAGCCTGCTGGCAATTCGTCGGAGATTCGGCGATCTCGAGGATTTCGACCTGATCGATGCGCATTACTTCTATCCGGATGGCGTGGCTGCAGTACTTCTTGGCCACTGGTTGAACAAGCCGGTTGTCATCACCGGTCGCGGTACCGACCTGAATCTGATACCCCAGTACCGGATTCCACTTAAGTGGATACGGTGGGCTTCTGAACGTGCGAACCGGATGGTCACGGTCAGCGATGCACTGGCTCACCGATTGGTGGAACTCGGCGCTCCCGCCGATCGGGTTCGGACGCTGCGTAACGGTGTCGACCTCGAGAGATTCCGGCCACTCGAGCGCGATTCTCTGCGCCGTCGATTAGGGTTCTCAGGTCGGACACTCCTGTCGGTTGGGCTTCTCATCGAACGGAAAGGGCATCACCACGTCATCGAGAGCCTCAGAGCCCTCAAGGACTGCAATCTCGTGATCGTGGGTACGGGTCCGGAAGAGGGCGAACTCAGGCGGCTCTCGGAACAGCGAGAGGTAAGCGATCGTGTCACGTTCACGGGCGGCCTGGACCACCAGACTCTCGCCGAGTACTACAATGCCGCGGATTGTCTCGTTCTCTGCTCGAGTCGAGAGGGGATGCCGAACGTTGTCCTGGAAAGCCTTGCTTGCGGCACTCCGGTCGCCGGGACGGCCGTGTGGGGAACCCCCGAGGTCCTGAACGCGCCGGAAGCCGGCGTATTGATCCATGAACAGTCGGCGGCCGGGGTCGTCAAGGCGGTCAGACGCCTTCTTTCGGCGTATCCGGACCGCGCGGACACTCGGCGCCATGCCGAGAAGTTCAATTGGGACGCGACGACAGCGGGGCAGCTCGACGTTTTCTCGCAAGCCATCGCCGAGGGCAGGCGGTGAAATTGCTCTACCACCACAGGATTGCTTCCAAGGACGGTCAATTCGTTCACGTAGAGGAGCTCATTAGTGCGCTCCGCTCACAGGGAGTCGAGGTTGTGATCGTGGGACCACGGGGCACGGGCACTGCGGGTTTCGGAGGGGAAAACAGGGTCGTAGCCCGGCTCAAGAAGCTACTGCCGGATTTCTGCTATGAACTCCTGGAATTCGGCTACGCGCTCGTCGCATTCGTGAAGCTCGGCAGGGCCGTGCGACAACATCGCCCCGACGGCATCTACGAGCGCTACAACCTGTTCCAGCCAGCCGGCATATGGATCTCGAAAGTGTATGGTCTGCCACTGCTGTCCGAGGTCAATGCGCCGCTTGCGGAAGAACGTGCACGGTACAGCGGGCTTGCATTGGTCAAGTTGGCGGCCTGGAGCGAGAGATACGTCTGGAGGAACGCCGCTGTGGTACTGCCGGTAACGGAGGTTCTGGCAGCGAAAATCCGGGCGGCAGGGGTCCCGCGGGATCGAATTCGCGTGGTGCCGAATGGTGTCAATGCACTACGGTACCGTACCCTACCGGATCCCGAGGAGGTGAAGAGGACACTGGGTCTGAGCGGCCGCCAGGTGTTGGGATTTACCGGTTTCATGCGTGAATGGCATGGTCTCGAGCGTGTTGTGGAGTTGGTTGCCCGCGATACGTCTGGAAGACGCTGCGCGTTGCTGGTGGGTGACGGGCCGGTGAGGAACTCCCTGGAGAGATACGCGGCGCACCTCGGTGTGTCTGATCGGGTACGCATAACCGGCGTTGTCGAGCACGAAAAGGTCTCTGAGTTCGTGGCAGCATTCGACGTCGCGCTACAGCCTTCCGTTGTTTCCTATGCCTCGCCATTGAAGCTTTTTGATTACATGGCGCAAGGGAAGGCAATAGTTGCGCCGAACACGGCGAACATCAAAGAAGTGCTCGACGACGGTGTCAGTGCCAAGTTATTTGCGCCGGAGGACCCACGGGAATTTCTGATTGCCGCGGAGGAGCTTCTGGAGGATCCGGGAGCGAGGGCGCGACTTGGGGATGCGGCAAGAAAAGTGCTCTGGAGCAAGCCATATACGTGGCAGGAGAATGCCAGGCGTATCCAGCAGTTGATCGAAGCGCTGTTGAACGCCACAGCGACGGCCGAGACTTGATCTGCTGGCGAGGTTACCGGTCGAGCAACCAGTCCCTTGTGGTTTCGGCCGCCAGAGCGGCGTCCTTCGGATCGGAAAACGTATGATCTGCCTTCGGCATTCGACGTACAGTAGCCCTCGAAAGGACGGGCGTCCAGGACTCGTCCCCTTTGATCAGATCTTCGAATTCACGCGCGACGAAATCTCTTCCGCTCAGTAGAATCAGTATACGCGTCGGCCTCTCCGCCAGGCTTTCTCGGAGTCGATCGGGCAGTGGCAAATTCTCCATTGCGAGTGCTTCCTCGCCCGTGGTCCTGGTATTGACCGCGCTCCTCAATAGCTGCCAGGCATCTCCCAGAGACCGACCAACGCTGAAGTCGCCCTGTCGTAATTTCCTCCAAAAGGCAGCGGAGGCTAATCGCTTGATGTAGTAGTGCTTGAGATAGGCCCGGGCCTCGCCATGTTCCGTGTGGACCCACGGGTTCAGAAGCACCAATCCGGAGATCCGTGGCTCTCCGGCAGCACAGAAGGCAGATGCAGTGGCGCCGTCGCAGAGTCCCCAGAGGACGACATTGCGGACCGAGGGACAGCGCTCCAGCAATCCCTCAACGGCGGCAGCGATATCGTCGGATACATTCGTGAATTCCCGTGGCGTCCCCTCTGAATCCCCCATTCCACGATAGTCGAATCGGAGACATGGGATGCCCGCGTCCGCGAGAGTACGGGAGAGATGAACAAACTGGCGATGGCTGCCGACTCGGTACTGAGGGCCGCCGACCACGACGACGACGCCGGCATCGCAGACGCTGCGTTCCGGCTGCGCGAGGATCCCGACAAGGCGGTCACCATGGCACTCGAAAAGTATCGCGCGTTCGGTGTAGTTCATCTGGCGAGCCGCCGCGTTTGACGTACAGAGGCATCCACCAGGGAGGGGATCGTCTCGATCTCCGTCGTCCGCCAGAATCCGGGTCCGGCTATTTGTTCCGACAGCACATCGGATCCAGCGTTTGCCCATGTTCGAACTGCCTTTTCCAATGCCGGAGGAGGCGCCGAATTCGCATTCGGAACGACGTTGAGTACGATCAGGGTTGCGTCATGGTGGCCGGGAGGGACGAATCGCGCTTCGGCTAGCCCATTGGCAAGGTCCGGATGCAGCGTATAACCGGCAACCGTAACTGGTTTGCCGGCCGAAAGGTCTGCCTTGAGGGCGGACACGGAGCCTCGGGCTTCCCGCGCGTCCAGCATTTCGGCAGCGGCGCGCAAACGCAGGAACTGGGTAAGATATTGCTCGCCATTGGTTACCGGTTGCCACATTAACAAGGGCAGAGAATCTTCTTGCTGTTGCAGCCACGCGGACGCGAGCAGGGCGCCCGCCCGCAAGCCCCACAGGACGATGGGTCCGTTCGAGCGTTGTCGAAGCCACTCACACCAGAACGAGACATCATCTATCCAGCCTGCCCAGGTGGCCTCGCCGGATTCTCCGTCGCTGTCACCGCAACCGAACAGGTCGAACCGCAGCACATGCCAACCTTCCTGCGCAAGGGCTCGCGCGGTGAGTGAAGCCATGCGACGGCTCTTGTTCATCTCCTCTGCGAAAGGGGGCAGAAACAGGATACCCCCACGAGATTCTGTCCGAGGTCGGCTTGCGATCGCGAAACGGCGTCCCCGACCAGTATCGGCAAAAAAGGGATCGCAGACAACTTGCTGTGATGTGATCACGCCTCTTCGAGTTTGCTTTCCACAAAGCGCACGAGTGAACCCACTGTTTCAAACACAGCGGCATCCAGTTCGTCGTCCTCCACTGTGATGTCGAAGCGCTCCTCCAGAGACGTGACGACCGTTATCACAGCCATCGAGTCCAGTTCCGGCACCGCCCCGAGCAACTGCGTCTCTCGCGTGAATTTTGCGCTGCGACCCTGCAAGCTCAACGCCTCGTCCAGCGTGGACAGTACTTCCTGCTCCGCATTCAACGGCCATCTCCTCTTCAGAACGGCAATTATGCCAATTTGATTGCCCGGCACTTGGACAGTTTACGAAATCTGTGATAATCCGCTGTGCTGGAATTCACACTAGATTCAATGCCCTCGCGTCTCGGTAGGGCCCAGGAGTTTGCTCGTGCCACGCGTCCTCATGGTCGCCTATCATTTCCCGCCCCACTCCGGGACCAGTGGCGTGCAAAGAGCGCTTCGTTTCTCGTCCTACCTGCCGGACTTTGGTTGGGACCCTATCGTACTGACAGCGCATCCCGGCGTCTACGATCATCGTAGCCCCGACTTATTGGCAGAAGTGCGGGACGACATGCCAGTGATCAGGGCTCCGGCACTCGATGCGCGCAAGCATCTCGCCATTGCAGGGCGTTATCCGGCAGTCTTCGCGCGACCGGATCGATGGCGCTCGTGGTGGTGGGGCGCGGTTCCGGCCGGCCTGATCGCCATCAGACGATTCAAGCCCGATGCCATCTGGTCGACCTATCCGATTGCGACGGCACACCGGATTTCGTGCACCTTGGCCCGACTTACCCGGCTGCCGCTGGTGGCGGATTTTCGGGATCCTATGGCTCAGGAAGGCTATCCAAGCGATCCCGCTACCTGGAGGAGCTTCGAACGCATCGAACGCCGGACCGTCGGCCTGGCTGCCCGCTCGGTGTTCACCACGCCCGGCGCCAGGGAATCTTATCGGAGGCGTTATCCCGCCCAGGCGGAGAGGTTCGAAGTCATCGAGAATGGCTACGATGAGAAGGCGTTCGAAGATGCTCCATATTCGGAATCTCCATTGACTCCCCGGAAGATGACGCTGCTGCACAGCGGCGTCATCTACCCTGCTGAACGAGATCCAAACGAACTCTTCGCCGCGATTGCGATGCTGAAGAAAGAAACCCCGGAGCTGTTTGGCAGGCTGCTCGTGCGATTCAGAGCATCCATGGCCGACCGGTTGCTGTACGAGTTGGCTGAGCGTTACGACGTAAGCACTGCCGTGGAAATTTGCGGGGCCATGCCTTATCGCGAAGCGCTCGGCGAAATGCAAGCGGCAGATGGTCTCCTGATTCTGCAGGCCAGCAGCTGCAACGAACAGATTCCTGCAAAATTCTATGAGTACCTGCGTGCACGTCGCCCACTCATTCTGCTGAGTGACTCTGCGGGCGATACGGCGCATGTAGCGCGCCAGGCCGGCATTGACGATATGGCATCCTTGCACGATCGGCACGAGATCTTTTTATTGCTCAAGCGCTTCCTTAACGAAGACAAGCAGTTACTGCCATCGGATGATGCGATAGCGGCCGCCTCTCGTTACGCCCGTACGAAAGAACTAGCCTCTGTTCTCGACAAAGCGATCGGCAAATAGGCAAGTCTCGGTTTTAGACTTGCTGCTGTTACCCACGGAGATTCTGGGCCAACCTGAGCCCGAACCTGTGTCTCTTCCTGTCCCAGGGCGTGAAACGGCGAAGCTGGAAGATGTCATCTCTCGCGCTTGATGCGCCGGGTGCGGTCGAAACGGCGGCTTGGAAGTCCAGGCTCTCCACGAGCCGGGCCTGGGAGGTGGTGTAGTCTGTCCCGGGCTTACCGTTGGGGTAGGCAAACAGCCGTACCGGCTCGCCAATCACGCCCTCCAGATAGTCCCGGCTGTCACTAATCTGCCGGCGGGCTTCGTTCTCGTCACATAGTCGCAATATCGGATGATCGACTGTATGTGCCCCGATCAACATACCCGCTTCGTGAAGCCTCCGCACGCCGGAATCGTCCATCATGAGATCGCGCGGAAGGTGTACGTTGCACTGCTCGGTGATCGCCGTAGTCAATTCTTCGCGTTCGTCGTGATTCCGATACTTCAAATGCGCGATCAACTGTCGTATCGCCTCACGCTTTTCAGAGGGGGTCCTTACGGGGAGGATGCCTGCTCCCACACCTGATGCGTTCAATTGCGGTTTCGACATCCCCCTTACCGACTCGATAATTGTATCGTTCCACATTCGTCCTGTTCCGAGGTACCCGGTGGCGATGAAGAACGTCGCGGTCGCGCCGTGTCGCGTCAAAATCGGTAGGGCGTTTGTCACGTTGTCCCTGTATCCATCATCGAAAGTGATGCATGCTGCTCGCGCTGGAAGAACTCCACGATTCAGCTGATCTACAGCCCCGGACAAAGGCAGGATAGAGAACCACTGCGACAGCCACGATATGATTCGTTCGAAGCGTGTTGCGTCAATCTCATTCGGGAACAGAGGGTCCGGCGAGGACAGTACCCGATGGAATATCAGAATCGTGAGGCGGGATCGCGGACCTGCCGGTGAGAGGGCGCCCAATAGGGCGCGGATCATCGGATCGTAGTACATTGCGTCGTCCCCAAACGCCGTCATCCGTGGGTTGGCACTCGGCTCTGTCTCCCTCGGACGGCCGTAGTTTTCGGTGCGACGACTTCGCTGGTCTGGTCGAGTACCAAGCGGCGCGCAAGGACGACCATCACCATCAGGTTGTACGGGAGATCGAAATAGGACAGGGACAAAAATGCGCCCCCCACCGCGAACCCCACCAGGCTGACCTGTACCATGCTCCCTAGCATTGCAGCCCACTCGGTTTCGGGACTGCCGCGGGCGTTCTTTCTCAACCACCCGGCCGTCCTATAGCTGGAAACCCAGAGTCCGAGGTACAGGAATAACCCAACAAACCCGTGGTTGCCGAGGATCTGGAAATATATGCTGTGGGCGGCCCGGACTTTCGTCTCGTATACGCCGAATCGTTCGAAGAGCTCCGCATGTTGATATGACATTCCGCCACCGAACGGATAGGCCTTGGCTGTCTCCCAGGCGACGATCCATGCGTTGATGCGGCCCATTGCTGACGCGTCTTGTTCGAAGTTCTGAATCGTCTCCATTCGATCCCACCATTGATCCGGCAGGAACGGAATGTAGACCGTGATCATCACGACTATCAATATTCCGGTGAGAAGCTTGTGAGGCGAGCGCCACCAGAGAAAGCCGCCCATGGCGATCAAGGCCAGGAGTGCGCCCCGTGAGTGACTACCGAGAGAGCAAATAGCGCAGAGGGCCATGGTGACAAGGAGCGCATAACGGATTGAGTTACGAGGCGTGATGGTATAGAGAAAATAGACCATCGGCACGATAATGATCGTCGCGAGTGCGAAGTGATTGTTGTCAGCGATGAACGACTGCGGTGGTCCCCACACGAGATAGTTACCGCCGGTGAGAAGCGTAAAGACCCCGCCCTTGAGAGCGAGTAATGCGAGGGAGGCGGTGGTCACCCAGGCGAACGCCATCACGCGAAACTTGTCCACCAACAGGGCAAGCGCCACAAATGTCATCGCGAAGACCTTTATGGCGCGATCCCAGTTCCAGTAGTCACCGGCCGGGTCGAGTCCGAGTAACCACGTGATTGTCATCCAAACCGAGAATGCGGCGAGCCACCACACGGGTTTTCCCTGGAAAGGGGATTGCCGCTCGCTGGTGAACAGAAGTCCCAAAAGAGTCGATCCGGCGGCCATAGCGGCCAACGGCGCCGAGTAGGCAAGCCCCCACGCGTAGCGGTGCGGGTTCATGATGGAGAGCCAGGTCCATAACATTACGCCGACCCACGGGCGCCTTAGGGCCGTGATGGCGGCACCGATTACGATGGCCAGAATGAGCAGGTCGCGTATGGGCATGGTCCGAGCTGTTTAATCCCAGGCGGTACGCAGTTTCGCGCCAGATTATGGCCGGAAAAGGCTCTCGGTGCACGAGTTGTACTGAGGAATTGTGACCGAGTCGCGGTGCCAGTGCCGCCGATATACGTGATCTCAGTCGCACGATGCGATGGGCGGGTATGACATACTTCGTTATTGGTTGAGGGAGAATCTCACTGATGTCACAGCGCTCGGCCCTCGCGGGGGCGATTGGACAGAATGCGGCAAAGCTGGTCGCGGCCCGCACTGGGTCGGCAGAGCCCGTGGCACGAACGGACGATGGTATTGTCGTCGTAGAGGACGTCCGATGTGCTACGAATGAGGAATCGGTCCTTGGTGTCTTTGGCCATCCTCGGCTGGGGCTCGCACTTGGTGATGTTGGGACGGACACGTATCAGCGCATCCGCGAGTGGCGATCTGCGCTATTCGGCCGCACCTGTGATCTCGACGAGTGCGTATCCGGCCACTTCGCGGTTTTCTTCTGCGACGTCCAATCGCGTCGATTGGCACTTTGCACGGATCGATTCGGCAGCTATGCGGTGTATTATCGTCTTGTAGGCGACGGAATCGCTTTTGCGAACCGCGCTGATCTTCTTTTTGACGCCAAGCCTGCAATATCCTCCCAGGCCATTTTCGATTATCTCTATTTCCACTGTCTGCCGGCTCCGGGCACAGTTCATGAGGATGTACATCGCCTGGAGTCGGGAAGCATACTTCGATGGGAAAGGGGGTCACTAAAGGTCGAGCGATACTGGCGCCGCCAACCGACAGGACCACGTTATCGAGATTTTGGCGAGGCACGTCGAGACTTCCATAGCCTGTTGCGGCAGGCAATTGAAAGAGAATCCCCGGACGCCGACACCGGAGCGTTCCTCTCGGGAGGTACGGATAGTTCGACGGTAGTCGGGCTGCTCTGTGAGCGATCTGACCGGAAGATAAAGTCCTTTTCAATCGGATTCGATGTGCCGGGTTACGACGAGGCTGAGTACGCACGCTTGGCCTCCCGGCATTTCGGTAGTCAGCACCGGGAATACTATGTGACACCGGACGACCTGGTAGCCCGGCTTCCTGCGGTCGCAGCTCGCCTTGATCAGCCTTTTGGAAATTCGTCGATGCTCCCGGCGATGATCTGTGCTGAGAGGGCCCGGGACGACGGCGTCACGAAACTGCTGGCTGGGGACGGTGGCGACGAGTTATTCGGTGGTAATACGCGTTACGCCAAACAGAAAGTATTTGATTGGTATCGGAAAGTCCCGAGGATTCTCCGGCGCGGCTTAATAGAGCCCGTGACGGCGATTAGCTTGGCGAATCGTCTGCCGATCTTGCGCAAGTTGAAGAGCTATGTGGAGCAGGCGCGCATGCCGATGCCGGATCGGATGGAGACATACAATTTGCTCGAGCGGGAAGGGGCCGAGGCCATCCTCTGTGCAGAATGGCTGGCCGCGGCGGATCCGGATTACCCGCGTCGCTTGCAGAGTCAGGTATGGGACGAGCTTGCGGCTAACGATTTAGTCGATCGCATGCTGGAATTTGATTGGAAATTTACTTTGGCGGACAACGACCTGCGCAAGGTGCGTTATGCTGCTGCGTTCGCGTCTGTGGAGGTGGGGTTTCCGCTGCTTGATGACGACTTAGCAGAATTCTCCCTGCGCCTTCGCCCCGAATGGAAGGTCCGCGGCACAAATATTCGCTGGTTCTTTAAGGAGGCGCTCAGGGATTTTCTTCCCCACGAGATTATTCACAAGACAAAGCATGGGTTTGGACTGCCTTTCGGGAACTGGGTGTGTAAGCATGAATCACTGCGAAAGGTCACAGTGTCATCCGTCTACGGCCTTGCGGACCGCGAAGTCGTCAAAGGCGACTATGTTAAATCGCTATTTGAAGACCTACTGCCACGTCACCCCTACTACTATGGAGAATTGGTGTGGGTTCTAATGATGTTGGAACTGTGGCTGCAAGCGCATATGCCGAATGGTACGCGTAGTCCCTAACCGGCATGGTAACGAGTAGCCGTACCGGCGATGTGCTGCAAGTACCTGCATGCCTTAATCACCGGCTAGTGTTTCGCGTCGGGTAGCACTAGGTCTGGTATGTTCGCCGCTCGGCATGATATGTGAACGTATGGTGCACAAGTTGAGAGTAAAATTTGGGCTTTAAAGACTGAAATAAAGACAGCGCTCCCGACCAATTTCGCTCCCATTCGCAAATGAGCGCGTAGCGAATCGGGTGCGAGGGTTGACACTCGGCTAAAGCACCACAGTTTGCCGCTCGCCCTCAGATAGCATAGCGCGTCGACCCATATTTTAAGAAAGGCCGCCGTATCTCTATAAGCAGGTGAGATAAATAGGTCATAGTCCCAAACGCACGTGTGCTTATTAGGTAATACGTACCGACAGCGCACTTCGTCTTCAGCATAGCTGCAATCTTGAAGCCAAATGAATCCGACAAATTGACGATCCCGAAAGGCCCCAAGGCAGCATGAACCTTGTCTGTAGCGCGCTCTAATGATGTCAATAGGTCTCGGTACAGCAAGTGCGGTTACTTCCTTCAGAGACAACATTCGAGTCTCAACAGTGCGACCCAACCGTCGTGGAGTGGGTATGTTCACATCAGTCGGGAGCGCGAGAAAGCGATACCTGACGAGATTGACTGTTCCTCCCAACATCCGGGCAGAGAGCCGATTGAGTAGGTACAGCAGACCGTCCGGTATTCCGTACGTTCTGAAGGCGGAGACGAATACGTTGGTCATGGAACAGCGATGGGTGAGTCTCTGTAAAAGGCTATTAAGATTATGGCTGATACAGTTATATGTAAACTCTGTGTTACTAGCACATTCGACGATGCGCGTCGTCCGCGGTTACGCTGGCGCTTTTGACCAAGCGAGAGTGGGGTCCTGGAGTCATCACGACCTCAGAAGTACAGAACGTCGTCTATACTACCCTATGTGTACAATCGCAGGTCACTCCAACCTGTTAATGTCTAATATAAAGTGTAGACGCGATGCTCTCATTGCGTACTGCAATGGGATGACACCGTGGCATGGTTGATGAGACTGGGGAAGTCTGTTGCCGATCTGACTGAGGGCGGGCAATCTGGCTCACTGGTGCACACAATGCTACGCAAAGACTCGTTGGTGCGGTGGACTTGCGGCAATCGCGGTGACTGCATGCGACAACGAAAACTCTGTCTCTATTGCAGTTCGCACGGAACGAATAGGTAAGTTTGGTTGGGAGTGCAAACTGGCGGGAAGTGCGCTTCGTGAAGTGTGATTTGGTCGCATGATGGGGAGCAGCTGCGTTGGTATTTTTAGCGTTCAGGTGGATGCTGCCGGTTTCTCTGCAGTTGCTCTCGCATTCGAAAATGCAAGTTAGGATATTCGGCGATATTCATGTATGCCCTTCTGGTTCCGGTCATCTTTAGTGTCATCTAGGAGAACGCGGGGAGTCGGGCCGCCTTTTGACGTGAGGTGTGCAAGCGACCAAGTTATGGAGCCATCCGGACTCCCGCCTTTTGTGCGTTGGCGATCATGTAGTAGTTAGCAAACATTGCGTGAAAAGCCCTTTACCCAGGGATGCGCGTGATGGAAAGTGCACTATTATGATAGCCCGTTTGCGTATCAAGGAGTCTGGGACATTGGATGCGGCTCGCAGTTCGTTTTGTGCATTAGGCGGGAGGCGAGGAACTTTCTTGTGGCCGTTTGCCGAAATCCTGGAAAGTCCTACAGCATACAATGACCGGTAGGTTGACGAGATCGTGGAATCATATGTGCCAACGGCCGAATTTCAACTCGCCAGAGTACTCGGCCAGCAAAAGGCATCACTCCGGGGTGAATAGGTGTCGCATTTTGTCTCTTACTGACTATTTTGCCGGGTTGCGGGGAATTCGCCCCGCTCTATGACGCCGGCACTTTGCGTTAAGTTTGCCTTTGTTAATTGGTATTCGGATATGCGGAAAGTACTTCTCCTAGCAATCTGTCTGCATTCATGTGTTTGTGCGACGGTTCAGGCGCAAGATTATCTGGTGGAAGGTGTTGATTGTGGAGACTTGGCGGTTATCCATGAACAAGGCTCATACGGTCCTTTTGATTATACAAATCCCGAGCATTTTCGAGAGAAGTTGCCGGTCGTGGAGCAGCATCATTTTCAAAGGAAGATCGAAATGTTGTCGGAGAGTCCGTTGAATCTGAATAATAATCTTGACTATACCCTTCGTGCCTTTCCGAATCACCATCGTGCCCTTTATACGATGGTGCGATTGCGGCTTCGCCAACAGGGGGAGAAGTATGCTGGATACCCGGTGGAGTGTTATCTGGAACGTGCATTGAGATTCAAATCGGACGATGGGGCTGTGCTAACCATATATGGCATTTATCTTTATAAGATCGCGCAGTACGAACAAGCAACGCAAAAACTGAAAGAAGCCGTGATGGTCTCGCCAGAGTCCGCGGAAGCGCATTACAATCTTGGCTTGGTCCTCTATCGAACTAACCGTCTCGACGAGGCGGTAAAGCATGCGAAAATCGCAAATGAACTGGGCTACCCACTAGATGGCCTCATTCGTCGATTGAAGCAATCGGACGCGTGGCCCCCGTAACTTCGACCGAGGGAACGTAGTGGTATGCGGACATAGGATTTTGCAGTCAATGGGTAGGGCGAAATGTTAACTAGACGGCAGCAAGTGCGTAAGCATTTAAAGAAGGTTTTTGCGACGTTCTTCGTCCGCGAATCCTCACCAATTCCTTGTTTTATATTCGGGGAAATGAGATCTGGCACCAATATGTTGATCGGATGCCTCGATCGTTCCTTCTCAGTCGCTACATACAACGAAAATGACGTTGATGCTTTCAACGACTTTGTGCTCAAAGAGACAAGGGAGCTAAAACAAATCGTAAATGCAGCTAGCGCGAAGATTGTGGCATTCAAGTGCATTGCGGACAGTCAGCGGGCCAGCGAGTTGCTCCTGGAATTCCCAACATCACGCGCAATATGGATTTATCGAAACTATCATGATGTAGTTAATTCGGCTATACGAAAATGGACAGAGCACAACGCTTATCTCAAATACATAATCGATGAGTCGGCGGCGGCGAGGTGGAGGGGTGTGAATATCTCGGAAGATACTCGCTCCCTGATTGTCGAGCATTATTCACGTGGTATCAGCGACGAGTCAGCGCGGGCGCTCATCTGGTACTTTAGAAACAGGTTCTATTACGAACAAGCATTAGACAGAGAAGAAAGGGTCAAGCTTGTGAAATATGAAGACGTTACTCGAACCCCAGACCATGAGATTCGCCAATTGTTTGATTTTCTTAATCTTCCGTACAAGGCAAGGTATGTTGATGCGATATCGACTAGATCTATCGGGAAAGATAGTGTGCCGCAAATAGACCCCGCTATTGAGGAACTATGCCAAGGGCTTTATGCCCGTTTAAACGATGATGCGAGTTCTGGGCGGCTGGAGAAAACTGCACGCACTGCGTAGTCTCCGTTCGTATGGACGTGCGATTCAGGGCACGAGACCAGGCGCATGTCCAAGGTGGGAACGCTGTCTATCTTTTTCGTTTGATCCAGAGTCGTTCAGGCCCAACCGAGCCGGAGGTGAATTGTCGTTTGATGAAGGACCGCGACTAAGAAGCTCGCAGTACTCGTTACCTTATTGATCGTCAATTAAGCATGCGGCAACCACAAGGAACGATCGATGCGACAGGCTTCAAAGAAGTGGGAGTTTTGGTTTGGCATAGATCCAAGACTCGACGTTGTCGGCCGGACCCATTGCCGCAGTATTGCTTCAACGAATGCGACTAACGATTGTGATGTGTTGAGTCTTGATCGCCCGGCGGGCACACCGAGCGGAAGCGATTAGAAGTTGTTCACGCAGCGCGCTGTTTATCAGGATGCGTTATCTGTCTTTCAGGGCAAAGCTTCAGCATGAGGATCGGTGGGGCACTGCGATGAGTTGACCGGTGCTAGTGAGTTGGGCGTTTAATTCGACCGAGATATGGGGAAACACGCAACTCGTCGAACGTACAGTGCAAACATTGCGTCGGTATTCCTCAGTTAGTCTATTGATCGAATCGTGAGGAGCTAGGTATTCGCCTGACTAGGTCCGGAGCGGCTATTCGGGAACGTCTGGAATCACGGTAGCGAAGGAGGTGGGCGCAGTCCGATTTTGACCGCGGGTTGGTGTCGGCCAGTGGAGTGCGTCCGGCGTTCTTATTAGCGATAGGGTTGAACGAAGCGACGCGAATCGTGAAAACGGCGACACCTTATGAGGTGTACTAGGAGGACGTAAATGTCGTTTCCCCCGAATTTGTTTCTTGTTGGCGCTCAGAAAGCGGGAACAACCTTTCTTGCCAGCCTTCTAGGTCAGCATCCCGAGATTTGTCTGAGCGAACCTAAAGAACCTGGGTATTTCACTCATAATTCCGGCAAGGACTTGGCATGGTATCGATCGAGATTTCGGAGACCTGAAAAACCATATCTGTTGGATGCTACGCCCTCGTACAGTGCGTCACCCTTGCCAAGGCTGGATGATAGTGCACAGAAGAGTCCACTTTGGGGTGTTCCAACCAGGATAAAGGATCTCAGCCCAGATGCGCGAATTGTTTACGTTGTCCGTGATCCAGTGATGAGAACGTGGTCATCATATTGGCACGCTGTGCGTGCGGGCCATGAGTCTCGGTCATTCCATGATGCAATATCTGAAGGTTCGATATACATGCGAGCGAGCAGATATTTCGATCAGATACAATTGTTTCGTGAGTGTTTTGCCCGCGAACGCATTTCCATTCTTAAGTTCGAGAGTCTCATAAAGGACCCGAACGTTACACTAACGGAATTGTTAAGCAAACTCGATTTGCCTCCACTTGCGAATCCGGATTTCGATCGTGGTCAAAACCGGTCATTTCGGTATCGTGGTGCTCTGGCCGTTGTGAATCGCTACCTGAGCGGCATCGGAGGCATGAACAGAGTCTCGAAGGCGATCAGTCCGGTCCTGCCTCGATCATTGAAGGACTGGGCGTATCGACGTCTAGCTGACCGAATCCCGGATATGCCTGAAGAGGACCGGCGATTGCTTACGCAATATTTCGCGGATCAAAATAGGCGGTTATCGCAAGAGTACGAGATAGACTTGATTGAGTGGTCAAATCCCTAAAGCGTTGGAGTTTTGGTTAGGGCGTGACAAAGTCCGGAGGTTCGGGACGTGGGGCGCTGATCTCGTCGGAAAGTCTGTACACCCAAACGTTTTCGGTGATCCAGTAGTAGAGAATAAACAGATTGTGGTCAGGAACATATTGGAAACGACCATAGGTGCCCCAATACGGCGGGCTGTCATAGATTTCGTACGGATCTGCGGGCACGCGGCTAGATGTGGTGCCATGTTCTGTCCAGCGATTTGTGTCGAGATTCAGGGTATACACGCTACCGTTGCGACACCATCCCACGATTAAGTCGTTTGCCGAATCGTATGTAAGGCCAGGAGCTGCGCAATTGACGATTTCATCGCCTCCTGAAGTATTTAGTTCCTCTCTTGTCAAAACTCCTTTATTTCCGATATCAACGAACAGAGCATTTCCTCGCCCAATCATTATGAAGAGTCTTCGCTTGGGATCTATCGTTCCCGTCATGCCTTGCGGCAGATTGCCTAGCATGTCCGATCGAATGTCCCATTGGTCTCTAGTCGGGTCGTATACAACGATGTACCTAGTTCCATGTTGAAAAACTTGTCCGGTAATTGGGTCGTACGCAGTGGTATTGGAAAATCCAGTAGCATACCTGTCAGGTATGTCGCTAAGGTGGATCCACTTGTGGGTATCTAAGTCAAATCGCCACGTGAGACGGTTGCTGTTCCCGTCAGGCCAACGACTTCCACCTTGGACCCAGAGGCTATCAAACGGGGCCGGTAAATATGCGAGGTGATCGTAGGAATGATGAGAGAGAGGGGTACCATCCGGCATCATCGCATCACCCTTGCTCCAGCCATCGAGTGAACTTGGATTGGATAGCCTTTCCCACTTCCTATTTACCAAATCGAAAGCATATACCTCGTTGCCGCCGTAATTCCCATGTCCACCGCCCCACACCAATAGTCGATTCCTGCCGGTGTCGAACGTGCCTCCACTCCATGCGTGAATCACCGCTTGGGGCCCGGTTGAGCCTCTGATCCCGTCTGGCAATGGATCTGGCACGACCTCATTCATTGCCGTATTAGGGATTTCGTACCACTGGCCTGGTTCGAGTTCCGGGAATAGATCGTTCGCTTGCAACGGCGAGGCTGGGTACGCGAGTGAAAACGTGCACAGAATTACAAATGAACACGAGCCGACGCGCTGCGACAATTTACGACTGAGACCATGGAGGGGAAGAAGATGCTTCAACATGAGCTTATGAACCCAAGTAGTAAAGTCTGTGGATGCGGTAGTGTACGTCAGAATTGAATCAGCGCAATTGTCTGCATAATGCGACATGTTTCACAGTTTGCGCATCGCAGCTACCATTAGAAGCAATATCCAGTATCGTTCGACAGTGCGTCACGTTGTCAGAAGAAACGCACGCTTCGTGTCGATGTGACGGAGCCTCGAATTTTGGGTTGCAATCGCGCCATTTTTTTCTGCGGGCGTTTTGGTCGAAGGGCAAGAGCCCAAAAACTAGCGTGAGGAATCGGAACATGTCTATGCGACGACATTCGACAGAGCACTCGAAGCGGCAGATTCGGTCGACCATCAGCCTTAGCCGAGAGGCGTGTGTCGGTTTCATGCTCGCTGCGCTGATGGTTGGTCCAGGGACTTTGTTTGGCGCGACCTTGCCAGTCGGCCCCCTCAAGCTCGATGAGCCAGGACCGACAGCGGTAAGCTATACAGTACCGATCAACGGTGCGTTGGATCCATCAGCCAGTGCCACTGTACGGTACACCGCGACGGCGTCGGCAGAGTGGAAGGACGGCCCAGATCCATCGTTTGTCTCCTCGGACGATTCGGATCTGCCGCGAAATGACGAGTTTAGCGGGATGCTGTGGGATTTGACGCCTGGTGCTTCGTACGAGATTGAAGTTACTGTCACAGGTTCTGATGGTAGTAGTGAGATTTTCAGTGCTGCATTTAAGACCCGGGAGTTGCCTTTGGACGTGTCGGGCCGCGATGCTGACGTCGTTTTCATGTCGGGATCAGATTTTTCGGAGGTTCAATCGGCGCTGGATTCGGCCGAACCGGGTCAGATTTTTGAGTTCCGAGGCTTGCATTTAATTGCTGGTCTCAGTATTTCGCGGAGTGGCACAAAAGACCGACCGATAGTGATTAGAGGGGATGATCGCGAGACCGCGATTTTGGGAGACAGATCGGGGGCAGCCCTGAATGTCTATGGAGATCACATAGTTGTCGAGAATTTGACTCTGCGCGGAAGCTTGAGCTCCAGAGTTTTGGGGGCCGTGCGAGTTCGTGGTACATCGTCGTCGCCACAGACTGGGTTTACATTACGGAATTCAATCATCTCTGGACGACGGGGCGTTCGCCTATGGGAAGGGCCTGAAGGTGAAATGTACGCTGCTAATATCTACAATAATTATTTTGAGGGAAAATGGACTTGGGAGGACATTGTCGCTCTAAAAACGGGAGGAACTGCCCAGGGCGAAACAGGTATAAGTAGCACCTGGAATGACGACGGACTGAAGGTTACTGGCCAAGGCCATGCCATTTTCAACAACACCTTCGCCGGATTCGGAGATACGATAAAGGTCCATCGGGATACGTCCGTACCAAACATTGGAATTGTAATCGAGAAGAACTTGATTCTCTGGGGTGGTGATGACGCCTTCGAGCTTGACGATGGCTATCGCAATACGCTTGCGTATCGGAACATGGCGTTGAACACTGGCACGCTAGGTAGCCGGCAGCCAAATACCGTAACGGGAGGCCCTACCTATTTCGTCAGAAATGTCGGTGTGAATCAGTTCTTACGTCCGTGGAAGTTAAACGACGGTCCAACTGGCGTGCATATAATCCACAATACGCTTGTAGCAACAATCAACAGTCTTGGTGATCCGCGGGAGACGATTTGGACCCAGTTTCAATCATCTGTCAAGCGTAGCGATATTCTTAATAATCTCTGGGTCCACACAAATCCCGAATCCCCACTCTTCGATGGATTGATTAAGTTCACCGCGGTAACTTACGGGGAGGAATTCGAGTCTAGTCAGTGGGACGGCAGTGCTTGGTACCCGGACGGACGATTCGCGTGGAGCAACGGTAATTACGACAACCTAGGCGAAGCCCGGAACCGTGTTAGCAACGTTGGCGGTTACGATGGGGGATCGTTCGAGTCAAAAGGAATTGCATTAGCTGCTATGCCGTTTCTACGTGAAGACGAGTCTAGTCTTGGGGAAGACTGGACTACGCGAGTGAGTGATTTTGATCCTGCACTGTCGTCAGAATCCGCTGCAGCGAGAGGCGGCATCGTACTTCGCGGTTACGGCGCGGGTCTCGATCCAGCCCGGGGGGCCGTGCAGCTAGATCATGCCTCGACGGAGTACGGCGCGCGCATTCGAGTTTCCCAGCCGGTCCGACCCCGCGCTCCAACGAATCTGACGGCAGATTAGCGACTTTCGAATACTTGAGATCTCTGCCCCTGCTTCGATCACTTGCGGTGGCGAGCGTTCAATAGCGTTGTATCGGCGTTCAGGAGATTGACGGACCCGTATCAAGATGCTGCGGGGGGCAGATTACGTGGCCAATGAGCACCCTCGATTGCCTGTTGATGACCGTCCCGCCTGGCGCCCCGTGACAGGTCTCTCCTCTAGGGCCTATATAGCGAAGTTCAGCGCTTCGCATAGTAGGGTCGATCGAGAAAATGAAACAATTCG
The DNA here is from genome assembly GCF_040706555.1 of Lentisalinibacter salinarum. Taxonomy (NCBI): domain Bacteria; kingdom Pseudomonadati; phylum Pseudomonadota; class Gammaproteobacteria; order Woeseiales; family Woeseiaceae; genus Lentisalinibacter; species Lentisalinibacter salinarum. Next base: position 215,528 of record NZ_JAPDRH010000004.1, read on the forward strand.
CGATAGCGAGCAGAGCAAAGCAAGTTTTTGCTCCGCTGGCTGGGTTATCCGGCGGGCGGCATATTGCCCCTGTCGGTGCATATGCGGTGACCGCAAGGGTGCCACTAGTAGACACTGGGTCGGCCACGAGAGAGCGTTATTCCCGCACTCAATGCGGCAAAGTTGGAAAGTGAGTACCTGAAGAAATGGAGAAGGTCAGCTTGTCGATCGGCAGGCGGATTGCGTCCGGCGCATTTTGGACCGTCGGAATGCGATTGAGCATCCGGGCGCTCGGTGTCATAAGTGGCATTATTCTGGCGCGACTCTTGGTTCCAGAGGATTTCGGGATCGTTGCGAAAGCGTCGATGATTGCCTCTTTCCTGGAACTCATCACGACGTTTGGATTGGAAGTGGCGCTGATCCAGAATCAGCGGGCTGTTGCAGGGCACTACAATACTGTTTGGACGATCCATGCAATTCGGGGTCTTTTTATTGCGCTCTTACTGGTGGCGTTTGCCGGCCCCGCTGCCAGTTTCTTTCACGAGCCTGCGCTGTTTTCGATTCTGTGGTTCTACGCGCTGGCAGCACTTCTGAATGGGTTCGAGAATGTTGGTGTAGTCGATTTTCGGAAGGAGCTGGAATTCGACCGAGATTTTCGGTTTAGCTTGTATCGCAAGCTCGCAGGCTTCGTCGTGACGATAGCTATTGCGTATGTATGGCGCACCTATTGGGCCTTCGTGATCGGGACGGTCTTTGCGTCGATGACGGCCCTGGTCTCGAGTTTCTTGATGTCGCCTTACCGACCCCGTTTTTCACTTGTCGAGTGGCGATCATTATTCCAGTTTTCGAAATGGATATTCCTGGTTGGCCTCGTTCGCTCGGTTTCTCAAAAACTCGACACGTTCATTCTCAGTCGGTTTTCTACCACGGATGTTGTCGGGCGATACACGGTTGCCTATGAAATAGCCGGGGCAGCATCCACGGAAATTGCAATGCCGATCGCTCGGGCAACGTTGCCGGGGCTCGCCAAGCTCAACGAGAGTCTTGACGAGTTTCGCGACATGTACCGAAGATCCATTGCGGTGTTGTTACTGCTAGCGGTACCCGCAGGCCTAGGGCTGTCGGCTGTGGCGGTCCCGTTGACAGACGTTGTCTTGGGTGACAAGTGGAGCGAAGCGGCCCCGATAATTCAGATTCTAGCAATCTACGGAGTCGTCCGTTCGGTCTTTGCAGTATCGACTTCCGCGTTCATGTCTTCCGGGCAGGTTAGGACGCTCGGGCTTCTATCGCTTTTCAATCTGACGATAAGGGTCATAGGTCTGGGAGCGGGATTCGCGATCAACGGCCTTCTCGGTCTAGCGGCAGGGGTGTTGATCGCAGGTACTGTACAGATGATCGTTTCACTATTTGTGCAGCAATTCGTGGGACTGCTGGGAGTGGCTCAGCTCGCCAACGATACATGGAGGCTCATATTCGCCGGGCTGGTTATGTACGCAGGGCTTGTGTACGGGCTACCGCTGATTGGTCCGCTGGAGGGATTGAGCGGAATACTTCTGCTGGGTATCCAAGTACTTGTCGGTGCGTTCGTCTATCTTTTGTTGGTGGGTCTGCTTTGGTGGCTGACAGGCAGAGGGGAGGGGCCGGAACAGACTGTGTGGAATTACGTTGCATCTGGTCCAGTTGCGCCGTCGACGGGGCAGTAAAATTGGTCAGGCTATGCAATCGGCGCGAATGAAACAATGTAGTTGAATTTGTAGAACCAGCATGAGTAATTGAGAGTGACACGCGTGTGGAAAGATTAAGGCTAGGCTTCGTTGGCGACCTCTCACTGTCGGTATTGAAATCAGGCAAGTATGGAGGCATGGGCGAGGTAGTGCGTCAATGCCGACAGTTCACGCAGGATGTGGATATTGCTGTCGCAAATTTGGAGTCGGTGATTGTTCCTCACGCCGATAATATTCCGCGGAAAATGGTGGTTAGCGCGGCGAAGTGCATCGACATAGGTGAGCTGCCTTTCGAGGTACTATCGTTGGCCAACAATCACATTCTCGATTGCGGCGAAAGTGGCTTGACGTTTACCGAGTCATTCTTGCAGCGGCAGGGCTTAAAGACGGTCGGCGCGGGTAGGGATATCGCGGCCGCTGAGACGCCTCTGGTGTTGACGATCAATACTAGAAGGATCGGAATTGTAAGCGTAACGGACGCTACGCATTATCGCGCCACGGACAGATCGGCTGGAGTCGCACCGCTGGCTTCGCGAAGGCTCATTCACTTGATTCGGCGATTGAGAAGCAGCGTAGATTTGTTGGTGGTGACTACCCATTCGGATCTTGAATTCACGAACCTCCCGGCGCCCTGGAAGGTGCGATTGTCCAGGCGATTGGTTGAGGCAGGAGCGGATGTTGTTGTTCATCATCACCCGCATACACTTCAGGGCATTGAACACTATTGTAATGGGATCATCGCTTATTCACTGGGCAATTTCGTTTTTCCGGTTGATGGGAATGCGTACATGAACAATAGAGAGGGGCATCCAACCGAGACAGTCTTCTTGACTATTGATGTCCGGTGGGAGACTGGGGCAACACGATCAATCGATTATCGAATCACGCCTGCGATCATTGGGAAGAAGAACCGATTGGTGGTCGCCGAAGGTGAACAAAAAGAGCGAATTGTCAGGAGAATGCGAATGTATAGTGACTGGCTTCAGGACAAAAAAAGACTCAGGAAGGAGTTCTTCGGGGCATGCGTACGACACGGCCGCCAATTCCTTTTTGGAGTGTATTACGAGTTCAGAAAAGATGGGTTTATTGCGGCACTCAAATTCGTTCACTTGCATTTAGCCACAGGCATGCACAGAAGCTGGATGCGTGGGTTGGTGTCTTTCGGAACAATGTAGGGTCGACACGACGAAAGGTTTTTGTCGGTTAGCAGGCGACCCTCCTTTGTTCGGTTGATTAGGCACAGGTGCGTACAAATTCGCGCCGGTGGAGCAAGTTGTCGTGCTGCGTACTCGATGATATCGATGGCTAGTTCCTGCTTGGAGGATTTCTTTGAAAGGGAGTTTGGCTTAACGGTAACCCCTCCCGCACACACATGGATCCACTCTGTGCGCTGCGTCCTTGTGGTATTCCAAGTCCCACGCATAATATGCTTGGGCTGCTATCGTGGTTCTATATAGAGGAGTGACCAAGAACCGGTCGTTGTAGTGTGGGCACGCGCATAAGGAGACAAAACATTCTCCGAAAGTTCATATAGATGGACACCAATTGGGTTACGTATAGGTTAGTCGGCGGCAGCATAGGTAATGGGAATATTGCGCTGGATCAAGAGGCGGTATTGGCGTCTTCGGCGGCTCCGCGACGACGCAGCAATGCTATGGGGTTTGATCTCTGAATCGCCATACAGTGCAAGTTACTTCCCCGATGCGCGAAGAAAGGCCCGGCGCAGAATAGCCGCGGAACTCGTTTGGTGGCTCGTCCGGCATCGCGAATTGCCTCTATTCTATTATGCCTACGGACTCGATCGAGTGGGGGAACGCGTATCCAGCAGGCTATCTTGGCGCGAGTTCAAAGGCGCGCGAAATAGCCGGAATGAACAACCCAGAAGTCAGTTCGTATTCTATCGAGGGAAGTTTGATTACTTATGTATGACGCGCGATAAGTGGCTATTCGGTCAATATCTGAAGAGCCTGAGTTTCCCGGTCCCCAGGACGGCTGCAATTGTGTTAGATGGGGAGGTCGCTTTGCTGGATACAGGTCAGACGATTTACCTCACTGACTTGGCGGACAACCTCGTTGACGGTGATTATTTCTGCAAGCCTATCGATGGGATTCTCGGCAAGCAGGTTTTCCCGTTGAGCGTCTGCGATAATACAATTTTCCGTGGGGATCAGAGGTTGGACGCGCGAGACGCGGAACATGCTTTCCCATCCGGCCGATGGTTGATCCAGCAGCGTATTGATCAGCACAGTGGACTCGCGTTGCTATATCCCCAGGCGGTAAACACGCTGCGAGTAGTGACACTGTATGCAGCTCCGGAGCCGAAGCTGCTATGCGTCGCGATGCGTGTAGGAGCTGGCGATAGGAAAACCGATAACTGGGCGTCGGGAGGCATTATCGCGAATGTGAATACGGAGACGGGTCGGATTTGCGGCGACGGATTCTTCAAGCCAGGCTTCGGTCTCCGCGTCTCTCGGCACCCTGATACCGGGGTCATGCTCGACGGGTTTGAAATTCCCTACTTCCATGATGCCGTCGAACTCGCCAAAGTCGCGCATACCTACTTTTACGGTCTGGATTCTATCGGATGGGATATTGCTTTCACGAATGATGGGCCGATGATCGTGGAGGGTAATGACGATTGGGACGGTGTCATTGCAATGACGCTCGATCCAGACTTTAGGGCGCAATTCGAGCAGTTTTTCAATGGGCGAAATTGAATGGCTGCAATGCACTGGCTAAAGCGTAAATGGTGGAGGGTACGGAGCAGTGTTATCTCTGGAGTTCAAGTTGTAGCGCTGTTGAAGGATCCGTCATTCTGGAGATCCTATTACCCGGAAGCGCCACGAAAGACGAAACTTATGGCGGGTCTTGACCTGCTCTATTGGACGATTCGGTACCGGGAGTTCAATCGGGGATATTTTTTGAGAGGGCTGGATAGAGTTCATGCTCCGGCGGCGGTCCGCTTATCTGAAAAACGCTTCAGGCGCACGCGTGATCAGCGGAATTCGAACCCGCAGTCTGTGAGTCCGTTCTACGAAGGGAAGTACAACTATCTGTCCCTGACGCGGGACAAGTTCCTCTTCGGTCAGTATCTTACCAGTCTTGACTTACCAACGCCGGAGAACCTGGCGGTTCTTACTCGTCACAGCGTCGCATGGGCAGATGGCTCCGGGTCGGCACCATTGATGGCGCTCGTAGAACGCTACGAAGATTTGGATGGATTCTGTAAGCCAGTGGATGGCATTCTGGGGCAGAAAGCGTTTGCTGTCGCCATCAGGTCCGGCAATCTGAAGATCGATGCAGATTCGGCGAGCGTCTCCGAACTCGGGGAGCGACTCGACGGGCGTTATTTGTTGCAGCGCGCGATCGTTCAGCATCCGGATATGAGCGCTCTGCATCCAGGATCGGTTAACACCCTCCGGGTCGTTTCCGTACGGACACGATCAGGCGACATTGAAGTCCTTAGCGCAACGTTGAAGTCGGGCGTACATGGGGGACGTACCGACAATCCGGCTTCCGGGGGGCTGGCGATAGCCGTTGATATCGAATCCGGTCGAGCCGTCGGCGACGGCTTCTTCAAACCTGGGAAAGGGTGGCGAGTCAGCACTCACCCGGACACTAATGTTCGCTTTGACGGATTTCAGATTCCGAATTTTGTCAAAGCGCTCTCGCTTGCGATGCAGGCGCATCGGTACTTTTATGGACTGCATTCAATAGGTTGGGACCTGGCCTTCTCGTCGGAGGGGCCGCTTATCATAGAGGGTAATGACGATTGGGGGATGCCGATTTTTCTAACAGATCGATTTCGCGATCGATTTCGCGACTTGTTTGAAGACTCGCGTTGATATGCGGGCGCTAATCTAGCGGCCGAATGCCTCGGCGCACCTGCCGACGGAGTATGAGCCTGCGCCGGCTAATTGATGTCCGGCGAAAGAAATGTGACCGTGCTGATGACGGTTTGGGCACCATGGAGCATGTGAGCAGGGGACGTCCCCCTGATTCGAGGAACGCCGAATGATCCGAACAGGCGCAAAGGGGCCAATAAAGTGCAGCGCGCGTATCGCCAACGGGCAGGTGACTGTTGCGCCATCGGAAACCGGCGCTCTCGGGTACAGGGCGGATCCGACAAGCCCGTCATCCGGGCTTTTCGTCGAGTGGGACTTCAATGGTGGAATCCTCGAAGTGCGGAATGATCCTCTTGGGTTTATCCCGATTTATTACAGGTATGATTCGCGCACCTTCGAGTTCTCGACGTCGATCCTCGCCCTTCTGGATGATGCCGGAGCGGGTCAATTCGATACCGCTGCGATTGCGCTATTCCTGCGCACAGGGTTGTATTTGTCGGACCGAACGCCCTTTTCAGCCATCCGTGTGATGCCGGGCGGATCTCGGTTGCGGTTTGGACCAAACGGGTTCTGTCTGGTCGCACCGGATCGCCCGCTGTGTGGAGACGAGAGCCCGGCGTCGTTGCCAGAAACGCAGGCAGCCTACGGCGATCTCTTTGAAGCCGGTATATCGAGATTTCGCGAGATGTCACTCAACAAGATCGCTGTTCCGCTGTCTGGCGGGAGAGACTCCAGGCATATTCTCTTGGAGTTGTGCCGCGCGGGTCTGGGAGACATCACATGCGTCACCGTCAGGAGCCGTTCATCGGACGCGGACGTCGATGTCGCGGGGCAACTAGCCCGGCGTCTCACCGTGCCCCATATTACGGTAGGGCCGGTTCCGAATTGGGTTGAGGCAGAGCGCAGGAAAAACCTGCTGACGAATTTCAACTCGAAAGAGCATACGTGGATTCTGCCGCTTGCCGACCACTTCTCAGCCAGCAGTTATGACGGCATTTTCGATGGGATTGGCGGCGATGTGCTCTCGCAAAGTAAGAACCTCACGGCAGAGAGACTTACAAGGTATCGGCGAGGAGAGTTGGGAGAATTGGCGGAGGAGATTCTCGGCAAAGAGGGCTACCTCCCCAAGATGCTGGCGGCGGGTGCGTACAGACAATTCAGACGGGAGGATGCCAAGGCGCTGCTTGTCGAAGAGTTAGAAAGGTATGTGGATACGCCGAACCCGGTTGGTCAGTTTTTCTTCTGGAACCGCACAAGACGGAGTATTGCGTCGAGCACTTTCGGAATCCTGGCGCAGCGCAATCCGGTCTTCGCGCCCTTCCTGGATATAGATCTCTACCGTTTTCTATCTTCCCTGCCCGGCGAGCTCCTTGTCGAGCGCCGGCTACACGACGAAGTGATAAAGGCTCGATACCCCGAGTATTCTGATATTGACTACGCAGATGGTCGGAGCACCGGCCAGCGAGATGCGTCAAAGAGCAGGCACGGGCAGATGCTGCAGCTGGCGCGTTACTTTGGGAAGCACTCGACGGGTCAAAAGAGCTTTCGACGTTCTTTCGTCTATGCACGCTTGCTCAAGGGCATGTGGTCATCTTCATTCTGTGGCGGATCAATCCCGGCGTTCACTATTCCACTGTACTTGAATGAATTACATCGGGCGGCGGCAGGAGAATATTCGTGAGCCCCGTGCATGAGCGGATCGAGAATGCCGTTCATTCGGTAATTGTCGACCAGAGACCAGAGCAGTGAGCGTCGTCTACGTTGTCGAAGACAAGCGGGCAGAGCAAAGCGAGAAAGCATGACGGTATTTGCGGGGGTATGTTTCCGTAGAGCTGCAGGGAATCTGCCTGACGAAACGAAGGCGGAGTTGCGGCGGTCCATATCCCGAACGAGAGGCCACGAGATACGCGAGTATTCAGTTCGTAATACGTATGTGGTCAATGTCGATATCGGGGCATATCGCGATGGTGGCACTGTCGTGGACAATGCCGGACTGACACTGGTGGCGGGCGACCCGATCCTGAAGACCGGGGCATCGCGAACTTCATCTTCAAGGTTGCAGGATGTAGAGATACTGCACCAACGGTTTGCACGACGAGATACGTCTGCGCTCTGCACGGCTTCCGGGACTTTTTCAGGTGTCCATATTCCCCGTGGGGCGGGAATGCCGTTCCTGTTCTCCGACAAAGTCGGCGTAAGGCAGTTGTTTGTGGCAGAGCAAGAAGACTTCGTGGCGTTCTCCACATCGCTGCGAGTCCTGGAAGAACTGTCGATCCTTCCCAAGAAACTCGATTACGCAGGCCTGACGGAGCAGGCGGAGCTGCACTGGCCCGTCGGCCGAAGAACACCTTATCAGGGGATCTCGCTGCTCGAAGGAGCGGAAGTGCTGTACATGGGGCAAGAGCTGTCTAGTGAGACCTATTGGTCCTGGCCCCAGACGGCGGATCGAGCATTGTCGACGGAAGATCACCTGCAGAATTGTTACGAGGAGTTTCAGAATGCCCTTCGCGCGAGGCTTGCGGGGGATACCGATATTCTTGCGTTTCTCAGTGGTGGTCTGGATTCACGGACTGTCGTGACGGGTCTTTCCAATTTGGGAATGAAGGTACATGCCGTCAACTATGCGCCGGAAGGTACACAGGATCGCGTCTATGCGGAGCGCTTCGCGAAGGTAGTGGGATGCGACTATCTGCAGATGCCGTTTTCGCCTGATCTGGCAGACTCCGGGAATGTGCATACAGCGGTGAGGCGCTTCGTATTGGAGCGGCACCGGGCTGGTGAGCTTTCACTCGATCGTCCGAACTGCATCTGGACGGGCAACGGCGGCAGCGTGGGATTGGGGCACGTCTATATGAATGAAGGAGTGGTGCGCGCGCTTGACGGCGGTCGTGTCGATGAGGCTCTCAAGCACTATCGTAAGACAGAGCGCACAGACTTGACGCGAAAACCGCTCAACAAGGAGGTCTTTCAGCAATATCGGAAGTGGCCATTCACGTCTTTAAAAGACGACTTGCAGAGATTTGAGGCGGAGGAGCCGGGACGCGCCTTCTACTTCTTCCTGATGGCGAATGATCAACGGCGGAGTCTCCACGGAGTCTTCGAAGACATCGATTTGCATCAGCTGGAATTCATCATGCCGTTTTTCGACAGTGATTTCCTCGAGGCGGTGGCCAAAGTGCCAATAGACGAATGCCTCTACCACAGATTCTACGTGCGATGGATACGCTGTTTCGGAGAAGCGGTAAGTGCGGTGCCGTGGCAGTCATATCCTGGTCATGTACCGTGCCCCATCGAGGATGACCCCTCGCTTGGCTATCAGTTTGATTCCGATTATTCGTCAGCGTGGAGCAACGCGAAGACGGCAATTCGTTTGCGGAAAGCGCGAGAGATGGTGACCTCGAAGTCCTTTCCACACCATATCCTCAGTCGTTCAAGCATCGCATTGGCCTATGTCCTGGGTTTGGCTCGGTCGAAGAGACTGACTTATGCGATTGAGAAGGGCTATGAGTACTTTCGGTACTGGAAAGTGGCGGCTGACCAGGGATGATCTTCCTGTCGTGGCCCTCGCGGCAGCCGCTGGGCTGGAGAATCCGATTTCTTGAACCAGGTCTCGGTAGGTGAGCATCGTGTGCCCTATAATGGCTTGGTCGTGGTAACCCACAATGGGGTACGCTTCCCATGAAAAGCGGATGGCTGTGTGGCTAGATGCGAAAGACGGTGTACGACAATGAGTATTGCTGAGCATCTAGAGGAGGCCCGACCGGTTTACCCGGAGATCGAGGCCTACATTTCAGATGTCGTCGAAGGGCTGCAGTCGGCGCCGGGGACGCCAGCCGGTGTCGTCTCGGATGGGGAGGCCTTGGCTAACGAGGTTTTCTCGGTGCTCACCAGCCGGCGATTCTGCTACCTGAGTCGCAAGCGGGTCGAGTGTTACAGACAGCAGGTAGTGACCTCACTCGTGCGGCGTATCGCGCTGGGCGAGCCATTCCGGTTTTTCTACGATATCGGACCTGGCTATCACGCGACGACACGTCCGGGAGAGCTGCCATTGAGGTTCGATGTCGGCCTGTCGGAGTTGCTGATTCTCGCGCAGGTGCACGACCTGTGCCATAGAATCGGTGAGCTCTATCCGCCGGGAGGAAAATTCTGGTTCGTAGTTGACAACCTGTGCGCTTTACGAACGAATGACGTGCCGCTCACAAACACGGAGCTGTACGTAACCAGGATGCGTGAGCTCATCAAGACGACGAAAATGACTGATATGGTCGAGCTCATCGTGGAGTCAGAGGCGTTCGATCTGGAAGAGTACGATAGCCTGTTGGCCGGTATTGCGTCCCGGGCTCCAATGAGCCACCCGTCCCCGGGGGCGGTCGATAACGTTTCACGGTTCCTCGGGCGACCCTGCACGGACGAGGAGGCTGCATCTCGTATAGAGCTCTATAGCCGGACGTCTGCTGTGACGGATCAGTTGGTCGACCGCCTGATCCGTGACGTTCACATGACCCAGCGGGCGACGGGAGCGACCCTCGGATTTCGCCCGTTCGCGGGAGGGGACCAACGCACACAGGCGGGTGAGCTCGTGCTTACACGAAGTGCGAAGGGTCGATTGAAGCCACTATTGCTGACCAGTCGCAATGTCGATTCCTACGACTGCGTCCGATTTGGCCTGACGAATGTCCTCCCGTCGCCGATCCCCTACGTGTCATACGCGGAGCCACTGTCGGTCGAGGAGATCGGCTCGTAGCCGGGCAACGGCTGTCCGATGGAGATGGCGCAGGCGCCAGCCGGACTGGACTATGCACCGATCAGACAGGACGATAACCGATGAGTTGGAGTGGCTGCGGTGGCGACTCCGCGTACCGGTCCGAAAAAGACTAAAGCGCATCGCCAAGGCGCCGCTCCATGCGTTAGAGCGGCAGCTCCACCTGCACTCTGTCAGGCCGCTCGAGCCACCTGATTTCATCCACATCGGTTCCGCGCAGTCCGGCACGACCTGGCTCTACAAGATGTGTCAGGCGCATCCGGACATATTTGTCTGCGACAAAAAGGAAACGAACTACTTTAGTGTGGCTTTCCCGGATTGGTCGTTCACATACTATTGTTCGCTGTTCGACGGTCCACCAGGCTCTGTTCGCGGAGAGCTTACTCCTGGCTACATGCTGTTACCTCTGCGGCGAATAGCAACAGTGAGACGTCTGATGCCGGACGTCCGCCTGATAATGACAATCCGGAATCCGGTTGACAGGGCATGGTCGGGCGCGAGGAGGATCCTGTCAAAGGTGGCTGATCAAGCGGGGACGACCATCGAGGAGTTGCCTGACAGGGAGTTCTACGAGTTTTTTCGGAAAGAGTGGGCCTATCGTCCCGAGAGACATCCTCCGGGCGTGTATCAGCGCGGGATGCTCCAAGGGCAATACTCGGTAGCTATCGAGCGCTGGCTACGATATTTCCGAGAGGACCAACTCTTGCTGCTTACTTTCGACGATATCAAGCAGAACCCTTACGGCACAATGGAAAAATTCTGCGAGCATATTGGCGTCTCGACAGATCTGGATTGGGACTCGATGCCACTGCGAAAAGTCGTGAACAAGAATCCGACAATGTCTATTCCTCCTCGTTTCCGCCACTATCTGGAGGATTTGTACGCAGACGAGCTGATACGGTTGAAGGAGCGCTATGGCCTGTCATTCGGCTACCGTGACGCATGAGCCAAAGGCATCGGCTCGGGGATGTTTGCCCATGCGTGGGGAGCGCAAGTGTCGATTTCAGGGAGAGTGATTCTTGTGTCTGAAGCCTACTGTTACAATTCGCGGTAGTGCGAACGGGTTCCGAGAGCTCTATTTTATGGCCTTGTTAGAATGACTGTCCTCATGTCGGCGCCACCCGGGGTGCGCGTGTGTCTCGAGTAACGATAGGCGTACCCGTCTTTAACGGCGAGAACTGGCTCGCCGCAACGGTCAACTCCGTGCTCGACCAGACATTCGCCGACCTGAAGGTGGTGATCTGTGACAACGCATCGACCGATGGCTCGGCGGAGATTGCGTCAGCACTCGTTAAACAAGATGAGCGAATAACCTACCATCGAAATCAAGAGAACGTGGGGGTGTTTCGGAATTTCGATCGAGCATTCGAATTGTCGGATAGTGAGTTCTTCAAGTGGTGTGCGGTCGGAGACCTGATCGACAAGTCATTCGTGGCCCGTGCCGTGGAAGCGCTGGATCGGCGGCAGGACGCCGTCTTGGCGTATTCGCAAACGGAGTTGTTCGGGGAGTTCAGCGACAAACCGGAGATCCAGGACGTGGAGATGGAACTCGACGTGCCCGATGCAGTGGCACGGTACCGGGCCTACTTCGGCAATTGTCGTCTGAATAACCTCTTTCACGGGTTGATTCGGTCGGATGCGCTCTCCCGGACCGGTTTGAATAAGAGGTTTCGCGGCTCTGATCAGTGTGTCGTGGCCGCACTGTTGCTAAGAGGGCCATTCGTGCGCCTGGGCGGGAAGTTGCTGTACCGGCGGGTCGACGTCGACACATCGACCGCCAGGAAGTCCGCGTCCGAACTGCGGGACTTCTTCTCGTCGGATCTTCGCGCACTCGATCAGCTGCCTACATGGAAATTCCAGCTCCAGTTATTTGTGGATCTGTTGCGATCCCCTCTGCGTTACAGCGAAAAGTTGACATTGGTCAAGTTTCTCATCAAAAAGTCGATTTGGCGCAGGCGAGAACTCGTCGAGGAAGCTCGTCACTACTTGCTACGCCACTGATCGGCCCCCGTAATGGATACGAAAGGAATCATCGACTTTTCGGTTGTCGCGCGAGTCCATGCTTGGTTTTGCGCAGTGGTGTCCAGAATTTGGCCGTGCGAGTGTTATCCATGAATGAGACCCTGGCGTTGTGCCGCTTCTGTAGCGCGCCCTTGGAACATACGTTCGTGGATCTGGGCGTAACGCCCTTGTGCCAGACGCATATCACGTCCGATTCGTTGAATTCGATGGAGCCGTTCTACCCGCTGCACGCCATGGTGTGTGATAGCTGCCTGCTGGTGCAATTGCAGGAGTACGTGGCGCCCTCGGATATCTTCGCGGAGTATGCTTACTTCTCGTCATTCTCGGACTCGTGGCTCGAGCACGCGCGTAGCTACTCGAGGTCGGTTATCGAGCGTTTCAGGCTCGATGAGGAGAGCTTTGTTGTCGAGATTGCCAGTAACGACGGGTATTTACTCCGGAACTTTGTTGAGGCGGAGATTCCCTGTCTCGGCATAGAGCCGGCTGCGAATGTTGCCGAGGCTGCGAAGGATGTTGGGGTGGAGTCGATTTCCTGCTTTTTCGGTCGCGATCTCGCGGCCGAGATTGTGCGAGAGCGCGGAAAGGCGGATCTGATCGTCGGAAATAACGTGCTGGCGCATGTTCCTGCACTCAATGACTTCGTGGCCGGTATGAAGTACATGCTCGCCGATGACGGTGTGATAACGATGGAGTTCCCCCATCTGCTGAGGCTGATACAAGACGCGCAGTTCGACACGATCTATCACGAGCACTTCTCATATTTCTCGCTCCTGGCCGCCTCCCGCGTTTTCAGAGAACACGGTCTCGACATATTCGATGTCGATGAACTGACTACGCATGGCGGATCGCTGCGTGTCTACGCACGGCACCGCGGGGGTGATTCGACCCGTGCAGTGGGGCGGGCTGTAATTGAAGTTCAGGCGGAGGAGAAGGCAGCGGGGCTAGGCAGTATGGAGGGCTATACGGGCTTCCAGGAGCGCGTAAACCGGATCAAACGCGATCTCCTCGCATTTCTGATCGACGTGAAGCGGCAAGGCAAGCGCATCGCGGCTTATGGGGCGCCCGGTAAAGGGAATACTCTGTTGAATTATTGCGGTATCGGCAAGGACCTGATCGAATACACGGTTGATAGAAATCCCTATAAGCAAGGGAAATTCACGCCGGGAATGCGCCTCCCGATACTCGAGCCGTCGGCCATTCGGGAGACACAACCGGATTACGTATTGATATTGCCCTGGAACCTGAAGACCGAGATTATTTCCGGAAACGCGTACATAGCAGATTGGGGAGGACAGTTCGTCGTGCCGATCCCGAATCTGGAATTGATCGACCCCGCGGCGTGCCGCCAGGCGCGGTGACGAGCGAATGCCGACCTGCTATTCGTCGATACGGCGCAACCAGATTTCGCGCCAATAGGGCGTAATGCGCCTGGGACACATCAGCCGCAGTGCGCTGTATTTTCCCTGACAGAACACCCCGTCGAGCACAATGCAGGGATTCGAAAATTGCATCATCTCCCCGGTGGCCTCGTTGATGATGTTCGTCACGCGCTTGGCTACGCGAAACCGGCTACCGCAATAGGGCACCATCTCCGGGTCGAAGCTCAGCCCGCGGTTACGGCCACGTTTGTTGAGTGTCGCGAGGATCTCATCCATCGACTTGACCTCAACCAACTCACCGACCTCAAGGTCCAGTCGTTCGTCCGGCGTTGGCTCGCCTTGCGGTATGGATCCTGTCCATCTGGGGGCAGGGCTCCCGCGCAACAGTCGATGCGTTACGTCATAGAGACGAACGGAAATTCGATGACCGATTCCGATGTGACGCAAATTGAAGACGGCTGCAAGAAAGAGAATGCGCAGAGCTTCTCCAAGACTGACATTTCGACTCCGGACGTCCGCGACGTATTGAGTCAGCTTCGTTCTCTCGAGTGGACTTGTGGCATCGAAGAGGCGCGTAGCTTGACAGGAATAGACCGTGTCTGGGCCCCGAGGCGATGCCGTTGTCGTGGGCAAGAGCCCTTTCTTAATGGATTCAGGGATGTCCGCCGTTTCGGAATGACCGGGCCCTTCCACGGGGCGAAGCCAATCGTACTTCCAGAAAATCTGACAATGTGCCTGACAGTCACCATGGAAGCTGCCGTCGCAGCGTAGATGTGCCAAATGAACGGCATTCTCCATGCGCCGGCCGCCGCTCCCTGTTACGGTATCGCAGGTCTTGTGCGCAGAGTGAGATATCTGAAACCGTCGTCCGCAATACTCGAGCATCTCCGGCATAAACGGCAGTTCATCCAATACTCCGTCTTCACCGAGTGTTGCCATGATCTCGGCAGGCGACTTGACTTCCACCCACTTGCCTGCCGCGAATTCAGTCTGAAACCAACTCATCAACCCTTCCTGTTGCTGCGGACCAACTCGTGTCGCAAGATTGTTTATGGTGTCGTGCCGCTGGTCTGTGCACTCGCCCACATTTTATACTGATGATCGTGATCTCACAGCGGATTGCCCATTATTTCCGCTATCTTTGGGCACCATCGAGATACTCCGATCAGGATTTTGTCAAATGGCGGGAAAGGTACTGATTACCGGCGGCCGGGGATTTCTCGGCCAACACCTATGCCGGGCCTTTGTGCAGCGTGAGTGGGAGGTGCACGCGACCACCCGAGCCGTACAAGAGGGGGACGGGCAATCGCCAGTCGAGTATCACGAAGGCGATATGGTGGACGCTGCGTTTGCCGGTAGGGTGCTTCACAGGGTCCAGCCGGACATCGTCTTTCATCTTGCGGGGTCTGTCGGTGCAGGGACAGCATTGGATCTCGTTCTCCCGACCTTTCACAGTCACGTTACCAGCGCGGTAAACCTCATGACCCATGCCGCTACGGCAGGAGGCCCCCGCATTGTTCTCAGCGGATCGCTGCTCGAGGCGTGCAAAGAAGTCCCCGCCTCCCCTTATGCGGCGGCAAAGACCGTCAGCACGATGTACGGTCGCATGTTCTATCTGCTGTACGACGCGCCGGTGGTTGTCGCACGTCCCTTCATGACCTTCGGGCCTGGTCAGCGGTTCGAGAAGGTCTTACCGTATTGCATTCGTTGTTTCGCGGCAGACGACTCGCCCGTGCTGAGCAGTGGGGAGTGGAAAGCAGACTGGATATTCGTTAGTGATGTGATCGATGGCTTTGTACGTGCTGGCACGGCGCCGGGTGTCGAGGGATGCGTATTCGATTTCGGACGAGGAGAATTGCTGTCCCTGCGCAGCATCGTTGGTCGGATAGCTCGCCTCATGGGCGCGCGCGTCGAACCGCGCTTCGGCGCAAGGTCCGATCGGCCTGGGGAGCCGGAGAGAGTGGCCGATCTCGAACTCGCGAGGAAGGGGCTGGGGTGGAGTCCGAAAGTGAGCCTTGACGACGGATTAATGCAGACCATTGCGGCATACACGCGAGGAAACGGCTAGATGTCCCTGGCCTGGAGGCGATCCCGAAGGAACTGTGCGGCACGACACAGCGATCTAATTCCTCGTTTCGTATAAATAGTGGTTTTCATCGGGGTGACGCAATGAAGGTCTTCGTGACGGGAACAGACGGATACATCGGTGCGGTGCTGGCGCCCCGGTTGATGCAGGAGTCCCATGAGGTCGTCGGCTTCGATACGGGCTATTATCGAAGAGGCTGGCTCTTCACGGATCCTAGCTATCTGTCTGTCGCTCCGCTGTCTATCTGTGGTGACTTGCGCAAGGTGGGTCCGGACCTTCTGGAAGGCGTAGACGCCGTCGTGCACCTGGCCGAGCTCTCGAATGATCCCCTTGGTGAATCCAATCGCGAGGTTACGTTCGACATTAATCATCGTGGTTCAGTTCGACTTGCGGAAGCGGCGAAAGCAGCGGGAGTGAAGCGCTTCATCTACACATCATCCTGCAGTGTGTATGGCGTTGCGGATGAGGCCGTAGTCGACGAGTCTTCAGCCGTGAACCCACAGACTGCTTATGCCGAATGCAAGGTGCGTGTGGAGGAGGACATCGGTGGGCTGGCGGATAAGGACTTCGCGCCGGTATTTCTCCGCAACGCCACCGCTTATGGTGCCTCACCGAGAATGAGATTCGACATTGTTCTCAATAACCTGGCCGGGCTCGCCTGGACTACGGGCAAGATCGCTATGACGAGTGATGGTACGCCATGGCGACCGATCGTTCATATCGAGGACATTGGTACGGCTATCCTCAATTGCCTTACCGCACCGGTGGACACTATCAACGGAGAGATCTTCAATGTAGGAGCCGATTCGGAGAATTACCGTATTCGGGAAATTGCCGAGATTGTCAAAGAGGTGTTCCCGGAGTGCGAGCTGACATTCGGCCCAAGCGGCGGGGACAACCGCAGCTACCGAGTCTCGTTCGAGAAGATAAGTGCTGCGTTACCAGGATTTCGCTGTCGGTGGACGGCGCGCGAGGGAGCGCTGCAGTTACGTCGAGTATTCGAGCGCATTGGCATGCGTAGCGAGGACTTCGAGGCGGCTCCCTACACGCGGCTCAAATGCATCAGAGAGCTGATAGCGACGGGTCAGATAGACGATAGCTATTTCTGGACGGTCTGATGCGCTTTGTGGAGACCGAGCTGGCGGGTGCATGGCTGTTGGAGCCGGAAAAGCATTCCGACGAGCGAGGCTACTTTACGCGCTTACGATGCTCTCGCGAGTTTTCCGATCATGGGCTGCCAGGTGATTTCGTGCAGACCAATCTCTCGTTCAATCGAAAGGCCGGCACGTTCCGGGGCCTGCACTTTCAGACACCTCCGTCCTTCGAGGCGAAGCTGGTACGATGCGTCCGTGGAGCGATTTCGGATGTGATAGTCGACCTCAGACGGGGTTCCGCCAGTTTTCTGCAACATCAGTGGTTTCGCCTGGATGCGTCCGATCTGCGGGCACTGTTCGTGCCGGCGGGATTCGCCCATGGCTTCCTGACGTTGGCGGACGAGTCGGAGGTGCTCTACGAGATGACTGATTACTACGCTCCCGATCTGGGTCGCGGAATCCGCTGGGATGATCCTTCGCTCGGTATAGAGATGCCGGGCGAGGTAGTGCGTATCCACCCGCGCGATGCCAACTACCCGGACCTGGATACCGGCGTACTGGCGCCCCTCGCGGAGTACGCGACTTGAATGCCGATCGTGCACTTCTCCCACTGGTGGAGGCGCTGTATCCGATCTGTCGTAGCATAACCGGCGACGGAGTCAGGCGGACTTTCGATATTCTCGGGGACTGGCTACCGCTGAAAGTAACAGAGGTCCCGAGCGGGACGAAAGTGTTCGACTGGATCGTCCCCGATGAATGGAACATTCGTGAGGCCTGGATCGAGGACACCGAAGGTCGGCGGATCGTGGATTTCCGGGACTCCAATCTCCACGTGCTCAATTACAGTGTTCCGGTGGATATGGTGGTGGACCGCACCACCCTGGATGGGCACCTCTTTTCTATCCCGGAGCATCCGGACTGGATCCCGTATCGTACGAGCTACTACGCGGAGCAATGGGGTTTTTGCGTGCCGCACCGTCTGCGTGAGTCACTCGCGGACGGCTATTACCGGGTGCATGTCGATGCGGATCGGTCACCCGGGAGCCTTACCTATGCGGAGTGTTTTATACCCGGCGAACTGGATAGCGAGATCCTGCTATATACGCACACGTGCCACCCCTCGTTGTGTAACGACAATCTGAGTGGTATCGCGGTTGCCGCTGCGGTGGGCGCTCGCCTGATATCTGCAGGACGTCGCCGCTACAGTGTACGGATCGTGTTCGGCCCCGGAACGATCGGATCGATTGTGTGGCTGAGCCAGCACCGCGAACAACTAGCCCGGATCGCACATGGGTTCGTGGTGGGCCTCCTCGGGGACGACGCGCCGTTTGCATGGAAGCGCTCTCGTGCGGGAAGCGCAGAGGTGGACCGCGTCGCCGACTATGTCCTCAATCGGCGCTCGACTGACAACAGGATTGTCGACTTTTCCCCCTACGGCTATGATGAGCGCCAGTTCGGCTCGCCCGGCATCAATCTCCCGGTTGGTCGGCTAACCCGTTCAGCGAACGGCGAATACCCTGAATATCATAGCTCCGCAGACAATCTGGATATTGTGACGGAGGATCGGCTCGCGGAGTCCGTGGAAGTTGTGACGGAAATCCTGCAGACATTGGACAGAAACCGCTACCTTTCCAATACAGAACCCTATTGTGAGCCACAGCTGGGGCGAAGGGGTCTCTATCGCAATACCGGCGGTACCGGTATACCGGACAGGGAATCCGCGATGCTCTGGCTGTTGAATCAGTGCGATGGCCACAATTCGCTGCTGGATATCGCAGTCAGGTCCGGCATCGACTTCGACGCTCTCGCGGCGACGGCCGTGGAGTTGTGTGACTCAGGGCTGCTTGCCGACGAATCAGCGTAGGATGGCGGCATGAAAGTTGTACTTTTTTGTGGCGGATTCGGCACTCGGCTCCGGGAGCATTCCGACGTGATCCCGAAGCCACTTGTGGACGTTGGGAACCGCCCGATCCTGTGGCACCTGATGAAATACTATGCGTATTTCGGGCACAAGGACTTCATCCTCTGCCTCGGTTACAAGGGGGAGCTGATCAAGCAGTTCTTCCTCGACTACAATAGTTATCTGTACCGCGATTTCACGATGGAAGAGGGCGGTAACAGACTGACACCGGCAGTGAGCGATATAGCCGACTGGTCCATCCAGTTCGTCGATACCGGGTTACACGCGAACATCGGTCAGCGTTTGCGGAGCGTGCGGGATTTGCTCGAAGGAGAGGATATCTTTCTGGCGAACTATAGCGACCAGCTCTCGAATTTTCCGCTGCCGGATCTGATTGAATTCCATCGGAAGAAGGGGATGGTGGCCAGTTTTCTCAGTGCGAAGCCTGCACAATCCTTCCATCAGCTCGAGGTCGACGACGACGGCGTGGTGACCCAGTTCGGAGCGGCCGCGGTTGCGGACTACTGGATCAATGGCGGCTACATGGTTCTGAGTCAGGGGATCTTCGATTATCTGGAAGAGGGGGACGAACTCGTGGAGGAGCCCTTTGCCCGCCTCATGGCCGAGAGACGCCTCGGATCGTTGAAATATGATGGCTTCTGGGCGGCGATGGATACTTTCAAAGACAAGATCATGTTCGACCGTATGCATGGTCGCGGTGACCGCCCGTGGGAAGTCTGGCCCAACGGCACCTAGGAGATAACGAGGATGATCGGATTGGAGATAGGTGGGTTTTCCGATCGTGCGATCAGGATACTGTGTGTCGGGGCTCACAGCGACGATATCGAGATCGGGGCCGGCGGAACGATCCTGGAGCTGGCCCAGCAGTATCCCGCCGCTCACGTCTCCTGGCATGTCCTGTCAGCCGAGGGTCAGCGCGCCGATGAGGCGCGAGACAGTGCCGCCTACTTTACGAGTGGTTTCGCAAAGGCGGAGATTCACATTCACGAATTCCCGGACGGTACATTCCCGGCGCAACTCGGGGCGATAAAGCGGACCCTCGAGGCGGCGAGGGCGAGTTTCCCGGCTCACATCGTGTTCACCCATTATCGAGGGGACCTGCATCAGGATCACCGTACGGTTGCAGAAGTGACCTGGCAGACGTTCCGTGACCATTTGATTCTCGAGTATGAGATTCTGAAATTTGATGGCGATCTCGGTGTGCCAAACGCCTATGTCCCCGTGAGCGATGAAGTGAGGGGAATCAAGCTGGAGGGGCTTCGGCGCTTCTTCGAGACCCAACGGGATAAGGACTGGTTTACCGATGATGCGCTCTCCGCGTTGTTGCGTATCCGGGGTGTGGAATGCCGCTCACGTAGCGGATACGCTGAGGCTTTCTACTGCCGCAAAGCCGTAATTTTCCGTTGATTGTCGCCCGTAGGGTCTCGCGGACGATTGCTGGAGGTAATCTCTGATGGCCGAGATACACTTCGATTCCCCGCTCAGTGATCCAGAGCGCCGTGAGGCTCTCTATCGTGGAGCAATCTTTGTATATCGTCCGACCGATCTCGCTCGAGAATTCTGTGCTTTCGCGGATGGTCTCATTGCTGAAGCTTTCGACGGACTGGACCCCGAAACAGCCCAGCATCATCTACCGGTTGAGCGCTACATCGAGATCCTAAAAGAGTTGAAACCGCACTTCATTCATCATCCGGAATCGAAACGGTACGTCGCCGCGATTCTCGCCGAGCGAGGCTGCGATCCCGCCGATACGTACTTCGACGTGCCGCGGATGCGGTCCTCTACAAGTGATGGATATCTCACCTCCGGGATCGCCTATGCGTGGCATCCGCATAGAGATACCTGGTATTCGGCGCCGGAGAGTCAGATCAATTGGTGGACGCCGATTTACCCGATAACCCCGGGGAATGGCATGTCTTTTTATCTGGAGTTCTTCGACAAGGTGGTTCCGAACGACAGCGACGGGTATGACTATGCTGTCTGGAATGCCAAGCATCGATTCGCCGCGGCTAGCCAGGTCAAGAAGGATACCCGGCCGCTGCCGGGGCCGAAGAACGAGATCGACGAAAGCAAGGCGACTACCCTGGTCTGTGACGTCGGGGGACTCATCGTATTCTCTGCGGCCCAGCTGCATGCGAGTGTGCCGAACGTTTCCGGCAAGACCCGTTTCAGCATCGATTTCCGTACGGTGAATCTGGGCGACTGCCGCAACCGCGTTGGTGCTCCGGCGCAGGACGTGGCCTGTACGGGATCCTCGATTCGGGACTTCAAGCGAGCCCAGGACCTCGAGGATATTCCCGACGAAGTGGCTCTGGCCCTGGAAGGTGGCGCCTAGAGCGGAAGTCTGCCTCTATGCGGCGCCGATGGTCTCTCGCCGATTTACAGGAGAATTTCGCTGCAGGTGGGGTGCGACAGGAACCGCTCGGGGCTGGCGGTTTTTCCGTAGGCGCCGGACTGCAGAATGCCAACGAGCGAGCCCGCTTCCAGTTGATGGATCGTCACCTTGTCGCCGAGCAGGTCCAACGGTGTGCAGAGAGGACCTACCACAGTCACCGGTTCTGCGGTGTCACGCCGTTCGATCGCCACGACAGGGTAGTTCTTCCGGATAACCTGTCCGAAATTGCCGGAAGCCGCCAGATGATGGTGGAGGCCGCCATCCGTGATGGCATACCGGGTTCCCCGGGATTCCTTGATGTCGATGATCCGGCAGACGTAGATGCCCGCCTCACCCACCAGGTAGCGACCCAGTTCCATGATGATCTCGGGGTCCCCGAGCGCTTTCCTTAGCCTCGAGACCGCCTCGTCGGCCGGCGCCGAGATTGCCGCCAGATCGAGCGGCTGCTCCTTTGGGAAGTACGGTATGCCGAGGCCTCCGCCCAGGTTCACGAAGGAGATATCGAGGTCCGTCGAGTCGGCCAGCTGGATGACCAGGTCGACGGTACTGGTCATCGACTCGATGATGGCCTCTGCCCGCAGGTTCTGGGAGCCCGAGTAGACATGGAACCCGCGAAAGTGCAGGTCGAGTGACTTGAGTTCGGCCAGCATCGCAGGCACCCGCTCGGCGTCGACGCCGAACGGCGAGGGCCGTCCGCCCATTTTCATGCCGGAGGTCTTCAGTTCGAACGGCGAATTCACCCGGATGGCCACGTTCGGGCGGCTGCCGTGCTTGCCGGCCAGGGCCGCGATGCGGCGCATCTCGCCCTCGGATTCCATGTTGATGGTGATGCCGGCACGGATGGCCGCCTCGAGCTCGAAGTCCAGTTTGCCGGGGCCCGCGAAGCTGACGTCGGCCGGATCCACGCCGGTGGCCAGAGCCACCTCGAGTTCGCCGGCCGAGGCTACGTCGAGGCCGTCGACCAGCCCGACCATGTGGCGGACGACCTCCGGCATCGGGTTGGCCTTCATGGCGTAGTGCAGGTGCAGCCCCTCGGGCAGGGCCTCCGTCAGCTCGGCGACCCGGGTCGACATCCGCGTGCGGTCATAGGCGTAGAAGGGCGTACCGGTCTCGGCGGCTATCTCGGTCAGCTTGCGTCCGCCCCAGAGCAGGATGTCATCCTCGTACCGGAGGCTGGCCAACGCCGGGTGTTCTTGCGTATCGGTCATCGGTCAATCGTTTCCTGGAACAGATCCTCGAGTTCGGTTGCGAGCCGCTTGCGGTCGATCTTGCCGTTGGGGTTGCGCGGCAGGGCTTCGCGGAAAACGATCTCCGCCGGCACCATGTAGTTTGGCAGGGACTGGCGGCAGGCCGCCAGTATCGCCTCTTTCGTCTCGTCCCCCGCTGCTTCCGAGTGGCAGGCGATGACGACCGCCTGTCCCAGATCGAAGTGGGGTATGCCGAGCGCCGCGCACTCGTTCACGCGCCCAGTGCCGTAGATCACCTCTTCCAGTTCCGTCGGACTGATGCGGTAGCCGGAAGACTTGATCATGTCGTCCTTCCGTCCGACGAAGTAGAGGAATCCGTCCTCGTCCTTCACGACCGTGTCGCCGGACCAGACGGCGACTTCCCGGAATGGCAGGCCGGCCGGCTGATTTGGCGCAGGGCGGAATCGGGCCGCGGTGCGCTCCGGGTCGTTCCAGTAGCCCAGGGAGACCAGGGCGCCGCGGTGGACGAGTTCGCCGGGTTCGCCAGGTGCACAGGGCGAGCCGTCCTCGCGAACGACCATGATCTCGGCATTGGGAATAGCCTTGCCCATCGAAGTGGGCCGCGCGTCCAGTTCTTCCGGCGGCAGATAAGTGGACCTGAAGGCCTCGGTGAGGCCGTACATGAGGTAGACGCGGGTGCTCGGCAGCCGCTGCCGCAATTCTCCGAGGGTCGCCGTGGGCATGGCGCCGCCGGTATTGGTGATGTAGCGCAGGCTCTGTACGGCGTCTTCCGGCCAGTCGAGCCGCGCGAGCTGGGTCCAGAGAGGCGGCACGCCTGCCAGGCCGGTCGCGCGGTAGCGGGCGGCTGCCTTCAGGACGTCGCGCGGCAGCAGATAGTCCATGAGAACCACCGAGGCGCCCACCGAGAAGGCCGTGGTCATCTGGCTGAAGCCGGCGTCGAAAGAGAAGGGCAGTACGGCGAGGATCACATCGTCCGCCGTGTTCTCGAGATATTCCGCCACACTGAGCGCGCCGGCCACCATGTTCCGGTGAGACAGCACCACGCCCTTGGGTTTGCCCGTGCTGCCGGAGGTGTAGAGGATCGCTGCCATGTCGGTGTCGATGCGGCGCACGGAGGTGCCGGGTTCGCCGGCTGTCAGATCCTTCCACGCCAGGGTCTGGACATGTCGCGGCGCCTCCATCCCGTCTGCGCCGGCCTCCAGGATGACGAGATGCCGCAGATCCGTGCAGTCGCCGAGGACTTCCGTGAGGCTCCGGGCCTGTGCCTCGGTGGTAACAAGGGCTGCGACATTACAGTCGCGCAGGATATGCGCCACCTGGGCCGGCTTCAGTGACGGATTGATCGGCACAAAGACGCCGCCGGCGTGCAGTGCGCCGAAGTAGGCCTGCACGGCCTGGATACGTTTGTTGAGATAGACGCCCACCCGCTCGCCGGGGCGCAGCCCCAGCGCAGTGAGACCAGTGGCGGTCCTGCCTATGCTGTCGGCCAGTTGGCCGTACTCAAGGCTCCCGTTACCCCGCAGGAGTGCGGGCGCGTCCGGCGTCCGCTCGGCCGCGGAGAAAATGAGTTCGTGCAAAAGCATGGCGTCTGATTGCCCTGGAGGAGACCGGTGGAACGATAAGAAAAGACTAGCAGAACCGCCCGTATTGTACGTGACGCTCTCCGCAGAATCCGCTGTGCGTCAGGTCCGGCGGGCATTGCCGTGAACTGCGTACTTGATCCCGTGGACGGGTCGGCAGAGACTCACGCACGAGTGAAAGGTGGCGTTCAGCATGGCCGATAAAGTCGATTGCGTAGTCGTGGGTGCAGGGGTCATCGGGCTTGCTGTCGGGCGCGCGCTGGCCATGCGCGGCCGTCAGGTCGTAGTGCTTGAGGCCGAAGAAGAGATCGCCGCGCACACGAGCAGCCGTAACTCCGAGGTGATCCATGCGGGAATCTACTATCCCCGCGGCTCGCTGAAGGCGGCGGCCTGCGTTGCCGGCAAGCAGGCGCTTTACGCCTATTGCGCAGAGCGTGGTATCCCGCACCGCAGGCTCGGCAAGCTGATCGTGGCGACCGCCGATGACGAGCTGGCATTGCTGGAGCGCTATCTTGCCAGCGCCCGGGGCAACGGTGTCCACGATCTCCGGTTGCTGAGTGCGAGCGAGGTCCGGGCGCTGGAGCCGGCCGTGCGGGCGGCAGGGGGGCTGCTGTCGCCGTCGACGGGCATTCTGGACTCTCATAGCCTCATGCAGGCGCTGCGGGCGGACTTGGAGGCGTGCGACGGCCTGGTCGTGTGCCGCAGCCGCGTGACCCGCGTGGATCCGGGAACGACCGGTTTTACCGTATACCTCGATGACGACGCCGGGTTCGCCGTCGAGTGTGACAGCCTCGTCAATTCGGCAGGGTTGTGGGCCACGCGCGTGGCCGGCACGATCACCGGCTTCCCGCGTGAGGCAATCCCGCGCCTGTACCTGGCCAAGGGTCACTACTTCACGCTGCACGGGCGTTCGCCGTTCAGCCGGCTGGTCTATCCCGTGGCCGGGGGCGGCGGCCTCGGTATTCACGTGACGCTGGATCTGGCGGGGCAGGCGAAATTCGGCCCCGATGTGGCCTGGATCGAGAGTGTCGATTACAGCTTCGACGAGGGCCGGCGAACCGCCTTTGCCGCTGCAATCCGGCGTTACTATCCGGACCTTGGAGATGAGGCGTTAGCACCGGGCTACACCGGCATCCGCCCGAAGCTGAGCGGGCCGGGAGGGGCCGCAGCGGATTTCCTGATCCAGGGGCCGGGCGACCACGGCATCCCGGGTCTGGTGAACCTTTTCGGCATCGAATCCCCGGGGCTGACGGCGGTGTTCCCGCTGGCCGAGCGGGCGACAGAGGCGCTCTCCCGCCCCGCCGTCAGTTGACGGACTTGACCGCCTCGCCGGAGAAGTCGCTCTCGATACCGGTTGAATTGAAGGCCGTGGCCGAGAAGTAGTAGGTGTTCGGGCTGAGGTTTTCCACCACGTAGGTGGTTAGGCCCGGATTGTCGATGGTGACGGTATTACCATAATTGCCCGAGCTGGTGCCGTAGTAAATCTTGTAGCCGGCGAGGTCGGTCAGCGCCGAGCCGTCGGTGTTCTCCGCTGGCGGCGTCCAGGAAAGCGTCACCGAGCCGGTGCCAACCTGGGTTACCGTCACCGAGAAGGCAAGCGAATCGGTGTCGGAGCCGTCGCTCGCGGTGATGCGGATGTTGCCGTAGGTGCCTTCATCCCCAGCCTGGGGTGTCCCGCTCAGGGCCCCGCTGGAGGCATTGAAATCGGCCCAGGACGGTTTGTTCTGGACCGTAAAGGTGATGGTGTCACCGTCGGGGTCCGAGGCATTCGGCTGGAATGAGTAGCTCTCGTCCACCTTGACTGAAGAGGGCGGATTGCCACTGATCGTTGGCGGGTTGTTGCCCGATGAGCCACCGCCGGGTGGCGGGCTCTGATTCGACCCGTCCCCGGCTGCGTCGGAGCCGCCGGACGAGCAGGCGGCCAGCCACATTGCCGCTGCGACGATGGCGGCGGTTCGCGAAATTGTCCCTCTCGCCTGAGTGCGTCTGTGCACGATGTCGATCTCCACCTGAGTTCAGATCCGAAGTCGGTCTGGGCGGAAGAGAGAGCCGGTGGAAACCGAGGCGGCCGACGGGTATGCCAGGCCTGATCAATTCGGTAACCCCGCTATCCTAGGCGTTCGCCCTTAGACCGGAAGCTTTGCGTCCCCGCCTTTCGGCGGGTTTGCCCTTTTCGGGTTCTCAGTTTCCCTGACATAACCCGATTCGGCAATCGGCATGTGACATAAGCGGGACCGCAGTTGCCGGAGTGTGACGAGAGTCACAGCTCACTTCTCGAACCCGGTCCGTTGCGCAATGGGGCGCCTGTCCCAGCCGGATGCGATTAAACCCCAGCCGATTTGTCGGTGCAAGGGCGTGGGCGAATTTTTTCTTATATAAATCATGGTCTTGGTGTCGCTCATTGGCGACACCTCAGCTAGAAATTACATTAAGTCACGATCGCAAGGATGGGACTGGACTTGGCAAAGACTCGGTCGCTCCCGGGTGGCAAATAGTCCGCTGCAGACTGACGCAGGAATCCTCGCGGGTGCCGTCCGCGTAGCGCGTCGTGTGGCACTCGTGACGCGGTGCAGCGATTCTGCGCAGCGGCGCTTGCAACGGTGCCGATCCGGGCATAGTTTCGACCCATTGACATGGCAGTCGAGGGCGACGTGATGACGGATATCGGTGGATTGCGGCACGCAGGGCTCTTGCTTGGCTGTCTGCTGGCGGCGGCCTGCGGCGGGAGTTCCGGCTCGGATTCCGGCGAGCCGGACCCCGACCCGGATCCCGGGCTGCCCTCGGCGAGCATCGACAACCCGACGGTGCAGGAAGGGGATTCCGGCACGGTCGACGCCACTTTCACGATCACACTCTCGGAGGGCGCGCCCGGTACGGCTTCCGTCCGCTACGAGACCGCGGACGGCACCGCCACCGCCGGAGAGGATTACACGGCCGTGTCCGGGACGCTCGACGTCGCCTCCGGGGCGACCAGTGCCACCGTGACCGTGCCGGTGCTCGGCGACACCCTGGACGAGGCGGACGAGACGTTCACATTGCGGCTGAGCGATGCGAGCGGTCTGGCACTCGCGAGTGCTGCCGCCGAGGCCACCATCGTGGATGATGACGATGCGCCGTCGCTGAGCATCGCCGATGCCTCACTGGCGGAAGGCGACGCCGGGTCCGCCCCGATGACGTTCACGGTGTCACTGGACGCCGAATCCGGTCGCACGGTCACGGTGGATTACGCGACCGCCGACGGCACGGCGGCGGCCGGAGACGATTACACGGCCACGACGGGTTCGCTGAGCTTCGGTGCGGGCATCACCGAACGCACGATCGAAGTCGCCGTGCTCGGCGATACGGTTGCGGAGGGGGACGAGACCTTCACGGTGACTCTCTCGAATGCCGACAACGCCACTCTGGCCGACAACGAAGGCACTGGCACAATCCAGGACGACGATGACGGCGCCGGCGGCCCGGTCTCGGGCCTCGACCAGCGCCCCTCCAACACCGCCTGCCTGGCCGGCGATGCGCCGGTGGAGGTCACCGGCATCGACACCGAGGTCGCCTTCCCCAGCCTGCCGGCGATCAGTCAGCCGGTGGCGCTGCGCCAGGCGCCCGGCGATGTCGGCCACTGGTATCTGGTGGAGAAAGCCGGCCGCATCCGGCGGTTCGAAAACTCGCCAGCGGTGGACAGCTACTCGACCGTTGTCGATATCAGCGCCCGGGTCAGCTCCGGCGCCAGCGAGGCCGGCCTGCTCGGTATCGCCTTCCATCCGGATTTCGCGACCAACGGGGAGGTGTATCTCTCGTACACCACGGGCAGCCTGACCTCCCGTATATCCCGATTCACCAGCCCGGACGGCGGTGTCACCCTCGATGCGGCCAGCGAGGAGATTCTGCTGACCCTCGATCAGCCCTACAGCAACCATAACGGCGGCAACATCCTGTTCGGCTCCGACGGCTTTCTTTACATCGGCTTCGGCGACGGCGGCAGCGCCGGCGATCCCCAGGACCTGGCCCAGAACACGACCACGTTGCACGGTGCGATGCTGCGGATCGACGTGGACAACGGCACTCCCTACGGCATTCCGGCCGACAATCCATTCGCGCCGAATGCGCTTTGCAGCGACGGGAACGGAGCGACGGATTGCCCCGAGATTTACGCCTGGGGGCTCCGCAACCCCTGGCGCTGGAGCTTCGACTCGGCCACCGATGCGCTCTGGGTGGGCGACGTGGGTCAGAACGCCTGGGAGGAGGTGGATATCGTCGAGCGGGGCGGCAATTACGGCTGGCGCTGCCGGGAGGGTGCCCACGACTACGACACCTCCGGCGTGTGCCCGGCGGGACTGATCGATCCGGTGATCGAGTACGACCACGGCGTCGGCCGCTCGATTACCGGCGGCTACGTGTACCGTGGCGCTGCCATCCCGGAGCTGGCCGGCCGCTATGTGTTCGCCGACCTGAACGGCAAGATCTTCGCCTCGGTGGACGACGGTGCCGGCGGCTACGGCTACGAGACGCTGCTCGCCACGGGCCATTCCATCGTCTCCTTCGCCGAGGACGAGAACGGCGAGCTCCTGTACATGGATTACGGCGCGAACACGGTGCGCCGGATCGTGGCGGCGGGCGGCAGCTCCAGCGGCTCGGTGGCGGATAATCTGTCGGAGACCGGCTGCGTGGATCCGGGCGATCCCACGCAGCCAGCGGCAGGCCTGATCCCCTATGAGCCCATCGCCGCCTTCTGGTCGGACGGCGCCGGGAAAGAGCGCTGGTATTCGCTGCCCGACGGCGCCACGGTCGACGTGGACGCCGAGGACGACTGGGTCTTTCCCGCTGGCTCCGTTCTCGTGAAGAACTTCCGTCTGGGCGGCGATCTCATCGAGACGAGGCTGTTCATGCGGCATAACGACGGCGACTGGGCCGGCTATACCTACGAGTGGAACGACGCGCAGACCGAGGCGACGCGGGTAGAGGGCGGCAAGACGAAAGACATCGGCGGGCAGACCTGGATCTATCCCAGCGGCGCGCAGTGCCTCGAATGCCACACCCAGGTGGCGGGCTTCTCGCTGGGCCTCGAGCATGCCCAGCTCAATAGTGAGTTCACGTACCCCTCGACGGGCATTACGGCCAACCAGCTGGTGACGGCTGACGAGATCGACGTGCTGGCCGCCCCGCTCGCCGATACGCCGGCCAACCTGCCGCGGTTGGCGGATCCGGCGGATACGTCAGCATCGCTGGAGGACCGGGCGAGGGCTTACCTCCACACGAACTGCGCCAATTGTCATCAGCCGAACGGGCCGACGCCTTCGAATATCGATCTGCGCTACTTCACGCCCCTGGCGCAGACCAATACCTGTGACGAGGTGCCACTGCAGGGTGACCTTGGCATTACGGAGGCGCGGATTATCGCGCCGGGTGATGCCAGCCGCTCGATTCTGGTGGTGCGGTCGAACCGAAGGGACGTTCATCGCATGCCGCCGTTGGGGAGCACTCTGGTGGACGGCTCCGGTATTCAGCTGCTTAGTCAATGGGTTGATAGCCTTGGGGGCTGCCCCTAAAGAAAGTAATATCATCCTCCGCTGCAGACCCTGGGCCAATTCGGAGATCCAGATGCCGTTGCTGCCTAATGACGAATTGCTCTGGTTTCTTTTTTCCGTCAGGAGACGATTTCGTCGGCAGGGCCCGTCTATCGTACTCACGTCGATGCCGAAGTCCGGTTCGACTTTTCTCAGTCGGGTATTGCAATCCGTTACAGGCTTTTCCGATGCCTATCTCGCATGCGCGTACGGCAATACTGAGCAGGAATTGTATCTTCCGAAGGTTATGGATGCCTGGGGCAGAGGAACCGTGACGCAGCAACACTTCAAGGCTAACCGGCACAACCTCAATCTGCTTGAAGCATTTGCTCTTCGACCTGTTGTCTTGGTCAGAAATGTCCTCGATGTGCTTGTCAGTATGCGTGACCACGCACTGCAGCCCGAACTCAACAGCCTGCCCGGTCTGTATCCGCCTTCCGGGTTTTCGGGTCTCGGGGAGGAACGACAATTTGATTTCCTCGTCGATTACGCAGCGCCATGGCTGATCTCGTTCTATGTCTCCTGGGAGCAGGTGCTGCGGAACGGGCGCAGTGAAGTTCTGTTGGTGCGTTACGAGGATGCGAAACAGGACTGGGCAGTAATGGGTGCGCGGATACTCGAGTTCTGCGGGGTGGAAATTGAGGCGGAGCGCATCTCCCGGACGGTGGATCGTCTGCAGAACGAGCGACCCGAGAACGTCCGCCGCAACGTGGGAATAGTTGGCCGAGGGTCACAAATGCTTACTGAATCACAACGGGAGAGGGTGGCGACAATTGCCTCACTATATCCCGATGTGGATTTTTCGCTCGTAGGCCTTTGAATATGCGACTCGCGTTAGTTCTGGGTAGAGATGAACCCGAAATTTTACTGAAGAATCAGTACCCGTCGCGTTCGTCTGAAGGCGCGTGTCGGGTGGGACAGTGTTCTGTCGCACTGTGGGGAGGATCCCTGCTGAGTCGGGACAACGCTTTTTTGGCGGTGATGGGCACGCCTCTAGGAGCGGGGCCTCTGCAAGTGCCAGCCGACTCCGGAAAGGCACGGCAGGTCTTTGGCACGTGGGACGGTATCTTCGCCGCGTTATATTGGAATGGTGACGAGGAGCGATTGATCGTCGCCACGGATTTCCTCGGTCTGTTTCCCCTCTACTACGCACGACAAGGGGGTTGCCTGCGAATCGCCACGCAGACACAGGCTTTCGGATCATCGGAGCCGGACCCCGGGAGTTGGGCCAGTTTCATACTGCTTGGCCATACTCTGGGAGATCGCACGTTATCGGCCGATATCCGCCGCTTCCCGCCTGGCAATACCAATGTTTTCGATGGACAAGGAAGATTGCTCGTGCAGAGCGAATCGTGGCGATATCCGGCGCGCTCGAATGTACATGGCGTGGCCGACGTGCTGGAGGCGGCACGTGAAAGCCGGGATCTGTATTTGGGACAGCAGCCGGCGGGACGGGCGACTCTTCTCTTGAGTGGCGGTTTCGATTCACGGTTTATTGGCTGTCTGCTCAGGGAACGTGATGTCGAGGCGACCGCTCTTATGGTCGACAATCCGGGCGAGCGAGCGAACGTAGAGGGCCTTCTTGCTCGACGTGTAGGCAGAGCCCTCGGGTTTCCGATCGCCACTCGCTGTGCCTCGAGGGATTTCTATTCGTCTTCGGAGTTTCTGAGTTATCTGCGATCGACCGATGCGGCAACACCAAGCCTCGGATTGTTCATTTCACAGATACATGCGTTCATCGAGGAAAATGGTCCTGTCTGGGAGGGACTTATCCCAGGCGCACTATTGGTGGATCTGCATAACCCCGGAGGGGGTTTCGCGGAATGGCGTCGATCGGAAGGAGCGACTTGGGAATCGGAAAAGTGGGTCGCGGCCAAGTCGGTGTTCAAGGAGCCCTTCCTCGATGCGATGCGCTCAGGGTTTGACGACCAGTGGCGTGAGGAGACCGCGAAATACTCGGACGATGCAGTCGGTATAGAGGAGTTTGTGCTGCGCAATCGTTCACGGAATCGGACGTCCATCAATCCACTGAAGGTGTTCGCTGTGGACCGCCCCGTCTACCTGATTGGTTCGACGCGCCACTTCGTCGAGGTCGCCGGTTCCATCCCCTTCGATCAGAAGTGCAATTTCCGGTTATATCGGGAGTTGATGGGGAGGTTTTCCGAGGTACGGAGTATCCCGTTTCTGTCCGGTGGTCAGTTGGTGAACGGTCCCCGGCCCTCAGCGCTCTATCTCCGTTATGCACTGAGAATCGGCGTTCACGAATTCGCGAGCAAGCGTCCTCGTCTCGGAAGATTGGTCCCCCATCAGTCCTTCGAGCGGTATTTCACCCCCTCAATATACGCTGAAGAAGGATTCCTCGGTGGGCGCGACGACACGTACGTTCGGGACGATTGTCTCTCGCCCGGCTCCGGCCTGTCCGCGAAGTGGCGGTTCCACTGGCTGGCCTGGCGTGACCTGCATTCTCATGCCAGGGAGGTATTCCATTGACGATCCGCCGGGATGACCAGGCTTGCACGACATTAACAACGCTGTGTCGGAAAACGTTACATCCCATGATGCCAAGGAATCTGGCAATAGAGGATAAGCCCCTGGTTTTGTTGCCCTAGCGAGTCATCGGCGTGCTTCTTGCATGATTTTGCCTGACAGCGACGTGCAGACATAAGGTCTGCGAGAAGAATAGCAAGAACGCAGCTGACAAGCCGGGGGAGAGACAAGTGGTCAGGAGCAGTAGTCCCTGCGCGGATCGAGCGCGGCGTTCGGCGCCGATTGCTTTTTTTTGGGTTTCCCTCGTTCTCTTCGCATGCAGTCTGAGTGCGACCGCGAAAGCCGATGACACCGACGGGGCGTGGTCGTCCGTTTTCGATTGGCCGCTGATCGCCGTCCATGCCGCGCTGACTCCTGACGGACGCGTGCTGACGTACGGGACGAAAGGCGACGGCACGCAGACCGGCTACTTCATCTACGACACCTGGGATCCTGCGGCGGGTCTGGACGGGGGGCACATGACCCTCGAGAACATGACGCTGACGGACATTTTCTGCAGCTCCCAGATCATCCTGCCTCAGAGCGGCGATATCCTCATCGCCGGTGGCGACAATTGGACCGGTACGCGTACTACCAACACCGGGAACAACAACAGCAACATATTCGATTACGACGACAATACGCTGGCTCGTTCGATGAACATGCATCGCGCTCGCTGGTACTCGTCGGCGACGGCGCTGCTGGACGGTGAGATCTACATCCAGGGCGGTACCGGAGGCGGGGACCTGCCCGAGGTCCGGGAGACGGACGGCGATTTCCGATTGCTGACCGGCGCCTCGACTTCCGGCTATGCTGTGCTGTTTCCCCGGAACTTCCT
Organism: Lentisalinibacter salinarum; assembly: GCF_040706555.1. NCBI lineage: Bacteria > Pseudomonadati > Pseudomonadota > Gammaproteobacteria > Woeseiales > Woeseiaceae > Lentisalinibacter > Lentisalinibacter salinarum. The sequence continues at coordinate 248,448 of NZ_JAPDRH010000004.1, forward strand.
GGCGCCGGACGGCCGCGTGTTCGGCTACGACACGAGCGGTAAAATGTATTTCGTCGAGCCGGAAGGTACAGGCAGCTTGTCGCCCGTCGGGCAGTTCTCCTCATCGGCCGCAGGCTGGCAATCCGGCGCCGCGATGTTCGAGCCCGGAAGGATCGTGCAGATCGGCCCGGGCGGCACGGTCGTGATCGATATCACCGGACCGACGCCGCAGGTGACGTCGACGGAGCCGACGTCCTCGCCGCGGCGCTGGGTGAGCGCCACCGTATTGCCGGACGGCAAGGTGCTGGCGACCGGCGGCAGCCGCGTCGACAATCAGCTCACCGATGTCAACAATTTTGCAGAGATCTGGGACCCGCAGACTGGCAGCTGGCACATCGGGGCCGAGGGCGCCCTTGCTCGCCTGTACCATTCTTCCGCGGTGCTGTTGCCCGATGCCAGCGTGCTGGTAGCAGGTGGCGGTGCACCGGGGCCACTGAACAATACGAACGCAGAAATCTACTATCCGCCGTATCTATTCGATGCATCGGGGGAGTTCGCGAGCCGCCCGGAGATCGTGTCGGCGCCCAGTGTCGCCAATGTCGGCGATGCGCTGAGTGTGCAGGTGAACGGCAATGTCAGCCGCGTCACGCTCGTGAAGACCGGCTCCGTCACGCACAGCGTGAATATGGACCAGCGCTTCCTGGAGCTTGCGTTCACGTCGGCCGCGAATTTGCTGGACATCCAGTTACCGACGCGCACCAGCGACACGCCACCGGGCTACTATCTGATGTTCATCATCGACAGCGCCGGAGTGCCCTCTGTCGCCAGCATGCTGCGTATCAATATCGATCCGACACCGGATACTGCGGTCGACTATACGCCGACGATCGGCGGAGGCGGTGGGTCGCCGTTCCAGCTCGCCTGCCCGGCAGATGAGACCGTCGTGGGTATTCATGGTGTCTATGAGACTTACGTCAACCAGGTGGGTCCGCAGTGCGTAAAGGTGGACCAGCTGGGCCGCTGGATCCGTGATCCTGCCGATGGCGCGCTCACCGGCACGACGACCAGTGGGACGGCTTTCGCGAAGACTTGCCCGCGGGATTATGCAGTAAGCGGCTTCCGGGGGCGCTCCGGCCAGTACGTGGATCAACTGGAACTCGAATGCCGTGCCTTGACTGCGGACGGTACCCTGACGGGTGATCCGCATTATCTCGGCGGTGATGGTGGTGGCGGCGGCACCGCGCAGCCTGCCCAGAGCTGCGGCACAGGCAACCCCGTCTTTGCCTTGTACGGGCGTTCGGGAGGCTGGCTGGACAGCTTCGGTGTGGAGTGCCGGCCGGCGACGATCACCGAGATCAGTATCAACTCCTCGCCGGTGATCGTGAATCCCGGGGATCAGTCGGGATTCGTCGGGTCCGCCGTCGATCTGCAACTCAATGCAACCGACGGCGACGATGACGTGCTGACCTTCGATGCCGCGGGACTACCGCCCGGGCTGACGATCGGGTCTGCCACCGGCAGGATCACCGGACTGCCCGACACAGTCGGCGTCTATGATGTCTCAGTGTCGGTGACTGATGGTAGCGATTCCGATTCAGTGGATTTCACCTGGGAGATCGGCGCGGCTGCTCCGCTGACGGTAGAGGAGATGCCGGCTCAGGATCCGGTCGTCGTAGATACCGAAGTCGCCTATACGGCGGTAGCCGCCGGGGGCACGGATGTCGTCTACAAGTGGAACTTCGGCGACGATACCCCCGAGACCGATTATCAATCCTCGCCTTCGATCTCGCATACATACTCTGAACCCGGCGTGTTCTACGTCACACTGACGGTCAACGACGCTTCCGGGTCGCCAGTTGTCCAGACGTTCGTGCAGGCTGTCCATCGGCCGGTAACCGCCGAAAGACCCACCCATTCCTCGAGGATCGTCTACGAGGAGAGCGGCGCGGGCAATCCAAGGGTCTGGATCGCCAATCCGGATAACGACACTGTCACCGTGCTCGATGCGACGACGCACGCAAAACAGACAGAGATCGCAGTCGGCGACGGACCTAGGACGCTGGGTATCGCTGCCGACGGGAGAGTCTGGGTGGTCAACCGCGACTCGGCCAGCATCAGCGTCATCGATCCTGCGGCTCTGGTGGTCATGCAGACTCTGCCGCTGCCACCGGCCTCAGCCCCTTACGGCATTGCGTTCTCGCCTGCGGCGAACGAAGCGTGGGTCGCGCTGGAGGCCGTCGGACGCCTGCTGAAGCTTGACGGCACGACGGGGGATCCGCTTGCGGATGTCGCGGTAGGCACCCACGTCCGTCACGTCTCCGTCGACCATGACGGAAGTATCGTCTACGTCTCGCGCTTCCGGACACCGCCGCAACCGGACGAGCACACGGCGTCACCCAGGACCGAGGAGGGCGGCGTACCCCGCGGCGGCGAGGTGCTCGTCGTCGACGCGGCCTCGGCGACACTTCAGGGGACGATCACGTTGGCTCACAGCCAGGTGGCCGACGCCGAGAACCAGGGACGGGGTGTACCGAACTACCTGGGCGCGGTCACGATCTCACCGGACGGACTCGTTGCGACAGTACCGTCCAAGCTGGACAACATCGAGCGCGGTGTCCTCCGTGACGGGCTGAATCTGAATTTCCAGAACACCGTGCGTGCCGTTACCTCTCGCATCGATCCTGTGGCGAACAGTGAGGACTTCACCGGGCGCATCGATCATGACAATGCGAGTATGGTCAGCGCGACGGCTTACGATCCACTCGGAATTTACGAATTCGCTGCCCTGGAGACGAGCCGGGAAGTGGCGGTAATCGACGCCCATGGCGGCTTCGAGATCTTCCGCATCGCGACGGGCATAGCGCCGCAGGGCCTGCTGATCTCACCCGACGGCAATAAGCTGTTCGTGAGCAATTTCATGGATCGAAGCGTGACCGTATACGACCTGACAGCGCTAATGGCCACGGGGGACTGGACGGCGCCATTGCTCGATACGGTCGGGACCGTATCGAGCGAGAAGCTCGCGCCGCAGGTCCTGCGCGGGAAGCAGCTCTTCTATGATGCGGCCGATGATCGCCTCGCTCGAGACAACTACATGAGCTGTGCGAGTTGCCACAACGATGGTGGCAGTGATGGAAGAGTCTGGGATCTGACCGGCATGGGCGAGGGTCTGCGGAATACCATCAATCTCCGCGGCCCGGCGGCAAGGCATGGCCGACTGCATTGGTCGCAGAACTTCGACGAGGTACAGGACTTCGAGGGGCAGATCCGGCTGCTGGCCGGTGGTACCGGTTTGATGAGCGATGCGGACTTCAATGCCGGCACCCGGAGCGACCCGCTAGGCGATTCCAAACAAGGCATCAGCGCCGATCTCGATGCGCTGGCGGCCTATATAGTGTCACTGGATCGCTTCGACGAGAGTCCTTACCGGGATGCAGACGGTACGCTGACGGACGACGGCGAGGCCGGGCGCGAGATTTTCCGACGAGAGAACTGCGCCGACTGTCACACTGGCGATAACTTCTCTGACAGCGACATGGATGCCCTGCACGACATCGGCACTATCAAGGCCTCGAGCGGGCAGCGGCTGTACAGCGAATTGACCGGCATCGACACGCCGACGCTGCGCGGACTCTGGTCCACGGCGCCTTATCTGCATGACGGATCCGCCGCGACGCTCGCAGAGGCTGTGGCGGCCCATGGTGGTGTTTCGCTGGGAGCGGCGGAGATGCAGCAGCTCGTCGCGTACCTGGTGCAGATCGACGCCGGCGAAAGCACTGCGCCGGTACCCGGTCCCCTGGCCGAGTTAATCGTGGATAACGAAGATGCGAATACGTCCAGTTCGGGTCGATGGAAGTCGTCGACGGGACTCAGTCCGTGGGCGGGTGACTCGGTCTATTCCGACAACAACGGATTGTTCTCCTGGTATCCACAGGTTAGTGAGTCAGGGATTTACGAGGTCTATGCCTGGTGGACATATCACGTGAATCGTGCCTCATCCGTGCCTTATCGCATCGAGCATGACGGTGGCGTTGCTACAGTGATCGTTGACCAAAACGATGACCTTCTGGGTGGACAGTGGGTCCTCCTCGGTACATACAGCATATCGGCGGGAGTGAACGGCACTGTCACTGTCTCGAGCGAAAACGGTCAGGCCAGCGCCGATGCAGTGAAGCTGGTACTGATCGAGTCTAGACCGCCCGACAACACGCCGCCGACGGATCCGACCGGTCTGGCAGCGACGGCGATTAGCGATACGCAGATCGATCTGTCATGGGATCCCTCGACGGATGATTCATCGATCGTCAGTTATGAAATCTACCAGGATGGCGACTACGCGCAGCCTGTTGCAACGATCGCGAATGAGACGAGCTTCTCCGCAACCGGGCTGACAGCGAATACCACCTATGTCTTCGAGGTCCGCGCGATCGACCTGTCGGGCAATGTTTCCGGTCTCTCCGCTGCGGTCACCGCTACGACGGAAGAGGCGGCAACAGAAGTCATCGTCGACAACTCCGATGGGAGTACTTGGAGTTCGGGCACGTGGGCGTCCTCGAGCGGGGCGGACCCCTGGGCGGGCGGTTCGGTGTATTCGAACGCCAGCGGCGTCTTCAATTGGGAGCCGGAGCTCGGCACCTCGGGCATCTACGAGGTCTACGCGTGGTGGACCTATCATCAGAACCGCTCCTCTAATGTACCGTATCGAATCGAGCACGACGCTGGCATCGATACGGTCGTGGTCGCCCAGAATGATCAGGCGCTCGGCGGGCAATGGGTATTGCTGGGGACCTATGGCCTCACAGCCGGCGTCAACGGGACCGTGAGCGTCTCGAGTGAGAACGGCCAGGCCAGCGCTGATGCTGTCAGGTTGGTTCTACTCGAGAGCGGACCGCCGGATACGACACCGCCGACGGATCCGAGCGGCCTGACGGCGACGGCCATAAGCGACACACAGATCGATCTGGCCTGGACTGCATCGACGGATGATTCGCTCACGGGTGTGATTTATCGAATCTACCAGGACGGTGACCTCGGGGCTCCGATCGCAGCCGTGACCGAAGAGACATCCTTCGCCGTGACCGGGCTGACAGCCAGTACCGGCTATACGTTCGAGGTCCGGGCGTCGGATATTTCCGGCAATTCCTCCGGGCTGTCGAATGCGGCTACCGCCACCACCGCCGAGGCGCCGACGGAATTAATCGTCGACAATGAGGATGCGAATACATCGAGTTCGGGTACGTGGAAAGGTTCGAGTGGCGTCGATCCATGGTCAGGCGGTTCGGTCTATTCCGACCGCGACGGACTGTTTACCTGGCTCCCGCAGCTTGGCGCGTCAGGTACCTACGAAGTCTATGTGTGGTGGACTTATCATCAGAACCGCTCGTCCTCCGTGCCGTATCGGATCGAGCACGACGGTGGCGTTGCCACGGTAGTTGTCGATCAGAATGACCAGTCGCTAGGCGGCCAGTGGATTCTGATCGGGACGTATACTTTCACGGCTGGAGCCAACGGCGCGGTCAGCGTCTCCAGCGAGAACGGTCAGGCCAGCGCCGATGCGGTCAAGCTGGTACGGATCGATTGACGCGCGGGATGTTGGAGACAGGAGGCCATGTGCAGAACGTAGTGTGTGGATTTTCGGCGCTCCTGACAGGCGGCATATTCCTGGTGATGTCTGCCAGCCTGTTGGCAGACGGCTCACTGCCTGAATTTGACCGCGTTCGAGTCTTGGAATCGGCACCGCAAATCGGTGAAGCGGAACTCACCGATCAGGATGGAGAGTCGGTGCGGCTGAGTGATCTCCGCGGCAAGCTGGCTCTGGTATTTTTCGGCTTTACGAATTGCCGCAACGTCTGTCCGATGGCGATGGAGAAGCTGCGCCGCCTTGAGCGGTCTGGGCAGCTCGTTCCCGAGGATGTCGCATACATCCTCATTAGCGTCGACGGCGAACGTGACACACCGGAGGTCATGAAGGAGTTCCTCTCGACCTATTCGCCGCGGTTCATCGGTCTGACCGGTAAGCCCGAGTATGTCCGCGGGATAGCGAAGGAGTTTTCGGCAGCCTTCTTCAAGGGCCATAAGGATAAGAGTGGAGACTACCAGGTCATGCACTCACCGCAGATATTCCTGGTGGATCCGGATGGCCGTCTGCGGGCAGAACTCCATGATGCGTCGATCGAGGCGATGGTCGAAACGAGCCTGGCGGTCCTGAACGAGGACCGTGGCCCATAAGGAATAGTCACTTGCGTCATCGAGAACCTCGGCTTTCGCGTTACGGGGCCCACTGTTCTCCTCCGCCGAGCGCGAGATTGACGAACTGCTCGAATTGGATCGCGGTACGACTACAAAAAGGCGCATTCGGGCATGCGTCTGTAAGGAAGAGCGACTCAATTTCCTGGTCAACTTCGCAACGCCATGGCTCAGTATGACAATAGCAAAGAGTTGATCGGAGCAATCTGACAATACGTCTACGATATGGGAACCGCGGAGAATAGTAAGACGTCGAGCAAGCTCTCTTCGTGGCTCGCACTTTTTGTGTCGCGAGAATGGGAAGGCCGCGACCCCGTAATAGACCAATTTCGTGGTCTTGCGATAATCGCCATGATCATGGTGAATCACCGCCCTCCGACCGACAGTGTGTTCTCTCCATTCTTGCATGCTGAGTGGACCGGTTGGACCCTTGCCGACACCGTGTTCCCAATGTTCCTGTTCATAGTCGGGCTGTCAATTTCATATTTTCATCGGCCCCAGCCAAAGCACGATGAAGTGTACCTGTACGCGAGAATTGTCAGACGCTCGGCACTCCTGATCGTAATCGGCATCTTGCTGGCTAACTTTCCTTATTACGAACTTGAGAAGCTCCAGATTCATGGCACGCTTCAGCGAATAGGCATTTGCTATCTCGCTGTAGCTTTGATCAACAGGTTTGCAGGACTGCGTACCCACGTAGCGATCATCATAGTTGTACTCGCTACCTACCATTGGCTGCTAGTTAGGTTCCATGTGCCCGATTTCGGCCCCGGCGTGCTGACGCCGGAGGGAAATGTGTCGACATATCTCGACAGTCTCATTCTGGGTGACTACGCGCAGCACTTCCAGAGAGGTGGCCCGGTGACACAAGGGCTACTGCCTACCGCGTCTGCAATCGCAAGTACACTAGCAGGTCTCGTCGCAGGTTATTGGTTAAAGCATCAGACGACGATTACTAGTCAGGCGTTAGGCTTGTTTGCAGTCGGCTTTCTGTTTCTTTGTGGCGGTGCGTTATGGTCTTTGTTGGTCCCGATCAGCAAACCGCTTTGGACGCCTTCGTACGTGGTGTTGATGGTCGGTGTCGCCGCACAGGTTCTCGCCTTCCTATACTGGGTCCATCAACACGATCTTGCTGGGATCCTACAGCGCTTTTTTCAGATCGCCGGTGCAAATGCGATAACGTTTTTTGTGCTAGCCCAGATATTTCAACGTGTTCTCGTATATGGACGCATCCCACTCGCTGATGGCTCGACACCGCGCCTTCGCTATCTTATTTACGAGCATGCTTTTCAATCATGGTTGCCAGGCAAGATTGCCGCTTTAGCCTACACGCTATGCTTCTTGGCAATTTGCTACGCGGTCATTTTCGAGATGTACAGAAAAAGAGTGTTCATAAAGCTTTGAGTCCGGGTATTCAATAGGAATCTTGCCGGCTGCGTTCACCTACCCTGGATTCCGTGAACGCGTCGGCATGTTTTGAACATAGTTCCGCGTGGGCATGTCCCCCGAAAATGGGAAGTTGAGATTTTGACGTAGTTGTATCCGGGGAATTGGAGCCTAGCGTGATGTGGCAATTCATTGGGTTCTGACTGCTGCAGGGTTTCGCAACGAGGCGGAAGCGCCGTTTTGACGGGTGGATCTTCAACGGCAGTATTTTCGTGCTTTTGGACGACGACGCCACGGTCGACGAGATTGATGTGCTGACCGCCCGCCCGGCCGATGCGCCGACCAGTCTGCCGCGATTGGCGGATCCGGCAGGTACGTCAGCATCGCTGGAGGACCGGGCGAGGATTATCTCCACACGAATTGCGCCAATTGTGATCAGCCGAACGGGCCGGCGCCTTCGAATATCGATCTGCGCTACTTCGCGCCCCTATCGCAGACCAATACGCGTGACGAGGTGCCACAGGATGCCCCGCTGGCGAGTCGCATTGTCGACAGCGAGGGGATCGCTGTTTTGACCGAATGAGTCAATAACCTCTCGGCTTGCCCGTAGGCGCTGACGTTATCGGCGGCCCGATGTCTTGCGTGCGTAGCCAGGCGAGAGAGCGTCGAGAACTTTTACACATCGACTATCTGGGCTATTCGGTCCCAAAAAAAATAGTTAGAAAATCATGCAGTTAGAGAAATGGCACGGAGTTTGCTTTATCCAGACTGAAGATAGTTGGCCCTGACCTCCGGATTTGAATGTAAACGGGGCGCAGGTAGAAGGAAACGGAGAGATAACGATGAAAATGAGAAATTGGGTTGCGGGTGGATCCTCTGTGCTGGCACTTTGCCTGCTGCTGAGTGTTCCGCAAGTTGCACTGGCTGACTGGGTGGCTTGTTCCGAGCTCGGTGTCGATAACCATGTCGATGGGCAGGTGGACTGCCTTTCTATCAATCAGAACTTCAATGACGAGGGCTCAAGTCCTGCGATCGGTACGATCAATAACATTTTCGGCACCGGCGACATCCTCTTCGGCGGTGACGAGGAGTGGATGGAACTCCCGGTTAGCCCGGAGGGCGGCGCCTCACTGGTCGTGGGCGATGAGAACGGAATTCCGATAGACCCCGATCTCGGCGGCTTTCAGATCGGCACTTTCGGTATCGCGGCTTCCGTTTTTGACATGTACGATGAAGTCCTCCTGTTCTGGAAGGATGGTCAGGACGGTTCGACTGCCGTGATCATCGATCCGACGGGCTACTCGGACGTGGAAGGCTGGGTGACCGACAATGTTGGCGCGGGCCTGGCCTACAATGCCGGGTGTGCGCTTGGTGTGGCCTGCTATTTCGGCGACTTCAGGTACATGATTCCGCCTGGGGATAGCACCGGAGGCGCAATATCGCACCTGAATCTCTGGGTGCGCGGTGCAACCGGTGTGTCCGAGCCGGGAACACTCGCACTGCTCGGTCTGGGCCTTATCGCAACTGGATTCGCACGCCGTCGTAAGGCTGCCTGAACCCGAACTCCAATCTGGACTAACCTTCAAGCCCCGGCTCAGCCGGGGCTTTTTTTATGTAGGAGGGCCCTCAGGCCCGACCGATCAAAATCGGGCCTGAAGGCCCTCCTACATATCATGGCGTATGTGTAGAATTCCCGCCCCATGAACGTACGCACCCGCTTCGCCCCCAGCCCGACAGGCACGCTGCACATCGGCAGCGTCCGCACGGCACTCTTCAGCTGGCTCTACGCCCGCCACCACGCCGGCCAGTTCGTCCTGCGCATCGAGGACACGGACAAGGAGCGCTCCACCCCCGAGAACGTGGACGCCATTCTGGATGGGATGGCCTGGCTCGGCCTGGACGCCGACGAGGGTCCGTACTTCCAGAGCCAGCGCATGGAGCGCTACGAGGCCGTGATCGAGCGCTTCCTCGACGAGGGCCACGCTTACCATTGCTACTGCACGAAGGAGGAGCTGGAGGAACTCAGGGCGGAGCAGATGCGCGAGGGCGTCAAGACCCGATACGACGGCCGCTGCCGGTCTCGGACCGAGCCGCGGGAGGGTGTAAACCCTGTTGTCCGCTTCCGGAATCCCCTCGAGGGCGTCGTCGTGGTCGACGACAAGGTCCGTGGTCGGGTCGTATTCCAGAACGCCGAGCTGGATGATCTCATCATCGCCAGATCCGACGGCAGCCCCACCTATAATTTCACCGTGATCGTGGACGACCACGACATGGAGATCACCCACGTGATCCGCGGCGACGATCATCTCAACAATACGCCACGGCAGATGAACATGCTGCGGGCGATGGGCGTGGAGCCGCCGGTCTACGCCCACCTTCCCATGATCCTGGGCGAGGACGGAGCCAAGCTCTCGAAGCGCCACGGGGCGGTGGACGTGCGGGAATACCGGGCGGAGGGCTACCTGCCCGAAGCGCTACTGAATTATCTCGTCCGCCTCGGCTGGTCCCACGGCGACCAGGAGGTATTCACGATCGACCAGATGATCGAGCTGTTCGACATCGCCGACGTGAACCATTCGGCCTCGGCCTTCAACCCGGAGAAGCTCCGCTGGCTGGACCAGCAGCACATCATCGCCATGCGGCCGGAGGAGCTGGGCCATCGGCTGCTGCCGTACCTGCACCAGGCGGGACTGGATGTCGAGAGTGGTCCGGATCCGCTGGACGTCGCCAGGGCCTACCGCGAGCGGGCGGACACGTTGCTGCACATGGCGGCGAGCGCCCGGTATTGCTACGAGGACTTCGAGGAGATCGAGCCGAATTCGGCCAAAAAGCATCTGCGGCCCGTTGTGCTCGAACCGTTGAAAGAGGCCCGGAACCGCCTGGCGGAGCTCCTGGACTGGACGGCGGAGGCCATCAACCGCGTCATCAACGAGAGCGCCGAGGCCTTTGGCATCAACATGGGCAAGCTGGGCCAGCCGATCCGGGTGGCCGTGACCGGTGGACCCGTGTCGCCGCCCATCGACGTGACCGTGGCGCTGATCGGGCAGGAGCGGACGCTGGCGCGGCTGGATCACGCCATCAATCTGATCGAGGCCCGGGCGGCGGCGCAGGGTTAGCCGGCCGGCCGACGGCGTCTGATTTTTAAGCGGTTTTTCAAGCTAAGACGTTGATTCGGCGGCTTTCCTTGACACCCTGTGAGGGGTGCCTTAAAGTTCCGCGCTTCGTGGGGCCATAGCTCAGCTGGGAGAGCGCTTGCATGGCATGCAAGAGGTCGGCGGTTCGATCCCGCCTGGCTCCACCATTGTCACTTCCGAGTGTCCCCATCGTCTAGAGGCCTAGGACACCGCCCTTTCACGGCGGCAACCGGGGTTCGAATCCCCGTGGGGACGCCATATTCCTGTCGTAAGTGGCTGAGATAGCGAGCATTATTTGCTAGCCTGCGCGTCGACCATACACAATTCTACTCACTGCCCGTTCCACTGCCGGTGATGTTCCATGAGAGTGGAGCATCGGCTCTTTCTATCGCCTGCCAGAAATCGCAGCCGGGAAGCGGCCAATTTTTAGATATTGCATTGGCAATCCTGTTCTTACCGGCACCTGGTTGTTTGCCCCACAGAGGCTTTGCGCGCAATGGACGTCTCCGAATTCTCGGGAGCACCACGTGCTAGAGCGGAATAGCTGGCACCTGGGGCGATAGAAAGAGAATTCGTAGCTCAGGTCATGGGCCACTCTTCCGTGACTCCGCGGCGACACGTCCGCAAAATCTAAAACAAGAAAAAGTACCGAGTCAGGTGATGCGGCGGAATAGCATGGCGCCCCGACCCTGAGAATCATTGGGGACGATTCTCGACAGAACCGGCGACAGTGCTGCATCGACCTGAATTATTCGCCAATGATTCGTATACGTAGCGCTTATGCGCTTGCCCACTGCTTCCGCCAGGTGACCTAATGGAAAATAGTGGTAACGCTTGCTCATCAGACGCTCATAGCCCATAGAAACCACGCTTTCGGACCAATCACGTAGAGTCCTAGGAAATTCTCGTTCTCTAGGAGTTGAGCCCAGCCCTTCAAAAAGAAACAAGAAACCGCCCGGTTTGATCACACGCGTAAGCTCGCTAAGCAGCAAGCCTTGCTCGTTACGTCGATTATGATGAAGTACCGCTATACTGAAAATAAAATCAAAGGACTTGGAAGATGCGGGTATTCGAAGACCATCCATTGTTGAGAAATTGAGCGATGGGTGGGATTGCCGGCAGATCTGTATCATCTCACCTGAAATGTCCACGCCTTGGTACGAAGCGCCCAACTCAGCAAAATAGTGAACCCACCGTCCTGAGCCGCATCCAAAATCGAGGAGAGATTTTCCTTGGAATTCATCTCGACCGCCGATGCGTCGAACAACAGTTTCGAGCGCCTTTCTTTGGACTCGATCTATGCAGTGGTTTTGGACGTTGCTGGACGCACAGGCCGCCCGAACCGGATCATCCTCAAACTGCTTAGCCTTTTTGTCCCAATAGTCCTTGGTATCGTATTCAGACATGTATTTGTCCCATTGAGAGTATCGGCCTTGCCGATAACTGAACCGCACCTAATCCGCGGTAACGTCCGTCGGCGGGTTCGGTCGGATGTTACTGTTCTCTTCCTTTAGCGCGGCCGATAACGTCCATCCTGGGTTCCCCCCGGCCGCGTATCGGTAGGCGCCGGCATCCGCAGTCCCGTCTCGCGGCGATCCATTGAAATCCCGCGTTGCTGCATATTCCCGAGCGCCTGCGTCTATCAGAGCGCTCTCCAGCGCCGGGAAGACATTGATGGGGGGCGAGTTCCGATAACTGGCAGCCACGAAGTCGACTGCTATGCCGTTACCGTTCTCATAACCTGCACTTCCCCCCGAAAGCCCGCCAGCACCCACGTTACCAGCCACAGTCACTTTCGAGAGATCGCCACTGATCAGTCGAATAGCGGCGCCGCTCTGCGAATAGACGGCATTGTTCGCAATCAGCACGGGTCCGGAGACATCGCGTACATAGATGCCGCTGCCGTCATTGATGATGGTGTTGTGCACGATCTCGTGGTTCGAGGGGCTGCCTGCTTGATGACTCTGTAGCGCGATTTCGCCGCCGATAATGATGTTGTTTCGGATAATTGCATCGGCCGCAGACTGAATTGCATTGTCATTGCTATTCCAGACGAGGTTACTCTCAATTAGGTTCGGGGCACCATTGCCGCGAGTACTGTAGGTCAAGATGCCAGGATACTTGGTGTCGTGGATGACATTGTGGCGGACGATGTTTCCCGCGCTGCCTTCCTTAAGTTCGATTCCGTCACCTTGGGACACGGTTGCCCGGTTGGTGTGATGGATGTAGTTCCATTCGATCGTGCTATTCAGCACACGACACGCGTCGTTATTGCAGCCCAGGTACATACCCTCTCCGGTACCGTTGGTATGGTGGATGTGGTTACGGCGAAGTTGCAAACCTTCGTATGTGCCTCCCGAATTGGCAGAGATGGCCACATCACCAGTCTCGTAGATCTCGCAATCTTCGATGGTTACGTAGTCCGAATTCATCAAACGGATACCATGCGAGCCACCGCTGAATGCGATCCCCCTAATGACAAGATGACGCGAGCCTTGGATCTCGATCACGTTCTGCGAACTCGTGTTCATCCGGATAAGCGGTTTTTCCCCCGCCTTCGCCCTAATGACTGCAGGCCGGTTTGCCTCGCCGACGACGGTGATATTAAAGCGCGAATCGAATTCGTACGTGCCACCGGAAAGAACCAGTTCGTCCCCGGCGCCAAGCGCAGAAATTGCTAGTCTCAGATCGTCGCCGGGACTGACTTCCGTACTCTGTGAGAAAGCCGGGGCCAAGAGAAAGAAGAGCAGCGCTCGGTATTTTAGGGGCATTGAATATTCCCTCATCGGTTGGGCGCCAACTGAAGTGAGCCTCAGTATGCGGGCCTGCACATGTCGGTAAAATAGTCATTCCTGATATGGGTTTGCTAGACCTGTAGCGCCGATTCTGGTCTGTCGATCACGAGTCGGCTATCTTCTTGACCGCCTTATTCGCCGGTAGGACATCATCATGGCTGCCTGGCTCTCGGGTATTTTCAAGTGCGCGGATTCCCAGTGCTGCAAGGATCAAAAGAAGGGGATCGGTGATCTCCGCCGTATGGCCCACCATCCTTGTCTGGGCGACCTCGACCAGACCGAGAACCATTACGCCTGCGAGCACGGTGAGGAAGAAGGAAAGACGCAGCTGTCTGCCGAGATAAACGAAACTGGCGTACAGGAAGAGCTTCTCCAGCGCCGACTGAGTGTTGACGTACATGGAACCGCCGAGGAAACCCTGAAAGGGCACCCAGCCGAACTCGGCCGGAACGAATCGGAACTGGAAAGGCGTCAGCCCCGAAATCAGGATAGACAGCGTAAGCGCCGCCAGCAGCCAGGCCTCCGGTGCGCGCTGCCGTCGCAGGAACGCAAACCATAGCGTGCCGCCGAGCAGCAGGCCGAGGACGTTGGAGGCGCTCACGGAGTTCGCGACGATCGTGACCTCGGCTCCCAATACTCCGATACCCGCTGCAAGCAGAAACCGGTCCAGGCGGGCGGCTTCGTGAACGCGGCTGAGAAGATAGCCGGCGATCGCCCATGCCGTCAGATCGCGCATCACGTTTGAGAAGCGGAGGTCGAGGCTCAGCAGCGGCTTCAGGCTGTCTTTCCAGAGCTGAAGATCGATGGACGGTACGAAGGGGAAAAGCCGGTACGCGAGCCAGGCGCCGAAGAGTACCGCGGGGATGAGGGCCGCCTGTCGCGCTGCCGCCGATGGATGTCGCGAAATGGCGGTTACCAGCGGCGCGAGAGCCGCGCCGGCAAGTGTTCCGACGGTGTTCCAGATGACGTCCTGGAGGCTCTGGTCCCTGGAAGGCAGATAGAATTGGGCGACCTGGAGGATCAGCGCGAAAATGACGGAGACCGTCAGTACAACGAAAAACTGATATCGCCTTTCTCGAGGCTGCGGCTGTGCCAGCATCCCGGCGAACCCCACCGGTACGAAAAGTACGAAATTCCCCAGAATGTCGCCTCGACTGGTCATCACACAGCAGGTCGCGAGAAAAGCCCGCAGGGCATCCGCATTCGGTGCGGTCCAGCGGAAGTCCAGTGGATAGATAGAGACGAAGGCGACCACGACCAGGACCGCCAGCCAGATCTGCCTCATGACGCCAGCCAGGACCTGAGCCGCCTGGTGAGACGGTTCGCGTTATGTAAGGCGAGCATGGCGTGTCGAAATTTCATACAGTTTCATTCGTTTTACAGAATCCCGATTGCATAATTCCTTGATTGATAATCAGGTTTTTTAATTGGCGTGCTTCTTGCTTGATTCATGGTAAATCGCTAGCATCGAGATCAGGTGCATGACTTTTCAGAGTCAATTAGTCGGCCGGGCGCGGGTCGAAGGAAGCATTGATGAGCAACAGTGACAGAGAGTCGGATGCGATGAGGGACCGTAATCCCGTTTCGGGTCCCAAATCAATAAGTCGCCGGTCGATTCTCAAGGGGTCGGTCAAGGCCATGCCGGTGGTGCTGACGCTGCACAGCGGTGCCGCACTGGCGCGGTCGAGTAATCTGATCAGCGGCACGGTGACGCCGCATGTGGACGAGCTGAACCGCACGGCGTGCCTGGATACCACGTCGGTGGACCCGGCCGGGTCGCCGGATCTCTACGATATGGGCGAGCCGCCGCACGCTCGGGTGCACATGATCAACGAGCGCAATTACTACAAGAGCGATGATGCCTCGTCACCCATCTCCGAAGCGCAGATGTGCGAAACCGGCGGTACGTACTACTACAAAGATCAGGGTTGGCAGTCAGTCAACATGCCCAAAGGCATGCTTGTCTCCGGTACGGCGCTAACGTCATTTGCGGGCGCTGTGAATTACGTCGATCTCTGATTTCCGGTTAATCGATCATCCGCGGAACGATCCGGAACGATAAGGAGACGATGCGGCCCCAACCAGCGCAGGACTCGCCGTCCTGGTACGTGCCTTTCCCTGACGAACTGATGTGGGCGTCATGGGGTGGCGACGCCTACGTCGCCTATCATCGCCCGTCGGGCAAGACTCATTTCCTGAATGCCGCGAGCTACGTTCTGCTGTCTGAACTGCTCCGGGAGCCGCTGGACGTAGATGCCGTAGCCGGGCAAATGGCCCTGTCCGAGGGCGGCGACGAGGCGGCCTCTGCACGGAACCGCGAGCAGTTCGAAGCGCTATTGAACTACCTCGAACAGATCGGGCTTGTCCGGCGCACATGAGCGGCATGGGTTCGGCTCGGCCCACGGTGGGTTCGCTCGCGCCGGCGGAATTCCAACGCCGACTCGCGGAGGGGCTGGGTCTGGCGATCGGGCCGTTCAAGGCCCGAATCCGCGTCAGGCATGACGCGATCACGGACACTCTCTACCGCCTTTACCGTGACTACCCGCTCGTTGCGGAGGACAGCGTCTTCAGTTTTCACGCGTGGCTGGATCGACGTCGTGCGCTGCTGCCGTGGCGGGGCCAGAGGGTCCGATTCACCGTGGATGGCCGGGTGCCCCACGAGGACATGCCGGCGTCCCACGGGCTCGCGGTGCTGGAGTGGGGGATCAACCTCGTTATCGCCCTGCGCTTCCATTCGTACCTCATGCTTCATTCGGCGGTGGTTGCCAGAGACGATCGTGCACTGCTATTGCCGGCAGCGCCGGGAGCCGGCAAGACGACGCTCTGCGCAGCGCTCGCGCTGCGCGGATGGCGTCTGTTCTCCGATGAATTCGGGATGCTCCGGCCAGGCACGTCCGACATGATCCCGCTGCCGCGGCCGATGGCGCTCAAGAACGAGTCCATCGACGTCATCAGGCATTTCTCCGCGGACGCAGAACTCGGTCCGGCCATAGCCGGCACGCGCAAGGGGACCGTCGCCCACCTGAAACCGCCGACGGAGAGTGCTCGCCGCGCGGCAGAGGCCGCTTCGGCTCGCTGGATCGTCTATCCGAAGTGGCAGGCCGGGTCCGAGTGCCGGCTCGAGGAACTCGCTCCGGCAGACAGCTTCATGCTGCTTGCCACGAACGCGTTCAATTACGAAGTGCTGGGGGAGGCGGGCTTCGCGACCGTAAAGGGACTCGTGGACCGTTGCCGGAGCTACAGGCTGATATATTCCGACCTCGACCAGGCCATAGAGGCGCTGGAGCGCATGGCGGATCAGGATGAGGCGTAGCGGGGACGATTCCCGGGCAGAGGTACGCAGGCTGCTCGGACTGGTTGTTTCCGCGCCGGCGCGTTTCCCGGCTCTTTCCTCGTCCGAACAGGATCTGGCGCTGCGCGTGGCGCGCAGAGCCCGCCTGTTGGGCCGCCTGGCTGCCTCACTCGAAGAGGCGGGAGGGCTGGATGAGCTACCCATGGTAGTGGCCGATCAGCTCCATAGTGCGCAGATCATGGTCGACGCCCGGAAGCGGCTGGCGCTCTGGGAGCTCGATCGCATTGCCTGGGCGGTGGGCGATGACGACGAGCTGCCATTGGTAGCGATGAAGGGCTGTGCCTACCTGCTCCTGGATCTTCCCAATTCCCGGGGTCGTGTCTTCGCCGACGTGGACCTGATGACGAACGAGGACGCTCTGGAGGAGCTGGAGACCAGACTCGATGAGCGGGGATGGCGCACCGCTCCGCTGACTCCGTACGACGACAATTATTACCGCAGATGGACGCACGAGCTCCCCCCGCTGACGCACGAAACCCGGGAGATAGAGGTCGATCTCCATCACAACATCCTCCCGCGGACTGCCCGTCTGAAGCCGGACGGGAGCGCACTGATGCAGCGTTCGCGTGCGCTGGCAGGTTCGAGATATCGAGTGCTGGCGGATGAGGACATGGTGCTCCACGCCATGACGCACCTGATAGTCGCCGATGACCTCGCCGACAAGCTCAGGGAACTCGTCGATATCGCGGATCTGCTGGATTACTTTTCGTCCCGGGATACTGCGTTCTGGGATCGACTGGTCCTGCGGGCCGGGGAGCTCGACCTGCAGCGGCCGGCCTTTTACGCATTGCGCTATGCGCATCGCCTGTTAGGGACAGGAATTCCTGAGACAGTTTTGCTCGAGTCCAGGGCATGGGCGCCGCCCGGATTCGTCGTGGCGCTCATGGATCGTCTTGTTCCCCGGGCCCTGTATCCTCAGCACCCGGATGAACACAGTCGGGTTACCGAGTTCGCTCGCTTTGTGCTTTATCTGCGTTCACATTGGATACGTATGCCGCCTTGGTTGCTTGGCTACCACCTGGCCTACAAATTCATGGTCACCCGTTTGGGACGTGGCAAGAAACCTGACTCACCGTGAGCGAGTCTGGGATCGCTCTGCGGGTCCCTAGAGCACAATCCACGCAATAAAGAGCCCAAGCGCCGCACCGGCGCCATTCAGTAACGCATCGACGAGTGTCCCGAATCGGCCCGGTACATAGGTCTGCGCCAACTCCATGGCGGCTCCGAAGCTCGCGGCAAGTACGGCGGCCGCAAGGAAACGAATCCTTACGGGGTTAACGGCTTCCAGCGTCCAAGCGAGAAGGAACGCGAGGAGCGCATAGAGAAGGAGATGCATCAGCTTCTGCACAGGAGTGGGAGTGAGTGCGACTGCCCAGACGAAGACCGAATCGCCATCCTCCGCCGTGCCGGGGATCAGGGAGAGTATGACTAGCGCGGTCATGAGTCCCGCGGTCAGGGCCGCACGGAGCCACAGGGGAACGGTGTTCAGATAGTCGACCATAGAGACCCAGCGCCCAGAATCGGTTATGACAAGCGAACGTCGATGCGGTTTACAGTGACGTCAGATCTTTCTTATGTAATGCGCCTAAGCTGCTGTATTTGCGAGGTATTGATGACGTGGCACATGTCTTGCTTAGTCCTCGTCGGGTAACCTTAGAAGGAACTGAGCATAATGGTATTTTCACGAGTTTTGGCAGCTTGCCTGCTTTTATCTTCCTTGCCGGCAAGTGCGGATGTCATCTTGTCACTTGACGACGGTCTCGGAAATTCCGTCGTCGTCGAGGACGGAGGCGCTAACGACGATAGTGACCTGGACGGGGTCGTTGTTTTCAATGGAGCGCTCGGTGACTTCATTATCAACGTGAGTACCGGTATTTCGACTCCCGTGTTGGGTAGCGAAGACCAGCCCATCCTGGACCTGAACTCCGTCGACGTCAGTTCCGGTGCCGGGTCTCTGACAATTGGACTGACCGCAACCGGTTTTACCGGACCAGTCGGATCATCAAATTTCAGGTTCCTGCTCGGAGGTACGACCGACGGGTCGGTGGACGCCAGCTTCTATTACGACAGCAGCAACACTGCCTTCGGGACAGAAGAGTTGCTTGGAAGCATGCTGGGCACCGACGGCGCGTTCTCCGGATCCACCGGGGGCAGCTTCACCAATGAGAGTGAGTTGTACTCCATGACGATATTCTCCACGATCACTCATGGTGGCGGAGTGCAGATTTCGAGCTTTGATGCCTATGCCGCTGTTCCCGAACCCAATACGCTGGCTCTCCTGGGCCTCGGCCTGCTGGGAGCGGGTGCAGCCCGCCGGCGAAAAGCCTGACAACACGACTTCCGATAATTGCTGCCTCGAAGCCCCGCACCGCGGGGCTTCTTTTTTTGCAGGAGCGGCGCTGTAGGAGGGGCTTCAGCCCCGATACATTGATCAATCGGGCCTGAAGGCCCTCCTACAGCGTCTTTCCTCAATCTGCTACATTCCTCCCTGCCAAACGGGGAGGAAGCACCATGAATTTCGAGTTTTCCGAAGACCAGGAGATGCTGCGCCAGGAGGCGCGCAAGTTCCTGAGCGAGCAGTGCCCGCCGGAGACGGTGCGCGGCGTGCTCGACACTGATGCCACCCACGACGAGAAGCTCTGGTCGTCCATCGTGGAGATGGGCTGGACCGCGACGGCGCTGCCCGAGACCTACGGCGGTTTCGGCATGGGGTACCTCGAGCTCTGCGTCATTGCCGAGGAGCTCGGTCGGGCCGTGGCGCCGGTGCCTTTCTCGAGCGCGGTGTATCTGGCCGGCGAGAGCCTCCTCGCCGCCGGCAGCGACGCACAGAAGTCCGAGTGGCTGCTGAAGCTGGCGGCGGGTGAGGCCATCGGCACGCTGGCGCTCGCGGAGACGGCCGGCGCGGTGACCGCGCGGAAGATCCGGTCGAAAGTGGAGAACGGGAAGCTCACCGGCACGAAGACGCCGGTGCCGGACGGCAGCATCGTCGATTACGCCGTGGTGGCGGCGAAGGACGCGCAGGGCGTGTCGCTGTACCTGGCGGATCTCGCCGACGCCGGCGTGACCCGCGAGACCCTGGCCACGGTGGACCCGGCCCGGGATGCGGCGACGCTCACCTTCGAGGGGGTCCCGGTGGAGCCGCTGGGGCAGCCGGGCAAGGGTCTCGAGTACCTGGACCGGGTGCTGGACCGGGCGGCCGTGCTGGTGGCCTTCGAGCAGCTGGGCGGCGCCCAGGCGGCGTTGGAGATGGGTGTGACCTACGCCAAAGAGCGTTTCGCCTTCGGCCGTCCCATCGGATCCTTCCAGGCCATCAAGCATCGGCTGGCGGAGATGTTCGTGTCGCTGGAGCTGGCCCGCTCGAACACGTATTTCGGCGCCTGGGCCCTGTCGACGGGGGCGGACGAGCTGCCCGTGGCGGCGGCCACGGCCCGGGTGGCGGCGTCCCAGGCGTTCTACGAATGCGCCCGGGAGAACACCCAGGTGCACGGTGGCATGGGCTTCACCTGGGAGGGCGACTGCCACCTTTACTACCGGCGCGCGAAGCTCCTGAACTTGATTCTGGGCGGCGAGCGCGTGTGGAAGGACAAACTCATCCAGCGGCTGCAGGCCCGGCGCGAGCCGGACGCCACCACGGCCACCACGCTGAACGCGGCCTGAGGAGGGAGCGACCATGGATTTCAACGACACACCCCAGGAAGCGGAATTCCGCGCCGAGGCGCGCGAGTGGCTGAAGGCCAACCGGCCGGACGTGGACCTCTCGAAGGTTCACTACAAGCGCGACATCACCCCGTTCAAGGCGTGGCAGGCGAAGAAGTTCGACGCCAACTGGGCCTGCCTCGGCTGGCCGAAGGCGGCCGGTGGCCGCGGCGCGAAGCCCATCGAGCAGGTAATCTGGTCCCAGGAGGAGGGCGACGTCTCCGTGCTCTCCGGGCCGTTCATCATCGGCATCGGCATGGCGGGCCCGACCATCATGCGTCACGGCACCGACGAGCAGAAGGCGCGCTATCTGAAGCCGATGGCACGGGGCGACGAGATCTGGTGTCAGCTCTTCTCCGAACCGGCCGCGGGTTCCGACCTGGCGGGTGTCCGCACCCGCGCGGTGAAGGATGGCGACGAGTGGGTGGTGAACGGCCAGAAGATCTGGACCTCGTTCGCGCATGTGGCGGACTTCGCCATCCTGGTGCTGCGCACGGATCCCA
Source organism: Lentisalinibacter salinarum (assembly GCF_040706555.1). Lineage (NCBI taxonomy): Bacteria > Pseudomonadati > Pseudomonadota > Gammaproteobacteria > Woeseiales > Woeseiaceae > Lentisalinibacter > Lentisalinibacter salinarum. Next base: position 269,539 of record NZ_JAPDRH010000004.1, read on the forward strand.
CGGTGCCGAAGCACCAGGGGCTGACGTATTTCATCCTGGACATGAAATCGCCGGGCATCGAGGTGCGGCCCATCAGGCAGGTGAGCGGGGAGTCCGACTTCAACGAGGTGTTCCTCACCGACGTGCGCATCCCGGACGCGAACCGCCTCGGCGAAGTGGGCGAGGGCTGGAAGGTGTCCATGACCACGCTGCTGAACGAGCGGCTCTCCGTGGGCGCGGCCTTCCCGTCTAACTTCGATGACATCCTGGAGATGGCCAACACGATGGAGGGCGCCGACGGCGCGCTGATCGAGGACGGTGCCGTGCGCGATCGCCTCGCCGACTGGTTCGTGAAGTCGAACGGGCTGGAGTACACCGGCTACCGGATGATCTCGGCGCTGTCGTCGGGCAAGACGCCGGGCGCGGAAGCGTCGATGACCAAGCTGGTGCTCGGCCGTGGTCGGCAGGACATCGCGTCGTTCGCCATGGACCTGCAGGACATGGCGGGGATCGTGACGGACAGCGAACAGGCGCCGCTGGATGCGGTGTTCCAGCGCTCGTTCTTCCGCTCCATCGGCAACCGGGTGGAGGGTGGCACCGACGAGATCCTGCTTAACATAATCGGCGAGCGGGTGCTCGGTCTGCCGCCCGATGTGCGGGTGGACAAGGACGTGCCGTTCAACGAGATACCGAAAGGGTGAATGTCTGGTGATGATGTAGGAGGGCCTTCAGGCCCGATTTGTTTGATGGATCGGGGCTAAAGCCCCTCCTACATTGCTTTTCTAGCCCTATAGGTCAATTATAACGTTTGACGTTATATAACGCATAGCGTTATGGTTCCGCCGTGATCACAGTGTTCGCGGATCGTGAGACAGAGAAGATCTGGCACGGAACGGTCTCGCGCCGGCTTCCGGTTCCGATTCAGCGCATCGGACGCCGCAAGCTGAGGATGCTGAATAATGCCCGCGACCTGGACGACCTGCGGGTGCCGCCGGGAAACCGGCTGGAGCGTCTGAAGGGGGACCGGAAGGGGCAGTACAGCATCCGCATCAACGACCAGTGGCGGATCTGTTTCACGTGGAGTGACGGCAACGCCGATCGGGTCGAGATCACGGATTACCATTAGGCAAGAGACATGGCCAAGAAACTCCCCAACGTCCATCCCGGCGAGATCCTCCTCGAGGAGTTCCTGCAGCCCATGGGAATAAGCCAGAATGCGCTCGCGCGTGCTGTGGGCGTGCCTCCCCGTCGTATTAACGAGATCGTACTTGGCAAGCGGTCCGTGACGGCCGACACCGCGCTCCGGTTGGCGAAGGCCTTTGGCACCTCCGAGCAGTTCTGGATGGGTTTGCAGGCGGACTTCGACCTGGAAGAGGCGCGCAGCACCGCAGCAGCTGACCTGCGCAAGGTCCGACGCGTAGCGTAGGAGGGCCTTCTGTAGGAGGGGCTTTAGCCCCGATCCCCCCTTCTTTCGCGGCCACCCTGCGGGGCAGTCCATCTTGCTCCCGACAAAAGGTCGTGGGGATGGATACCCCCGCATGACGGCCACGCCCGTGGTGGCGTGGAAGAGGTGCCCGTCAGGAGCGTTCCCACAACCCATGCCCACCCGATGGAGGCGACGCCAAGAGAAAGCCGGGTCGGGCCTGATGGCCCTCCTACATTTCTTTTGCGTGCGCGGGGGCGCTATCTGTAATAAAGTCGGGGCAACAATAAGAGCCTACAAAGGGAGGCTCAATAATGAGAGCGGTACGAACCGCCTTCCGCCGCACGTTGTGCGGCACCGCCCTGCCGGGGCTGTTTTTCGTCCTGGCCATGTTGCCCCATGTTGCCTGGTCCGACCCGCCCACGCCGGATTCCCAGGTCGGTGACACGGTCACTAACCCGATCACCGGCGAAGACGCGACCGTCGACGAGGTCATCCAGGACAACGAAGGCAATAACGCCTACGTCCTGACCTCGGACGGCGACGTCATCCTCACCCGCACCACCGTCGGCCAGACCATCGCCTGTACCGAGCCAGACCCGGACGATGCCAGCTGCGACGTCTACGAGGTGGTGGCCAACGAGACTGATCCGGACACCGGTTACATCGTCTCCGTGGATCTGCAGCTCGTGGTGGAGAACCCGGACCCGGACAATCCGGAACCGATCAACACCGAGTCGGTGGTGCAGGACAAGAGCCCCGAACTCGAGGCGGCCGCGGCCGAGAATGCCGGCTCCGACGGCGACCCGGAGTTCATCCCGCCGGAGTCCACCTCCGGGACCATCAACGAGGTGGCCGTCGGCCAGAACGGCAGCAACGGCGGCAATGCGTATGGCGTCCGCATCTGCCTGCCGCTGATCGGGTGTTTCAACATCGGCAAGAGCGGCAGCCCGGGCGGCGACGGTGCCACGGGCCCGGAGATCGACCGCACCGTGACCGCCTCCCACGGCGACATCAGTTCCACCGGCGACGAGGTCGACGGCATCAAGCTCGGCAGCATCGGCGGCAACGGCGGCACGGGCGGCGATTCCTACGGCAATATCGGGCCCTACGACGGCGGCGACGGCGGCAATGGCGGCAACGTGACGCTGACCAGCGAGGTGGGCATCACGACAGGCGGCGACGGCGCCCGCGGCATCTTCGTGTTCAGTCGCAGCGGGCGGGGCGGTGACGGGGGCGACGCGATCATCGGTTCCGGCGGCGGCAGCGGCGGTGGCGCCCGCGCCGGCGGGCCGGTGACGGTCACCAATACCGGCGACATCAATACCTTCGGCGTGGAGTCTCACGGCATCTATGCGCTCAGTGTCGGCGGCTCTGCGGGCTCCGGCGGCGACAGCTGGGGCATCACGGGCGAAGGCGGCAGCGGCGGCATCGGTGGCACCGGGGGCCCGGTCTCGATCACGAACGACGGGCTGATCCACACCCGGGGCGACGCGGCCCACGGCATCCTGGCCCAGAGTATCGGCGGCACCGGCGGCAACGGCGGCGATGCGGGCGGCATCACGGCATTCGGCGGCGGCGCCGCGGCGGGCGGCAAGGGCGGCACGGTGCTGGTGTCGCTGGGCACTTCCTCGTCGATCATCACCGAGGGCGAATATTCCATCGGCGTGCTGGCCCAGAGCATCGGCGGCAGCGGCGGCGACAGCGGCTCCCAGGGCGGCATCGTCTCCTTCGGCTCCTCGGGCGGCACGGGCAGCGACGGCGATACGGTGACCGTGACCACGGCCGACGGCAGCACCGTCACGACCGGCGGCGCGAGTTCCCACGGCATCTTCGCCCAGAGCGTGGGCGGCGGCGGCGGTTCGGCGGGCGGCGGCGGTGGTGCGATCAGCATGGGCGGATCCGGCAGCGTCGGCGGCGACGGCGGAGACGTCGAGGTCACCCACGACGGCTCGGTGATTACCGACGGACAGGATGCCCGCGGCATCTTCGCCCAGAGCGTGGGCGGCGGCGGCGGCGCCGGCGGGCAGTCGGGCGGCGTGTTCTCGCTGGGCGGCTCCGGCGGTGCAGGCGGCGACGGCGGTAACGTGACGGTGACCATCGGCGAGTCCGGTGTGGTCGCGACGACCGGGCTGGGCTCGGATGCGGTCTTCGCCCAGAGCATCGGCGGCGGCGGCGGCAGCGGCGCCTCTTCCGGCGGCCTGGCCTCGCTCGGCGGCGGCGGCAACGCCGGCGGCGAAGGCGGCGACGTGACGGTGACGAACGCCGGCACGTTGTCCACCGAGGGTGAGGTGGCCCGGGGCATCTTCGCCCAGAGCGTGGGCGGCGGCGGCGGCTCGGGCGGCGATTCCGGCGGGCTGGTGGGCATCGGCGGCAGCGGCAGCGCGACCAGCGGCGGCGGCGACGTGACGGTGACCAATGCCGGTTCCGTGGAGACGCTGGGCGCCCGGGCATCCGCCCTGTTCGCCCAGAGCGTGGGCGGCGGCGGCGGCGACGGCGGCAGCAGCAATGCGGTGATTACGATCGGCGGGGCCGGCGGTGGCGGCGGCGCCTCGGGCGACGTGATCGTGACCCAGAGCGGGTCGCTCGCGACCGCCGGCACCGATGCCTTCGGCCTGTTCGCGCAAGGTGTGGGCGGCGGCGGCGGTAACGGCGGCTCGGCGTTCTCGGCGGGCGGTATCGCGGGTACGACCATCGGCGGCGACGGCGGCGCGGGCGGCGACGGCGGGCTGGTGGACGTGACGCTGGCAGCGGCCGCGGACGGGTCGGAGTCGACCATCGTGACGGACGGCGAGCGATCCATCGGCATCATGGCCCAGAGCGTGGGCGGCGGCGGCGGCAACGGCGGCGCGGCGGTGCAGGCGAGCGGCGGCGCTTTCGCCAGCATCTCGACGGCGGTGGGCGGCAGCGGCGAGGCGGGCGGCGTCGGCGGCACGGTGCGCCTGAACGGCACGGGCTCGGTCACGACCGGCGGCGGCAATGCGACCGGCGTGCTGCTGCAGTCGGTGGGTGGCGGCGGCGGGAATGGTGGGACCACGGTGGCCGGCGCGGCGCAGTTCGGGCTCGGCGGTGCGGCGGTGGCGACGGCGGTGGGCGCGAGCGGCGGCGACGGCGGCCTCGGCGGGCTGGTCGAGAGTAACTTCGCAGGCACCATCACGACCAGCGGCGACATCGCCACCGGCTTCATCGCCCAGAGCATCGGCGGCGGCGGTGGCACCGGCGGCACGACCATCGGTGCGGCTGTCAGTGCCGGGGCGTTCGCGAGCGGCGCGGTCTCGACCGCCGTCGGCGGCGAGGGCGGCGAGGGCGGCGACGGTGGACTGGTGGACATCACGCTGGGCGGCGCGATTCGCACCGGCGGCAATCAGTCCACCGGCGTGCTGATCCAGAGCGTCGGCGGCGGCGGTGGCAACGGCGGCATCGCCATCGCGGGTTCGGCCTCCGGCGGCGGCGGTGCGAGCGGCGCCGTCTCGACGGCCATCGGCGGCAAGGGCGAGAAGGGCGGCCTGGGCGGCACGGTGCTGGCCGATGTCGGCGCGGACGTCGCCACCACCGGCGATGCCTCGAGTGCGGTCATCGTGCAGTCGGTGGGCGGCGGCGGCGGCAACGGCGGCGTGTCCATCGGCGCATCGGCGTCGGGAGCGGGCGGCGGCAGCCTGGCGGTGTCCACGGCCATCGGCGGCGCGGGCGACCTGGGCGGCGACGGCGGCAGCGTGGACGCGACCATCGGCCGCGCGGACCTGAGCACGATCTCGACGGCGGGCGACCAGTCCACCGGCGTGCTGGTGCAGAGCGTGGGCGGCGGCGGCGGGAATGGTGGGACCACGGTGGCGGCCTCGGCTTCCGTCGCCGGCGGCGTGGCCGGCGCGGTGTCGACAGCGGTGGGCGGTTCCGGCGCGGGCGGCGGCAACGGCGGCGACGTGCTCGCGGGCATCTCGTCCAATGTCTTGACGGCCGGCGAAGGCTCCAGCGGTGTCGTGGTGCAGTCCATCGGCGGCGGCGGCGGCAACGGCGGCCTCAGTACCGGTGCGGCGGCGTCCGGCGCGGGCGGCGGCAGCCTGTCGGTGTCGACGGCGGTCGGCGGCGACGCCGGACTCGGCGGTGACGGCGGGCTCGTGACCGCGAATTTCAGCGGCAGCATCGAGACCGGCCGGGACGGCTCCACCGGCCTGCTGGCGCAGAGCGTGGGCGGCGGCGGCGGTAACGGCGGCGGTGGCATCGCGGCGACCCTGTCCGGCGCCGGGGCGGGAGCCGGCGCGGTCTCCACCGGCGTCGGCGGCACCGGTGGCGGCGGCGGCGACGGCGGCAGCAGCGACGAAGAGCCGGCGGTGACCCTGACCGCGGACGGCACCATCGTGACCCGGGGCGCCAACTCCGCCGGCATCATCGCGCAGTCTGTCGGCGGCGGTGGCGGCAACGGCGGCTATTCGCTCGCGCTGTCGGGGGCTGTGGCCGGCGTGGGCAGCGGCGCAGTGTCCGTGGGCGTCGGCGGCGAGGGCGCCGGCGGCGGCGCGGGCAAGGCGGTGGACGCGACCTCGGATGCCGACATCACGACCCTCGGCGACGATTCCTCCGGCTTCGTGGCCCAGTCCATCGGCGGCGGCGGTGGCAACGGCGGCTTCGCCATCTCCGGCGCACTGTCCGCGGCCGGCGTGGGCAGCGGCTCGGTGGCGGCGAGCGTGGGCGGCGGTGGCGACGTAGGCGGCTCCGGCGGCGCGGTGTCGGCGACCTCCAACGGCACCATCATGACGGCCGGCGCACGCTCCATCGGTTTCCTGGCCCAGTCGATCGGCGGCGGCGGCGGGAATGGTGGTTACAACATCACCGGCAGCGCCTCGGGCGCCGGCATCGGCAGCGGCGCGGTGAGCGGCGGCGTGGGCGGCGCGGGGGCCGGCGGCGGCGACGGCAATACCGTCACCGCGGTCTCGACCGGCGACGTGGTCACGCTGGGCGACTCCGCCACCGGCATCCTGGCCCAGAGCGTGGGCGGCGGCGGCGGCAACGGCGGTTTCAACATCGTCGGTGCGGTCGCGGTGGCCGGCGTGGGCAGCGGTGTCGCCAGCGCGGGTGTCGGCGGCGAGGGCGCGGGGGGCGGCGACGGCGCCATCGTGAATCTGGACGTCGCCAACGACGTCTCCACCGCCGGCCGCAATGCCACGGGCGTGATCGCCCAGTCCATCGGCGGCGGCGGCGGTAACGGCGGCTTCAACATCGTTGCCGGCCTGACCGGCGCCGGCGTCGGCAGTGGCGCGGCCGGCGTGGGCGTCGGCGGGCTCGGCGGCGGCGGCGGCGACGGCGACGACGTCTTCGCCGAGGTGCGCGGTAACGTCGCGACGGCCGGTGCCGACTCCATGGGCGTGCTGGCCCAGAGCGTGGGCGGCGGCGGCGGCAACGGGGGCATGAGCATCACGGCGGCGGTGTCCATCGCCGGCGTGGGCAGCGGTGCGGGCGGCGTCGGCGTGGGTGGATTCGGCGGCGACGGCGGCAGCTCAGGCGACGTGGAGGCGACGGTTGCGGGCTCCGTCACGACGCTGGGCGCGGATGCGGCGGGCGTGGTGGCCCAGTCCATCGGCGGCGGCGGCGGCAATGGCGGCATGTCCATCATCGGCACGCTCTCCGGCGCCGGCGTCGGCAGCGGCGCGGGCAGCGTCGGTATCGGCGGTTTCGCGGGCGACGGCGGCGATGCGGGCGACGTGAACAGCACCGTGGACGCCGTCATCGGCACGGCAGGAGACCGTTCCACCGGCGTGCTGGCCCAGTCGCTGGGCGGCGGCGGCGGTAACGGCGGCATCTCCATTACGGCGACGGTCTCGGTGGCCGGCGTCGGCAGCGGCGCGGGCGGGCTGTCCATCGGCGGCGCCGGCGGCGGCGGCGGGATCTCGGGGACCGTCACCCAGACCGTGAGCGGCACGATAGTGACCGAGGGCCGCGAGGCGAGCGCGGTGATCGCCCAGTCCATCGGCGGCGGCGGCGGCAACGGCGGCCTGGCGGTGGACGGCACGTTCTCCGGCGCGGGCGCCGGCAGCGGCTCGGCTTCGGTGGCCATCGGCGGCATGGGCGGCGACGGCGGCACGGGCGGTGTGGTCACCAACACGGTGAACGCGGATATCGCCACGGCCGGCGATCGGTCCCTCGGCGTGCTCGCGCAGAGCGTGGGCGGCGGTGGCGGCAACGGCGGCATAGCCATCTCAGCCACGGCATCGGTGGCCGGCGCGGGCAGCGGCTCGGGTGCCTTCGGCTTCGGCGGTTCCGGCGGTGGCGGCGGCGACGGCCTGGACGTCACCAACATGGTCACGGGCTCGGTGTTCACGGCGGGCGAAGAGGCCACCGGCATCCTCGCGCAGAGCGTGGGCGGTGGCGGCGGTAATGGTGGGCTCACGGTGGCCGGCGCGATCTCCGGTGCCGGCGCCGGCAGCGGCGCGGTGGCCCTCGGCGTGGGCGGCTTCGGCGGCGACGGCGGCGATGCGGGCATCGTCACCAACACGGTGGAGGCGACCGTCACGACCCAGGGCGCGAAGGCCACCGGCGTGCTGGCCCAGAGCGTGGGCGGCGGCGGCGGCAACGGTGGGATTGCGATCGCCGCACCGGTCTCCCTGGCCGGCACCGGCAGCGGCGCGGTGAGCGTCGGCATCGGCGGTTCCGGCGGCGACGGGGGCGACGCGAAGTCGGTCACCAGCAGCGTCAGCGGCATCGTCGCGACCGGCGGCCGGGATGCCAGCGCGATCGTCGCGCAGTCCATCGGCGGTGGCGGCGGCAACGGCGGCCTGACCGTGGCCGGCACGCTGAGCGCGGCGGGCACGGGCAGCGGCGCTGCGTCCGTGGCCTTCGGCGGCACCGGCGGCGGCGGCGGCAATGCGGGCGGGGTGACCAGCACCGTCGACGCCGAGGTCATGACGGCCGGTGACAACGCCACCGGCGTCCTGGCCCAGTCCGTGGGCGGCGGCGGCGGCAACGGCGGGATTGCCATTTCGGCGGCCGTGTCGGTGGGCGGAACCGGCAGCGGCGCAGCGGGTCTCGGGGTCGGCGGCGCCGGCGGCGACGGCGGCAACGCGATGGGCGTGACCAGCACGGTCTCGGGTTCGGTGACCACCGGCGGCGACAACGCGGCCGGCATCATCGTCCAGTCGGTCGGCGGCGGCGGCGGGTCCGGCGGGCTCACAGTGGCCGGTACCTTCAGCGCGGCCGGCACCGGCGGCGGCAGCGCTTCCGTGGCCATCGGCGGCGCAGGCGGTGGCGGCGGCGACGCCCTGACCGTCGACAGCGTCGTGACGGCCGACGTGTCCACGGCCGGCAACGACTCCACCGGTGTGCTGACCCAGTCGGTGGGCGGCGGCGGTGGCAACGGCGGGATCGCCATCGCCGGCACGGTCTCGCTGACCGGCACCGGCAGCGGCGCGGCCAGCGTCGGCATCGGCGGCTTCGGCGGCGACGGCGGCGATGCGGCGGCGGTGACGGGCGTGTTCGAGGGCACGGCGATGACCGCCGGCGCCAATTCCGGCGGCATCGTGACCCAGTCCATCGGCGGCGGCGGCGGTAACGGCGGCCTCACGGTGTCCGCGGCCGTCTCGGCAGCCAAGACCGGCAGTGGCGCGCTGTCCGTCGGCGTCGGCGGCGCGGCGGGCGGCGGCGGCGATGCGGCGGACGTCACCAACACGGTCACCGGCTACGCGCAGACCGAGGGTGACGATTCCGCGGCCATCCTGGCCCAGAGCGTGGGCGGCGGCGGCGGCAACGGCGGCACGAGTATCTCCGGGACGTTCTCCGGCGCGGGCACCGGCAGCGGCGCCGTCGCCATCGCCGTGGGCGGTTTCGGCGGCGACGGCGGCGATGCGGGCGTCGTCACCAATACGGTCACCGGCGGCGCGGTCACGACCGGCGACCGCTCGAACGCCGTGCTGGCTCAGAGCGTGGGCGGTGGGGGAGGCAACGGCGGCGTCTCGGTGGCGGGCGCGATCTCCTTCAGCAAGCAGAACGGCGGCTCGCTGGCGATCGGCGTGGGTGGATTCGGCGGCGGTGGCGGCGACGCGGGCGACGTGACCAGCACGGTCGCGACCAGCGAGCAGTTCAGCCAGTTCGGCACCACGGGCCGGGAGTCGGCGGCGATCGTGGCCCAGAGTCTCGGTGGCGGCGGCGGCAACGGCGGCGTGAACGTGTCCGCCAGCGTGAACATGGCCGGGAGGAACGGCGCGGCCATCGGTATCGGCGTGGGCGGTTTCGGCGGCGACGGCGGCAATGCCGGCGACGTCACCCTGGACGTCAGCGGCGAAGTGGTGACCCTCGGCAATGACTCCCACGGCCTCATCGCCCAGTCGCTGGGCGGCGGCGGCGGCAACGGTGGCGTGAACGTGACCGGCAGCGTCAGCCTGGTGCGCGAGGGCACGGGCGGCGCGGCGTCCATCGGCGTGGGCGGTTTCGGCGGTGACGGCGGCGAGGCCGGCGACGTGACGCTCCGCTATCGGGGTACGCTGTTCGCGAGCCCCGAGGATGCGTCCGGGCCCGGCTCCCACGGCATCCTGGCCCAGTCCATCGGCGGCGGCGGCGGCAACGGTGGCGTCAACGTGAGCGCGGGCCTCTCCTACGCCTCCGGCGAGAACGGCGACGGACACGCGCTGGTGGTGGGCGTGGGCGGTTTCGGTGGCGCCGGCGGCGACGCGGGCGCGGTGGACGTGACCGTGGCCGAGGGCAGCAGCATCACGGCCTTCGGCGACGAGCGCTCCGCCATCTTCGCCCAGAGCGTGGGCGGCGGCGGCGGCAACGGCGGCGTGAACGTGAGCGCCGGCGTGGTCTCGGATGCGCCGATCGTCTTCGGCATGGGCGGCTTCGGCGGCGGCGCCGGCACGGGCGGCACCGTGGCCGTCACGGCGGATGCCGACATCCGCGCCAGCGGTGCCAACGCCCGCGGCATCTTCGCCCAGTCGCTGGGCGGCGGCGGCGGCAACGGCGGCCTCAACGTCTCCGGCGCGATCTCGTTCGGCAAGGAGGCGACTCCGCCTTCGGTGACCTTCGGCATGGGCGGTTTCGGCGGCGCGGGCAACGTCAGCGACGACGTCACCGTGGACCAGGCCGGCTCGATCGCGACGTTCGGCGAGAATGCCCACGGCATCTTCGCCCAGTCGGTGGCCGGCGGCGGCGGTAACGGCGGGCTCAACGTCTCCACCAGCCTGATCTTCGCCGACAACAACGATTCCGGCGGCTACAAGGACCTCTCCATCACGGCGGGCATCGGCGGCCACGGCGGCGAGGGCGCGGATGCGGGCGACACGGTCGTGTCCTCCACCGGCGCCATCACGACCAGCGGCGACTACGCCCGTGGCATCTTCGCCCAGTCGATCGGCGGCGGCGGCGGTAACGGCGGCCTGAACTTCTCCGGCAATCTGGCCAAGAAGAGCTCCATCGTCACGATGGGCATCGGCGGCTTCGGCGCCGGCGGCGGCAATGCCGGCAACGTGACCGTGCGCCGCGGCAGCGAGGACGCGAACGCCGGCCTGATCGCCACCGACGGCGTCGGCGCGATCGGTGTCGAAGCCACCAGCATCGGCGGCGGCGGCGGCGACGCGGGCGTGAACATCGTGGCCTCCGTGCTGCTGGCCGGCGACGGCGTGGACGAGCCGCCCGAGCAGCCGGACGACCCGGACGAGCCGAAGAAGAAGCGCCCCCATCCGCAGCATACGGGCGTGGACCCGGAGGTCTTCGTCAACTACGACGCCGTGCTGGACGAGCTGGAAGGCCGCCAGAAAGAGGACAAGGAGGACGAGAAGGACAAGGAGTCGAAACAATCCGCCTTCGCCGTGCAGCTCGCGGTGGGCGGCTCCGGCGGCGGGGCCGGCGACGGCGGCGACTCCACGGTGCACCACTACGGCGACATCGTCACCTTCGGCCAGCAGAGCCACGGCATCCTGGCGCAGTCCATCGGCGGCGGCGGCGGCAATGCGGCCTACAACCTGACGCTGACCTATATCAAGGACGAGTCCCGTAACACCGGCGTCAACCTGGCGCTGGGCGGCGCGACCGGCGACGGCGGCACCGGGGGCGATGTGAGCGTCACCCACGAAGGCGCCATCGAGACACTGGGCGACGACTCCCACGGCATCATCGCGCAATCCATCGGCGGCGGCGGCGGCAACGCGGTCGCCAACATGACCTACGAGGCGGGCAAGAACGGCAAGGTGGGCATCTCCATCGGCCGGCGCGGCGGCTCCGGCGGCGAGGCGGGCGACGTCTCCCTCTCGTCCGCGGGCAGCGTCGTGACCCGCGGCGAGCGGTCCTACGGCTTGCTGGCCCAGTCCATCGGCAACGGCGGCGGCAACAGTTCGGCGACCACCATCTCCGGCCAGGTGGAGGGCGAGGACGGCACCCCGACACGCGGCGCGAGCCTGTCCGTGGGCCTCGAGGGCGGCGAGGGCGGTACGGCGGGCGACGTGAGCGTCACCGTGTCCGGCCGGGTGGCCACCGAGGGTACGGACGCGCACGCGGTCTTCGCGCAGAGCGTGGGTGGCGGCGGCGGCAACGGCGGCGATGCCAGCGGCACCGCGGCGAATGCGTCGATGGCGATCGGCGGCACCGGCGGTATCGGTGGCACCGGCGGCGCGATCGACGTGGCAAGCGACGCCACGGTGCAGACCACCGGCACGGGCGCCATCGGCATCATCGCGCAGTCCATCGGCGGCGGCGGCGGCAACGCCGGCAAGTCCGAGGCGACGCTGAAGGGCTCGGAGGTGGGCGCGGCGCTCGCCATCGGCGGCAGCGGCGGCGAAGGTGCCGTGGCCGGCCGGGTCGACGTCGTGAACTCCGGCGTGGTGCTGACCGCCGGCCGGGGCGCCCACGGCATCCTGGCGCAGTCCCTCGGCGGTGGCGGCGGCAACGGCACGATGAGCGTGGTCACGCTGGAAGGCGAGGAGAGCAAGGACGACGACAAGAAAGACGACGACAAGAAGGACGAGAAGAAGAAGGAGCAGTCGATCGCGGCGCAGCTCGGTGTGGCCATCGGCGGCACCGGCGGCACAGGCGCTACCGGCGGCGCCGTGACCGTCGTGAACACGGGCAGCATCGGCACCGAGGGCGACGAGGCGGCCGGCATCTTCGCGCAGAGCGTGGGTGGCGGCGGCGGCAACGCGAGCCAGGTGATCTCGAAGTTCAAGGGTCCCGGCGCGCAGATCGCGTTCGGCATCGGCGGCAGCGGCGGCGAGGGCGGGACCGGCGGCGACGTGACCGTGGAAAACCTCACCGGCGAGGACGGTGAGCCGGGCCTGATCGTGACCAGCGGCGACCGCGCCCACGGCATCATCGCGATGAGCATCGGCGGCGGCGGCGGCAATGGCAGCACGGTGATTTCCGGCCCGGCCGAGGACGATGGCGGCCTGTCGCTGGACCTGCCGAAGTCGGTGACCGCCAGCGTCAATATCGGCGGCGAGGGCGGCACGGGCGGTACCTCCGGCCTCGTGACCGTTCGCAACGACGGCGAGATCGTGACCTATGGCGACGGCGCCCACGGCGTGTTCGCCCAGTCCATCGGCGGCGGTGGCGGTAACGGCGGGGCCACCTTCAGCGAGGCCGGCGGCGCGCCGCTCGTCGGTGAGCTGGCCGAGCGCAGCATGTCGATCGGCGGCAAGGGCGGCAGCGGCAACGTCTCCGGCGACGTGGTGGTCGAGAACTCGGGTTCCATCGAGGTGTTCGGCGACGCCTCCTACGGCATCTTCGCGCAGTCCGTCGGCGGCGGTGGCGGTAACGGCGGCCTGTCGGGCCGGAATCCGGAAGGCGCGGACGACGGCGGCGGCGGCCTGCTCGACGGCGAGGTGCCCGGGCCGTCGTTCATGAGCTTCGCGCTCGGCGGCGAAGGCGGCGCCGGCGCGGACAGCGGCGACGTCACCGTGGATCACACCGGCAGCATCGTCGCGCACGGCGACAACGCCTACGGCATCTATGCGCAGTCCGTAGCTGGCGGCGGCGGCACGATGGGCGCCACCTACGACAGCCCCGCCGGCAGTGCCACCGACTTCATCCTGCCGATGATCCTCGGCAGCCGGGACGGCGGCACCGGCGAAGCGGGCACCGTGACCGTGAACACCGAGGGCTCGATTCTGATGCTCGGCGCCAACAGCCGCTCGCACTTCGTGCAATCGGTGAACGGCGGCGGCGGCAACCTGGATCTGGCACTGGACGCGACCGCCATCACCCGGGGCCGCGTGGGCTCCACTCCCGGCGACGACGGTCTGGATGCGAACGGCGTCGTGTCGCTCGCCATCGAGATCGGCTCGGCGTTCGTCGAGGAGGGCGCCGGCGCGGCGATTGAAGCAGCCCACGAGGGCGATCTCTTCACCATGGGCGACAACTCCGCGGCGGCCTCGTCCCAGTCTGTGGGCGGCGGCGGCGGCAGCGGCGTGATCCGCATCGCCCGCGACGAGAGCACCCGGGTGAGCCTGGACGTCGACTTCGGCGGCGAGGAGTCCGAGAACAGCGGCGGCGGCGACATCGCGCTCGACCGTGAGGGCGACACCGCGACGGCGGGCGAGAGCGCCACCGGCACGCTGATCCAGTCCATCGGCGGCGGTGGCGGCAACCTGATCGTCAACGTGACCACCGAGAGCGGCGGCACGGACGGTGAGGGTGGCGGTGGCGCGGAGGCTGCCGCAGAGACCGACGGCGAGGCCGATGGCGAAACCGTCGTCGCGGCGGCCGGGTCCGACGACCAGGCGGGGACGGAGAAACTGCTGGCCGACGCGCCGCTATTGCCAGTCCCGACGGACGCGGATCCCCTTCTCGAGCAGCCGCGGCTGAGCGCATTCGCGTCGATCGCAGAGGGTGACGAATTTTCGGCGGCTCCCGCGCTGCCGGCCGCTCTGCCGTCGCAGAAGGCGGCGACCCGTCCGCCGGTGACCTACCAGCCGGTGAAGAATCCGGGTGCAGCGGCGGCGACTGCGGAGCCGACGACCGCCGCGGCCGAGGTGCCGCCGGCGAGCAACCGGGCCAGCATCGATCTCGGCGCCAAAGGCAGTGCCGGCAACGACGGCGGTAACGTCCGGATGGCAATCGACGGCGACACGGCGACCGAGGGCTCGCTGTCGCCGGGTCTGGTCGTGCAGAGCATCGGTGCGGGCGGCGGCGATGCACGCATCCGCGGCGTGGACGAGGTGGACGTGACCTTCGGCGGCACCGACGGCGCCAGCGGCGACGGCGGCGACCTGGTGCTCGATCACACCGGCGACATCTTCACTGCCGGCGACCTGTCCCATGGCGTCGTGCTGCAGAGCATCGGCGGCGGCGGCGGACTCGTACTGACGGACACCGGCGGCGAAGGCCTGACCTGGGATCTCAGGACGAAGAACACCGGCTCGGGCGGCGACATCACGTTCCGTCAGGCGGGCGACATTATTACTGCCGGCGACGGCGCCATCGCGGTGCTGGCGCAGAGCCTGGGCGGCGGCGGCGGGGCGCTGGATCGTGCGTACCTCGGCAGCGCCGGCGGCGAAGGCAGCGGCGGCGATATCACGATCGACCTCGACGGCAGCGCGATTGCCGAAGGGATACAGGGCGTCGGCGTGTTCGCCCAGTCGAGCGGCGCTGACGGCCGGGGCGATATCGACCTCAGCCTGGGCGCGGACCACTTCATCTACGGCGGTACCGACGGGGTGGCCGTCTGGTTCTCGGGCGGCGCCGATAACGGACTCGACAACTTCGGCACGATCATGACCGCCGACGGCATCGACGGTCAGGCGCTGCTCGCCGACGCGGGCAGCACCGCCGTGGACAACCACGGCACTATCGCGGGTGACGTCTCGCTGGCCGCCGGGTCGAACAGCTTCGTGAACCGCGCGGATGCCGTCTTCGCCGCGGGCGCGACGGTGGATCTCGGCAGTGCTGCCAGTCTCCTCAGCAATGATGGCTTCCTGGCGCCGGGCGCGTCGTCCCGCGCCGAGAGTGTCGCGCTGAACGGCAGCCTGCTGCAGAGCGCCAGCGGCATGACGCTCTCGGAGATCGACTTCGCGGCCGACACCATCGACCAGGTGCTCGCGAGCGGCAGCGTCGATCTCGCCGGCACCGTCGACGTCTCGCTGCTTAACGTCGGCAGGATCCCGGTCGGCACTTTCCGCAGCACGCTGTTCCGCGGCGAGGAAGGTGCGACGGACAGCGGACTCGAGCTGCAGACGGCGCCCTCCGTGGTGATCGTCTACGACCTCGGTTTCACGGCGGAAGAGGCCGTGCTCGACTACACCGTGGACTTCGATCCGGACGGCATGGGCGAGAACCTCTCGGCGATCGGCGAATACCTGAACCGGGCGCAGACGGCCGGCGGCGGCGACGGCGCTTACGGCGCGCTGATCACCAAACTGGTCTACGACCCGGACCTGCCCAGCTACCGCGAGTCGCTCTCGCAGCTCTCGCCGGAGTTCTACGCCGGCCATCAGGTGCAGCTGGTGGACAGCAGCATCGACTTCACCGAGCGCCTGATGAGCTGCCGCCAGTCTGGCGGGCGCTTCCACTTCACGCGGGAAGGGAGCTGCGTCTGGTTCCAGTACGACGCCTACGACACCAGCCTGGACGAGCACGGCGACTTCAAGAACTTCGACGGCTCCACCAGCCGCCTGTCGCTCGGTGCCCAGAAGACGCTCGACAACGACTGGTCGCTCGGCTTCGGCGTCGCCCGCGAGAGTGCCACCGCCGACGGCTACGACAGGCAGTGGTCTTCACGCGGCCACACCTACCACATCGGTCTCTCCGCGAAACGCCGCTACGGCCCGACGAAGCTCTCGGGCGTCATCTCCTATGGCTGGAGCGAGACGGACAGCTACCGTACCGGCGTGCTCACCTCGCCGTTCACGACCAGCGTGAGCCGGAACATCGACGTCACGACCGGCCGGCTGCGACTGTCACATGACCTCGACTACGAAAGCTGGTACCTCCGGCCGATCATCGAGGGCGGCATCACCCAGATTCGGGCGAACCCGGCGGCCGAGAGCGGTGCGGGTGCGGCGGACCTGGTCTTCCAGAGCTACAGCGAGACGCACCCGTGGGTACGCCCGGCCATGGAAGTCGGCCGCGAGTTCGCGGTGGCGGCGGAGAGCAGCCTGCGGCTGAGCGTCACGCTGGGGCTCCGTCAGTACCTGGACGGCAGCGAGACCGAGGTCAGGACGCGGCTGGCCGGCGCACCGGTGGATATCGAGCCGCTGGTGATCGCCTCGGACCTCGGCGACCCGCTCTACGATGCGGGCATCGGCATCGAGTTCCTGAGCCGCGACAGCTTGACGGCCCGCTTCCACTGGAATGCGAACCTGCGCGACGAGAGCGAGTCCGACGCGCTGACACTGC
The DNA here is from genome assembly GCF_040706555.1 of Lentisalinibacter salinarum. NCBI lineage: Bacteria > Pseudomonadati > Pseudomonadota > Gammaproteobacteria > Woeseiales > Woeseiaceae > Lentisalinibacter > Lentisalinibacter salinarum. The sequence goes on from NZ_JAPDRH010000004.1 coordinate 286,244, forward strand.
GATTCGAGTTCCCGCTGCCGTAACCGAGCATGTAGGAGGGCCTTCAGGCCCGATTTCTTCCGACCCGGCCCCTTCTATTGTGGCCGCCCTGCGGGGGTATCCATCTTGCTCCCGACAAAAGGTCGCGGCGATGGATACCCCCGCATGACGGCCAGGCCTTCAGTTGCGTGAAGTAGGTGCCAGTCAGCAGCGCCTGCTGACCGGTGCCATCCCTGTCGGCTACGGGCCCGTCAGCGGGTGGGTAAGGGTTGCGGGGTCGTCCGGGCCGACTGGAGCCATGACGGCGGGAAGGAGGCCTGGCCGAAGCGAAGGAGGACAGGACGTCCGACTGAGCGTCCCCGCGACCCTTACCCACCCGATGGCGGGCCTGGCTCAAAAGAAAGCAAAATCGGGCCTGAAGGCCCTCCTACCGGGCCGGGGTGGTGCTGCCGTCGGGGGAGACGCCGAGCGCCCGCCAGCGGTACTCGCCGTTGACGGTCACCGTCGCCACCCAGATGCCGTTATCCAGCCGGAAGGCATTGAAGCTGTCGATGCAGTTTGCGCCCTGGCCGCCGTCTGTCAGCGTGAACTCGTAGCAGGCGAGGATCTGCCAGGCGTCGTCGCCGGGTCGGTAATGGCGGCCGATGGTCCGCACGATCGTCACCTCTTCGAAAAAGCCGGTGTCGATCAGCGCGCCCGCCATGCCCTGAGTGATGGTGGCGGGCGGCGGCGCCGGCGGCTCGGCCGGCAGGCAGCCCGAGAGGGCGGCGAGCAGGAGCGTTGCGGGCAGCAGGTGCGCCGGGCGCGGCATCACCCGCCCTCGGCGCCTTCCCCGATCTGCGTCTGGATGTAGTTCTGCAGCCCGGTCTTCTCGATGAGGCCCAGCTGGGTCTCGAGGAAGTCCACGTGCTCCTCCTCGGACTCGAGGATGCGCTCGAATATCTCGCGGGAGACGTAGTCCTTGATCTCCTCGCAGTAGGCGATCGCCTCGCGCAGGTCCGGGATGGCGTCCATCTCCAGCGCGAGGTCGGCCTCGAGGATCTCCTGGACGTTCTCGCCGATCCTGAGCTTGCCGAGATCCTGCAGGTTCGGCAGGCCCTCGAGGAAGAGGATGCGCTCGATGAGGGTATCGGCGTGCTTCATCTCGTCGATGGACTCGCCGTACTCGTAGTCACCCAGCCGGTGCAGGCCCCAGTCCTTCAGCATGCGCGAGTGCAGGAAGTACTGGTTGATGGCCGTGAGTTCGTTCTTCAGCGTCTTGTTCAGATGCTGGATGACCGTTTTGTCGCCCTTCATGATGATCCTCGTCCTTAGGTTGGCGTTGTGTCAGGCTGACAATTCTAACGGAACGAGGATGCAGGCGCGATTCGGGCGTACGGGTAGGAGGGCCTTCAGGCCCGATTTCTACATGAATCGGGGCTAAAGCCCCTCCTACATTCTCAGCCGGCAGGGGCCGGCTCGGGGCGCCAGCGTCCGACCGGCGCGGGAGCGGCGGTGGAGGGCGCACAGCGGGCGATGATGGCCTCGGCGTCTTCCTGGCAGCTGCCGCAGCAGGAGCCTACGCCGATGTGATCCTTGAGGTCATAGAACGTCTGCGCGCCGTCCTTGACGGCTTTCTCGATCTGGCGATCGGTGATGGCTTGGCAGATGCAGACGTACATGGCTTCCCCTCCGTGAATGCAATACTAAGCGCGAATGAGAATGATTGTCAATTAGGTATAAGCCGAAATCTGACCAATTTCACGTAGGAGGGCCTTCAGGCCCGATTATTCGGTGAATCGGGGCTAAAGCCCCTCCTACGGGGCGTTCCTTTCAGGGGTGACCCCCTCCCGCACCCGGCGAGGTAGCAGCAGAACCGGGTGCGGAAGGGAGCCGTGCGCCAAACGTCAAATATCCCAGGTAAACCCGATGAACGCGGTCCTGGACCGCCCCGGCCGCAGGCCCGCCGGACGCCGTGCCACGGCATATTCCTCGTCGAGCAGGTTGTCGACGCGGAAGATGGCGCGGAAATCCGGGCGCAACTGCCAGCCGGCGGCGAGGTCCCAGACGACGAAGCTGTCGACGCCTTCGCGCGGACCCAGGTCGCCGCTGCCGGCGGTGGTGCGGGTCTCGCCGGTGTAGCTGGCGGCGATGTCGAGGCTCCAGCGCTCCGCCGAGAGGCCGGCGCTCGCGCGCAGCTGGTGCTCGGGGATGTAGGGCAGCTCGTCGCCCGCTTCCACCACGCCCCAGGGCTCGTAGCCGCTCTCGAAGCTGTTGTCGAACTCCGCCGTCGCGGTCCAGGTGTAGGCCAGCGAGAGGGGCACCTGGATGCCGCGGTCGAACGGGTCGTAGAGGTTCCAGGCGCCGGTGAGTTCGAGGCCGCTGACGGTGGCCTCGCCGCCGTCGAACTGGTCGCCGATGTTGCCGCTGCCGCCGGTGGAGGCGGTGACGGTGCCCACGAGGTTCTCGTAGTCGTTCAGGAACGCAATCGCCTCGAAACTGCGGCCGTTCTGGCCCCAGCGCACGCCGGCCTCGTAGTTCCAGCTTTCCTCCTCGTTGGCGTCGGAGCCGGGGCCCGGCGGGTTGAAGCCGCGGTGGACGCCGGCCAGCACGCGCCAGTTTTCGCCGATCTGATAGAGCGCGCCCATGCCCGGGATGAAGACGTCCACGGTGTTCTCGCGCACGCGGGTCGGGCCGATGGAGCGATCGGTGTTGTCCGTGGAATAGTCCTTGCGGACGAGGTCGATGGTCTCGTAGCGGAAGCCGGGGCTCAGCACCCAGTCGCCGAAGGCGATCTCGGCGTCCACGAAGCCGGCCAGCACCTCGGCGGTGCTCACGCGGTTGGTGGCGGTGCCGGGTTCGGCGTCGGTGGTGAGCACCAGCAGGCCGTCTTCCATGCGGTAGGCGTCGTCATCCTGGAAGCGATCTTCCTCGTCCTCGTGGAGCCGCATACCGAAGGTGAGGCCGATGTCGGCGCCGCCGATCGCCCAGTCGTAGCCCAGGCGGGCCTGGATGCCCTGGGAGTAGTACTCCCGGTTGTTGTTGCGCTTCTCGAGCGCGTCGTCGGCGCTGGTGGCGCCTTTCAGGATGGCGAGCTCGGCGGCATAGGTGTCGGGGTCCGACAGGATGCTGCTGATCCCGACGTCATTCACGCTGGAGAGCTTGTACCAGTTGCGCTCGAAGTCGTTGCGGTACGCCGTCACCTCGCCGTACCAGGGGCCGGTGGGGTCGATGGTCCAGGACAGCTGCACCTGGCGGTGGTTGGTGTCGATGACGTCGTCCTGGGAGGCGGCGTAGCGCCGGTACGGGTCCTCGGCGAAGTCCTCGTCGGTGAGGCCCAGATAGGTCTCGTCGGAGGCCTGCTCGGTGTAGCCGAGTTTCAGGTCGAGCGACTGGTAGAGGTCGGATCCGGGCGCGCTGTTCACGCGGAACTTGGCCATGTAGTCCTGCAGACGGTAGCCGGCGTCGAAGTCGCGCGGGGCGTCGATGGTCTTGAAACCGTCTGTGGACTGCTGCGCCGTCTCCAGCAGCCAGCCGTAACGCTCGGACCGGTAACCGTAACGGGCGATGCCGTTGTAGGTGGCGTCCTCGCCCGCGCGCACGTCGAGGCGCCCGCCGGTCGAGGAGGGGATAGGCGTCGAGATCATGTTGATCGCGCCACCGACCGTGCGGGCGCCCACGCCGATGGAGGAGGGGCCCTTCAGGACCTCCAGTGCGTGCATGCGCGCCTGGGTCGGAAAGTAGTAGGCGGAAGGCGCCGAGTACGGGGCCGGGGCGATCAGCACGCCGTCTTCCAGCAGCGCGATGCGGCTGGAGCGGTCGAGACCGGAGCCGCGGATGCCGATGTTCGGGCGAAGGCCGTAGCCTTCCTCTTCCTGCAGGTAGACGCCCGGCGCGGCGCGCAGTACGCGCATGATGTCGGCATTGGCGAAGACCTCGAGGTCCTCCGGGCTGAAGTACTGGGCGGAGCCGGCGATGTCGGAGACCTGGTTCGGGTCGCCGAGGATCGTGACGACGTCGATGACCTCGCCCTCATCGGTGGTTTCCTGGGCGATGGCAGGGCTGGCGATAAGGGCGAGGGGTGCGATGGCGATGATCACACCCTGTAGGAGGGCCTTCAGGCCCGATTTGAATAGCCGGATCGGGGCTAAAGCCCCTCCTACAGCCCCTCCTGCATGCTTCGAAGACGTCATTCGTGCCATTTCGGTCTCGCTCCGTTCTTTGTGGCGGTTGTGTGTCCCCGGGCCTTTCGGCCCCGTCGATTGGCGTAAACTAGATCAAATGAGAATCATTCGCAACCGTAAATCGTAAGCATTTATACCTACCGGTTCCATCGGCCCCTCAACTCGACCAGCACTCGACTGCCGATCGCACGGGTCGTATTCGCAATTCGCAGCCCCGAGTGTGATCTGGCCACTCCCACGCCCCGCGGTGCCGTGGCACTATGCGCGATGGGCACGGAGCCGGACATTCAGACGGAGAGCAATCCAGCCGTGAACGACACGCCGCGCAAGCTATTGATCGTAGAGGACGACCCGGGGCTGCAGAGCCAGCTCAAATGGTGCTTCGAGGACTACGAGGTGCTGACGGCGGAGAACCGCTCGGACGCCATCGCGGAGCTCCGCCGGCACGAGCCCGCCGTGGTCCTGCAGGATCTGGGCCTGCCGCCGGACGCCGAGGGCGTCAGCGAAGGCATGGCGACGCTGGAGGAGATCGTCAGCCTTGCGCCCCATACCAAGGTGATCGTGGTGACCGGCCACGGCGACCAGGAGAACGCCGTCAAGGCGGTGGGCCTCGGCGCCTACGACTTCTACCAGAAGCCGGTCGACACGGACACGCTCCGCCTGCTGGTCGACCGCGCCTTCCACATCCACGAGCTGGAGGCCCAGAACCGCCGCCTGATGAACCAGGAGGGGGTCTCTCCGCTGGACGGCATCGTGGCGGCCAGCGAAGCCATGCTGCAGGTCTGCCGCATGATCGAGAAGGTGGCCCCGACGGACGTCTCCGTGCTGCTCCTCGGCGAGAGCGGCACCGGCAAGGAACTCCTCTCCCGCGCGCTGCATTCGCTCAGCAACCGCAAGGACGAGCGTTTCGTCGCCATCAACTGCGCCGCCATCCCTGAAAACCTGCTGGAGTCCGAGCTGTTCGGCCACGAGAAGGGCGCCTTCACCGGTGCGCACAAGACCACGCCCGGCAAGATCGAGACGGCCAACAAGGGCACGCTGTTCCTGGACGAGATCGGCGACATGCCCATGCCGCTGCAGGCGAAGCTGCTCAGATTCCTGCAGGAGCGCGTGGTGGAACGCGTGGGCGGGCGCGACGAGATCCCGGTGGACGTGCGCGTGATCTGCGCCACGAACCAGAAGATCTCGAATCTGATCGAGGAGGGCCGCTTCCGCGAGGATCTCTACTACCGTATCAGCGAGATCACCGTGAACATCCCGCCGCTGCGCGAGCGCGAGGGCGGCCGGCTGATCCTGGCCCGGAAGCTCCTGGAGAAGTACTCCAAGCAGCACAAGCGCCCGCTGCGCGGCTTCAGCCAGGATGCCCAGGAAGCCATCCAGAGCCACAACTGGCCGGGCAACGTCCGCGAACTCGAGAACAAGATCAAGAGCGCGGTCATCATGGCCGAGGGCAAGCAGGTGACCGCCGCCGACATGGGCCTCGGCGACAAGGTGGGTGTCCAGCAGACACTGAACCTCCGCGAGGTGCGCCAGGAAGCGGAGACGAAGGCGATCCGGCTGGCGCTTATTCAGACCTATGGCAATATCTCGCGGTCCGCGGAGCTGCTGGGGATTACGAGGCCGACGCTGTATGACCTGCTGGACAAGTACGGGCTATCGGCGGATGGGTTCGCCAGGAAGAAGAGCGGGTAGGAGGGGATTTATCCCCGATTGCGAATTCGATCGGGGATAAATCGCCTCCTACATGCATTCCGCGCATATGGGACGATCCAACACGCGGCCCTGTCGGTAGGTTTTACAAAGGCTTACGACGCTTTTCTTAACTGCCGGTTTTGTAAGGCATTCCCGTTCTGGCATGAAAGCTGCTTTGTTACAGGCAGACGAGAAGTCTTTTGACAGGAGCGCCACGTGAACTTCAATGCCACGATCATTCGCACTGCCGTACTGCTGACCGCCGGCCTGTTCGGCCTGTCTGCTCACGCGGACGTCATCAAGAGCGACGACAACGTCACCATCAATTCACTGCCGGACGGGATCACCGACGACTTCCAGCTCGAAGATCTGGTGCCGACGGAGAATCCGCTCTCGAGCATTGCGTATGGCTCCGGGTCCGTCGAGTTCGAGGACGGTGATGGTCAGCCGCTGCCGGGAGAGGATCCGAACGATCCGGATTGGTGGCAAGGCGCCGGTCTGGTCTACACGACCGGCACGGATACGATGATCGTCGACTTCACCGACCTGAACGTCATCGGCTTCACCTTCCGTCTCGGCGCCAACATGAATGCCCGGGCCTGGATTCGCGCGCACTACAGCGATGACACGGGTGCAACGGGTTCGCTGATGACCGACTGGTTCGGCGGCATCGGCCCGGAGAGTTCGCCGGCCTACGGCGTGTTCGTGACGAACGAGTCGTCCTGCCGCAAGCTCGACCGGGTGGTGATCGATCCGGACTTCACCTGGGGCCTCGGCGACATGCAGATCGCGACCAGCGACGCCTGCACGACGCAGGTGCCGGAGCCGGGCTCGCTCGGCCTCCTCGGCGCAGGCCTGCTGGCAATGGGCCTCGTCTGGCGCACCCGCCGCCGCGCAACGGTCTCCGTGTAGGAGGGCCTTCAGGCCCGATTGTTCAAGGAATCGGGGTATGTAGGAGCGCCTTCAGGCGCGATCCGGCAATCGCGATCCGGTAATCGCGATCGGGCCTGAAGGCCCTCCTACATTTCTTTTTGCTGCCACCAGACGGCGTACGTCAGCGGATAGTCCTCCGGCCGCTCCACCAGCTTCGCGCGCACCGGGTTGTGCACGACGTAGTCGCCGACCCCCTCGACCACTTCATCCTTACGCAGCGCGTGGTCGTGGAACCCGGGCTGCCAGATGCGGCCGCAGGTGTTGCGCGCCTTGTTGATGCGCAGCGCCGAGCGGCCTTTCATCTGAGCCACCACCGATTGCAGCCTGTGCCCGGACTGCAGTTCGAACAGCCAGTGCAGGTGGTCCGGCATCACCGTGTAGGCGAGGGTGCGCGTGCCGCCGGCCTCGTCGGAGCGGCGCAGTTCGTCCACGACGATGGAGCCGCAGAAGAGACAGGTGAAGATCGTGCGCCGGGCGTGGCAGCAGGTGGTGACGAGGTAGATGCGCTGCGCCTCGGACCAGCGGCCGAGGCGTAAGGCGTGGGATCGGGGTCGGGTGTTCGCCATGGAGGGAGCATGGCGCAGGGAAAGTCTGGCAGCGACGTGGTTATTGGGGCTTTGAGCTTTGAAATGGTGTCGGAGAACCACTGACTGTGGGAGGGGCTTCAGCCCCGATCCCTTTAAAAAACCGAGCCTATGGGCCTGTCGGGCCTAAAGACCCTCCTACATGATTAGCCCCCAATCATCAGCCCCCAAATTCAAATCAATGGGGCTTGAACGCATCCGGATTCAATTCGTGCCTCGCCAGCAGCTTGTAGAAATCCGTCCGGTTGCGTTTCGCCAGCCTCGCCGCCTGGCTGACGTTGCCCGAGGTGATCTGCAGAATCTGACTCAGATAGTTCCGCGTGAACTCGTCCCGCGCCTCGGAGAACGACGGCAGCTTGCCGCCGTGCTCGCCCAGCGACGAGCGCACCAGCTCCGCGCTGATGACCGGCGAGCGGGACAGGGCCACGTTCTGGCGCACCACGTTATACAACTGACGGATGTTGCCGGGCCACTCGGCGGTGACCAGCATCTCGACCGCCTCCGGGGCGTAGACCTTGCGTTCGCCGCCGGTCTCCTCCGCGATGGTCTTGAGGAAGTGGGCGACCAGCAGGGGGATATCGTCGCGGCGGTCGTCCAGCGGCGGGACGTGGATGTTGACCACGTTCAGCCGGTAGTAGAGATCCTCGCGGAAGGTGCCTTCGGTCATCATCTCGCGCAGGTCCCGGTGGGTGGCGGAGACGACGCGGACGTCCACGGGGATGGAGTCCGTCGCGCCGACCGGGCGCACCTGGTCTTCCTGCAGGACGCGCAGCAGCTTCACCTGCAGGCGCATGGGCATGTCGCCGATCTCGTCCAGCAGCAGGGTGCCGCCCTCGGCCGCCTGGAACAGGCCCTTGTGGGCGCGGGTGGCGCCGGTGAAGGCGCCTTTCTCGTGACCGAACAGTTCGGATTCCAGCAGGTGCTCGGCCATGGCGCTGCAGTTGATGGCCACGAAGGGGCCGTCGCGGCGGTTGCTGGCCCGGTGAATGGCCTTCGCCATCAGCTCCTTGCCGGTGCCGCTCTCGCCGGTGATGAGCACGCGGGTGCCGCTGTCGGCCACCATGCGGGCCTGGTTGAGGCGCTCGCGCATGATCGGGTTGCGGGTGATGATCTCGTCGGCCCAGTCGTCTTCCGCCGGCGCCTTGGCCGAGACCTTCAGGGCGCGCTCGACGTGGTCCAGCAGCTCCGCCTTGTCGATGGGCTTGGTCAGGAAACCGAAGGCGCCGCTCTGGGTGGCCGAGACGGCGTCGGGGATGGTGCCGTGGGCGGTGATGATCAGCACCCTGAGCCCCGGCGAGCGCTCCTGCAGTTCCTTCAGGAGACCGATGCCGTCCATCTTGTCCATGCGCAGGTCGGTGATGACCAGGTCCGGCTCGAAGCGGTTCAGCACCGCCAGCGCGCGGTGGGCGCTCTCGACGGCCTCCACCTCGTATTTCTCGGCGCGCAGCCGGATGGAGAGCAGGCGCAGCAGCCCCGGGTCGTCGTCGACCAGCAGGATGCGTCCCTTCGGTTCGTCCTTGCGCTCAGCGTTGTTCGTCGGCATCGGAACGTTCCCTGATTGATCTCTCGATGGTGGTGATGGCGCGGAGTTTCTCCTCCGCCTCCTCGAGCGCCCGGGCGAGTTCCCGGTTCTCCGCCCGGGCCGCCGCCAGCTGCTGCTTGAGCCGCTGACGCTCGTCGTCCGCGGCGCGCTCGTACTGCGAGCGCAGCTGGCGGTTCTCCGTCTTCAGTAGCAGCCGCTGCTCCACCACCTCCAGCTGTAGTTCGGCCAGTGTGACCTCGGCCGGCAGCAACAGTTCGGAGCGTGCCAGGATCCCGGTCAGCATCTCCCGGGCCCGTCCCGCGTCGGCGCCGGCGTGTCCGGGGGTCGCGAGCGCCAGCGCCAGGTGCAGCCGGTTGGTGGTGGTCGGCGACTGACGGAAGGCGTCGTCCACCCGGGCGAACACCTCGGCCTGAGTCGCCGGATCCCCGGCCGCGAGGTCGCGCATCGTCCGAAGGTAGCCGGAGACATCGGCGCCATCAACGTCCCGTGTCGCAGTTCCGTCGTCGCCGTCCCGGTCCAGCCAGCCCGTGGTAGAAGTACACCCACTGGCGAGTACCAGCGCCGAGAGCAGGGCCGGGATCCATCCGGGTCTTGCGCTACGCATTGGCCGCCATCCTGTCGTTCAAGCTGATCTGCTCCTGCGGGATGTGCAGGCGGAAGTGTGCGCCGCCCCAGGGCGAGTCCACCAGTTCCACGCTGCCGCCGTGGGCCTGCACGCACTCCAGCACCACCGACAGGCCGATACCCGTGCCCGCCACCGGGCCGTCATGCTGCTGGTTGGAACCCTGATAGAAGGCCTGGAAGATGCGGCTGCGTTCCTCCGGCGGTATGCCCGGCCCCGAGTCCGCCACGTCGATGACGAAGCTCGAATTGGTCTCGATCGCGCGCACCTGGATATGGCCGCCGCGGGGCGTGTACTTGATGGCGTTGGAGATGAGGTTGTCGAGCGCGGTGCGCAGCTTCTCCTCGTCGGCGTTCACCCGGATGTCCTCGACGTCCAGCGCCAGTTTGATGCCCTGGGTCTTGATGGCCAGCCGGTGGTCCTTCAGCACGCCCGCGATCAGCGCCTTCAGCGAGAAGTCCGACAGCATCAGCATCTCGCTCTTCGTCTGCCAGGCGCTGAAGGAGAGCAGGTTCTCGATCAGGCGCTGCAGCTTCAGGCCGTTGGAACGAAGGATGTCGGTGACCTCGCGCTGGGGGTCGTCCAGCGGCCCGACGGCGCCGTCCAGCAGCAGGTCCGTGCCCTCGCGGATGTTGGCGAGCGGAGTCTTCAGCTCGTGGGACATGTGCCGGAGGAAACGGTTCTTCTCCTGGGCGAGCTCGAGCAGCCGCACCCGCAGCCACTCGAGCTGGCGGCCGAGTGCCTGCAGATCGGTGGGCCCGCCTACGCTGATGGGGCGGGAGAAACCGCCCTGGCCCAGCTGGTTGATAGCGGAGTCGATCTGGCGGATGGGCCGCGTCACCAGCAGCGCGAAGATCAGCACCAGTATCAGGATGATCGGGACCAGCGCCGCGGCCTGCCAGGCGAGCGTGGCCTGGAAATCGCTGGCGTCCTGCTGCAGCGCCGCGAGTTCGCGGCCGATGAAGTCGTTGATGGCCACGCTGAACTCGCCGGCCTGGCGGGACAGTTCCTCCAGCTCACGGGTGGCCTGCAGCACGCGTTCCGAATCCGCCGGCTGGGTGCGGATGGTGAACACCGCGGAGCCGGTGCGCCGGCCCAGGACGTCCGCCGCCTCGGCCGCGCCTGCCCGCTCGGCGAGCGGGGCCAGCGCGGTCAGGCGGGACTCGAAGCGGGCCGCATCCTGGGTCATCAGGTCCAGGTAATCCTCGGTCTGCTGCACCTGATACAGCTTGGCCAGGCGCTCGAGTTCGCGCAGACGCTCCAGCAGCAGGCGCGTGTTCTGGGTGGCGGTGACGCTCTCCAGCACCAGGCTCTCGCTTTCGTCGGCGTAGCGCTCCAGCTGCACCAGCGCCCACACGACGGCCACCATCAGCGGGATGGTGACCAGGCCGAAGCCCATGAAGAGCAGGCCGTTCAGAGATCGGGGGCGCGGGAATCTCATGGCGGAAGTTTAACGTAATCCCTCTGCCCGGAGTGCCGCGGCCCGATCAGCCGGTGGCCCGGGACGGAGTATCCCGCGACGCGAGCTTGCGCTCCCAGTTCAGGGCATGAGTGACGATGGTGTCCAGGTCGTCGTAGCGGGGCTGCCAGCCGAGCACCTCCCGCACCTGATCGGCGACGGCCACGAGGCTGGGCGGATCGCCGGCCCGCCGCGGCTCCTCGCGGATCTCGATGGCGTGGCCCGCGGCCCGCTGCACGGCGTCCAGCACCTCGCGCACGCTGTAGCCGTGGCCGTAGCCGCAGTTCAGCACGCGGGAGTCGCCGCCGGCGCGCAGATAGGTGAGAGCGTCCAGGTGCGCCCGGGCCAGGTCTTCCACGTGGATGTAGTCACGCACGCCGGTGCCGTCCGGCGTGTCGTAGTCGGTGCCGAAGATGGAGACGTGAGAGCGTTTGCCCACCACCGCCTCGCAGGCCACCTTGGTCAGCAGGGTCGCCTTGGCCGTGGACTGGCCGATGCGGCCCTCCGGGTCGGAGCCGGCGACGTTGAAATAGCGCAGCGCCACGTAGCTCGGCCCGCCGGCCGCGGCGAGATCCCGCAGCATCCACTCGGTCATGAGCTTGGAGGTGCCGTAGGGGTTGATGGGCGCGGTCGGCGTGGTCTCCGCGGCCCGGCCCTCCGGCGGAATCCCGTAGACCGCCGCCGTGGAGGAGAACACGACGTGCTGCACGCCGTGGCGCTGGCAGGCCTCCAGCAGCGTGCGGCTGGAGGCGGTGTTGTTGCGGTAGTACTTGAGCGGATCTGCGACGGATTCCGGCACGACGGTGTGGGCGGCGAAGTGCATCACCGTCTCGATTTCGTTGTCGGCGAACAGCCGGTCGAGGACGGCCTCGTCGCCCGTGTCACCCTCCACCAGCTCGCCCGCCAGGACGGCGTCGGCGAAACCGGTGCAGAGATTGTCCAGCGTGACCGGGCGCTCGCCGGCCTCGCCGAGCTGGCGCACCACGTGGCTGCCGATGTAACCGGCGCCGCCGGTGACCAGTATGTTCGCTTTGCTCATGTCGTTACCTGGGCTGCGTGAGTCTTCGGACAAGGCCGGCGCCCTCGGGTTTCGCCGCGGGCCGGATCTCACGCCCGGGCATCCGGATGCACCCGTCCAGCGAAAAGTCTAGCAGGCAAGTTGTTGAAAAAACGTGAACCCGTCCGCGCGGCACGGGTCCGATGAACGGTAACGTCGGAGGCCGGCGACGGGCTTCGGCGCTCGCCGGTGGGCCCGCCGGGCGCTATTATCTTCTCTCGTCGCCATGGGGCCATTGGCCGAATAGCGCCGCGCGGCCGGCACCTGCAGCAGGGATACGGGAACATGCAGTTATACAGGAAGTTCACGCTCGCCGTCCTCGTCGCACTGCTGGCCGCCTGCGGCGGCGGGGGAGGCGGTGACGGGGGAACCATCGCCCCGCCGAACGAGCCGCCGGTGGCGGATGCGGGAGCGGACCAGCAGGTGCGCGGCGGCGACACCGTCAGCCTGTCGGCGGCGGGCTCCTCCGACAGCGACGGCACCATCAGTTCCTATTCGTGGTCCCAGACGGCCGGCACCTCGGTAACTCTGCAGGGCGCCGCCACGGCGAACCCGAGCTTTACCGCGCCGAACGTCGCCGACACCCTGGAATTCACTCTTACAGTCCGGGATAACGACAACGCCACCGCCACCGACACAGTGGCCGTCACTATCGAGCCGAACGAGGCGCCCACCGCCGATGCGGGCGGCGACCAGACGGTGAACGAGGGCAGTCTGGTCACGCTGGCGGGCAGTGGCACGGACCCGGACGGCACGATCGCGAGTTACTCTTGGGTGCAGGTCGGCGGAGCGTCGATCGGACTCAGCGGGGCGGACATGGCAACGGCCACGTTCGATGCACCGGCCCTGGCGCTGGGCGAGAGCCTGACGGTGACCTTCGAGCTCACCGTGACCGACAACAACGGCGCCACCGACACGGACGCGGCGACCGTCACGGTGAACGCGGTGGCCGGCATCAACATCCCCCCAGAGGCCAACGCAGGCGCGGACCGGGTGGTCTTCGGGACGCAGACAGTGACCCTGGATGGGTCGGGCAGCAGCGATGCGGAACAGCCGGCTTCGAGCCTGGACTTTCTGTGGCAGCAGACTGCCGGTACCCCCGTCACGATCACCGACGCCGACCAGGCCGAGGCGACCTTCGTCGCCCCGGAAGTGACGGCGGATACGCCGCTGACTTTCCGCCTGACGGTGACCGACGCCGACGGCGCGAGCGACACGGACCTCGTCGAACTCACCGTGCGCGAGGCGCCGGCCACCGTGACCATCAGCGGCAGGGTGCAGTTCGAGTTCGTGCCGCGCGGGCCTATCGGGACCGGGCTGGATTTCTCCGCCACGGAGGTCCGGCCGATCCGCGGCGCCACGGTGCAGGCGATCGCCGCGTCGGACGGCACCGTGCTCGCCGAGGGCGTGGCGAACGAAAACGGAGACTATTCGCTCACCGTGCCGTCGCTGACTGACGTCTTCGTCCGCATCCGGGCGGACCTGAAGCGCTCGGGTGCGCCGGCATGGGATGTCGAGGTCAGGGACAACACCAGCAGTGTCGGCTTGCCTTTCGGGCAGCGCCCGCTCTACGTGCTGGACGGCGCCAGCGCTGACAGCGGTGGTGCGGACTCGGTACGGAATCTCCTCGCCGAGACCGGCTGGACCGGTTCGGGCTACACGGAAGCGCGGGCGGCGGCGCCGTTCTCGGTGCTGGACATCATCTATCAGTCGATGCAGCTGGTCACGGGCGTGGACCCGGGCGCGCAGTTCGCGCCGCTGGATGCATTCTGGAGCGTGAACAACACGCCCAACGTGAGTACGAGGAACCTGGATACCGGCGAGATTGGTACCTCGTTCTACCGCGGTGACCTGGACTCACTGTTCCTGCTCGGCGACGCGAGCGCGGACACGGAGGAGTTCGATACCCATGTGGTGGCACACGAGTGGGGCCATTACTACGAGGACGTACTGGCGCGTGCAGACAGCCCCGGTGGCCGGCACGGTCTGGACGAGCGGCTGGATGCCCGGCTCGCCTTCGGGGAGGGCTGGGGCAACGCCGTCGCCGGCATGATCATGAGTGACCCGCAGTACTTCGATACGTTTTTCCGCCCCACGGGCCAGACCAGTTTCGGCTTCAGTGTGGAATCCGACGGCACGTTCACGCCCGGCTGGTACAACGAGTCCTCCGTGCAGCTCATCCTGTGGGATCTCTTCGATGATGCGGCCGACGGCAGCGACAGCCTGACGCTCGGTTTCGCGCCTCTGCACGAGGTGCTGACCGGGCCGCAGCGGGTGACGCCGGCCTTTACGACGCTGTTCAGCTTCATCCACGAGCTTAGGGAGGCCAACGCCGCCCAGTCCGCGGCCATCGACGATATCGTCAGCGGCCAGAGCATCGACCCCATCGGCGACATCTGGGGCGACAGCGAAACCGGCAACAACCCCGGCGCCACCGATCTTCTGCCCGTCCATGCCCTGCTGCAGCTCGGCAGTCCGGTGACGGACCTGTGCGTCACGCGCCAGTTCGACCCGAACGAGGACGGCAACAAGCTCGGCATCTTCCGATACCTGCGCTTCACCGTAGGCGCGACCGGTAATTACCGCATCTCGGTGACCACCACGAACCCGCCGAGTGCGCCGCAGGGCGAACCGGCGCAGTTCTCCGATCCGGATTTCTTCGTCCTGCGTTCGGGTGAGTTCATCGACCTTGGGGCGACCGGCACCCAGAACGCCGAGTCCCTCGACCTGCTCGACCTCCCTGCGGGCACCTACGTCATCGAACTCTTCGAGGCGGGCTTCCCGAACGTCTACAACTTCACGACCGGCAGCGCCGACTTCACCCAGGACACCATGTGCTTCGACGTGTCTCTGAGCCAGTTCTAGGCGTCACCCACACCACATCGCGCCCACACCACATCCGTAAGGGAACAGCCATGACCCACACACCATTCATTCTCTCCGCCGGCCTGGCGACGGCCGTGGCCGCGCTCCTGCTGACCGGTTGCGGCAGCGAGGAACCGACTTCTACGGATCAATCAGTTACGGACACTAGCTCGACATTTACTGAGGATGTGCCGAAGAAAGCCACCACCGCGGAGATCGCGGCACGGCAGGGCGATTCCCCCGGCAAACCGGTGGCCCCCATCGATATCGACTACGAAGTGCTGGGCGAGCCCCGGCCCGGCGAGCCCGTGGAGATCGAGCTGAAGTTGCGCTCGAGTCTCGAGGGGCCGGTGACCGTCCAGCTCCAGCCCCGCGAGGGTTTGCAGATGGGCGCCAGCCAGGCGGCGGAAGTCAGGCACGAAACGCTGCGGCCTCTGGACGACGCGTCCCGGGAGCCTGCGACAGAGCGGGTCGTGGTCATCCCGTCGGCCGAAGGCCGCTTCTATCTCTCCGTGCTGGTCAGCGTGGCCACGGCGGAAGGCGAGCGGATCCGCGCGGTGTCCATTCCGGTGCAGGTGGGTGACCAGCCGCCGACCCTGCAGCAGAACGGTGAGCTGAGGACCACGGAGGGGGAGGCGGTCCGCTCGCTCCCGGCGAAGGAGAGCGGCGGCAATTGATGTCAGAATTCGCCATTCAATCAGCGCATTGGACATAAGCCTTGAGGGAGGCTCGAACGGAAGCGGGAAAAATTTCCCATCTACCTGATTGAAACGAGAGTTGGGTCACAGACACTTTTTGTGACGCCGACTATCGTGCCGGTTCATTAGCGCCGGTCTTGCCGGTGCACCAGGTGAAGCTCTGGGAGAAGCTCTGGTCCGACGCTCGCCGCGAGCGCGCCCAGGGGGTCTCGGAGGAATGGACCGGCCACCCATGCACCCGACCCTCAAAGAACAGATCAGACAGGCGACCGCCGGCGGCGAGCGACTCGATTATCCGAGCCTGCTCGAGCTGGTGGAGGCGCGCTACGCCGAGCTGGATCGTCTGGTCACGACCACGCAGGACGAGCCGAGCCGCAATGCGGACCTGCGGGTGGTGCTGGACAGCGTCGCCGACGCCGTGCTCACCGTCGATCCCGACGGCATGATCCGCTACGCCAACCGGGTCGCCCATCAGCTCTTCGGTTACGAGATCGGCGGCCTGCCCGGCGTGATGCTGCCGGCGTTGCTGCCCCAGGCCGGGAAGATCCCGGTCAAGATGTTCCTGCAGGCGTATATCACCAACCTGGACGATACCTACCTCGAGCTCGAGACCGGTCAGACCGAGGCGTTGCGCGCCGACGGCAGCCGGTTCACTGCCGAGATCAACACCACCCGACTGTCGGAGCAGGCCAGCGGCGCCTTCGTGCTGTGCCTGCGTGATATCTCCGAGCGGTTGCAGGCCGAGGGGGCGCTGCGC
Source organism: Lentisalinibacter salinarum (assembly GCF_040706555.1). Classification (NCBI taxonomy): domain Bacteria; kingdom Pseudomonadati; phylum Pseudomonadota; class Gammaproteobacteria; order Woeseiales; family Woeseiaceae; genus Lentisalinibacter; species Lentisalinibacter salinarum. Next base: position 302,596 of record NZ_JAPDRH010000004.1, read on the forward strand.
GAGAACGAGGAGCGCTACCGCGCGCTGGTGGACCACGCCACGGAGGCCATCGTGGTGCTGGACGTCGACAGCGGCCGATTCGTGGACGTGAACGAGAACGCGGTCAGCTTCTTCAACCTGTCGAGGAAGCGGCTGCTGGCGATGGGCCCGGAGGGCATCTCGCCGGAATACCAGCTGGACGGCTCGCTCTCGTTCGGCAAGGCGAGGGGTTACGTCGACCGTGCGCTGAACGGCGAGCAGCCCTGCTTCGAGTGGCTGCACATCGACGCGGACGGCCGGGAGATCCCCTGCGAGGTGCGCCTCGTGCGGCTGCCTTCGGCGAACCGCAAGCTGCTCCGCGGCAGCATCACCAGCATCGCCGAGCGCAAGCGCAACGAGCTGATCGCTTTCGGCGAGCACAAGGTGCTGGAGATGGTGGCCTCCGGCGCCAGCCTGAAGAGCACGCTGAAGGCCCTCTGCCGGACCGTGGAACAGGTGACACCGGGCGCCCGCGTGCTGGTGACCACCCTGGACCGGGAACGGGCGAGCTTCCGCGTCGCGGCCTCGATCGGGTTGCCGGATGCGGTACTGGAAATGGCAGACGGTCTGAAGGTGGACTCCGCCACCACCTCGTGTGGCCGCGCCGTGGCCGAGAACACCCAGGTGATCACGCCCGAGATCGCGCGCGACCCCGGCTGGGCATCGCTCTCGGACTTCGCCGAGACGCACGAGCTGCGCGCCTGCTGGGCTTTCCCGCTGGTGGGCGGCGCGGACGACGTGCTGGGCACGCTCGCACTGTATTTCTCCGAGACCCGGGAGCCGTCCACGGCCGAGCTGGACCGCATCACCGGCCTGGTGCGTCTCGCGGGCATCGCCATCAAGCGCCGCTACGACGAGGAGGCGCTGCGCTCCAGCGAGGCTCGTTTCCGCGGCCTGTTCGAGCACGTGGTGGAGGGCGTCTACATCGCCAACACCGAGGGCGAGATCGAGTCGGCCAACCCGGCGCTGATGCAGATACTCGGCTACGAGGACGAGGAAGACCTGAAGCGCGAGGTGAAGTCCTCCACCGCCTACGTGAACCCCCAGGACAGCGTGCGCTTCCGCGAGAAACTGGAGCGCGACGGCGTCGTGCGCAACTTCGAGGCGCGGATGAAGCGCCGGGACGGCAGCGAGATCGTGGTGCTGGAGAACTCCCGCGCGGTCCTCGATGCGGACGGCAAGATCATCGCCCATGAGGGCACCATCACCGACATCACCGAGCGCAAGATCGCCGAAACCCGCATCTTCGAGGAGAAGGAGAAGGCGCAGGTCACGCTGAAGTCGATCGGCGACGCGGTGATCACCACGGATGCCGACGGCAACGTGGACTACCTGAATCCGGTGGCCCAGGATCTCACCGGCTGGGAACTGAGGGCCGCCCGCGGCAAGCCCATCGGCGAGATCCTCTCCATCGTGCACACCCACACGCGGGAGGCGGTGGACAACCCGGTGGAGCGCTGTCTGCGCGAAGGCCGGGTGATCGCGCTGACCGAGGATTCGGTGCTGATAAACCGGTTGTCCAACGAGATTCCTATCCAGGATTCGGCGGCGCCCATCCGCGACCGGGTGGGCAACGTCATCGGTGCGGTGATGGTGTTCCACGACGTGAGCAAGGAGAGCCGGCTCTCCCGCCAGCTTTCCTACCAGGCCGCCCACGACAGCCTGACCGGCCTGATCAACCGGCGCGAATTCGAGAACCGGCTGACCGCCGCGCTGGAAGAGGCCACCCTGGACACGGGCATCTCCCATGGCCTGCTGTATCTGGACCTCGACCAGTTCAAGGTGGTCAACGACACCTTCGGCCACACCGCCGGCGACGAGCTGTTGCGCCAGCTGGCCGAGCGCATCCAGGGCTGCATCCGCTCGAGCGACGTGGTGGCCCGACTGGGCGGCGACGAGTACGGCATCCTGCTTCAAAACTGCGACTGCGAGCGGGCCGTGAGCGTGGCGGAGACGATCCGCAGCGCGGTCGAGAACCACCGCTTCGTCTGGCAGGACAGCGTGCAGACCGTGCGCGCCTCGATGGGCGTGGTGATGGTGACCCACGAGACGGTGAGCGTCGGCACGCTGATGAGCGCCGCCGACGTGGCCTGCTACTCGGCCAAGGATCTCGGCCGCAACAAGGTGCACCTGTATCAGGACGGCGACGCCTCCATGCGCCACCGGGAGATGCAGTGGGTCTCGCGCATCACCAGCGCGGTCGAGGAAGACCGCCTCGAGCTGTACTTCCAGCCCATCGTGGCTATTGATAAAGGGGGCGAGAACGGCAGCCATGCGGCCGAATGCAGTCACTACGAGCTGCTGCTCAGGATGCGCGACGAGGACGGCGAGCTGGTGCAGCCGAACGTGTTCATCCCGGCGGCCGAGCGCTTCAACCTGATGCCCATGCTGGATCGCTGGGTGGTCAGCGAGACACTCGATCACCTGGCGGACCGGGTGGGTGCCGACGGACAGGCCACCTATACGCTGGCGCTGAATCTCTCCGGCACCTCGCTGAGCGACGACCGCTTCCGGGCCTGGGTGATCCACGAGCTGCGCCGCCGGAAGCTGCCGACGGGGGCCATCTGCTTCGAGATCACGGAGACCGCGGCCATCGCGAATCTCGACCGGGTCATCCACTTCATGAAGGAGCTGAAGGACGTCGGCTGCCGCTTCTCGCTGGACGACTTCGGCAGCGGCCTGTCCTCGTTCACCTATCTCAAGCACCTGCCGGTGGACTATCTCAAGATCGACGGCGCCTTCATCCACAACGTGGGCGAGGACGCGAAAGACCAGAGCCTCGTGGATGCCATCAGCCGCATCGGCAAGGCACTCGGCATCGCCACGATTGCGGAGCGGGTGGAGAGCGAGCAGGTGCTGGAGATCCTCGGCAGCATCGGCGTGGAATACGCACAGGGCTTCCACATCGCCCGGCCCGAATCGGTGCGCCGTTTCGCGCCCTGGGGCGAGACGGGGCGCGATACCGAAGACCGGGCGCTGGCCTGAGCTTCGGACCCGTTGTTGGACCCCGTTGTTGGACCGATCGTTGGACCGGTCGTCGGCCTGGCGAGGCTCGCCTGCCGGCCCCTCTGTGAATGGGTTACACTCGGTAGCGTATGAAAGACGCACCCGAGCCGGTACACATACCCGCCCAGGCCGCGATAGAACACGCACAGCGGGCACTGCTGGCGCCGGACGAGCCGCCGCCATTCGATATCGTGCACGGGCGCCGCGACCCGCCGGTGCTGATCGTCTGTGACCACGCCAGCCGGCGCATCCCCCGCACGCTCGGCGATCTCGGCATGGACGAGAAGGGGTTGTCCACCCACCTCGCCTGCGACATCGGCGCCGGCGAACTGACCCGCAGGGTGGCGGCGAGGCTCGAGGCCAATGCGGTGTTGGCCTGCTATTCCCGCCTGGTGGTGGACTACAATCGCCACCTGACCGATCCGACGGCCTTCCTGAGCCGGGGCGACGGCCACATCATCCCGGGCAACGAGGGCCTCACCGAGCAGCAGAAGGCCTGCCGCGCGGATGCCCTCTACTGGCCCTATCACCGGGCCATCGAGGAGGAGGTCCGCCGCCTGACCGACGGCGACCGGGTGCCGGCGTTCATCTCCATCCACAGTTTCACGCCGGTGCTGGACGGGCAGGGCCGCGACTGGGACGTGGGCATCCTCTGGGACACCGACCCGCGCCTGCCGCGGCCGATCCTGGAGGGACTGCACCGCATCCCCGGGCTCGTCATCGGCGACAACGAACCCTACTCGGGCCGGGCGCCCGCCGACTTCACCGTGGACTATCACGCAGAGCGGACGGGGCTGCCCCATGCCGCCTTCGAGATCCGCCAGGATCACCTCATGAGCGAGGAGGGCCTCGAACTCTGGACCGACCGGCTCGTGCACCTGCTCGCGCCCCTCCTGGACAACCCGAATCTCTACCGCCGCCTGCCCGTGGTACCGGAGCACGACGCCCCGGGCCGCTCGGGGGACAATCCGATACCCGGCTGACGGGCCGGAGGCGGGCGAGCGGCGGCTGACGACTGGCGAGCGGAGCACCGGCCCATGAAAGAGCCTGCCTTTACCATCGGTATCGAGGAAGAGTACCTGCTGGTGGACCGGGAGACCCGGGGACTGGCGGACGACCCGCCCACCGCCATGCTCGAGGAGTGCGAGAAGCGCTGCAAGGGCCAGGTCAGCCCGGAGTTCATGCGCTCCCAGATCGAGGTGGGCACCCGGGTGTGCCGCAACATACGCGAGGCCCGCCGGGATCTCGCGCGGCTGCGGCGGGTGATCACGGACGTGGCCGACGAACACGGTCTCGCGCCGATCGCCTCCTCCACCCATCCGTTCAGTCGCTGGACCGAGCAGAAGCACACGCCCAAGACCCGCTATCAGGCGCTGGCCACCGAGATGCAGGCGGCCGCCCGGCGACTGCTGATCTGCGGCATGCACGTGCACGTGGGCATCGAGGACGATGCGATGCGCATCGATCTCATGTCGCAGATGAGCTACTTCCTGCCGCATCTGCTGGCGCTGTCCTGCTCGTCGCCCTTCTGGGAGGGCAAGGACACCGGGCTGAAGTCTTACCGCCTCACCGTGTTCGACGCGCTGCCGCGCACCGGGCTGCCGGAGCATTTCTCGAGCTTCGGCGAATACCAGCGCCACGTGGACGTACTGGTCTCGGCGGGCATCATGGAAGACGCCACCAAGCTCTGGTGGGACCAGCGCCCGAGTGCCCGCTACCCCACGCTCGAGACCCGGGTGATGGACGTGTGCACGCTCATCGACGACACCATGGCGCTGGCCGCGCTGGTGGTCTGCATCCTGCGCATGCTGTTCCGCCTGCGCGTGGACAACCAGCGCTGGCGCATCTACCCGAACATGCTCATCCACGAGAACCGCTGGCGGGCGATGCGCTACGGATTCGACGAGGGCATGATCGACCTGGCCAAGGGCCGCGTCATCGCCTTCGAGTCCCTGCTGGAGGAGCTCCTGGAGATGGTCGCCGAGGACGCCGAAGCGCTGGACTGCGTGGCCGAGGTGCGCTCGGTGCGCCACATCATCGAGCGGGGCACCAGTGCCCATCGCCAGCTCGAGACCTACCGGGACGCGCTGTCCGAAGGCGCCGATCACCAGGGGGCCCTGCAGGCCGTCGTCGACCACCTGATCGAGGAGACGGCGACGGGGCTGGATGCGCCCGATTGAACTCGTGATTGAGACCCTGATTGAGACATAATCCCGTCCGGCGCCGGGGGCAACTGAGTACCGGTTAACAGAAACCGGAGCCGCCCGCCGCTACAGTGCCCCAATCGCCGCCGGTGGGGGCGGCAGACGGACGGGGCGATTGGATAAGACGACCTTCTTCCTGCTGATCCAGCTCTCTGCCGCCGTGGGCTATGCGGCCATGGCGGTGGCGCTCTATCGCCGCCGGGAACCGGACGCCCGTTCGGTCTCGCTGGTGGTCTTCCTGGGATTGCTGTCCGTCTGGATTCTGGGCGCGGGGCTCGAGACGGCGTTCCCCACGCTCGCCGTGCACAACGTCGCCCGGGTGCTGGTGTTCGTCGGCGCCTGCTTCGCGCCCGTGGCCATCGTCGCCTTTCTCATGGGCTACACCGCGCAGGGAGTGCGCGCCAACCTGCTGGCCGGGTTGTGCGTGGTGCCCACGCTCACGCTGCTGATGACGGCGACCAATCCCTGGCACGGCCTCATGTGGGATTACCCGCCGCCGATGGACGACGGACGCACGCTGCTGTCGCTGGACTGGGGTCCCTGGTTCGCCTTCGTGCACGGTCCTTACAGCTACGGCATGGTGCTGGTGGCCTTCACGGTGTTCGGTTTCCACCTGCCGTCGGTGCCGCCGTCGCAGCGGCTGCCGGCGGTGGTCATGATGATCTCCGGCATGGTGCCGCTGACGATCAGCGGCCTGTCGGTGATGGGTTTCGGGCCCCAGGACGTGCCGGTGACCACGCTGACGCTGTCGGCGTTCATTCCGATCTACGCCTGGATGACGCTGGGCATGAAGGTGACCCGACTCAGTGTCGTCGCCTATCGGGGCGTGTTCGAACAGCTGAAGGATCCGGTGCTCCTGCTCGACAATGAGGACCGGGTGGTGGGCGCGAATCGCGCGGCCGAGAAGCTGCTGGGGGCCCGCGAGGCGGAGCTGGTGGCGCGCCGCCTGCGCGGCGAGACGCCGGTGGTGGATGCCATCCGGGAATGCGTCGAGAGCGGCATCATGCAGCACCTGTCGACGGACTGCGGCCGCCATTACGAGGTGCGCCGCTCGGCCATCCGCACGGCGAAGCGTCATCAGCGAGGGCAGATCGTGGTGTGCCGGGATGTGACAGAGCGGCACAAGGCACAGGATCGGCTGGCGAAGAGCGAGCGGCTGCTGCGCACGCTGGTGGACAACTCATCCAACGGCATCCTGCGGCTTCGTAAGACCGAGGACCGGGACGTGTTCCGCTGCGTGTTCGCCAATCGGGCCGCCGAGCGCTACCTGGGTCTGCCGTCGCGGCGCATCGTGGGCCAGGAGATCGACACGTTCCAGCTGCCCGGCGACGGACAGTTGCAGGCGCTGGTGGTGCGTTCGGCCACCGAGGGGGCGCGCTGCGACGACGAGATGGAGGTGGGCGAGGGCACGCGCCGGCGCTGGATGCGGGTGATCGCCGAGCCGGTGGACGACGATGTGGCGGTGACGTTCATCGATATTACCGAGCGCAAGGAGCGCGAGCGCCAGATGGAGACCTACGCGCTGTCGGACGCGCTCACCGGACTCTACAACCGGCGGGGGTTCGAGCAGCACGCCCGGCCGCTGCTCGCGCGGGAGGCGGGGCCGAGTCACGGCGCCGTCATCTTCCTGGACATCAACGGTTTCAAGGCCATCAACGACGAGCACGGCCACCGGCTGGGCGACTCGCTGCTGCAGAGCTTCGCGGACCGGCTGCGGGCGAACCTGCGGCCGCAGGACGTGATCGGCCGCTGGGGCGGGGACGAGTTCGTGGCGCTGGCGCCCGGGATATCGAAGCCGGAAGCCGAGCAGCTGGCGCGGCGGCTCACGCTGGCGCTGGCCGAGCGCTACCGCATCCGGGATGTCGCGGTGGGCTGTCCCGCGAGCGTGGGAATGGCGCTCTACCCCGAGCACGGCCGCCATCTTAACGAGCTGCTGCGCGCTGCCGACCACGCCATGTACCGCGCCAAGCAACGCAGCCGCGAAAACGACCGGCTCTCCGACTCCCAGCTCCTGGAGCAAGTCCAGGCCAGCTGATCAGGTGCCGGTCACTCGAAACGCAAATTTATTGATTAACTATCAGAAGTTCTAATAGTTCGGTCCGGCACCTTGTTGTATTGGCGGCCCAGGGCTACGGCGCAGACGGCCCAGATCGCCGCTACCAGCACGCCCACACTGGCGATGCCGGCCAGGCCCAGGCCGAAGACCTGCATCAGCTTGTAGAGACCCGCATTGGCTGCGTCGCCGCCGCGGTAGACCACGGTGTCGATGACGTTCTTCACCTTGTACCGGCTCTCTCGATCGACGGCGGTGTAGAGCATCTCCCGCGCGGGCCGGGTGATGGCGTAATTGCCGGAGCGCCGGATCACCTGCACGATCACCAGCACGGTCAGCGTCGGTACCGCCGCGAGCGCCACGAAGCCGCCAATCATGAACACTGGCATCGCGGCGAGCGTCACCACCATCCCCACTCGCTTGACGATGCGTCCGGTCAGGAAGACCTGGGTGCCCAGCGAGATCACGTTCACCGCCAGGTCGATGAAGGCGAAGACCTGCGTGCGTTCCTCCGAGGAGGCGAAGGCATCGCGCACCAGTTCGGCCTGCTGCAGGTAGATGAAGGTCCCGACCGCCGTGTAGAGGAAGATGAACGCGGCGAGGGTCAGCAGATACGGCGAGCGGAACAGCAGGGTGAAGCCCGCGAACGGGTTGCCGCCCATGGCTTCTTCGCGCCGTGTTGGAGTGCCGTCCGCCTTCACCTCGCTGCTGGCGGCCGAGGTGTGCGACCAGTGCAGGAGGTAGCGGATCAGGAACAGCGTGGCGCCGAGCAGCGCGGCGGCGACCAGCACCAGATTCCCGGTCCCCAGCGTCTCGGCGAAACTCACCGTGAACGCCGGTCCGACGATGAAACCGGTGCTGGCGCCGGCGGTGACGAAGCCGAACAGTCGCTTCGCCTGGTCGCCGGAGAAGATGTCCGCCATGAAGCTCCAGAACACGGAGACCACGAACAGGTTGTACACGCTCAGCCAGACGAAGAAGACGCGGGCGACGACCGGGTTGTCGGGATCCGCGCTGAAGGCCGCGTAGAACAGCGCCAGGTTGATGATGAAGAACAGGTACACCCACGGCAGGAATACGCCGCGGCGATAGCGCGAACACAGCCAGCCGTAGAACGGGACGGCGACGAGGGTGGCGAGGAAGGTCGCCAGGAACATCCAGGGCAGGTTCTCCACGCCGCCCGCGATGCCCATGGTGTCGCGCACCGGCCGCAGCACGCTGTAGCCGGTGAACAGGCAGAAGATATAAACGAATGCCGCCAGGCAGGCGGAGAGTTCCCCCGGCCGCGCGCCGATGGCGAAGCGCATCGCCGCGGCCAGTCTATCCCTCGGATTTCCCGCCATCGGTCGCCTACCCCCTGCGCCTGCACGGCAACGCGTGGAAACCGGGCAAGCCTAGCGCATTGCCGCCTTCCGTCACAGGCTCCGGTCCAGGCCGCTCCGCGCTACACTCTTCGGCGGTGAAACCAGGAGTGACCGCTATGAGCCGCCGCCATCCGCGTCCCCGTCCCGCCCGCTCGCTCGCCGTCCGGGGTTTCGGCGACGCCGCCCTGCCATCGGCTATCCCCGCGACCCTCGCAATCGCACTCCTCGCCGGGGTCCTCCTGGCCGCCGCCGCGCTAGCCGCCCCTGTGCCCGAGTCGGAGCAAGTGGACATCGACCTGCGCCGTACCACACTGGTGGTCCGCGACATCGACGCCTCGCTCGCTTTCTACCGCGACGCGCTCGGCATGGAGGTGATCTACGACCGGGCCATCCGCACGCCGCGGGACGCGGCCACGGACGAGGAGGCCGACATCGCCCGCCGTCTGGTCTTCCTGCGGGCGAACGACGACTACGTCGGCATCATCGGGCTGCTGCAGTACGTGAAACCGGCCAAGCCACCGGCGAACCAGGGCCTGGAGCCGTTCACGCCGGGCAGCATGGTGCTGCTGTTCAACACCAGTGACCTCGCGGCCCGGTTCGAGGCGGCGCGCAACGTCATCGGCGTGCGCGTGCTGAGCGAACCCCGGGAGATCAGCTATCCCTCCTACGACGGCAAGGGCACCATCCCCGTGCTGGTGAGCGTGCTCACCGACCCGGACGGCTTCGTCATCGAGCTGAACCAGCTCCTCGGCGAGCTGCGCTGACGCCGGCGCAGGGCTGCGCCGTCCGGCGGCTGCCGACGGGCCTTATTCGATATAGCCCGGCTCGATATAGTCCGGCACCGGCAGGCCGGGCAGCACCAGCACCTCGAAATCCGCGGCGCCCTCGCGCAGCGGCAGGATCTCGTTCTGGTAGGTGTCCGAGTACCAGAACTCCCGGGCGGCCTCCAGGCAGGGAAAGCGGGAGATCACCACGCCGCGCCCCGGCGGCGGGTCGCCCTCGAACACCTCCAGCGCCGGAGTAATGGCCTCGTAGTAGCCCTGCACCTTTTCGTACAGGCCGGACGCGAAGATCGCCCTCGGGTAGGCGGCGAAGGCCTCGCGGTCATGGATCTCGCCGAAGACCACCATGCGTACCGGCTTGTTGCAGGCCTCCGTGCTGTCGCCGTCGTCCACGGGGTGGAAACGGTAGCCGCCGGCCTCCGGTCCCCAGACCACGCGGCCGTCGGCCGCTATGCCCCGGTCCCAGTTCATCATGATCTCGTCGGTGAGCACGGAGCGGGAGACGACGTACGCGGCGCCCTTGTAGCCGTTCCTGCATTCGCGGCCGTGGGTGTTCCCCTCGAAGCGGCGCTCGCCGGCACGAACGAGGGTGACGTCGCAGCCCTCGACGGGTTGCAGGTCGTCCGGCGAAAGGCCCTCGAGCAGCGAAGGGTCTTTCCAGGCGCCGACGTAGCGCTGCGTCTCCGGCAGGCGGTAGCCGCGCGCGAGGAGACTGCCGTCCTCCGCCACTGTCAGGCGCGTGATGCGCTGCCGGTAAGGCCGCTCCGCCTCGCCGAACCAATTCTCGGCATACAGCCAGCGGCCGTCGTCCCGGCCATCCCAGACTTCCGCGATGTGCCAGACCGCGGTGCCGTAGCGATCGTCGGCCGCGGCCTGGGCGGCGGAGCTGAAACTGCCGGTGGTCATCTCGACGTACAGGTCCAGGGCCTCGCCGCCCCGGGCGGCCTGCGCGGCGAGAAGCAGGACCAACGTGAACGCACTGAGTACGGAGATCGGGAAAGTGGTGATGCGCATACCGGATGCCTCCTGCGGCGACGGAGCGCGCCGCAACCGCCGGATCGTAGCAGAACGGTTCCGTTGTGGACGCCGGCACGCGGCCGGCGCGGCCCCGCGAAAGTCATGAAACTGTAATAATTCGGAAACCTTTCCGTGACAATCTGCGACCATGGCGGCGCGCCGAGGGCGGACCGCCGGACCTCAGGCGAACCAGACCAGGGAGATCAGATATGCGAGTTCTGTTGCGAGCGTGCGTGGTGCTCGGCGTAGTGTTTGTGCCTGCATTTTCGGGCGCGGCTGCCGTCAGTCAGGAAGAAGTCCGCGAGTTGCGGGCGCAGATCGCGGCGCTCAGTGAGCGGCTGGCGGAACTGGAGGAGCGCGCCGGGATGGAAGAGGGCGGCACCGGACTCGCGGAGACCGCGGACCCGGCGCCGGCCCCCGAGCCGGCACCCCTGCCCGCGCGTCGCGAAGACCACTGGACCGACCGGGTCGCGTTGAGCGGCGACTTCCGCTACCGCTGGGAGACCATCGACCTGGAGGGCAACGACAGTCGGGAGCGCCACCGCATCCGTGCGCGATCGGCTCTGGTGGGGCAGGTGAACGAGACGGTGCGGGTCGGGTTCGGCCTCGCGACCGGCGGCGACAGTCCGGTATCCGCGAACCAGACCCTGGGCCGGGGCGGCTCCTCGAAGCCGATTTCCCTGGACCTCGCCTATTTCGAGTGGCGAGGGCTCGACGATACCCGCATCCTCGGCGGTAAATTCAAGCGGCCGCTGCTGCGCCCCGGCGACAGCAATCTCCTCTGGGACGATGACTGGCGGCCGGAAGGGTTCGCCGCCGTCTACGACAACGGCGGGCTCTTCGGCACGGCGATGGCGACCTGGCTGGAGGGCGACAGCCGCGCGGGCGAAGAAGTGGCGCTCGCCCTGCAGGGTGGCGGGAACTTCGCGCTGGGACGCGATCGCGCCCTGAAGCTCACCGCTGGTTACTACCAGATCGACGTCGCGGGCCGCCAGCCTCTGTTCGAGGAGGCCGAGTTCTTCGGCAATTCGTTCGCGCCGGACGGCAGTTTTCTCTACGACTACCACCTGCTGGAGCTCGGCGGCGAGTTCGAGTTCGGCCTTAGTGACTGGCCGTTATCCGTGTTCGCCAACTACGTGAAGAACCTCGAGGCCGGCGAATACGATACGGGCTGGGCCATAGGCGGAACCCTCGGCAGGGCGAAGGACGTCGGCAGCTGGAGCGTGCGCTATTTCTACGAGGACCTGGAAGCCGACGCGGCCCTCGGCCTGCTGACCGACTCCGACTTCGGCGGGGGTGGCACCGATGCGCGCGGGCACGTGCTGTCGGCCGACTACGTTATCGCATCCAACTGGGTCTTCCGCCTGACCTATTTCGATAACGTCGTCAACGAGAACGCGGTGGACCGGGGTGATCCCGGCGCCGAAGAACTCGACTACGACCACCTGATACTGGACTTCCGTTACAAATACTGAGGCCGCGGGCCTGGCCGCCGGCGGGGGCGTGGAGTCAGTCGGCCCGCTCCACCCGGATGCTGCGGCTCGAGCCCGCACGGCTCATCATGTACGAGCCGAGCGTCGCGCGGCGGATCTCCACTTCGTGGCCCTCGCGCAGGAAGAACCGGGACGGTACGGTCTGGCGCCAGATCTGGCCGTTGTCGAGTTTGACGGCGATGCGGTCCGGCGTGATCTCGATCAGCTCGACGACCTCGCCGGTGATCCGCTGCAGCTCTTCGCGTCCGACCGCCCGGTCCATACGGCGTTGGATGTCGGCGGGGTCGCGGCCGAACAGCTCTTCGGGCGAGGGCAGCGGAGCGGTTTCGGCACTGGCATCCCCGGGGGATGGCGGTGTCTCCGTCCGGGTCGGCGCCGACGGTGTCGCCGGCTGCGTGACAGCCCCTGGCGGTTCGCCGACGGAGTTGCGCTTTGTATCCGCGCGGCGTTCCGCGGCGCGGTCGTAGCAGGCCAGCCGCTCGTCTGCACCGGCGATGCCGCGGCAGGCCAGCAGATCTGCGGGCAGGCCCTGCGCGCCAGCCGGACCGGCGACGGTTGTGGCTACAGCGAGGAGCATCACTCCAGTCATTGCGGGGGTAAGGTGCAGTTTTCCCATGGCCGGTAAGATAGCATTGAAAAACCGCGGTGGCCCGCCCACAATCCGGCCGCTCCCGCCACCCCTTAACCAGCCCGGCTGACCGATTTGCAGAACCCGACCTCCAACGCCGACGCCGACCGGGCCCTCGAGGCCGTTCTGGCACGCATCGACGAGCTGCTCGGCACCGATCCGGTCCGCGCAGAGGCAGAGGCGCGGGCACTGCTGGACAAAGTGCCCGGCCAGCCGGTCGCCCTGCTGTTTCAGGGCATCGCCCGGCGCCTGATGGGCAACCCGGCCGCCGCGGCCGAAGTCCTGGGTCCGCTGTGCCGGGCGCATCCCAACGCGCCGGCGCCCCGGCTGCAGCTCGGCCTGGCGCTGCGGGAAACCGGCGACGACGAGGCGGCCCTGGCCACGCTCCGGCGCGCCGTCGACGCCAAGCCGGACTTTGCCGACGCCTGGCTCGCGCTGGCCGATCTGCTGACCGCACTCGAACGAACCGACGAGGCCGACCGGGCTTTCGGTGGCTACATTGCCCACGCGAACCAGAAGCCGCGTATCGCCGAGGCCGGCCGCGCGCTTGGCGAGAACCGGCCGGGCGACGCCGAATCCCTGCTGCGCGCGCAGCTCGCACCTTATCCGAACGACGTGGTGGCGATGTGTATGCTCGCCGACGCGGCGGAGCGCCAGGAGCGCATCGGCGAGGCGGAGGAGCTGCTGGCCCGCTGCATCGAACTCGCTCCGGGCTACCGCCGCGCCCGCCACAACCACGCCGTGATCCTCATGCGGCAGAGCCGCCTGCAGGAAGCGCTGGCGGAGACCGAACGCCTGCTGGAGGCGGAGCCGAAGAACACCGACGCGCGCAAGCTGAAGGCGTCCATCCTGGTCCGGCTGCTGGAGTACGACGAGTCGATCCGCATCTGCGAAGAGCTGCTTTCGGAGGACGAGGCCCAGCCCACGGTCTGGACCAGTCTCGGCCACATGCTGAAGTCCGTCGGGCGCAGGGACGACTGCATCCGTGCTTATCGCAAGGCCATCGAGCTGGCGCCGGGCTATGGCGAGGCGTACTGGAGCCTGGCCAATCTGAAGACGCACAGCCTGACCGACGAGGAACTGGAGGCGATCGGGCGGCAGCTGGACCTGACCGGGCTCGACGAGCGGGACCGCTGGCACCTGCACTTCGCGATGGGCAAGGGGCTGGAGGATCGGGAGAGCTACGAGGAGTCCTTCCGGCACTACGCCGAGGGCAACCGGCTGCGGCGCGCCCGCACCGCCTACGATATCGGCGACATGGCGGAGCACGTCCGCCGCAGCAGGGCCCTGCTGACCGGACAGTTTTTCGCGGATCGGGCCGGCTACGGCGCCGGCGCGGCGGATCCGGTCTTCATCGTCGGCCTGCCGCGCTCCGGCTCCACGCTGGTCGAGCAGATCCTGGCCAGCCACAGCCAGGTGGAGGGGACCATGGAGCTCCCCAACATCGCCGCCATCGCGCGGACGCTAGACGGCGGCGACGGCTCGGCCACTGCCTATCCGGAATCCCTGGCGCAGCTGACGGCCGGGGAATCCCGGGCGCTCGGGGAGCGCTACCTGGAGGAGACCCGGGTGCAGCGCAAGGACGGCACCCCGTTCTTCGTCGACAAGATGCCCAATAATTTTGCCCACATCGGCCTGATTCACCTGATCCTGCCGAACGCCCGCATTATCGATGTACGTCGCCACCCGATGGCGTGCGGTCTGTCGCTCTTCAAGGAGCACTTCGCCAGGGCGCAGCAGTTCAGCTACGACCTCGCGACGATCGGCCGCTATTACCGGCTGTATGCGGAGCTGGTGGCTCATTACGACGCCGTCCTGCCCGGGCGCGTGCACCGGGTCGTCTACGAGCATCTCGTCGAGGACACCGAGGCCGAGGTCCGCCGCCTCCTGGAGTATTGCGGCCTGCCATTCGAGGAAGCCTGCCTCGCATTTCACGAGAATCGCCGCGCGGTCAGCACCGCGAGTTCCGAGCAGGTCCGCCAACCCATCTTCCGCTCCGGCCTGGACTACTGGCGGCACTATCAGCCCTGGCTGGGGCCCCTCGAGGCCGAACTCGGCGATCTGGTTAACGACTGGGCGACTTTCTCCCTTTAGTGCCCATCCGGCCCGGCGACCGGTCGGGCGCCTGTTGCAGCCGAGCGACAGCGCGAATTCCTCCGTAAAGCTGTTGTGTAAATGTTACACCTTTTCTGTAACGAGCTATTGAAATGGTGCCTTGCTGTGGCATACTCGCCTGCCATGGTCGTAGTTGTATCGAAAACACAACGCGAGACGCGACCAGATTTTATTAGTTAAACGGTCTGGGGAGAGTTCAATGTTGACTAAGAAACCTCTGACCTGTGCTGTACAGCGGGCGCTGTACGGGGCGGCCGCGGTCACCGCGGCGGCATCCGTCGCGCCGATCGCTGCCCAGGCACAGGACGAAGCCGAAGGCGTTCTCGAAGAGATCGTCGTAACCGGTTCTCGAATCGCCACCGATGCAAACCTCGTCACCGCCAGCCCGGTCACGACGGTTCGGCCCGAGGAAATCAACTCACGGGGTATCACCCGGGTCGAGGACCTCCTGAACGACCTGCCGCAGATCACGCCGGAGCTGACCTCCGGTGAGGCCAACGGCGCCACCGGTACGGCCACCCTCGACCTTCGCGGTCTGGGCTCCGACCGTACCCTGGTGCTGACCAACGGTCACCGCATGGGCTTCGGCGACCCGTTCGCCCTGGCGCCGGACGTGAACCAGGTCCCGGCTCACCTGATCGAGCGCGTCGAGCTGCTGACGGGTGGTGCGGCGGCCGTGTACGGTGCCGACGCTGTCGCCGGCGTCGTCAACTTCATCATGAAAGACGACTTCGAGGGCGTGCAGCTCGACTACCAGTTCTCGGGCTACTCGCACAATAATGACAACAGTGCAGTCCGCGAGCAGCTCGCTGCCTCCGGCTTCGAAGTGCCGGACGACGACGTCCGTGACGGCTACCAGCGCCAGTTCAACGTCCTGATGGGCGTGAACTCCGCGGATGGCAAGGGCAACGTCACCGGTTACCTCGGTTATCGCGAAATTGACGCCCTGACCCACTCTCAGCGCGACTACAGCGCCTGCGCTCTGAGTTCCAGTAACGGCGAGACGTGTGCCGGCTCGGCAACGATCCCGACCGGCCTGATCACCCCATTCGATGGTACCTACTTCACGGTTGCCGGCGACCAGTTCGTGCCGTGGGATTACACGTACTACAACTACGGCCCGCTGAACCACTTCCAGCGCCCCGACGAGCGGTGGACCGGTGGTCTGTTCGGCCACTACGAGTTCGCGGACGAGCTCGAGGTGTACACGGAAGTCCAGTTCATGGACGACCGCAGCCTCGCGCAGATCGCTCCCTCCGGCGCGTTCTTCATAACCAGCTCTATTCCGTGCGAGAACCCGTTCCTCTCGCAGCAGCAGTTCGACACCCTGGGCTGCACGAGCGTCAACGACGTGGCGGCCCCGTGGTACATCGGCCGTCGTAACGTGGAAGGCGGCCCGCGCTTCGACGACCTGCGCCACACCAGCTTCCGCATGCTGCTCGGCGCGCGCGGCGACATCAACGACCAGTGGAGCTACGACGTGTTCATGAACTCGTCGCGCATGCGCTTCAGCCAGGTTTATCAGAACGACCTGTCTATCACGCGCATCACGCGAGCTCTCGACGTCGTAACGGATCCGCGTGCGACCATCCCGGTCGGCGGAGAGCCTCAGCCGAACCCCACGTTCGGTCAACCGATCTGCCGAACGGTGCTGAGCGGCGCGGATCCGTCATGTGTCCCATGGAACGTGTTCCAGACGGGAGGTGTCACTCAGGCGGCGCTCAACTACCTGACGTTGCCGCTGTTCTCCAAGGCGGACATGGAGCAGGACCAGTTCGTGGCCTACGTCCAGGGCGACCTGACCGACTACGGCATCCAGCTGCCGAGCGCCGAGACGGGCGTCCGCGTCATTGCCGGCGTCGAGTATCGTGACGAACTGATGGACTTCAATCCCGACCAGGGCTTCACCAGCGGTGATGGTGCGGGCCAGGGCGGTGCGACCTCGGCGGTCACTGGTGCGATCCTGGTGAAGGAGTTCTTCACCGAGGCTCGCGTGCCGATCGTGCAGGGCGCTCCCTTTGCTGAAGAGATTGCCCTGGATCTTCGCTATCGCAGGTCTTCCTACGACATTCCGGACGAAGACACCAATACCTGGAATATCGGCGGCGAGTGGCGGCCCGTGGACAGCCTCATGATCCGCGGTGGTATTTCAAAGGCGGTGCGTGCTCCGAACATCCGCGAGCTGTTCGAGCCGTCGACCTTCGGTCTCTGGGCCGGCACGGATCCTTGCGCCGGCGCGACGCCCGAGCTGTCCCAGGCGGAGTGCGCCAACACTGGCGTGACCGCGGCACAGTACGGCAATGTGCCGCTTAGCCCGGCAGGTCAGTACAACGCGATCTTCGGCGGCAGTCTGGACCTCGAGCCGGAGGAGTCCGACTCCTTCACGATTGGTGCCGTGTTCACACCTGGCCAGGACGTCTTCGGCGGGGTGCTCGAAGGGCTGACGCTCAGCGTCGACTACTGGAGCATCGAACTGGAGAAGGCCATTGCTGCGGGTATCGGTGAGGAGTTCACCATTAACCAGTGCGCTACCACCGCAAACCCGCAGGTCTGCGGCCTCATCAGTCGTGGACCGAATGGCAACCTCTGGGTCGGGTCGGCGAATATCGTGTCGCAGAACCTCAACATCGGCTTCTTCGAGACGGCCGGTTGGGATATCACTGGTACGTACACGTTCGACATCGGCGAATGGGGTACGCTGGACCTGTCGTTGCGCGGTACGCTCGTCGACAAGTTCGACCAGGCCCCGGTTCCGGAGGTCGTGCAGGAGTGTGCCGGCAAGATCGGCGGTGACTGCGAGCGTCCGCGGCCCGAATGGAAGCACATCTTCAATGCGAGCTGGATGACGCCCTGGGACGTGCAGTTGGTCGGTGCCTGGCGCTACGTCGGCGAGGTGGATCAGTTTGAGGGCGACGACTTCAAGGTCGACCCCGAAAACTACTTCGATCTGTCGGCTAACTACGCGGTCGATTGGTTCGGCGGGCAGACGGTCCTGAACGCGGGTATTTCGAACGTGTTCGACAATCCGCCGCCGGTGAACGGCTTCATCAACAACATCTCGACCTACAGTAACGGCAACACGATTCCGGGCACCTGGGATCACCTCGGCCGCTACTTCTTCCTGGGTGTGACTCAGAACTTCTGATCCCGCTCTAGGTCGAAGCCGTCAAGGATGGCGGGCCCCCGGAGTAGGGGGTCCGCCATTTTTTTTGTCGAGATCAGGATGTACGGATGAGCGCCCAGGGGCAGAGGGTTGCGGATGTCGGGTGCCGGGCCGGTATTGCTACAGATCGTCCCGTGCGAGCACTGAAATCAGGGGCGACAGCTCCTCTTCGTAGTGCCGCCAGCGATCGATCGAGCGGCTGTAGATCGGCTCCCGCACCTGCATGCTGCTCGCCGTCTTCACTGCCCGGCGGTTCTGGTGGAAATCCAGACAGGCCGGATCCCATTCCAGGCCGAGATACTCGATCAGCCTGCGACTCGTGGTCTCCTGATCGCGGACCAGGTCCTGATAATCCACCTCAAGAAATCCGGCGTTGAACGTCTCGCGCCAGTGGGTCATCAGCCGCTCGTAGTTCCGGTAGTAGTGCCCGAGTTCCTCGAGATCGTAGGAGAACTCGTTGCCGACCACGAAATAATTGAGGTAATTGGACAGGCAGGTGTCGAGGGGATTGCGGCGGCAATGCACGATCCTGGCCTTGGGGAACAGAAGCCGGATGAGGCCGATCCTCAGGAAGTTGCTGGGCGCTTTGTCGGTGATACGCGCCGCCGAATCCGCACGGCCATGTAGCACTGCCAGGTAGCGGGCCGACCAGTCGGCGGCCAGGGCAGCGCCGCGATACCGTATCGACTCCGGATATCCCGCCAGCTCCGTCTCGAAATTGGCGAGGGCCGGCAATTCTCCGGCGCCATGTACCCGGGGATGGCTGGCCACGATCTGCTCCACCAGGGTGGTGCCGGAGCGGGGCATGCCGACAATGAACACCGGGACTTCGGAATCCGATCCCCAGTCGCGTGCCGTTTCACGGAGTGCCGGCGAGAACGTCTCGATCAGACGGTCGATCAGGCGGGCATGCTCATCGGGATCGTAGTCGACCGCCCGGCGTCTGATCCCGTTCGCGGCCTGATAATGGCGGAATGCCTTCGCGAATTCGCGCTGATGCTCGGCTATTCTTGCCAGCGCATAGTGGAAGTGCATCGTGTCTTCGGACGACAGGTCCGCGCGTTCGAGTTGCTCTCGTATCGCCGCGGCCGTCTCCGGCTCCGCGCGCACATTGGTGAGATGCCGGTAGGCCTCGGCAAAAGAGGGTCGGATAGCGATCGCCGCCCGGTACTCTGTCGCCGCTGCGTCGGGGCGGCCGAGTTGAAAGAGAACGTTGCCGAGATTGTTCCTCGCATCGGCATAATCGGGGTCGATGGCGATGGCGCGCTCGTAGCAGGCCATCGCATCATGCGGTCGGGCGGTCTCGTCGTACAGCAGCCCCAGGTTGTTGTGTGCCATTGCGAAATCGGGGCGCAGGGCCAGGGCCTCCCGGTATTCGGCGGAAGCCCCGTCGAAATCCCCGCAGGCCTTCAACGCCGTGCCGAGGTTGTTATGAGCCTCCGCGAACCGGGGATCGAGCGCGATGGCGCGCCGGTAATGATCGATCGCCTCATCCATCCGGCCCAGGTCCCGCAGCGTATTGCCAAGATTGTTGTGTGCGCCCGGATAATCGGGAGCAATAGAGAGGGCGCGCTCGAAATGCGGCAATGCCTCTTCCGGGCGGCCGAGCGCCTTCATGGCGAGCCCGACATTGTCGTGGGACATCGCGAACTCCGGAGCGAGGGCTATCGCACGCTCGTACTCGGCCGCTGCCGCCTCGTACCGGCCGAGTTGCATATAAACGTTGCCGAGATTATTGATGGCGCCCGCGAATTGCGGGTTGAGCCGCAGTGCTTCATGGTAGTGACCGATCGCCTCGTCCGGGCGCCCGAGCGTTCGACAGGTCTCGCCGCACATGTTGTGGGCGTCCGCGTTTTTCGGGCTGACAGCGATGGCATTTTTAAGGAGCGTATATGCCTCGTCGTTCCGGCCGACCTGCAGGGCCAGGACGCCTAGGAGATACAGGGCATTCGGGTCCTCGGGCTGCTCCGCCAGGATGGAGCGGTATATTGCCTCCGCCTCGCGCAGACGGCCGGATTGATGATGAGCTACAGCGGTCTGCAGCTGCTCTGCGACGGTTGGCGACATACTCCGGACAGCTCTGATTCGGCTGCCGGCCATTCTACAGTCAACGGGCTCCCTGTGCCGGCAAGGGCCGCGCGTAGCGTCAGGGAGCCCTTGCCCTCGGGCGTCGGGCCCGAAAGAGCCGGCCTGCGGAGTCGGGCCTGAAGGCCCTCCTACATGGGGAGGGGCTGAACCACTATAATAACGGGTCATTTCCGCGATCACGGGTATCGAATGTCCACCGAGAACGCCCCACGGCAGCAGCCTGAATTCTCGCAGCTGCCGCAGAAGCTGAGTGAGGCCGTGGCCGCCCACCAGTCAGGCAAGCTGCAGGAGGCCTACCCCCTGTACCGGGAGTTTCTGCAGGCGAATCCGGAGCACCCGATGGGGCTGCAGCTCTGCGGCCTGATGCTCTCGCAGTTCGGCGACTACCCACGCGCGATCGCCTTCATGCAGGAGTCGCTGCGGCTGTTCCCCAGACAGCCGGACGTGCTGAATAACCTGGGTAACGCGCTTTCGCGGGCCGAGCGGCGCGACGAGGCGATCGACGTCTATCAGGAGGCGATCCGGCTCGAGCCCCGCTACGTGGACGCCCACCGGAACCTGGGCCGCTGCTATCTGCGCCTCGGCAGACTGGACGACGCCGAAGCGAGCTTTCGGCGTTGCGTGGAGCTGGATCCGAACGATGCGCCGGGCTGGCTCGGCCTCGGCAACGTCCATCGTCGCCGGGAAGATTACGAGACGGCGATTCCCTGCTACGACAAGGCCCTGGCCGCCCGCCCGGGCTATGCGGAGGCGCATCACAACAAGGGACTCTGCCTGCGCATGATGATCCGGCCGGAAGAGGCACTGGAGGAATACCGCCGGGCCGGGGATCTGGGCCTGGATCGGCCGGAGCTGCATCTCAATACCGGCAATGCCCTGATCGACATCCACGACGTGGAGGGCGCCATCGCCGCCTACCGGCGTGCGCTGGAGCGCAATCCGCTGGATGCCGAGAGCCATCGGAATCTGAACACGCTGCTGTGGCAGCAGGAACAGCTCGATGATTACCTCGGTTCGTACCGCCGGGCACTGGCCGATTACCCGGCCGCGGAAACGCTGCGCCAGGCCTACGCCATGGCACTCACCCAGCGGGACGATTTCGCCGGCGCCGAGCGGGTGCTCCGTGAGGGTCTGGCACAGACACCGGATTCGCCGGAGCTGAAGAGCCTGCTCGCCTACAGCCTGGAGGGCCAGGACCGCTGGGAGGAGGCGCTGGCCATGCACGGCGAGGCCGTGATCACCACCGGGTCGGTCCCAAACCACCGCATCAGCTACGCCCGGGCGCTGCTGGCCTGCCGCAGGCCGGAAGAGGCGCTGGAACAGGCGAAGCAGGGCGCGGCGCTGATGCCTTTCAATCAGCGGGCGCTGGCCTATCTCGGACTGTGCTGGCGGATGCTGGGCGACAAGCGGGATGCCTACCTGAACGACTACGAGAACCTGGTGGGTGTCTACGAGCTGCCGGTGCCGCCGGGTTACGCGAATATCGACGAGTTCAACCAGCGGCTGGCCCAGGTGCTGAACGGGCTGCACATCGGCAAGCGTCATCCGGCGGAGCAGACGCTCCGGGGCGGCAGCCAGACCATGGGCGATCTGTTCAGCCGCACCGAGCCGGAGATCCGTGAACTGGTGGCCTCGCTCCGGCAGTGTATCGGTGACTACATATCCCGCTTCCCTGACAACCCGGAGCACCCGCTGTTCTCGCGCCGGAGCGAGGGCTTCGACTTCGCCGCCTCCTGGTCCGTGCGGCTGGCCCGCGGCGGCTTCCATACCATGCACATGCACCCCCTGGGCTGGATCAGCTCCGCCTACTACGTGCAGGTGCCGAGCGAGGTCTCGGAGTCCGACGCCCACGGCGGCGGCATCAAGTTCGGTGAGCCGGACATCGACATCGGCGAGTACGGGCAGGCGCGGCGCCGGATCCAGCCGCAGGTGGGCCGGCTGGTGCTGTTCCCGTCCTACATGTGGCACGGCACCGTGCCGTTCGAATCCGACGCGCCCCGCATGACGGTGGCCTTCGACGTCGTACCGGAGAACTGATGGAACCTTCTGCAGAATTCCGCAACGCTTTCGAGGAGGCGCGCCGGCTGCACGCGGCCGGGCGGGTGGCCCAGGCCGAACAGGCCTACCGCCGCCTGGCCGAGCGCGGCGAGCAACGGCCGCTCGTGCTGGAGGCGCTGACCGAGCTCTACGTGGCCTCGGGCCGGGCGGATCAGGCCGTCTCCACCATGAACGAGCTGGTGCGCGCGGAGCCGGACAACCCCTATTACCGCGCCCGGCTCGCCGGCGTGCTGGACGCGACGGGGCAGACCGACGCCGCCATCCGGCTCTACGAGCAGTTGCTGGACAAGCAGCCGGAGCTCGCGCCGGTGCACTTCAACCTGGCGCTGCTGTACAAGAAGCAGAAGCGCTACGAGGACGCGCTGGCCGCCTACCAGCGGGCCGCGGAACTCGGTATCGACCGGGTACAGGAGGTCTGGTCGAACATGGGCGTGCTGTACTCGGACATGCGACGTCCCGATCAGGCCCGGGAGATGTACGAGCGCGCGCTCGCGGCGGACCCGACCTACGTGCCGGCGCTGTTCAACCTGGCCGGGTTATACGAGGAGTCCGGCGAGCGGGAGGAGGCGCTCAAGCTGTACGAGCGCATCCTCGGCATCGAGCCCGGCCACGGCGAGTCACTGGCCCGCATCGCCCACGCCCAGCGCGTGGCGAGCGCGCAAGACCCGATCGTGGGACGGCTGCGCGAGGCGCTGGCGGCCGGCGGTACCGATGCGATCGGCCGGGAAGCCCTGTTGTTCGCGCTCGGCAAGGCGCTGGACGATGCGGGCAGCTACGACGAGGCCTTCGCCGCTTACCGTGAGGCCAACGAACTCGGCAAGCGCCGCATGCCGGCCTACGATCCGCGGGCCGCGGAGGAGGCGGTGGAGCACCTGGTCGGGCTGTTCGATCAGGAGTGGCTCGAGCGTGCCGAGACCGACGTCGAGGCCGAGCCCGTGTTCATCGTCGGCCTGTTCCGCTCGGGTTCCACGCTGACGGAGCAGATCCTCGGTGCGCATCCGGCGGTGAGCGCCGGCGGGGAACTGGACCTGGTGCCCTGGCTGATCGGCAGGTCGCTCGCCCCGTATCCGGACCGGCTGCAGACGATCACCCCGGAGGAGCTGGCCACGGTCGCGGCGGAATACCGGGAGAAGCAGCGCGAGCTCTTTCCCGCGGCGGAGCGCGTGACCGACAAGCGCCCGGAGAATTTCCTGCACCTGGGCGTCATCCGGGCCATGTTTCCTCGGGCACGCATCATCCATACGCGCCGCCATGCGCCGGACAACTGCCTGTCCATCTACTTCCAGCAGCTGGGCGGCAATCTGGGCTACTCGACCGACCTCGGCGATATCGCCCACTACTATCGCCAGCACGAGCGCATCATGGCTCACTGGCAGTCCGTTTTCGGCGACGACATGCTCACCGTGGACTACGACGAGCTGGTGAGCGATCCGGAGCCCGTGGTGCGCCGGCTGCTCGCGTTCGTGGGACTGGACTGGGACGACCGCGTGCTCGACTTCCGGAACGCCGACACCCAGGTGAAGACGGCCAGCGTCTGGCAGGTGCGTGAGGGGCTGCAGACGCGTTCCAGCGGGCGCTGGAAGAACTACGAGCAGTATCTGAAGGATCTGCGCTTCTAAAATTCGGCCACGGGTCGACTACGCCTCGCCGCGCACCGCCACCAGCACCCAGGCCAGCGGCACGCCGGTCTCGGCTACGCCCAGTTCGTCTTCCCGCAGCAGGGTGAAGCCTGCCTCGCGGGCGCGGGCACAGAGTCCGCGGAAGGCTTCCTCGTCGACCGCCGCCTCGCACATCGAGGCCATGCGGCCGGCATAGGCCTGTACCTCGGCGTCCATCCGCTCCAGCCAGCCGAGTACGTCGGCGGGTTCGTAGCGGGCCATGCGCTCGTGCATCGTGCGGATGTCGCGGTACAGCCGGATCACCGTGCCGTCGGCCACGTGCTGGCCGTGGCGGCGCATCAGTTGCTCTACGGCCCGCAGCGCCGGCGCGAAGGATCGGCCCGCCTGGCGGTACCGCTCCCGGTCGCCGCCGCGCATCGCCGCGAACCCCGCCTCGAAGAGGTCATGCGCCAGCGGGAGGAAGCGCGCGTCGATGATTGCCTGCATCGCATCCCGGCTGGCCGCGCACTGGCGGTGGATCCCGCCGCCTTGCCGATGCACGAGCAGCGCGGTCCGGCCGCCGTCGCCCACCAGCCGCAGCAGTTCGGGGAACGCACCCGGCCCCGCGTATTCGATGCCGAACTGGCTGACGGCAATGGTCGCGCTGCCGCTCGCGATCGGCATGGCGCGGGCGTCTGCCACGACGCCGCGAACGTCCGGGTAGCGTTCGCCGATGGCGCGCACGGCGGCAGCCGAAACGTCCACGCAGACGTAGCGGCCGGCATCGCCGAATTGCGCCCGGGCGGCGCCGGTGACGGCGCCATTGCCGCTGGCCACGTCCACGACGAGGGGGCATTCATAGAGTGCCGCGGCCTCGCGGAAGAAAGCCTCCCAGAAACCGGTCACGGCCGGGTGGCTGCTGCCGCCGCCGGTGTAGGCGGCCGCGTCCCGCGCCCCCTGCCAGTAGGCGTCCCAGCTCGAGGTGATGTCGGCGTCCTGTTCGCTCATGTGGGCGGTCGGCATTCCGGTCGCGTGGCGGGGAAGTATAGCAACCGCCACGCGCCCGCCGGACCGGGCGGCTCCGTGCCGTATGCGGCATACTCTGCGCGTGCGCCTCTTCGCCGAAGATCTCCGTCCCGACCTGCCCTGGCTGTCCGGCGGCTTCCTGCTGACCTTTTTCTCCGGCTTCGGCCAGACCTACTACGTGGCGTTGTTCGCAGGCCACCTGAAGACGGACCTCGTCCTGACCGAGGGCGAGTTCGGCACGCTGTACACGATCGGGACGCTGGCCAGCGCGGCGCTGCTGACCTGGGCGGGCAAGCTTGCCGATACCGTCTCCATACGCCTGCTCGGCGCCGGCGTGATCGCCGGCCTGGCGGCGACCAGCGTCGGCATGTCGGCCGTCTCCTCCGCGTGGACCCTTGCGCTGGCCTTCTTTGGCCTGCGCTTCTTCGGTCAGGGCATGCTCACCCACGTGGCGATGACGGCCATGGGCCGCTGGTTCAATCGCAAGCGCGGCAGGGCGGTGTCCATCGCCGCCCTCGGGCTGCCTGCCAGCGAAGGGATGCTGCCGCTGCTGGCCGTCGCGGCCATCGGCCTGTTCGGCTGGCGCGGCGCATGGATAGCGGGCGCGGCCCTGCTGGTGATCGTGGCGCTGCCCGTCTTCGGCGTGCTGCTGCGCCACGAGCGCCACCCCACCCGCGGGCCAGCGGCTGCGACCCAGCCGGACGAGGAGGGCATGCGCCGGCACTGGACCCGCGGCGAGGTGCTGCGCGACCCGCTGTTCTACGCGCTCATGCCGGTGCTGCTCGCGACGCCGTTCATCATCACGGCGCTGTTCATCAACCAGGTGCCGCTGGTCGAGCTGAAGGGCTGGGATCTCGCCTGGTTCGCCGCCAATTTCCCGGTACTGGCGGCCGCGCACGTGGTGGGCGCGCTGGCGGCGGGTCGGCTCGCGGACCGGTTCGGCGCGCGGCGGCTGCTCACGGTCTACCTGCTGCCCATGGGCGCCGGCATCCTGCTGCTCGTGTTCGCCGAGAGCCGGCTGGTCCTGCCCGGCGCCATGGTTCTGCTCGGCGCGAGCCTGGGCTTCGCGTCCACAACCCATGGCGCCGTCTGGCCCGAGCTCTACGGTGCCCGCCACCTGGGCGCCATCCGGGCGGTCACGACGGCGCTCGCGGTCTTCGCCACGGCCCTGTCTCCTGGGCTGGTGGGCATTCTGATGGACCGCGGCGTCGGCCTGGAGCTGCAGCTCGGCGTCATGGGCGTCTACTGCTTCTTCGCGTCCCTCTGGACCGCGCTGCTGCAGGGCCGGCTGGAGCGCATCGCCGCCGGCTGACCGCCTGATCGCCTTGCTCAGGCGGGCTGCGGCAGGCGACCGTCCACCAGGAACTGCTCCCGCGGGAACCAGGTGCGCCGCTGGCCGAAGCGGAACTGCACGCCTTCCGGCCGGGTCTCGCACAGCCCGCTGACCGGGTTGCGATGGCGGCGCGAGCGTAGCGCATCGGGCCGGAGGAGCGCGATGTTGCACTCGCGTCCCGGTGCGCGGGCCGACAGATAGGTGAACGCCGCCGTGCCCGCGCCGCGCAGCACCGTACCCAGCGCCTGGCAGGGGCCGTATTCCGCGGGATGGCGCAGCACCCCCTCGTGACGCGCGAACGGCGGCGCCTCGAGACGGCGCCCATGATCGGTCTGGTAACGGGCCTCGAAGCGGGTGTGCTGGCTGATCACCCGGTCGGCGAATGGGGTCTCCATGCCCTCCAGGAAGACCAGCCGGTAGTAGGCGACCTCTGCGAGCAGCGCCGTCTCGCTCAAAGAGCCGTAGAAGATGCCCGGCTCGTAGCGACGCCCGAAGCGCGAACCCCAGGGCAGAGGCGGGTAGCGCCAGGGCGCACGCAGCAGATAATCGAAGCGCCCGGTGCCGTCGGCGGGGGACGGCTTGGAATCCTCCAGCAGGCCCTCGAGCACCTCGTGCTCGTCGAAGTCGTCCACCAGCGGGACGGTGACCTTCTGCTCCTGGTTCTCGACGATGCGCAGCAGCGTCCCCATGAGTGCCGTCTCGGGCGCGCGGGCCGCGACCCGGCGCCAGAACGGCTCGTCATAGCTTGCCGCGGATGGCATCCAGGTAGCCGGTAACGGTGACCAGGCCGGCGACGTCGCGCAATTGCTCGCGGGGGACGCCACCCGTGTGCGTATTGGCCGTCGCCAGCCACTCGCGAAGCTGCCCCTCGTCGTCGTCCACCAGCACCGCCAGCGAGCGGTAGCAGCGCAGCAGCAGCAGCGCGAGCTCGCCGGGTTTGCTGTCCGGGTCGATGCCGGAACGGGAGATACTGGAACGGTCGCGGCCGATGACGGCAGAGAGTTCGTCCCGGGACAGGCCCATGCGGGCGGCGGCGCGCAGCGTGGCCTTGCCGAGGACGGCGGCCGGATCGGGAGAGGACTTCGCGTGCGGGGTTTTCACGGGTTCCATGGTAGGTTCATCCGACGGGAAATGCAATTGCAAGGAAAATCGCAAAAACGTGCAAATGCCGTTACTTTGACGCCGATGCAATCCACGATGGGGGCCGGTGCGCTGTCGTGATATGGTCGGCGCAGGCTTTGCAGGAGGAATCCATGGAGGAATTTTCACTCGTATCGTTGCTGATCGGCGCCGCCATCGGCCTCGCGCTGGGCGCCGGCGGTCTGTTCGTCTGGTTCCGCTATGGCGGCGGAGCCACCGGCACGACGTCCGCCCGTCGCCGGGAAGAGGCCTACCGGGAGGAGGTGGCTGATCATTTCGTCAAGACGGCCGAACTCGTCAATCAGCTGACGGACAGCTACAAGGAAGTCTTCGACCATCTGCGCGAGGGTGCCGGCCACCTGGTCGACGAGGAGATACTGCGCCAGCGTCTCGCCCATCAGGACGACGAGAAGGTGACACTGCAGCGCATCGGTTACGCGGGCAGCGGCGACGGCCGCAAGGCCGGGGAGAAGCGGAAATCGGCCGAGACCGGCCAGCCCGGCGAGAGCCGCAACGGCCGGGCGGGCGGCGACGGCGGCGAGGTCGCCGACGAACCACGATCGTGAAATGAAGCGTCCCTCATGAAGCGCTACGGGGATCCGTACCAGCATTTCCGGGACTGGTTCGCGCAGGCCGAAGACGCCGAACCGGCATTCCCCGAAGCATTCGCTCTTGCCACCGCCGACCGCAACGGCGTGCCGTCGGTGCGCATCATGCTGCTGAAGGGCTACGACGAGCGGGGCTTCGTCTTCTTCACCAATCTGGAGAGCCGCAAGGGCGGTGAGATCGCAGAGAATCCCGTGGTCTCGATGTGCTTCCACTGGAAGACCCTGGAGAAACAGGTGCGCATCGAGGGGCCGGTGGACCCGGTGAGTGCCGAGGAGGCCGATGCCTACTTCGCCACCCGCCCGCGAACCAGTCAGCTCGGTGCCTGGGCGTCGCGGCAATCGCGGCCGCTCTCGGGCCGCTTCGAGCTGGAGGCGGAGGTGGCCCGCTACACCGCGAAGTTCAACATCGGCGAGGTGCCGCGGCCGCCCCACTGGTCGGGTTTCCGGCTGCGTCCGGAACGGGTGGAGTTCTGGCGCCAGTACGCTTTCCGCCTGCACGACCGGCTTGAGTACCGGCGCGGTGACGGCGGCTGGGAATCCCGGTACCTTTTTCCCTGATGTCCACCTCCAGTGCGATGGAATTGCTCCGGCAGGGGCTCGAGCATCACCGTGCCGGGCGCTTCGGTGAAGCGGCCGAGCTGTATCGATCGGCGCTGGAGGCGCAGCCCGAACATCCCGATGCGCTGTATCTGCTCGGGGTCATCAACCTGCAGACCGGCGATCCGGGCGCCGCTCTGGCGCTGCTCGAACGTGCCGTAGCGGCCAGCCCGGCACAGCCCGAGTTTCGCAATACCTGCGGCGAGGCCTATCGTGCGCTGGGACGCACGGAGGCGGCCATGGAACAGTACCGGGAAGCAATCAGGCTCAACCCCGGGCATGCCGGCGCGGAGAACAACCTCGGCAACGCGTGGCGGGACCGCGGCCGTCCGGACGAGGCGCTCACACACTACCGGCGCGCCGTCGAACTCGCGCCGGATTTCGCGATGGCGCGGAACAACCTCGGCGTCGCCCTGAAGGAGCAGGGTGCGACGGAAGAGGCCATCGAGCAACTGGCGCGGGCCATCGAGCTTGCGCCGGATTATGCGGAGGCGCACAGCAATCTGGGCAATGCGCTCCAAGAGGCGGACCGCCCGGAGGAGGCGGCAGCGAGCCACCGACGGGCGGTAGATCTGCAGCCCGGCTATGCCGAGGCGCATCTCAATCTCGGTAACGCGTTGCGTGCACTGCACCGAAGCGCAGATGCGCTGGCGGCATACGAGCGGGCGGCATCACTGCGCCCGGACCTGCCCGTCGTGCACTACAACCGTGGGATCGCGCTCGACGAACTCAGCCGTCCGGGAGAGGCGGCCAGGGCCTACGAGCAGGCGATAAAACTGGATCCGGGCTATGCCGACGCGCATCACAACCTCGGCAATGCGTACGATCAGCTGGGACGAAATGCCGATGCTGTCGCCTGCTTCCGTCGGGCGATCGAACTCAGGCCCGACTATGCGGAGGCCTATCGCAACCTCAGTCGGCTCGATCCCGAGGCCGATCTTGCCGGGCCGGTCGCTGCCCTGCTGAGCGAGGGCCGGATCTCGGAGGCCGACGCCGTCCACTGCCACTTCGCGCTCGGCAACGTGCACCAGGCCGCGGGTGATTTCGATGCTGCTTTCGAGCATTTCGCGGCGGGCAACCGGCTGCGGCGCAAGGCGGTGACCTATGACTCCCGACAATACGGCGAATATGTCGACCGCCTGATCGCCAGCTATTCCGAAACGCTGTTCCGTCACCCTCCCGTGCCCGGGTCAGGATCGGAACGGCCCGTGTTCATCGTCGGCATGCCGCGCTCGGGGACCACGCTGGTGGAGCAGATCGTCTCCAGCCATCCGCAGGTGCATGGCGCCGGCGAACTGAGGACGCTGGTCGAAATCGAGGCGGCTTTGTCGGCGTCGGGACAGGGCGGAGACCCGTATCCGGAGTGCATCCTGACGATGGATGCCGCGCTCGCGCGAGAGCATGCCTCGCGGTATCTGGCCGAACTGCACCGCCACTCAGCAGACGCCGCGCGCGTGACGGACAAGCTGCCCGGCAACTTCGTGCGCATAGGTCTGATCCGGTTGCTGTTCCCGCGTGCGCGCATCGTCCATTGCCAGAGGAACGCCCTCGATACCTGCATCTCCAACTTCGTGCATTTCTTCGCAACCGGAAACCAGTATTCGTTCGATCTGCGGGAGCTGGGGCTCTATTACCGTGACTACGAACGGCTGATGCAGCACTGGCACCGTCTGTTCGGCGACGACCTGCATACCGTCGAGTACGAGGCATTGCTCGCCGACCAGGAAGGCGAGAGCCGGCGGCTGATCCGCTATCTCGGGCTCGACTGGGATGCGCGTTGCCTGGAATTCCACGAAAACACGCGTCCGGTGCACGTCCTGTCGGGCCATCAGGTCCGGCGGCCGATCTATACCGGCTCTGCCGGACGCTGGAAGCGCTATGAGCGCCACCTGGCACCGCTGATCGAAGTCCTCGAGACGCTCTGAATCTGCCGGCAGCCGGCGCTCCCCTTCTCCCGGTGCGTTATCTGGGCGCCAGGTCGGCGTCTCCGAGGCCGTCCAGGCGGTACCAGATTTCGCCCCGCACGAGTTCGCGGGCCGCGCGGGTCTCAGCGATCACGTCGTCGACCGAGCGCTCCGGATGCACGTCGGGGAAGAGCAGGGCGGGGTCGCGCTCGGCGTCCTCGAACGAGTCGTAGACGTTCACCGTCGCGTAGTCGTACGGTTTGGCCGTTCCGAGCGGATAGCGCACCTCGTACAGCCCCCAGCCGCGCATCAGTCCGCGTTCGATGCGCTCGGCGTGTACGGCCTTCCAGGTCTCGCGCTCGATGCGCTCGTAGGCGGCCTTGTCCGCCGGCTCGACCTTCATGAAGTCCACGACGTAGACGAGCGGATCCTCCCGCTCGGCCACGGCGACCGAGGTGCTCACCCCCGCGGCGAAACCCGCGCCGAGCAGCACGAGCGCGACGAGCAGACCCTGAGGCGATCGATAGGCATCCATAGGTTCCTCCTGAGTGTGCCTCCTGCATGTGCAGGCGTGACGCTAGCGTTGCAGCCACCAGTCGACGAACTCGTCGAACGCAATGGATCCGTCCTGACGAGTGTCGATCTCGCGGAAGCCGATGCGGGCTTCCTCCTCGGTGGCGCCGGCTTCGAGCTCCTCCAGCATTTTGACGAACTCGTCGAACTCGATGCGGCCGTCTCCGTCCCGGTCGTTGTAATCGAAGCTCTCGCGGAGTTCCCGGGCTTCCTCCTCGCGGAGCGACAGGGGCTTGTCCATGATCGACTCCTCCTCTGTGACGTTTCCTGCCCCCGATTCTCGCATGGAATGCCGGGCCCCACGCCGTAGGAGGGCCTTCAGGCCCGATCCGCGGTCCTATGGGCGTTGGCCCGCCCCAGTCGCTGACGTGCCCGTAGCCGAGAGGTCTGGCACCGATCAGTCACCGTATCTGACTGGCAGATCCTCCCGGCCACCGCGAGCACGGCCGTCATGCGGGGGTATCCATCGCCGCGACCTTTTGTCGGGAGCAAGATGGATACCCCCGCAGGGCGGCCATAAAAGAAGGGGGTCGGGCCTGAAGGTCCTCCTACAGCCGGATCGGGCCTGAAGGCCCTCCTACAGGTTCAGGCGGCGGAGGCGGAGGGAGTTGCCTATCACCGAGACGGAGCTGAGGCTCATGGCGGCCGCGGCGATCATCGGGCTCAGCAGCAGGCCGAACCAGGGATAGAGCACGCCGGCGGCGACCGGTACGCCCAGGCTGTTGTAGATGAAGGCGAAGAACAGGTTCTGGCGGATGTTGCGCATGGTGGCGCGGGAGAGCGTCAGGGCCTTGGCAATGCCGCGCAGGTCGCCCTTCACCAGCGTCACGCCCG
The DNA here is from genome assembly GCF_040706555.1 of Lentisalinibacter salinarum. Lineage (NCBI taxonomy): Bacteria > Pseudomonadati > Pseudomonadota > Gammaproteobacteria > Woeseiales > Woeseiaceae > Lentisalinibacter > Lentisalinibacter salinarum. Next base: position 334,198 of record NZ_JAPDRH010000004.1, read on the forward strand.
CGCTCTCCATGGCGACGTCGGTGCCGGTGCCCATGGCGATGCCGACGTGGGCCTTCGCGAGCGCGGGGGCGTCGTTGATGCCGTCGCCGGCCATCGCCACCATCGCGCCGCGCTCCTGCAGCTCCGTGACGATGCGGTTCTTGTCCTCGGGCAGCACCTCGGCGTGGATCTCGTCGATGCCGAGCTCCCGGCCCACTGCCTCGGCCGTCGCCCGGCTGTCGCCGGTGAGCATGACCACGCTGATACCCGCCTCGTGCAGGGAGCGGAGCGCCTCCGGCGTGGTTTCCTTGATCGGGTCGGACACCGCGACGAGGCCGGCCGGTGCGCCGTCGACGGCAACGAACATCACCGTGCTGCCTTCGCTGCGCAGTTCGTCGGCACGGTCCGCGAGTCCGTCGTCTCCCGCCCCGACCTCGTCCATCATGGCCCGGTTGCCCACCGCGATGCGTCGTCCGTCGACCGCACCGGACACGCCCTTGCCGGTCACCGAGCCGAAATCGCTGACGCCGGCGAGGCTGACCCCGCGCTCCCGCGCGCCATCGACAATCGCGGCCGCCAGCGGATGCTCGCTGGCCCGTTCCAGCGATGCCGCCAGGCGGAGCAGGTCGTCCTCGGCGAGATCTCCGCCGGCCTCCACGGCCGTGAGGCGGGGGCGTCCCTCGGTCAGGGTGCCGGTCTTGTCCACCACCAGCGTGTCGATCTTCTCCAGCGTTTCGAGCGCCTCGGCGTTCTTCACCAGGATGCCGCTCTGCGCCCCCTTGCCGGTGCCCACCATGATGGCCATGGGCGTGGCCAGTCCCAGGGCGCAGGGGCAGGCGATGATCAGCACGGCCACGGCATTCACCAGGGCATAGGCCATGGCGGGCTCGGGGCCCCAGATGGACCAGACGATGAAGGCGATGACGGCGATGCCGACGACGGTCGGCACGAACCAGCCGGCCACCACGTCGGCCAGCCGCTGGATGGGCGCGCGGCTGCGCTGGGCCTCGGCCACCATGTGGACGATGCGGGAGAGCAGGGTGTCTTCGCCCACCCGGGTGACCCGCATGATGAAGCCGCCGGTCTGGTTGACGGTACCGCCGGTGACGGGGTCGTCCGCGCTCTTCTCCACCGGCAGCGGTTCGCCGGTGATCATGGATTCGTCGATCGTGCTGCGTCCGTCTTCGATGACGCCGTCCACCGGCACCTTCTCGCCCGGGCGGACGCGCAGGCGGTCGTCGACGGCCAGTTCGTCCAGCGGGACGTCCTCCTCCGTGCCGTCCTCGCGGACGCGGCGTGCGTCCGCTGGCGCCAGTTCCAGCAGCGAACGGATGGCCCCGGAGGTGGCCCGGCGGGCGCGCAGCTCGAGAACCTGTCCGAGCAGCACCAGCGTGGTGATGACCGCCGCAGCCTCGTAGTACACGCCCACGCGGCCGCTCGCATCGCGGAACGAGGCGGGGAACAGTTGGGGCGCGATGGTGGCGACCACGCTGAAACCGTAGGCCACGCTGACGCCGAGCCCGATCAGCGTGAACATGTTCAGGTTCATGGTCCGTACCGATTGCACGCCGCGCACCAGAAACGGCCAGCCGCCCCACAGCACCACCGGCGTGGCGACCGCGAGCTGCAGCCACTGGGAGAGGCGGGCCGGGACCAGCTCGTGGAACGGTTGCCCGGGCAGCATCTCGCCCATGGCGTAGAGGAACAGCGGCAGGGTGAAGGCGGCGCTGATCCAGAAGCGGCGGGTCATGTCCCGGAGTTCGCTCTGGTCCTCCTCGCCCGTCACCACGCCCTCTGGTTCCAGCGCCATGCCGCAGATCGGGCACGAGCCCGGCTCGGTCTGGCGGACCTGCGGATCCATGGGGCAGGTATACACCGTGCCTTCGTAGCCGGCGGGGACCTTGTCGTAGCGGCCGTCGTCGGGTGCCGTGCTGCGGGCGTGATCGTGGCCGCAGCAGTGATGGCCGTGTTCCGGCTCGGCCGAGGAAGCGGGAGGCTCGTCGTGATCGTGGTGATCGTGGTGATGGCACTTGTCGTTCATGCGATGACTCCGCTGACGAACAGGGCGACGCCGCCGCCCAGCAACAACAGGATGAAAAGTCCGGTGACGACGTCCTGCACCCCGACGCCGCCACCACCGTGCTCGTGATCGTGTCCGTCACCGCCGGCCATGCGGCGGTGCCGCCGCCGCAGCCACAGCATGACGCCGGTGAGGGCGACGGCGATCAGGTTCATGTAGAACGTGTAGTCGAGCTTGAACTGTGCCACCTCGCCGGCCTCGCGGCTGCTCTCCGGCATCATGCCGAGCCAGAGGAAACCATAGTGCAGGATGATTGCCGTGGCGATGATGCTCACGTACATGATGCCCGCGATGTACAGGGCCACACGCCAGCCGTAGTACTTGGCGTTCACCTTCACCAGCGGCGGTACCATGAGGTCGGAGTAGATGAAACCCATGATGCCGGCGAACAGCACGCCGCCCGAGTTCAGCACAGTGGCGAGCGGGATGTTGCCCATGGAGCCGATAAACGTCGCCGCGGCCACGAACGGCGCCACCGCCGCGTTCTGCAGCACGATCCAGAAGTTGTCGGGATTGGCCGCGGCCGCCTCGGCGAGGAACAGCGCCTGCCAGAAGCTGTCCGGCACGTAGACGGCGATGAAGCCGGCCAGCGTGAAGCCGACCAGGATCTCCTGCCACACCATGCCCCACTCGTTGGCGAAGTTGTTGCCCACGCGGCACCAGCCCTCGAAGCTCGCGATGCGCTGCTTCCAGTCGAAGTCCTCTTCGTCGGTGTCGGTTTCCTCCTTCACCTTCTCCCGGGCGGCGTCCAGCCAGCGGCGCGGGTAGGTGAGCCGGATCAGCATCGAGCTGATCGCGATCAGCACGACGCCGCCCACGACCTCGGCGGCCAGGAACTGCCAGCCCAGGAAGATCAGGATCAGGATGCCGAGCTCGATGACGAGGTTGGTCGACGCGAACATGAAGGCCACGGCCGCGACGAAATGCGCGCCTTTCTGCACCAGGGCGCGCGCGGCCGAGAGGGCGGCGAACGAGCAGGAGCTGGAGATGGCGCCGAAGATAGTCGCCAGGCTGACGCTGCCGGCGTCAGCCGCGCCCATGTGGGCCGTCAGGCGCTTCTTCGGCACGAAAGCCTGGATGGCGGCGCTGATGGTGTAGCCGAGCACGAAGGCCCAGCCGGACTTCCAGAAGAAGCCGGCGGCGGTTTTCGCCGCCTCGCCGTAAGTGACCCAGAAATCACCCATGTCGGGCCCTGTTGCTCCGCGGACTCGTCTTCATTAGACTGCTACCTTATACCCCCATGGAGTATTGAGTCAACGTGGACACACCGGATCATGATGCGGCGGTGCGACGCCTCCGGAAAATCGAAGGGCAGGTGCGCGGTATCTCGAGGATGATCGAGGAGGAGCGCTACTGCATTGACATTCTTCATCAGCTGCAGGCGGTGCGCTCGGCATTGAACAAGGTGGAATCGCTGGTGCTGAAAGGCCACGCCGCTACCTGCATCGAGGAGGCCATCCGGGCGTCGGATCCTGCCGATCAGCGCCGGAAATTCTCGGAACTGGTGGAGCTGTTCGAGCGCACCAAGCGCTGAGCGGGTCGGTCAGATACGCATGCGGACGCCCACCTCGAACACCTGGTCCGGCGGCAGATCGAAATACAGCGTCGTGCGGCGCGTGTTGCGCCGGATGAGTACGTACAGCCAGGACCGCCACCACGCCATGCCCGTCCTCGCCGCGGGGTACTCCGTCTCCTGCTCCAGGAAATAGGAGGCCCGCTCCGGATCCAGGCCGATGGCGTGCTCGTCGTTGGCCTGTTCCAGGTCTTCGCGGGGCCTCGGCTCGTCCATGTAGCCGTAGTAGGCGACGATGCGGTGGATGTCGTCGCGCAGCTTCGTCACCTTCAGCCGCTCGTCGCGCCGGACGCGGGGCCGGCGCAGCGTCTTCGCCGTGTAGATCACGACCAGATCGTGCAGCGCCCGGTTGTGGTGGAGGTTGTGGATCAGTCCGTGGGGCGTGCCGCGCTCGTTGGCGGCGAGATAGACCGCCTGCCCCGGCACCCGGCGGTAGTAGCCGCCTCCCAGGGCCGCCAGGAATTCCCTGACCGGCGTGGCTTCGTTGCGCATGTGGCGCTGTTCGGTGGCGCGGCCCCGACGCCAGGTGGTCATCACGAGGTATACGCCCGTCGCGACGCCGACGGGCAGCCAGCCGCCGTCCATGAACTTGCCGGCGTTGGCCGCGAAGTAGGCGGTGTCGGGAACGATGAAAAGGACCGTTGCGGCGAGCGAGACGGGCAGCGCCCAGCGGAAGATCCGTCGTTCCGCGAAATACAGCAGGATGGTGGTCACGAGCATGGTTGCGCTGATGGCGATGCCGTAGGCGGCGGCCAGATTGCCGGAGCGCTGGAAGCCGGCCACGAGCGCGACGGCGGCCACGAGCAGCAGCCAGTTCACGGACGGCACGTAGATCTGGCCCCGCTGTCGGGACGAGGTATGCACGATCTTCACCGTCGGCAGGTAGCCCAGGTTCTGGCCCTGGAACGTGAGTGAGAACGCCCCCGAGATGATGGCCTGCGAGGCGATGATGGTGGCGAAAGTCGCGAGGCCTACCATCGGATACAGCGCCCAGCCCGGCACGAGCTCGTAGAAGGGGTTCACCAGCGCATCGCCCTCGCGCAGGATGAGCGCGCCCTGACCGAAGTAGTTGAGCAGCAGCCCGGGTAGCACCACCACATACCAACCGACGCGTATCGGCGCTCGACCGAAATGCCCCAGGTCGGCGTACAGCGCCTCGCCGCCGGTGACCACGAGAAAGACGATGCCGAGGATGGCGAACGCATGCAGCCCGTTGTCGCCGAAGAAGGCGACCGCGTGCCCCGGGTTCACGGCGGTGAGCACCGCGGGGTTCGCAATGATGCCGGGCAGACCGGCGAGGCCGATGCAGGCGAACCACACCAGCATGACCGGGCCGAAGATGATGCCGACCCCGCCCGTACCCAGCCGCTGCACGGCGAACAGCCCGCAGAGGATGGCGATGGTGACCGGCACGACGTAGGGCTCGAACACCGGCGTGGCCACCTCCAGGCCTTCGATGGCGCTCAGCACCGAGATGGCCGGCGTGATCATGCCGTCGCCGTAGAGCAGGGCGGCGCCGAAGAGTCCGAGCGCCATCACCGCCGTCCGGCCCCGGCCCTTGAGCGGCCGGCGCACCAGTTCCATCAGTGCCAGGATACCGCCCTCGCCGTAGTGATCCGCGCGCAGCACGAACACGAGGTATTTCACGGAGATGACGAGGATGAGCGACCAGAACACCAGCGACAGCACGCCGAGGACGTTGGCCGCCGTCGCCGCCACCCCGTAGTCGCTGTAGAAGCACTCGCGCACGGCATACAGCGGGCTGGTGCCGATGTCGCCGTAGACGACGCCGAGAGCGGCGAGCGTCAGCGGCGCGAGCCGCTTGCCGCCTTCCTCATCACCGTTATTCACGGCGGTGGTTGCCGCGTCTCGGAACCGTCGTCGGCTTCGTACGTGCGACCGAAGCCGGTGACGGCCGCGATCAGCATCACGGCCGCGAGGAACCAGCCGTGCAGGACGTACGCCCAGACGTCGGTGGGTGCCACGGCCTCCACGAAGTCGTACTGCTGCTCCAGCGTGCGCAGCGTCTGGTAGCCGATCAGCACGCCGCCGCCCCAGGGGAAGATGTAGCCGATGGCCGACGTCACGGCGTCCAGCATGTTGGCACGCCGGTAGGGATGCAGGCGGAAGCGCTTGCCCAGCCGGGAGATCACCGGGCCGGCGGCGATCTCGGCTGCCGTGTTGATGGTGATGAACGCGTTCAGCGAGAAGACGATGCTCCACATGGCCGTCTCCGCCCGGGCGACGGAGTCTCGGGCGAAGCGGCGCAGCCGGTCGATCAGCGCCTCCAGCGCGCCGCCCAGGCGCATGATGTGACCGCCGGCCACGATCAGCAGGATCAGGATGGCCAGTCCGACGTAACCGGCGACCCCGTCCACGAGCGCGCCGCCGACGAGATCCCGGTCCGGGTCGATGAACAGGATGTCGGTGGGTGGCGCGAGACCCAGTGCCAGCTCGAGTACGACGGCGCCCAGGATGCCCCAGGTGAGCGCCACCAGGATGTGGTAGCCGCGCAGCGCCAGGAAGATCACCAGCGCGAACGGGGCGAGCAGCACGAGGCCTTCGGGCGAGGCGGTCTCCGCGAACAGCGCGTTCGCCCGGGCGGCGTTCACCGGATCGCCGTCGCCGCCGAGCAGCGTGAACAGCGCCAGCGCCGGCAGCGCGGCGATCAGGGCGTACTTGACCCGCGAGCGCACGACGCCCGGGATGTCCGTCTCCTGGGTGGTGGCCGAGACCACGGTGGTGTCCGACACTGGTGCGAGGTTATCGCCGAAGGCGGCACCCGACAGGATGGCGGCGAACAGCCACACCGGGTCGGCGCCCAGCGTCACGCCGGCGGGGAACATGAGCGTGCAGAAGGCGACGGCAGTGCCGTAGCCGGTGCCGACCGCGGTGCCGAAGGTGGCAGCCAGCAGGAAGGTGGCGCCGACGAACAGCCCGCCGGTGGCGCCGGACTGGGCGCCCACCCAGACGAGCCCATCCACCAGACCGCCGACCCGCAGCACCTGGGCGAACATGCCCGCCCAGAACCAGGCGACGATGGTGACCGCGGCCACCGGGTTGGCCATGCCCTCGAACACCGCGTTGGCGTAATCCGCCCAGCGGCTGCGGCAGAGCAGCATGCCGAGCGTCAGGCCGCCGATCATGCCGAGTATGAGGCCCTGCTCGTCGGGGGCGCCGGCCACCGAGATGGCGACCGCCCAGACCACAAAGAAAAGCAGGGGGACGGCGGCGCCGAGGCGCCCGCCGCGGAAGACGAGTGAACCGGCGCCGTCGGTCATGCGGCCGGCCTATTGCGCGCCGCCGTGGATCAGTTCGACCTCGATGGTCAGCGTCACCTCGTCGCTCACCGCGGGCACGTACTGGTCCAGGCCCCAGGCGGAGCGCAGGACCGTGCCGTTGGCCGAGACACCCACCGCGGGGATCTTTTTCAGCGGATGCTCGCCGGCGCCGTTGATCGTGGCGGCGAGCGTGACCGGTACCGTCTTGCCCTTGACCGTGAGTCCGCCGGAGATGTCGTAGGTGTTCTCGCCGGTCTTCTCCACGCTCGTGGACTCGAAAGTGATGGCGGGGTGGTTCTCCAGGTCGAAGTACTCGGCGCCCATGAGATGGCCGTCGAACACCTCCACGCCGCTGTCCACGCTGGAGACGTCGATGCTGACGTCGATCTCGCTCGCCTCCGGGTCTTCCGTGTCGAGCTTCAGCGTGACGTCGAAGTCGTCGAAGCGAACCTTCGGGCTGGAGAAGCCGAGATGGGTGTAGGAGAAGATCACGTAGGCGTGCTGATCGTCCTCGTGATAGCTGCCGGAAGGCACTTGGGTCAGATCGGCCGCGCCTGCGGGAGCGCCTGCCGCCAGCAGGGCTGCTGCGGTGATGAACGTCGTGCGTCGCATGGATTCCTCCGCTGTGGGAACCGTTCGCATGCTAGCACGCGGCTGGCCGGGGCTTCAGCGGGTTTGCCCAGTCTGGAAAGTCGTCGCGAAGGATTTCCGTGTGCCAGAGCCTCTAACGGGCAGGAGCCCCGCCGTCAGGATCGTGCCGGCGAGATTTTCACGCGTGAATGCCATGAAAAACCGGGATCGAATCGAATACAGCATCGTCATCCCGCTTCGCAACGAGGCGGAAAACGTGGGCCCACTGGTGGACGAGATCCTGGCGGCCGATCGCAAGAAGCCGCCGGCGGAGATCGTCCTGGTGGACGATGCGAGCACCGACGACACCGTGGCCGCGGTGCGCTGCGCGCGGGTCCGGCACGGCGAGGTGATCGTGCTGGTGCGTAACGGACGGCAATGCGGGCAGAGCACGGCGGTCCGCAATGGCATACAGGCAGCCCGCTCGCCCTGGATCGTCACCATGGATGGTGACCGCCAGAACGATCCCGCGGACATACCTGCCATGCTGTCGCGCCTGCGTGAGTCGCCGGTCGAGGACATTCTCGTGATCGGCCACCGCGTGGCGCGGCGGGATACCTGGCTGCGCCGCCAGGCCTCCCGTCTTGCCAACGGCGTGCGCGGCGCGCTGCTCCACGACCGTGCTCCCGACACCGGCTGCGGGCTGAAGGCATTCAGCCGCGAGGTGTTCCTGGAGTTGCCTTATTTCGATCACATGCACCGCTTCATGCCGGCGCTCATGCTCCAGCACGGCGGCAGGGTGGAGTCACTGCCGGTACGTCATCGGCCGCGGGTCGCCGGCCGCTCGAAGTACGGCATCCTCGACCGCCTCTGGGTGGGCATCGTCGATCTCTTCGGCGTCGCGTGGCTGGCACGGCGCAACCGACACACGGAATGGACGCGAGACAATGCCTGACGTCAGCATTCCCGCCGTCTGGCTTGCCGTCGGATTCGCCGGCCAGGCCCTGTTCTCCATGCGTTTCCTGGTGCAGTGGATTGCCAGCGAACGGGCCCGCCGCAGCGTGATCCCGAAGCCGTTCTGGTACCTGAGCCTGGCAGGCGGGCTGACGCTGCTCGCCTACGCGATCCACCGTCACGACCCGGTCTTCATACTCGGCCAGTCCACGGGCGCGTTCATCTACGGCCGCAATCTCTGGCTGATCGCGACGGAGCGTGCGCAGCAGGCGGCACCGCAGACCCCTCAGACGGACTAGGCAGTTGCCGGCGCGATCCCGCCGCCTGCTCGGCTGGCTGCTGCTGGCCGGTGTCATCGCCCTGGGGTCCGGCTACGGCGTCCACGAGCCCTGGGCGCCGGACTCTCCGCGTTTTGCCGCCGTGGCTCGGGATATGCTCGCCACCGGTGACTGGCTGTTCCCGCGCGTGGGCGGCGATCTCTACCCGGACAAGCCGCCCGTCTTCTTCTGGCTGATGGCCGGGTCCATCTGGCTCACCGGCTCCGTGCGGGCCGGCTTCCTGCTGCCCTCGCTGCTGGCCGGGCTCGGTACCCTGTGGCTGGTGTTCGATCTGTCGCGCAGGCTCTGGGGCACTCGCGCGGCCATGTTAGCCGGCCTGCTGCTGCTCTCCTGTGTACAGTTCGTCCTGCAGGCGCATACGGCTCAGATCGACGGCACACTCGCATTCCTGACCACGCTGGGGCTCTACGGGCTGCTGCGCCACCTGCTGCTCGGGCCCGACTGGGGCTGGTACGCCGCCGGCGGCGCGGCCTGCGGCCTCGGTGTGATCACGAAGGGCGTCGGATTCCTGCCGTTGCTCGTGCTCCTTCCCTGGGGTCTGCTGCGCTGGCGCGGCGCGGTTCCCGGACCGCGCGGCGGAGCGCTCAATTGGAGTCTGGCGCCGCTGGCGGCACTCGCCATGATCGCGATCTGGTTCGTGCCGATGATCGTCGCCTCGCTGGGCGACCCGGCGCTGGCCGCCTATCGCGACGAGATCCTGTTCGGGCAGACGGTCGACCGCTACGTGGCCGCGGAGGGGCACCGCGAGCCGTTCTGGTATTTTTTCACCGGCGTGATCCCCTGGGCGTGGCTGCCGCTGGTCCTGGCACTGCCCTGGCTCGTACCGCGCTGGCGGGCTGCCTGGCGGGAGCGAGACGCGCGCGTCCTGCTGCCGCTCGGCTGGGCGCTGCTCGTCCTCGGTTTTTTCATGCTCTCCAGCGGCAAGCGCGGGGTCTATATCCTGCCCGCGCTGCCGGCGATGTGCCTGGCCGCCGCGCCGTATCTCGAGGATCTGCTGAGGAGGCGCCGGCTGAACCGGGCCGCATCCGGCCTGCTCGTGGTCTTCGCGCTGGCGGCAGCCTTCGCATTCGGTGAACTGGCGGGGCTGAAACCCGATGAGATCGGCGTCAGCGACCCGGCGGTCGTGCCTCATCTCGCCGCCGTCGCGGCGATCATTGCGCTGCTCGCGCTGGTCTTCCTCGGCCTCGGTCCGCGGCGCGACCAGGGCTTTGCGCGGCTGGCGGGTTTCCTGATGTCGGTGTGGCTGGTGCTGGGCTGGTATCTGATGCCCGTAATCGACGACGAGCGTTCCGGCGTGTGCATCCTCGAGGCCGCCTACGCCGCATTGCCGCCGGATGCGGATCTCGGGATCACGCGCCCGAAAGAGTCGCTGATCCTGCAGGCCACGGGACCATTCACCAACTTCGGCCACCGGCGGCCCGATCCGGACCAGGAGATGCGGGACGCCGCCGCCTGGCTGGCGGCGGCGGCGGACCGCTACCTGATACTGCCCGACGAGGTGGTCGCTCCCTGCTTCGACGCAGAGCGACTGACGCGGCTCGGCCATGCGCACCGGCGGGACTGGCTGCTGGCGGGGCCCGGCACCATGGACGAGGCCTGTGTAGCCGAAGGAGATGCGACGAGGGCCATTCCCTACCGGGCGCCGGCCTCGCTGCCGTCGCTCTGGCGCTGATACAGTGACTTGCGGCCCTGCGGTAGCAGGCCGGCGATCATGACGATCAGGGCAGCGCCTCCAGCAGGCGGAGGGTCATCGGCGCGAGCCGCCGCAGTGCCGGCTCCCCGCTCTCGGTGGCTTGCAGATGGATTTCCAGGGCGAACGCCCGCAGGTTGTGAATTGTCGCCAGTGCTTCGGCCGACTGGTACGGGGCCTGCCAGTAATCCTGGCTGCCGGGCTCCAGGCTTCGGAACCAGTGTCGCCAGTCGTCGTCGCTGAAGTGATCGGTGAGGGCCAGGTACAGGACGGGCCGCGCCAGCCGGCCGGGCTCGCCGAACACCCACGCGTGCCCCGTCGGCGCTACTTTCGTCGCGATGGCGTCGAGCATCTTCCGGGCGTCGCCGGGAGACAGCCGCGGGTTCAGCGCGAGTTGCAGGAACAGGTCTGCGGCGTGGGCCACCCCGTGCCGCCAGCCGGCCTGGGGGTCGAAACCCCGAAAATCCGTCAGTTGATCCAGGTAATCGGCGCCGGCCGCAGCGAGTTCGCTCAACTCGTCTTCGGTGAGAAAGGCATCCAGCCGGTCGTACCGGGCAACTTCGGCCAGCACCAGGACCGCGAAGGGCCCGCGGAAGCCGGCGGGGTCGCCCGGTGCCCGTGCGAGCTTATCGAGCAGCAGTTTGCTCAGGAGTCGCGCCTGATCGGGTGAGAGCATTGGCTCGCGCAGCGCTCGGGCCAGCGTCTCGTAGGCGAAGCCGTCGCGTATGCGCGGGTCAGGGTGCTCCAGACAGGCGACCAGCCCCGCCAGCTCGGCACGGCCCGCGTCCGGGAGGTAAGCGGCCGGACTGAATTCCTGCGGTGCCCCGGCCCAGGGGCACGGGCTGTCGGCCCCGGCTGGCGCGGCGGGGATCGGCAATGCCAGCGACAGAGCCGTCACTCCCAGCGTCAGGAGCAACGCGTACCGGGTGCTGTCTGTCTTCAGCGGAGTACTTTCCATAATCTGCCGAGATTCCATCGTCCAGGCCCCTGCCGGCTGCCTGTTTGCTTTCCGGGGGGGGTGCTCAGGGATTATCGGGATCGCCCGGTCCGGACGGCACCCAGATGCCGTAGTCGCAGCGCAGGTAGGCCGTACCGCTCCTGACTTCGGTCCCGTGGGCGTAGGGCGTGCCGTTGAAGTAGCAGAAGTCCTCGCCCGGGATGCTCTCGCGCAGGGTCTCCGTATCCTCGTCGCTCTCATCCGCAATGGGGGAATTCCGGAGTTCCGGATCCTGTGCGCCTACGTCGATGACACCGTCGCTCATAGATGGATCTCCTGTTGCCTTCGCCTGCATCGGTCGAGCCGACCGCGGCTGACCGCTTTCGCATTTCCATAATACGCATGGACCGAAGTGCCAGGCGTAAGGGGTTGCGCGTACTCGCCGGCGGGTCCGACCGATGTCGGGCACCGTCAGCCCGCCTTCCCGTCGGCCCTCGGCAGCAGGAGGACCGGCGCGTAGACGATCGAGTACAGGAGGAAGGCGAGCAGCCACAAGGCGCCGGCAACGGCGACGGTCGTCGTATAGCCGAGCGGCAGCCAGACAGGCCCGAAGACCCGTGCCGCGACCGCCGCGAGCAGCAGCAGGTAGGCGGCCGTGACCGTCGGCGAGACCCGCAGTTCGCGGCCCGTGTGACCGAGCGATGCCCGGGTCATGACCGCCAGGATCATGGTGGCCGCGGCACCGGAGCCGAGGGCATGCAGCCACTGGGCGGCCCATGGCAGACCGCCCAGGAACCAGCCGGCCTTCAGCAGCAGGCCGATCGGCAGCCAGAGGTACGCGGCATGCAGTATCCACACGATCGGCTCGCGGAGAGTGCGCCAGCCCTGCCAGCCGGCCAGACGCACGGCCTGGCCGAGGCCGGCTGCGAGTGCGACCGCGCCAACCGCGCTGCCGCCCGGCCAGACGATATCCACCGGGATCGCGACCGCCATGGCGGCGATGACGAAGCGGTTCAGGTGAGTCGATGCACGCAGCCCCGGCGTCTCCCCGCGGCCGCGCAGTGCATTGGCGGTGAAGGCGGGCACGATGCGTCCGCCGATGACGGTGACCAGCAGCAGGACCAGGTTGAGCGCCGCGCGCACGGCCGTGTTGGCGAGGCCGGGATCACCCTGAGCGAGCGCGTAGACGAAGACGGCGTCGGCGGACCACAGGAACAGCAGCACGAACAGCAGCGGCGTGTTGCGGTTGGTGGCACGCAGCAGCGGCGGTGCGAGCAGCAGTGCCAGCATCGGCAGGAAGGCGAGTTCGGCCAGCGCGAGCAGCCAGAACGGGATCGCGTCGCCGGCGAACAGCGCGACGCGCCCGGCGAGCCAGAGGACCGTCAGCGCAACCAAAGGCAGGCCCGCGAAGCCGCGGTCACCCGTCCAGCTGGGCACCGCCGTCAGCATGAAGCCCGCGATGGCGGCGCCGACGAAGCCGAACAGCATCTCGTGACCGTGCCAGAGCTGGGCGGGCAGGGTCGCGAACGGGCCCGGCGCGGCGGGGTAGAGCCACAGCCAGAGGCCGATGGCGATGACGGCGTACCAGCCCGCGAGCAGGAAGAAGGGGCGGAAGCCGTAGGCGAAGGGAACCAGCTTGCGCAAGGTCGGTATCAGGCTACCACGGCGTGCAGTGCGCCGAGAGGATGGTGGGTACGGGCGATCGTGATCATCGCCGCATAGACGCACACGGCGGCGATCAGGAAGGCCAGGCGCTCCCGCCGGCTGTGGCCCCGCTTCAGCGCATAGCTGCCGAGCACGACGTAGGCGACCAGGAACGAGACCTTGGTCGTCAGCCAGCCATTGGCGAAGACCGCGCCCGGCAGGATGGTGAGCAGCATGAAGGCCGCGGTCAGGAGCACTGTGTCGATGGTGTAGCTGGCGTAGCGCAGCGGTGAGGACATGGCCCAGCGGGCTCCGCCCTGTACCGCGAGCCCGCGCAGCAGGAACAGCGATCCGCTCGCGATCACCGCGGCGACGTGCAGCCATTTGATTTCGGTGTAGAACTCGATCATGTCAGGTTGCAGGAACGTTCGGTTGGTTGTTGTCAGTCCGGTGGCGAGGTCCGGGGTGCCCCGCCCGCTCCGGGGAGCGCGGAGGGCAGGGGCGGGACACCCCGGCTCGCCTGCGTATGGCCTCAGCCGCGTGCGGCTCCGGAGCCCGCCGGCAGGCCCTCGCGCGCCTTGCGGGGCGCGATCCAGAGCCGGGCGACGAACCAGGCCAGCGCGATGCCGCCGATGCTGAAGATGATGTCACCGGGGACACGCATCCAGACCAGCATGTCGACGACGGGCTGCTGCATGAAGTCCGCGGAGCGGGCGTACCAGTAGCCGTTGTCGATAGCGGCCACAAGCTGCATCACGCCGAGAGGCAGCAGCGTCATCAGCGACATGCCGACCAGGCCGATGTTGAACGACCAGAATGCGGTCTTCAGCACCGACTCGTTCCAGCGTGCCGCCGGCTTCATACCCCGCAGGCAGAACAGCATCAGGCCGATGCCGAGCATGCCGTACACGCCGAACAGCGCGGTGTGGCCGTGCAGCGGCGTGAGGTTCAGGCCCTGCATGAAGAACAGCGGCAGCGGCGGGTTGATCAGGAAGCCGAACAGCCCGGCGCCCACCACGTTCCAGAAGGCCACAGCCGTAAAGAACATGACCGGCCAGTGATAGCGCGCCATCCACGGTGTCGCCTTGCCCAGCTTGTAGGTCTGGTAGGCCTCGAAGCCGATGTAGGCCAGCGGCACGACCTCCAGCGCGGAGAAGGAGGCGCCGACGGCGATGACAGCTGTCGGGGTACCCGTGAAGTACAGGTGATGGAGCGTGCCCAGCACACCGCCGGCCAGGAAGACGATGGTGGCGAACAGGACGGCCACGGTCGCCGTGCTGACCTTCAGCAGACCGAGGCGCGTGAACAGGAATGCGATGACGGCGGTCGCGAAGACCTCGAAGAAGCCTTCCACCCAGAGGTGGACCACCCACCAGCGCCAGTACTCGACCATCGAGAGGTGCGTGTGCTCGCCCCACATCAGGCCAGCGCCGTAGAACAGGCCGATGGCCACCGTGGAGAGGAACAGCAGCGTCACGATCGGACGCGACTCGTTACGCTGGCGGATCGCCGGCCACAGTGCGCGGCCGACCAGCGTCAGCCAGAGGCCGAGACCGATGAACAGGAACCACTGCCAGAAGCGGCCGAGGTCCACGTATTCCCAGCCCTGATGGCCGAACCAGAAGTTGTTCTCGAGGCCCAGGGTCTGCATGACGGCGAACCACTGGCCGGCGAAGGCACCGACCACGATCACCAGCAGGCACACCCACAGCAGGTTGACGCCCAGGCGCTGGAACTTCGGCTCGTGGCCCGAGATGGCCGGCGCGATGTACAGGCCGGTGCCGAGCCAGGCGGTGGCGATCCACAGCACGGCCAGCTGGGTATGCCAGGTGCGGGTCAGGGAGTAGGGCAGGACCTCACTGAGCGCGTAGCCGTAGAACTCCTGACCCTCTACCTGGTAGTGGGCGGTGAGGCCGCCGAGCAGTATCTGCACCAGGAACAGCGCGAGCACGATCCAGAAATACTTCGCGGTGGCGCGCATGGACGGCGTCACGTTCACCATCGCCAGGGGATCGGAGTCGGGCAACTTCTCGACCCGCTCCTCCTTGCCATGGGTGACGGCGTAGTACCAGCCGAGCAGCGCGATACCGGCGATCAGGAACAGCACACTGAACACCGTCCAGATGTAGGCGTTCGCCGGCGGGACGTTGCCCACCAGTTCCTCGGCGGGCCAGTTGCTGGTGTAGGTGATGTCCTTGCCGGGGCGTTCGGTGACGGCCGCCCAGGCGGTCCACCAGTAGAATGCCGACAGCGCGCGGCGGTGGTCCGCATCGGGCACCGTGTCGTTCTTCATCGCGTACGCCTCGCGCAGCGCGGCGGTCTCCGGCTCGTTCGCGAACAGGCTGTCGTAGTGCTTCGCAACCTCCGCAATCGCCGCCGCGCGGTCGGCGTCGATGGTGATCGAGCCCTGCTCCGCGTCCCAGGTATTGCGGCGGATGCGCTCCTCGAGGCGGGTCTGCAGCGCGGCCTGCTGGGGAGCGGGCAGATCGGCGTAGCCTTCCACCACGTAATCCCGCCGCGCCCAGATGTCGAGCGTGGCGATCGCCTCGCGGTGCAGCCAGTCGGCCGTCCAGTCCGGTGCCACGTAGCCGCCGTGGCCCCAGATGGAACCGAGCTGATGGCCGCCTATCGATTGCCAGACCTGTCGGCCGGTCTCGATGTCCGAGCGTGTGAAGACGAACTCACCGTCGGCGGTGACGACCCGTTCCGGCATGGGAGGGGCCTGGCGGTGGATCTCGCCGCCCATCCACAACAAGACACCGAACGACACGGCGAGCAGCGCCGCCAGTCCGGTCCAGAGTTTCTGTGTGGTAGTCATTTCCAATCTCCTCCAGGAATCGGGGGAGATGGTGCGCCGGGCGCCGGTGCCGCGCCCTGATCCAGGTCAAGTGGACGGTCAGTTTCTGAGGACGTTCTGCGCCAGCTCGTTCAGCCCGGCCAGGTCCAGCAGTTCGACCTCGCGGCGATCCACGCGGATGAGGCCGTTCTCCTGGAAGCGCTTCAGGATGCGGCTCACGGTCTCCGCGGCCAGACGCAGGTAGTTGGCGATGTCGGTACGCGCCATCGTGAGCCGCATGCGGGTGGGCGACAGGCCGCGGTCCGCATAGCGGCGGGACAGCACCAGCAGGAACGCCGCCATGCGCTCCTCTGCGGTGAAATCGCCGGCCAGCAGCGTGGCCTTGCCGATGTCCTCGCTCAGCAGCCGGAAGAGCTGCTGCTGCAGCCCGGGCATGCGCGTGGCCAGCGTCGCCATGCGCGGGAAGGAGAAGCGGCAGAGCAGCACCGTATCCAGTGCCACCGCATTACACGGGTAGCGGGACTGCGAGATGGCGTTCAGCCCGATGACCTCGCCGGGAAGGAAGAATCCCTGGATCTGTTCGCGGCCGGCCAGGTCCGTCACGTAGGTCTTCACCGTGCCGGCGCGCACGGCTGCAATCGCGTTGAACTCGTCGCCCTCGCGGAAGATGTGCTCGCCCTCCCGATAGGGTCCGACGTGCTCGACCAGCACGTGGAGTTCCTGCAGGCGAGACTTGTCGTAGCCGCTCTCCAGGCAGGCCGAGGAGAAAGCGCAGGTGCTGCAGAAATGCAGCTCGTCGCCGTCGTCCGCGAGGATGCCGGCGCGGCGCTCCAGTGCGCCCGCCTCACCGGTCATGGTGTGGCTCCACCGCGGCGCGGGACAGCAACCGGGGTCAGTGCCGGCCTGAAGGGACGGGATGTCGTCCGGCGGCGCCGGGGTCCTGGCCGGGTTTCTGGTAATCGGGCGTGAAGCACATCGCGATTATACGGATAGCGTCGCTGTCCCGCGAAAGGATTCGCATCTCGTCGGGCCCGATGGCGAGCCGGCCCAGTTCCTCGTGGCGGCGCAGTCTCGCGAGCGCTCCGGCGAAGTGCGCGGCGAAGTCCACCTGCCAACGGCGCTCGACGGCCCGGATGTCGAGCCTGCGGCGGCACAGCAGGTCGCGGACGATGTCGGCCCGCAGTCGTTCGTCCGGATCGAGCGCGTGGCCGCAGCACAGCGGCAGGCGCTCGGCGTCGATTGCGCTCTCCCAGGCCCCAACCTCGGAGAGATTCCGGCACCACACGTCGCCTATCCGGCTGAGCGCGCCCGCGCCGAAGCCGATGACGTCGCAGTCGCCCGCCGCGCAGTAGCCGCTGGGGCCGATGCCGAGCGTGCCCGTCGCGGCGGCGATGGTCAGGTCATCTTCGGGCAGGGCGTACTCGTCCGGACCGATCAGGCGGTAGCCGCAGTCGGTGAGCGCGTGATGAGCCGCCGCGGCGACGGCGCCCAGCGAGCGGCCGGTCAGCGCGATCCGTTCCGGCCGGTCCGCGACGAGGGCGGCGATGGCATCCGCCGCCATCTGCTCGTCGTAGGCAGCGTAGTCGAAACGCAGCGTGAGCCCGGTGCTGCGCAGGCCAGCTTCCCGGCACGCGGACACCGCCTGGAGCACCGGCTCGATGCTGCGGGAGCGTAGCGCCGCGGAGCGCCGGCCCGGCACCGTCACGGAGAGCGAGGCCCGGTTCAGCCCCGCCGCGGCGAAGCGCCTTACCTCGGCAGCGGCCGGTGGCGCACCGCCGAACGCCACCCGGAACTCCCGGGCTGGGTCGCGCGAGAAATGGAACTGTCGGCCGAGGCTCTCGACCACCTGCAGCACGTGGGCGACGTCGAGCAGGCCGCTGAAATGCTCCAGCACCAGCTGCACCACGTCCCGGTCCCGGTCGAACAGCGGGGCGATGCGCTCGATCTGGCGGAGCAGACGCTCGACGTACAATTCGCCGGCGGCTCTCGAATACGCCGCCGGCACGCCGTGGATCAGCCGCAACCCGCGGGGCGCGCAGATCTCCAGTGCCAGGGGATGGGGGATGGGCACGGAATTGCTGCGCCTGGCGGCGTCGACGAACTCGGCTTCCCCGAACGGCTTGCGGAACGTGGTCGGCGCGGGGAAGAAGTGGCACGCCTGCACGCCGGTGGACGGCCCGGGCCGGGGGCAGCGTTCGATGAGGGTCTCTCCGTGCATGGGCGCACTATGCGGCGCCGGTCGGGCATCCGCCTTGACCTGGGTCAAGGAGGCCGCGGCGCAGCGGGTCTAGTCTGCAGCCATGGACGATCGACGCACTGCACTGATCCTCACCGCGGCTGCCACCGCGCTGTTACTGGCGATGGCTCTCGCATCAGCCGGCACGGCTAGGGCTGCGCCACCCGCCGACGAGTCCCCTGCCGACGGCACGCCGCTCGAAGAGATCGTGGTGGTCGCCACGAAGTACCGCACGCCGTTGCGGGACGTCGCGGCGGACGTGACGGCGCTCACGCGTGAGGACCTCGAGGAGACGCTGACCGCCACGCTGCCCGATATGTTCCGCTTCGTGCCCGGCGTCAGCCACGAGGGTGCGGGGTCACGCTTCGGTGCCGAAGGCGTATCGATACGCGGGATCGGTGGTAACCGGGTCGCGCTGGAGATCGACGGCGTGCCGGTATCCGAGCAGTTCGCCATCGGCAATTTCTCGCACGCGACCCGGGACTTCATCGATCCGGCGCTGGTCGGACGTGTGGAGATCCTGCGCGGTCCCGCCTCGGCGCTCTATGGCAGTTCCGCGCTGGGCGGCGTGGTGGTGGTGCGCACCCGAGGCGCGCTCGCGGCCGATCTCGACGCCGCCACGGCGGGCGATGCGGGCTTCGTTCGCCACGGCCGCGACGACAGTTCTCATCTGACCGGCGGGCTGCACTGGGCGCGCGCCGACGGCGGTCTCGCCCTGTCGGTGGCCGGCGCTCACCGCGAGGGCGGTGCGATGGAGTCGGCCGCGGCCGAGGGTGCTGCCGACGAACGGGACTGGCGCCGCGATGCCGGGCTGGTCGGCCTGGCCGGCAGCACCGGTGCCGGCCGCGAGTGGCGTCTGACACTGCTCCGGCAGAGCGGGGACGTGACCAGCGACATCCGCTCGGTCCTCGGCGACGGACGTTTTGCCACCACGACGTCGCTCACGGGCGACGACCGCTCGGTGTTCACTCTGGCCAGCGGCGAGTATCGCCTGCCCCGGCCGCTGCCCTGGCTGGACGAGGCACTGCTGCGGGTGTTCCACGCGGCCGCCGACGTGCATCAGGATACCGTCGACGAACGGGCCGCCGCCGCTGCACCGGTGCGGCTGGCGCGCGAGTTCGATTACGAGCAACGACTCCTCGGCGGCGAACTCAATCTGTGGCGGGAGCTGGACGCGGGCGGCTGGTCCCATCGCCTGGGCTTCGGCGCGGAGTGGACCGAGCGCGAGACGACCGAGATGCGCGACGGCGTCGCGCAGAGCCTCGTCGACGGTTCGGTCAGCCGGCGCATACTCGGGGAAGAATTCCCGCTGCGTGACTTCCCGGTGACCGTCACCCGGGAGCTGGGGCTGTGGCTGTCGGATCAGGTGACGAGAGGCCCGCTGACGCTGTCCGCCGCCCTGCGCTACGACGAGAACCGCCTCGATCCGGAGCCGGATTCCGTCTACCGGGAAGACAACCCGGCCGTCGAGCCGGTGGCCGTCTCGGTCTCCGACGTCTCGCCGAAGATCGGCATCGTTTATCGCGCCGGGGCCGGCACCGACCTGTTCCTGCAGTACGCCCGGGGCTTCCGCGCGCCGCCGTTCGAAGACGCGAACATCGGCCTCGACATCCCGCTGTTCAACATCCGGGCGCTGCCCAACCCGGACCTCCGGTCCGAGACCTCCGACGGCTGGGAGGCCGGGTTGCGCTGGGAAGGCCGGCGCGCCCGGCTGGCATTGGCCGCGTTCCAGACCGATTACGACGATTTCATCGAGACGAAGGCGCGTATCGGTTTGGACCCCGCAAGCGGTCGGCTGCTGTTCCAGTCCCGGAATATCGATCGGGCCAGGATCCGCGGCGTCGAGGCGCGCGGCTCGGTGCGCCCGGCCGGGCGCCTGCGCGGCCTGACGCTGGAGGCCGCGGCCTACCTCGCGGAGGGCGAGAACCGGATCACCGGTGAGCCTCTCGGCAGCGTGGGCCCGGCCCAGGCCGTGCTCGGGGCGCGCTGGCGCTCGGACGACGATCGCACCGGTCTGCGCGCGGTCCTCACCCTCACGGACGGCTGGTCCCGGCAGGACGAGACCGGCGGAGAGCGCTTCGAGCCCGCCGGCTACGGCGTGGTGGATCTCTACGCGACCCGCCTGGTCGGCGATCACCTCACGCTGACGCTCGGCATCGGCAATCTGACCGACCGGTGCTACTGGCGCTGGGCCGACGTGAGCGGCCTCACCCCCGACGACCCCGTGTTGCCGATGCTCGCGCAACCGGGGCGGCATTACTCGATCGGTCTGCAGTGGGACTGGTAGTCAGTCCCCGACGACCGTCAAGGAGAAGACAGATGACCAAGCAGGAGAGACTAAGACGCTCAGCCCCCTGGCTGCTGTCCGGCGCCGTCATGGCCCTCGGACTGACGGCCGGCCTGTCGGCCGATCCGTCGGCCCAGGACGCGGAGGTCCACCGCGCCGAGACGGCCACCGATGCCATCGCGGAACTCATGAACACCGGCGAGACGCTGTATCGCACCCACTGCGCCGGCTGCCACCAGCCGACGGGACAGGGCTTGCCGGGCGCGTTCCCTCCGCTCGCGGGCTCCGACTACCTGATGGAGAGCCGGACCCGGGCGATCGAGACGGTGATCCTGGGGCTGACGGGACCGATCACGGTGAACGATCAGCAATTCAATGCCGTGATGCCGCCGATGGGCCACCTGGACAACGAGGAGGTGGCCGCCATCCTGACCTACGTGACCAATACCTGGGGCAACGAGGCCTCGGCCTTCAGCGCGGACGAGGTGGCCGCGGTGCGCACGGGCACCGTCGCCGAGGATCGGGCGACCGGCGAGCGCCATCCGGGCGCCAGCGAGGGCGAGATGCGCTATCAGGGTACTCCGACGCCGGTCGACTCGGAAGACGTCCGCCAGCGCATGGAGCCCGAGGGTCCGGCGCTGAGCCAGGCGGAATACAAGACGGCGACGCGGCTGTATTTCGAACGCTGCGCCGGCTGTCACGGCGTGCTGCGCAAGGGCGCCACCGGCAAGCCCCTGACCCCGGACATCACCCGGGACAAGGGCACGGAGTATCTGAAGGCGCTCATCACCTACGGCTCGCCCGCCGGCATGCCGAACTGGGGCACGTCCGGCGAGCTCACCGAGGCGGAGATCGACATGATGGCCCGCTTCCTGCAGCAGGAGCCGCCGGAGCCGCCCGAATTCGGGCTGGCGAAGATGAAGGAGACCTGGGAGGTGAAGGTGCCGCCGGAAGAGCGTCCGACCGAGCCTCAGCACGACCGCAACACGGCGAACTTCTTCGCCGTCACCCTGCGCGACGCGGGCCAGGTGGCCATCATCGACGGCGACACCAAGGAGGTGGTCTCGATCGTGCCGACGGGCTACGCGGTACACATCTCGCGGCCTTCGGCCTCCGGCCGCTATATCTACACCATCGGCCGGGATGCGCGCATCGACATGATCGACCTGTGGATGGATCCGCCCCAGGTGGTCTCCGAGATCAAGATCGGGCTCGAGGCCCGCTCCGTGGAGACGTCGAAGTACCCGGGCTACGAGGATAAGTACGCCATCGCCGGCGCCTACTGGCCGCCCCAGTACGTCATCATGAAGGGCGACACGCTGGAGCCGCTGAAGGTGGTCTCCACCCGGGGCATGACGGTAGACACCCAGGAGTACCATCCGGAGCCGCGGGTGGCGGCCATCGTCGCCTCCCACAAGCACCCGGAGTTCATCGTCAACGTGAAGGAGACCGGCCACATCCTGCTGGTCAACTACGCGGACATCGAGAACCTGACGGTGACCGACATCTCCGCGGCGCGGTTCCTGCACGACGGCGGCTGGGACAGCACCCGACGCTACTTCCTGACGGCGGCGAACCAGTCCGACAAGATCGCGGTGGTCGACTCGCAGGATCAGGAACTCGAGGCGCTGGTGGACGTGACCAAGATCCCCCATCCGGGCCGCGGCGCCAACCTGGTCGACCCGGAGTACGGTCCCGTGTGGGTGACGAGTGCGCTGGGCAACAGCAACATCACCTTCATCGGCACTGACCCGGAGGGCCATCCGGACCATGCCTGGAAGGCCGTGCGGGTGCTGGAGGGGCAGGGCGGCGGCTCGCTGTTCGTCAAGACCCATCCGGAATCCGACAACCTGTGGGTGGATACCCCGCTGAACCCCGAGGAAGGCGTCGCCCAGAGCGTGGCCGTCTTCGACATCAACGACCTCGATGCCGGCTACGAGGTGCTGCCGATCGCCGAATGGGCCGATCTCGGGCCCGGGCCGAAGCGCATCGTCCAGCCGGAGTACAACGTGGCCGGCGACGAGGTCTGGTTCTCGGTCTGGAGCGGCAAGGAGGAGGAATCGGCCATCGTGGTGGTGGACGACAAGACCCGGACGCTGAAGTCGGTCATCAAGGGTCCGGACATCGTGACCCCGACGGGCAAGTTCAACGTCCACAATACGGTGGAGGACGTTTACTGAGGTTGCAGGGGACAGTCGGCTCGACCCCGGACAGAGCCGACTGTCCCCGCTTTTCGCACGTCTTGACATTGATCAATGCGGGCTGCTCCGTTCCTATTATTCTTCGAGTGTTAAACTGCACACGGCCGCAAGCGCAATCTCCGTAGGGGTGTAACGAGAAATGGTGGCGCCGAGTTTCGGGGCCAGTTGACTCGCGCCACTGCGAGTGACTGCCGCCGGAATGACTCGAAGAGCCATATAGGACGAAGAATGAAAACCCGCACGAGCCGCAGTGTCCGGATACTTTCCTTCGCGGTCGCGATAGCGGTCGGTGTGCTCGGCGGCCTGGGCGCGTTCACCATCGGATACGGCAACGGTTTCTCGTACCTCACCAACGACCCGAAAGCCTGTGCGAACTGCCACATCATGCAGGGCCACTTCGACTCCTGGGTCACGTCCAGCCACCGGGACGTCGCAGCCTGCGGCGATTGTCATCTGCGGCACGATTTCATCGGCAAGTGGCTGACCAAGGCGGATAACGGCTTCTTCCACGCTCTGGCTTTCACCACCGGCAACTTTCACGAGCCCATCCGGATCAAGCCGCGGAACCGGCGCGTGACCCAGCAGGCGTGCCTGCACTGCCACGGCGATCTGGTGGATTCCATGCTGCCCGTCGAGCACGGCGGCGAAGTACAGAATTGCGTCCATTGTCACAGCGACGTCGGCCACTCGGGCCGGCGCTGACCTACGCGGGATACCTACGCGAGATACCCAGGGAGATCGATGATGAGAAACATGTTGCGACAACGCCCGGTCCTGTTCGGCCGGACCGGGGGAGGGAGTCAGCGGGGTGCCGCGGTGCTGCTCGCCGTCGTCTTCCTGGTCGCAGTGGCGGCCACGGCCGGCGTGACCTACGTGCTGATCACCATGTTCGCCCACAAGCAGGACGCCAAACAGCCGTTCGTGCGCGTGGTGGAGGTCAGCGAGATCACCACCGACCCCGAGCCCTGGGGCAAGAACTGGCCGCGCCAGTTCGACGGCTGGAAGTCCACGGCTGGCGACGAGTTCTACGGCGGCAGCAGCGCCATGCCGGAGAGCAAACTCGATTCCCACCCGTGGCTGAAGCGGCTGTACGCCGGCTACGCGTTCAGCATCGACTACCGCGAGGCCCGCGGCCACGCCTATATGCTCTACGACCAGGGCGTGACGGAGCGGGTGACCAAGAAGCCGCAGGCGGGCGCGTGCCTGCATTGCCATGCCTCCACGACCGTCCTGTATCGCATGGTCGGACTGGAGGCGATGGGCGAGGAGGTGACCGAGGAGAAGCTGGCCGCCGAATTCAACATGCCGGCCGTCCGCAGAGGCTTCGAGGAGCTGAGTACGATGCCGTATGCGGAGGTGCTCGAGGTCCTCTACGCCACACCGGACGGGACTCCCGGCGAGAACGAGCCGGTGTTTCCCCAGGCGCCGACCGGCGGCTTCACGGGCGAGTATGCCGGCGAGGAGGTTGCCGAAGGACACGCGATGGTCGGTGAGGCCCACCCGGTGACCTGCATCGACTGTCACAGCCCGGACGACATGAGCATCCGCGTCACCCGGCCGGGCTTCATGCAGGGCATCGCCGACCTGGCGGCGAGCGACGCGCCGGCGCCGCATCTGCCAAGCATCGAGCAGTGGCGCGCCGGCAACCGCAGCGAGCCCTACGACCCGAACAAATACGCCACCCGCCAGGAGATGCGGTCATTCACCTGCGGCCAGTGTCATGTGGAGTACTACTGCGCCAACAAGACGACGCTGACGTTTCCGTGGGGCAACGGCCTGACCGCCGACGATGCGGAGCGCTTCTGGGACGAGATGAAGTTCCCGGACGGCAGCGAATTCTACGACTACAAGCACGGCGAGACCGGCGCCGAGGTGTTCAAGGTGCAGCACCCCGAGTTCGAGCTCTGGAGCCAGGGCATCCACGCGCGGAGCGGCGTCAGCTGTGCCGACTGTCACATGCCCTACGAGCGCGAAGGCGCCATGAAGGTGAGTAACCACAACGTGCAGAGTCCGATGGAATTCGTGAACAGCGCGTGCCAGACCTGTCATAACGTGCCGGAGGACGAGCTGCGGGCTCGGGTGGAGGCGATCCAGTCCCGCACCGTGGCCATGACCGAGCGCGCCGGCCAGGCGATGACCGACATGCTGGATGCGATCATGGAGGCCAAGGCCACCGGCGCCAGCGAGGCCGACCTGCAGCCCGTCTACGACCTGCAGCGCAAGGCCATGTGGCGCCTCGACTACATCAGCAGCGAGAACTCCAAGGGCTTCCACGCCGATCAGGAGGCCGCGCGCATCCTGGCCGAGTCCATGGATTACAGCCGCCAGGCCCAGGCAGCGGCGCTGCGGATGCGCGCGCCCGAGGCACCGTCGACGAAGGACCTGCCCACGGAGGACGTGCAGGGCGTGACGCCGACGGACAAGGCGCCGGTACCGGAGGACTACGACCCGGAAATCTGATGTAGAAGGGCCTTCAGGCCCGATACGGAATCGGGATTGGGGAATCGGGGCTGAAGCCCCTCCTGCGACGAAATTGATGCAGGAGGGCCTTCAGGCCCGATCCCGAATTTCAACACTCGATCACGTTCACCGGCACTTCGATCACATTCACAGCGAGACCGCCGCGGGCGGTCTCCTTGTATTTGGTCTTCATGTCCCGGCCGGTGTCGCGCATGGTCTTGATCACCTTGTCCAGGGAGACGAAGTGCTGGCCGCTGCCCCTCAGCGCGAGTCGTGCCGCGTTGATGGCCTTGATGGCGGCCATGGCATTCCGTTCGATGCAGGGGATCTGAACCAGGCCCGCGATGGGGTCGCAGGTGAGGCCCAGGTTGTGTTCCATGCCGATCTCGGCCGCGTTCTCCGCCTGCTCCGGCGTGCCGCCCAGGCCCTCGGCCAGCGCGCCGGCCGCCATGGAACAGGCGGAGCCCACCTCGCCCTGGCAGCCGACCTCGGCGCCGCTGATGGAGGCGTTCTCCTTGAACAGCACGCCGATGGCGCCGGCGGTCAGCAGGAAGCGCACGATGTCGTCCTCGTCCGCGCCACGAAAGCGCACGAAATAGCGCAGCACCGCCGGGATGATGCCGGCCGCGCCGTTGGTCGGCGCCGTGACCACCCGGCCGCCGGCGGCGTTCTCCTCGTTCACGGCCAGCGCGTAGAGATCCACCCAGTCCATTACGGTCAGGGGGTCGCTCAGCGAGCGCTCCGCCTGTGACGAGAGCTGGGCGTGCAGCGCGGCGGCACGCCGCTCCACCTTCAGGCCGGGCAGGGTGCCCTCGGTGGCGCAGCCGCGGTCGATGCACTCGTCCATCACGCGCCAGATCTTCAGCAGCCGTTCGCGGGTCTCCGCCGGCGTCAGCCAGGCGGTCTCGTTCTCCAGCATGATGTCGCTGATCGCGAACCCGGTGCGTTTGCTGTGGCCGAGGAGTTCGACGGCGGTGGTGAAGGGGTAGGGCAGCTCTGTGTCGTCCTTCTTGATCGGCCCGTGCTCGGCGTCCTCCTCGTCCACCACGAAGCCGCCGCCGACCGAGTAGAACGCGGCCTCCAGCAGCGTCTCGCCGGCCTCGTCGAGCGCCGTGAAACGCATGCCATTGGGATGGTGGGGCAGCTTCTGGCGCCGGTCGAAGGTCAGGTCTTCGCGGTGATCAAAGCCGATCTCCCGCTCGCCGCCGAGTCGGAGCCGCCCGCCCTCGCGAACGCGCTCTACCCGCTCCGGGATGGACTCGACGTCCACGTCCTCCGGGTTCTCGCCCTCGAGCCCGAGGATGACCGCCTTGTCGGAGCCGTGACCCCGGCCGGTGGCGCCGAGCGAGCCGTAGAGTTCCACGCGGAGCCGGGCCGCACGGTCGAACGCGTCCGCCTCGCGCAGGCGCGCGACGAACTGGCCGGCCGCCTTCATCGGCCCCACTGTGTGGGAGCTGGAAGGGCCGATGCCGATCTTGAACAGGTCGAATACGCTGATGGCCATGAGCGGTCACCGTCGAGGAATGTGTCCGTATGATCGATCCCGGCGCGCCCCGATACAAGGGCCGGCGTCAGACGGACGGCTGAGACCCCGGGTGGCGGAGTTCGGCCAGCGCGTTGCGCACGACCCGCAGCGCCGAGCGCAGGAATAGCACCAGCAGGGCGACGGCGATCAGCAGGTCCGGCCAGCCGGACTGGAACACCCAGACGGCGCCCGCCGCGGCGATTACCGCCACGCCGTCGAAGATGTCGTTGCGCGAGCATTCCCAGACGGACGCCATGTTGATATCGGTGTCGCGCAGCGGTGTCAGCAGGGCGAGGCAGAGCATGTTGGCGCCGAGATTGAGCACCGCGGCCAGGGTCATCGTCTCGACCACCGGCACGCCCGGATGGAACAGGCTCCAGCCGATCTGCCCGGCTACGGCCAGGGCGGCGGCGGTGATCAGCAGGCCCTTGAACAGGGCCACCTTCGCCTTGGCCCTCGCCGAGGCGCCCACCACCGCGAAACTGAGCCCGTAGGTCACCGCGTCGCCCAGGTTGTCCAGCATGCCGGAGAGCAGGGCGGACGATCCGCTGAGGACGGCGGCCGCCACCATCATCACGAAGGTGGCGACGTTGGTCGCGAGCACGGCGGCCAGCACGCGGCGCTGCCGGCGCTGCAGGGCCGCCGTCTCGATCGTGTTTCCGCAGCAGCAGTCGCTCATCGTCTCCGACCGGGGTGCCCCAGACACGGACAGGGTCTACGCTCACGCCCGGCTGTGCAACTCCGCGCTATGCTATTGCCTGCACGGTCCAGCTGTGACGGAGGGCGGGACATGAGGCTCAACCAGATCACCATCCCCTGCGTGGATTATGCCGAATCCGTCGCCTTCTACCGGGCGCTCGGACTCGTCCAGATCGTCGACTCGCCGCCACGCTACGCGCGCTTCGAGAGCGCGAACGGCGACGGTGCCACGCTGTCGCTGCACACGGTCGAAGAAGCCGGCGGTCCGGCGTCCGGCGCGGGCACCGTGATCTACTTCGACCACGATTCCGCCGAGGCGCTGGACCGGCACGTCCGGGAGCTGGAAGAGCGGGGCGTGAGCTTCGACACGGCGCCGACAGATCAGCGCTGGGGGTGGCGAGAGGCGCGCCTCACCGACCCCGCCGGGAACGTGGTCTGCCTGATGTTCGCTGGCGAGAATCGCCGGTTCCCACCTTGGCGGATCTGATTCCGCCGGCGTCCGAAAGGCGGCCCCGGCCATGGCCGAGTCTTCTCACGATCGCTAAGATACACGCCCGATTTCAGAGACGCCTGCGTGGAAGCTCTCCTCATATCTACCTTCTCGGTGGCGCTGGCGGAGATCGGCGACAGGACGCAGCTGCTCGCGCTCGTCCTCGCCGCCCGATTCCGCAAGCCCGTGCCCATCATCGCCGGCATCCTGCTGGCGACGATCGCCAATCACTGGGTGGCCGCCGAGATCGGTGCGCTGATCGCCGACTGGCTGCCGCCGGACATCGGCCGATGGCTGATCGCCGGCGCGTTCATCCTGATGGGGCTGTGGGTCCTCATCCCCGACAGCGAGGACGACGCGGCCGCACGATACCCCTACGGCGCCTTCCTGACGACGCTGATCGCCTTCTTCCTGGTTGAAATCGGCGACAAGACGCAGATTGCGACCGTGGTGCTCGCCGCGCAATTCGAGGCGGTGTGGCTGGTCGTGGCCGGGACGACGATCGGCATGCT
The DNA here is from genome assembly GCF_040706555.1 of Lentisalinibacter salinarum. Taxonomy (NCBI): domain Bacteria; kingdom Pseudomonadati; phylum Pseudomonadota; class Gammaproteobacteria; order Woeseiales; family Woeseiaceae; genus Lentisalinibacter; species Lentisalinibacter salinarum. Next base: position 362,451 of record NZ_JAPDRH010000004.1, read on the forward strand.
GGCGGCCAATGTTCCGGTGGTGCTGCTGGGGCACTTCAGCGCCGACCGTCTGCCGATGCGTCTCATTAACGTAATCGCCGCCGCCGTGTTCATCGCTATCGGCGTGGCGGTGCTCGCCGGAATCGGCGAATCTTCGAGCTAGTCCGATTCCGTAATAGCCCGTCGCACGGTGTCGAGGGACGGATAAGCCTGGCCGGGCGCCCGGTTGAATCGCTCGCGGAAAGCCCTGCGCTGGATCTGGTCAACGAGGTCGACCGGGGAGAGCGCCGAGTCAAAGGATTCGCCCGATCCGGCTCCGTTCACGCTCTCTGTATTCTGGTTCTTCATTGCCATTCCGCCGGTATTTCGACCCGAGAATAGTCCAGTTCTCCGGTCCCGGAAATGGGGGTATACCGCGGGGCTCGGCAACCTCCTGTTTTTGGGGTTGTCAGCCTGTCTCGGCATGTCTCCGGTAACCCTCTCGTAACAGAAAAGTGCGGGATTCTCCGCGGACGGCCCGCAGAATCGAGGCTATCGGTCGTCTGGCCGAGGCATATGCGCTTCGCGATATAACGCGATAACAACAAATACGTTCCCGGGGTTGCGGAGACTCCTTATTGTGCACTCTCGGTTGGCCAGGCTGGCCGTCGGGCAAGAGCGTCAACAGGAGGCGGGAGCCAATGACCGGAGTCTCAGCAGATCGGGCAGCAGATCGAATACAGCCGCCACTGACGGAAGATCGTCGCGAAAGGCTGCAAGCCGCGGTGGCCGACCTTTCGGATGCGCAACTGACCTGGGCGAGCGGTTATCTGGCGGGGCTTGCCGCCGCCGGTCGCGCGTCGGATCCTGCCTCGGCCCCGCCGGTCAGCGCCGGGCCTGACGCCCGGGAGCGCCTGACCATTCTCTACGGCTCCCAGACCGGTAACGGACGGCGCATCGCCGAAGCGATGCAGGCCGAGGCGGCTGGTCGCGGCCTGGCGTCGCGGGCCGTCAGCATGGCGGAGTACCGCCCGGCCGAGCTGCGGCGTGAGACGTTGCTGGCCGTGGTGGTCAGTACCCACGGCGAGGGCGATCCGCCTGACGATGCGGAGATGCTGCACGAATTTCTCTTCGGCCCGAAAGCACCGCAGCTCGGATCCCTGCGGTACAGCGTGCTGGCACTCGGCGACTCGAGCTATGCCGAGTTCTGCCGGACGGGTCGGGATTTCGACGAACGACTGGCCGCACTCGGTGCTAGCCGTTTCGGGGAGCGGGTGGACTGCGACGTGGATTACGAGGACCCGGCGGCGAGCTGGAGCGAAGCCGTACTCGATGCGGCCCGGGAGCGACTGAGCGCAGTGACGCCGGCGCCGCGGCTGCACGCCGTGCCGTCCGAGCCGCCGCCGGGCGTTGCGCCCGGCCCGATCATGGCGGAGGTGGTCACTAATCAGCGCATCACGGGCCGTGATTCCGACAAGCGAGTCCATCATGTCGAGTTCGCCGCCGAGGGCCTCGCGTACGAGCCGGGCGACTCGCTGGCGTTGGTCACGCGCAACCCGCCCGCCGTCGTGGAAGCCGTGCTCGAGGCCGTCGGGCTCGATGGCGGCAGCACGCTCAGCGATGGCCGCAGGCTCGCTGACGCGCTCGCTGCCGATTTCGAGGTCACCAAGGCGAGCGCCAGCTTCCTTGAACGCTACGCGCCGGCAAGCGGTGCAGCCTCGCTGGCCGAATTGCTCGCGGACGGACGCCGCAAGGAAATCGCGGCCTATCTCGCCGACCGCCAGGTGATCGACGTGCTCCACGACCACCCGGCGGCGCTGTCGGCGGACGAGCTCGTCGCCTGCCTGCGGGGATTCAAGCCGCGGCTCTATTCGATCGCGTCCAGTCCGCTCGCGAACCCGGACGAGGTGCACCTGACGGTCGCGGCCGTGGAGTACGACGCCTGGGGCCGGCGGCACTACGGTTCCGCGTCGACGGCACTCGCGGCGCTGGAGATCGGCGAGACGCTGGAGGCGCGCATCGAGCCCAACCCACGATTCCGCCTGCCGGCGGACGGCTCTGCGCCCGTCGTCATGATCGGCCCCGGCACCGGCGTGGCACCGTTCCGGGCCTTCCTCGAACACCGCGAGGCCCTCGGTGCCGACGGGCGAAACTGGCTGTTTTTCGGCGACCGCCGTTTCGCCAGCGACTTCCTGTACCAGATCGAATGGGCTCGATTCCGCAAGCGCGGCGTGCTGGACCGCATGGACGTCGCGTTCTCGCGGGATCAGGCGGACAAGGTCTACGTCCAGCACCGGCTGCGTGAGCACGCGCGGGATCTGTATGCCTGGCTGGAGGAGGGCGCTCACGTCTACGTGTGTGGCGACGCTACGCGCATGGCTGCGGACGTCCATGCCGCGCTGATCGACGTGATCGCCGAGGCCGGAGGACGCTCCCCGGAGCAGGCCGGCGAGTACCTGAAGGAACTGCGCCGCGCCGGCCGTTATCAGCGCGACGTCTACTGAGGAGGCAGGATGAGCGGCACACCGAGCGACGTCGAGAGAATCAAGGCGGGCAGCCGTCACCTGCGGGGCACTCTCGAGCAGAGCCTGGAGGACCGGCTGACCGGCGCGATCGCCGACGACGACACCCAGCTGTCCAAGTTCCACGGCATCTACCAGCAGGACGACCGGGACGTGCGCAGCGAGCGGCGGCGCCAGCGGCTGGAACCCGCCTACTCGTTCATGATCCGGGCCCGGGTGCCCGGCGGCGTCTGCACGCCCGCCCAGTGGCTCGCCATGGACGACCTCGCGCAGACCCACGCCAATGGCACCCTGCGTCTCACGACACGCCAGGCGTTCCAGTTCCACGGCGTCATCAAGACCTGGCTGCGCGCGACCATCCGCGGCATCAACGACTGCCTGCTGGATACGCTCGCCGCGTGCGGCGACGTGAATCGCAATGTGATGGCGGGGGTGAACCCGTGGCGCTCGGCGCTGCATGCGCAGGTGGCCGAACTCGCCGACGCGGTCAGCGCCCACCTGACGCCGGCGACCCGCGCTTATCACGAGATCTGGCTGGACGGCGAGAAACTCGACGCTGACCGGGACGAGCAAGAACCGATCTACGGCGCCACTTATCTGCCGCGCAAGTTCAAGATGGGCTTCGTGGTGCCGCCGGAAAACGACATCGACGTGTATTCCCAGGACCTCGGCTTCATCGCCATCGAGGAAGACGGCGAGCTGGCCGGCTTCAACGTGGTGGTCGGCGGTGGCATGGGCACGACACACGGAGAGCCCGATACCTGGCCGCGCCTCGGCGACGTCATCGGCTACTGCACGCCGGAGCAGGTGATCGCGGTCTCCGAGGCGGTGGTTACCACCCAGCGGGACTTCGGCGACCGGACCAATCGCAAGCACGCGCGGCTCAAGTACACCATCGAGGACCGCGGCGTCGACTGGTTCCGCGCCGAGGTGGAGCGCCGAGCCGGTCTCGGGCTCGCGCCGGCGCGGCCGTTCCGCTTCACCACTACCGGCGACCGCTACGGCTGGATCGAGGGCGACGACGGGCTGTGGCATCGCACGCTCTTCATCGAGAACGGGCGGGTTGCCGACCGGGAATCGGTATCGCTGATGACAGCGTTGCGCGAGGTGGCGGCTCTCGGTCGGGGCCGGTTTATTCTCACGCCGAATCAGAACGTGGCACTGAGCGGACTCGACGACGACGACCGGGAACGGGTGTCGGAGATCCTGCGACGGCACGGTGTCGATGGGGCCGGCTCCCCGTCGGCCCTGCGCAGCCACAGCCTGGCCTGCGTGGGACTGCCCACCTGCGCGCTCGCCATGGCAGAGAGCGAGCGCTATCTGCCGGACCTGGTGGGGCGGCTGGACCAACGGCTGGCGGCACACGGACTCGACGGCGAGCCGATCGTGATCCGGATGACCGGCTGCCCGAACGGCTGCGCGCGCCCGTATCTGGCCGAGATCGGCCTCGTTGGCAAGGCCCCGGGGCGCTACAACCTGTATCTGGGCGCCGGCTTCAGCGGCGAGCGGCTGAACCGGCTGCACCGAGAGAACATCGACGAAGAGACCATCCTGGCAGAGCTGGACGGTCTCTTCGGCCGCTATGCCGCGGAGCGAGACAGCGGAGAGCGCTTCGGGGACTTCCTGGTGCGCGCCGGTGTGATTCGGGCCGTCACCTCGGGGCCTGATTTCCGCGCGGGCGAGAGCAGGGTGGCATGAGAGCGCTCGGCGAGGACGACAGCCGCCGGCTCGCCGCCGAGGCGGCGAGCGCGAGGCTCGCGCCGCTGGCGGCCGCGCAGCGCATCGAATGGGCGCTGGAGTATCTGCCCGGCAGCCACGTGCTGAGCTCGAGTTTCGGCGCCCAGGCGGCGGTCAGCCTTCACCTCGCCACCCGCATCGATCCCGACATCCCGGTCATACTCATCGACACGGGTTATCTCTTCCCCGAGACCTACCGCTTCGTCGACGAACTGGTCGAGCGCCTATCCCTGCGCCTGCACGTCTATCGTCCGGCGCTGAGCGCCGCCTGGCAGGAAGCGCGCTACGGCCGCCGCTGGGAGCAGGGTGCGAGCGGCATCGATGAATACAACCGGCAGAACAAGGTGGAGCCGATGGAGCGGGCGCTCGCGGAACTCGGCGCCGGCACCTGGATCGCAGGCCTCAGGCGCCAGCAGTCGGACTCCCGCGGCAGCCTGCCGGTGGTCTCCGGAGACGGTGAACGCTGGAAGCTGCATCCCATCATCGACTGGACGGATCGGGACATCCACCGCTACCTGAGCCGCCATCGGCTGCCCTACCATCCGCTGTGGGAGCAGGGCTACGTCTCCATCGGCGACATCTACACCACCCGGCCGCTGCACGAAGTCGAGGATGCCGCCGCCACGCGATTCTTCGGCCTGAAACGCGAGTGCGGTCTGCACGAGATGGACTTCGGCAAGACGGGCTGAGTCAGTCCTCGGGCGGTCCGCCGCAGCCGCCGCGCAGCGGCAGGTCGACGTCGCGGAAGATCGCATCCACCTCGGATTGATCCGAGGCGGCGAGGCAGCGCTGTACGAGCGCGTCGGTCAGGTGCGGCGCGAACAGTTCCATGAAGTGGCTCATATAGCGTCTCAGCACGGTGTCCCGACGGAAGCCGATCCAGGTGGTGGAGCGGGGAAAAAGACCCTCGGCATCGATGGCCACCAGGTCCTCGCCGCAGTCGTGCGCCATGCTCGCGACGATACCCACGCCCATTCCCATCCGCACGTAGGTCTTGATGACATCCGCGTCGCGGGCGGTGAAGACGACGTCGGGCTTGAGGCCCTCGGCGGCGAACGCTTTCTTCAGCGATGACTCGCCGCTGAAGCTGAACACGTAGGTGACCAGCGGATGGCGTGCCAGGGCCTCGATGGTCAGTGGACCGTCGAGCCGCGCGAGTTCATGGTCGCGCGGCACGAGAATCGTGCGGTCCCAGCGATAGCAGGGCAGCATCACCAGGTCCGCGAACAGGTCCCGGCCGCCGGTCGCGATGGCGAAATCGATCTGGTGTGCCTCCACCATGTCGGCGAGCTGCTCGGAGGTGCCCTGATGGAGTTCGAGTGCGACGTTGGGATAGTGCTCGCGGAAGCGTGCGATCACGTCGGGGAGCACGTAGCGCGCCTGGGTGTGGGTGGTGCCGATCGCCAGCGTGCCGTCCGCTTCGTGCCGTGTATTCAGCGCGAGCGTCCGGATGTTGTCGATCTCCTGCAGGACGGTGCGCGCCCGCGCGACCACCTCTTCGCCCGCCGGGGTCACGTTCGCGAGACTCCGCCCCTTGCGCTCGAACAGCCGCAGATCGAGCTCCTCTTCCAGCAGTCGGATCTGCTTGCTCACGCCCGGCTGCGACGTGTAGAGCTTCTCGGAGGCGGCCGTGATGTTCAGGCCGTTGTCGACAATGGCCAGCAGGTAGCGCAGCTGTCGCAGTGTCATCGATTGCCCTCTGTCGTCTCCACATCCATCAGCGTCTCCCTGCGGCAGAATGATACGGGCTCGGTCTTGGCTGCGTTATAACGGCTCGGCATGTTTCCAGACCCTTTCATTATTTCTGACGCACGCATTCGCTCGCTATAGTCGGGACGTATTGCGAGACGCGAGCGACGAGTGGATTTCCTCCCCGTATTCCTGAGATTGCACGACGTACCCTGCCTCATCGTGGGCGGGGGCGAGACCGCCAGTCGCAAGTTCCGTCTGCTGGCCGCTGCGGGCGCACGGGTAACGGTGGTGGCGCCGAGACTCGCGGCCGAGCTGGACAGCGCACGGCAGGACGAGGCGCTGGTGCACGTCGACGGCGAATTCGAGCCGGCGCACCTCGACGGTCAGCGGCTGGTGATCGCTGCCACTTCCGACCGGTCGCTGAATCGATGGGTGGCCGAGCTCGCCGATGGCCGGGGGGTGCCCTGCAACGTCGTGGACGATCCCGGATCCTGCCGCTTCATCATGCCTGCCATCGTCGATCGCTCCCCCGTCATGGTAGCGATCTCTTCCGGCGGTACCGCTCCCGTCCTCGTGCGCCGACTGCGCGAGAAGATCGAGACGCTGCTGCCGGCACGCCTGGGCGCGCTGGCCGCGTTGGCAGGGCGCTGGCGATCACGTGTCTCCGGCCGCCTGCGCGACGGCGGGGCGAGACGGCGATTCTGGGAGCGCGTCTTCTCGGGACCGGCATCGGACGCGGCGCTGGCCGGACGTTCGGCGGAAGCCGAGCGCCTCATCGCACAGACGCTGTCGTCGGCGGCCGCCGGCCGCGACCGGCCCGCGGCCGGCATCGCCTGGCTCGTCGGCGCAGGGCCCGGCGATCCGGGCCTGCTGACGCTGCGTGCGCTGCAGGTCGCGCAACAGGCCGACGTCGTCCTCTACGATCGGCTGGTCTCGCCGGAGGTACTCGAGCTCACCCGGCGGGATGCCGAGCGCATTCCGGTGGGCAAGATGCCCGGCGGCCACTGTGTGACCCAGGAAGAGATCTCCGCGCTGCTGGTCCGGCTGGTGGGGCAGGGCAGGAAGGTGTGCCGTCTGAAAGGCGGAGACCCGTTCATCTTCGGCCGGGGAGGAGAGGAAGCCGAGGCGCTGGTCGAGGCCGGCCTGCCCTTCGAGGTGGTCCCCGGCATCACGGCTGCCGCGGCCTGCGGAGCCTATGCAGGCATCCCGCTGACACACCGGGAACATTCCCAGTCGGTGGTCATGATCACCGCCCACGGTAAGGACTCCATAGACCGGCTGGACTGGGCATCCCTCGCCCGGGACCGGCAGACGCTGGCGTTCTACATGGGCGTCGGGCGGCTGGGCGCGATCCGCTCGAGACTCCTTCAGCACGGGCGCGCGCCGACGACGCCGGTCGCCCTGGTGGAGAACGGCAGCCTGCCGGGCCAGCGCGTGCTGCGCGGGACACTGGCCGAGCTGGCGACGCTCGCGGAGCGCCACGAGGTGCAACCGCCCGCGATCCTGTTCGTGGGCGAGGTGGCCGCACTCGCGGGTCGGCTCAGCTGGTTCGAGGGCGCCGGGTTCTGCGGCGATACGGACGCGGCGACCTCCAGCACGGCGCCGCTGGCACTGTCGGCGTAAGAGGCCGACAGTCGGCGCCCGCCGGGCGGCGCTCCGGGTCAGTTACTCGCGCGCACGCTCAGTGCCGTCACGGTGAGAAGGATCAGTGCCATGCCGATCAGTTGCGTGGCCGTCAGGCTCTCGCTCAGCACGAGCACGCCGAACAGCGATGCCGTGACCGGCTCGATCATCGCGACGATGGCAGCGACGGCCGGCGCCGTCTCGCTCAGGCCGACCACATAGAGGATGAACGAGAGCCCTGCGCCGAGCACGCCGAGGGCGATGAACAGCGGCAACTCCGGCGCAGCCAGGACGGCGGTGACCTGCCCGGCGGCACTCGGCCAGATCAGGACGGTGGCAAGGACCGCGAAGGCGATGGCGAGGATTGCCGGCGGGCTGCCGTGCGGTGCGGCGTACTTGAAGCCGAAGATGAACAGGGCGTAGCACGCACCGGCGAGCAGTCCCGCTGCCACGCCCAGGAGCGTCACGTCGGCCGCGCCGGCATCGTAGACGCGCGTGAGCAGGACGATGCCGACCATCACCAGCGAGATGGCGATCCACTTGCGCACGCTGGGTGTCTCGAGCCTCAGCGCGAAGGACACCAGGAAGACGAATACCGGCGCGCAGTACATCAGCGTGGCCGCGATCGCGACGCTGCCCTGGGAGATACTGAGGAAATAGAAGGTGAAGTTACCGGCGACGCCCAGGCCGGCGACCGCCGACCAGATCCACAGCCACTTGTCAGAGAGGCCGGTTCGCTGCGGATGCACCGCGAGCCAGCCCAGCACGAACAGCAGGCCGATCACGCCGCGGTAGAACGCGACCAGGTACGCATCCCAGCCCTCGGCGATGAGTATGCCGCCGATCCCGCCCGATAGCCCCCAGCAAAAAGCGGCCAGGACGACGAAGACAGTCGCCGCGATTGCGGTACCGCGTTCGTCGGCCATCACGGACGACCTGCCGACGGTCGGATGGGGCAGGTCGCGAAAAACAGAGCGCTCGCCTCCTAGCCCGCCTTATCGTCGGCGTAGGTAGCGGCGAGCCGCAGCGCGCCATAGCCCTGCCACAGGGCCGCCTCGAGATCCTGCGCGGCGGCGGTCAACGCATCAACGCGCCGACCCTTCTCGACGGCCTGCCTGAAGGCGACGAGTGCCTGCCAGATATCGGGGTAGGTCACTGTCGCCTTGGTCTCGATGGCGGCATGCACGGCCACCTCTTCCCAATGCTCGATCAGTTCGTTCACGCTCGGCCCGCCGTTGCCGCCGCCGGTCCGTGCGCTTGCGATATTGCGAACGTCGGAAATCAAAGCTTCGATCTCTTCCTCGTAGTCGTCCAGGTGCAAGTGGAATTCTGCCAGATGTTGCGAGTCTACCTCGCCGTGGGCGAGGGCGGGCGCGGAGGGCTGCGCTGCCACGAGAAGGGCGACGAGTGCGGCGATCAGGTAGTGACGTATCTGCATGATGTTCCTCGGTGTCTGGTTGTCCTGTCCCGCGGACGATTGCACGGGGCACTGGTACTATAAACAATAATACGAATCATTCGTATCTAAAGGGTAGGGTTGCCCCGGGTCCTCGTCAAACCTGCCAGAGCATCCAGCATGTCTCCGACACCCCTTCCAACTGTTCAGGGAGCTTGCGGATTGCCTTGGACTCGCGCCGGGAGCTCGGGATAGCCTGAGCAGGAGGTTATCTCTTGACCACGGCGCGAAGGAGGTAATCAACATGCCGGAGCGACCTGACGTAGTGGTGTTCGAGGTGCTGGAAACATTGATCGACCTCGATCCGCTGGGGGGGCATGGCTGGAAAAGGTGGGCCAGCCGGCGGCCCTGCTCGGGCCCTGGTTCATGCGCTTTCAACGCGATGCCATGGCGTTGACCCTTGCCGGCTGTGTGCCCGTCTCGAGCAGAAGCCCGGAGACGGCTGCCTGCCCGCCGACGTCACCGGTGAAAGCCTCGTCGAGGTCGCGGATAAACTGGTGGCGCTGCACTAGGAGCCGTCGCCGCGTGAAGGAGAGGTATTCGTGTTAGCGACTGTCAGTCGGCGGCCTGCCGCGCCGTGCCGAGCAGTCTACGCACGTCTATCTGACCTCACTCTCCAATCGCGCCACGACGTAATGGCTCGCCTTTGGAGTGGGCTGCCAGACCTCCTCGACATGGAAGCCGGCATCGGCGATCCAATGCATGAACTGCGGTTCACGGAACACGCTGATCCTCGGCAGCACACCCAGCGCGCGGCCCACCGGCGCGACCCAGCGGAACCAGGCTGCGATGTCGCCGATGCACGGTGTACTCGAGATCAGCAGACCACCGGGCTTCAGCATGCGCCGCAGCTGGCGCAGCGTGCGCGGCACGTCGGCGACGAGATGCAGGATGCTGTGCGCAAGGATGACATCGTAGCGGGCGCTGGTGTCGAGGGCGTCGATGCTCGAGACCTCGAAGCTGACGTTGTCGATGGCGGCTGCCTCGGCCTTCTGCCGTGCGATCTCTATCATGCGCGGCGAGATATCGGTGGCCAGCATATGGGTGACCCGCGGTGCGTGATGCAGCGCCGTCGTACCGGTGCCGCAGCCGATCTCCAGTACGTGATCGTGGGGCTCGAGATGGCCGTCGGTCCTGGCGAGCTTGGTTTCGTAGGCCGCCTGATCGGGAACTGCCTTGCGTGCATAGCGCGGTGCGATGAAGTTCCAGAAGCGGGAGTCGGGATGCGGGCGGGTTATTGGCGGGGTACTCATGGTGTGCTCTCCGGGCCGGGGACGCCGGCGGGTTCATTGTGTCCGATACTGGCAACGCTTTTTCGCAGAAACCGGGCCTGTTGGCGAAACAGGTAACGTACGGGCGCATACTAACCATACGTATATGTTGAGGGAATTCCCTAATCGCGGATATCTGGTATACGTATCTGCATGAATTGGCAGGCGTTGGCATTTGATTGGAACCACGTGAGGGCATTCCTCGCGACGGCCGAGGAGGGTTCACTCTCGGCGGCCGCCCGAGCCCTGGGCCTCACGCAGCCCACGCTGAGCAGGCAGGTGTCCGGGCTCGAAGCGGAACTCGGCGTAACGCTGTTCGAGCGCGGGCGCCGCTCGATGGACCTGACCGAGTCAGGGCTGGCGCTGCTGGAACATGTGCGGGCGATGGGTGATGCGGCCACGCGAGTGTCGCTGGCGGCCACGGGCCGCTCGGAGCTCATCGACGGGCACGTCAGCATCACGGCCACCGAGCAGTTCGCCATCCACTACCTGCCGGGTGCCATCGAACGCGTACGCGAGCGGGCACCGGGCATCGAGATCGAGATCATCCCCGCCAACGCTTCACTGGATATCATCCGGCGCGAGGCAGACATCGCCGTCCGCCACGCGCGGCCCGAACACGGTGACCTGATCGCCAAACGCATCGGCCGGACGTCGGCTCACCTTTTCGGCGCCGCCCACTACCTGGACCGGATCGGTCGCCCGAGTGCACCTGCCGACCTGGCCGACGCCGACTTCATCGGCTTCGAAAACCAGGCGCGGCTGGTCGAGACGTACAACGCGATGGGTATCCCCGTTACGCGCGGGCACTTCAGGATCTACAGCGCCAGTGGCAGCGTCATCCTTGCGCTCATCGAGCGCGGGCTCGGTCTCGGATTCGTCACTCGCGACATCGCGGCGACGCGGCCGGTGCTCGAAGAGGCGCTGCCGTCACTGCCGCCGCTCGAGGTGCCGGTGTGGCTGGTGACCCATCGAGAGTTGCACACGAGCCGGCGCATCCGGGTCGTGTTCGATACCATCGCCGAGTTCGTCTCGGAGAACTGAGGTATGGTCGCCTGTCCGGAGATCCCTCGCCGTGCCTGCGGAGAAAGGGCGCGGCCTCGCGCTGACATCTCGAATGAAAGCGCAGCCGCGGGCATACTCGTATGAGGCTTCGAGAGGGAGAGGCTGCCGATGAAGGGTGTCAGGCAGAGAGCGGGGCCCACGAGCGAAGCGGCCTGGAAACGTGAGCTGCATACGGTGCGCAAGGTCCGGGCGGGCGAGTTGCGGCAGGTCGCCGCGGTGCTCGCCAGGGCGTTCTACGATGATCCTCCGACGTGCTGGACGATCCCGGATGAGGAGCGGAGGGAGGAGATGCTCTATCGGGGATTCCACTTCTACCTGCGCAAGCTGTGGTTTCGGCGCCACGGATTCGAGGTGACGGAGGAGTTCCGCTTTGCTGAGGACGCGCCGCCGTTGTGGCGCATGTGGCGGGTACCCGGGCAGGTTGGCGCTTAACGAGCCAGTCGTTCTGCGGCGGGGGGGAACCTTGAGTGTGCCGATCCTGATGTGATGAACTTCCATCGTGAAAGAGGGAGTCCGAATATTCTGGCTGCTGACGGGGCTGGCGTCGCTCGCCATCGGCGCCGTCGGCGTGGTATTGCCGTTGTTGCCGACGACGCCGTTCCTGCTCGTCGCCGCCTTCGCGTTCGCTCGTTCATCAGAGCGCCTGGACCGCTGGTTGCGCGAGCACCGTTCCTTCGGGACCTTGATCGACAACTGGCACCGCGACGGCAGCATCGACCGGAAGACAAAACGGGTCGCGCTCGTTGTGTTGTTGCTGACGCCGGTGATTACGTGGCTTGTCGGCGCGCCGTTGTGGATCATAGCCGTGCAGCTCGTCGTCCTGAGCGCGGCGGGGGCCTTCATCCTGATGCGGCCATCGCCGTCTGCAGCTCGCCGTGAGTGAACAGGATTCGTTTGAGCGTCGGACCGCGGACAATCACCGATAAAAGGGCGTCAACAGGAATATGAAAGCACTGTTTCTTGCACTCATCGTTCTCAGTCTGGCCGTGCTTGGTGCGCATTATCTGCGCTACGGAAACGTACCGGGCGTTGCAACAGCGCTGGCGCTCATCGGCCTTCTGTTCGTGCGCCGCGCCTGGGTTGCCCGGGTCGTCCAGGCAGCACTTGTTCTGGGCGCGGTCGAATGGGCGCACACGCTTTATGAGCTGGTGCAGATGCGCATGGCGCACGGCGCGCCGGTCGCGCGTATGGCCGCGATCATCGGAGTCGTAATCGCCGTCACGCTCGGTTCGGTATTGCTGTTCCAGGCCCGGGCGATGAAGCGAATGTACGGCTTGCAGCGGCGCGACCCGGCACCGAACTGAGGCACTCCCGTCTTCAGCTTCCAGCCGGAAACTGTCGCCGCCAGGCCGACAAACCGCCGGCCAGACTGTGCACATGGCGGTATCCCCGGCTTGTCAGCGATTCGGCGGCGACCAGGCTGCGGGAGCCCGATGCGCAGAATAGTACCAGGCGCTCGGAAGGCGGAAACGGCACGCCGTTCTCGATCAGTTCGGCGAGCGGGACGTGCTGCGAGTGGGGGAGATCGTCGGCCAGGCGCTCGTGCGTTTCGCGGACATCGATGAAAATCGGGTCTTCGCCCTTCGCCAACAGCTCCGCTGCCTCCGCCGGTGAGAGTTCGGAGATACCGCTGTCTTCGATAGCACTGCCGCTGCAGAATGCCTGGTAATCGACCAGATCGACGATGCTCGGTGTCTCGCCGCACAGTGCGCAACCCGTATCTCTCTCTATCCGGAAGGCCGAGAACGTCAAGGTGAGCGCGTCGTAGTGCACGAGCCGGCCGCTCGCGACCTCGCCGATGCCGGCGATCAGCTTGATGACCTCAGTGGCCTGCAATGTTCCCATGACGCCGGGCAGGACGCCCAGCACGCCGCCCTCTGCGCAGGAGGGGATCAGTCCCGCCGGCGGCGGTTCGGGAAACACACAGCGGAAGCAGGGGCCTCCAGCATGGTTATAGACCGACAGCTGGCCTTCGAAGCCGAGGATCGACGCCGACACCAGCGGGCGTCCCTCCAGGACGCAGGCGTCGCTGACCAGGTAGCGGGTGGCGAAATTATCGGCGCCGTCCGCCACCACGTCGTACGCGGCGACGAGTTCTCTGGCGTTGTCGCGGGTGAGTGCGCCGGGATACTCCTCGATCGTGATGTGGGGGTTGAGATCCCGCAGCCGCGCGGCGCCGCACGCGAGTTTCTCCTGGCCGACCTGGCTCGCGCCGAAGAGTACCTGCCGATGCAGGTTGGAGGCGTCCACGCGGTCGAACTCGACGATACCGATGCGGCCGACCCCCGCGGCGGCGAGATACAGCGCCAGCGGCGAACCGAGACCGCCGAGGCCGACGAGCAGCACGGAGGAACCCCCGAGCCTCGCCTGCCCCTCGGGCCCCAGTTCGCGCAGATTGAGCTGCCGGCTGTAGTGCGCGAGTTCAGCGTCAGTGAATGTGTCGCTGGTATCTTTCATCGGAGGATTCGGTGGTCCGCTTCCCGGGTTTCCTGCGGCGCGCCGCCCGCCGCCGTGCCCATAGTCGTGCCCTGATTGCGAGATCATAGCAACTGTGCCGGGGGGTGCCATTCCGGCGCCTCCGTCACGGGGATTCTGATAGTATTTTCACCAGGGAGCGCGGAGTACCGTGAGGGTGCCGCGCGGCGTCGCACTCCACCCCCTGGGGTACCGATATGAAAGATTCCGAGGCAGATCGCAGGGCTCTCGACAGAAGGCAGTTCATCAAGGTCTGCGCGGGCGCAGGCGTTGCGGTGGCGGCCAATCCGGGACTGATGGCGCGGCCCGCCGGCGAGTTGAGGCCGGGCGAATCCGTCCGGCTGGTGGATTCCGAGGGCCGGGCGCTGCGCGCCGCCGATCTGGCCGTGGGTGAAAGCTACGTCTTTCACTATCCGTACGTGACGACCCCGTGCTTCCTGATCGACCTGGGGGAGCGGGCGGAAGCCGGCGCCGAACTGGAGACGGCGGACGGCCGGGCTTACCGCTGGTCCGGGGGGGTGGGGCCCCGCGGCTCGATCGTCGCTTTCTCCGCGATCTGCGCGCACCGGATGAGTTACCCCACACGGGCCGTCAGTTTCATCGATTATCGGCACCAGCCGGTGTCCGGCGGCGGCGACTCGCCCTGGGGCCGCGGGCAGGTCATCTACTGTTGCTCCGAGGGCAGTGTCTACGATCCGCAGAACGGCGCCCGCGTGCTTGCCGGACCGGCATCCCAGCCGCTCGCGGCCGTACGGCTGGAGTACGACGGGGGCGACGACGCGCTGTACGCCACCGGCATGTACGGCGGCGACATGCTGGAACGCTTCTTCGCGACTTTCGGTTTCCAGATAGCGCTGGCGCACGGCAGCGACGACATCCGGCGTCCGGTGGCCGAGGTGACGACCGTCTGGCCCATGAGCGAGTATTCCCGCACCGGGGCCTGTTAGCGCCCGCCGGGCTTTTTTCCGGAAGTGTGGTCGGTGTGAAGGGCAGGGGCTCTCAGCCGCCGGCTCGTGCCGCCCTTTCCCGTTCCTCGAGTAACCCGACGAGCTCTTCGTGTCCGGCCGCTCTCGCGATTGCTGCGGGTGTTCGATCCCGGCTGTCGCGCGCCGAGCGGTCGGCGCCGTGCTCGACGAGCATCCGGGCGATGGTGGCGTTGCCCGTTGCCGCGGCGACGTGCAGGACGGTCGCCCCGGACTCCTGACGGGCCGAGAGATCCGTGCCGGGCGCCTCCAGGAGCATGCGTACGATACCTTCGCGGCCGCTGTGCACGGCACGCATCAGCGGCGTCCAGCCGTAGGCATCACGGATATTCTGATCGGCGCCGGCGGCGAGCAGGGTCCTCGCCACCGCCGTATGCCCCTTGACTGCCGCCACGCCCAGAGCCGTCCATCCCAGCTTGGCTTTCAGCGCGGGTAGTGCCCCGGCTTCCAGAAGCAGTCTCGCCACGTCCGGATCGCCGCCGAGGGCCGCATACATGAGCGGTGTGCCGCGATTGGCGTTCCTGGCGTTGGGGTCTGCGCCGGCCGCCAGCAGACGCGCAACGAGAGCCGGCGCCGGTTGCTGAGCGGCGTACATCAGAGCCGTCTTGCCGTCACCGGTCGCCCGGTCCGGATCGACTCCGCCGCCCTCGAGCAGGTGCGCGATGGCCGCCATGTCTTTGGCGGCGAGCGCCTCCGACCAGGCATCGCCGCCGCCCGCCGGCGCCGCGGCGATGCCGGAGGCGGCCATGAACAGGCCAAGCGCAAGCGCCGGGAAAGACACCACGCGCCGGTACCCGGCGGCGGTCGAAGGCACGGATACTCCTTGCGCCGCGCTGGACGTCAAACGCGCTGCCGTCAGGTCTGCGTCGCGGCGGAAGCGCCCGCTGCGGGTGCCTCGTGCCGGGCCGGAGCGCCGTGTTTGACCTCTTCGTACCAGACGTTGTGGTGCTGTTTGGCGAAGCCCTCGTCGACCTCGCCGCCCACCATGCCCTCAAGGACGCCTTCGACGCCCAAGGTACCCAGGTAAATGTGCCCCAGCGAGACGGCGATCAGGAACAGACCGCTACCGGCATGCACGATGTGCGAGAGCTGCATGGTGCTCCGCTCCCAGCCGAAGTTCGGGAACAGCAGGTAGAAGCCCGAGATCGTGAGCGCGATGCCGCCGAAGAACAGCAGCCAGAAGAAGATCTTCTCGCCTGCGTTGGCGAAGCCTGCCGGCGGATGGCCGTCACCGAAGAAACCGCCGGCCGATTTCAGCCAGGCGAAATCGTAGCCCCGGAAGATGTTCTTCGGGATCCAGATGAGCAGCATTACCACCAGCCCCGCGACGAAGGGCAGGGCGAGATAGTCGTGGATGGGTTTGGCCAGCTGCGCCCACGCGGCGAAGCCTTCCTTGCCCAACAGAGGGATGAGCACAGCGCGGCCGAAGATCAGACTCAGCCCCGTGATCGACAGCAGGATGAAGAGGATGGCGACGTACCAGTGCAAACCGCGCTCGAAGGCCGTCCACCGTTCCATCCTCCGTCCGGTCTTCTCCTCCAGCTTCTGCTTGCCGAGCACGATATGCTTGGCAGCCAGGGCGATGAGTGCCGCGATGACCAAAGAACCGCCGAGGAACGTAACAGGTCCGTTACGGACTTCCCGCCAGTTCTCGCCACCGTTCTGGATCAGGACACCTTTCTCCGGTCCTGGTACTGCCGAATAGCCGTTCGTGCCTTCGCGCACCTCCCGCCAGTACTCGGCACGGGGATTCACGGCCTCGGTGTCGGCGTCCGCCGACTGGGCCACGGCGAGCCCTGTATCGTGTATGACGTAGCCGACGAGCGGCAGCGCCATGGCGAGAAGGGACGCCAGCACGACGGTCAATATCATCGCGCGACGCCGTGACTTGCTGATGAGTTGCTTTGCAGCCATGGGCTAGGCTCCTCTTTCCGCCGCGACCGGGTCGCGGCCATGGATCCGTTCGCTGGTCCGGACCTGTCTACCGGTCCGTCTGTACCTGCAGAAATCGGTCATCCAGTTGCTTGCTGTACGCCGGGTCTGTCTCCTTGGCCAGTAGCGGATCTTTGCTACCTTTGTAGACGCCAGGCTCATGCAGAGTGACATCGACCTGATCGGTGCAACCGATCAAGCCGATCGACAGTACTGCCAGGGCCAGGGTCGACGCCAGGGGACGAGATCTCGTTGTCATTCCCGTTGCTTTCATTGTCTGTTCAAGCCTGTATCGCCGAGAAAAACTAGACATCGCGCTTGTAGGCCGTATCCCAGCCCCAGGTATCGGGACGACCGCCGCGTTTCGTAATCCGCTTGCGATATATATCCGCGACCATGTTGCCGTCGCCGGCCAGCAGTGCTTTGGTGCTGCACATCTCGGCGCACAAGGGCAGCTTGCCCTCGGCGAGACGGTTGCGACCGTATTTCTCCAGCTCAGCGGCCGAGTTGTCCTCCTCGGGCCCGCCGGCGCAGAACGTGCACTTGTCCATCTTGCCGCGCACGCCGAACGCTTCTTCCTGCGGGAATTGCGGTGCACCGAAGGGGCATGCGTAGAAGCAGTAGCCGCAGCCGATGCACAGATCCTTGTCGTGCAGGACGACGCCGTCGTTCGTCGTGTAGAAGCAATCTACGGGACAGACAGCCGCGCAGGGCGCGTCGGTGCAGTGCATGCAGGCGACAGAGATTGACTTCTCGCCGGGTACGCCGTCGTCGAGAGTGACGACGCGACGCCGGTTGACGCCCCAGGGTACCTCATGCTCGTTCTTGCAGGCCGTCACACAGCCATTGCACTCGATGCAGCGTTCGGCATCACAAAGAAATTTCATTCGTGCCATGATCGGGCCTCCTAGGCTGCGGTGATCTTGCAGAGCGTCGCTTTGGTTTCCTGCATCTGCGTGACCGAGTCATAACCATAGGTGAAGGCGTTGTTACATGCCTCACCTCGGACGTAGGGCGCTGATCCTTCGGGATACTTGTCGATCAGATCCTTGCCTTCGTACCAGCCGCCGAAGTGGAAGGGCGTGAATACCACGCCGCGTCCGACGCGCGGGGTTATCATGGCTTTGATCTTGATCCTGCCGCCCTCCGGGCCCTCCAGCCAGATCCACTGACCGTCGCGAACACCGGCATCGTTTGCATCAGCCGGATTGATCTCGGCGAACATATCCTGCTGGAGCTCTGCGAGCCAGGGGTTGGAACGCGTCTCCTCGCCGCCACCCTCGTACTCCACAAGGCGTCCGCTGGTGTGGATCAGCGGGAACTCCTTCGAGTAATCCTTGGCCTGGATCGAGGCATAACGGGTCGGCAGACGGTAATGGCTCTTGCGGTCCTCGTAGGTGGGGTATTTTTCCACCAGGTCTCGCCGGGCCGTGTACAGCGGCTCCCGGTGAATCGGTACCGGATCCGGGAATGTCCACACCACACAGCGTGCCTTGGCATTGCCGAACGGCGCGCAGCCGTGCTTGATGGCGACGCGCTGGATGCCGCCCGAGAGGTCGGTCTTCCAGTTCTTGCCCTCGGCCGCCTTTTTCTCCTCTGCGGTGAGGTCGTCCCACCAGCCGAGCTGCTTCAGCATGTCCGCGGTGAACTCGGGATAGCCGTCCTTGATCTCGGCGCCCTTGCTGTAGGAATTCTCCGCCAGCAGGTTGACGCCGTCACGCTCGACGCCGAATCGGGCCCGGAAATTGAGACCGCCTTCGGCAACGTGCTTGCTGGTGTCGTAGAGAACCGGCGTGCCCGGATGCTTCATCTCGGGAGTGCCCCAGGACGGCCACGGCAGGCCGTAATAATCGCCGTCACAGGGTCCGCCCTCTGCCTTCAGCGTGGTCGTGTTGAAGGTGTGCTTGTTCTCCAGGTGGAGTTTCAGGCGTTCCGGACTCTGGCCGGTGTAGCCGATCGTCCACATGCCGCGGTTGATCTCGCGCAGGATGTCCTCGACCAGCGGCTCGTCGTTCTCCACCTTCATGTTCTTGGTCAGCTCTTCGGCGAAACCGAGTTTGTTGGCCAGCTTGTACATGATGGTGTGGTCGGGGAGCGCCTCGAACAGCGGCTCCATGATCCGCTCACGCCACTGCAGCGAGCGATTGGAGGCGGTGACCGAGCCGTAGGTCTCGAACTGGGTGGCGGCCGGCAGCAGGTACATACCCTCCTGCCGGTCGGGCAGGACGGCCGTGTGCGTCGGATAGGGATCGACGACGACGAGCAGCTCCAGCGTCTCCATCGCCTTCTTCATCTCCGGGCCGCGGGTCTGGCTGTTCGGTGCGTGGCCCCAGAAGAACATCGCCTTGACCTGGTCGCGCTGATCGATCAGCCGGCTGTCCTCGAGGACACCGTCGATCCAGCGTGAGACCGGGATGCCGGCGGAGTTCATCGGGTTGTCGAACGGCACCGGCGCCTGACCCTCCTCGATATCGCCGGCCGTGTCGATATAGCCGGTGTCGAAGCGAGCCTTCAGCCAGTCGAAATCGACGTCCCAGACCTTCGCCCAGTGCTTCCAGGAACCCTCGGCCAGGCCGTAGTAGCCGGGCAGCGTGTGCGAGAGCACGCCGAGATCGGTGGCGCCCTGCACGTTGTCGTGTCCGCGGAAGATGTTGGCGCCGCCGCCGGATACGCCGATGTTGCCGAGTGCGAGCTGCAGGGCGCAGTAGGCCCGCGTGTTGTTGTTGCCGATCGTGTGCTGCGTGCCGCCCATGCACCAGACGATGGTGCCGGGCCGATTCTCGGCCAGCGTCTTCGCCGCGAGCTTCACTTCTTCCGCGGGGATGCCGGTGACGTCGTGCACGATTTCCGGAGTCCACTTGGCGACTTCGGCCCGGATCTCGTCCATGCCGTAGACACGCTGCTTGATGTACTCCTTGTCTTCCCAGCCTTCCTCGAAGATGTGCCAGAGCATGCCCCAGATCAGCGGCACGTCGGTGCCGGGGCGGATACGCATGAACTGGTCGGCATGCGCCGCCGTACGCGTGAAGCGCGGGTCGACGACGATCATCTTCGCGCCGTTCTCCTTGCCGCGCAGCACGTGCTGCATGGCGACCGGGTGCGCCTCGGCGGCGTTACTGCCGATGAAGAACATCGCCTTGCAGTTGTGCATGTCGTTGTAGGAATTGGTCATCGCGCCGTAGCCCCAGGTGTTGGCTACGCCGGCGACCGTCGTCGAGTGGCAGATACGTGCCTGGTGATCGACGTTGTTCGTGCCCCACAGCCCCGCAAACTTGCGGAACAGGTAGGCCTGTTCGTTACTGAACTTGGCGGAGCCCAGCCAGTACACCGAATCCGGGCCGGAACGCTTGCGGATATCCAGGACCTTGTCGCCGATCTCGTCGATGGCCTGATCCCAGGAGACGCGTTTCCACTTGCCGCCTTCCAGCTTCATCGGATACTTCAGGCGGCGTTCGCCGTGGCCGTGCTCGCGCACGGAGGCGCCCTTCGCGCAGTGCGCGCCGAGATTGAACGGGGAGTCGAAATCCGGCTCCTGACCGGTCCAGATGCCGTTCTGCACTTCGGCGACGATGCCGCAGCCCACCGAGCAGTGGGTGCAGACGGAGCGGCGGGTGGTGACTTCACCCTCCACTTTCTCCACCTTCGCCTCGGCGCGCTGGATCATCATCGTGGGCAGCGCGGCGGCGGCCGCGGTGCCGCCGATACCGAGACCGGCGCGGCGCAGGAAAGCGCGGCGGTCGACGGCGGTCCCAAGGGCGCCGTTCAGTGCGCCGTTGCTTTCAGTGGTCGTGAGATCTCGCTTCTTGATCAGCTTCATCGCTAATCTCCCCGTTTAGTTTCGGATGCGCTGCGGACCTGCCTCGCGGCAGTTCACAGGCTGGCTTTCTCGTAGTAAGAACGGATATGCGGTGTCTCCCGATATCCCTGCCGTTCGGGCTTGGCCGGCGCACGCGCCCCCTCGGATTCGACCATGACCGAACGGCCACCGACGACAACCGCGGCGGTAGCGCCACCCGCGACGGCGAGCGTTTTCAGAAAGTTACGGCGTTCGCCGGCGTCTACTCGCGATTTACGACTCATATCCAACCTCCAGTCCTGCGCCGCCCGTCGGCGCTCAGGAAACTCCGGACCTGCCAGGCCCGGTCGTCTGATCCACCATCTCCAGGTGATGCTGGTCCGTTTCGATAAATTGCTCGCCTAGCTGTCCCACGGCGCGATAGAAGCGCGCCGAACGTGCGCTCTGCATGTCCCGGAACAGGCGAGACATCCACGGTCCGACATGGCGCCCGAAGAATCGGGCTTGCGTCTGCAGGGAATCCGGATGCGCTTCGGTCACCAGGAACGCCATGATCTCGCACAGTGCCCCCGCATGGTCTTCAGGCTCGCGGATGTCTTCCCGGCGCTCGAACCCGAGTCGCTGCATATCGTCGCGCAGCGTGGCAAGCGGCTGCTCCATAAGGAATCCGGTGAGATACCAGGACGCGTAGGGGATCAGCTCGCCCCGGCCGATGCCGATGAACAGGGTCTGGTACTCGTCTGCGACCTGGGAGGGGTCTGTGCGCTCGGCGGCCTGAGCGAGCAGGTGCCAGGCGACGCCGAGTAGGCTGTCCTCCCGGTCGGAACCGCTTGCGGCCAGCAGGTCGAGCATTTCGGCGTCGGGGGGAGTGGCGAGCAGGTGGCCGAGAATTCGGTAGGTGTCGGCCCGAAGCCGGTCTTCCGGAACGACGGTTTCAGCGCCGCTCGATGCGGCGGCTTCTGTCGCTTGGTCCGTAGCCGGTATCTCGTTCACTGATTTCCCCCAGAAACGAGACGATGTATATCAAACCTGACACCGGATTGCACGGAATCCCCATGTCAACAGACGCCGCCAGATTCCAGAATACGGACACTCTGTGGCGCTTCTGTGCGACCGTTGCGACAATTTGTCGCGTACTTTGGAGATGACTTCCCCCGCATTACGGAAAGTCCCTACACGGTATTCAGTGATCCCGCTCGCCGGCGCCCTGTTGCGCTCGCATGAGGTCCTTCACACGGCAGGTGTCGCACATCTCCAGCCGGCGACGGTCCTCGTCGCTCTGGAACATCCAGTGACTCTCCAGCTTCCGCCTCATCACCTCGATCATCGACCGCGTCGCGAACGGCTTGCCGCAGGAGATGCAGCACATCGGCTGTTCTTCATGCAGCAGACGCGACGTGCTGCGCTGCGCATCGTCGTAGAGGAACCGGGGCTCCAGCGTGATTGCGTCCTCGGGGCAGGCCGTGTCACACATGCCGCACTGGACGCAGGAGCGCTCGACGAAATTCAGCTGCGGCAGACCCTGCCCCTCGCGCAGCGCGGAGGTGGGGCAAACCGCGACGCAGCTCATGCACAAGGTGCATGCCGCGGTGTCGACCCGTATCTGCCCGAATGCGGCGCCGGCCGGCAGCGGCACGACCTTCTTCGGGGCCGGTGCCTGCTCCAGCAGGAGATTGAGGGCCGTGCGCAGCAGCAGCCGCTTCTCCGGCGGCGGCGCGAATCGGCCCGGCCGGGCAAGCTCGAGCGCCGCGTCCGATTGCACGGCTTCGGCCAGGGCCCGGGAGTCAGTGGCGTCGACCACCTGAACGGCAGCCGGATAGCCCATGCCTTCCAGGATGGTGTCGGTGACCTGCGTCTCCCGGTCGAGGGCGTCGCGCACGCTGGCCGGTGTCTCGGTGCCCGTCAGGATGAGGACGCGGCCGGCGCCGTAGGCCAGGCAGGTGAGCCAGGCTTCCAGCCCCAGCGAGCCGACTTCCTCGAGTTCGATCGGCAGGACGCTCTCCGGCAGCCGGTCGGCCAGCGCTGCCGTCAAGGCTTCGGCCGAGGCGGCGTCGAAGAAGACCAGCCGCGGCTCGCTGCCGCCCGAGTCCTGGTAGAGCCTGAGCACCGTCCGCACGTAGGCGAGGAGGTCTCCCGTACTCGGGTACGCATAGGTGATCGCGCCGGTGGGGCAGACGGAGGCGCAGCTGCCGAAGCCCTGGCAGAGATTCGGGTCGACGGTGATGCGCTCGCCGACGGAGGTGATGGCCCAGGCCGGACACACCTCGAGGCACCGCGTGCAGCCCTTGATGCCCCGGTTCCCGTGAGCGCAGATCTCCGGGTCGTAGTTAAAGAATTTCGGTTTCTCGAACTCGCCGCGCATATGCGGAAGTTCCTCGAGGGCCGCCTCCAGCGCGTCGGCGTCGCCGCGCGGTGCGTAGTAGCCGGGCGGCGGGGCCTCCTGGCGGAGCAGCGGCGGATCGCCGAGGTCGAGCACGAGATCGAATCGCGCCTCGTCGATCAGCGTCATGACCGGCGAATCCTCGTCGTCGTCGCCGGAATCCGGCAGTGTGATCCTGTAATTCCCGAGGCTGCCGGAGAGGCGCGGCTGCCCGCCCCGGATCAGTGTGAATCCGTCCCGATCGCCGGCAGTCGGCCGCGACTCGCCGGGGGCGAACAGCGTCGCCACGAGGCCGTCGCCGAGACGCCCGGCCGTGGCCAGTGTCTCCTCTTCCTCACCGATGATCAGCACGCGGCCACGGGAGAGAAAGCTGACCAGCGAGGTCGGCTCCGCGCCAGTCCGATGGCGGCTGTCCAGCGCCTCGGCGCGTGCCCGCCCGTCGGTGGTCTGCTCAGGCAGGGTCAGATCGGTCATCGTCTTTGTCCGGCTCCATGTCTGTATCCACGTCCGTCGGCTCCGCCTCCCGGTCGTCGACCGCGACAGCCGCCACCGCGGACTCGTCCGGCGCCTCCGCTGCATCCGGGGCAGGCTCCTCGGCCGCCCGCGCTGCCAGCCTTTCGACCTCGCGCGCGATGCGATGACGCATCTCCGCGGTGATCACATCGCCGAGCGGCGCCGGATTCGTGTAATCCAGGTCGTAGTCGTCCAGGCCGTCGCGCAGATTGAACTTCGGCGAGCGGAACAGCTTGCGCAGCGCCTCTCGCTGCAAATCCGGAGCCACATCCGCTGCGAGGAAGGCGCTGTAGTCGGAATCCTCGTCCAGGGACTCGAGCGGCGGCAGCTCCTTTGGCCCTTCTGCGTCGGATCCCGCCCCGGCGTCCGCGCCGGCTTCGGCTCCGGCACTCGCCCCCGGCTCCGCCGGCGGCGGCGCTTCGAGGCCGGGGGCCGCCGCGGGCGCCGTTTCGGGCTCCGCGGACTCGATGCCCTCGCGTGCCAGCGCCTTGCGGCGCGACCAGCGGCTCAGGAACGGCTCGTTCGGTTCCGCCGTCTCGGTGGCGTTGTCCGCATTCACGTTCTTCCGGGTATCTTCACTCATCACTCGGACGCCTCTGACCAGTTCTTTCGCTTGCGCTTGCGGCGCTCGCGAGGCACAAAATGCTGTACCACGAACTGCTCGATGGACTGGTAGATTTCGGGCGGGATCGGCACGGCGAAGACCTGGTCGTCACTCTCCAGGCATACCGCGGCAGAGTCCTGGTCCGCCGTGACGCGGAACGGCGTCAGTTCGCCCTCCGGTGTCTCGTGGCAGATGACGAAGAGCGAGGGCTTCCCGGCGGTGAGGTTGTACCAGTACTCCTCCGCCAGGTCCTTGTAAAGCAGCAGGGAGAAACCCGGCCAGAGGTACTGCGCCTCGCCGTCTTTCTCGTAGATCATCTCGGCCCCCCCGCCGCCGACCGGGAGATTCTCTCCGGCGACGACGGACAGCGCGCTCCAGCTGGGCACCGACCATTGCCCGCGGCTCACCTGTGTGCGCTGCATGATGACCGCGACCGTGTGACTCTCCGGCTGACTCATGACCCGCGATGGTAGCGCAATCCGTACGCCCGCGTCCGACCCTTCGGCAGCGATATTTTGTCCCGCCGGTCAGGGAGGGCCAGTGGCCGACGGCGTACGGCGGATCCCGGGCAGGCCGGCCGTGCGCACGCTTCTTGCATACTCCACAATCGAAAGTCGGCGCCCGGTTACCGAGCGGGCCGCCCGACGATCGGCGTGCAGATCGGAGTGCAGAGATGAGCGTAACTTCTGACGAGAGCGATGCGGCAGCCCCCCGGCCCCCGGACCGGGAGCGGCAGGATACGCTGCCGCGTTTCATGAACGTCAAGCAGGTCGCCGCCTACCTGCAGGTCAACGAAAAGAAGATCTACGCGCTCGTGGCGGAGGGCAAGATCCCGGCGAGCAAGCTCACGGGCAAGTGGCTTTTTCCGCGGGATCTCGTCGATCAGTGGGTGCTCGAATCCAGCCACGGCGGTCTCCTGACCGACCGTATCGTTATAGCGGGCAGCGACGACCCCTTGTTGTTCCGCGCGCTCACCCGGGTCGCGAATTCGCTGCAGTCACAGGCGCTCATCAGCTACACCACGACGGGCAGTCAGCTCGGCCTGGCGCTGCTCGCCCAGCGGCGGGCCGACGTCTGCGCCATCCACTGGGGCCCGGCCGAGGAGAGCGCCTACCGTCATCCCGCGCTGCTGCGGCAGTTCGGCCATGCGGGCGACTGGGCGCTGGTCCGCCTGTTCCGGCGCGAGCAGGGTCTGCTGGTATCGCCGGACCTGTGGTCGGCAGATGCCGGCGTGGAGGGACTCTTCCGGCGGGACGTCCGCTGGGTAGAGCGGCAGGAGGGCGCGGGGTCCCAGCGATTCCTGCGAGAGCTGATCAGCCGCCACCAGCTCGACCCCGCGGACCGCCGCATCACCGGCCGCGCCGGCAGCGAGCGCGAGACGGCCTCCGTTATCGCCATGGGACAGGCCGAGGTGGGGCCGGGCGCGCGTGCCGCGGCGACCGAGTTCGGTCTCGATTTCGTGTCGCTCGGCTGGGAGGCCTTCGATCTGGCGCTGCACCGCGGAGTGTTCTTCCGCAATCTGTTCCAGAGGCTGCTGGAGCACCTGCGCGGCACGGAGTGCCGGCGGGAGGCCGGCATGCTCGGCGGCTACGATCTCGATGAGCTCGGCACCCTGGTCTGGACGGGTTCCGACTGAAGCGCGCCTAATCCTCCGTTGTGTACACGTAGATCTCGTGGTCCACCACGTGC
This sequence comes from Lentisalinibacter salinarum, assembly GCF_040706555.1. Taxonomy (NCBI): domain Bacteria; kingdom Pseudomonadati; phylum Pseudomonadota; class Gammaproteobacteria; order Woeseiales; family Woeseiaceae; genus Lentisalinibacter; species Lentisalinibacter salinarum. Next base: position 388,147 of record NZ_JAPDRH010000004.1, read on the forward strand.
TCGAGACCGAGCGCCGGTACCGTCAGCGTCAACTTCGCTTCCAGCTTGTCGGTCTGCGGGAATTCACCGTCGGCGAGCGCGTCCCGCACGGCCTTCTCGATCTCGCGCTGGGAAGTGATGCCCACGACTTTAAGGAATTTGCGTATCTCCGTGTTCAGGCGATCTTCGTCGATTTTTCTGTCGTTCACTGTCAGGTCTCCTGGTGATTACGAGAGGGATGACGGGAGGTGCCGAGTTTTCGTTCCAGCGTCTTGCGCGAAATGTCCAGGCGTCTGGCGGCGGCCGACTTGTTGCCGCCGCTCGCTTCGAGGACGCGGTTCATGTGATGGCATTTGACCTGTTCCAGCGTCCAGTCCAGCGGGTAATCGGGCGGTTCGGCGGAGTGCTCGCCGGGTTGCAGCGAGTCGGGCGGCAATCCGCCGAGGTGCAGCGTCCGTTCTACCACATTGCGCAGCTCCCGCACGTTGCCCGGCCAGTCGTGGGCCTCGAACGCGGCCAGGTGCGCCGGCTCCAGCGGCGTGGCCGGCAGGCCCATGTCGGCCGCCAGCCGATCCGCGAAATGGGCCGCCAGCAGAGGAATATCCTGCCGCCGCTCCCTGAGAGGCGGAACCCCGATGCGGATGACGTTGAGGCGGTAGTAGAGGTCCTCCCGGAAGCGGCCCGCCGCGACCAGGTCCGCCAGGTTGTCCTGGGTGGACGCCACGATGCGACAGTCCACGGGAATCTCCCGGTCGGAACCCACCGGCCGGACGGTTTGTTCCTCCAGCGCGCGCAGCAGTTTCACCCCCATCTCGATCGGCATCTCGTTGATCTCGTCGAGGTACAGCGTGCCCCCGCGAGCGGCGACGAATAGCCCCTCGCGCTTGCGGTCGGCGCTGGTGAATGCGCCCCGCGCATGGCCGAACAGCTCGCTCTCCAGCAGCTCCGGCGCGATGGCGGCGCAGTTGATCGGCACGAACGGGCCGCGGCGCCCGCTCTCCTCGTGCAGCAGGCGCGCGACGAGCTCCTTGCCCGTGCCGGTCTCACCCTCGATCAGCGCGGTCGCACGGGTTGGCGCGACGCGTCCGATCAGCGATCTCACCGCCTGGATGGCGGGGCTGTCGCCGATGAGTCTCCGCGACACCGCTGCGTGGTTGCGCGGGCGGGTCGGCGTGACGGGAATGCGGGCCGGTGCCGCCAGTGCCTCCACCAGTTGATCCGTCGAGAAGGGGCGCAGGAGCACGTCGGCGGCGCCGCCGCGCAGGGCCTCGATCGCCATCTTCGCCTGTTCTTCGCCGGCAATCACGAGGATCTCTTGCGGTAGTCCCTTGCACGCGTCGAGCGTCTGGCGCAGGGTGCTCCACGATGCCTCCGGATCCACCACCACCAGCCGGTGGAAGCGGCATCGCCCCATCAGCCGGCGCGCTTCGTCCAGATCCGGCGCCTGGTCCACGAGGAGAAAATGCCGGGAGAGCGCGCGCAGCAGGCGCGACGCTTCCGATGGAGCGCCCCCGACGAGCAGGATGGAGGTGGGTCGGGACACGGATTCTCCGGTCATCGTTCCTCAGGCGCAGCACGCCGGCGAGAGAACCGCAACAAGCGTAGGCTTTGCGTCAAAATGACGCAAGCGGATGATCCGGTCGGACAATTTGTCGCTGTATCCCTGGTGCGATGCCCGGTGAACGCCGCAGGCGACTGGTCCGCGAAGGGCTTTTCGTGCACGATTCCCGGCCGGCACGACAGACACGACAGCAAGGTGGATCCTGGCGACATGACAGACAGGCGGAAGCAGGTGACCGGCGTCATCCTCGCCGGTGGCCGGGCGACGCGCATGGGCGGTGTGGACAAGGGGCTGGTGCCGGTCAGCGGCAGGCCCATGGCCGCCTGGGTGCTCGACACCCTGGCTCCGCAGGTGGCCGAGGTGCTGATCAACGCCAATCGCAGTCATGAGAGTTACCGGGAGTTCGGATGCCCCGTCGTCGCGGACGCCGACCAGGAGTTCCGGGGTCCGCTCGCGGGCATCGAGAGCGGCCTGCGGGCGGCACGAACGCCCTGGGTCGTCTTCGCGCCGTGCGATTCGCCACTGCTCTGCGACGACCTGGTGCTGCGGCTGCACGCTGCCGCCTCCGCGGCGCACACGCGCATCGCAGTCGCTCACGACGGCCGGAGGCTGCAACCGGTCTTCGCGTTGCTGGAGCGCAGCCTTCACGGCGACCTGGTTCGTTATCTCGACGAGGGAGGGCGCAAGATCGACCGGTGGTATGACGCACACGGATATGCGACCGCCGATTTCAGCGACGTACCCGCGTCGTTCGAGAATATCAATGCGCCGGACGACAAGCGGGCCCTGGAAGAGGGCCTCGCCGAACGTGTCCGGACGAGCCCGAAGGACCGCGGATGAATATGAGTGGAAAGATGAACGAAGTTCACAAGCATGACGATTGTTGCGCCGACGGCCACGCCGGTGCGGCGCTGAAGCTGGCAGACGCGCGGTCGCGCATCCTCGCCGAGGCGCATCCGGTCGGCGGCGAAGAGATGCTGCCGGTGCGCAGCGCCCTCGGCCGGGTACTGGCCGCAGATGTCGTGTCGCGGATGGACGTCCCTTCGCACACGAACTCGGCCATGGACGGCTATGCCCTGAGCGGGAAGGAACTCGGCGCCGAAGGAGAGCTCCGGCTGAAAGTGATCGGCACCGCCGCCGCCGGCCGGCCGTTCGACGGCGAAGTGTCTGCCGGCGAATGCGTACGCATCATGACCGGGGCAACGCTTCCGCCGGGCGCCGATACGGTGGTCATGCAGGAGCGGGTCACGCGTGAGGGCGACACGGCGGTGATCGCGGACGGACAGACACCGGGGCAGCACGTGCGCCAGGCGGGCGAGGACATCGCAGCCGGCGACGTGGCGCTCGCGGCCGGCACGCGCCTCATGCCGGCCGAGCTCGGCATGCTCGCCTCGCTGGGCGTAGGCGAGGTCAGGGTTCGCCGCCGGCCCCGCGTGGCGTTCTTCTCCACGGGCGACGAACTGAGACCCGTCGGCGAGCCGCTCGCAACGGGCCAGATCTACGACAGCAACCGCTATACGATCCACGGCATGCTGACCCGGCTCGGCGTCGAGACCATCGACATGGGCATCGTGCCCGACGAGCGCGAGGCGGTGGAAAGGGCATTCGCGGATGCTGCGAGTCTCGCGGATGCCGTCGTGACCTCCGGCGGCGTCTCCGTGGGCGATGCGGATTACGTCACGCAGACCCTGGAGCGCAGCGGTTCGATCGGCTTCTGGAAAGTGGCGATGAAGCCGGGCCGGCCGCTGGCCTTCGGACACATCGGCGACGCGCTGTTCTTCGGCCTGCCCGGCAATCCCGTCTCCGCCATGGCCACCTTCTATCAGCTCGTGCAGCCGGCGCTGCAAGCGCTCGCGGGGATGCCGGACGCCGGGCCGCCGCTCTCCGTGAAGGCCGTCGCCGCCGTGCCGCTGCGCAAGAAGCCGGGCCGGCGCGAATTCCAGCGGGGCTGCCTCGAACGTAGCGGAGACGGCGGGCTCGCGGTGCGGCCCGCGGGCCGTCAGGGATCGGGCGTTCTGAGTTCCATGGGCGCAGCCGATTGCTTTATCGTGCTGGCCGAGGACACCGGCCCGATCGAGGCCGGCGACGAGGTCGAGGTTCAACCCTTCGCCGCCTTCGTGTGAGCGGCGCACAAGCAGAGAGGACGGCATGAGTCATTCGAGCGGCAAGCGTGAATTCGCCCCCTTGAGGATCGCGGTACTGACGGTGTCAGACAGCCGGACGGAGGAGACCGACAAGTCGGGCCGGCTGCTGGCCGAGAGGCTGGAGAAGGCCGGGCACCGGCTTGCGGACAAGCAGATCGTGCCCGACGACGTCTATCGCGTGCGGGCCGTCGTGGCGGGCTGGATCGCGGGCGACGATGTCGACGCGGTCATTACGACCGGCGGTACCGGCGTCACGGGCCGGGACGGGACGCCCGAAGCGGTAGCCCCGCTGCTGGACAAGGTGATCGACGGCTTCGGCGAGACGTTCCGTGCGATCTCTTTCCAGCAGATCCGGACTTCGACCATGCAGTCGCGAGCGCTGGCCGGCGTGGCGAACGGCACGTACGTCTTCTGCGTGCCTGGTTCTTCCGGGGCCTGCGCGACGGCCTGGGACGAGCTGATCGGCGCCCAGCTCGACATCCGCACCCGCCCGTGCAACCTCGCCGAGCTGATGCCCCGGCTGCTCGAGAAGTGATGCGCCGCGCGCGGCGGTACGGCACCCTATCGGCGGGAGTCTCCCTGACATGATGCTGCTGGTCGGCACGGAGAAAGGCCTGTTCCGCGTCCGCACGGAAGAGGCAGGCGGGCGCTGGCGCATCGACGGTCCGCATCTCGCTGGCTACCCGGTGCTGCATACTCTCGCCGCGCCCGACGGCACCCTCTATGCCGCGACGGCGCACAAGATCTGGGGTGCCCACATCTACGCGAGCACGGACGGGGGGGGCACCTGGTCCGCGCTCGAGGGCGTGCCGCAGTATGCGGCGGACAGCGGACGCGGGGCGACGAACTCGATCTGGTGTCTGGCGGCCGCCGACGACCGCCTGTTCGCCGGCATCGACCCCGCCGGACTGTTCGTGAGCGACGACCGCGGCGGCAGCTGGCAGCCGGTGCCTGGTCTGAACGAGCATCCGACGCGCTCCACCTGGGAGCCCTCCAGGGGCTGTTTCGCCGTTCACTCCGTCTGCGTCGATCCGAAGCGCCCGGGGAACATCGTCGCCGCGGTGTCCGCCGGTGGTGCCTATCGCAGCGAGGACGGCGGCGCGACCTGGCAGCCGGCCAACGCCGGCGTCCGCGCCGAGAACCTGCCGGAGCGCTATCCCGAGACCGGCCACAACGTGCACCGCGTCGTCATGCATCCGCGCCGGCCGGAGCGTCTGTACCGGCAGTGCTACAACGGCACGTACCGCAGCGACGACGGCGCACGCAGCTGGACGGAGATAACGGCGGGCCTGCCCAGCGACTTCGGCTACGGGATCGGGGTCGACCCGCATGACCCGGACATCGTCTTCCAGATACCCGAATCGAGCTCCCACCTGCGCGCACCGGTGGACGGCATGCTGCGCGTCTACCGAAGCCGGGACGCGGGCGCCACGTGGGAGTCAGCGAGCCGGGGGCTGCCCACGGAGCACGTCTACGTGACGGTGCTGCGGGAAGCGCTGGACACGGACTCGCGGAATCCCTGCGGCGTGTATTTCGGCACCTCCGGCGGCCAGTTGTTCGCGAGCGCGGATGCCGGCGGCCGCTGGCAGGAGATTGCGAGCTATCTGCCGCGCGTGCTGAGCGTAAAGGCTGTGCAGGGGTAGCCGGTCCGTGAATTCTTCAGTCTCGGAACTGGTCGATCTGCTCGGCGTGCGCGAGGGCATCGTGTCCGTCGTCGGGGCCGGCGGCAAGAAATCACTCATCTACGCGCTCGTCCGCGGTCACGGCGGGCGCGTGGCCCTGACCGCCACGGCACACACCACCGGTTTCCCGGCGGACCTGCCCGTCGAGCGGGTCGTCGACAAGGAGTCGGCGCTACAGGAGCGTATCGCGGAAATCCCGGGCGACCGTTCGGTCGCTTATGCCTGCCCGTCCGGCAAGCCGGGCAGGCACGCCGGCGTGAGCGCGGACACGATACGAGCGATCCACGAGCAGGGAGGTTTCGTCGCGACCTTCGTCAAGGCGGATGGAGCGCGGATGCGGCAGGTGAAGGCGCCGGCTCCGGACGAGCCGCTGATCGTGCCCGGCTCTGCCACGGTCGTTCCCGTGCTTTCGATCCGCGCGGTGGGCGAGCCGCTCACCGAACAGGTCGCGCATCGCGTCGAGCGCGTGGAAGCCGCCACCGGGCTGGCACGGGGCGCGACCATCACACCGGAGGCGCTCGGCCGCCTGCTGGCCAGCGGGCAGGGCGCGTTGCAGGGCACGGAAGGCGTGCGCGTTGCTCCGGTTATCAACATGGTGGACAATGCCCGGCAAGAGGAACTGGCCCGGGCCACCGCCACTGCGGCGCTCGCGATGACCTCGCGCTTCGACCGCGTGCTCCTGTGCAGTCTGCGATCAGGCTCGGAATCCGTAGTATCCGTCGTTACGAGATGAGCACGATCACCATACGCATACCCACGCCTCTCCGGCCATTCGTCGGCGATGCGGCTACCCTCGATGCCGATGCCGACACGGTGGGAGAGGCGCTCGAGCGGGTCGGCGCCGACCATCCGGGGTTCCTGCAGCGCCTCTTCGTCCGGCCGGGCGAGTTGCGGCCGTATGTGAACGTATTCGTCGGTGCCGACAATGTGCGTTCGTCGTCCGGGCTCGATACGCCGGTCGCCGAAGGCGACGTGATCAGTATCGTCCCCGCCGTGGCCGGCGGCTGAGCGAGGAACGGAGGGCGTATGGACCGGAAAGTACGACGGCTGGCCGATTTCGTGGCCCGGCAGGACACGGACGACGGCAGCAGCCGGAGCGAGGATCCGCTGGTCGACCGGTTCGGACGCGGCCTCCGCGATCTGCGGATCTCGGTGACCGACCGGTGTAATTTCCGCTGCACCTACTGCATGCCGGAAGAGAAGTACCACAGCGGCTTCAAGTTCCTCAGCACCGAGGAGCGACTCGACTTCGGCGAGATCGTCCGGCTGGTGCGTCTGTTCACGGGTGCCGGCGTGCGCAAGCTCCGGATCACGGGGGGAGAACCCCTGCTGCGCCCGGCCCTTGGCGACCTCATCGGTGACCTGCGCAGCGTGCCGGGCATCGAGGAGATCGCACTGACGACCAATGGCATTTTGCTGGCGCAGCATGCGGCGGCACTGAAGGCCGCCGGCCTGGATCGCGTCACCGTGAGTCTCGACGCAGTGGACGATGATCTGTTCCGGCGGATGAACGGGGGTCGCGGCGGGCTGGACCGGGTCATGGACGGCATCGACGCTGCGATCGACGCCGACCTTGCGCCGGTCAAGATCAACGCGGTCGTCCAGCGCGGCGTGAACGATGCCGCGGTCCTGGATCTGCTCGAACGCTTCCGGGGAACCGGCGCCATCGTCCGTCTCATCGAGTACATGGACGTCGGCAACATCAATCACTGGAGCGAATCGGATACCGTGCCGTCCGCCGAACTCCGGGCACGCATCCACGAGCGCTGGCCGCTCAGGGAGGAACGCCGAAACCACGCCGGTGAGACCGCCACCCGCTATCTGTACGAGGACGGGCAGGGGGAGATCGGCTTCATCTCCTCCGTGACCGAGCCCTTCTGCGGCTCCTGCCACCGCGCGCGGCTGTCGTCCGACGGCCAGCTGTTTACGTGTCTCTTCGCTACCGCCGGCACCGACCTGCGGACGCCGCTGCGCGGCGGTGCGGGCGACGACGAACTCCGCGATATCATCGATCGTGTCTGGTCGCGGCGGGCGGATCGCTACAGCGAACAGCGTGACGAGCTGCGCCGGAAGGGCCGTGGCATCCAGAAAATGGAGATGCACTACATCGGCGGCTGAACCCGGCCGGCGATGCCGCGTCATCGAGGGGAATGCGGGAGCAGCACCAATGAGCAGCCGTGACGAGATCCGCCGCAACGAACGCACCGTCGATGCGGGCGAAGCCGACGACGCGCGGGTCTGCTTCATCGGCGAGATCCGCACCCCCTGGCCCGACCGGGATGCGTGCCCGCGGCAGGGCAGTTACGACGGCCCCGAATGCCGCCTGGTGGTCGAGCCTGTCTGGCACCCGGCCCTCGAAGGGCTGGAAGCGAACGAGAAACTCGAGGTGCTCTACTGGCTCGACCGCAGCCGCCGCGACCTCGTGGCCCAGAGTCCCGGCAACGACGGCCGGACGAAAGGGACCTTCGCGCTGCGTTCACCGAACCGGCCCAATCCCATCGGCACGTCGCTCGTGCGCCTCGTCGGCATCGAGGACGGCGTGATCACGGTGCGCGGTCTCGACTGCGTCGACGGCACGCCGCTGCTCGACATCAAGCCCCATCGCTGTCCGCATGGCGGCAAGGCGGGCTGAGGGTGAGGCGGTCCCGTACAGGACCAACAAGCGCCCGGGTCTTGTGGCCCGGTCAACGGATCAGCACTGCCCACTCCTCGTCGGAGGAATGACTCCCGGCACACACTGAATGGAAGAACGCGCGGGAACAGTCGAGGGCTTCCAGTAGTCGTTCGAGCCGTGCCACACGTGCGTTGTCCGGCTCTTCGAGGCCGGCCGCCAATTGCCGGAGTGCTTGTGCCCGTCTTTCGGTGAATGCCTGGATCTGAAGATCTTGCTCCCGGGACATATCGGACCCCTTCAGTCCAGCGGCTCTCACCATTGACTCGATCTGTTTACAGCGAGCCTCAAGCATCTTCTCCAACGCATGGATCTCGGAATCAGTCGCCGTGTTGGATCGGCACATATGAGCACCTGTTGTCACTGCCTGCCCCCTGGTTGAACCGGCGCGATGTCTCAGGGTGATGACGCTCGCTAGTGCCAGCGTACGACGCCGGGGATTGCGAGTCATGAGACTCGTCACACTTTGGCCCCCAGGCGACCGACGTTCTGGCGCGGATACCCGCGGTGGACAGGACAGGTATCGGTGGTAAGGGCCAGACGCAACCCGCCCGTTTCCCGCCCGAATAGGACCACTGCCAACGTATTGAGCTAGACTGGAAGCTACCGACGGCCTTCGTCGTGACAGTCAGTGGGGGCAACGTGATGAGCGCGTATTTCGTATTCAATTACAGCGTGAAAGATCAGGACGCCTACAAGCCGTATCTGGATCAGGTTCCGAAAGTGCTCGAAGCTCACGGCGCTGAGATCCTGGCTGCGGATTTCGAAAGCGAACGAATCGAGGGGGATGCGGGCCACGTAACGGTGGTTTTGAGATTTCCCTCGAAAGCGGCTGCGAAGGAATGGTATCAGTCTCCCGAGTACCAGAAGATCATCGGACTGCGAACGTCGAATAGTGAGGGTATTGCAGCGATCGCAAACGCGGCCGGCGGCTGATCAGCTCGAAAGTCTCTGCTGCCCGGCACAAAAGCAGTTTCCTGAACTGTCGCAATTCGGCGACTGGTGACCCCTGTCAATGGTGCCACGATGGACTGCGACAGCAGGGTGGATGCTGTCGATACCCGTCTCAATGACGCTTCGAGCCTTGCACCGACGTCGCCGCAAGTACTGATCTGGCTTGCGAAATCGCGGCCTGGGGTGACACGCTCCGGGCGATCTCGACCTTGCGACCTGAAGGCAATGCCGAATCGAGCATGACTCGAACGACGGGGATGCCGTCAGTCTCTTCGGTGAAGGATCAGTCACGGCAAAGGAACCAGCCCGCGGCCGCGGCAATCGACGGCAGATCCCGAGGTACGTCGAGGAGAATCGCGGCGCTGGCACCTATCACCGACCAGACGATAAGCAAGGCCGCCTGCACGAACACACCCCGAAAAGCCAGGCTGCCGGATTGATGGCGCTGTCGCGAACCCGGTCGGTTTGTGCAGCGCTCCGCGCTATCCGAGCGACCAAAGACCGGGGTAGTCGACCGCGAAACCGAATTCATCGATCGAAATCTCGGCGCGGAAGCCGCTGGCGCTCTGGTACAGGACGGTGGAATCGCTCTTCCGGGTGTAAGTCTGCAGGGCAGGCCGGATCTCCAGATCGGGGAATACGAGCCACGCCGCGTGAACCTCCACGGAGGCGCCGATGTCCCTGCCCAGGCGACGGACCGGCATCAGATTGGTGACCGGGGAGAAGCCGAAATCCACATCCGTGCAGCCGGAAAGAGCGTCATCGCTCGCATTATCACGTGACCATCGGCCGCCGGTGCCGCGAGCAAGATCGAGTTTTCCGGAGTTGCCGGCGTGTGACCATCGGACCGCCGCGTGGCGAGTAAACCACTCGTCGTCCAGGAGTACGCGATAGTCCAGCCTCCACAAGCCCTCTGCGAAGCGTATGGCCATCCCCTCGAGGCGATACGTGCGGTCGCTGCGCCACAGACTCACGGTCTCGCCACCACCGTCTGTCAGCGAGCGCCAACACCGCTGAGCGACGAGATTCACGGTGGGTTTCCGGTTCGATGATGGTCCGTCGGGCCGTCGCTTTCGGTGATCACGGCATCCATGCGGACATCGTGCGCCTGCGGGTAAATGGTAGGCATGTGCCCGAACTCATGACAAATACCCACGGCAACGGGCCGTGGCTGCATCGCCGCGAGCGTCCGATCGTAGTATCCGCCGCCATTGCCCAACCGATGAAGATCTAGGTCGAATCCGAGCATGGGGACGAGGAGCAGCGTCGGCTCCACCAGGCGCCGGCTGCACGGCCGCGGAATCGACCACGGTCCATCTTCGATCATCTGCATTTCCGGCCGCCACGCCCAGAACGTCAGGGAGCCTCCGGACGACTCGATGACCGGAAGGCCGACGTCGATTCCCTGTTCCAGCCACCGGCGCGCGAGCGATCGCAAGTCGATCTCCCCTGGTAGCGGCCAGTAGAGCCCGATGCACTCATGGCCCTCGGTCAGGCGGGACCGGTGCAGTTCCCTGATGATCTGTGTAGCCGCAGCCGCCCTGACGGCGGCCGACAGTTGATCTCGTCTGGCACGAAGTCGCCTTCGCCGGGCGTCTCGCCAGTGCCTGATCTGCTCGGCGCCGGAGGGCGGCGAGACTTGAGCAGCGGGGAGGAGATCACCGCCGTAATCGGGATCGATCTCGTGGAGGTAACACGGCGGTGAGGCGTACTCCCGGAGCTCCGACTGAAATTCGGAGGCTCGCGCCGACGGTTTGTCACTTGAGTAGATGGTCATTTCGCCGGGTCTATTGATCCTGGGTCTGCAACTCCCGGATGACGGGATGGTGTGCCGTTCGGCGGAGCTGCGTAACCGGAGCTTCAGTCGAGAGAGTACACTGGGATACTGAGCGAGGCACATTACCGCGATTCAAAAGGAGGTCGGTATGAAGTTGATGACGCGTATTGTCTGTCTGACCGTTGCCATCCTTCCCGTGGTCGGTCTCACCTCCGCCGGGCGAGACCTCGCCGAGCCGGCGACCGCCGCGCTTTCGGGCGAGACACGAGCGCTGCTGATCCGTGAGATGCAGGCCATTGCACAGGCCATGGGCCTTGTCCACACGGCGATCGTGAAGGGCGAGCACGAAACCGTCGCCAGTGAAGCCGGAAAGATCCATGAGAGCTTCGTTCTCGCTCGGGAGATCACGCAGGCGCAGCGCGAGGAGATCGCGAGCCGGCTGCCGGAGGGTTTCGTCGTCGCCGACCGGACCTTGCACGAGCTCGCCGCCCGATTGGCCGAGGCGGGCCGGCAGGGCGACCCGCGCCTCGAACGATTGTGGTTCCAGGAAATGACGCGTGCCTGCCAGGCGTGCCATACGGATTACGCGGGCAGTCGGTTTCCGGGACTCACGGTGAAGGAAAGCGGCGACCGGCACTGAACCATCTCGATCAGCGCCAGGCCTGTTCGCTGCCGTCATGTTCTTGTTATTGCTGGTTGTCGGGCTGGACGCGTCGGCCGTCAGTTCACATTTTCCTCGGGCAGAGTCGCTTAGCGTGTCATTCCCGCTCGCGCGCGGTAGGTATTACGTGCTCCAGGGTGGTCAGAGAGTCGCCCAGGGAGAGCCTTTGGCGAAGGTCGGCAATTCCGGAAACTCAATGGAGCCGCACCTGCATATCGAGGCGAAGCGGAGCAGCGACGCGATCGGGCTCGTGGTCGATGAGCGAGTATCGTCGACCAACAGCCTGGTGAGGAATGATCCTGTATATCCATGAGTCCGTAGGCAACGTCGTCGATTACCGAGCGGTCGACTCCGTATCGCGCAAGGTGACGGTTCGAAGAAGCATACCCGGACACTGGCAGGTCGCGAGTAGGCGCGCGTCGCGGACTTGCCGGGGCTCGCTCGTCTCGCCTTCGTCGGATTTCATCGATTCCACGTGCACCCAACTCATGAGTGCGACGGAGACGAGCACCAGGACGATGCCGAGTGCGGCTCACCGGCATTGATCGAGCGGACTCCGGCTCCTGTCCGGCGACTGCGGGAAAGCCATAAGTAGTTGTGCGAACTGACTTCTCGTAGCGTGAGTGCTGGGATAACAGTCGATGACCGACGGACGCGCATTCAGAGCGCGGCCGATGTCACGACGCCGCTTTGTCGGTACGACGGCTTCGGCCGCATTGACCGGCTACCTGTCCCTGCTCCGGCCGGGCCTCGCAGCCTCCGCCAATCCCGGTGCGGCCGGCGTGGTGGGCGAACTTCGCGCGACGGATCCGGGCGGCATCGATCTCTTCCTGGAACACCGTGAACTGCTGGTGGGCGGTCGGCCCGGGGCCGCAATCGCCATCAACGGCTCGATTCCCGGTCCCGTGATCCGGATGCGGGAGGGCGGCGAGGCGCTGATCCGCGTTCACAATCGCCTGCCCGACTCCACGTCGATCCACTGGCATGGCATCCTGCTGCCCTTCACCATGGATGGTGTGCCGGGCATCAGCTTCCCGGGAATCGCGCCCGGCGAGACGTTCACCTATCGCTATCCGGTCCGGCAGAACGGAACCTACTGGTATCACAGCCACAGCGGGCTGCAGGAGCAGCTCGGCCACTACGGCCAGCTGGTGCTGGAACCCGCCGGGACCGATCCCGTCGACTATGACGTGGAACACTCGGTCGTCCTGTCCGACTGGACTTTCGAGGAACCGCATCGCGTCCTCTGGAAGCTGAAAACGATGGAAGGCTATTACAACTTCCAGCGTCCGACGCTCGCCAACATCGACGACCAGATGCGGGCCACCGGCATGAGTCTCGGCGAGGTGCTCGGGAAGCGACTGGCGTGGGACCGCATGCGCATGGATCCGACGGATATCGCCGATATCACGGGGGCGACCTATACCTACCTGATGAACGGCCGGGCGGCCCACGAGAACCCGACGTTCCTGGCCGAACCGGGCCAGAAGGTCCGTTTCCGGATCGCGAACGCTTCCACGATGACCTTCTACGACATCCGGTTCCCCGGACTGCCGATGACCGTCGTGCAAGCGGACGGACAGAACATCCGACCGGTGGAAACGGACGAGCTGCGCATCGCCGTGGCCGAGACCTACGACGTCGTGGTGACCATGCCGGACGAGGGGCCGTACACCATCTTCGCAGAGACCATGGATCGAAGCGGTTACGCCCGGGGTACGCTGGCGGCGCGGGCAGGGGCGAACGGCCCGGTGCCGGAGCAGCGCCGCCGGCCCATGCTGACCATGGCCGACATGGGAATGATGATGCATGGCGGGATGGAAAGCATGGAGCATGGTTCCGGCATGAAGCGCGAGACGCATGCCGGACAGCATGCAGCCCACTCCGGCGCGGACGAACTGCCGACGGAAAACCTGCCCGACCGCATCCGCCACGGCCCGGCCGGTCACGGGCCGGCCAGCATCACGATGGCGCAAACGGCCTATCGGCGTCTCGACTATCCGGGTGCGGGTCTCGGCGAGGACGGCTGGCGGGTACTCACCTACGGCCAGCTGCGGGCGCTCGAACGTCCGTACGGGCGGCGGCCGCCTTCACGGCAGTTCGACCTGCATCTGACCGGCAACATGCACAAATACGTCTGGGGCTTCGACGGCCGGAAGTGGTCCGAGTCCGACACGATCCTCTTCCAGTACGGCGAACGGCTGCGCATCAACATGATCAACGACACGATGATGAGCCATCCGATCCACCTGCACGGCATGTGGATGGACCTCTACGCCGGCGGCACGCTGGACGACAACCCGCGAAAGCACACCGTGATCGTGCAGCCGGCGGAACTGCTCACCGTCGACATTACGGCTGACGCGCCGGGTCAGTGGGCCTTCCACTGTCATCTCCTCTATCATATGGAAGCCGGGATGTTCCGCACCGTGGCCGTGGTGCGCTCGCTCGATGAGGGACCGGTCGATGTCGGTGCCTGATCTCAATGTCATCCCGCTCGTGCTCGTAGCGCTCCTCGTGGGCCATGCGGGCGCTGCGCAGCCGATGGACGAAGTGCCGACTACGGAGGGACGGCCGGATCACCGCGAGTCCGCAGCGCAGCATGCGGACAAGAAGGCCCCGCCGGTGGAAGAGCCCCCGCTGCCAGAGGGGATGAGTCTGGACGAAGTGCTCGACTACTCGGCCAATCCGCCGCCCGGGCATTTCCCGAACCCCGTTCCCGACGACCGCACCTATCGGTTCACATTCATCGAGCAACTGGAATACCGGATTGCGGACGACGACGCGCCGGACCGCGTCGGCTGGGAGGCGCAAGGCTGGGTGGGCGGCGATTTCCACAAGTTCTGGTGGAAGAGCGAGGGTGAGGCCATTTTCGAAGGGCCTGACGAGGGCGAAAGCGAGAACGACTTCCTCTACTCGCGCCTGATCACCCCGTTCTGGAATTTCCAGGCCGGCATGCAGTATGCGAACGAATGGGGCGGGAGCGACTACGAGGACCGCTGGTCCGCAGTCGTCGCGCTGCAGGGCCTTGCCCCCTACAAGTTCGAGCTGGACACCTCCCTGTATCTTTCCGAGGACGGCGATCTGACCCTCGCCGCAGAGGGAGAGTACGACCTCAGGATCACCCAGCGACTCGTGCTGCAGCCGCGGGCGGCACTGGGTATCAGCGCCCAGGACGTCCCGGAGCGAGGTCTCGGCAGCGGCCTCACCGACGTGAAGATCGACCTGCGTTTGCGCTATGAGATCCGGCGGGAGCTGGCGCCGTATCTGCTCATGCGCTACACGACGGCCCTCGGCGAGACCGAGGACATCGCGGAGGCCGCCGGGGCCGACACCAGTCAGTGGTTGTTCGGTGCGGGGCTGCGATTCGCTTTCTGAAAAGAGATGACATCAGCGAAGGGGGAACGACGATGACAGGATGGCATGATATGGGACACATGGGAGGCATGTGGTTCTGGTGGATTCTGGCGCTCGTGCTGATCGTCCTTGCCGCATGGATCGTTAGCCGGGTGACTTCACGGCAAGGCGAGTCCGCCGGAGAATCGGCCGAAGAACGGTTGAAGCGTCGATACGCCGAGGGCGAAATCGATAAGAGCGAGTACGAGACACGCCTGAAAGACCTGAGGCGGTAGCGCTGCTCGACTTTGACATTGAGGTCACTCCGGCGCTGCTGCCGGAGGAGGGGAGAAGGGAGACTGTTCATGACACCATCGCAGCAGCCACTCCGCGAATTCCCCGGGTGCTTCGAGTTCCGGGCTGTGGCCGGTTTCGGGGAAATGTTCTATAACGTCGGCTGCCGGGAAGCTTACCGATCCGGGCGGTCCGTGCGATCGATCGAGGTCTCCCCAGACCACGACCGAAGGCACGGAATCGAAAGTATCGCCGTGATCCGCCCCGCGCTCGAAGTTCTGCATTAGCGACGCCAGACAGAAGCATCCTCCCCGTTTCAGGACATCATCGGCAATGGACTGCAGCCGCTGGCGGGCGGCCGGGCCCGAGCTGCCGGCATACCAGCCGGCTGACACCCGCCGCGGCATGACCCGCAGCATCAGTTGTCCCAACAGGGGGGTCCGCAGGACCCGCAATGGATCGACTCGCTCGATCCAGCGATGCATCTGTGCCCAGGACGTGCCCTGGGGCAGTACAACACCCTGAGTCTCGGTATTTCCGGTTCGGGCAAGTGCGCCGGCAACGAGGCTCATGTAACAGGGAAACACCAGCACGCGTGGTCCGGTGCGTTTCAGGATCTCCGCGGCATTGTCGGCGAAGTCTGTCAGGCGGTAACCGAAACCCGGCTCCGGCATCGACCCGCCGGTGCCCGGCGGCTCGTAGACGACCACATCGGCACGGCCCTGCAGCGCAGCGAGCAGGTCGTCATAGTGTTCGAGTACATTCGGACCGTCTGCTGCGAAGAGCAGTCGTGGACCGGTCGCAGACTTGCGGTGCAGCACCCGTATCGTTCCCGCTTCGGTCTTCCACCACTCTATTGCGGGGCCGTCGAGAGAGCGGCGCAACTGCCGCTTACGCCGGCCCGGAACTTCGTGCAATCTCATCTCAGGATATTCCTTGATCTCGATCGGGGTGGCTGGCGGGAGATTCCTACTGACGTTTCGGGATTTGACGGAAGCGTTGGCCGGAATCGCGCGATTCACCCCGGTGCGCAGCGAGGATATCGCGATCCTGACCTGTTTCCGCGATTATGAGCCGGAGCGCGTCATAATCCATGATCTCGTTTATCGACGCCAGGACGGCGTATGGCATTTCTCGGGCAGCTGCTACCGTAAACTGCGGCTTTCAGCAGACGTCATGTCCCGGCGGTTTTCAGATCCGACCGAAGGAGTGAAGCAAATGGCACGGCAAGCGGACTGGTATTTCGACTACATCTCGCCATACCCGTATCTGCAGATGTCTCGTTTCCGGGAGCTGCCGGAAGACCTGGTCGTCAGGCCGCGACCGGTGTTGTTCGCGGCCTTGTTGAACCACTGGGGGCACAAGGGACCGGCGGAGATCCCGGCCAAGCGCCGCCAGACGTACTTTTATACGCGCTGGCTGGCCGACCAACGCGGATTACCCTTCAAGGGACCGCCGCGTCACCCGTTCAATCCGCTTGCGCTTCTGCGGCTGACGATCGCGGCCGGTTCAACCCTCGAAACCGTGCGAATTGTCTATGAACATGTCTTCGGCGAGGGCAACGATGGACAGGAGGAGAGTAGTGTCGCCGCGCTCGGCAAAAAGCTCGGTATCCTCGATGTTGCGGAAGTGCTGACGCGGCAATCCATCAAGGAGGAGTTGCGCGCGAACACGACCGAAGCAATAGAGCGCGGCGTGTTCGGCGTGCCGACATTCTCGTATGCCGGCGAGATCTTCTGGGGCGATGACGCGACACCGCTGTTCGTCGACTTTTTGGCCGATCAGAAGATGTTCGAACGAGAGCCGTACGCCGGCATTGATGAGGTGGTGCCTGCGGCGCAGCGCAATCCGAATGTCAGAAAGTGATCGTTTGCAGTACTTCGGCAAGTCTCACCAAGGCCCGATCGATGAAACATTTCACTGCCGCCTGGATCGTCGTGGTCGTGTTGCTGGGGGGATGCGACAAAAACGCCGAGCTGCGCCATGCCCGTGTGGTCGATCCGCCCCGGCCGGTCGCGACGTTCGAGCTGACCGGCCACACCGGCGCGCCATTCTCGCGCGACGACCTGATGGGCCGTTGGACGGTGCTGTTCTCCGGCTTCACGCACTGCCCCGACATCTGTCCGGCCACGCTGGGCATTCTGAAAGCGGCGGGGAAAGGGCTCGATGCAAGTCGCGTGCAGACCGTATTCGTCAGCGTCGATCCGGAGCGCGATACGCTGGAACGGCTGGCCGGTTACCTGGCGTGGTTCGACGAGGACTGGATCGGACTGACCGGCGAGCGCGAGGCGCTCGACCGGCTGCTGGACAGCCTGCAGATGGCCTACGTGCGGGTGCCCACCGGCAATGGGGAGTACACCATGGACCACGCTACCGCCGTGGCGTTGATCGACCCGCAAGGCCGCATGACGGCCTTCTGGTCCGCTCCGCTGGACGTCGGCGAGTTGCGCGAGGACCTGGCGAGTCTGCCCGCCCCTTGATCCCGGTCAGACGATTCGATCAGAGCCTCGTCGCAGCCAGTTCGAAGTCGGCGTGTGCCCAGGCCTGCTTGCGGCGCTCGGCGATGGCCTCGGCGTCTGCCGCCCGACCCTGTGCGATGAGCGATTGCTCCAGCCCTCGGAGCGACCACCCGTTCTCCGGGTTACGGCGCAGTTCGGCGCGGTACGCCGTCTCGGCAGCCTCCGCCCGATCCGCCTCCAGCAGCATCGCACCCAGCACCAGTCGCCCGGGGAAATGCCAGCCCGGCGGCTCGTCGTAGGGCAGTTCGTCCTCGATTGCAATGGCCTCGGCCATGGCTGCCGTCGCACCGTCGAGATCGCGAGCGTGCCAGGCAAGTTCGGCGGCCAGCGTTCGTTCGGCGATACGCACCCCGTGGATCAGCGAATAACGGTCCCACACCCTCATCGCCTCGATGGTCGGGCTCTTCGCAAACTCCGTCAGCCGGTCGTGATGCGAGACCGCGCTCTCGAGGTCAGCACTGCGTAGTGAGCCCAGCCCCTGGGCGTAGTGCCACATCGCGACCATGTAGGGAAGATCGTCAGCGGGCTTCGGCGTCTCGAGGACCTCGTCCCAACGACCGAACCGGACGCGGGCGAACAGGGGTGTCAACGCGAAATTCTGCATGGTTTCAAAGCCCGGCGTGCGCATCAGGTCCGGGTCCTTCGTGCGATCGTGCGTGGATGCCGCAGCTTCCAGCGCCGTCTCCTGCTCCCCGGACATGGTGGCGGCGAACCACAGGAAGTGGTGGTTATGCGGTACGTAGCCCAGCGGGTAGACGCCGGGCCCGGGACGGCAGGCGGCAAGGTAGGCGTCGTCGGCTTCGATCGCCCGCCGGTTGGCGATAACGGCATCGTGCCATCGGCCGACCCGCGCATAGATGTGGGCAGGCATGTGTACCAGGTGCCCGGAGCCGGGAATCAGCGTACGCAGCCGGTCGGCCGCCGCGACGCCGCGTTCCGGCTCGTTCGAGGCCTCGACAGCGTGGACATAGAGGTGCAGTGCGCCCGCGTGGTCGGGGTCGCGGTCGATGATGCTCTCGAGCACCTCGACGATCTGCAGCGTCGCGCCGACCGGATTGCCGTCGTCGTCCCAGTAGTTCCACGGCTGCAGGTCCATCAGCGCTTCGGCATAGAACGCCGCTGCATCGAGGTCGCCGGGGTGGTCGAGCACGACCTGCTTCATGGCGGCGGCGTAGGATTGATCGAGCGCACTGCGGTCGTCACCGGGCTGCTCGGCATACCTTGCCGTCAGGGCCTGGATTAACGCCTGCTCCCAGGGTTCGGCCGAAGGAGCAAGCCGCCGGGCTGCCTGCAGCCGTTCCCATGCCGCGTCGTTGTTGGCAGGGTCCATCCCGGCGTTGACGTGCGGGCCCAGCACCAGGGCCGCACCCCACCAGCACATGGCACACTCGGGATCGACCGCGACCGCCTGCAGGAACGAGCGTTCGGCGGCCTGGTGGTTGAATCCCCAGGTCAGCATCAGAGCCTGGTCGAACCAGCGCTGTGCCTGGGGGCTGTCGGTGGTGATCTTGCGACTGTAGTCTCCCAGACCATCGAGCAGCGTGGCACCTACCGGCGCGATGGGTGGCAGGTAAGTCTCGGATCGATCGGCATCGGTTCCGGGGCCAGCGGGATGGTCGAAAATTCGCCAGCCGGCGAACAGCGCAATCCCCACTACGGGAATGACGACCAGCAGGTAAAGTGGACGTTTCATGAGTCTCTCCGTAGTGCGGTTGATCGAAGAAGGACTCAGTGTACGCCTAACTAAGCAGACCGCTCGGCTATTTCGCTAATTGGCCTTTTTGTTTGCCGCCATGGCGCGGACCGGCCGATCAGCGCCTCGGGCAGGGAAATGGTCATCGTGCTCATGCGCAATGAGTCGGTATCGGGCGGCGACGGAGATGGTGTCGCTCGCAGCTTTTCGGTGGCCGGTCCGGCCGTGAGAATTTTGTTATAGATTCGTGAACGCCGGGCGATGTCCCGTTGTTAGCCTCGTAGCTGTTCCTGAATCAACCTCGGAATAGCGAGAGGAGAATAGCGATGAAGTCACGATTGAAACTCGTTCCACTGGCGCTGCTGCTGGCATTGACGGGTGTGAGCCTGGCAAACGCAGATGCACCGAACTTCGGTCCTGCGATCTACGGTGACGGCGAGGTCTGGGGCACGAAGGGGCTGGGTGAGCTACCGGCCCCGAATGGCCGCAACAACCAGTCGTTCGACAAGCTCTTTATCTTCGTCAATGGTGCCGCCGGACAACTGCCGGTTTCCGAGGCCGCGCCGGGGAATCGCGCCTACAATGGCGGCCGCTGGTCTGTACAGACGGTCCTGTGGAACGAGCAGGGGCTTGCGGCAAACGAGCCACTGCCGGTGTTGAAGTCGTATACCGACATCCAGACTTACCGCAACCTCGGTCACCTGGCGATAGCGCCCGGTCACCCGGAAGGCGGGCCTGACTACTTCGAGTGCCCGCTCCTGCCGATCCACTGAAGGCGCACGGGCGCGTGTTCGCGGCGACTTCCGAAAGGACCCGGCGGTCCTGCGTTGCCGCGGACATGCGCCCCCTCCCAGCTGCCGAAAATCAGCACCGCGACCGCCGCGCAGGGGTCAGCTCGCCTTCCCTGTAACATTTCGGAGCAATACCCGGTCTACTCCGGTATGACTCCGTCGGGCGAAGGCAAACCGATGCAAAAGCGGATCCTCGTCATCGAAGACGAGCGGGACATCGCCCAGTTGATCCGCCTGCACCTCGCCGACCTGGGTTTTTCCGTGACGATCGCCGGCGATGGCAATGGCGGACTGCGGAAAGCTTCCGCCGGCTCATGGGATCTGATCATCCTCGATCTTCGCCTTCCGGGTATCGACGGACTCGAGATCTGCCGCCGACTGCGCCAGGACTCGGGTTCGGTTCCGGTATTGATGCTCACGGCGAAATCAACGGAGCTCGACCGAGTCGTCGGACTGGAGATCGGCGCTGATGACTACGTTACCAAGCCGTTCAGCGTTGTAGAGCTGATGGCCCGTGTCAAGGCCATCCTGCGACGGGCCGAGCTGTCCCGCCGATCCGCGGCCGAGCAGAAAGGGGCGATCCGGGCCGGATGTGTCACCGTCGATCCAGCGACACGAATCGCCACCGTACGCGGCGAGTCGATCGAACTGACCGCCAAGGAATTCGACCTTCTCCATCATTTTGCAGCGAATCCCGGCCGGGTATTCCGGCGTCTGGAACTACTCGACAGCGTCTGGGGCTACGGTCACGACGGCTACGAACACACCGTCAATTCGCACATCAACCGTCTGCGCGCCAAGATCGAGATCGACCCGGCGCATCCGGAGTTGATCGTGACGGTTTGGGGTGTCGGCTACAAGATGGCTGCAACCGCCCGGAACCGGGCCCGCGCATGAGTCGCCTTCATTACAAACTCTCCGCGGCGATGTTTATCATCATTTTTCTCCTCGGCGCGGCGTTCTACACCATCGACCGCTTCAGTGTCAGGCTCTACTACGAGGAACTGAGCCAGCGGCTGAATGCGTCGCTGGCCATGTACGTGGCGAATGCCAGCGAACTGATACGCAACGGTGAGGTAGACACGGCGGCGCTGGGAGAACTCGCCAACCGGGCGATGGTCATCAATCCGACAGCCGAAATCTACCTGGTCTCGCCGGCCGGCGAGATACTGGGCCATGGCCTGCCACCCGAGGAAGTGCTCGCGGAGCGCATCGACGTCGGACCTATTCACGATCTGTTGGCAGATACCGCACCCCTGCCGATCAAGGGCATCGATCCGCGGAACCCCGATTCCCGGAAGATATTTTCCGCGTTTCCGGTGACCGATCCGGCACGGTCCGACGAGTTGGCGGGATACCTCTACGTCCTGCTTGGCGGTTCACAGTACGAAGCCGTCGCCGAGCAGGTCTCCGGCAGCGACAGGCAGCGCATGATAACCGCGGCCATCCTGCTTCTGGTCTTCGCTGCCTTCGGTGCCGGTGTGATCTTGTTCTCCTATCTGACGAGGCGACTGCGACGCCTCACCGGCGATGTGTCGGCCTTCACGGCCAGCCGGTTCGAAACCGGCATTCCTGCCGCAACGCCACGCGAGCCGGGCGACGAGATCGACCAGCTCCGCGATGCCTGCCGATTGATGGCGACGACGATTCAGCAGCAGCTGTCCGCACTGAAGGAAGACGACCGGCTGCGTCGCGAACTGGTCATCAATATCTCTCACGATCTGCGCACGCCGCTGGCCTCGATGCAGGGCTACATCGAGACGCTGATCATGAAGGGCGATACTCTCGATCCTGCCCAACGACTGCAGTACCTCGAGATAGCGCGTAAACATGCCACGCACCTCGCCGCGCTTATCCAGGACCTGTTCGAGCTGGCCCTGCTGGACTCCGGAGGCGTCACGCCGACGCGCGAGGAGTTCTCGCTTCCTGAACTCATTCACGACGTGGTGCAGGAATTCGAACTGCGCGCGAGGGAATCGGACGTTACGCTCGAAGTGATCCGACCCGACGCCGACGTCACCGTCTATGCCGATATCAAACTGATTCAACGGGTGCTCGAGAACCTCGTCGGAAACGCCCTGAAGTACACGCCGGCTCGCGGTAAAGTATCGATTTCGGTGAAGCGCAGGGCGAAGGTGGTCGGTGTATCCGTTGCAGATACGGGGCCCGGCATCTCGCAACAAGCGCTGCCGAGAATATTCGACCGCTTCTACAAGGCGGACGAACATGGTGAACGAGAGCAGGGCTCGATGGGTCTCGGCCTCGCGATTGCGAAGCGAATCCTCGAATTGCACTCGAGCGAGATCAGCGTCGTCAGCAAGGAGCGGCAGGGGACCCGATTCCAGTTCGACCTGCCGATTCAGGCACGCGCAGCCTGAATACACAACGATTCCTCGGCCCAATGCCTCTATGGCAAGCAAACGCAACCACCTGCGCCTGGCGGCGTGTTGCGGCAACGTACAACGCTTTGCTACGGTAAAAAAGGCGTGTTGGCCGGTCATCAACGGCGTGCGGGGGGGTGATGCCGTTACCGACGGGCATCACCCCGTCCGCTTCCACCCGCCGAGGGAGGCCATCAAAACCCGGTGTCATCGCAGGCCCCGACCCGCCGGCGAGGTCTGTCCAAACCGACCAGCAGTTTCCCAAGGAGTCATCAAATGATCAACAAGAACAAATCTGACACTTTTCTGATGGTGCTGCTGTTGTCGTGGACGCCGATGGTCCTCGCGCAGCAGAGCGTCATCGACGAGATCACGGTTACCGCGCAGAAGCGCGAACAGAACCTGCAGGATGTGTCCGTCGCCGTCAGTGCCTTTTCCGGCGATGCGATCGAGAAGATGGGTTTCGAGGAGGGCCTCGAAATCACGCAGCAGGTGCCGAACATGAATTTCTTTGCCATCTTCGGCGAAGCGTCGAGTCCGTCCGTATCCTTGCGCGGCATCAGTCTCGTCAATTTTTCCGACTCCTGGGAGTCGCCGGTCTCGATCTACGTCGACGAAGTCTATCGCGGCAACCCGGCGGGCTCCGCCATCGAGCTCTTCGACCTGCAGCGTGTGGAGGTCCTGCGCGGGCCGCAGGGCACGATCTATGGCCGCAACACGACGGGCGGCCTCGTGCACTACATATCGAAGCGGCCGACGAACGAGTTCGATGCCCGCATCAGTGCGAGTGTTGCGAGTTATTCCGAGCGCATCCTCGAGGGTATGGTGAACGGCCCGCTCGGCGACAAGATGCGCGGCCGCTTCGCCATGAAACGGACCGTCGATGACGGTTGGCAGACCAACACCGTTACCGGCGGGAAGCTGAACGACACAGACAGCTTCGGCTACCGCGGCCAGCTGGCCATCGATGTTGCCACCTCCGGAGAACTGCTCTTCAACGTGCACGGCAGCCGTGCCGACCAGAACACGGTCGGCTTCGCGCACATGGGCTATCTCGAGACCTCCGACCCGAACGCGGCAACCTGTTCCCGCGGCCTCATTCAGGCCGGTCAGTGCACCAGCGCGACCTTCGACCTGACCGGCGCGGAAGCGGTCAACGGCCAGTTCGATCCCGAGCACGCGGCGACCGGCGCGGCGGACGGCCTCGCCACCGAGATCGATACCTTCGGCGTATCCGCGACCCTGAGTCTGCCCTTCGACAATTTCGAACTTACATCGATAACCGCCTACGAGGAACTCGACAAGTTTCTGCAGGACGACGGCGATGGCACGGCGGTCGTGTTCTTCGACGAGCAATACTCGGTCGACGCTGAACAGTACACGCAGGAACTGCGCCTGAACGGCGCCAGCGATCGGATGGAATGGGTGACGGGCGTCTACTACTACAAGGACGACCGCGGCCTGATAACCGAGGCGCCGACCACGGCCGACGGCCTCTGGCACCAGGAAAACGTCGGCCTGAACAGCTCGTCCTGGGCCGTGTTCGGTCAGGTCGAGTACGACCTGACCAACGAACTGACCGTGGTCGGTGGCCTGCGCTACACCGACGAGACCCGCGACTTCGTGCAGACTTCCGGGCCGAGTTTCTACTCGCCGCCCGTCAATGCCCGTCATGACCTGTCCGCTGACGCGACGACCGGCCGCATCGGCCTCGACTGGCGGCCTCGCCAGGGCATGCTCGCGTACGCGAACATATCCACCGGCTTCAAGAGTGGCGGATTTTCGGGCAGCTACAATGCCTCGCCGGAGGCAACCGAAGCCGTCGGCCCCGAGGACATCACCAATTACGAAGTCGGCCTGAAGTCCGATTTCATGGGCGGCCGGTTGCGACTCAACGCTGCAGCCTTCCAGTACGAGATCGAGGACTTCCAGGCGCAGGTGTTCCTGACAGTGGCCGACGGCAGCATCATCACCAATGCGGGCGACGTCACCGGCAAGGGCGCCGAGTTCGAATTGACGGCGCTTGTTTCCGACAACCTCGAGATCATCGCCGGTGTCGGCCTGCTCGATACCGAGTTCGATTCGCAGCAGATCTTCTTCGTGGCTGGCGACGAGTACACGTTGGACGGCAACGAGCTGCCGTCAGCGCCCGCGCTGACGTATAACCTCGTCGGCCGCTGGTACCTGCCGCTCGGAGACAAGGGCGAACTCGCATTCCAGGCGGATTACGCCTGGCAGGACGAGCACTACCTGCAGATCGAGAACGACCCCTATTCCTTGCATGACGCCTACGGTATCGCGAACGCGCGTGTGAGCTGGCAGTCGCCGGGCAGCACCTGGCGAGTGGAGGCCTTCGCGAAGAACCTGACCGACGAAGAGTACTTCACCTACCAGAATACGCTGGGCCCTGACTGGGGCTACGCCGTCTGGGGCAAGCCGCGCACCGTGGGCGTGCGTGTCGTCTGGAAGATGCAGTAGCAGCAGCGGCCGTCCGTCATCCTCGCCCTGATCGAACTTTTGCTGGGCCCTTCAATTCGTCACAAGGCAGAGAAACCCGGGCTGAAAGCCCAGCCGTCCTCGAAGGCCTCGGCTGTCGGCGCCCAGGGACGGGCCGACATCGTGCCGGCGCTATCGGCCCCGGCGATGGCCGGACCAAGCACCATCAGAACGAATCGTGCGATGGTTCTGATCACGATCT
>NZ_JAPDRH010000004.1:413303-479587 GCF_040706555.1 Lentisalinibacter salinarum
CCCCCCCCCCCCCCCCCCCGGATGATCGCTCGGGGTGGTCTCGGTTATGCTCCCCTCTGGCAGAAAGAGGGGAGTAGCCGACATGTCAGACCGTTTCCCGGGCCCGAAGACGCGCCGCATGCTCGAGCGTGGCATCCCCCTGTTCCGCAACGGCCTGAAGTTCGAGGCGGAGATGGAGAAAGCCGGCCTGCGCGGATTCCGTGCGGCCAACCAGATCGTGATCGACCGTGCCGCGGGGGACTTCATCTGGGACCTGGATGGCCGCAAATACATCGATTTCCAGAACGGCTGGGCCACCAACCCGCTGGGAAACGCGCATCCGGAAGTGGTCGAGGCGGTCGACGCTGCCCATCGCCGTTACGGTTTCCACTATGACCATCCGCTGCGCTACGACCTGGCAGAGCGGCTGGCGGATATCATGCCGGAGCGGGCGCTGCCGCGTTTCAGCTACGAGGTGTCCGGTACCGAGGCTGCCGAGGCAGCGGTGTATCTGGCGCTGACCCACACGAAGCGCCGCTACGTCATCACCTTCGCCTCGGCCTATCATGGTTCCGCACTCGCGACCAAGCTCATGAGCGGCTACGACCCGGGCGCCATGCGTTATCTGGAGGCCTGGGACGGCGGCATCATCAAGGCGCCGTATCCTTACAGCGATAGGCGGCCGGCCGGGATAGAGCCGGGGCAGTACGCAGAGTACTGCCTCTGGTATCTGGACAATCACATTCCGGGCTGCATTGCGCCCCGCGACAATATCGCCGCCGTGCTGGTGGAGCCGGGCCTCGCCGAGGGCGGCAACTGGATACCGCCGCGCAACTTTCTGCAGGGCATCCGCGAGATCTGTGACCGCAACGGCTGGCTGATGATCGTGGACGAGGTGCTGACCGGCCTCGGCCGTACCGGGAAAATGTGGGCGGTGGAGCACTACGGTGTGCTGCCGGACATCCTGGTGGTCGGCAAGAATCTCTCGGGAGGCATCGCTCCCTGCGCCGGCATCGCGGCGCGCGACGAGATACTGGGCGACGCCGACGACTTCGTGAGCGGCTCCACCTTCGCGGGCACGCCGGCAGGCTGTGCCGCCGGCCTGAAGACACTGGAGATCTTCGAGCGCGACGGTGTCGTGGAGCATGCGGCCCGGCTCGGTGCGATCGCGGCCGACATCATGGCGGGCTGGCAGCGCTACGGCATCGTGAAAGAGGTACGCGCCAACGGGCTGCTCATGGGCGTCGGTTTCCAGAGTCCGGACTCCGGGGAGAAGGACTGGTGGTATGCCCGCGCCGTGCGCAGCCGCATGCTGGACAACGGCGTCTGGGCCATCAGCGATCGCGAGTCCTCGATCCGGCTCTATCCGGCGCTGAACATGGACGAGGCGGTGATGCGCGAAGGGCTCGGGATCATGGAGGAGGCCATCGCCTGGGTGGATGGACACGGGCAGGACTACGGCGACAGCCCTGCCTGGCCGACGGGGGTGGCCGGTTTTTGAGCTCGATGGCGGCCAAGAAATCCAAATCCTGTCAACCGGCGCGCAGAGCGATATCGCAGAAGTCTGCCGTACTGGCGCGCTGAAAGATGCGCTCCTCGCTGCACCCGACTCGGGAAGAGGAATTCTGCGCTGGTAAGCGCCGCTGCTTCGATTCAGCCTCTGATCGACTGTCGCTTTGGTTCGGTGTCGGCCAACAGGGTGCATGACAATGGCAGGCACGATGATCTGGCCCATGCCCTATCGGGCAGCTTCGCCTTGTTGCCGATCTGCCCCCCGGAGTATTGTATACAGCGGGACGTCGCTCACAGGTCGCCTCACACAGTCCCGGCCGTGATGGCCGGCAGTATTTGCCAGTTCCCAAACAGGGGTGACTGTATGTCCACTTTTCAGAGGATGTTCGCGCTTGCCGTGGTGGTCGCGCTGGGCGCGCCGGCGGCTGCAGGGGCACAGGATTTCAGCTTCACCTACCTCGAGGGCGGCTTCATTGCCGGCTTCGTCAATGACGTGGAGGAGTCCGAGACGTTCACGGACAACGGCACATTCGATCTCGAGACCGATGCCGGCGGCGGCGGCTTCATCGGTGGCGCGTGGCAGTTCTCGAAGAACATGCACCTGTTCGGTGATTATTCCTTGACCGGTCAGGAGCTCGAGGTCAGGGACGGCATCGACACCGTCGAGGGTGATTTCGACGTGGTGCGGTGGCGGATCGGTGTCGGCTATGCCTACCCGTTCTCGCCGACAGCGAGCTTCTACGGGCGGCTCACCTTTGACAATGCCGAGTTCAAGGATGTGCGGGTCGCCGGATTCGATCTCGACGCCGACGTCGACGACGACGGTATTGGCGCCGAGGTCGGCATGATCTGGGCGGCGACACCAGTGCTCCACCTGCAGGGCCACGTGCGCTACACGTCGGTCGGCGAGGTCGTTACCAAGGGCTCCGATACCTTCGACTCGGACACCCTGGTCGCCCTGAACGGCCGCTGGTACTTGCGGCCTGACATCGCATTGATGACTGGCTACGAGTTCGGCAAGATCACCACCTGGAACGTGGGCGTGCGGTTCACGTTCTGAGTTTTTCCAATCCCGCTGCCTCTCCTACTTGAGCGAGCATGGCCGCGAAGCCCCTGTCGGAAGCGGTCATATTCCCGCAATCGGCCTTACGCTCGAGGCCGTGGACCCAGGATACAAGCCGTGCGTTTAGGGAGAACATCTTCCGGATAGAGCATGGCACTCCCAGTTGGGTTGTCGTCGTTGTCCAAATATCCAATTAATTATCCCAACGGCATGACATTCCTGCCATGAGCCACATGACTAATTGCCCACATCGCCGAGTAATACAGGTTGCGCCGATGATGGATTGGACGGAAGGGATCGGACTAGCATTGTAAGATCAGCAGCTTACGGATTCAGTCTATCGGCAAGACGCACCAATGTCGCACCTAATTTTCCGGTTGTTCTGCCATGAATTCGGTGTTGCAACGCTTTCCGGCGGCCATTTACCGACAAGCCCGTACTTCGTTGGAACACAGAATCTGGAGGAGCGGCCCGGAGACCCGATGGCCGAATCCAGGAGGGAAAGCCGCCGGCCGCCAGCGTGCTAAAGGTGCCGCGTAACGTCCATGCGGTAGTGCAAGACACGGACGATGAGAATCGCAGTATCCGTTGTCTGGTAGAACACGATGTGTGAACGGTGCTCGTAGCGGCGCAGGGCAGGCCCGAGCTGCTCGGCGCGTCGGCCGAGTCTCGCATTGGCCGCCAGTTGCTCAAAGCAGGTCCCAAGGTCGTCGCGATAGCGTCGCGCCTGTTCAATGCCGAATCGCTCGATCGTATATTCGGCGATCGCCTCGAGGTCCATCGCCGCCCGCTTTGAAAAACGGTAGTCAGCCATTCGATGCCCGGTATCGAGACTCCGCCGCGGCCCAGATATCGTCGAGACTGCGGTCGCTCGGGCCGCTGGCGAGGCCTTCGTCGATGGCGGCTTTCAGGGCACTGACCTTTTCCTGCTCCCGCCGGATCAGGTCGCGCAGATACTCGCTGTCATTGGTGTAATCACCGCTGGCAACCTGCGCCTTGATCCAATCGTCCTGGGCGTCCGTGAGTGTGATCGTCTTGCGTACTGTCGCCATCTACTAAGACTCCTCTATCGGCGTCATACGATTGATGCAATATAGCATAACGAAAGAGTACGCAGCTGCGTGAGCTGGATCGCGCGACGAAGGCCGGCGTGCTGCCTGAACGACTAGGTAGTTTATCTGATGCCCGGTCGAGTTCAGGTCAAAGACTCACTGTAAGTTCAGACGCCGTGGAGGCAGCTTTACGGGCAAGCAGGCCGGTGTCCAGAAAGCCGGGTTTTACTGGGCGGTCCGAGCTATTGGGGCCAAACCAACCGGCTACGAGCGGACGGTGAGCGATCTAAAGGCCCCGGGCGGGCCTTCTCAACCTGCCTGGGCCTGATCCCGGGCTTCACGGAACATCAAGATCGCCTGTAGCGCGAAGCCACCGGTCATCGCAACGAAGACGCCGAGCGATGCGTCTGCGCTCACGCCGAAAGCGTCGGTGACGAACAGGATCGCGGCGATGGGCATGATCGCCCGGCCACCCCAGCGGATTAGCCATGTGACGAGCCCTCGCTCGGGCAGCGTAAACGTGAATGCAACCAGCGAGAATGCGGCGAGGTGCAGTTTCATTCCCGAAACGAAGACATGCAGCGTGATCCGCTCGCCGGTGATTTCCTGCCCCGCGCCGGCGAGACCGAGCGAGCCCACCATCAGCAGGTTCTCGGATACATCCAGCACCATGGTGGCGAGAATCGCAAGCCCGCTAGCCCACGCGGCAGGCGGGCAGCGGTCACGAAAACCGATGACCGCGAAACAGACCGCCCCGGCATAGCAGAGTGCGAACAATCCATCGAGGAACAGCGCCGTTCGCAATGCCGGGTCGGCAGCCTGCAGAAAGGCGGTGAAGGTTGCCGGGTCCGAGAAGGTCTCCAACGGATCCTGTGCCGCCGTGCCTGATGACGCGAGGATGACAGCCGTACCCAGAAGCATCAGCGTGAGCGAGAGCACACTGAATACACCTGCAGTGCGAAGTGATTGCGCTACGTTCATACTGCGGACTCCGACACTTAGCGATAGGTTAGATCAACCGCCCAGGTAATCCCTGGACTACCAGCGCCGCTGAGATGCCTTACATCGCCGGTTCACGCTGCTTCCGCGCCGAATCGCCGGCATCGCCCGGCCACTTCCCGACGTAGCCGAGCCACCAAACTCTGAGACGTTCTCCGTCGGGCTAATCATCAAGCGCTTATCTTAAATTCTTGAAGACACGCGGGTCTATTGCCGCAGCGCCAAGCATCCCACCTAGCAGGGCTCCGGCGATGCCTGGCGTCGCAACGTCCTGACCCGAGAGGAACAACCCCGGCACCGGCGTCCGCGCATTGAGAGCGTCGGAAAGAAGACGGCGCGGTGTGGTTTCGATACCGTAGAAGCCGCCTTGCTCATGACCCGTGAAAGAGGCAGTAGCGAGTGGCGTGCCGAGCTCACAGTGGACAATTAGCGGTTCGAGCGCCGGGAACTTTGCAGCGAAGAACGCTACGAGCCTCGCTTCGACGTGCTGCTTGAGCGAACGCCACTCGTCTGCGCGTGTTTCGGTTCCGCCCTCGGCAAACTCAACCACATCGGACCATTCAGCCCAGACGAACGCCTCACCCGTATGTCGGTTCGAAGGCCCTGGATTGTGCATGGGATCCTTGAGCGACGGAAACGAGATGAACATCCACGGAATCGGCTCGTCGTCAGTCGGTGACCAGATGACGTCGTTGGTATTCCAGCTCTCGTAGAACCAGTGGTTTGCTCGCGTTGCGCCATGTCGGGCGATATCACCCTCGAAGCCGATGAAGATCTCGAAGTGACACATCGAGGGTTTGAATGTGGCTATCTCCCGGGCCCACTCCTGCTGACGAACATCCTCCGACAGCAAATGCCGAATGGTCACGTGGGCTCCGACAGCCGAGACGATGACCGGCGCCCGGAACTCTTCACCGGAGCTCGTGCGCACACCGACGGCTTTGCCGTCCTCGATCACGATGGCGCTGACCGGTGTGCCGGCGCGGGCGCTGCCGCCGGCTGCCTCGATCACCGGGACCAGACCCGCGGCGATCGCCGAGGCGCCGCCAAGGGGATAGGCGGCCCCTTCGAGGTAGTGGCCCATGATCAGTGCGTGCACAGCAAAGCTCGCCTCCGTCGGTTTGCCACCATAGGTGCCCCATTGTGCCGATAACACAGCGGCCAGCCGCGGATCGGATACGATTTCCTCGATCACCTCGTGAGTGGTGCGGCCACACCACCGCTCGAGCTTTCTCCTGTTCCACCAGCTATGGGCCGCGCGGAAGGGTTCGGGGAGTGCCCGCTCGGTGCTAACCGCCCGCATGGCGTCCTCGGCAGCGGCCAATGCTTCGAAATACGCGTCGATCTCCTCGGCGTGGCCGGGGAATCGATCCTTGAGTTCCATCTTGTATGCGTCGGCGGGGCGTCCGACAGAGATGTCCAGTCCATCCGGAAAGTGCAGCACGTCATAGACCGTGCCGACCGAACGGAACTCGATGGTCCTGCCGCTGAGCCAGTCGAGAATTCGCCCGGCGAACTGATCGTGGCCGAACAATCCGCAGTAGTGGAGACCGACGTCCCAGGTGAATCCGTCCCGGGAGAATGTGTGTGTGAGCCCGCCGATCGTCTGCGCCTGCTCCAACAGCAATACTCTGTGACCCAGGCGCGAAAGGGCGGCTGCCGTCGTCATGCCGCCCATGCCAGAGCCTATGACGATGACATCGAATCCATTGTCGTTTGTCTGCTTCTTCATACCATTGCCTCCCGATCTACACGGTGGCAACGTCACCAGCTCCGAGAATCCTGCATTTCTTCCCGAGCGCCTCTACCTCGCGTTTGAACCTCGCGTCATCCGCGACCCCGAACTTCCTCTTCCAAAGAAACGGAACATTGTAGTGACAGGGAATGACCAGTTCCGGATCGATAAGCTCGACCGCCTGGATTGCGTCATCGACATCCATCGTCCAGGTATTCTGGCCGAATCCTCCGATCGGGAGCATGAGTACAGTCGGTCTCAGACCCTCCCAATCGGTCAGAAGCAGCGAGTCACCGAGATTCAGTACCGATTTCTTCCCGATAGTGACCAGGAAAGCCATCGAACCGATGCCAACACGTTCGTCCGGGCCGGGCGCCTGCCTGTATGTGAATCCAAGCAGCGGCACCGCAATAGGCCCATGCACGGATCGAACGGCCTCAAAAGTGACGCCATCAAGCTTAATAGACTCACCGACATGGAGCGGGTGCAGGTTGTCGTATGGAACCCAGGATGTGAGCCCCCGACCACGCGGATCGACAACGAGCGTTTCTCCATTCTGCATCCTCGTCAGTCCGATACCGCACACGACATGAGCGCCCGACGCAGCGGCGATGCGGTCCGACTGCCAGTGATGGTCGGGATCGCCGTGCGTGATTACGATATGAGTAACCGTGGACCACAGTTCTTTCGGGATCAGACTACGGAGGGCGAAGATCCAGAGGTTCTGACCAGGATCGATTACGATTCTTGCGCCGCCCGCTTCGACGAGAAATGCGTTGTACAAGTAATGGGTGATCTTCACTGACACTACTCCATCTCCAGTCTCGGCCATTGCTGGAATCCGTCAATTATGGGTTGTACTGACGGCGGCTAACCGGAAGACGGCGTGCCTTCGAACCCGGTTGCGGTACCCTCGACCGTGGTGGGAGGAGTCGAGGATGTGTTCGGGACCCGGCGTCGAAATGCGAGATCTACAGATGAATGAGTGCCTGGCAATCCTACTAGCCGCATACCCACTCGTCCTTTCGGCGATCGCGATCTATTGGCAGCTTTCTGGTCGATACCGAAGCCGATCTGCTTGGGCTATTCGGACAATGGCGGCGTCGAGCATCACGGTCTTTGCTTATCTTGCGGCGCCGTGGGCATTTACCAGCTACTATCTTCGATTCATATTGCTCGGCATCTTTGCTGCCGTCTGCTGTTACTCGTACTGGAGGACCACGCGTAGACTCCTCCTTGTCCATGCGAGCAACATCAGCAGCCGCGCTCCCTCGGTGATCTTGCTCTTGCTGTTTGTCGGGCTGAACCTGTCAGCCGTCAGTCCACATTACTATCGCGCGGAGTCGCTTGGCGTGTCATTCCCGCTCGCGAGCGGTAGCTTTTACGTGCTGCAGGGTGGTCAGAGCTTCGCGACAAATCCGTTTCATGTCCTTGCAGACAGCAGTCACGCGCTGGATATTGTCAAGCTCAACGCCTTCGGAAACCGCGCCAACGGCATCGCGCCGCGAGAATTAACCGACTATATGATCTTTGGTGAACAGCTTCGTAGCCCTTGTGCGGGAAGTATCCGGAACATGCGAGATGGTCTGCCGGACAATCGCCCTGGTGAGCCGGATGTAGGACGTCCGGAAGGAAATTACATCGTCCTGTCTTGCTCGGGCATCGACGTGCTGCTCGCGCACCTGCGACGGGACAGTATCCGGGTCAGAGCTGGTCAAAGAGTCGCCCAGGGAGAGCTTCTGGCCAAGGTGGGCAGTTCCGGAAACTCAATGGAGCCCCACCTGCATATCGAGGCGAAGAGGAACAGCAAAGGAATCGGTCTCGTGTTTGATGAGCGAGTGTTGTCGACCAACAGCCTCGTGAGGGATGATCGTGTATATCCATGAGATATCCTACTTCTCCAAGAGTCGAGGGGCGCGTCCGGATAATTTTCACGCCAGAATAGCCACATGAATAATTGCTCACATCTCACGACGGGATGCCCGCCTGTTTCAAAGCCGGAGACGACAAGGCTCCCGTCGGGAGTTGAAAGTCGTCCGGCAACCCGCAATGCGCCGTCTACCGGGAGTCGACGCCGAGCAGGATTGTGCATTGTGCAGATATAGTGCCTGCATTGATGCGAATGCCTCGTGCGACCTTGAGTTATCGGCTCGGTTGGGCAGCGCGGAGAGAAAAGTCGCCACCGAACCGACGCCGGTACTGCGCCGGCGTTACGCCCACCAGCCGAACGAACAGACGGCGGAAGGAAGCCGGATCACTGTAGCCGACCGCGTCGGCGATGTCCTCGGCCGGGCGATCCGTACGCTCCAGCAGTTCCTTGGCGTACTCCACTCGCAGCTGTTGCAGATAACGCAGCGGCGTGACGCCGGCCGCGGCGCGGAAGCGACGCTCGAAGGTGCGCTGGGCCAGCCCGCTCGTCTCGCGGCTGCGGGCCAGGACGTCGCACTCCGTGAGATGTTCACCGATGAACTTCTGTGCGGCGCGCACGATGGAATCGGCGTGCTGCAGCCGTTCCTCGAGACAGGCATAGGGCAACTGGCTCTCCCGTGACCAGTCCACCAGATAGAGTTTCGACGAAGCGACGGCCGCCTCCTGGCCCAGCAGGCGCGCAATAAGATAGAGGACGAGTTCCGTCCAGAGCGAGCCGCCGCCGGCCGTCACCAGCCGGTGGCCCTCGCCGCTCGGGACCAGCGCGCGCTCGGGTTGCACGCGGATTCCGGGGTAGCGGCGCCTGAGCTCCCCGGCGTAGGCCCAGTGCGAGGTGGCGACCTGGCCGTCGAGCAGGCCGGCGGCAGCGGGGACTGCCACGCCTGAACATGCAGCCGCGATCACCGCTCCCGCGGCGTATTGTTGCCGGAGCCATTCCAGCACCGAGTCGTCGTGGGGCGGCATATCGCCGGTCGGCTCGCCCAGCGATGGGACGAAGACCGCGTCGAAGTTGTCGGCCTCGTGCACGGCGGCAGCCGGATGGATCAGAACGCCGTGCCAGCCGGTCACGGGCTTGCGGCCCGCCGCGACAATGACCGTCTCCAGGCCCGGGGCGCCGTCCATACCCCCGCCGCCGAGGCGCACGCCCGCGGTGCTGAAGATGTCCAGCGCGCCGAACAGCGCGCTCGCGTGCGCGGAGGGTACCGCGAGCAGGGCCACTCTGGGCTTGCCGACCGGATTTCGACTCTCTGTGGCGCGATCGGCCCGATTCTGTTCGTATCGCCTCTTCACGCTTCGCCCCCGCTGCGGAGAATGGCGGCCAGCTTCCCTAATTCGGAAAGGATCATGCTGGCAAGGACGGGAATTTTACTATACGGCGCGGTTGCCTACCTTTTGGCGCTCGCGAACATCGCCTACCTGATCGGCTTCATTGCGGACCGGGGCGTGCCGAAGG
Source organism: Lentisalinibacter salinarum (assembly GCF_040706555.1). Classification (NCBI taxonomy): domain Bacteria; kingdom Pseudomonadati; phylum Pseudomonadota; class Gammaproteobacteria; order Woeseiales; family Woeseiaceae; genus Lentisalinibacter; species Lentisalinibacter salinarum. Next base: position 423,026 of record NZ_JAPDRH010000004.1, read on the forward strand.
GCATCAACGACGGACCTGAGGGTCCGCTCTGGCTCGCGCTCGGGGTGGACGCCGGGCTGATCGCCCTGTTCGGGCTCCATCACTCGATTACTGCGCGGCGTCGCTTCAAGGCATGGTGGACGCGGATCGTGCCGCCGTCGATGGAACGGGCGACCTACCTCTATATGACGGCGGTCACTACGGCGTTGCTCGTCCTGTTCTGGCGGCCGATTCCGGTAACGCTCTGGGAGGTGGAAGGCGGCGTCGCCGGCGCCGCGATCGCGGCTGCCTATCTCGGCGTCTTCGGGATGATGTTCCTGGCCACCTTCCATTTCGGCCACCTCGAGTTCTTCGGGCTGCGCCAGGCCTACGACCGTTTCCAAGGCCGCGTTGGCCGTGGCACCGGGTTCGCGGCACGCTGGCTGTACGCCGTCGTGCGCCATCCCATCGGTCTCGGCTGGATGGTCGCGCCTTGGCTCACGCCGCACATGACAGCGGGTCAACTCGTCTTCGCGCTCGGGACGGCGTCCTACGTGCTGGCGGCCACGCCGCACGAGGAGGCCGACCTCGTGGCCGAGCTGGGCGACGACTATCGCCGCTACCGCCAGCGCGTGCCGGCCTTCGTTCCTGGGCGCGTTCCTGCCGCAGGCCGGTCCGCCACCGACGATATTTCCAGTCAACCTCAGGAGATCAACGGATGAACATCAAGCCTCCCAACCGAATCGCACGCAGCTACATCCAGCGCCTCGTTGCGCCGCCCTCCGAGGTCTTCCCGCTGCTCTGTCCCGTACGCGAGGCGGACTGGATCGAGGGCTGGGCGCCGCGGCAGGTGCTGAGCGAGAGCGGCCTGGCCGAGCCGAACTGCGTCTTCACGACTGCCGAAGGGGATAGCGAGGCCGTCTGGGTGATCACCCGTCATGATCCTGGAGTCTGCGCCGTTGAGATGGTTCGGGTTGCGCCCGGGGTGACGGTCTGCCGGCTCACCATCGAAGTGGTCCCCCACGGCGATGGCTCGGCCGCGACGGTGACCTACCGGCACACGAGCCTAGGGCCGGCCGGGGACCAACTCGTCGGCTCGTTCACCGAAGATTACTACCGCGGGTTCATGGAGGAATGGGAGAGGCGGCTGAACCACTATCTGAGTACCGGACGCATGCTCGTTTCGGCGGAGACGTCGGGAGCGGCGTCGTGACCGACAGAAGATCATGGGCAGGCGTACGGGCGTGGCTCATCGCGCCGGCGCTCATTTTCTGGATGGCGGGCAACTTCCTCTGTGTGACCGCATCGGCGGGGTCTGCGACGGACGGGTATCGGAATCCGCTGCCGACCGAGACGCTGCGCGTGCAGGGTCTGACCCGCACGGTGCGATACGTCATCCCCGGGAATCTAGCGGCGGAACCCGCGCTCGTGATCGCATTGCACGGCTCGGGGGGAGATGGCGAACGCTTCCGTCGCCTCACGTCTGCCGCTTTCGATGCCCTAGCCCGCGAACACGGTTTCGTCCTCGCCTACCCCGATGCGCTGGGCGGCCAGTGGAATGACTGCCGCGCCCGCGCCCCCTATCATCGAGCGCTCGCCGGCGTCGACGACGCGGCATTCCTGGAGGCCGTCCGTGAGCGCGCGAGATCGAGGGTCGGCCGGCGGCTGGCGGCGGTGTTCGTCGTCGGCTACTCGAACGGCGGGCACATGGTGTTCCGGCTGGCGCTGGAGACGCCGCGTCGATACGACGCCTACGCTGCCATCGGCGCACACCTGCCGGTGCCGGACGAACTCGACTGTCTCGACGGCAGCGCGCCGGTGTCGATGATGATCGTTAGCGGGACCGAGGACCCGATCAATCCGTGGGCGGGCGGCGAGGTTCGTGCCCCGGACGGTGCGCCGCGGGGCCGGGTGCAGTCGGCCGCCGCGACGGCGGCGTATCTGCGTACGCTCGCCGTGCTGACGGATGCCCCGGAGGTGACCGAATACCCCGATCGGGATCCCGGTGACGGTAGCCATGTGACGATCGAGAGCTGGGGCGAGCCGCCGGAGGCGACTGTCGCGTTGATGAGCGTCGCTGGCGGCGGCCACAGCCTGCCCCATCCGCATGCAGCCTTTCCGCAGCAGGTGGTCGGTCGTACCGCCCGTGACATCGATGGCGCCCGGGCTGTCTGGGAGTTCTTCGCGCGCCACATCAACCGAGGTCCGGGAACAGTCAATCCAACTCGCGATTGAATTGGCTCTTCCTATTGATCCTGGCTCCTGGGCGCGAAAACGTTCTGTTTTGGCGACCAGCAGTTGAGCTACTTTTGACAGCGGTGACCATAGCCGCGGAGCCCATTCGGATCGACCCATTCAAGAATTCCCCATTCGCCATCCTGAAAGATATTCTCAATTTGGCAGACCATCGTCGCTTTGGCGAATTCTCTGGCAAACATCTCTCGTATTGCCTCTCGACCGACAACGGGATCTCGAACAACTTGATGGTTTGTCGCATCCTTCGAGTAACAATCAGCGATTGCATCCGCGTCCGCTCTATTGAAACAATCGACCCACTTTTCGATTATTTGTCGAATAGCGTAGGGGCCGGACTCGTAGATTGCATGCTTCGGGAATCCGAGGCAGTTGACATACCAAATGGCCAGAGCGCCCGGGTCAGGGGCGGCGAACTTGGGTGCAGTGTGAGATCCGTCGAGCCAATTAGTCATGCGAGTCATCTCGCACGTTGAGTCCAGCCGATTCAGGCCAGGCCCATCTGCTGCAGTGCCGGGAACCCCAACAGCCCATATGGGTTCGCAAGCGTCTCGATAATCTCGAAATGATTGTAGTTCTCCGCAGCAATGAGGTTTACGTCCTTGCCTTGCTTGTTGACTGCAGTCGAGAAATCCCGCGACTGCCGCTGAAATTCAGGACTCTCGAGAGTGCCGTACGTGACGATGATCGGGGCAGCGAGGTAGTCGAGATGACGCTGAGGGCTGAGGTCTTCGACTGTCTCGCGGTCGAAGCGTACATACTCTCTTCGATCCAATAGGCTGACGGGCTCGAGATCGTACATGCCGCTGCATAGTAGCCCACCTTTGATGATGTCCTGCGGCAAGTTGAATTGTCCTTGCCAATCGGTTGTCATCGCAACGGCGGCGAGGTGAGCGCCGGAAGAATGGTCCGAAATATGTATTCGCTGCTTGTCGGCGCCGAAGGAATCGGCGTTCATGAAAACCCAGCGAACGGCTCTTCGGACCTGATCGGCAAGTGGCAGCAAACTCCCTCCGGTATCGTCGACGGACGAGTAGTTCACCGCGATGAAGTGGGCACCTGCATTTACAAACGTCTCAGCAAGGAACCCGTGCCGCCTGGAGTCGCCTGTAAACCAGGCCCCCCCATGAACGAAGATATGAACAGGCAAATTCGATCCGTCTGCTGGATATAAATCCAGCGTCTCATCTGGTGTCTCACCGAAACGGAGCTGTCGGGGTTCACCCAGGCGCTTACGGGCTCTTTCGCTGTTCTCCGAGTAGCGTTCCCATATCTCGGACCAGTTCGGTGCCCACGGACCCTGAGAATATGCCCTATCAAGTTCTTCCTGAGTCATACCACCCCAGACGTGGGGATCGGCCGCGCTTTCCGCGTTCGCGGGGGGCACGAGTGCAAGTGATGCGAGACCGAGTGATCCTTGCAGAACTGCCCGCCGAGACAATCCGGGCCGTTCAGAGGATGCGGCAAGCAAATGACGAGTCTTCATGATAGCGCTCCGGAGAAGCAGAAGGCCTTGCCGCGAATGGCGACCGGACCACAAACGCTGACTATAGCGGAATGCGCAGCGACCGGTCCGCTCGGCGCTGCGAGATAGGAATCGGCGAGAGCAGAATCCCGGCTATAGAATCATCGTCGCGCATTTCTATGACATTCCTTCCATGAGCCACATAAATAATGACCCACATCGCCGAGAAATGCAGGTTGCGCCGATGATGGATTGAACGGATGGAATCGGAATTGCGATGTAGGATCAGCCGCTTACGAATTCAGTGTATTGCTGGGTCGCACCAATGTCGCACTCGGTCTTATGTGCACCAGGCAGATTGGCGACTCGCTTTAGCCGTACTCATCGAGGGCACGAGAACCGTGGCCCGCCGGCGGAATTAGCCAGGGAGCACCGCTTTGCTGATGGCATGATCTACACGTGACCATGACCGGATCCATCGTCTGGTACGGCATCCTACTCGACCTTCGTCCATTGATCCTCGGCGATCAGGCGCCACCCCACCTCCCCGGGTCGTCGCAGACAGGTGCGTGACGAAAAACGGTCGGCGCGTACCGGTTCGAATACGTCCCGGATCCGCACGGTGTCTCCACCTGCGGTCCATCCGTCGTAGACCGTGACGAGACGGTCCTGTTCGATCACGACCTTGCCACGGCTGCCTCGGCCGGGCGGGCTCGCGGCGTGATAGTAGATGCCGCTGCCTGAGGGCTCTCGACCCTTGTATCCCTCGAAGACCGTTGTCACGTTGCCGTCGGCGTCGACCTGGCTAATCGTGACGCGCGTGATAGTCCGGTGCGCGTCCACCCATGTCAGGTCCAGCATGAAATGCTGTTTCGCGCCGGAGCCGGTGGTCTTCTCATCCGAACGCCATCGTCCGACATAACGGCCTAACGCCGCGAGCAGGTTTGACGCACTTGTCCTGCGCATCACCTGTCGGCTCGTCACCCGCCATGAAATGCCGCCGTCCTCCGATACCTCCAGCGTCTCCAGATATGAGTTCCCGGTGATCTCGAAGTGCGTCATACGGAATCTCTGTGGATCGGCAGAAGACTGCGGCACGTTCACCATGACCAGTCTGCCGTCCTGCCAGCCACCGACGAATTCATCATGGCGCCCGCTGCTCTCAACTGTCGACCAGTGGAGGCGGCCGTCCGAAGGATCGATGAAATACCAGCCTATCGTCTCGATTGCAGGATCGAGCAGCCAGCCGCGGTGGACGAATACACGGCCGTCGAGCTGAAAGCCGTTGTGGGCGCGGGCGGGGGAGACACGATCCACTGTGCCATCAGGTGCGAGAGACTCCACGCGTTCCGTTTCCCATGCACCTGTCAACGCTTCCAGCCTCAACAGATCCGACTTCGGCTGATTGTCAGCGATGCCCCCTGCCATGGCGGTCAGCAATACATCAGAGACGTAGATTCACCACGGCTTTCAATGCGATCGAGACGTCGCGGGTTCGGTCGTTATCGTTGTCCCAGCCGTGATTCAGGATGAGAAAAAATCGCCAACCGGCACGCGGCTCGAAACGAAGACGGCTGTTCAGTGTGATCGTATCGGTAATATTGTCGCCCTGTATCAGGCTCAGCCACGCCCATTCCGGGCTGAATGCGACGTTCAGTCGCGCACGCGCAACGCGACTCGTGAAACTGCCGGCCGGCAGGCGTATGCGATCCTGCTGCCAGCCGAGACTCGCCATGACGTGCCGGTTGGGTCGCCATTCCACTGTCGGCGCGATCAATGTCGAGTCGCCGTTCAGGAATCCGCCGTCCACGACTTCGAGGGTCAGCGCCAGAGGGCGTTGTCGTCCGGTCTCGACGAAGAAGCCATAACGGTCGGCCGCGTATCGTCCCGGCGGAACCGTGATGCCCTCGATGATCTCGAAGGGCTGCTCCAGACCCTCTGTCTCCTGGCCGGTGAATATCGTGAAGAAGTCGTTCCCACTCGACACGCCCTCGAAGATATTCAAAAACCACGCCTCGGACTGCAACCCGCCGTCCATCCGATCGCTGCGGAATAGCTGTACACGCGCACCCAGCCATTGCCAGAAACCGTCTCCTGATCGGTGACGGTAGCGCCACTGGGTGTCGATCTGATCGATGCCGCGGCGGTTTGCGAAGCCGAGGCCGGGGTTGAAGTTCGCCTCAAGGCGCCGCCAGTCGACGAAGCCTTCGATACGGTCATTGGGATAGTCGAGGCGCAGACCGAAGGCCTGCTCGTTTCCCTCCGTGCCCTCGGTATCGGAGCGTTGGTACCACGCGTCCGCCTGGAATCGCCGGTCGCCCAGGAACCCGGTGCTGCGATACGAGAAATCGGCGCCGATCAGGTGATTGTCCGCGGCGCTGACCGGGTCTCCGTGCGTGACGATGACTCCGACTTCCGATTCACCGAATACGTTCCGCGTGGCGCGGCCGACGAACAGCGTATCGTCGGCGTCGGGTTGTCCGGGCTGCTGCCGGATCGCAAGAGCTCCGAGGTTCCACGCGCCGGCTCGCCCCGACAGCTTCGCGCCGGCGTCAATGTCGAGCGGTCTGCCGTCGGCATCGAGACCGATACGCCGCGAGAAGAAAGGCCGGCCGTTTACGTCCAGATTTCCAAATTCGAATATGCTCGCGTCACGGAGGAAGAAGTCCCGTTTCTCCGGAAAGAATAGTGAGAATCGAGTGAGATTCACGCGTTGCTCGTCGACCTCCGTGGCCGAGAAGTCCGTGTTGAACGTGAGTCCGGCGGTGAGAAACGGGGTGATGTTGTAGAAGCCGGTGAGTGAAGGGTCGAAATCGAAGTGCGGATCGCTGTCGACGGTGTCGCGCCAGGTGGTGGTCAGCGAAGGCACGAGTTCGAGACCCACACCCTGATGCAGGGCCACCAGACCGTCGGCGTAGCCGGACACCGCGGGTGCCAGATTGCGTTCGCGCGACGACCAGGACATCTCCTCGCCGCGGCGGGGGTAGACGCGGGAGAAGTTCAGGCCCCACGTACTCGTGCCGGGATCGAAGGCGATCGATTTCAGGGGGATGGCGAGTTCAGCACTCCAGCCCCAGTCCTGAACCTGTGCTTCCGCGTGCCAGACGGTGTCCCATTCCTCGATGAAATAGTCGTTGCCGACCAGGGCCTCACGGCGGATGCCGTTGGGGTTCACCTGGAAGAAGTAGGCATTGCGACGATCGTTGAAAGTGTCGAACCGTACCTCGAAGCGATCGTCGGAGAAGAACGTCTGGCCGTGGATCATGCCTTTGGCCACCAGCCCTTCCACTTCACTGTCGTAAGCTCTCACTGCGACGTAGATGTGCTCACGGTCGTAGGCGATCTGTACCTCCGTGCGCTCGCTGGGTTTACCTCCGTCGGTGGGCTGGATCTGATGAAAGGCGTCGATCCGGGGTGCTTTCTGCCACGCCTCGTCGTCCAGGTAGCCGTCTATCGAAGGCGGCTCGACATTCTCCAGTCGGAAGGGCTTCGTTCGCGGCGGTTCGAACGCCGCAGGCAGGGAGGCCAGGGTGATGGTGGCGAGCGTGACCGACATTGGGAGCTCACCCTCCGGCCGGAAGATCCGGTACGCTGACCCGGTCTTCGATCATGAGCCCTGCCGGCCGCAGGCCCTCCGCCAGGCCGGTGACGGTTCTCATTCGTCGATCACCTCGATGATCGTGTAGGCGACGCGATACCGTTCCCGGTGTGTCGCCGCCCAGACCACATGAAATCGCCCGCGGGCATCGACCGCGATGCCTGAATAGTCGCCGCCGCCTGGCCAGCTCCTGCCGGCACGTCCGTTAGCTTCGGTCAGCGGGCATGAGAGTTCTTTCCTTGGTATGACCTGCGGTCCGAACGTCTCGCCGTGGTCCAGGGACGCCCGCAGTACGAGACGCTGACAGCCGCTTTCGGGGTCGCGCTCCTGCCACCCCGCCAGTACTGCGCCGTTCTCTGCAGCGGCCAGCATTGGCGTGAGCGCGAGGAAGCCGTCGGGCATGTCGTCGAGTCGAACAGCTTCTGACCAGTCCCCACCGTCGGCGGAGCGGCTGAACAGCAGACCCGCATGGTCGGGCGCGATGCAGGCGTGATACAGGTGATCGGCGGCACCGGTGAGAAACGGGTAGCCGGGGAATAGCGGCGCGTCGGTTCGCGCGCCGGCACAGGCTCCGGTAATGCGGACCGGGGCCGACGTCGTCTGACCATCCTTCAGTGCGACGCCCCAGGCCTCACCGCGCCGCGATTCGTCACTCGCGTCACCTGTGCCGTAATCGAAATAGCCTGCGTAGAGTCCGTGGTCGCCATGTACGGCGAGACCGGTCCCCATCAGCCGCGAGTTAGCGGCACTCGCTTCGACAACCGGATGCACCGCAGGGTCCGAATCACCGGTCTGTAGAAGCTCCAGGACATGCAATGCCGAACCATCTTCGCCGATTGCGTGGTGGCGCCCGTAGAGCACGATGTTATCGGCGAAGGCCTGCAGGATAGGATGCTCGAAACGTCGACGCACCACGCGAGCCTCGGACCACGTCTCGCCACCGTCGAGGGAGCGGGCGAGCACCAGGTCGAGCGGATCACTGTCTGTCTGGTCCCGCGAGATGGTGATGCCGGCAAACTCCACCGTGTCCTCATCCGCGAAGGCGACCCACGGGTCGATGCAGCGATCGATGCCGAGCCGCTGCCGGTGCCAGCCGGTGCCGCCGTCCCGGCTCGTGAAGACGACACAGTCCCAATCGTCATCCGTTATCACCGGTGCGAGAATCGCGGCTATCACTACATGGGACGAATCCGCGGGACTGACCGCGGCCCTCGGCTCAGTGACGGGCTGACGCAGATCCCCACCGAGCAGGGTTACCGGTGCTGCAAATCGTATCGACGCTCCGGCACTGCCGGTCAATAGAGCGAGGGCGATCGGAAACACCGCGAGGTTAACCATCCGACGATCTGTAAAGTGTTGCAAAGGGCTGAACAAGGGCGTCTGCGATGAACCGGTGCTGAGGCGGGACGAACGACGGCGCCCGATCCTTCAGCCGAGTAGTATGATTGGAGCCATGAATTCGCGAGCCCTGACCACGGCGGGTGCGGCGGAGTCGGCTGGCGCACCCCGATTGGCGCTCGGAGCCGGAGCTGCCGATGCGTTCTGGTATTCGCAGCTGGCGGGCTGGAGTGTCTATTTCCTCGTCCATTATGCCGGCGCGCTGATGGACAATGATTACGCCCCCTGGTGGGCTTCGTTCGCGAGCGCCGTCGCCGGATTCGTGCTGACGAGTGCGATGCGGCCCATACTGCAGCGTGTATGGGGCCGGGGACCGCTGTTCCAGGTCTCGACGGCACTCGGACTGGCGCTGATATTCGCGGTCCCGTATTCCGCGGTCAGCGAACAGGCCTACTGGCTCGGGCAGGGCCAGGGCTGGCAACCGGCGTCGGTAATCGATTATCTCGGGAGCGCATTCTGGTGCGGCTCGATTCTGCTTACATGGACGGGCATCTATTTCGGACTGACTTACTACCACGAGGCGCATCTCCAACAGATCCGTGCCGCCACGGCGCTGGGACAGGCCCGGGAGGCGAAGCTGGCCGCACTGCGCGAGCGCCTCAGTCCCCACTTCCTGTTCAATACGCTGAACGGCATCTCGACGCTGGTGCTGGAAGGCCAGCAGGAGCGCGCCGCTGCCATGCTCGATCAATTGTCACGATTGCTGCGCCATTCGATCGAGGAGGCCCCCGCCCAGTTCGTCACGCTCGCCGAAGAGCTGGAACTCGCGGAGCTCTATCTGGCGATCCAGCAGACTCGTTTCGAAGATCGCCTGAATGTTCGCTGGGATATCGACCCGGCGACCAGGGTCTTCATGGTACCGCCGCTCCTTCTTCAACCGTTGCTGGAGAATGCGGTTCGCTACGGGGTGCAGAGATCGGGAAACCGCCGGACGACCATCAGCGTATCCGCCGTACTGGAACATGCGGCGCTTCGGGTCCGGGTACACGACGACGGGCATGCGGTGGATACCGGCGTCGGGGGCAGCGGAGTGGGGCATCGGCTGACACGGGAACGGCTTGCGGCGTGTTACGGGATGGCGGCGCACCTCGAGGTCGGCCGGGACAATGATGGCTATACGGCCTGCCTGTCGTTGCCGTCGGGGACAATGCCATGATGCAGGCACTCATCGCCGACGACGAGCCGCTGGCAAGGCGCGGTCTGCGTGCCCGGCTTGCGGCGCATTCCGACGTCCGGGTCGTGGCGGAGGCGGGAGATGGCGAGAGTGCAGCACGGGCGATCCGGCAGTTCGCACCGGACGTCGTCTTTCTGGATATCGAAATGCCGCAGCTGGCGGGTACCGAGCTGGCTCGTGCGATGCCACCGGCCTCACGGCCGGAGATTATCTTCGTGAGCGCCCATGCCGAGTTCGCCGTCGAGGCGTTCGAGATCCCTGCGCTCGACTATCTCCTCAAGCCGGTGACTGCGGAGCGTCTGCATCGAGCGATCTGTCGGCTGCGCGATCGTCTTGGACAGACTGACGACGTATCGGCTGATACGCGGTGTCTGCCCATCCGCGACGGCGACGCGACGACGCTGCTGCCCATCGCGAGCATAGACTTCGTCTCCGCCGCCGGGGACTACATGGTCGTGCACGCGGACGGGGAGCGGCTGGTCCACCGCGCTACGATGACAGAGCTCGAGAACGACCTGCGACACGCAGGAATCCTGCGCATTCATCGCTCGACGCTGGTAGCGGCAGATCGCGTTCAACGAATCGAGTGCGGGCGAAACGGGGACGGCGACGTCGTGCTGAAAGACGGCAGGCGGCTACGATACAGTCGTTCATACCGTGCGCGGCTCAGCGAATTTCTCGGTCTGGTCACAGTGACCACCACGACGGATAGAGAAGCATAAGAGAGGCCGCCTTCCTCCTGGCGCTCGTTTCCTCGCTCTCCGCGGCCGGGCAGGCCTGGCAGACCCGATTCGATGCCATGCAGGAACCATGCGAGAGGCACTCCGACCTCCCTCAGGTCAACTCTAACGGGAAATCCTGGTGAACTCATGGACCAGATCTCGGGGATAAGGTCGAAAAAAGCCGTCGCGCCCGGCGGACCTCCCGGCGCGGGTGCGCCACCGCACAGAACTCCCTGTGTCAAAGGCGGAGGATGCTCTGGCATACCGCATTTTTCACAGGACACCAGCCATGCACAAACAACATCCTTCCATCCGTGCGATCCGCGGATCGCCTTTCTTCATTGCACTTTCCGCTACCGGCCTGCTTTTGCTGGCAGGCTGTGCCACGGCACCCGTGCCTCCAACCCAGGCGCTGCAGGCGGCCGAGTCGGCGATTTCCAATGCCGAACAGGCCCGGGTCGCCGATTACGCGTCCTCTGAACTCACGACGGCGCGCACGAAGCTCGCGTCGGCCCACACCGCCGCGCGCGACGAGCGGATGATAGACGCCGAGTACCTGGCCATCGAGTCGCGCACGCATGCCGAAGTCGCCCTGGCCCGGGCCGAGGAGATGAAAGCCAAGGCCGTCAACGACGACATGCAGCAGAGCATTGACACTCTGAAGCAGGAAATGCAGCGCGCCACAGGAGAACGTCAATGAACGCCTCAGCCATGACATCAAGCCGAGCGGCGCTGGTCGCCGCGGGTTTCTTCCTTCTGTCTGCCTGTGCAACGACGCCGGAGGTGCCGGAAGCGCCGCTTGAGTCTCGCGTCAAGCTGACCGCACTCCAGTCCGATTCCCAACTCGCCACCCGTGCACCGGTGGAGATGAAGGCAGCAGAGGCTGCTGTCGCAGCAGCCGAAGCGCCTCGCCCGGATGGCAAGTACGCTACCCACTTGGCATTACTGGCCGACCAGAAGGTCGAGATTGCCCGCGCGCGCGCCCAGAGCCGCCAGTACGAGGACCAGCGTCAGGCCCTGAGCGAGAAGAGCGAGCGTGCCCGCCTCGAGGCCCGTACACAGGAAGCCGACCGCGCGCGCAGTGACGCACAGTCCGCTCGCGCCGACGCCGAGTCGGCCAGGGCGGACGCATCCAGCGCACGCGACGAGGTTGCCGCCTCGCAGGCGGCGCGCCTGGAACTGCAGCGCCAGATCACGGAGCTCAATGCCCGTGAAACGGATCGCGGCCTGGTCGTCACCCTGGGCGATCTGCTTTTCGCCACAGGCAAGTCCGATCTGACGGGCGGCGCGGGGGCCAACCTTGACAAGTTGGCGGCCTTCCTCGGCGAGTACGATGATCGCACCGTTCTGATCGAAGGCCACACCGACAGCGTCGGTAGCGAAGAGTCGAACCAGTTCCTGTCGCAGCGTCGTGCGGAGTCGGTGAAAAGCTACCTGGTCGGCCGCGGGGTGCAGGCGAATCGCCTGAGCACGCTCGGGCTCGGTCAGGGCTCGCCGGTGTCCAGCAACGATACCGCTACGGGCCGGCAGCAGAATCGTCGCGTAGAGGTGATAATCTCGAACTCGACGACGCTTTCCGGTACCAACTGATTCTTCTGGTCAAGTTCAGGCCCGCCAGGCGTGAGCCCGGCGGGCCGTTTTTCACCAGCCACCACCGCAAACAGGCAGTAGTCATGAACAAGCAGCAGGTCAAAGGCGAATTGCACAAGGCCAAAGGCAAGGTCAAGGAAGTGACCGGCCGTGCCACGGACAACCATAAAATGGAGCACGAGGGCGAGCGCGAGCAGGCCAAGGGATCCATTCAGAAGGCCTGGGGCAAGCTCAAGGACAAGGTAAGGAAGGCCGCAAAGTGAGCCCTGAGGTCCGCTCTAGTCGCGATCCGGTTGAGAAGGAGCGGCGCCTCCAACTCCGCGAGCAGTATCTACTCTGACTCTGCCAGGCCCTCGGCCAACATCGCGCTCATCTTCAGGGGAAACTCCCCGCCCAGCACCATGAAGACCGCGATCACCAGCAGCAGGTGTACAAAACCACCGATGGTCCCGATCCGAGGCCGGTTTTCGCAGTCCGGTATTCCTGCCCGCGGGTAAAGTCCTAACGACTGCCGACGGATTCGATCGAACCAGCAGTGGTATCCTGGCCGGGCGCATCTCCCGCGGCCGCGAGTTCGGCAAGGGTCTGCGCAAGGTTGTTGCGAGCCGTGTGAAATCCCGGTTCGAGCTCGAGCGCATGCCGGTAGGCGGCTGCGGCCGCCGCCAGGTCGCGTTGCAGGTAGCGTACGTTTCCCAGCGCCGTCCACGCCATGGGCTCTCTCGGCCAGCGTGCCACCGCCGCCGTGTAACCCTCCGCAGCGAGTTCGAGGTTGCCCGTGGACTCGAAGGGTGCCACCGCGCGCAACCAACCGAGCACATCGGCGCTGGCGGGCGGTTCGCCGGCTTCGACCGCTATCATGGCCCAGCGCCCGCCACGGTCCCAGCTGGCGAGGAACGGAACGGCCTCGCGCTCCGCGCGCGGCGTGTAATGCCGGAGCGCATCAGGACCTTCTCCGCTGCCGGGTCGAAGCCTACCAGTACCGCGTAATGCCATACCGGCCAGCGGGCGAGGCCGAGGTTTTGCAGCAACAGCACGGGGTGCCCGTCGCGCAGCTCTGCGAGTATTGGCGCGAGGTTCTCCGGCAGCACGTATGGGACGCGCCCGTGACTGCGTGTCGCCGCAAGCATCTCGGCCTGAAGGCTGCCGCGGCGGTCGGGTACGTAGACGTGAGAGACGAGTTGCGCAGGCGTCACGTCGACGCCGCTGTGGGTAAGCACGGTGGCGAGCGCTGCCGGTCCGCACTGGTATTCATCCTGCGGGAAGAAGGGTACCCGGACGAGTTCGACCGGGTCTCCGGCGTCGCGGAGTACCTGGTGCTCGGGGCCGACAGCGCAGGCGCCCAGCACAAGCTGGGTGATGGTCGCAAGGATCAGGATCTGCGCGCGCACGACGAAGCGCGACAGCCCTTGCAGCGCTTGCACGCCACAAAGGCTGTCGCGAAACAGTGGTTCAGATTTTGGTGAAAATGTTGGTGACGCCTGTCATTTCGAGAATGAACAGGACCACGAACACCACGCCGATCACGGCCAGCACGCCGCCGGCCGGGTCGGTTTCCATGCTGATCGCGAGCTGTTGCAGTTCGGCGTCCGACATTGCTGCCATTCGCGCCCGGACCATTTCGGGTGCCACGCCCCAGTCCGAGAGCTGAGAGGCGACAGTATCCTGTGCGAGTATCATCTCAATCCGGTCCAGCGTATGCGTCCGGGTTTCCTGCGCCACCATCTGTTCCGTGCCCACGATGCCCGCACGGGCGGGCAGTGAGCTCACCAGCATTGCTGCGAGCGTGAGGGCTATCACGACGCTATTCGTACTCTTCATGATTCGACTCCTTGGGGGGGGGTAGCTGCGTGGTCCGCCACGCGCGATACGGGGTAATGGAATTGCAGCGATCAACTGCTTTCAGTACTGAAGATAGCGCATCGACGGACTGCTATCTGTGCGCTGGCGAACCTACCGGGGCTGTTCGGACTTAGCGTGCGGCAGCAGGCGGTCGGTCTCTTTCTTGACCACGGCATAGCATTCGCAGCTCAACCCCTCGAGTCTCTCGCGGTCCAGCACTTCGATGCGTCCGCGGTGATAAGCGATGACGCCGAGCCGTTGCAGCTTACCCGCGGCTTCGGTAACGCCTTCCCTGCGCACGCCGAGCATGTTGGCGATCAGCTCCTGCGTCATGGTCAATTCGGTCGACCGTAACCGATCGAGAGACAGCAGCAGCCACCGGCAGAGTTGCTGGTCGATGCTGTGATGCCGGTTGCAGACTGCGGTCTGCGCCATCTGCGTGATCAGCGCCTGGGTATAACGCAGCATCAGTACCTGCAGGTCGCCATGCCGGTTGAACTCGTCCTTGAGCAGCTGGCCGGCCAGCCTGTAGGCGTGCCCCCCGCTCTGGACGATCGCGCGGCTGGTGGTGCTCTCGCCACCCATGAACACGGCGATCCCGACGATACCCTCGTTGCCTACCACGGAGATCTCCGCCGAAGAGCCGTTTTCCATGACGTACAGCAGGGATATGATCGAGTCAGTCGGAAAATAGACCTGCCGCGATGATTCGCCCGATTCATAGAGAACCTTGCCGAGAGGCATCTCCATCAGGTCGAGATGCGAAAACAGGCGGTGCTGTGCTTCCGTCGGCAAGGCGGCGAGCAGCTGATTCTGTTCCGGGGCAGGCGTGGTCGACATTGGAGTCACGAGTGGCTGTGTTCGTTCCTGAAAGGCTATCCCGGGAACATCTTACCATCTGTACGCCATCGTACATTCAGCGCGCGTCCGCCGGGCCACGTCGCGAATCCCCGGAGCAGGCGCGTGCGCCATCGAAGGGACCTCTCCGCCCGTATCGACCAGCCTGTCGGCAGGTGGCGAAGTGCCACATCACGCCAGCAGCTGGTGCTGTACGGGGAGCCCTGATGATCAGGGTACTGTCCTGAACAGGTTCAGATCTTCAACAATCGGTATCCTCTGCGTTGACGGAGTCCTTGATGTCTTCACAGGCATCTTCAATTGCGTTGCCTGTGTCTTTCGCTATGTCCTTGGTCTTTTGTGCCGCGTCGTCGATAGCCTCGCCAGCATTCTCAGCCGCGCTGTCATTCGTATCACAGGCCGTGACCGTGAACGAAGCCACAGTCAGAAGCAGTAGCAGTTTTGCAATGTTCATAAAGATACCTTCGGGAAATAAGTGAAACGGCTTTGGCCGGTGGAGCGCAGGGCGCGACCAGCACGGTCCTCGCCGCTTATCGGCTTCCGCTGGTTGGGGAATCGTCGCTGGCGCGGCCACGGATCAATAATGACTCAGCGGCAAATCAGCGGTCGGTGCGCTTGAGCACATAGCGCCACCGGGACGGGGCTTGCGGCAGCGCCCCTCCCTCGTTCTCCCAGTCTTGTACGGCCAGGAGGGCAGGTGGAGCAGGTCTTGGAAGACTGATAACCCGCTCCGCAGTAATTGTGGGTGTCGTGTGCGGATTGGTCATGTCCCGGTCACTGTGATTGATCACACTGGCCCGTCCCGGGTATCCGTTCGTCGGGCGAAGCGGAAACCCTCGTGACCCCGACCGGCTTTGGCCTCGTACATGGCGAGATCGGCGGATCGCAGAAGAGCGTCGAGGTGATCGCCGTCGTCCGGGTAAAGACTGATGCCTATGCTGGCGCTGACCCGGATCCGGACACTATCGTCACCGATTATTAGTGGCTCGGAAATGGCGGCCAGAACTGACCTGGCGATCCGCGCCGCGTCCGGCCGGCACGCGACCTCCGTCAACAGGATGACGAACTCGTCACCGCCGCGCCGACAGACCGTGTCGCTTTCCCGCACACAGGCTTCGAGACGACGAGCTATAGCCCGGAGAATCTGGTCGCCATAGTGGTGTCCGTGTTCATCATTGACCTTCTTGAATAAGTTCAGATCGATGAACAGGAGAGCAGCCTTCTGATGATGACGGCGTGCGAGGCTGACCACCTGCTTCAGGCGCTCTTGCAGCAACATTACATTCGCCAGCCCGGTCAGGTGGTCGTGCAGGGCGAGGTAGGCCATGCGCTGGGAGACCAGCCTCGACTGCGCCACATCGCGGAATACGATCACCGCGCCGGTCACGGCACCGTCACGGTCGCGGATGGGAGCCGCAGAATCCTCGATACCGAGCTCGTTTCCATCGCGCCTCAGCAGCACGGACCCAATCGCCAGGCCGATCCTGCGATCTTCCGCGATAGCGCGCTTCGCCGGGTTGGGAGCTGCATCACGCGACGCTCTGTCGACGATCCGGAAGACCTTCTCGAGAGGCTCGCCCAACGCCTCCGCGCGCGGCCAGCCGGTGAGAGTCTCAGACTGCCGGTTCAGAAAGGTGATGGTGCCGGCCAGATCGGTCACCAGCACGGCGTCATCAACGGAATCGAGCATCACCTGGGTGCGCTCTTTCTCAGCGAACAGCGCCTCTTCTGCCGTGCGCAGCACAGATTCGGCAAGTCTGCGCTCAGTAATATCCTCTACGAACAAAAGGATAGCACCGGATTCGCTCTCACTTTGCCCGGTCGAGGCGTGCAACCGGACACAGACGGCACGACCATCCGGTCGGTTGATGCGGGCGTCAGCCTGAAACGGTTCCTTGGACTGGACTGCATGCAACCATCTGGTGTTCACCCGTTCGCGGTCACCCGGATCCAGCGGCGCGCTCCACCGAGCGCCGCAGACCTGTGCACGCGTCAGTCCCGTAATCACTCGGTAGGCTGCGTTCGCGTAGAGGCAGTGGCCCGCCAGGTCGGACAGGCACATGCCCAGGGGGGAGAATTCGCACAGCCGCATGGCCAACTCCGGACCGAACAGGTCCGGCCCGGAGTTCGCAGCCGGCGCGGATGAAAGGCTTCGTACCATCGCTGTTTCGCTCATATGCGGCTTTGACCTCTGGGCGAATCTGACCGTCATGGCCTCGCCGTGCCCTCAATCAGCCCTGCTCATGTTTGCGTTGACTCGTCCCTCGCCTTGATGTCCCCGATCAGGGCTGCCCCCTCTGACTACGGGGCTGCAGCTGGTCCCGGCGCCCGTTCAGCTTCCCGTAGCATTCGCAGGACGCGGACTCGAGAGCGGCACGATCGAGGATAGTGACATCCCCGCGAGAATAGCCGATGACACCAGCGGCCTGCAGCGCTCCGGCCGCCACGGTGACACCGCTCCTGCGGACCCCCAGCATATCCGACAGCACCTTGTGAGTGAGATGGAAACTGCCGGTGCGGACGCGATCATCAGTTAGCAGGAGCAATCGGGCGAGCCGCTGATCGATCTGGTGAAACCGGGTGCAAGCCGTAGTCAGCGACAGTTCCAGCAGCCGCAGGTACAGATATCGCCCCAGCATTCTCCGTAATCCTGGACTGTGGCGCAGTTCCCGACGCAACCGCTGGACGGGAATCCGCATGGCGATGCCCGGGCTCTGTACCAGAGCGCGCAGCGGCACCTCGCCAACGCCAAGCAGCACCGTGGCGCCCAGCATGCCATCCCGGCCGATCAGTCCCATGTCGAGGGGTTTGTGTCCGTCCAGCGAAGCTACCTGGGAGATCAGGGCGTTGTGTGGAAAGTAGGCGTAGCGTGAGCGTTTTCCGGCCTCGCACAGTACTTCCCCGAGCAGTAGTTCGGCGGGCTCACAGGCGCTCAAGAGAGCGGCCTGCTGCCGGCGCGGGAGCGCGGCGATCAGGTCATTGGGGTCTGACGGGGCCGGCGGGGTGACCAAGACGGATTCCTTCTTCGTGCTGCCAGGCACGACGCGCGACTATTCATGTCCCGGGATCGTCGCCTGGCACTCTCTATATGCAGACTCTGCATGAATCGCCGAGGTCCGTCTGTGCCTTAGGGCACCAAGCCGAATCTGGCATGACGTTCTCCATCCAGGGCGTATGATCGAGCATTGTGGGAAGCTGACTCACGGGTCCTATTTGCTGAGGCGATGGTCAGTCTGCTTCATTAATGCGACGAGAATGCCGGGGCTGACAATCTCACTTTGGTGCCAGCGCATTGTGGACGACAGTGTCACTTGCTTGAGGACTTACCGAACACGAGCAGTCCCACGCCGGCGACGGCAGCAGCCGCGCCGAAAAGCAGGAACCAGGTGGTGGAGTCAGTGAAACGGCCGGTAACGGCCTCCGTCACCTGATCGCCCAGGCTCTGGGATGACTGATACCCGAAGAAAAGCAGGATCAGTCCGACAGCGAGCAAGACGATCGCCAGAATTCTGTTGTTCATCGTTTCAGCCTCTCTTCGTGGGGCGGGCATCGCTTTCCGTCCTGGAGCGCGGTCCGCTTTACGATCGCCCGGCTCCGTGCCGGCGAGGTTACAGCCAATAGGCGCCGAGTCGCGAAAAACCTTCCTTGATTCGCAGCCACCAGGACCGCCGCCGCCACTCGGCGAGCGAGATCTGCTCGGACTCCGCGAGGTCCTCCGCAAACATCGCATTCATCTGCCCGGCAAAGTCGCCGCCCAGCACAACCGCGTTGATTTCATCGTTATGTACGAAGCTGCGCCAGTCCAGGTTGCTCGATCCGATGGTCGACCATACGCTGTCGATCACTGCCGTCTTCGCATGCATCACGGCACCCTGTCGCTCGTGGATTTCGACGCCAGCCTTCAGCAGCGTCGCGTAGTGCGAGCGACCAAGGTGGAATATTGCGGCGGAATCAGTATGACTCGGCAACACCAGTTTCACCTTCACGCCGCGCTGCGCGGTATCGGTCAGCGCCTTGAGCAGCACGGCGTCCGGCCCGAAGTAGGCGACCGTCAGATGGACGTCGGTCTGCGCGCGCGTGATGGCTGACACGAGCGTCATGTAGATCGGGCTGGCTTTCTCCTCCGCCCTGCTGCCGATGGCGCGCACAATTCCGTCGCCTTTTGCGGACAGCTCCGGATAGTAGTTGCTCGGCGTCGGCGGGGCTTCCGTCTGGCGAGTCCACGAGTCGAGGAACAGCCGCTGGAACTCTGCCACCACGGGGCCCTCGATCTGGATGTGCGTGTCGCGCCAGCCCTCGCCACTGTCGGTCGCAGCTGCTCTCTTTACATGGGGCGCCGGTTTCCCGAGGGGCACGCTCGAATAGCCGTCACTGATGTTCACGCCGCCGATGAAGGCGATGCGGCCGTCGACTACCAGCTGTTTGCGATGGTCGCGGTTGTTCGCCCGCCAGGTCTTCGGGTCTTCCGCCAGCGGGTTTACGGGGTTGAACTCGATCACCGCAATGCCGCCCTCACGGAGCTCCTCAAAGAACGATTCCGGTGTCAGCAGACCGCCGACGCTGTCATACAGGATATTGACCTGCACGCCGCTCGCCTGCTTCTGGAGTAACAACGCGGCGAACTCCTGGCCGAGTTCGCCGTCGTCGAAAATATAGGTCTCGAGGTTGACATGGTCGACGGCTGACCGGATTGCCTCCAGCATCGCCGCGTGGGTATCCGGCCCGTTCTGCAGCAGCGTCACTTTATTGCCGAGCACCAGCGGGCTGTCTACAGCGATGGTCTGCTCATAGGCCAGGTGCGTACGCAGCATGTCGGGGGTCGCGGTTTCCCGTTCGAGCTGCCCGAGCAGCTGCTCGCCACGGGCTTCCGAAAGGATACCCTGCTGCCCCTGGAACTCGACGTTGGCGGGAATCGCCAAGTCCGGTTCCGCGACCGGCAATGTGGCGCAGCCGGCCGGGCCGAGCACCAGCAGTCCGAGCGCGAGTAGTCCGAGCCCGAACTGCGCGTTCCGATCGGCCGTTCTAGAGCGACCGTCGGCCACTGATGATCTGCAACAGGACCATGACGACTGCAATCACGAGCAGCACGTGTACGAAACCACCGATGGTCGTGCCCGAGACGAGACCGAGCAACCACAGGACGAGAAGGACGACGGCAATTGTGTATAGCATGGACAGCGCTCCCTTGATTAAGTGTCGGCGGGAGTCGCTTTCAATGCCACTCCCCGAATACCAATATGTTCCGAAGCAGCGTGATCGTCTGTGCGTTCGCGCACCGATGAACCGGTCGACCGGCGGTTGAAGCCGTAGTCGCCAAGAGCTGACAGTAACGCGAACTGCCGTACCTGACTTGCCGGTTTCTTTGACGGGAGCAGACTCAGGTGGTCCCGGTTTCCGGGCACCGGATTGCTCCAATTGCTCGGTCCCGGACTGCATCGGTCAGCAACGAAGGTGTATGGTCGTGTCTTGCCACGAGGTACGACTTATGAAACTCGCTATCCTTTCCTGCGGGCCCCGCGCCTACAGTACGCGCCGACTGAAGGAGGCTGCGCTGGAGCGCAACTACGATGTCAAGGTGCTGAATACGCTGAAATTTGCGATCGATCTTCAAAAGGGTGCGCCTGACCTGTATTTCCGCCAGAAGCTGCTGAGCCAGTATGACGCGATACTGCCGCGCATCGGTGCCTCGATCACCTACTACGGCACCGCCGTCGTCCGGCAATTCGAGGAGATGGGTGTTTTTTCCGCGAATACGGCGAATGGCATCACCAACTCGCGGGACAAGCTGAGGAGCCTGCAGATACTGAGCCGTCACCAGATCGGCATCCCCAGGACGACCTTCGTCAGCGACAAGCGGGACGTGCTGCCCGCTATCGAAAGGGTCGGCGGGGCGCCGGTCGTCATCAAGCTGATCGAGGGAACCCAGGGGATCGGTGTGCTTCTGGCGGAATCGCTCAAGGCGGCGGAGTCGATCATCGAGCTGCTGCAAAGCCAGAAACAGGATGTCCTGATCCAGAAGTTCGTCGCCGAGAGCAAGGGCAAGGATATTCGCGCGTTTGTCGTCGGTGATCGGGTCGTCGCAGCGATGCGGCGCGTCGCCCAGGGCCAGGAGTTTCGCAGCAACGTTCACCGCGGCGGCAGGGCCGAACCGGTCGACCTGAGCGATGAGTACCGGGAAACGGCCGTACGTGCGGCGCAGATTCTCGGATTGAGGGTGGCCGGTGTCGACATGCTCGAGGCTGCGACAGGCCCGCAGATCATGGAGGTCAATTCCTCACCCGGGCTGGAGGGCATCGAGAAATGCACCCAGCTCGATATCGCGGGTGCTGTCGTGGAATATATTGCAGCGCGTGTGGACTTCCCGGAGATCGATATTCGCCAGCGCCTGACGGTCAGCAAAGGCTATGGGGTCAGCGAAATTTACATTCGCAAGGACTCCAACTTCGATGGCAAGACGATCACCGAAACGAAACTGCGGGACCGTGATATCAATGTGCTGACCCTGTACCGCGGTACGACCGTAATTCCGAATCCGCGATCCGAGCGGCCGTTGCAGGCGGATGACCGGCTCTTGTGCTTCGGTAAGCTGGACGCGATGCGGGATCTGCTGCCACCGAAAGCGCAGCGCCGCAGGCGCCCGAAAATCCACGAATTGCGGGCCGACTCGAGCAAGTAAGCGGTCTGGCGTCAGAGGATCGTCGAGCCATTCGCCCACGAAACGCCAGCCTCCACTGCCGCGCCGACGTGGCCGGGTGAAGTACAGCCAGGCCGGCCACTATAGCGGTGGCCTCGTAGACGTCACCGTGGCCGAGCGTGACCGCAATGCCATTCTGCCGCTTAGGGTTGCGTTCGTGCGAGACCTGTGTCCAGGAGTCCCGGTTACCGGTGGGGCTCAAACGACTGGTTCGAGATACGGGGGCCAAATCAGACTTCGGAAATCATACCTCAGAGCGGCAAAATGGTCGCTTTGCGGCCACAAGCGGCCGACGCCGTGGTTCGGCTAGAGTGATTTGGACAAATGATACTCGCGCGCTGATTCGCCCTCGACGCGAATACAGTCGGGTTCCAATCCCCAGACCTCGAAACCGAGAGACTCGTACAGTCGTTTCGCATTTGGTGTCTTCTCACTGACGCTGAGATACACAGATTCCACACCTTCGAGGTCCTCCGCATATTGCAGGACCGCCTTGAGGAGATCGGACGCAACTCCTTGCCGCCGATAACGTCGATCCACGAATACTCCCCAGACACAGACTCGATGTGCTGCCTTTATTGGACGATCTCTCGACACTCCCGCCATCGCAACCAGTTCGTGCGCATCAAAGGCTCCAAAGACGGCGTTTTCGGATGCCACAGACAATTGAGCGCGAACCGCATCCGGAGAAGTAGCCACGTCATCGTTGGGCGAGGACAGGAATGCAAAGGGTTCCTCAACTAACGCTCGACGTCTCAACTGGAAGAGCTGGTCAGCATCTCCCGGCGCGAGCCTCCTGACATCAATGGCCATAAATGCCGTCGCTTCACCGGTTTGAGCGAGAGTCCCGATCGGGTCGGAAGCGGAAATCATACCTCAGAGCAGCGGAATAGCAGCGGAATGGTCGCTTTGCGGCCAAGAGTAGAAGTAGTCGCTGATACATTGCGATTGAGCCGCTTCTCCTGAACTGTCCCCGGCAGCCACGTAGCAGCCATATGACGCTGACCAAATCGCTCTAACGTCGTTGATGCCATATACGATGATTTATTCCCACATGTAGACATTTTGGGGCAGATTGCGTATTGTTTTTGCCAGGTACAAAACAAGCCGAGGGGAGCCCAAATGAAATGCAAAGTGGTTCTAGCTATAAATGCTGTGATTCTCACAACGGTTCTCGCCGTCGCAGCACCTGCACTCGCCCAGCACGATAGTGCCGAACCTCAAGGCCTCTCGGTTGTAGGCTCAACCGCATACAATCTTGGTCATAGTTCGATAATCGCAGAATCGTCTGCGCCGCTCGACCATGGTGAGTTAGCAAGCTATCGAGCGGGATCGCCAACCGTGACTCGAGTAACAGGAAAAGAACCATCAACGGAAGTTCGCATATTCGCGGATCGATCGACGTTAATCAGACTTCAGGATTTTGAGATGCTTGTGCGACGCATGCCAGGCGGGCGTGTGCTTATACGTCGTAAATCAGGCGATGGACTGATTTGGTCAACCGTATTGGACCTCGCCGACCAGTTGGCACTCTACGCTGATGCAGGATCGCTCAGAAAAAGCGTCCTGTCATCCACGGTAACCTCTGCACGTTCAGGTTGTTATGAAGTAGGTGCTAGCAACTCCATCTCTCTGAGCAGCTCATTGGGTTTGACTGGCAGTGCCACCACTAACAAGTCACGCGAATCCTATCTTCAGACGACCGGGGATGAATGCCTAGATCGATCGAACGATCCTGTATGTAGCGATTGCAGCCTCTCCGACAGCGTGACACTTTACGGATCGTCGGTGCTGTCGGGTGTCATATGCGCTGGCTCTTCAGGGGCCGCTTGTGGCGCAGCTCTCGTTGCGTTTCTAGGCGCATTGGACAACTTCAACGATGACTGTGGTGAATGCAACGAGAAGTATCCGTATTTTTCTCAATCCACCGACTGCTCAGGTAACGATACCCAAGTCGATTCCGGATCGGCGATGTACGCTGCATATGTCACTTGGTGGCAGCCGAATTACCCGTACTGGAACTCGACATCATTCGGGTCACTACAGAGTACGTTCACATTCGCTCCATACATCGTAAACGTGACTCCGCAGCTTTGATAGCCTGCGGTTAGCCGAAGAACAGGAGTATAGAATCATGGAGAGTATGAGCTGGATCTTCGTAGGAGTCCTAGTTTTGTCTGGCGTTGAATTGATCGCAGTACTAACCGGTCGCCTCCAGCGACAATTACGCCGCGATTCAGTTTCCTGCGGTCTGTTGTTTGGCCTGAGCCTATTCGTGCTGATTGGACTCGGCGATAAGGTCTTCCCGCCTGAGAGCACAAAGTGGGCTATCACTGGTTCTGTTCTGCTATTCAATATCGGGTTGAGCGGCTGGATACTGGGACAGAAGCTACTGTCGTCTCGAAAAGCCGACGGCCAGCAGGCGGATGCCGGTTGATATAGCTGATTAGCGAAAAGGTCTCGAGCGTCGCTTGGCCACCGCTCATCAGCGACTGTGTTTCATGCCTCCGGCGTACTCCCCGCTGAACAACAAGGCAGCGATGACTAGGAGATCAGCCATCGGCCAGGGCAGCCCGGTCTCACGAGCGCTTTTCTTGTTCGGCGCTTGTCGTTCCTTTTGGGTCGGACGCCGACGTCGGATTGAGTACAGGCCGGAGAGCTAGCTAAAGTCTGCTTCGGGTCGGAAGCGGTCATATTACCGAAATCGGTCGTCCGCTTGAGGCCGTGGACCCAGGATACAAGGCATGCGTTTAGGGAGAACATCTTCCGAATAGAGCAGGGTAGTCCCAGTTGGCTTGTTGTAGCTGCCGAAACCCGCAATTATTAGTCCAACCGGAAAACAAAAGTGCGTCATTGCCGGTGCGTCACGGTGCGACATTGGCGATTTTCGGTCCGGAATAGGCCCGCACGTATTCTAGACCCGGGCTCTCGGGCTACGCATCCCTATGACATTCCTGCCAGAATAGCCACATGAATAATTGCCCACATCGCCGAGAAATACAGGTTGAGCCGGTGATGGATTGGACGGGAGGAGTCTGAATAGCAATCTAGTATCAGTAACTTATGAAGTCAGCGTACCGGCGAGTCGCACTCATGTCGCACCCTGTTTTCTAGACGAATCATGCAGATTTGCGACTTGCACAGGACACCGTTGACCGGCCTTGGTTTTTGACTCTATGCGGCAACAACGCAGTGCGTAGAAACATCGAATTCAAACGTCTGACCGACGTTGAGCAGTCCGAGATTATCGAACTGATGAACAATCCGTTGGTAAGACGACAGATGCCGTTAGCGCCCGATCCTTTCGTTCAAAGCGATTGCGAAGCGTTCGTCGCTGCGAAAGAGCAGTTCTGGGCCGACTATGGCTATGGTCCCTCCGCCTTTGTCGTGGATGGCCGCTTCGCTGGCTGGGGAGGTCTGCAGCCGGAGGGAGGAGAAGCCGACGTGGGCCTTGTCCTACACCCGGATTACTGGGGCCTCGGCAAACACCTATTCGCCGAGATCATCTTTCGCGCTTTCGGCGAGATGGGGTTCGATGCGGTGACTGTTCTGCTTCCACCTACAAGGACAAAAATCAAGGGCATTTTACGTTTCGGCTTTAAGCCGGACGGGACGATAGAGATCGAACAGCGGCAGTTTCTCCGTTATCGCCTGAAGAAATCCGATGCGAGAGGTCTATGGTAGACAGAGCGTGTCTTGGTTAGTCGAATTCCTTTGGCTCTGTGGTATCAGATTGCGATCCGATGCGTATGCCGGCCATGCCCTCCAGTTTGAAATTGAGTCCTACCATGAACCGGTGCGATCCAGGCTTCGTGACCACCCCCTGAAACGCCATCGAATCGGCACCGTGCGCTCCCATAGGATGGCCTTATCGAGCCGGAATTTGATCAGTCGTTCCGCTCCGCTGTAGAGCTGAACCTCCTCACCCTTCCAGACGATCTCGGCGTGACCGGTCATGGACAGAAGACCCCTGGTGCGAAAATCGATGAAGAGCAGGCCCACCTTTGGGTTCAAGTGCACGTTGCCGAGCGTGTTGAAGAATTGGTTGCCCGGAAAATCCGGCATCGTGAGCAGGCCGTCAGCATCGATGCGGACGAATCCGGGCTTGCCGCCGCGATGCGATATATCGGTACCTGCCGTGTCGCCAATACCGGGTAGATGGGATGCGATGAAGAGTGTATCGGCGCGGGAAATGATGTGCCGGGCGCGCTCGTCAAGGCGTTGCAGTTCTTTAACGGGGCGCGGTTCAGCGATCCGGTCGATATCGGGCAGGACCGTATGATCCCGGGACTGGATGTATTGCGGACAGTTCCCGAATGCCTGGGCTACCTTGATCCGAAATCGGCCGTTCTGCAGGAACGATACCCTGCCGTTTAGACGGTGGCGCCTTTTTGTCGACAGATTGATACCGAGCAGACCCAGCGGAGCATCCCGGATGAGGTTCTCATTCAGCGGATCGTGATGAATGCATTTCGCCGTCACGTCCAGGTGCCGGGGGTCCGAGGACGTCAGAAACCCTGGGCGGCCGAACAGAACAGAAGCCCAGGGACGACCGACGCGGTCGACGGACCCCACGAACAGCGAGGGGAGCTGCGCATAGAAGTCACGCTGCTCGTCATTCAGATGGTCGCGGACGAAACGACGACCGGTCCTTGCAACGCGATCATGAGCACCGGCCCTTCTCTGTACTGCACGTTCGCCGGCATGGAACGGTGAGGTGGCATCGTCGGTCATTCCAATTCTCGGTTGTCCGACGCAATAAACTCGACACGAATTCCTCCCGGGATGGTGCACATCATGTGCCGCAATGGAAGGCCCTTCAATGGCTCTGGCCCAAACTCGACCGCGACGTCAGCGACCTCGATCAGCCGCTCGTGCAAACCTGCGAGGTCATCGGAATCCACGGTCAAAGCCAGGTGATGTAGGCCGACGTTGTTCCTGCGATCAAATGCAATCACAGCATCGGGATCTATGGTCTGCCAGAGCGTGATCATAGTCTTGCCATCGGTAACAAAAATAGCCGGATAGTCGGCAACTTCGCCGACTTGCTTATATCCCAGCATCTCGATAAAGAAGTCCCGGGTCCGTCCGACATCCGGTACTGTCAGTCCGATATGATGCACACCGCGAGTAGTGCCTCGGGCAATTGGTTCGTTCATTTTTGTGCTCTCCTCAGTGTCGTCTACGGGACCGGAGCCCGGGGTCGCGGCGGCACCATCATCAGGTTTACTTCGCATCCAGGATTGGTCTGTAGAACTTGGTGAATACCATCTCATCCGCGTTTGCGATGTGGCATCCTGCACAGGCTTCGACCGGTTGGGCAGCCGCCGTTTCTGCATAAGGTGGCGCGTGGTGACCGAAGTTGAAGAATCCCCAGCCGTTACTCTCTTTGAAGCGTCGGCTGTCCTTGACAGAGATATCGATGCCATTGCGAGCCGAGGGGAAGTAGCCGCGACCGGAAACCTCGATGGACGAGCCGTCCGGGTTCGTTGCAGGAGTTGTCAGCTGCAGCTCTTTCAGCAGGATCGTGCCCTCTGGCCACTCTCCAGTTGCGCGATAGGCGCGGAAAGCGGTCTGATGCACGTACACGTTATGGTACTCGGGGAACGGTGCGGCGCCGCCGTTCAGTGCGTGCGGCGTCAGCGGGGAGCCCAGGAAAACCCACTGGTGATAGTCCGTCGGCAGCGTGAGTTCTCCTTCGGCGGTCCACTTCGGGCCCCAGTCGTTATTCTGCGCCATCGTCTGGCCCTGTCCGGCTGGCGCACTGACGGTCAGAGCGATTATCACGGCAACGGCGGTTGCCATGGTAATGACCGTGATTGCAGCATTGTGTCGCAGGTTGTACATGGTGTTTACCTCTCAGGAGTTGCAATAGTGGGTTGCCTTTATCCGCTTTACGGGCGCGGGGGTGTCCGCCGGGTTTCGAGCCAGCGGACGGAACTTGAACTATCGGACCGGGACTCACTGGTGGCGCTCAGCGCAACTACGATGAGGACACCTGCCCCCATCACGAGGTAGTACGCCAGAACGAGACCGTTCCAGCCGAATAGGAACGGCGCGGTGACGAAGCCGGCGGCCGCCAGCATGTCGAGCACCAGGTGCGCGCGAAACGACAGCGCGCCGAACAAGCCGAAGTCATAGTCGGTGGCCAGGCTGTAGCCCACGAGCACGATGCCCGCCGCGACCGACAGCCATATCGCCAACGTCGAAGCCGCACTTAACCCCAGCAGGAAAGGCAGGACGATGAGTCCGACGGCGGCGGTGTAGTCGAGTAATCCGTGAGTTTTGGGTGTAAGGATCCTGAAGTTCATGCGGTCTCTCCGTTTCGGGCACCGGCTGGCGGTGCGTCAGTGTCTGGAGAGCGATACTGGCAGATGTAGCGAGACTATGTGTATCATCTAGTCCCGATAATTATACGGAACGTCTCAAAAATGGCCGATCGACTTGTCTGGCTTCTGAACCGCTTTGAGTTACGAGCGAGAGTGTTCCAAGCCGGCCCACTGAGCTGCAGCGCCGTGGCGCCCGCAGATCCTGCGACGGGCCTTCTGCACATCCTCCGGGCCGGGAGCGTCCGGCTTGTTTCCGATGACGGCGCCGAACTCGAGCTGCACGAGCCGAGCGCATTTTTCTACATGAACCCGACCCGGCACCGCATCGAGCCACTCGACGATGATGTCTCTATCGTCTGCTCGACGTTCGAGTTCGGCATTGGTCAAGGAAATCCGCTGCAGACGGCTCTTCCAGATCTGTTCGTGCTGCGCCTCGCTGATTCGCCCGCGCTCGAGCTCACGCTCCGGCAGTTGTTCAGGGAGGTGGCTGAAGACCACTGCGGCCGGGATGCGATCCTCGACCGACTCAGCGAGGTAACGCTCATCCTGATCCTGCGCGACCTGATGGATCAGCATCGCTTGGACATCGGTCTGCTCGCAGGTCTCTCCGACCCAAAGCTGATGCGCGCAATCAATGCGATCCACGAGCGCCCCGATTACAACTGGACGCTCGACAAGATGGCCGAGACGGCGCTGATGTCCCGCGCTCGCTTTGCGGAGCGCTTTCATGATGTGGTGGGCATGACGCCAGGCGCCTACCTTAGTGACTGGCGCCTTGGGCTCGCTAAATCGATGTTACTGAAGGGTGCGTCCGTGCAGACAATCGCGGCCGATGTCGGTTACGGTTCGGCCAGCGCGCTGTCGCGTCACTTCTCCAGCCGCTGCGGAATGTCGCCAACGGAATGGCGCCGCTCGATGCAGGCCTGACGGGATTCAGGCAAGCAGCTCTGCTACGCGTCTCCTTAACGTGGGAAGCAACGTCGCTTCCACCTGCGGGTTGTTGCGCAGCCACGGGGCATTGCGCGGACTGGGGTGCGGCAGCGGGATGGAGTCCGGCCAGAACGCAGTCCAATTGGCGACGTTAGCGGTTAGAGTTGCGGCGCTTGCCGCACCCAAATGCCAGCGCTGTGCGTGCAGCCCGATCAGCACCGTAAGTTCCACGGCCGGCAGCTGTGCAAGCAATGGCTCGCGCCACGCGGCAGCGCATTCTTTTCGCGGGGGCAGATCACCGCCCTTTGCGGTGCCCGGATAGCAGAAACCCATCGGCAGGATCGCAACTTTCGTCGCATCGTAGAAGGTCTGATGGTCGATCCCGAGCCAGGCACGCAGCCGATTGCCGGACGCGTCGTCGAATGGGACGCCGCTTGCATGCGCGCGCCGTCCGGGTGCTTGGCCCGCAATCAGAATTCGCGCAGTTGGCGATGCCTGCACCAAGGGATTCGGGCCGAGCGGCAGGTCTTCGCAGAGACGGCAACGGCGTACCTTTACAAGAAGCTGTTGCAGGGATTCGCTTCGCATGAGTTTCCACAATCCAGAATCCAGCGAATCAAATCGGGGCGGGTGCTCGGCGCCCGCCTCGATGCCTTACAGAGAACCTGCCTCCGTATGCTCGATCTTACGCCAGTTCTTCTCCGCCTTCGCGATGGTGCCGGCACGGTCCTTCTGGAATTCGGTGAAGATCGCCTCGTTCAGGAAAACGTACAGCTTGCCGTTCCGCACGGCCGCGTAGCGCGGGTCTCCGTCAAATTTCTTCGCGACCGACACGCCGAACGTGCAGAAGCCGCCGAACTGCGGCAGGTAACTGGACGGCGAACCCTCGAATGCCTGCTTGTTGGCTTCGCTCGTAAAGTAGTACGCGACGCCGTCGTGCACGGCGGTATATGTCGCGGTGCCGTCGATGCGGTTGCCGAGATCGATAAAGGCGACGGGATCCACGCCATGCAGGCCGAGGGGGGCACCGGCTGCCGTGAGTCCCGTAGCCGTGTTGTACTCATCGGCGGCGTAAGCCGCCGTCGCGCCGAGCAAGCCGAGAAATACGAGTGCGGTGGTTTTCACAATGTTCATGATGATCTCTCCAGTTTTGAATGAATGTCAGTGGACGCAGCGCACTCTAGGTGCGCACTGAGGGCTGGACAATGCGTTCGTAGCGATTTGAGACGAGATGTCACGGTTTCGGGACGATGCGAAAAGTCGATAGGGCGCTTTCGGGGGTCTGTATGTACTCACGAATCAACCGGAGATCTATCCATGTCGTATCCTGAATTGCATCTTGTTAGCCATAAACTCTGCCCTTACGTGCAGCGTGCACGTATCGTGTTGGCGGAAAAGCACATACCTCATGCGATCGAGTTCATTGACTTGTCCCGCAAACCGGATTGGTTTCTGAAGATCTCGCCGCTTGGAAAGGTCCCTGTGCTGTGCGTCGACGGCAGGCCGATGTTCGAGTCCGCGGTCATCGCCGAGTATCTTGACGAAATATCGCCGGGCTCGCTGCACCCAACCGACTCATTCGCGAAAGCTGAGAACCGTTCATGGATCGAGTTCGCGTCGGCTGTACTCAACTCGATTGCGGTTTTTTATCGTGCGACCGACGAGCGCGCATTATCCGCTGCAGCGGTGACACTGCGCGAGCGCTTCGAGCGTCTGGAGCGCGCATTGCGCGGCGGACCGTGGTTCAACGGGGAATCCTTCTCGCTGGTTGATGCCGCGTTCGGTCCGGTGTTCCGTTACTTTGAGGTAATCGAGGAGTACGGTGACTTCGGCTTCTTCGAAGGCCTGTCGCGCGTGGAGGCCTGGCGCTATTCGCTGGCCGCGCGGCCGTCCGTCTCCAATGCGGTCGTTGATGACTATCGCGAGCGACTCAGGGCGTTTTTTCTGGGGCTGGATTCGCAACTTGGGAGGCTGACCGAAGCGGCAGAGTTCGGCGAGGAACGCAAGGGCGGCAATGGTGCGGGCGCGGACTAGAACAAATTGTTTCGCCCGCGGTGCCCGGCACGGTATCACCGTGCCGGGTAGTTTGCGGCACGCTAATCCCCGGTTCCAGTCGGAAGGGTCGCTCAAGAGCGACAGATCGCCAACGGCACGCGCAAATAGAAATTGTCGGAGAACGCTAGTCCACGTCAGTCGCCCGAGCACACAAATCGCGACGGAGCGCAAAGTTCTCTACGATGGAGGGTAGAGACTCCGCTCGACGCAGGACTCTGGAACTCGAAACGTCTCCATGCGGATCGACCTAGACGGTATGGCATAACGGCCGATTGATTCTAAGCAGAGTTTTCTGGCATGCCATCAAGTTACTCCACCCGCACACAAAAGTGCGACATTGGCTATTTTTGGTCCCGAACAGGCGAGAACGAATATTCGACCAAGGCCGGACTGTGAGGCACCCTCATCATGTTCTTACTCAAATAGCCACATGAACAATTGCCCGCATCGCCGAAAAATTTACGTTGCGCCGATGATGGATTGGACGGATGGAGCCGGAAAAGCGGTGGAGGATCAGCGGCTTACGTATCCAGTGTGTTGCGAGGACGCACGAATGTCGCAACCTGTTTTCTGAATGCATGATGCAGATTGGCGACTTGCACAGGATGTAGCGGTGCGGAAATTTGATGTTGATCTCCGTGCACTCAAATAGAGGGTCCGCGTCCGACCCATACAAGCCGCCAGTCCGCTCATGGATCCCCCGTCCTCTCCACCGCTGATACCGCGCATGCCCGAGTCAGTCAGCACGTTGAGGACTCTCCGCAGGACGGCGACCGTATTCGTTATTGCTCTATAGCGATGAGCGTATCTGCGAGGTACCGGACTCAGTACCTCTGCGTTTCGGGACTGACGGACGCGATCGAGCCGAGTTTCCGCAGGCTCTGCAGCGCGCGGGCCCGGTAAAGTTCGGCGCCCTGTTCGCGTGCCACGGCGCGCGCGGCACAGAAGTCCGCTTCCGGCCCGTTCGGAGAGCCGGCACGGGGGCAGCCGGCCAGTGCCAGTTCGCCCCGCAGCCGATACAATTCAGGCCTCGCGAGGCGGTCACCGAATCGCTCGGAGACCTCGAACGCCTGCCTGATGGATTCTGACGCGTCATCCAGTCTGCCGGCCGCGAGCTGTGCCTCCGCTGCCAGCGACAGCTGAAACGCACGGAACAGCATCACCGGTAAGCCGCGCAGCAGCGCGAGACCGTCGGTTATCTTTTCCAGGCCCGTCGCGGTGCTCCCCAGACGTGTTTCGGCCCAGCCTGCGTAGATTCGCGCCCAGATCTGCCACAGCGAAAAGCCGTGCTCCCCGGCTATCGATGCGCCTTCGGCGGAGAATCGCGCTGTTGAGTGAGCATCACCGCTGGCCGCGGACGCGGCGGCGGACATCACGAGAGTGGCGATCGTCATATAGGGGTGCCCGACGGCGCGCGCGTGTGCTACCGCCGTGTCGATCAACAGCCTCGCGTCTTCGGGCTTCCCCGCCAGGGCGCAACCCCATGCGCTGAAGAATCCGGCACAGACACCGACGTTATGGTCGCTCGTATGCGCATTGTGGAGCGTGCAGCCGCGACCCATCACCGTAGGGCCCTCGCCGATCAAACCGCAGAGCGACAGACCTTCCTTGGTCTGCTGCCGGACCGCACGGACGTCGCCAAACATCAGCGCAGTACTCCATCTCGCGTGGTGGACATCGAGCAGGAGTTCCCGTGATTGCAGCGTCTCCGCCGTGCGGGCGAGTTCATCTGCAGTCTCCTGCGCCCGGCTGAGCGGACCCACACTCATATAGTAGGCCCACAGCGCCCACAGTATCGAGAAGCGCTGAGGTGATTGCTCGCTCCCGGCCGCGAGACGCCGCGCGCGCTCGTGGCACAGGCGCACCGAATCGGAGCCGGCTCCCTCGACCGCGGCAAGGGTGCTGCCGAGACTCGCCTGCAGGCTGGCCTCTCGAATACTCCGGAATTCGGGCTCGGGCACGGACCGGATCAGTTGCAGGGCGCGACGCAGGTGCCGAAGCGCAACAGAATGTGCGGCGCGGCGGCGGCAGGTTGCGGCCGCGCTCTGACTGGCGTGAATCGCCAGTTCGGTAGCGAACGCTCGCTCGAAATGATGAGCACTGGCCGCAGCACGAATCCCCGCGGTCGCATCCCCTCCGGCCTTCAGGGCCACGGCACAGGCGTGATGCAGCTCACGGCGCCTGGACGCAGGCATCTTCTTCCCGATTTGCTCGCGCAGCGCCGCATTGGCAAGAAAATACGGGGCAGGGGAATGCCGCTCTCCGGTCGCTGCACCCGCAAGCTCGCGTCGCAGGATTCCTTCGTCTTCCAGTCGCCCGAGCGTTCCCCTGATGACGCGCTCCGAATCGCCGGTCACGGCGGCGATGGCGTCAAGGGTGAACGGCTCACCAACGATGTCGGCCGCTTCCAGGACCCGCCTGACCGTCGCGTCCGCAGCTTCCAGATACCGATCAGCCGCCCGCGCCGCGCGCACGCGACCGCTGACGCCGTTCGATGCCAGTACAGTTGCGACGCCGGCTTCTCTGGCTCGCTCACACACCGCTGCAGCCCGATCTTGGTCGGATGTCACGGAGACCGACGTGATGACGAAGAGGATCGGAGCGGCTATCGGGTTCTCCAGCGTCTCCAGCCACTGGAGGGTCGGCGTGTCGCACCACTGGAGATCTTCGATAACGACGATCAAAGGCCGGTCGGCTGCGATCGCCTTCAGTCCGCCATTGAGTTCGGCCAACATGCGAGTGCGCGTCACGCCGGCAGTGACCTGCCTCAGAACGTCACGTTCCTCTTCACCGATTGACGATGGCAATTCGGCGAGCCATGTGGGAGCAAGACGGCGGAGATGCGAAGCGATGCTCGCTCCGCCGGGTCCCTGACACAGGTCATCCAAGGCCTCGATCAGCGGATGATACGGATCATCCGAACCGAAGTTCTCTCTGCATCTGCCGATGCAGACGCGCCAGCTACGCCCTGCGACGAGATGGCGGAGCAGATAATGTACGAGCGCATTGTTGGATAGGCTGTCGCGGCCACGCACCCAGGCCATCCGGCTTGCCCCGCCGGATTCCGATAACCACCGCGCAACGTCGGCAATTTCCCGCGAGAGTTGTTTCCCGTCGCCATCGAATCCCTCATGGGCCGCCTCATCGACACAGCCGGACGTCCGTGATTCCCGTGCAGGGCGCTTGCAATCGTGGACGAACCGGAAGCCCCGCCGATGCACGGTCTCGATATATCGTGGTCGATGGGCATTGTCTCCAAGCGCCTGCCGCAGTTCGTAAATACACGAACTGAGCGTCGCGTCGGAGACGCTGCAATCGGGCCACACCGTCTCGAACAATTCCGCCTTGGTGACGACGTCGCCAGCGCGGCCCGCCAGCGTATAGAGCACGGCCAGTGACTTCGGCGTGACTCGTACTTCCTCGCGCCCGTCGAACAGCCCCTGCACCGGGTGGACGCGATACGAACCGAATCGCACTGGAGCGCCATCGTTCGGCATGCGCAGTCTCCTCCCCCATCGCGGTCCAGACTGTCGACTGTCTCCCACAATAATCCCAAAGTTTTCCAAAAACTACCTCAAGACTTCCAGCACCCGGTCTGATGCACTCGATTCGGGGACGTCCGAACGCTTGGCGCGGACGTCCCGCAACGAACCGAACCATCTGGAACCCGGGAGGAGAGAGATGAAAAGAAATAATTGCAAACGGGGACGAATCCGCCGTTCGAGCGCATTCTGCGCGGCCGTGTCCGGCGCCATCCTGAGTCTCGTGGCCCTGCCTACAATTGCCGATCACGGCGGGCCGCACGTGGAAGAGATCGCGAGGGGCACATTTATCGACGCCGTCAGCCTCACTGTGCGGAACAAGATCGCCGGGCGCGCGACTCACGTCACTCACGTCAACGACGCTTCCGATCAGCTCATCCTTCACATCACGCTCGATCCCGGCGCGATAGGGGGGTGGCATGGCCATGGCCAGGCCACGGGTTTCCTGGTCAATCTGGGTCCCGGTACTCTCACGAATTACGTCGGAGACACCTGCGCGCCGCGTCAGATCTACCCGGGGCAGGCGTTCGTGGACCCGGGCCACGGCACGGTACATGGCGTCAGGAACGACAGTAACGAGAAAGTGGTACTCATCGCCGTCTTCTTCGGGGTGAAAGGCGCGCCCGTGCTGCCGGACAACGCCCCAGATGACTGCACTGCTATTCCATAACGCGGATCATGTTCCGGATTTCCGTCTCATGCATGGCGTGACTCGACCCTCGTAACCGGCGCCGAGGCCGCAGATGACGGGCAAACATCTCTGCAAATTTGAATGCAAAGGCCATCAGCGTATTCGACCTCTTCAAGATCGCCATCGGCCCCTCCAGTTCCTACACGGAGGGGCCGATGAAGGCGGCGGAGCAGACGGCAGTCGTACATTCAGTAGCCGTGAGGGACTTAGGCGGGAAACTCTATGGGAGGCGAAAGGGATCGGAAGGGGGTCATCAGTCCCTGATAGGAGTTGCGCTATAGGCAATGTTGACCCCTTTAGCGTGTACCGCCTCTTTTTTTGCTGTCCCGTTCCGACCAGAACTAAAACAGATACTCAAGGGCAGACACGAGAAAATTCGCGGTCAGCGTTGGCGGCTCTGTGGGCCGTGGTCGGTCTGGTAGGTCTCCTCAGCCCGTTCGCCCCGTGCGGAGGCGCTCATGAGGCCTTATAGGCGGTACAGGGGGTACAGATCTGTGTCAAATAAGCCTTTTCTATAGCCATTTGGTTAGATGTGAGACAGCTGAGCGAACATCGAAGGGCCAGTTGCGGAGCCGCCCCGCGTACAGGTTGGCATCCCATTGGGTCGGAAGCGGTCATTCGATTACAACCGGCGGTACGTTAGATATCGCGGCCGAAAAAGCGAATGAACAGGTAGGGAGAGCATCTTTCGGGGAGGGAAGGGCGAGCCCAATTTCGGGATGTGTCGCCCTCCATATCAACCAAGAAACGGATTAGCCGGAAATCAAAAGTGCGTCATTGCCGGTGCGACTCGGTGCGACATTGGTCATTTTCGGATCAAAACAGGCCGGATCACATTCACGGCCAGAGCCCAGCGGGTGCGCATGCCTATGACATTCCTGCCATGAGCCACATCAATAATTGCCCACATCGCCGAGAAATACAGGTTGCGCTGAAGATGGATTGGACGGATGAATTTGGATTAGCGTTTTAGGATCAGTGGCTTACGGATTCAGTGTACCGGGGAGTCGCACCGATGTCGCACCCTGATATCTTGTGCACTTGGCTTGGCTTGGCTTGGCTTGCAACTTGCAACGTGCAACACGTACGCCTCCGATATTGGCCTCGGTCTGCTGTCAGGGTCCAAGCGGTTGTGCTGACCAGACCGTCGGAGCAGGGGGGGGACTCCGATTGATAGATCCCGAATGCGTAACGGACGGTGGTATACAGTCTCATTTGGCCGCGACGCGGGCCTGCCAGTCTGATTATCAGCCATGAGCACGATCGATCGCGATGACCTGATCCCTCTCATGCGAGTTCGGGATCTACTCGCCGTGTTATTGCCGGACGGGGAAACACCGGAGATTCTGAACGAAACGGTGACGCTCGCCGACGTGCCAGTGGGCGCCCTATCAGATCCCCGTGGCTTTCTCGCGGTCGACGCGGTTTGGCGTCTCTTCTCTGCCCGGGTTTCCGTCCTCGACGACGAGCTTCTAGGTCAAAGCGCGCGCCGGGTACCGGTGGGCACGCTCGAACTGGTCGCGGCTCGCGCCGCTCATGGCCGTACGGTGGGGGAGGCGATCGAGGTCTTTGCGCAGGCCGTCAATCTGGTGGTCCCGGACCTGCGCGTGAGGTACTGGCGACGCCTTGGAGATGTCCATCTCGCAGCGGATTTTCCCTCGGGCATGTCTGCCGCACGGCAGATTTATCTTGAGATCGCCTGCCTGCCATGGCACTGCACGTTCTGCTGGATGAGCGGCGGCCTGCTGCCGGTGCGCCGCTTCCGGACCGGGCATGGCAGGAGCCGCGTCGCCCCTCAGCTCCTCGCGACGTTCGGCAGCCAGGTGGAGTTCCGCGGTGCTGGCATCGAGATCGTCTATCCGGCAGAGGTGGCCGAGCTTCCGCTGGACGTGCCGCTGCTCGATGAGTGGCGGCAGGGGATGTACGACGCGCTGCTCGCTCAGCTCCGCGGGCGGCACGAAGACCTGGCATCCGGCGATCTCGTCCGTTACGTGGACCATGCGCTGCGCCACGGCGTCACCAGCCAGGAGGCCATCGCCACATCTGCCGGGATGAGCGTTGCTACATTACGCCGCAAGCTCGCCCACCGGAATATCCGCTTCCGTGAGCTGCGGGACGAGATATTGGGTACGGATGCCCTCATGCTGATACAGGCCGGGCACGATGTGGAGACCGTAGCCGAGAGGCTAGGCTATTCGGATGCACGCAGCTTTCGGCGCGCGTTTCAACGCCGCTTCGGCGAGAGTCCCAGCGATTACCGGAGTCGTCTCGGCGGATCCAGCCCGGATCATTGAGCGAAAATGTCCCCTGCAGTTCGAACGTAATTGTCCTTCCGACAGGGTCTTCCTGGAGTGATAGTGGCGTCTGGTCACACGTTTCGGGGGAGAAACCATGGCTCGGCAATACACTCGCCTGCGCACAGCTTTCCTTTTTGTCCTGGGCTCTACGGTCGTTGCTGGTCCCGCGCTGTCTCAAGACCGGCAGGTCATTGAAGAGGTAGTCGTCACCGCACAGAAGACGGAACAATCCGCTCAGGACATCGGAATCGCGATCAACGCCCTATCCGGCCAGGAACTGGAGGCGCGACGCATCGAGACGCCGCTCGACATCCAGGCCGTGGCGCCCAACATCAACGTCAAGGAGATCTCGCCGGGGTTGTTTCCCGTGTTCACGATCCGCGGGGTCGGACTGAATGACTTCAGCGCCAACAACAACCCGACGGTGGGCGTATATCTGGACGAGATCTTCCTGACCTCGACTACCCAGCTCACTTTCCAGCTCTACGACATCGAGCGCGTTGAGGTGCTAAAAGGCCCCCAGGGGACCCTGTATGGTCGCAATACGACGGGTGGGGCGATCAGTTTTATCACCGCGAAACCCGCCATGGAGAACGACTGGAGTGTCGATCTCGGCGCGGGTGACTACGATCTCGCGGAGGGCGGCTTCATGCTCAATCGTGCGCTGAGCGATACGCTCGCGGTCCGCTTCGCTGGTCGCGCCGTCAATCAGGGCGAGGGTTTTTACGAGAGCCGCACCCTGGGCGGCGAGGACATCGGCGCCCGGGAGGAGTACGCGGGGCGCTTCCAGGTCGCCTGGCTGCCGACTGACGCCATCGACGTGAACCTGAAGATCGAGGCATCTTCCGCCGATTCTGAGGCCGGCCAATTCGAGCACTTCGGGACGTTGCAACCGGGCGTGTTCCCACCGGCGCCGTGCCAGCCGGCTCTCGAGGGCCGCGTCGATCCTGTTAACTGCGTCGACGCGCTCGGCTACAGCGATCCGGACGGTGATCCGTTCACGGGCGACTGGAACAACGACGCCCGTTACACGAATGACAGTTTCGGCACGACGCTGACCGTGGACGCCGCCATTGGGGCGGGCACTTTCACCTCCGTGACCGGTTGGCTGTCTTTCGAGCGCAAGGCTTACTCAGACACGGACGCAGGACCGTTCGTGCAGGCGGAATTCGATGTGCAGGACGAGATCGACCAGATCACGCAGGAGGTTCGTTACGCCTGGTCCGTGATCGATGATCTGGATCTTATTGTCGGCGGCTTCTTCTCCCGGGACGAGGTCGATATCCGCGTACCGGGTGATCTGTCGGACTTGCTGCTGACCCAGGTACTTATCCAGTCGGAGCAGACCACCACCTCTGCTGCAGCCTTTGTCCACTGGGACTGGTTTCTCACCGAAGCCTGGTCGCTGACCGGCGGCCTGCGCATCACGACGGAGGAGAAGGAGTACACCGGTGGTATGGCCGACCAGAACCCCTTCGGCACGTCGTGCCTGCTGAGCCCGGTGTGCAACCCGGGGTTCGTCGGGCCCTTCCAGCTCGCGTTCAACGAGGACGAGATCGATGACACCGAGCCTTCCTGGCGGCTCGGGCTGAACTATCACGCGAGTGACGATGTGCTCGCTTATGCCAGCGTTGCCCGCGGCTTCAAGTCCGGCGGGTTCTTCGGTGGTGGCTTCGTAACGTCCGATGCCGCGCTCGAGCCATTCGACAGCGAGACGCTGACGGCCTGGGAGGTCGGGTTCAAATCCCAGATTCTCGGCGACACGTTGAGGCTGAACGGCGCGGCCTTCTATTATGACTACGAGGATGTGCAGACCTTCACACAGGTGCCCGCCGGCGGCCTGACCGTGCTCAAGCTCTCGAACGTCGACGAAGCGGAGATTCTGGGCGCGGACTTCGATCTGCTGTGGCGACCGATTGACGGCCTGGATCTGCAACTGGCCGCCGGCTGGCTGGATACGGAGCTTGGCAGTTTCGCGGCACCAGGCGGTGGGCAGCTGCCGGCGGGCAACGAATTGCCCAACGCGCCGAAGCTGAGCGCGAACGCGCTCGCGCGCTACGAATGGCCAGTCGGGGATCTCGGATTCCTGTCAGTCCAGGCGGACTACAGCTATACCGACGAGACCTTCAAGGAGGCCGTCAATCGTCCGCTATTGGCCGCAGACGACTATTCGGTCTGGGGCGCGCGGATCGCGCTTCGGGATGTCGACGATCGCTGGGAGGTTGCGGTCTGGGGCAAGAACCTCGGCGACGAGGAATATCTCCTGCATGCCTTTGATAACGGCATCGGCAACGGCGGCCGAACCTACGGCGCGCCCCGTACCTGGGGCGTGACGTTTAATCTGCGGGCCCTGCGCTAGTACGTCGGTATGGTAATCGAGGGTACTGTCGGCCGGGGATTCGAACCGGTTCGCGAGGTCTTCGCCGCCAATTTCCAGCGAGCTGATGACTACCGGGAGTCCGGCGCCGGTTTCGTCGTCTATCACCGTGGCGAGCAGGTCGTGGCGCTGTCCGGTGGTCACCGGGTACCGCAGAGCGCATCTCGCTGGACACCCGATACCCTGGTAAATGTCTGGTCGACGACGAAAGGGGCGACGGCCATCGTACTCGCCTGGCTTGTCGATCGCGGTGAGCTCGACTACGAGGCGCCTGTTGTGACTTACTGGCCGGAGTTCGGTGCGAATGGCAAGGCGCAGATCACCGTGGGTCCGGCCCTTTCCCATCAGGCCGGATTGTCCGGGTTCCTGGAGCCCGTGCAGTTGGAAGACCTCTACGATCGCGAGTATATGGTCTCGTTGCTCGCGGACCAGACGCCGTTGCATACGCCGGGCGAACAGACCGTCTATCATGCAATGACGTTCGGATTCATCGCGGATGAAATCGCACGGCGAATCACCGGTTCAGGAATTCGCGCGCTTCTCGCGACGGAGCTGAAGGCTGCGGACACATTCGATTTTCGGATCGGCGTGGGTGCGACGGAAGAGGACCGTGTGGCACCGGTTATTCCGCCGCCTGTGGAGAATCGGGAAGTTCCCGCTGACATGCCTCGAGCTGCGCTCCTCGCACTCACCAATCCTCTGCTGGATGCCGGCGTCGCGAACTCCGGGGAATGGAAATGCGCGGAGCTGCCGGCGGCCAATGGCCATGCAACCGCTGACGGGATCGCCAGGCTCTACCACGTCGTCAATGACGGTGCGACACCGGACGGGAGCCGAATCCTCGGAGGGCAGGCACTCGCGGCGCTGAAAACGGTGCGCTCGTCCCGCGTCGACGGTCTCCTGGGCCTGCCGCTCCAGTGGTGCTCGGGCATCGTCCGGAACAACATCGGCCTCTATGGGCCCAATCCCGACGCGTTCGGCCACAGCGGCTGGGGGGGGTCTTTCGGTTGTGCCGACGCCGCCAACGAACTCTCCATGGGATACACGTGTAGCCGGATGGGCGGTGAGCTGGTTGGCGATCCGCGCAGTACGGCACTCTGCGCGGCCGTCTACCGGTGCGTGGAAGAGGCGAAGAGGGCGGCTCGCTGATGAGCCCGCCGAGGCCGGATTCACACTGGGGCCGCGCTCAGTGGAACAGCATCCACGGCGACAGCCGCAACTCCGATGCCGTACGCGCTGCGACGAACACCGACTACGAACGGCAATGGAGCGCCCTTGAAGGTGCCGCGGTGCTGTTCGGTCCCTCCGTTGCCGAGGACGGCACTCTCTATATATGCAGTGGGCGCGGATGTGGAACGAGTCACTTGCATGCTTATGACGCAGACGGTGCCTTGCTCTGGGAAAGCAGGCCATGGGATGGCCGCCAGGGCCTCGGTCCGCGAGCGGTGCCCTATGCGCCGTTGATCGACGGTGAAGGCAACATTTTCGTTGGGGATCAGGAGCACTTCTGGTGTTTCACACGGGAGGGGACACTCCGCTGGAAGACGGCATTCGTGAAGCTCGGCGCAGCCGAGAGCTTTGCCTCGTCCATCTTCTCGATGGACGGCTACGTCGGCGGCGTAACGCTGGATGGCCGGTTGATACTTCTCGACCGCGAGGACGGTTCCCTCGCAGTGCCCGTTCTGACGCTTCCGGCTGGTGTCTGCCCGCGAGGCCCGGCTCCGCCCCCTGGGTTATGGCAACCGGGACTGATGGATGCCGGCACGGCCAGAGCGAT
Source organism: Lentisalinibacter salinarum (assembly GCF_040706555.1). Classification (NCBI taxonomy): domain Bacteria; kingdom Pseudomonadati; phylum Pseudomonadota; class Gammaproteobacteria; order Woeseiales; family Woeseiaceae; genus Lentisalinibacter; species Lentisalinibacter salinarum. The sequence goes on from NZ_JAPDRH010000004.1 coordinate 464,573, forward strand.
CTATCCGGGATTCTTCGGCTTCGACTACCCGGTCACGAATTCGCCCTCGGTCAATCCATCCGACGGTTCGATCTACATTACCGGCGCCGGTCGCGATGCCGGACAATCCATCCTGTACGCATTGCGCGCCACTCGCGGCGGAGCCGAGATCGCTTTCGCCATACCGTTCAAGGGCCGTTGTGCGACGACGACCAGTGTCTCTCCCGATGGCGCACAGGTCTATACCGGAAACTCCGCCGGCCGACTGGCGGCCTACGATACCGACAATGGTCGCTGTCTCTGGACCTACGACGAGGCCGGACCCGCCGCGTCACCCACCGTCGGGCCGGACGGGGTCGTCTACACGGGAACCAACACGCTGCCCAGTCGCCCTTCGACGGTCAGCGCACTCGACCCTGTCAGCGGCCGCGCAATCTGGCAACGGGACCACGATGAACTTGCCGCCTCCCTGCTTCCCTGTCGTGACAAGTTAGCGCCATTCTTCCCGGAGGAGCAGCCGCGCGCCGTCGTCAACAGCGTGCCGACAATTACGTCCGATACTCTCTGGGTCGTGCTCCTGTTGGGTTACCGTTTCCACGATCCTGCCTCCGGTGTCTTTCTGACTCAGCCACACCGGGTAGTGTTGACTGGGCTGGACCCGGCCGACGGGTCACTACGCACTTGGGCGGAATTGCCGGATAGCAGCGAGGCTTCGGTCGTTGTTGCCCGCGACGGCACCATATACACCTGCCATGCGTCAATGATGAGTTCCATCTTCTGGTACGGCATCAATCCAGTACTGCCAGAGAGTCATCGAACCCCGTTACGGCCGGTTGGCGGGTTCACTGCACTCGGGCAGGCCGAGCGCTAGTGCAGATGGAAAACAAAAGTGCGTCATTGCTGGTGCGTCACGGTGCGACATTGGTCATTTTCGGCTTGGAACGGGCAAGAACAGGTATCGGGCCAGATCCCGCCGGCTACGCATCCCTATGACATTCCTGCCAAAATAGCCACATGAATAATTGCCGACATCGCCGACAAATCCAGGTTGCGCCGATGATGGATTGGACGAAAGGATTCGGAATCGCGGTTTAGGATCAGGTGCTTACGAATTCAGTGTGTCGGCAAGACGCACCAATGCCGCACCCCGTTTTCTGGGCAAATCTTGCTGATTCGGCTATTGCACATGCGGTCACCCCAATGCCGGTAGACCGGGACCACCATCAGTCCGCGAACTGGGCGCGTACGAGCGGACTGCGAACGGCCCGCCAGATTATATGGACATTCTGGTGCACACTCCCGGCGCGGCTTGCGGCGTACGCTAGCAACGTATCGAGGGCATCGCGATCGTAATAGTGTCCGCTGAATACCAGCGCCTCGATACGGCGGGTATTGTCGATGTCCTGCAGTGGGTCCGCGCTCACGAGGAGTAGGTCGGCCGTCTTGCCGATGTCCACGGAGCCATAACTGTCGTCGAGCCCCATATACGTGGCCGGGTTGATGGTGGCCGTACGCAGCGCCGCTGCGGGTGACAGTCCTGCCTCAACGAGGAAGGCCAGCTCGTCATGAAGACTGAAGCCCGGGTAGACGTAGGTGTCGAACGAATCCGTGCCGGCCATCAGCCCCACGCCGGCTGCGTGCGCTTCCCCCACGTGGCGCAACGCCAGCAAATAGAGTGCGGCACGTACGTTGCGGCCCGAGGCGTCGAGTGCCGTCGCGGCGTTGCGGTCGGCATCCGGGGTCCACATGAGTTGATGCAGCACCTCAGGCACGTAGCGGCGCCTGGCATCATCGCGAAACGCCGGGTCATGCGCCATGGCGCCCATGCGCAGAGTCTGCAGCGTCGGAGTCCACCATGTCTGCGACTCCGCCATCGCCGCCATCAACTTGTCGCAGCGCGCCTCGTCCTGACCGTCGACGAGCTCGGCGATGAACTCGGTGTCGTACGCTGCCAGAGGATCCGGCAGTGCACGGAACGCCTCGGCCTCCCGATAGCATTCCAGAGCGAAAAGCCTTCCGTGCTCGATGCTGCGTTGCCCGGCATCGATCACCCGCTGCAGTGATACTTGCAGGGGGCGATGCCCCGCGAGGCCGAGTCCGTGGGCCGCGGCGGCGTCGGCCAGCACGCCATAGGCTGTCGGCGAGACGGCCGAGTAGACCTTGAGGAAGTCCACGCCAGCCTGTTTGTAGAAGCGTGCGAGTGCGTCGGCATCCGCCGCATTGCGCAGGCGGAAGAACGATTCGAATCCCGCCGGTACCTCGTCGCCACCGTTGATCTGGAAGCTTGACTGGCCGACGTAGCGCGGCGACAGGCCCGCCCCGGAGGCAAGCTCACGATTCCACTGTCTGCGGTCTGCGATGCAAGCGATGAATGGATCGGACTGCGACATACAGCCCCACATCTCGCGCACACCCGTGACGCCATTCGCGATAAACAGCGGATGCTGGTACTGGTCGGCAAAGGTGTTCGAGTGGGTGTGCATGTCCCACAGTCCCGGCATCAGGTACTTGCCGGTCCCGTCGGTTTCGTGAGCGCCAGGCGGCGCGACGGCATCTGCGCCGATGGCCGTGATAATCCCGTCGCGTACGACGACATCGGTGGCTTTCCTCGCCGTGCCTGTCTCGACGTCGACGACGCGTACGTTGCGTATGACGATATCGCCGGCACGTCCCGGCCGAGGCATCTCGGGTGGCGGCCAGGCGACGAGGCCGGCGAACACCAGCACGATGCCGGCGACCAGTGCGGCGAGTGACAGCCCGACGAAACGTAGCAGTGCAAGCATGGCGCTATTCCAATGGCATCTCGAAACCAGGCGAGAATGCGATCGGAATAACATACTTGCGATTGAGCTCCGCGTAGCGGTCGTCGATTGGAGCAGCTTCCTCGCTGGCGCTCGGATTCCATACTACCTGGATCTGGCGCAGGCCGGGTTCGAGGCGGGTGAGCGGCACCAGACCGATCAGCCCTCGCATCCTCAGGTCGGCACGCTCCGCAGGCACAAATGTCGCCATCGATACCGGTCTGCCTTCGATGCTCACTGCCCACAGCTGGCGCAGGCAGTCGACGCGGTCCGGTGCTTTCTCGGCGCTGCCGCAGAGTTGATCGAGAACGAGATTGTCGCGAAGTGGCTGATACGGCAGGAACAGGCGGACGAAGCTCCCGCTCTGCGTGAAGCTATCAACCCTCGGCCAGCCGCGCAGCCGATCGTGTGGGCTGGGCATATCCTCGTAGTAGGTGCTGCGGAGTCCTTCCTGCACCTGCTCATTGTTCAGATACGTGAATTGCCCGGAGACTGTGAAGTTGCGCCAGGCGGTGGCACGGGTGTTGCCGACGATAACGATGAAGGCAATGCTGAGTATCAGCGCTATGAAGAAGACGACCGGGCGGGTATTGCTCTGCAAAGTCAGTTTTACCGGCAGCACGAGGCGCTGCGGGTATGCGAGTCCGGCGACGCGCCGCAGCGCCCGGACCACCGCCCCGTAAATGCGGCTATCGCGAAGACGCTCAACGCGAGATGCAAGCTGCGCATCCAGTAGGTAGGCAAGCAGCGGCACGCCGACGAACAGGGCCAGCAGCCCGATCATGCCGATGAGCATCCCGGCATTGGTGAGTCCGAAACGTGCACCAACGCCGCCGGATACGACCAGAACAACCACCAGAATCGTGCCGAACCAAAGCACGCTCAGCGTGAGCATGCTAATCACTGCGAAAAGTGACGATGCGAGTCGGTCAGTGTTCTGGATGACCGTATCGAGATCCGGCAGCGTCTCTCGATAGTGCTGGCGGCTCAGCGGACCAAGTCCCGGCATGTTCTGCCAGTTGATGCCCTCCGGAAAGACTGTACGCAGGCCAATCAGACCCACCCAATATGCGCGTGCCATCAGGTGCACGACAAAACACGCGGCCAGTCCGTAGCAGGTACCCGCCAGCAGTGTGGTGCCTATGGTTCCGGCAATGGCCAGGCTCGTCGACAGATGCGTGTAGATGTCGGCGAACTTGTCGAATAGCCAACCAGGAGCAGAAAACAGCGCGAAGATCGTCAGGCCCGAGATGATCAACTCTAGCTCGTCCGTACGATCGCGCAGCCGATCCATTACTTCGGGATCGGCCCGTAGATGATCTTGAGGTTCGCCTTCGTTCGCCAACAGGTACCGCCTTCGCAAATTCTTTGTTGCTGAATAGAGTCGATCGGCAGGCAGATCAGCTTTCCAGGCGGATCACACGTTCGCTCGCGCGGAACACGTCAGGCGACTGACCTCTGTGGAACGAACTGACCTAGCCGCTTTTCTTCTTCAGCGATGCGCCGATGGCTGCACCGATCGCTATTCCAATTGCGATGCCCGCACCGACATTTCCAATAGCTGCGCCCAACGCTGCGCCGAGTGCGAGACCAATTGCTATTCGTGCGCCTACCTCGTTCAATCCAATCCCCTCCGTCGGATCGGGAGCGGTCATATTATCGCAATCGGCCGCAGGTTCGATGTCGCGGCTACAAATTGGAGTGGCCAAGTCGGCAGAGCATCTTCCAGGGAGGCGAGGGCGAGCCCAGTTTCGCGATGCATCGCCTTCCACATCAACCCAGAATTGAGCTAGCCCGAAAACAGGAGTGCGTCATGGCCGGTGCGACTCGGTGCGACATTGGTCATTTTCGGGCCAAAACAGGCCGGATCACATTCACGGCCAGAGCCCGGCAGCCGCGCATCCCTATGACATTCCTGCCAGAATAGCCACATGAATAATTGCCCACATCGCCGAGAAATACAGGTTGCGCCGATGATGGATTGGACGAAAGGGATAAGAATAGCGTTTTTCGATCAATTACTTATGACTTCAGTGTATCGCCAAGTCGCACCGATGACGCACCCTGTTTTCTAGGCAAATCTCACTGATTTGGCTATTGCACAAAGACTGGCGAGCCGGAAATTCGGTGGTAATCTCAGGTGACTCGGACCTATGGTCCGCTTTCGACCCACAGAGCGGTCGGCGTTGACAGTTGTGTGAGATAGGTTATGACTTCGGGCGATCAAGCAACGAAAAGCAGTGAGGAGAGCCTAGAGCATGCGGGCTGGAGGATAGATGACAGACGGGAAAGAACTGCAAGACGGCGTGAAAACCTCAAGTCTCCGATGTTTCCCGCATTGGCAGCTGCTTCCGCGACCTACTTTTCCTTCCAGTTTGTCGAGTATCACGGTACGGCCATACTGATTGGTGTATTCGCAGGGTGGGTCGTAGGTGCATATTGCCGTCGCCGCGCTTAGAGTGCGCCGCCTTCTGGCCGGAAAGCGACCCTTGGCGGTTTTGAGGTAGCGTTTCCGCTTTCGACCCGAAGCGGACGGCTGCTAATTGATTCAGCTAAAGTGGTACCAACAAGATAACGTCCGACTCAGCGATTCGTATTGATTATGTGGGCGCCGGGTTATTACTGCCGCGACGGTCTTCTTAGCAATGCCATAAAGACACCGGCCGATTCAATGTACGTCTTTCCTACCTCTTCCGAATACAAAGCCCGCCCACCGTCAATCCACTCCTCGACGCTGTAGCCTTGGGTGGTTGTCGTGAACTGGTAGGGCTTTGTGGGGCTCTTTGCAGCTGCATAACGAACACTCATCGCTGTCGTAACCTCGAACGCCAGCGTCTTACTCTTGACCCTCTTCGGACGTACACCGATCACCGCTACGGTCACTTTACTGTCGGCTTCCGGGTCGATTATCCAGCTGGTGCTCGCTGCTTCTGTGAATGTCTGGCTGAAAACCTGGTTAGGAGGTGCCTCTACGAAGTACGTACTGACGAGCTCTTGCATCGCCTCAGTGCTCTGATAGGGCATGTCCTCAATCAGTCCAGCCGTACTCCCGACAATGACTCCGCTAATCACACCGGCCAGGCTAAACACGGGCAGCAGGCCGAGGCAAACCGCAATGAATTCTCCGCAATCCTGCGTCAGAGCTTCACCAAACGCCCATCCAGTCTGCGTGCCTACAGCGGCTCCCGTGCCGGCACCCCGTACAGCCAACTCTCCCACCTTGCTGGCCGGCGCTCCGGTCTCGGTGATGCCATCGAAAGATTCTACCGCGATGGCGGAGCCTGCACTTATGCCCGTGAATGAAGCGTACTCTGGTTGTGAAGCGCACGCGGAAAGCGTAAACGCAATAATTAGGATGGCGAGTCTACTCACAGCTCTCGCAGACCTCGTGCAGTGACGGGAGTACGGATAAAGCCACCTCCCGTGACACTTGGTCGATTACGAGCCCGGTTACTTCCCTACTGCATATCTGGGTCGCTGTCTCCGATTCCACGCACTCGTAGTAAATCGGACGCTTCTTTCGGTCGAGACTCAGGAAGGTGACACTACCTGGCTCCAGCTCTATGTCCCTAGTCGCATCCAATTCGGCCAGCATCTCTTCGTTTTTCAGACGCTTGAAGATCCAAGGCTCTGGGCTCTTGTATCCATGTTGGACCACCCTGACACGGTGCCGGCCGGGCTCGAGAACGATCCGGGAAAAATTTTCGGTGGTGATCGTAGACTTTTGGTCGCCATCTACAAAAATGTACTTGTAGAACGACTTGCGGTTTTCCGGAGTCGAGTAAACAAACAGGACCGACTCCTCATTTCCGGTCGTTTCCAGAAGGGCTTCATCAAATGGTTGTCCCGACGGTAGTGTCACAGCACAACCAGCAGCGACAACTACGCCGAGTAACGAAAGGATCCGCAACAACGCCGTCCCCCGTAACGCTGCGATGACAATTACTGCCGACAAGTATGACACGACTCGCTCAGTATCTGCTCCCTGCTCAGGCGGCAAGACGATACACGTCGAATCGAGCCCGATGTTTGCGTTTCGGGAGAGACAATCCGTCGGCGATTCGGGAGTGTGGTAGTGTATTGCTGGCGGCCGTCAGGTCTGGGCGTCAAAGCGACCTCATCGCATTAGAGCCGTACACGAGCAGCCGGCTAGGGATCAATTGCGGCCGCTTAACGACCCACAGCGGACATGCTGGAAGGATTGATCCGGCCCGGACCATGCGTTCCTTTGCAGCCGCAACGCTACTAAACGGCCTTCTGAGTTTAGCTGCCCGCTACCGGGAAGAGTCGCTGCTCGAAAAGAAATCGGTGCTAACGGTCTGTCTGGAAAGCAGCGCGCGTAGGAAGTGAATCGGTCGATTATTGTCGTCACGGTTGTCTTGCTCAGGGCGTGTGCAGCGCGTCCGGATGCTCAGTGGAGAACATATGAAAATGTTTCCGCTAGTGAGCTCAGAGCCGAAACTTTATACCCGGGTGATCGTATACGCCTCGAGTACCAAAATGGTGACTCGGCGGAGTTGTTCGTCAGGGAAGTTCGTGACGATGTCATTATTGGTGATGACGGCAAAGAATTCAGAAAGACGGGCATAGCGTCGCTAACCATCAAATCGGCGCCGACTTCCCAGATAACCTACGAAATTGATAAGCAGGACCTGGAGATCGGACACGCAATCTTTGTGGAGTATGCCGATGGGCGTGAAGCCATCATCACCGTGGCAGAGATGACCGCCGAACACATTATTGCCGATGATGGCGGCAAGTGGCCACGGACGGGTATAACTGCGCTGAGGATAAGAGACAAGCGCGGCGGCACTGTGTCTTATGTCGGCGGTAGCATTTTGAAAATACTGGACGTACTCGCGTGCGTGAGCACTGGCGCAGCCCCGAGCTACTGTTCTCGTTAGCATTGAGTTTTGGGTTCTTCAGAGATCTGCTTAATCAAGACGAGTCGTTGTGTGTGAAACACAAGGCAACCGCAATCTAAGATCGAGACGGCCGCATTTGGCCGGAAACCGACCTTTCCAAATTTGCGACTGGTAGAGCTACACTTGGCCCCACTACGGTCCCTTATCGACCCGCAACGGATCGTTGATGCGTGGACACGTTTACATTCGGACCCGTGACTAGATACTCGACATTGTTCTGCCTGTTTTTTTTCGGAATATCTTCTGCCTTATCCAATCCGAAGCAGGAGGTACCGGATATTCGTGTCACTTTAAGAATGCCCGAACCCAGTATCGTTCCGCGGCCGCCCGAGCATGCCGGTCGCGATGTGGGATTCAGCGGCTTGTTGCGAGGCCGCTCTGTCTGGGTGTTCGGAGACACGTTCCTTCCTGGGAAAGGTGATGATGGTCTAGGTTGGCGATCAAGCAGCTGGTCGTGGACCACAGACCTGTCAAGCGACGATGGCATAGGGGAGTTTATCCACGCACTGGGTGACGACGGCATGGCGTTGCAGTTACTGCCCCATACCCCTGCAGAGTATTCTTACAACATTGCGCATGAGGGCCATGAGGATTGCGTTGCAAAGTCGCAGTGCGGGTCGCGCCGAACCCCCTGGCCTCAAGCTCTGGTAACTGATCCATCGGGAGACAGAGCCGTTCTGTTTTATCTGAACATGCAGACCGGGCCAGGTGGAGCGTGGGATTTTCGAAGTGTGTCCGGTTCTCTAGCGACTTGGGATAATCCAGATGCGCCTGCAACGCGTATTGAGCCACCGTTGTTCAGTAACGAAGAGCCGGACTGGGGAGCTGCGGCGGTACTAGTTGACGAAGACATCTTCGTCTATGCATGCGAGTTTGATGGGACTCGCAAACCATGCCTACTTGCACGCGTACCGTTTGTCGAGGCAACGAACAGAGAGAGTTATCGATTCTGGGCAGGGGACGGAAGCTGGAGCATGGACTGGCGAGAGGCTGTACCCATATTCGACGGTGGTTCGCTGTTTAGCGTGCACTTCAGTGACTACCTAGGCCAGTATGTGGCCTTTTATACGCCTGGCCTCGGCGAACCGTTCAAGATGCGGACATCAGATTCCCCACAGGGGCCGTGGTCCGGACCTGTTTCAATTGGCGAGGGTGTACCAGCCGAGAAAAGCTGGAATTATGCGTTGATCGCACACGCCGAGTTCCAGCGCGAGGGTGGCCGGGTTGAGGTCCTCAGCTACACCAACCCGTCCGGATTTTTGACTCAAGAAACACGATTGGTGGAAGTGCATTTAAAATAGCCATGGCTGCCGGATTTGGCAGAGTACAGGATTGCGGGCGGCCGCTTTTGGCCGGTAAGCGACCATTTGCTCCTAACGCTCCCTAGCCCGCCCTCCGCGGGCGGCTAGGGTCGCTTATCGACCCGAAGCGGACGGTTGCCTCGCTATTGAGCTAGACTGGCCGCTGCTGACCCAAAGGCGACTCCCAAGAGGCCTTGTCCGCCAATCTCGTGAAGCTATATAGACTCTCCCGCGGCCTCACCGAGGCGACGCTGAATTTTGATGCGTACCAGTTTTACGTAGCGGAATTGGAAGCTTTAAATGGCCGAATAGAAAGAGGTGTTGTTTCGCTTCATGCCGGTAGCATCGACTTCGAAATGCCGCACCCACTAGAAGAAAGTCAGGCCAACGACCTAATTTTGAGTATTCGAGCGCTAAGTCCCGGAATCCTTCCTGCGCGGCTTCGCATTCCTGGCTCACGCGTGAACTACTGGAACTCAGTGACTATCAAATTCAGGAAGCATGGCAAGGATGAGCGTGGTTCCTTTTACTCCGGTACCGCAACGAGAGGGAACTGCTTGGGAATGACCTTCAATTCTGTGAAGGTTTACGAACGGACGCTTCATCAGTTCGCGGAAGCGCTTGAGCGAATTTATTCGAATTAGCGAGTGTCTTCTGCTGGCCGAAAAGCGACCCTGCCAAGGCCGCTTCCCGGCCGGCTTTGTGGGTTAGACTTCCGTCCGTTCAGAGATCTCTAGCGCGTCTTCGAGCTTAATCCCCAGGTACCGCACGGTACTCTCCAGTTTGGTGTGACCGAGAAGCAGCTGCACCGCTCGGAGGTTTTTTGTCTGCCGGTATATCAGCGTCGCTTTCGTCCGGCGAAGAGAGTGAGTTCCGTACGTCGATGGATCCAATCCGATCTGGGCGGTCCACGAACGAAGAAGTCTGCCGTACTGACGAGTTGAAAGATGCGTGCCTCGCTGCACCCGACTCGGAAAAAGGAACTCGGAACTGGTAAGCGCCGCTGCGTCGATCCACTCTCTGATCGACTGTCGCGTTTGTTCAGTGATCTCGAACTGCACTGGACGTTGAGTCTTGCACTGCATAATCATCGCGCGCTTGGATACATGGTTGCCATGTGCTACATCGATGACCCGAAGACTGACGAGGTCGCAAGCCCGGAGCTTGCTGTCGATAGCCAAATTGAAGAGTGCGAGGTCGCGCTTGCGGTCGGCAATCTGCAGACGAATCCGGATAGCCCAGATCTCGCGAATCTTGAGCGGGGGTTTCTGACCGACCAGCTTTCCCTTGTTCCAAGGGTCCCGCCTTCGCGGGCGGTGCTCCAGGAGATGCATGATTGACTCCAACTACTTATGGGGGGGAGTCATATTGTGCGCTGACGAGAAAGGTCGCTTTTCGGCCAGAAGCGGACCATCGGTAAGTGCTTCCACCTGTGTCGTCCAGATGAGAACCCTCGTGTCAGGTCCAATCCAAACCGTCAGACTTTCAATTCATAAGGCGGCAGAGAAGGACCAGTGTTTGAGCCCATTGAACAATCCGCCATTGTTAGGAACTGTTCAGCTAGCAGCCAAGACTGGGCTTAGCAAAACTAGTGAGCAGGATCCAATAGAAACCTGCCTCGCAACGTTTTTAAAGGCCTATCACGCCCTCAGAGCGCAGAGGACTTTATCTGCCACTTGCCGAGCTAAATCGATCCTCTCAGATTCCGGGACTTCGTCGATAACCATATTCTCTGAGTATTTTTGGTCCTTGTTATACATAGGCAGGGCATCAAATTGGATCGTGTTTTCAGCGCCGAAGATGTTCTTCATCATTCTGCCATGGCAATGCATGAAACAACCATCTATCACAATCACTTTATCGGCTTTCTTTGCCCAGTTTGCCATTGCCGAATGTGGTGCTGTAATCATCTCGCCATGGCATCCTCGACTATATGGCTCCTCTTTCGCCACCATGTGAGCTGCGATCCGAGCAATTTCTCCGCGAAAGCATCCTCCCGCGCATGAAATAACGGGAATCCGCTTCTTAGCGATCATTTCTTTCCCGACAACCTCACCAAGTGGACATACTGGTTTCGCAGCGTCCACCTCAAGGCCAATTTTTCGCTGTAAATTCATAATTTATCCTCGGCTTTCCATCGAGTGGCCTACGTTTACCCTCATCTCTTCTTCCAGTCTCAGCCTGAGCTTACAGCCACTTATTTCTGGAGGTTGTTAAACCGAGCATTTCAGCAACTCAGTGATCGGGCAGGCTCCAGCAATCGTGATATATACACCACCCAATATAATGAGTCCGGCAAGTAGGAATGCCCAGATTGCGAGTGCCATCCCAAATGTCTTAGTCACGCCGTTGGACTTTGACGATGCAAAAAGGACGAAGTAACCAGCAATCGTCCAAAATGTTGCGGGAAGAAAACTGAAAAATAAGCACATGTCAGCTCGCCTCTATCGATTGCGCGTCTTCGGTTTGCTCATTTGCGGTGACTCGAGCGAGATTGTTTAGCTCGACAGTCAACGGAAATCCGAACTTTAGATTCGCATTCGTAATTCCAACCAACTGCATCCCCAAGATGACATCGCAATTGATGTCCGCGAGGGTTTGCTCGACGGTATATCTTGCCGATTCGCATCCCATGACCAGAGCAGCCTCATATTTTTCGGCCTGCTTCAACAATCGGGTTCGCTGGCCTCTCGTCCAAAGACAAGTCGCAGGGCACGGGAGGTAGCTGGTAAAGACGCCAGTTTCGATCCCGTCGTGCTCAAGAGACTTACGGGTCTCGCCTACATAGTCTTCGTAGGCGGGTGTCTTAATGCCATGCTTGAAGAATTCGATGAAGGGCAAGTTTTCGTCACTTGCCAGACTGACAGGCGGGCAAATCGGGCATGAGACAATAAGCACGGACCTATAAGCTTGAAGCTTGTTAGAAAGATCCAATGGCTCCAGGTGAAGAGGCATAAGTAACCGCCTTGGCGGTGAGCAGATACGAGAAAATTGATCGCCGCTTGGACCAACTGCCTCGGCAGCCCGGCGATCTTGGGTCCCTCGGGAAGTCAGCAATGGCTTCTCGGAGGAAGCGAGGACCCGTGGCTTTGCGTCACTAGCTTTCGCCAGGTTTGCCTTTATCGCAAGTACTAGTTTCTCGCTTTTTTCTTGACAGTCAATTCTGGGATTTGCCTAGCGTCCGCTTCGAGTCGATAAGCGACCCTAGCGGATTCAAGAACGTGGGCTACGCGCGGCCAGAGGCCGAAAGGTCGGTTTCCGGCCAGACGCGGCTATTGGCGCGAAGGAACAAATGGCGCAATAAGAAGACCAACGCCAATGCCGATCAGGATAGACGCTACGAAAGTCAGAGCTGAGGTTTGTAGAAAAATCAGCCCGGTGCCGAGTCCGGCCAGCGTTCCCCCACCGATCACCCAAGTGCTCTTGTCGGTACGTGTAGCCATAGATGTCACCTCTATTCTGATTTGGCGACTTGCCGCCAGCGGAAGATGCATGGGTTGACTAAGCCCAGCGCCGCTCTGTCAACGCCTAACGCTCCTCTATCTCGAGCAGGTGATCAATAGGGGATACTCGCAAGAGGTAGGCGCAGCTTAATGACTCGTCAGGGTATCCGGGGCGCTCGATCAGAACCGTCGGCCCGGCCAATCTACAACACAAGACCTACCTTTAGCGGTCTGGACGACCGGTCCTCCCCCCGGTGCCCACCAGCACAATATTGCCGGGACGAGGATACGGCATTTGGCTGCGAGATACGGTGAAGCTCGGTTAACCAAACGTCCGCTTCGGGTCGATAAGCGACCCTAATTTGAGCCGGTCCTCGGTCTAAAGCGCCTCACAGACCGAAAGGTCGCTTTCCGGCCAGAAGCGGAAAAAAAGCCCCGCACTGGGCGGGGCTATCGAACACGGTGAACAGAACGCTTCTTAAGCCGTCTGGCGTCTGCGGGCAAAACCCATGCCGAGAAGGCCAGCACCTAGGAGGGCAAGGGTTCCGGGTTCGGGCACCTTGTTGATGCGAATGTTATCCAATGCGAATTGGAAGGGAAGTCCGTCCGAACCGTTGTCCCTCGTATAGATCCGCGCAGACACGATATCGGCGCAAAATCCGTCGCAGCCATACCCTCGGAATCCGAAAATGCCGTCTGTCCAGGCGCCGACCGTAAACGCGCCGCCGCCCGCGTAGACGACATCAACCAGGAACAAGAAAGTCTCTTCGAGGTAGTCCTCACCAAGCGAGAAACCCAAAAGGTCGAAGGCTCCCCCGCATGTCATCGTGATATCGCTACCGAAGATGTGAGTCGTACCGTTATCGCTACCATCCACACCGTTTTCCGTGCCGGCAAAACTGTCGCCGGCGACAAAATCGCATCCTCCCGATGTGACCGAGTAGCCACCAAAGGCGAAATCAACTGCTGGATCAGTTCCTCCTGGCCTCGGCAGCGCAACTCCCGGATCTTCGAAATCGATAGTGATCTCGTCCGCGGTCGCCGTCATCGGTGATAGCGAGACAGCCACAATGGCTAGACAGGTGCTTCTTATTCGGTTCATGCGGCTCTCCCAAGTGGCTGCATCTGAGGTACAGAGCTCCCCGAGCAAATTCTATACCAAATCGTCAATATTCTGACTTTACAGAGGGTTGAGTCTGCCCCTGCGCCGCGCGTTTTGTAGATATGTAAAGAAAGCTGACGATACTTGGCAGCTTGTATCTATTGCGCCAATAGAAAATCTCGTCCGCTTCGGGTCGATAGGCGACCCTAATTTGAGCCGGTCTTGGCTCTATGGCGCCTCACAGACCGAGGGGTCGGTTTCCGGCCAAGAGCGGGCGGTCGAAGTTGAGGCTAATAATCGGATCCGCAGCAAAAATTTGCTTCGGTCACACCAATGCCGTACCGCTCTTCGTACACCTGCTGGTACCTTCTTGGGTAGCGGTTGTAGGCTTCGCACTTTTCTGCGCTTTTTCCTCTCAGGGTCCACCTATCGCCCAAGAACGGGTGAAACTCTTCGTCGCTAAAACTCCAATAATAAGTTCGACCGTTCGCATAGATCCTGAAATGTGGATCTCTCAATTTACCTTCGCGAGGGTTGGGGACTCTATCCTTCACGGCCTTCTCTAGCATCCTCCCGACGTCTAGCTGTTCCGCCGACGTCACAAAGATATTCTGCGTATCGTCATAGATACACGCATTTTCGTGATCGGGAATGTCCTTTAGCGCCGCAGAGACTGCTTCCTCGAATCCAGGCTCGTACCAGAATTTCGCGATCGGCGTAAACCAGACCGGTAGAAAAAGCCACAATGTGCCGACTGCTGCTAGCCCTACTGCGGCAATCGCCAGTTTGGCAAGTAGCCTGAGAATCTCACGCATTCCGGAAGACGGCTTCGGGTCGACTCCGCAAATCATACCTCAGAGCGCCGCTAGGGTCGCTTTGCGGCCAGAAGGAGCCGCTGGGGTCAATCCCAAGAGACGGAGATATCTGTCCGATGCTTTCCCAGATCGGTGAGAAGCTGAGAAAGAGCTTCCGCATCTTTGGGGAGTTTCTCGCGCAGTTTTGACAATCCGTGGAAACGCAATTGAGATGGTAGATCGCTTAACTGCGGATCAGTCATGCAGTCCCAGCACGCGTCCCAGTTCTTACCCCACCAATCTGGAAACGACATTTCTTCAGCAAGAATCGCGAAAAGCTCATTCTTCGACGACGCATTTGAAAGATCAATCGTACGATTCGTCGTCATTGCGCGAATGTCGCATTTGAGTCAGCAGCGGAAAGTATAGCCTGATCCTGGCAACTGTCGCCTCGCGGCCAGAAGCGCTCGCAACTTGCTCCGAATCAGATGGAGTCGTTTCGCCGATGAGCATCAACCAGTGCGTTGAACATCTTCTCTGACGACGACGTTTTTGATGCCCGTGGACGGCTAAGAAACACAGCCACTGCTGCGCCAATGATTGGGATCAGCCATATCGCAAGGTAATAGGCAATGCGATCTCGTCTGTTCTCGATCCGCTGAGCCACAAT
>NZ_JAPDRH010000005.1:0-174452 GCF_040706555.1 Lentisalinibacter salinarum
ATCATCCTGCGCGGAAATATCGGTTTGATTGCATCGTCCCACTGATGCTTCCCGCCGGGCGTCGCGACAACTGATGAAAACCAGCGCAAGTAGGCTTCGTACGTTTCCCCTTCCAGTTGGGCTGACTCGTGCATTGCAAACACACTTTGGAAAAACAGCGCCTCTTCAGTCATTAGACCTCCGAACAGATGCCGTTTCGCGATTGGCATGTCCGGATAATAAACAAGACCCTCCCAGAACGCCTCCGCCTTCTCTGGATCCAATCGCAGTCTGTTCGTAATCCGATACTGCTCAGCAACCTGTTGACGACTCGAAGACTGCACAGCACGCGTATTCGCTCGTACCTGGATAGCCAGATAAATCAACGACACGACGACAGCGATGCCGCCTATGAAATCGCCGAGATTGCCGAGGCCTTCAAGCACAATGGTCCCGCACAGGTAATCCGCAGATTCGCCAGAGCGCCCAGTATAGGCGAAATCGGATCACGGTCCGCACTGCTCTGGTTACCACCGCCAGCCGACCTGAGGAGTATGCCAGGGGGGAGTCGATCTCAGGGCTCAGCGTGCGGTTGCCGAATAGCAAGTGTTTTTGAGACCCCTAGGCGGGCGATCGGGCGCAGGTGAGAGTGACCTTACCCCTGAAGTTGGTCCGGTACTTCACTAGGAAAGGACATACTACGCCACTTGGGCAGCGAAGGCCGCCGGTGTCATGAACTGCAATGAGCTGTGTGGTCGCTCCACGTTGTAATGCTGGCGCCAGGCTTCGATCTCGTCACGAGCATGTTGCAGGGATCGGAACCAATGCTGGTTAAGGCAGCCCTCCCGAAATCGTCCGTTGAAGCTCTCAACAAACGCATTCTGGGTTGGCTTTCCGGGCTGGATAAAATGCAGCTTCACCCGGTGATCTTTGGCCCAGAAGAACATGGCCTTACAGGTCAGCTCGGGGCCGTTGTCGCAGACGATAGTTTTCGGCAACGGGCGGTCGAGTTCGGTGAGGAACCGGGCCATCCTCGCCCCTGATATCGACGTATCGACGAGCTGACCAACGCACTCGCGGCTGAAGTCATCGACGACATTGAGCATCCTGAAGCGTCGGCCATCAGCCAGCTGGTCGGACATGAAATCAACGGACCAGCGCTCATTAGGCTTCGTTGGCACGAGCATCGGTACTCTCGGCCGAGTCAGCTTCTTGCGCCGCTTGGTGCGGACCTGAAGCCGCTCCTCCGTGTAAATCCGATGTGTGCGCTTGTGGTTGCGCACGACCCCCTCGTGCCGAAGCATGGCGTGCAGAGTCGGGCAGCCATAGCGCGGGTACTGCTCGGCCAGCGCCTTGAGCCTGGTCCGAAGGTCTGCATCGTTGGTCGGTAGCGGAACGTAGCGAACCATCGATCGGCTCACTCCCATCAGCCTGCAACCGTGGCGTTGACTCAGGAGCCCTTCCCGGACCCAAAACTCAACGACACGCCGCCGCGCGGCAGGCTTCACCATTTTCGATTCAGCGCTTCCGATAACGCCGATTTCTCCAGCATCGTCTCGGCCAGCAGCTTCTTCAGCTTCTTGTTCTCAGCCTCGAGCTCCCTCAGGCGCTTGGCCTCGGACACCTCCATGCCGCCGTACTTCGCCTTCCAGGTGTAGATCGTGCCCTCGGCAAAGCCGTGCTCCCTGGCCAACTCTGCCAGCGGCACACCGTTCTCGTGCGCCTGCAGGATCTTGATGATCTGCTCTTCGGAAAATCGCTTTCGTTTCATTTCGGACTTCCCCCAAGTCAACTCTAACGGGAAATCCTAGTGAATTCATGGGCCAGATTTCGGGGATAAGGTCAATCAAGACCATCGGGATCAAAGTAGCTCAACGGATTCTGCAGAGCGTACCCATAAGTATTCAATCCACCTTCGAGCCCGATAGGATCGCTTTCCAGGTACCGCCCAGTCGAAGGGTCATATGTACGGTGGTAGTTGTAGACTGTAATTCTCGATGGTGCCCCTTCGCTCGTTATTTTCCTCCGTAGTCGTGCTCCGACACTTTTTCTCCGTCGGCCGAGTACCAAGTGTACAAACCAACTCTTTGGCCATTCCTGTACTGGCCGACTTCCTTTACCTCTCCCGTGTCCCACCAGCTCCGATAAGGACCATCGTGTAATCCGTTGCGGTAGGATGCCTCCAATATCTGCTGTCCTGCCAGATTCCAATGACGCTCAACCCCATCCAACTTCCCTTCGGAATTGAACTCCGCTTCGGCGATAAGTTGGCCATCTTCTCCGTAGACTTTCTCGATTTGCCTATCAGTCGATCGTGCCTCGTTCATGTCAATCTACCTTTCAACCGATGATCTATCGCGGATAGTCCCTAAATGGAGAATACTCCGGTGGTTCCAAAGGATTCGGCTTTCCACCATTCTGATTGCACATATTTCGCCGCGTCGCCGCACGGTCTTGACAGGCCTTCACATGTCGCATTCCCAAGTTTTTCCATTGCCAGCAACGAGAATCTTCAGCCTCCCAGCGGCTATAGCAGAAGTTATCGTCGTCAGAATCGGTGCATACGTCATAGACATATGCGCCAGCTAGCAATGCGCCCCAGAATGCCCATTTTGGCCATGCCGCGTCGGAAGGGTCAGGCACGGCAGTGTCAGCACCAAGGCCGGTCAAAACGCGGGCTACTGCCGACTCGCCGGTCGGATCTGTGTACGACAGTGGATTCTGCAATGCATATCCGTAGGTATTCCACCCGCCGGCCAACCCAATGGGATCGCTCTCCAGATACCGCCCCGTAGTCGGGTCATAAGTGCGGTAGTAGTTGTAGTGCAGCCCTGTCTCTTGATCGTAGTACTGCCCCGGGAACCGCAAAGAGACCACAGTGGCCTGCCCGTCGCCATCCGGATCCTCATCTGCAGCACCGACCCCAAAACCGTCACTTGCCCAGCGCCAGATAACGGTGCCGACAGCGTCGGTCGCGAGCCGGGGCGTGTCGAGCTGGTCCGTGTGCAGGAAGACGATGGTGGAGCCGGTTGCCTGTGCGAGCGGCATGCCATCGAGCCAGAGGTAGTCGCGGTGCTCGATCAGCGTACCGGCACTGTCATAGAGCGTTTCGGCGAGGAGTTCCCCGGCAGGTCCGTAGTGATAGTCGTAACGTCGCCCGCTGCCGGTTGCCTCGAGCTTCCGAACCCGCTGGCCGTGACCGTCGTAGGCATAGGTCGCCTGGAGTGTGCCGCCGACGGAGGCACTCAGCAGCCGGCCGTGATCACCGTAGATATACGTCTTGCCGCGAGCATCATCCAGCGTGTTTTCGGCAGCGTCCAGCGTGACGGTTACGGCATCGTAGCTCGAGAGACGGTTAGAGGCGGGGGAGTAGGTCAGCGTGTCGGTGGTGATACTCACGCCGTCATCGGTGACGAGCGACTGGCGATTACCCACCGGGTCGTAGCTCATGGCGAGCACCCCGTCGTCACCGGTGTCGCTGATCAGCCGGTCCAGGGCATCGTAGTCGAAGGTCCGTGTCCGCGTGGGGTCGTTCGCATCGGCGATCTGATCGATGTTCCCGCCGGAGTCGTGGATTAGCGCCAGGTCCTCGATGGGGGTGGCACCGTCGCTCGTGACCTGGTCCGTCAGTCGATACTGAAGATCGTAGATCCGGATCAGACTGAGGCCATTGCCGAAGTCCAGCGAGACCAGCGGGCCGAAAGGGGCGTAGACGATGCTGGAGGCGACCGGCTCCGTGACGCCGCCGACCGTGGTCGTGACCGCTGTCACTTCTCCCGCGGCATTCCGGGTGTAGTCCACGCGACGGCCGGAGGGATAGGTAATGACGGAGAGCCGGTCATCAGCATCGTACTCGAAACCTGTGGTGTGAACGACGCCGTCCATCGTCCGGGAGACGCTGATGCGATTGCCGAAGGCGTCGTAGCTGTAGTTGCTGGTACCGGCGCCATCCGTCATCGAGGTCAGCCGACCGAGCTGGCTCATCCCGCCATCGTAGCCATAGGAGATATTCAGCGATGAGTCGGGATAGGAAACCGAGGTCAGGCGGTTCAGGGCGTCGTAGGTATAGGTGGTCGTGACACCCCGGGCATCGGTCTGCGTGATGCGGTTGCCGGCAGCATCGTACGTGTAGGTCGTCAGGCCCGTATCCGGACTGGAGACCGAAAGCCGGTTGCCAAGGTCGTCGTAGCTGTAACTCGTCTGTGCATTGTTCGGCGCCGTGACCGAGATCAGCTCATCATTGACGTCATAGGCGTAGCTCGTCGTCCCGGACAGCGCATCCAGAGTCTGCGTGAGACGATTCAGCGGATCGTAGGTGTGGTCGGTGTCGTTCAGGTTCGGATCGGTTTCGTCGGTGAGATTGCTGCCCACGTCGTAGCCCCAGATCCTGTGTGGCAGACCCGAGCGGACCTGCCGGAGATCCTCTTTAGTCAGCCGAGCAGCAACTGAGCAATGCGACATGGCAGGTATTGGGTTCAGATCCGGAGAAGCGGTATTCTTACGCAAGAGCTACGAGCTTCGCACTCCCACCACACTCTCGCAATGAGCCACCGAAGAAATTGCCCACATCGCCGACAGATACAGGTTGCGCCGATGATGGATTGGACGGACCGCCATTGCCGGTACTTCCATCGCCTGCTCTCACCCTCGGCGCTACTCTACACCGAGATGGTGACGGCCGAAGCCCTTGCCCACGGGGACGCCGATCGCCTGCTGGATTTCGATGCCGCCGAGAAACCCGTCGTCCTCCAGGTCGGCGGCTGCCACCCGGCGAAGATGGCACGTGCGGCCCGCCTCGGCGTCGACGCCGGCTACGACGCCGTCAATATCAACGTGGGCTGTCCGAGCGACCGCGTACAGGACGGGCAGTTCGGCGCCTGCCTGATGGACCGTCCGGAGTTAGTGGCCGACTGTTGGCGTGCGATGTCCGAAGCGGTGGATGTGCCCGTGACGGTGAAGACCCGCCTCGGCATCGACGACAAGGACAGCGACGAATTCTTCCTGCGCTTCGTCGATACCGTGGCGGAGGCCGGTTGCACGACGTTCATCGTGCATGCGCGCATCGCGATCCTGGCCGGTCTCAGCCCGAAGGAGAACCGCACGGTACCGCCGCTGAACTACGAGCGGGTCTATCGGCTGAAGGAGCGCTACCCGGAGTTCGAGATCGTGATCAACGGTGGCATTACGTCGGTGGAAGAAGCCCGCGCACAGCTCGATCGCGTGGACGGGGTGATGCTCGGCCGCGCGGCCTACCACACACCCTGGGTCTTGGCGGAACTCGAGCGCGCACTGGGCGATCCGTCCACGGCACCCGCCAGCCGTCACGCCGTGGTGGAGCGGATGCTGCCTTACATCGAGGCGCATCTGGCCGCCGGCGGGCGGCTGCATCACGTGTCCCGGCACATGATCGGGTTGTTCGCCGGCTGCCCGGGCGCGAAGCAGTGGCGGCGGACGCTCAGCGAGAACGCCCACCGCCACGATGCCGGCGTGGAAGTGGTGGAGGAGGCCCTGGCGGCGCTGCCGCGGGCCGCCTGACCGCGCCGATCAGTCGGTACGCACCGGGCCCGCCGGGCGCTGCGGGATGCGCGGCGGATCGGCCTGGATGCGCTGCATTACTTCGGCGATACCGCGCGCGAGCTGCGGGTCGCGGCCCTCGAGCAGCGCGACCGGGTCGTTGTCCACGACGATGTCCGGGCTGACGCCTTCGCCCTCGACGTCCCACTCACCCTGCGCGTTGGCGTAGCCGAACTGGGGCACGTAGACCTCGCCGCCGTCCAGCACCGGGCCGTGGTTGGTGATGCCGATGACGCCGCCCCAGGTGCGCTTGCCGATGAGCGGGCCGAGGCCCGCCTCCCGGAACATCCAGGGGAAGATGTCGCCGTCGGATGCCGAGGTCTCGTTGATGAGGCAGACGAGGTGCCCGGGGAAGACGGTGAACGGATAGGTGTTCGGTCGGTCGTTGTGACGGCCGTACGACAGTCCCAGGATGTTGCGGCGCAGGCGTTCGATCAGCATCTGAGAGACGTTGCCGCCGCCGTTGGAGCGCACGTCCACCACGATGCCGTCCTTGCGGATCTGCGGGTAGTACCACTTGATGAACTCGCGAATACCGTTCGCGCCCATGTCCGGGATGTGGATGTAGCCCACGCGGCCGTCGGTGGCCTCGACTACCTTGCGCCGGTTCTCCGCCACCCAGTTCAGGTAGATGAGATCCGACTCGCTGGCGAGAGGCTCCACCAGCACCGTGCGCGCGTCCTCCAGGTCGGGCGTTTCGCCGACGGTGAGCTGCAGGGGCTGTCCGGCCGGGACGGTCAGCAGCGCGTACGGGTTCGTGGCCGCCGTCAGCTCGCGGCCGTTCACGGCCAGCAGGTAGTCGCCCTCGCGCACGTCCACGCCGGTCTCCGTCAGCGGTGACCGATAGCGCTCGCTGTCGTTCTCCCCGGGGAGGATGTCGGCGATGCGGTAGCGGCCGGCATCCGTATCCAGCGCGAAGCGCGCGCCGAGCAGCGCCACATTGGGGCGGGCGGGCAGGCCCTCGTCGCCGCCGGCGATGTAGGCGTGGGAGGCGTTGAGTTCCGCGATCATTTCGCCGATGAGGTAGTTGAGATCGGAGCGGTGGGAGACGTGCTCGAGCAGCGGTTCGTATTGCTCGCGCACGGCCTGCCAGTCGAGGCCGTGCATGTTCTCAACGTAGAAGTAGTCGCGGAAGCGGCGCCAGACCTCGTCGAAGATGGTGCGCCATTCCGCGCGCGGGTCGATGTCCGCCACCAGTTTGTCGGTGGCGACGGCCTTCGTCTCCTGTTCCGCGCCCTTGCCGATGTCGTAGACCTTGTAGCCGTCCTTGCCCTGCACCATCACGAAGCCGCCGTCCGGCGAGAGGCTCACGCCCTGGACGCCGCCGACCAGTTCCTTCGCTTCCCGGTCCTCGATGCTGTAGGTCATGAGCCGCGGCTGCTGCAGCGGTTCGCGCCCGTAATAGAAGGAGTCGGTGACCACGTACAGGAGATGCTTGCCGGTGACGGCGAGGCCCTGGATGTTGGTGGGGGTGATGCCGGGTACCCGGAAGTACCGTCCGGCCAGGCCGTCGAAGTCGATGCGGACCTCCGGTGCCTGCTTCTTCTTGCCGTCCTCGTCCTTCTTCTCTTCTTCCTCGATGACGGGATCGGCGTTCTCCGGTGCGAAGGGGTTGCCGGCATCGGCGGTCAGGGCGAGGCCGAGGATGCCCACCTGGTCGACCAGGGTGTAATTGAACTCCCGGGTGCCGATCTGTGGCTGGAACATGCGGTCGCCGAGGAAGTACAGTGCCTTGCCGTCCGGCGACCAGGCAGGCGAGCGGTCGTTGAAGAACTCGTCGGTGACGCGGTGCAGCTTCTCGCGCTCGGCGTCCCAGACATGGATGGAGCGCATGCCCGAGGGCTCGCTCAGGCTCAACGCGAGCCAGCGGCCGTCCGGCGACCAGGCGTAGTCCGCCGTGTCGCCCTGGGCCTCGTCGGCCGCGATCACCGGTTCGCCGCGGCCGTCGGTGCGCGCCACGAAGATGCGGCCTGCGGCGTCATGCCAGGCCAGGCGCTCGCCGTCCGCCGAGAAGGCGGGCGCGGAGTAGCGCGTGCGGTAGCCTTCGGAGAGCTGCACCGGGTCGCCGCCGGCGGAGTCTTCCACGTACACCTCTTCCTCCCCGGAGAAGTCGGAGACATAGGCGATGTGGCTGCCATCCGGCGACCAGGCCACTTCGCGCTCGTGGGCGCTCGAGGTGCCGGTCAGGTTGACGGCCAGGCCTTTTTCCACCGGCACGCTGAACAGATCGCCCCGGGCGACGAACAGCGCCCGGCGGGCCTTCGGCGACAGCGCGAAGTCCTCGATCTGGCCGGCGACGCTGACCTGGCGCAGGCGTGCCGGCAGGAGGTCGGAGGGAACCGTGATGGTGAGGCGCCGGTCTTCGCCGGTGGCCGTGTCGTAGACGTGGATGGCGCCGTTCAGCTCGTAGGCGATGCGGCCGGCGTCGTCGGTGCCGGGCCAGCGCACGTCCCAGTCCGTGTAACGAGTCAGCTGGGTGGTTTCGCCGGTGGCGGGGTCGTGGCGGTAGAGGTTGAAACGGCCGTCCCGGTCGGAGGCGAAGTAGGCAGCGCCGTCGATCCACATGGGATCGCGGTCCGAGCGCTCGTGGCTGGTGACCGGCGTGGCAGTGCGGCCCGGGATATCCAGCAGATACAGGTCCTGGGCCCAGCCGCCCTGGTAGCGCTTCCAGGTGCGGAAGTCGCGCATCAGCGGCGAATAGAACAGACGGTCGGTGCTGCCCGCAAAGGTGGCGGCGCCGGCTCTCGGCAGCGGGAGCGGTTCCGGCAGACCGCCTTCGCGGCTCACGGTGAACAGACCCCCGTCGCCCAGCCCCCAGGCGTCGCGCAGGGAGCGGAACAATACGCGCTCGCCGTCCGGCGTCCAGCCCTGCACCAGGTGGTCGTAGCCCCAGCGGGCGGGTAGGGGACCCTGGGACGGATACCAGGTCAGCTGGCGCGGCTCGCCGCCTTCCGCCGGGATGACGTACACCTGCTCGGCGCCGTCGTACTGGCCGGTGAAGGCGATCTCGCTGCCGTCCGGCGAGAACTCCGCGAAGATCTCCAGCCCCGGATGGCTGGTGAGCTGGCGTGCGTGTCCGCCGTCGGCCGACACGGACCAGAGGTTGCCGGCGTAGGTGAACACCACCCGGTCGCCGTGGATGTCCGGGTAGCGCAGCATCAGTGTCTCCGCGGCCACGCCGGTGCCGGCGAGGAAGGCGAGGGCGGTCAGGCAAAGTGTCGGTAACTTTCTCATGGTTTCGTCCGTGATGATGACTCTGGTCGTGAGTTGGGTACGGCGTGTGGGCTCGCTCAGCGGGACTCGCGGGGCTCGACGGCCAGCCGGCCGAAGTCGCGCTCGAGGTTGGCGGCGATCCAGGCGAAGGCGGCGTAAGCGGCCACGTTCTGGTCGATGGCCGCGCGCTCGATGCGGTCGATGGTGTCGTTGGCCGTGTGGTGGTAGTCGAAATAGTACGTGCCGTCCTGGGTCAGGGAAAACACCGGCATGCCGCCGGTACGCAGCGGCCGCAGGTCCGCGCCGCCGCCGGTGTCGTTGCCGCCGCGCTCGATGCCGAGCGGTGCCAGCACCTGGTGGATGCCGGCCACCAGATCCAGGGCCTCCGGTGCCACGTTGGAAGAGATGCGCCAGACCCGGCCGGCGCCGAAGTCGGCTTCCGTGCCCACGATGTGATTGGCGAATTCCTCGTCGCTCATCTGCCGGTACTTGCGCGCACCGGACAGGCCGAATTCCTCGTTGGCGAACAGGACCACGCGGATGGTGCGGCGGGGCGCGGTGTCCAGCTGACCGATGAGGTGGGCTGCCGCCGTGACGATGCCGACGCCGGCGCCGTCGTCCAGCGCGCCGGTGCCGAGGTCCCAGGAGTCGAGGTGAGCGCCCAGCAGCACGATCTCCTCCGGGGTTTCGCGCCCGGGGATCTCGCCGATGACGTTCGCCGAGGTGGTGGGTGGCAGCTGGCGGGCGGTGGAGTGGATGCGCAGCACCGGCTCGGCGCCGGCGGCGATGCGGTAGGCGAGCAGGTCGGCGTCCGGTGCGGACAGGGCGATGGCCGGGATGCGGCGGATGGAGAGATCGTAGAGCTGAGTGCCGGTATGAGGCGCCCGGTTGTCGCTGGTACCGACGCTGCGGATGACGACGGCCTGGGCGCCGAGTTTCGCCGCCTCCCGTGCGCCGTACAGACGGACGGGAACGGTCTCGCCATAGCCCCGGCCGTCGCGGGCGCGCTCCATTCGTTTGTCGATGAAGACGATGCGGCCGCGGATGTCCTCCGCGTCGCGGTCCTGCAGATCCTCGAGGCCGCTCACGCGCACCACGCCCGCCTCGATGCCGGCCTCGCCGGTGCCGACGCTACCGCCGAGCGAGGTTGCGGCCAGCGGAACCGGGTTTTCACCGAGCAGCGTCACGGAGAGCGTGCCCCGGTCCCAGTGGGGCACTTCCACTTCCTGGGTGCGCACGTTCTCGAGGCCGAGCGCGCGAAGCTTCTCGAGCGCCCAGCGCACCGCCGCGCGGTCGCCCGGTGAGCCCGCCATGCGCGGTCCCACCTCCAGGGTGAGTGACTCGACGATGTCGTAAGCGGGCGTGCCCGCGAGCGCGGCGTCGCGCAATGCGGCGGCACTGTCCTTGAGATCGTTGGACAACGGCTGCGCTGCGGCCGTGCCGAAAATCGCAGACAGGGCAATGGCGAACAGAGGAGTGGCGACGAGTGCCGGCAGGCCGGCACGTCGCTTCAGCGTGGATGGCGACATCGATGGCTCCGAGACAGTTTGCCGAAACGGTTTTCGATACGGTTCTCGATACGGTTTGCGCCGGATTGTACCCAAAGCTGCCGGGCAGTACGCATAGCCGCCCACGGCGCCAGCCTATACAATTCAGCGGCGGCAGGACCCGTCCGCTCCGTATAAGAAAGGTACAGACACCCCATGGGCAAGGCACAACGCAAGCAGACAATGGCCGAGCTAGCCGACAGGCACGAGCTCTACGAGGAATCCGTCCAGGACGTCGAGGTGGAGGTGGACTTCCTCCTGGATACCTTCGGCGAACTGCGCGGACGCACACCGCAGATCTACCGCGAGGACTTCTGCGGCACGGCGAGTGCCTGCTGCGAGTGGGTGCGGCGTGGCAGCGACCGGCGCGCAATCGGCGTGGATCTGGATCCGGAGGTGCTGGCCTGGGGCCGGGAGAACCGGCTCTCCCACCTGACCCACGACGAGCGCGACCGCGTAACCCTCATCGAGGACAACGTCCTCACGGCCAATACCGGCGTGGTCGACCTGATCGGCGCGTTCAACTTCAGTTACTTCATCTTCGATTCCCGGGACGAGATGCGCCGCTACTTCGAGCGTTGCCGGGAGTGCCTGGCGGACGACGGCATCCTGTTCCTGGACGCTTTCGGCGGCTCCGAGACCATGGACGTGGTGAAAGAGGAGACCGAGCACGACGACTTCACCTATGTCTGGCATCAGGCCGAATACCATCCGGTGACCGGCTACATGAAGTGCCACATCCATTTCAAGTTCCCGGACGGCTCGAAGATGAAGAGGGCCTTCAGCTACGAGTGGCGCCTGTGGACGTTGCCCGAGATCCGCGAGCTGCTGCTGGAGGCCGGCTTCAGCAAGGCCACCGTCTACTGGGAGGGCGAGGACGAGGATGGCGAGGGCAACGGCGAATTCACCCCGGAGTCGGAGGGTGAGCCGGACCCCGCCTGGATCGTCTACATCGTGGCGGAGAAATAGGCTCTCCGGGGCCGGGTGCCGGCGGATTGGACATAATGGGTGTCGGTCGGCGCCCCTGTCTGCGTATAATCGAGCGGGAAAACGGATAAGCTTCCCCGCGTATCCCGCCGGCAGCAAAGGCTTTCGGACAGATAATGACCACAGACGCTGAAGTCGCCATTCTCTTCGCCGACGTCGTCGGCAGCACCCAGCTCTACGAGACGCTGGGTGACGACCGCGCCCGCGAGACGGTGGCCGAGTGCCTGGAGATCATGAAAGCCGCCACCGAGGAGACCGGCGGCACGGTCATCAAGACCATGGGCGACGAGGTGATGGCCACCTTCCCGACGGCCAATGCCGCCATCGGCGCGGCGGCGGCCATGCAGAAGCGGATCAGCGACAACGAGGAGCTGATCGGCGAGGGCCACAAGGTGTCCATCCGCATCGGCTGCCACTTCGGCCCGGTGGTGCAGGAGAACCGGGACATCTTCGGTTCCGCGGTGCACACGGCGAATCGGATGACCTCCCAGGCGAAGGCGCGCCAGATCATCACCACCGACACGATGGTGCAACAGCTGGACGAGGACTGGCAGGCGCTGGTCCGCCAGATCGACATCGCCACCGTGAAGGGCAAGCGCGACGAGGTGGCGCTCTACGAGGTGCTGTGGCAGCCGGAGGAGGCCACCAGCATGCTGCCGACGATCGGCTTCGAGGAGCAGGGCGCCGACAAGCCGGTGAAGCTCGTCCTGTCCTATAACGGCAAGGAAGTGGAAATGGACGCGAAGCGCACGAGCATTTCCATGGGCCGCGCCGACGAGAACGATCTGGTGGTGAAGGGCAATCTGATCTCGCGCATCCACGCCCGGGTGGAGAAGCGCCGGCACCGGTATTTCCTGGTGGACGAGAGCACCAACGGCACCTTCATCCAGACCATGCAGGGCGAGGAAATCTTCGTCCGCCGCGACTCAGCCGAGCTGGCCGGCGAGGGCATCATCGGCCTGGGACGGGTTGCCAAGCCCGGCAGCCCGCTGGCCATCCACTACATGCTGGTGCGCTGAGACCGGCGGCGCCGCCGGCGCCGGTCAGGAAGCCTTCGCCAGCTTCTCCATCACGGCGCCGTGTTCGGCCAGCAGACGCTCGGGAGCGCGCTCGCCGAACGAGCGCAGGTACTCGCCGACCGCTTCCATCTCCGCCTGCCACTGTGCCGGGTCGACGGCAAGTAACGCCTCCATGACGTCCGGGTCTATCTCGAGTCCCTCCGTGTCGATGTCGCCTGGCTTCGGCAGCAGTCCCACCGGCGTCTCGACGGCGTCGGCGCGGCCCT
Organism: Lentisalinibacter salinarum; assembly: GCF_040706555.1. Taxonomy (NCBI): domain Bacteria; kingdom Pseudomonadati; phylum Pseudomonadota; class Gammaproteobacteria; order Woeseiales; family Woeseiaceae; genus Lentisalinibacter; species Lentisalinibacter salinarum. Next base: position 12,586 of record NZ_JAPDRH010000005.1, read on the forward strand.
CGCAGCGGTCGATGATCCAGCGAAGTACCCGCAGGTTCTCGCCGAAACCCGGCCACAGGAAGCGGCCGTCGCCGTCGCGGCGGAACCAGTTCACGTGGAAGATGCGGGGCAGCTCGAGCGGCCGGTCGGCCAGCGAGAGCCAATGCTGCCAGTAATCGGCGAAGTTGTAGCCGCAGAAGGGCTTCATCGCCATCGGATCCCGGCGCACGACGCCCACCTTGCCGGTGGCCGCGGCGGTGGTCTCCGATGCCACGCTGGCGCCGACCAGCACGCCGTGGCTCCAGTCCTTCGCCTCGTAGACCAGCGGTGCCAGTTCCCGGCGGCGGCCGCCGAAGACGATGGCGGAGATGGGCACGCCCTCGGGCGCCTCCGCCAGTGAGGAGTAGCTCGGGTTCTGCTCCGCCGAGACGGTAAAGCGGGAGTTCGGATGGGCGGCGGGGCCGTGCTCCGGGTCATACTCCCGGCCGCGCCAGTCGATGGCGGGCTCGCCTTCCTTCTTCTCTTCCCACCAGGGCTCGTTGTCGGCCGTCACCGCGACATTCGTATAGATGGTGTCGCGGTGGATCATGTCGTAGGCATTCTTGTTGGTCTTTGCGTTCGTGCCCGGCACCACGCCGAAGTAGCCTGCCTCCGGGTTGATGGCCCGCAGCCGGCCGTCCTCGTCCGGGTGCAGCCAGGCGATATCGTCGCCCAGAGTCCAGATCTTCCAGCCGGGCTGAGAGGCGGGCGGGATCAGCATGGCGAGGTTGGTCTTGCCGCAGGCCGACGGGAAGGCGCAGGCCAGATAGTGGACCTCGCCGTCCGGGCTCTCGACGCCGACGATGAGCATGTGCTCGGCCAGCCAGCCCTCCTGGCGCGCCTGCCAGCTGGCGATGCGCAGCGCGTGGCATTTCTTGCCGAGCAGCGCGTTGCCGCCGTAGCCGGAGCCGATGCTGCGGATGGCGAGCTCCTCCGGGAAGTGCATGATGTAGCGGTTGTCCGGATCCAGATCGCCGGTGGAATGCATGCCCCTGACGAACGTGCCGTCGCGCTCGATGCGTTCGAGCGCCTCGTCGCCCATGCGGGTCATGAGCTTCATGTTGGCGACCACGTAGGGGCTGTCGGTGATCTCCACACCGCAGCGCGCATAAGGCGATTCCACGGGTCCCATGCAGTAGGGGATGACGTACATCGTGCGGCCCTGCATGCAGCCGTCGAACAGCGCGTCGAGCTTCTCGTGCGCCTCGGCCGGGTCCATCCAGTTGTTGTTGGGGCCGGCATCGGCCTCCCGGCGGGTGCAGACGAAGGTGAGGTGTTCCACCCGCGCGACGTCCGAGGGGTCGGAGCGGTGCAGGTAGCAGTTGGGGTAGGAGTCCTGGTTCAGTTCCACGAGATCGCCGGACTCCAGCATCTTCTGGATGAAGTTCTCGTATTCGCTATCGCTGCCGGTACACCAGTAAATGTCGTCCGGCCGGGTCAGACGGGCCACCTCGTCGACCCAGTCACTGAGGCTCTTCAACGTCGTGCTCATCGTGCTCTCTTGCGCTGGCGGCTGGGGAATTCCCGGAGTCCTTTCCCGGAGAGGGCCGGTATTATACCCACGAGACCGCGGAGTGCATTCCCTCTCCGTGCGCAATGCGCAACTCCCGCTGCAGAAACAAAAACGCCGCCGGATCCGTGGATCCGGCGGCGCAAGAGACTTATGTCAGACGGGGATCACGCGGCGGCTGCCGAGCTGGTCCCTCCCGTCTCGACCTGCCGTGCCTTCTTGGCAACCTTGGTTGCCGTCCGGCGGGTCTTCTTGGCGGCTTTCTTCTTGGTCTTGGCCGCTTTCTTCTTGGCCGTCTTCTTGGCGGGCTTCACTGCCTTCTGGCGGAAGTCCGTGACGGTGCTCTTCACGACCTCACCCACGTCCTCGGCGGCGTCGCCGAAGATGGTCACGGTGCCGCGCACGTTATCGACGACGCGCGACGTGGTGGCCGGGATGAGGTTGGCCTGGGTCTTCACCAGGGCGCCCAGGCTCTCGGCACGGGCGGCCGCCTTCAGGCGGGCACCGGCGGCGTCCAGCGTGGACTCGACCGTCTTCGTCTGGTGCTTCACCAGCTTCTCGGTCGTCTTGTGAGAGATGTTGGCCAGACGCAGGGTCATGTCGGAGATCCGACGGACCGGGGTCTTGCCCTTCGTGACCCAGTCACCGGCTCGCTCGACGCCGTCCTGAGCTGCGGAAATCACGGACTCGACGCGACCACGGGCGTCTTCCGCGGCACGATTGAAAATGTTCTCGACACTGATGTTCATTTGGCACCTCCTCGGTTGCTGCGCTGCATCATTGTTGCAATGCACAATAAGCCATGTCAGCGGGCTTGTCAAGCATCTGCGTAACCTGAAATGCAGACTTCGCAGCCCGTGTTTCCGGCTTCGTAAGTACCTGAATTAAAGAATAATAATTCGGCTGTAAAAGCGCCTGCGGCGGAGCCGGCCGTGGCGAGCCTTGCGCGTCCGCCGGCAGCCGCACGGGTTGCGCAGGCACGGCCCTGTCCTACGGCCGATTTGTGGCCCCTCCGGCCGGGAAGCGGGCAGTGCAGCCCGCGCGCGGCAGCGAGTATAGTCTGCGCCCATGCAGAGCTTCCGCGACCTCTTCGGGGACGAGAGTCCGCTCGCCGCGACGGTACCGGGCTTCCGTCCGCGCGCCGCCCAGGCGATGATGGCGGAGGCCGTGGCCGACGCGCTGGCGGCACAGGAACCCCTGGTGGTCGAGGCCGGCACCGGCATCGGCAAGACCTTCGCCTATCTGATCCCGACGCTGGGAAGCGGCCGGCGTACCATCATCTCCACCGGCACCCGGGCGCTGCAGGATCAGCTGTTCCATCGGGACCTGCCCACCGTGACCCGGGCCATCGGCCAGCCGCTGTCCACGGCGCTGCTGAAGGGCCGGGCCAATTATCTCTGCCTGCACCGGCTGGATCAGGCGGCGGGCACCCCGGCGGCCGCGCGGTTCCGGCGTGAGCTTGCCGTCCTCGAGCGGTGGAAACACGAGACCCGCAGCGGCGACCGCCGCGAAGTGGTGGATATAGAAGAGGAGTCGGGTGTGTGGCCGCTGGTGACGTCCACCGCCGAGAACTGCCTGGGCCAGAAATGCCCGTTCTTCGACGACTGCTTCGTCGTGCATGCGCGCCGTGCAGCCCAGAAGGCCGACGTGGTGGTGGTGAACCATCATCTGCTGCTCGCGGACCTGGCCATGAAGGAAGAAGGGTTCGTGGATTTCCTGCCGGGCGCCGAAGCGCTCATCCTCGACGAGGCGCACCAGATCCCGGACCTGGCCACCCGTTTCTTCGGCATCATGGCCGGCACGCGCCAGGTGGAGAACCTGCTGGACGACGCCGCCGCGTTTACGTTCGCGCTGGGCGGGTCGGAACTGCGCCAGGCCATCGGTGCCGTGGCGGATGCGGTGCGGGGCGTCGTGGCCGCGGCGCCGCGGGAAGCCGGCCGTTACGAGCTGGGCGGGCAGCGGGGCGCGCTGGCGGAACCGCTGGGCGTACTTCGCGGGCGCCTCGCCGAACTGCACGAGGCGCTGCAGGACGTGGCGGGCGAATCGGCGGAAGTGGAAGCCGTGGCCGAGCAGCTCTACGACCTGCAGGCCCGGCTCACGGCGGCCACCGACGAGGACGAGGAGGCCGGTCTGTACTGGTTCGACGTCAACCGCCGCTCGGTGCGCTTCCACCTGACGCCGCTGGACGTCGCCGGCCGGCTCCGGGCGCTGATCGATATGAGCGAGGCGCCGTGGGTGTTCACGTCGGCCACGCTGGCGGTAGGCGAGGATTTCAGTCATTTCCTCGGTCGGATGGGCCTGAACGACGCGCGCACCCTGCAGTTCCCAAGCCCCTACCGGCTGGCCGAGCGGGCGCGCATCTACCTGCCGCCGGGCCTGCCCCAGCCGTCGGCCCGGGGCTACACCGAGGCCGCCATGGAGGCGGCCGCGCCGCTGCTGGGGATGACCGCCGGCGGCCTGTTCTTCCTGTTCACGAGCTACCGCGCGCTCGGCATCGCGGCGGACTGGTGGCGGGAGCGACGCGAGCGCCTCGGCGGCCGACAGCTGCTGGTGCAGGGCGAGGCGCCCCGGGCGGACCTGCTGGAGCGGTTCCGGGCCGCCGGCAACGCGGTGCTGCTCGGCACGGGCACGTTCTGGGAAGGGGTCGACGTGCGCGGCACAGCCCTCACGGGCGTGGTGATCGACAAGCTGCCGTTCACCTCCCCCGGAGACCCGCTGCTGATGGCCCGCACGGAGTTCATCCGCCGGCAGGGCGGCAACCCGTTCATGGAGCATCAGTTGCCGGAGGCGGTACTGACGATGAAGCAGGGCGTTGGGCGGTTGATCCGCGACCACGCCGACTACGGGGCGATCGTCCTGTGCGATCCGCGCATCGGCACGCGGCGCTACGGACCCGTCTTCCTGCAGGCGCTGGCCCCGATGGCGACCGTAACCGATCCGGACGCGCTGGCGGAGTTCTATTCACGTCACGAGGCGGCCGGCGAAGCGGCGGTGTCGTGAAGATCCTCGCCCTCGAGACCTCGGCCGATGCCTGCTCCGCCGCCCTGTGGGTGGACGGCGAAGTGGCCGAGGTGTACGAGGAGCAGCCCCGCCGGCACGTGGAGCTGATCCTGCCCATGGTGCGCGGCCTGCTCGCCGAGGCGGGAATGCGCATGGCGGCACTGGACGGCATCGCTTTCGGCGCGGGACCCGGCTCCTTCACCGGCGTGCGCATCGCCGTGTCCGCGGCCCAGGGCTTTGGCCTGGCGGCCGGGCTGGCGCTGGTGCCGGTCTCCTCGCTGGCCGCACTGGCGTCTCGCGCGCTCGCGGGGGGCGCGCGCCGGGTCTACGTCACCCAGGACGCGCGCATGGGCGAGGTCTACGCCGGGGCCTGGGAGGAAGGCGCCGACGGGCTGCACACGCTGGCGGCCGATCGACTCACGGCCCCGGCCGCAGTGCAGCCCGCCGAGGGGGACTGGTGGCTGGCCGGCGGCGGCTGGGACCGCTATCCGCAGATGGCGCCCGCCGGCGCCGCGGATACCGGTCTGCGTTTTCCCCGCGCCCAGGAAGTGGCGGCGCTGGCCGCGCCCCGTTTCGCCGCCGGCGACACGCTGGCGCCCCGGGACGCGCAGCCCGCGTATCTGCGCCGGACCGTCGCCCGGCAGGCGCCGTAACCGGACTGTAATGTAGACTTGCTCTAATCGCGCTCCATGGAGCCGATATGACGACAGCGCGCCGCATACTGGTAGTCGAGGACGAAGCCCCCATCCGGGAGATGATCGCGTTTCATCTGTCGCGGGCCGGCTTCGAGGTGGACGAGGCCGCCGACTGCCGCCAGGCGCGGGAGCTGCTGGCCGACCATCGGCCGGACCTTGCCATTATCGACTGGATGCTGCCGGACATGAGCGGACTCGAGCTGACGCGCTCGCTGAAACGGGACTCCACCTTCGAGGACCTGGCCGTCATCATGCTGACGGCCCGGGCGGAGGAACAGGACAAGGTGAGCGGGCTGGAAGGTGGCGCCGACGACTACATCACCAAGCCGTTCTCCTCCCGCGAACTCGTCGCCCGCATCAATGCCGTGCTGCGCCGTTCCGGCGTCTCCGGCGACGAGATCGTGAGCGTCGGCGAGCTCGAGCTGGACGTGGCCGGACACCGGGTGAGTGTCGGCGGTGCCGAGATCCAGCTCGGCCCCACGGAATACCGGCTGCTGAAATTCCTGATCACACATCCGGAGCGGGTGTACAGCCGCGGCCAGCTGCTCGACCGGGTCTGGGGCGCCAACGTCTACGTGGAGGAGCGCACCGTGGACGTGCACATCCGCAGGCTGCGCAAGGCGCTGTCGGCGCGTAACGCCGAACACTACATCCAGACCGTGCGCGGGGCCGGCTACCGATTCTCGTCGCGGGACGGCTGATGCCCTCGGCCTGGAGCAATGCGCTGCTCAAGGCCGCCGGCGTTATCGGCCTGGGAGCGTTCATCGGCTGGCTGTACGGTTATGCCCTGCCCGGCGCGCTCATCGGCGCGCTGGCCGTGCTCGCGGTTCACTTCAACATGCTGTTCCGCCTCGAGCGCGCGCTCCGGACCCGCAGCCGTATCCAGATACCGGACGGTACGGGCATCTGGCCTCAGGTGCTCGCCCGCATCGATTACCTGAAACAGCGGGCCAAGAAACACAAGCGCCGCCACCACCGCACGCTCAAGGAGATCCGCGCCTCCACCAACGCCATGCCCGACGGCGGCATCGTGCTGAACGAGAACTCGGAGATCACACGCTACAACTCGGCCGCGGAGTACCTCGTCGGCCTGCGGCCCCGGCGGGACCGGGGCCAGCGCGTGGATAACCTGATACGGCATCCCGCCTTCGTGAGCTATCTTCGCACGGGCGACTATTCGGGCTCGGTGACCATCCCGTCGCCGTTGCGCGACGACGGCTGGCTGACCTGTCGCATCGTGCCCTACGGCGAAGGACAGCGACTGCTGCTGGTGCGCGACGTCACGGAGCAGGCGCGGCTCGCGCGCATGCGCCGGGATTTCGTGGCGAATGCCTCGCATGAGCTGCGCTCGCCGCTCACCGTGATCGGCGGCTACCTGGAGGCCATGTCCGAGGATACGGAGATGCCGCCGTCCTGGCAGCGGCCCGTCGCCGAGATGCAGCGCCAGGCCGCCCGGATGAAGGAGATCCTGGACTCGCTGCTGGAGCTGTCCCGGCTCGAGTCGGGCAGCGAGGCCCGCACCGACACCCGAGTGGACGTCGCGGCGCTGCTCAGGGAGTCCGTCGCCGAGCTGGACCGCCCCGACGGCGGGCCGGCCGTGGAGCTGCGGCTCGAGTCACGGGCGCAGCTGTACGGCAATCCGGTGGAGATCCGCTCGATCATCACCAATCTGCTGTCCAATGCCGTGCGTTACACGCCGGCGGACGGCAGCGTGACGCTGAGCTGGCAGTCCGACGGCGAGAGCGCCACGCTCACGATGGAGGATACCGGCGTGGGCATCGCGGAGCAGGACATTCCCCGGCTGACCGAGCGCTTCTTCCGCGTGAACCGGGGTCGCAGTCGCGAGGACGGCGGCGTGGGGCTCGGCCTCGCCATCGTCAAGCACGCGCTGGGCCGCCACGACGCGACGCTGGAGGTGGAGAGCCGGCCGGGGGAGGGCAGCCGCTTCGTCTGCCGGTTCCCCGGTGCGCGGCTGGTGCGCGCCGAGGCCGTCCCGATTCCGCGGGGCACGGCCGGCGGCGACCGCTCGGCCACGGGCTGATCGGCCCGGGCCGGAAGGGTGTGTGGCAATGTATGCACAATGCAATGCCATTGTATGAGTGAAGTATTTACAAATTATCGCCAGGAGCAGGGCAGAGCTGGTACACTCTGCGGCGTAAACGGGTCACGGCTACGGACGTGGAAACGTTTCTGCCATAGTTCATGGCGCCGGCTCGAGAGAGGACGCAACGCATGCAGACGACGGATCTGACCCATCACATATCCCGCCGCTTCAACAAGGACCTGGAGGCGTTGCGCAACAACGTGCTGTCCATGGGCGGACTGGTGGAATCCCAGCTCGAGCGCGCGGTCGAGGCGGTGGTCAGCGGCGACAGCGAGCTGGGGCTGCAGGTGGCCTATGACGACTACAAGGTGAATCATCTCGAGGTGAGCATCGACGAGGAATGCAGCCGCATCCTCGCCACCCGCGCGCCGACCGCGAGTGACCTGCGCCTGATCGTCGCCATCATCAAGACCATCACGGACCTCGAGCGCATCGGCGACGAGGCCGAGAAGATCGGCTTCCTGGCTTCCAAGCTCGCGGAGATGGACCGCCCCGCCGGCTCCTACCGGGAGCTGAAGAACATGGGCGGGCAGGTCAGCCGGATGGTGCGCCAGGCCATGGATGCCTTCGCCCGGCTGGACGTGCAGGCTTCGCTGGCGGTGGTGAAGGACGACGAGATGGTGGACGAGGAATACGAGACCATCCAGCGCCAGTGCATGACCTTCATGATGGAGGACCCGCGCAGCATCAAGCGGGTGATGAACGTCACCTGGGCGGCGCGGGCGCTGGAGCGCATCGGCGACCACGCCAAGAACATCTGCGAGTACGTGATCTACATGGTCCACGGCAAGGACATCCGGCACACGGATATCGACGCCCTGGACGAACAGCAGCCCGCCTGACCGCGAACCCGCTTCCCTCAGCATGACCGCCACGGATTTCATGACGCGCCGCTATGCCAATCTCGCGGGCCTGCTCGCCTGCGTGGCGATGATGGGTTTCGCCCTGTATGCGGAGTACGTGCTCCTGCTGGAGCCCTGCCCGCTGTGCGTCTTCCAGCGGGTGGCCACGATCGGGCTGGGCGCCGTCTTCCTGCTCGCCTTCGTGCACAATCCGGCGGGCTGGGGCGCTCGCGTGTACGGCGTGCTGGTCTTCGCGGCGGCTGCCGCCGGCGCCGCCATAGCCGGGCGACACGTCCGGGTGCAGAGTCTGCCCGCCGACGAGGTACCCGCCTGCGGTGCCGGGCTGGATTACCTGCTGAACACGGTGCCCCTGACCGAGGTGATCCGCGAGGTACTGACCGGCTCCGGAGAATGTGCCGAGCTGAAATGGTCGTTCCTGGGGCTCAGCATGCCGGCCTGGGTGCTGATCTGCCTGTCCCTGCTGGGCCTGTTCGGCCTGATCGCGAACTTCAGGTTGCCCGCGCGCCGCGGCGCCGGCTGAGGGCTCAGCGGGCCAGCAGAGCTTCCAGGATGCGTTCGTAGACCGCCGTCAGGCGGACGATGTCCTCCACCCGCACGTACTCGTCGATCTTGTGGATCGAGGCATTCACCGGACCCAGTTCCACCACCTGCGCTCCCGCCGGCGAAATGAAGCGCCCGTCCGACGTGCCGCCACCGGTCGAGAGTTCCGGCGCGACGCCGAGTTCCTCCCGCACGGCGGCAGTGACGGCGTCGGTCAGCACGCCTTCCTCGGTCAGGAAAGGCTTGCCGGACAGATGCCAGTGCAGCTCGTAGTCCAGGCCGTGGCGGTCCAGTATCGACTCCACGTGGGCCGCCAGGCTCTCGTGGGTCCACTCGGTGGAGTAGCGGAAGTTGAAGCGCGCGTTCAGCTCGCCGGGGGTCACGTTCGGGGCGCCGATGCCGGCCTGCACGTTCACCACCTGGAAACTGGTGGGCGGGAAGTACTCGTTGCCGTCGTCCAGCGGCGTGGCGTAGAGCTCGGCCAGCGCCGGGGCGAAGCGCTGGATCGGGTTGTCGGCCAGCTGCGGGTAGGCCACGTGGCCCTGGATGCCGCGCACCTTCAGGATGCCGCTCAGTGAACCGCGTCGTCCGTTGCGCACGATGTCGCCGAGCGCCGCCTGGCTGGACGGCTCTCCCAGCACGCACCAGTCGATGTGTTCGCTGCGCTCCTGCAGCGTCTCGATCACTCGCTTCGTGCCGTCCCGCGCCGGTCCTTCCTCGTCGCTGGTGATGAGGAAGGCAATCGAACCGTGGTGGTCCGGATGCGCCGCCAGGAAGCGTTCGGTCGCCACCAGCATGGCGGCCAGGCTCGACTTCATGTCGGCTGAGCCGCGGCCGTAGAGCAGGCCGTCGCTGAAGGTCGGCTCGAAGGGGTCGCTGGACCAGGCATCCAGGTCGCCCGGCGGGACCACGTCCGTATGGCCGGCGAAGCAGAACAGGGGATCCGACTCGCCCCGGCGGGCCCACAGATTGTCGGTGTCACCGTAGCGCAGATGCTCTATCCTGAAGTCCAGGGCTGCCAGGCGCTCGGCCATGAGAGTCTGGCAGCCGGCGTCCTCGGGTGTCACCGACCGGCGGCGGATCAGTTCGCAGGCGAGACGTACCGCCTCGTCTGCAGCGAACGCATTTTCGTCGTCGACGGCGGTGATATCGGACATCAAAAAAATCTTATAACTGATTGATAAGAATAATATTGGCTTTGAAGCGGGTTCCCGGCGGAGAGAACCACCTGCAATATTTCCGTAACATTGCCGGACTATCCTCTGCGCCCGTCGAATATCGCCTGAACCGCGGGAGTAAATCGTGAGCAAGAGAAGCACAGCTCCGGGACGAATCGCAACCATCGCGACCGTCGCCGGCATCGGAATCGGGCTGCTCGTGGCCGGCACCGCCATCGCCCAGAGTGGCCGCAGCTACATCTACATCGTCGGTTCCTCGACGGTCTATCCGTTCACCACGGTGGTGGCCGAGCGGTTCGGCAAGACCACCCAGTTCCGCACGCCCAAGGTGGAGTCGACCGGCTCCGGCGGCGGCTTCAAACTGTTCTGCGCAGGCGTCGGCGTGGACCATCCCGACGTCACCAACGCCTCGCGCCGGGTGAAGGCGTCCGAGCTCGAGATGTGTGCGGAGAACGGTGTCGCGGATGTGATCGAGGTCAAGATCGGCTACGACGGCATCGTGATGGCCAACGCCGTGGAGTCCGAGCAGTACCAGCTGAGCCGCCGCGATATCTTCCTGGCCCTGGCCAAGGAGGTCCCGGATCCGGACGGAGGGGAGAAGCTGGTGCCGAACCCCTACACGGTCTGGAACGAGGTCGACCCGAACCTGCCCGACACCGAGATCGAGGTGCTGGGCCCGCCGCCTACCTCGGGCACCCGCGACGCGTTCGTGGAGCTCGCCATGGAGGGCGGCTGCCAGACGTTCGACTGGATCGCAGCCATCGAGGACGAGGACGAGACCCGCTACAAGACCATCTGCCACTCCATCCGCGAGGACGGCGTGTACGTGGAAGCGGGCGAGAACGACAATCTCATCGTGCAGAAGCTGGAGGCCAACCCCGATGCTCTCGGCATCTTCGGCTTCAGCTTCCTGGACCAGAATATCGAGAAGGTGCACGGCTCGTTCATCGACGGCGTGGAGCCGACTTTCGAGAATATCGCCTCGGGCGACTACCCGGTGTCCCGCCCGCTGTACTCCTACGCCAAGAAGGCCCATGTCGGCGTGATCCCTGGTATGAGAGAATTCCTGCGCGAAATGACGAGCGAGCGCGCGTGGGGCGACGACGGCTACCTGTCCGAGCGCGGTCTGATCCCCATGCCGGAGCCCGAGCGGGCCAGGGTGCTGGCGGCCGTGGAATCGCTGACACCGATCCGACTCTGAATCGCGGCCGGAGCGGACGACAATAACGAGGGACGCGCGGCGGCCCGGCGGCCGCCGCGCGCAACCCGCGCCACGATGAAAGGGTGACCGAATGCAGCCCGAGACACTGCTGCTGATCCTGCTGTTCCTCTGCGCTGCAGCCTACCGTCTCGGCCGCGGCCGTTCCCTGAGCACGGCGGGTGGCGACCGGCCGATGGCGCGCCTGCATTCCCTGCCGAGCTACTACGGATACTTCACCGCCATCTGGTGTCTGCTGCCCGGCCTCGCCATCATCCTGCTGTGGGTCACGCTGGAGCCCAGGGTGATCACCGCGCTGATGGTCGATCGTCTGCCCGAGTCGGTGCGCGACGTGTCGGCCGGTGCGCTCGATCTCGCCGTCAACGATATCCGCAATCTCGCCGCCGGTGACGTGGTCAGCACCGACGTCGATGCGCAGATGCGGGCGGCGGCCGATTTCTACCTGGAGACGCGGGCGAAGAGCCGGCTGCTGCTCACGATATTTGTGCTGGCGGCGGCCGTGGGCGGGGCGACGCTGGCCTGGCGACGCATCTCGCCGGGTTTCCGCGCCCGCAACCACGTGGAGCGCGTCGTCCAGACTGCCCTGCTCGCCGCCTCGACCATCGCCGTCCTGACCACGGTCGGCATCGTCCTCTCGGTGCTGTTCGAGTCCATTCTGTTCTTCCGCAAGGTCCCGATCACGGAGTTCCTGTTCGGTCTGGAATGGAGCCCCCAGACCGCCATCCGCGCCGATCAGGTGGGCTCCTCCGGTGCCTTCGGCGCCGTGCCGCTGTTCACCGGAACGCTGCTCATCACCGCCATCGCCATGTTCGTGTCCGTGCCCATCGGACTCATGACGGCGATATTCCTGACCGAGTACGCGCGCTCGAGCTTCCGCTCGACCGCCAAGCCGCTGCTCGAGGTGCTGGCGGGTATCCCCACCGTGGTGTACGGCTTCTTCGCGGCACTGACCGTGGCGCCGCTGATACGGGAGGTCGGCACCAGTATCGGCCTGGACGTGGCCTCGGAGAGCGCGCTGGCGGCCGGACTGGTCATGGGCATCATGATCATCCCGCTGATCTCGTCCCTGTCCGACGACGCCATCACGGCGGTGCCCCGGGCGATGCGTGACGGCTCGTTCGCCCTGGGCGCGACGCGCTCCGAGACGGTGAAGCTGGTGATACTGCCGGCCGCCTTGCCCGGTATCGTCGGCGGCATCCTGCTGGCGGTCTCGCGGGCCATCGGCGAGACCATGATCGTGGTGATGGCCGCCGGCCTCGCCGCGAACCTGACCGGCAATCCCCTGGAGGCCGTGACCACCGTCACCGTGCAGATCGTGACCCTGCTGGTGGGCGACCAGGAGTTCGACAGTGCCAAGACCCTGGCGGCCTTCGCACTCGGCCTCGTGCTGTTCCTGGTGACGCTGGTGCTAAACGTGATCGGCCTCCGGGTCGTGCGCAAATACCGGGAGCAGTACGAATGAGCGACGGCAGGAAGACGGCCCGGCAGCTCATGGAGGCGGGCCTGCCCCGGCGCTACAGCCGCGAGCGCCGGTTCCGGGTGCTGGGCATGCTGGCGGTGTCCGTCGGGCTGACGTTCCTGGTGCTGTTCTTCGCCAGCATCGTCGCGAGCGGCTACAAGGCCTTCGCGCAGTCCCAGGTGGCGCTGGACGTGTATCTGGATCCGGCCCTAATCTCGCCCACCGGGGCGACGAATCCGGAGGCGTTGGCACTGGGTGACTATTCCGGCCTGGTGCGACAGAGTCTCTACGACCTGTTCCCGGACGTGAGCGGCCGGAGCGACCGCCGTGCGCTGGCGCAGCTGGTCAGCGTGGGCGCCTCGTATCAGCTGCAGAATCTGGTGGCGGCCGACCCGGATGCGATCGGCGAGACCCGCCGCGTGTGGGTGCCGGCCAGCGCCGACGTGGACATGGTGGTGAAGGGCAGCATCGACCGTACGCTGCCCGAGGAGTCCCGGCCCGTGAAAGACCGGGAACTCGTCTGGATCGACCGGCTCACCGAGACGGGGCGGCTGCAGCTCAAGTTCAACACCGCGCTGTTCACGAACGGCGATTCCCGGGAGCCGGAACTCGCCGGAATCCGCGGCGCCCTCATGGGCTCGTTCTACATGCTGCTGGTCACCGTGGCGCTGGCGTTCCCGATCGGAGTGGCGGCGGCGGTCTATCTCGAGGAATTCGCCCCGCGCAATCGCTGGACCGACCTCATCGAGGTGAACATCAACAACCTGGCGGCCGTGCCCTCCATCGTGTTCGGGTTGCTCGGGCTCGCCGTGTTCATCAACTGGGCGTCGCTGCCGCGCTCCTCGCCGCTGGTCGGCGGACTGGTGCTCTCGCTGATGACGCTGCCGGTGATCATCATCGCGGCGCGCGCCTCCATCAAGGCCGTGCCGCCGTCCATCAAGGAGGCCGCCCTCGGCCTGGGCGCGTCGAAGATGCAGATGGTGTTCCAGCACGTGCTGCCGCTGGCGCTGCCGGGCATCCTCACCGGCACCATCATCGGCATGGCCCGGGCGCTGGGCGAGACGGCGCCGCTGCTGATGATCGGCATGGTGGCCTTCATCGTCGACATCCCCCAGGGGCCGCTGGATCCGTCGGCCGCGCTGCCGGTGCAGGTGTATCTCTGGGCGGACAGCCCCGAGCGCGCCTTCGTCGAGCGCACCTCCGCGGCGATCATCGTGCTGCTCGGATTCCTGCTGGTGATGAACCTCACCGCCGTATTGTTGCGGCGGCGTTTCGAGCGCAGCTTTTAGACGGTCCGCCGTTGAGGCGGGCAGGGAACTGTAAGAGAATGAAGCCCGAATTCAGGACTGACATCGACCCCACGGCGGCCGCAGGCCGCGCTCAACAAGGACCGATCTCCCCAGTGGCTGACGATCAACTGACCCCGAGCGCTTCTGCGGCACCCGTCGTCGAGGAGTACCGTCGCGAGCAGGACGAGCGCGCCTACGAGACCGTCGGGAATCCCCGCGCGAAGCGACCGTTCCTGTGCACCGAGCACGTCGACGTCTATTACGACGACAATCACGCGATCATCGATGTGAGCCTGGAGATCGGCCAGAACGAGGTGATCGCGCTGATCGGTCCGTCCGGCTGCGGCAAGTCCACCTATCTGCGCTGCCTGAACCGCATGAACGACACCATCGAGTCGGCGCGGGTCACCGGCAAGATCACGCTGGACGGCCAGGACATCTACGACCGCAGCATGGACGTGGTGGCCCTGCGCGCGCGGGTCGGCATGGTGTTCCAGAAGCCTAATCCGTTCCCGAAGTCCATCTACGACAACGTCGCCTACGGACCGCGCATCCACGGCCTCGCGGCGAATCGGGCGGAGCTGGACGAGATCGTGCACAACAGCCTCGAGCGCGCGGGTCTGCTGGCCGAGGTGAAGGATCGCCTGGACGAGCCGGGCACCGGCCTCTCGGGCGGTCAGCAGCAGCGGCTGTGCATCGCGCGCACCATCGCGGTCAGCCCGGAAGTGATCCTTATGGACGAGCCTTGCTCCGCGCTGGATCCGATCGCGACCGCCCGCATCGAGGACCTGATCGACGAGCTGCGGGAGAACTACGCCATCGTGATCGTCACCCACTCCATGCAGCAGGCGGCGCGGGTGTCGCAGCGCACGGCGTACTTCCACCTGGGCAAGCTGATCGAGGTGGACGATACGGACCGGGTCTTCACCAATCCCCAGCACAAGCTCACCGAGGACTACATCACGGGCCGCTTCGGCTGATCGGGCCCGTCCGCGGACCCCTCAGGTGGCGAATATGCGGCCGTAGGCCTCGGCGTCGAAACCCACCACCATCCGCTTGCGGCTCTCGATCACGGGCCGCTTGATCAGCGTGGGATTCTCCAGCATCAGGGCGAGCGCGCCGGCCCGGCTGAGGTTCTGGCGATCGAGTTCCGGTATGCGCCGCCAGGTCAGGCTGCGCTTGTTCAGCAGCGCCTCCCACTCGACCCGGTCGGCCCAGCGCTCCAGCATCTGGATGGTGACGCCGTCGTCGCGCACGTCATGGAACCGGTGTTTGATATCGTGCTCCTGCAGCCATTGCAGCGCCTTGCGGCAGCTGTCGCAGCTCTTCAATCCGTAGATGTCGATGGTCGCCTCTCCCATGGCTATGTCCCGATGGCTCAGTCCAGATTGCGCAGCAGTTCGTTCAGGCCGACCCTGGCCTTCGTCTTCTCGTCCACCCGCTTGACGATGACGGCGGCATACAGCGAGTGGCTGCCGTCTGCCGCCGGCAGATTGCCGGGCACGACGACGCTGCCCGCGGGTACGCGGCCGTAGCTTATCTCGCCGCTTTCGCGGTCGTAAATGCGCGTGCTCTGGCCGATGTAGACGCCCATGGAGATCACCGCCCCGCGCTCGACGATGACGCCCTCGACGATCTCCGAGCGCGCGCCGATGAAGCAGTCGTCCTCGACGATGGTCGGGGCCGCCTGCAGCGGTTCCAGCACGCCGCCGATGCCGACGCCGCCCGACAGGTGCACGTTGGCGCCGATCTGGGCGCAGCTGCCGACGGTGGCCCAAGTGTCCACCATGGTACCCGAGCCGATCCAGGCGCCGATGTTCACGTAGGAGGGCATGAGGACGACGTCGGGGGCCACGTAGGCGCCGCGGCGGACCTGCGCGTCCGGCACCACGCGCACGCCGTCGGCGCGGAAGCGCTCCAGGTCGTAATCGGCGTACTTCAGGCCCACCTTGTCGTAGTAGCGGGTGTGGCCGCCCTCGACCACCCGGTTGTCCGCGAGCCGGAAGTAGAGCAGCACGGCCTTCTTCAGCCAGTCGTTCACCACCCAGCCGTCCGGTCCCGGCTCGGCCACCCTGGCCCGGCCGCTGTCCAGTTCGCCGAGCGCGGCCTGGACGGCCTCGGCCACCGCCGTATCGCCGGGACGGAGTTCGCCGCGGCGCTCCCACGCCTGCTCGATGGTGTCGCGCATATCGCTCATTATCGTTCCTTTTGCGTCGTACCTGTTCGTCGGTGCTGCCGGGACAGCGCGAACTCGCGGATGCGCCGCGCGGCTTCCACGCAGTCGTCGGGCGGCGCCACGAGCGACAGCCGCAGGCGTCCGGCGCCCGGGTTCGTGCCGCCGGCCTCGCGCCCCAGGTAGGAGCCCGGCAGCGTCACCACGTTGGTGGCGGCGTAGAGTTCCCGTGCGTAGCGCTCGTCGTCGCCGTCGATCCCGACCCAGAGGTAGAACGACGCCGCCGGCGCCTCCACGTCGAGGACGTCGGCGAGCAGTGGCGTGACCTCACGGAACTTGCGCGCATAGAGGCGGCGGTTCGCCTCCACGTGGGCGTCGTCCGCCCACGCCGCGACGCTGGCTCGCTGGGTGGGGACGGGCATGGCGCAGCCGTGGTAGGTGCGGTAGCGGCGGTAGTCGGCCATGATCCGGGCGTCGCCGGCGACGAAGCCCGAGCGCAAGCCGGGGATATTGGAGCGCTTCGACAGGCTGTGGAAGGCGATGCAGCGGGCGTAGTCGTCGCGGCCCAGGTCGCGGCAGACCTCCAGCAGCGAGACCGGCGCCTCGTCCAGATAGATGTCGGCATAGCACTCGTCGGCCGCGATCACGAAGTCGTGCCGGTCGGCCAGTTCGAGCAGTTCCCGATAGAAGGCGGCGTCCAGCACCGCGCCGGTGGGATTGCCGGGTGAACAGACATAGACCAGGGCCGTCCGCGCCCAGACCCGTTCGGGCACGTCCGCCAGGCGGGGACGGAAGCCGGTCTCGGGCAGGGTGGGCAGGTACCAGGGTTCTGCGCCGGCGAGCAGCGCCGCCCCCTCGTAGATCTGGTAGAACGGGTTCGGCATGGCCACGCAGCTGCCCGCGCCCGGATCGACCACCGCCTGGGCGAAGGAGAACAGGCCCTCCCGGGTGCCGTTCACCGGCAGGATCCCGTTGTCCGGGTTCACGCGGACGCCGAAGCGCCGCGCGAGCCAATCGGCACAGGCCTCGCGCAGCTCGTCCAGCCCCAGCGAGACGGGATAGACGCCGGCCCCCTCCGCCAGGGCCGCCTCCAGGGCCTCCAGGATGAACGCGGGGGTCTCGTGGCGGGGCTCGCCGATGGACAGCGGTATGCGGCTGAGGCCGGCCGGCGGCTCGACGCGTGCCAGCAGCTCGGCGAGCTGCTCGAAGGGGTAGGGATGCAGGCGCCGGATGCGCGGGTTCATGGTCAGGCCGCCTCGCCCAGCCGCTGGTCGAGGGTGCGGCTGAGCGCCTCGCGCACCGTGGCGTCCAGCGGCCGCTGATCGTGTCCCGTCAGATAGAACACGTCCTCGGCCCGCTCGCCGATGGTGAGGATCTTCGCCGCCTTGATCTCGACGCCCAGCTCGCGGAAGACCTTGCCCACCGCCAGCAGCAGGCCAGGCCGGTCGCCGGCGACCAGTTCCATGATGGTCCGCCCGCCGGCGGTGTCGTCGGCGAAGCTGATCTGGGTGGGCGTGCGGAACATGCGCACCTGCCGAGGCGCGCGGCGGGTGACGCGGGCGTCCCAGTCGTCGCCTCTTCGCACCACCTGTGTCACACGGGTCAGTATCTCCTCGAGGCGGTCGCCGTCCGGCGGCTTCTCCGTCTGCCCCACCTCCATGACGATGTAGGTATCCATGCTGTAGCCGTTGCGGGTGGGCGTGATGCGGGCGTCCAGGATGCTGAGCCCGAGTTCGTCGATCACCGCCGTGGCGTTGGCGAAGGTGTGGTAGCGCTGCGGCGTGTACAGGAACAGCGCGATGCCGCCGGTGTCCTCGAGCGCGCGCACGGCGATCAGCGGCTGATCCAGCTCGTTCCGGTGCGCGGCCATGAACTCGGTCTGCCAGGCGATCTCGTCGGCGCCGTGGCGCAGGAAGTACTCCGGATTCTGCACTGACCAGACCCGGTCGATGTCCGCGTCGGCGACGCCGGCGTCCGTCAGCGCCGCGCGGGCCTCGCGCTGGGTCTCGGCGATCAGCTCCTCCTTGTCGATGGGATTCTCCAGCCCCCGGCGCAGCGCCCGCTTGGTGAGCTCGTACAGGTCCTCGAACAGGCTCGCCTTCCAGGAGTTCCACAGCTTGGGGTTGGTGCCGCGCACGTCCGCCACCGTCAGCACGTACAGATAGTCGAGGTGGGTCTGGTCGCCGACCAGGGCGGCGAATTCGTTGATCACCGCCGGATCGCTGATGTCCTTTTTCTGCGCCGTCGTGGACAGGGCCAGGTGGTGGCGCACGAGCCAGGCGACCATGCGGGCCTCGTAGCGGGACAGACCGTGCTCCAGGCAGAAGGCCTCGGCGTCGACCGCGCCCAGCTCGGAGTGGTCGCCGCCGCGGCCCTTGGCGATGTCGTGGAACAGCCCGCCCAGATAGGCAATCTCGGGCTTCTCCAGTGCCTGCATCACCGCGCTCGGGTGCGGGTACTCGTGATCGAACTGGTGCAGCCGGAAGCGGCGCAGGTTGCTGACCACGAACAGGGTGTGTGCGTCGACGGTGTAGGCGTGGAAGAGGTCGTACTGCATGCGCCCGACGATGCGCCCGAAGGAGGGGATGTACAGCCCGAGGACGCCGTACAGGTTCATGCGCCGCAGCTCGTGGGTGACCCCCCGGGGCGCGCGCAGGATCTCCAGGAACAGGCGGTGATTGCGGGGGCTCTGGCGGAACTCCTCGTCGATCAGATGCAGGCTGCGCTTGATCAGCCCGACCGTCCAGGCGCTGACGCCCTTGATGTCGCTGTGCTTCTGCAGCAGCGTGAACAGCTCCAGCAGCGCGGAAGGATCGCGCTCGAAGACCTCGTCATTGGCGGTCTGCAGGAAGCCGTTACGCATCTGGAAGCGCTCGTTCAGCGGCTCCGGCTCGGCGTCGGGGTCGAGCAGGATGGCCTCCTGGAAGAGCTGCAGCAGGATCTCGTTCAGCCGCGACAGCTCCATGACGGTGCGGTAGTAGCGCTGCATCATCTGCTCGACCGCGAGCGTGTAGGAGGCGTCCTCGTAGCCCAGCATCTGCGCGAGCTTCACCTGATGGTCGAACAGGAGCCGGTCCTCGCGGCGCCCGGTCAGCACGTGCAGGGCGAAGCGCACCTTCCACAGGAAGCTGCGGCCCTCGATCAACCGGTCCAGCTGGCCCGGCGTCAGGAAGCGGTGGTCGACGAGCTCCGCCAGGCCGTCGGCGCCGAAGTGGCGCTTCGCGATCCAGCCGATCATCTGGATGTCGCGCAGCCCGCCCGGGCTGCCCTTGACGTTCGGCTCCAGGTTGTAGGCGGTGTCGTGGTAGCGGTGGTGGCGCTCGATCTGCTCGTTGCGCTTGGCCTCGAAGAACTCTCGTGACGACCACATGCGGTCGGGGCCGATGCGCTCGCGCATGGCGTCGAAGTTCGCCGCGGGGCCGGCGAGCAGCCGCGCTTCCATCAGCGTGGTCATGACCGTGACGTCGGCACGGGCCTCCCGCTCGCAGTCGGCCACGGTGCGCACACTGTGGCCGATCTCCAGCCCCACGTCCCACAGCGCCGTCAGGAAGTCGCTGAGCCAGCCGGTCTCCTGTTCGCCCTCCGGCAGCAGGATCATAACGTCGATATCCGAGCAGGGATGCAGCTCGCCGCGGCCGTATCCGCCGACGGCCGCCAGCGCGGCCGCGGAATTGTCGGCATAGCAGTCCCAGAGGTGGCGCAGCAGGCGGTCGATGAGCGCGGCCCGGGCCACCACGAGCCGGTCCACGGCTTCTCCGGCGCGGAAACGCTCCACCAGGTTGTCGCCGGCCTCGGCCAGCCCCTCCCTCAGCGACAGGGGGTCGACGTCGGGGCGGCAGGCGCCCAGATGCCGTTCCAGGACGGTGATGGCCGGGTCGGTGCCGCCCGTCTCCCGGATTCCGCCGGCCCTGGCGTTCACGCCGGCCTGCCTCAGCCGCCCGCGGCGGCGGCTTCGCGCTCCGCGGCCCCGAGGGTGAGTATTTCGTGCCCGGTCTCGGTGACCAGCACGGTGTGCTCCCACTGGGCGGACAGCGAGTGGTCTTTGGTGACCACGGTCCAGCCGTCCGGAAGCAGTTTCACGTGGCGCTTGCCGGCATTCACCATGGGTTCTACGGTAATGCTCATGCCCGGCGCGAGTTCCATCCCCGTGCCCGGCTTGCCGTAGTGCAGCACCTGGGGATCCTCGTGAAAGCCCCGGCCGATGCCGTGCCCGCAGTATTCCCGCACCACCGAGCAGCGCTGGGACTCGACGTATTTCTGGATGGCGTGGCCGATATCGCCGAGATGCTTGCCGGGGGCCACCTGGGCGATGCCGCGCAGCATGCCCTCGCGGGCCACCGCGGCGACCCGCTCGGCCTGCACGGAGGGCTTGCCGACGTGGAACATCCGGCTGGTGTCGCCGTGGAACCCGTCCTTGATCACCGTGATGTCGATATTCACGGCGTCGCCGGACTTCAGCTGCCTGTCCCCCGGGATCCCGTGGCAGACGACGTGGTTCACGGAGGTGCAGATGGATTTCGGGAAGCCGCGGTAGTTCAGCGGCGCGGGCACCGCATCCAGTTCGTCGACGATGTAGCGGTGACAGATGGCGTCCAGCTCGTCCGTGGTCACCCCCGGTCGCACGTGCTCTCCGATCATGTCGAGCACGGTGGCGGCCAGCCGGCCGGCCACGCGCATCTTCTCCTGCTCCTCGGGTGTCTTTATGGTCACATTCATGGCAAAGGGGGGCGCCGGGTGTGCGCGGGGGGGTTACCTGGGGATCACGGGCGGGGCCGCTCTCCGTCGGGTTTCGCCGCCGCTGCGTTGTTGGACAAAGCGACCTATGGTATAAAGCGCGCGCCTGACAGGCAATCCGAAAACTTAATCCACACATGCACCGACACGGTCCGCCGGGTGCCCCGCCGAAAAGGGGTTGCGGTCCGAGGGTGTATGGAGGCTCAACCCGAGGAGACGACATGACTGACGTGAACATGCGCCAGCTGCTGGAGGCTGGTGTGCATTTCGGGCATCAGACCCGTTACTGGAACCCGAAGATGGCCCCCTTCATCTTCGGCGAACGCAACAAGATCCACATCATCAACCTGGAACGCTCGCTGCCGATGCTGCGGGATGCGGCCGGCTACGTGAAGAACCTGGTGTCCGACGGCGGCACCGTTCTGTTCGTCGGCACCAAGCGGTCCGCCCGTGAGGCCATCCGCAGCGAGGCCGAGCGCTGCAGCATGCCCTTCGTCAGCTACCGCTGGCTGGGCGGCATGCTCACCAACTTCAAGACCATCAAGGGCTCCATCAAGCGTCTCGGCGACATCGAGGCCATGAAGGAAGACGGCACGATGGAGCAGCTCACCAAGAAGGAGGGCCTGACCATCGAGCGCGAGCGGGAGAAGCTCGAGCGCAGTCTCGGCGGCATCAAACAGATGAATTCCCTGCCCGATGCGCTGTTCGTCATCGACGTGATGCACGAGAACATCGCCGTGGCCGAGGCGCGCAAGCTGGGCATCCCGGTGGTGGCCGTCGTGGACACCAACTGCTCGCCGGACGAGATCGACCACATCATCCCGGGCAACGACGACGCCATGCGCGCGATCCAGCTCTACACGGCGGTGATCGCCGACGCGGTGCTGGACGGCAAGGCTTCCGCCCCGGAGGCGGTCCTGGGCGACGACGAATTCGTCGAGCTGGACGAGCAGGGCCGGCCGACGAAGACGACGCGCAAGAAGGCTCCCGCGAAGAAGAAGGCCAAGAAGAAGACGGCGAAGAAGAAAGCCGTGGCAAAAGCGGACGATGCCGGCGAGGCAGCCGGGGCACCGGACGTGGCCGAAGCCCAGCAGTCGCAGCCGGCGGAAGAGCCCGCCCCCGGCGAGGAGCCGAAGCCGGAGGCCGAGGCCGCTGCGAAGGCGGTCGCCGATGAGCCGGGCACCGAGGCCGGCGCCGGCGCGCCGCAGCCCGAGGCAGCCGCCGAGGCGGCGGAGCAGGCCGGCGACGAAGGCGGGAAGGAAGCCGAGGAGCCGAAGAAGGAGGGCTGAGCCCTCCTGCGAGCCCTGGCTCCGGCCGATCGAGCCGGCGATTTGACGGAAGGAACATGGACGTGCCGCGTTGTCGCGGCCCCGTCCGCAAGGATTACGAGGTAGAGAGATGGCTGTAACTGCAGCGATGGTCAAGGAACTGCGCGAGCGTACGGGCGCAGGCATGATGGAGTGCAAGAAGGCACTGGTGGAGACGGACGGCGACCTGGAGGCTGCGGTCGAGCAGCTGCGCAAATCCGGCCAGGCCAAGGCGGACAAGAAGGCCGGCCGCGTGGCCGCCGACGGCAAGATCGTCATCGCCACCGGCGACGACGCTGTGGCCGTGGTCGAGGTGAACTCCGAGACCGATTTCGTCGCCAAGGACGACAACTTCTCCGCCTTCGCCGACAAGGTGGCCGCGCTGGTGCTGGCCCGACGTCCCGTCGGTCTCGACGAGCTGATGGCCGCCGACCTGGATGGGCAGACCGTCGAGGAGGCCCGCAAGGCGCTGATCGCCAAGGTGGGCGAGAACATCGGCGTGCGTCGCTTCCAGGTGGTGCCGGCCGACGGCAACACCGGCGTCTACAGCCACGGTGCCCGCATCGGCTCCGTTGTGGTCCTCGACGGCGGCGATGCCGAACTGGCCCGGGATCTGGCCATGCACGTGGCCGCCTCCAATCCCGCCTGCATCAGCGAGGCGGACGTGGACCCCGAGCAGCTCGCCTCCGAGCGGCGCATCCTGACCGAGCAGGCGCAGGACAGCGGCAAGCCGGCCGAGATCATCGAGAAGATGGTGGAGGGACGCCTGCGCAAGTGGCTGTCGGAGATCACGCTGGTAGGCCAGCCATTCGTGAAGGACCCGGACGTCACCGTCGGCAAGCTGCTGGGCAAGGCCGGCGCCACCGTGAAGCGCTTCGTGCGCTACGAGGTGGGTGAAGGCATCGAGAAGAAAGAAGAGAATTTCGCCGAAGAGGTGATGGCCCAGATTCAGGGCAGCTGAGGCCCGCGCCGGATCCCGCCGATGGCCTCGGCGCTGCCCGGTAGGATAGAATCGAGCGGCCCCGCCTGCGCGGGGCAGTTCTTATCGTACGCCTTGTCGTACGCCGGGTCAGGGGCCGCCTCAGCGCTGCCCGGTCCCGGCAACGCCCGGAGTCGCGCCGCCTATGTCTGAAGCCGAGCCAGGTCTGAAGCGCATCCTGCTTAAGTTGAGTGGCGAGGCGCTGCTGGGCAGCCTCGATTACGGCATCGATCCCGAGATCATCAAACGCATCGCCGGCGAGCTGCGCGACGTGCGCGAGCTGGGCATCGAAGTGGGCGTCGTGATCGGCGGCGGCAACATCTTCCGCGGCGCGGGGCTCGCCCGGGCCGGCATGGACAGGGTCACCGGCGATCACATGGGCATGCTGGCCACGGTCATCAATGCGCTGGCGCTGCAGGACGCTCTGGAGCGACTCGGCGTATACGCGCGGGTGATGTCGGCGCTGCAGATCCACGATGTCTGCGAGGACTACATCCGGCGCCGTGCCATCCGCCACCTGGAAAAAGGCCGGGTGGTGATCCTCGCGGCCGGCACCGGCAATCCATTCTTCACGACCGACACTGCGGCCAGCCTGCGCGCGATCGAGGTGGGCGCGGACATGCTGCTGAAGGCGACCAAGGTGGATGGCGTCTACAGCGCAGACCCGGTCACGGTTCCGGATGCCCGTCGTTACTCGACGGTGTCTTTCGACCAGGTGCTGACCGACAAGCTGAATGTCATGGATGCCACGGCGATCGTCATGTGCCGTGACAACGGCCTGCCGCTCAGGATCTTCGACCTGACGCGGCCCGGCGCTCTTCTGCGGGCGGTGCGCGGCGAGGACGTCGGCACCCTCGTCACCAACCAGGGCTAATGATCAGCGGAGACACGGAGTGATAGAGGACATCAAGAAAGACGCGGCGGAGCGCATGAAAAAGAGCGTGGTATCGCTGAAGCAGGAATTCACGAAGCTGCGCACCGGGCGCGCGCACACCAGCCTGCTGGACCACATCCACGTGGAATACTACGGGGCGGAGGTGCCGCTGAACCAGGTGGCCAACGTCGGTGTGGAAGACTCGCGCACACTGACCGTGGCGCCGTACGAGAAGCAGATGGTGCCGGTGGTGGAGAAGGCCATCATGAATTCCGACCTCGGGCTGAATCCGGCGACGGCCGGCACGGTCATCCGCGTACCGCTGCCGCCGCTGACCGAGGAGCGGCGCAAGGACATGATCCGCATCGTGCGCCACGAGGCGGAGGGCGGCCGCGTCGCCATCCGCAACATTCGCCGTGACGCCATGCACGACCTCAAGGAGCTCCTGAAGGAGAAGGAGATCAGCGAGGACGACGAGCGACGTGCCGAAGAGGCCATCCAGCAGCTCACCGACAAGTACGTGGCCGAAGTGGACCAGCAGCTGTCCGAGAAAGAGAAGGAGCTCCTCGAGTTCTGAGAGACACCCGTCTCACGTTTCCCATGGTCCGCCGATGAGCAATAGTCCCAACAGCCCGCCCGCGAGACTGCCGCGTCACGTGGCCGTCATCATGGACGGCAACGGGCGCTGGGCGCGACGCCGCGGGCTGCCGCGCCAGCTGGGCCACCGCTCCGGCATCGGGCCGGTGCGCACCACGGTCGAGACCTGCGGCAAGCTGGGCATCGAGTATCTCACCCTGTTCGCGTTCTCCAGCGAGAACTGGTCAAGGCCCCGGGAGGAGGTCACCGGGCTGATGCGGCTGTTCGTCGAGTCGCTGAAGCGCGAGGTGACGGAGCTGCACGAGAACGATGTGAAGCTGACCTTCGTCGGCGCGCGGGAGCGGCTGCCCGGCGGCCTGGTAAACCAGATGGAGGAAGCGGAGCGCCGCACCGCCGACAACACGGGCCTGCGCCTGGTCATCGCTGCGGCCTACGGCGGGCGCTGGGACATCGGCCAGGCGGCCCGATCGCTGGCCGCCGAGGTGGCGGAGGGCCGGCGCAGCGTGGAATCCGTCGATGAGGAGGCGGTGGCCTCCCGGCTCGCACTGGCCGGCTGTCCGGACCCGGATCTCCTGATCCGCACCGGCGGCGAGCGGCGTATCTCGAATTTCCTGCTCTGGAACCTGGCCTACACCGAGCTGTACTTCAGCGACACGCTGTGGCCGGACTTCGACGCCGCGGAGTTCCACGAGGCACTCGCGTATTTCGCACAGCGCAAGCGGCGCTACGGCCGTACCCAGGAACAGCTCGAGGTCGGATGATGCTGCGCCAGCGTGTCATCACCGCGGTGATCGCGGTCGTGCTGATCCTGCTCGCGCTGTTCGTATTCCCGTCGTCCCTGACCCTCGTGCTGCTCGGCGTGCTGATCGTCGCCGGCGGCTGGGAATGGGCGGCCTTCCTGGGCGCAGAGGGTGCCGCACGCGGTCTCTTCCCCGCGGTGCTGGCCGTGGCGATCGCCGCAGTCTGGTGGGCGGTGCCCCAGTTCCTCCCGCTGCTGCCCGTGCTGCTGGCCGCGCTGGCCTTCTGGCTGGTGGCGGCCGTGCTGGTGATGCGCTATCCCATCCGCGTGCCGCGCTGGCTGATCTGGGTGGGCGGGCTCGCCATCCTGGTGCCGGCTTATCTGGCGCTGGGCACGCTGTATATGGGCGAGCCGCGCGGGCCGCAGGTGGTGCTGTTCGTGCTCGCCGTCATCTGGTCCGCGGACATCGGCGCCTATTTCGCCGGCCGTCGCTTCGGCCGCGTGAAGCTGGCACCGAAGGTCAGTCCCGGCAAGACCTGGGAAGGGGTGTTCGGCGGTCTGGCGGCAGCCACGCTCGTCTGCATCGCCGGCGCCTGGTGGTTCGGCGTCTCGCTGACGATCCTGCTGCCGTTGTCGCTGGCCGCAACGCTGCTGTCGATCATCGGCGACCTGACCGTGAGCCTGTTCAAGCGCAGCGCCGGCGTGAAGGACAGCGGGCACCTGTTCCCCGGCCATGGCGGTGTCCTGGACCGGGTTGACAGCCTGGCGGCCGCCTCCCCCCTGTTCCTGTTGATGCTGAGACTGCTCGGCTTGGCATGAGCGGGGCCAAGGGCAGCGCCTGCGCCCGGCACCGTTCGGGGAACCCCCGCCACGCCGGCGCTGTCTGTCTGTGTGGGCGGGACGGCGTCCGCAGTGGCGGGGCCATCCTTTATACTGGCGGACTTTGCGCGCGGGGAACCGGTCTTTGGGCACCATATTGACATCCGTCGTGGCCTTCGTCGTGGCGATCAGCCTGCTGATCGCCATCCACGAGTACGGCCATTACATCGTCGCGCGGCTGTTCGGCATCAAGGTGCTGCGCTACTCCATCGGCTTCGGCAAGCCGTTGTGGAGCATCCGCCGTGGCGCGGACGACACCGAGTACTGCATCTCCGCGCTGCCGCTGGGCGGCTACGTCAAACTGCTGGACGGGCGCGAGACCGAGATCGCCCCGGAGGACCAGGGCCGCGCCTTCGACCAGAAGCCGGTGCCGCAGCGCATTGCGGTGCTGTTCGCGGGGCCTGCCTTCAATTTCCTGTTCGCCATCGCCGCCTACTGGATACTGTTCGTCCAGGGCGTCGCCGTGGTGGCGCCGGTGGTCGGCGAGGTGGAGCCCGGCTCCTACGCCGCGGAAGCCGGGCTGGCTTATGAAGACCGGATCCTGCAGGTCGGCGGCAAGGACGTCTCGGGCTGGGAGGACACCCTGATCACCCTGCTGGGCGACATGGTCGATGACGGCCGCGTGCGGCTCACCGTGGAGCGCGCGGACGGCTCCACCGAGCGGCTGACGATCGACGTTGGCCGGGACGCGGCGCGGCTGACGGAGCCGGGGGTACTGTTCGACGGTCTCGGATTCCGCCCGTGGTCGCCGCCGGTGGTGGTGGGCGAGGTAAACCCGGACAGCGCGGCCGAGGCGGCGGGGCTCGAATCCGGAGATCGTATCGAGGCGGTCGACGGCGAGCCGGTGGCCAGCTGGCGGGAGCTGACCGAGGCGCTGTCGCCGCGGCCGGGTGAGACGGTGGCCATCACCTATCGCCGCGACGGCGACACACGTACCGTGGAGACGACGCTGGGCGAGATGGAGAGCGACGGCGAGCGCCGTGGCATCCTCGGCATCAGCAACCGCATCGAGCCCTCCGAGCGGCGCATCAGCATCCAGGAATACGGGCCGCTCGAGGCGGTGGCGGAGGCCACCGGCAAGATGGTGGATACCACGGTCTTCACCGTCCGCATGCTGTTCCGCATGGTGGTCGGAGACGTCTCGCTGAAGAATATCAGCGGCCCGGTGAACATCGCCCAGTACGCAGGCTCGTCCGCCAGCGCCGGCAGCGAGTATTTCATCGGCTTCCTGGCGGTGGTGAGCATCAGCCTGGGCGTGCTGAACCTGCTGCCGATCCCCATGCTGGACGGCGGCCAGATCGTCTACCAGACGGTGGAGTGGATCAAGGGCACCCCCTTGTCCGAGCGGGCGCAGATGATCGGCCAGCAGGTTGGAATACTCGCGCTAATCGCTATCATGGGCCTCGCTTTCTACAACGACCTAACGCGTATCTTCGCGCCATAAGGAATCACGGTTTGTTCTCGTCCGATCGGTTTACGACTCCGGATCGCGCCGGCCGCCCGCTGCTCCGCGGCGGCTGGCTGTTACTCGCACTGGCCCTGCTGTCGACGGCGGCCCTGACGGCGAGGGCCGACGAGTTCGTGGTGCGCGACATGCGGGTGGAAGGCCTGCAGCGCATCTCGGAGGGCACCGTGTTCAACTACCTGCCGATCAACCTCGGCGACACGCTGACGCCCCAGCGGGTGCGAGAGGCCATCCGCGCCCTGTACCGGCAGGGGCTGTTCGAGGACATCGCCTTCCGGCGCGACGGCAACACGCTGGTGATCGTGGTGGAGGAGCGACCCTCCATCGCCGAGTTCACCATCGAGGGCAACAAGGACATCAAGACCGAAGACCTGATGCAGTCGTTGCGCGGCGTGGGGCTCGCCCGCGGCAAGACCTTCGACCGCTCGGTGCTGGAGGAGGTGACCCGCTTCCTGACGGAGCAGTACTACAGCCGCGGCAAGTACGGCGTCTCCGTGGTCGCGAACGTGGAGGACCGGCCGAACAACCAGGTGGCCATCTCCATCGACGTGAAGGAGGGCGAACGCGCCCGTATCCGCCAGATCAACATCGTCGGCAACGAGGAGTTTCGCGACGAGGAGATCCGCGACCAGTTTGAACTGCAGACGCCCAACTGGCTGTCGTTCATCCGCCAGGACGACCGCTACGCCAAGGAATCGCTGTCCGGCGACCTGGAGAGCCTGCGCTCGTTCTACATGGACCGGGGTTTCGCGGACTTCCGGGTGGAGTCCACCCAGGTGGCGATCAGCCCGGACAGGAAAGACATCTACATCACCATCAACGTGCGCGAGGGCGAGCGCTACGAGATATCCGACATCAAGCTGGCGGGCGAGATGGTGGTGCCGAGAGAGGAGCTGGAGCGGCTGATCCTCGCGAAACCCGGCGAGACCTTCAACCTGCAGCGGCTCACCCAGACCTCGGAGCTGATCTCCTTCCGCCTGGGCGCCGACGGCTACGCCCAGGCCGAGGTAGAGCCCGTGCCGGACCTGGATCGGGAGAACAAGCTCGCCGACGTCACGATCTACATCGAGCCCAACAACCGGGTCTACGTCCGCCGCATCAATTTCAACGGCATCGACAGCGTGGCCGATGAGGTGCTGCGCCGGGAGATGCGCCAGATGGAGGGCGGCTATCTCTCCAACACGCTGGTCGACCGCTCGAAGGTCCGTCTGCAGCGCCTGCCCTACATCGAGGAGGTGCAGGTCGACACCGCGCCGGTGCCGGGTACCCCGGACCTGGTCGACGTGAATTACGACCTGAAGTACGGCCTGCCCGGCCAGTTCGGCGGCGGCGTCGGCTACTCCGAGGCCCAGAAGCTGATCCTGAACGGCAACTTCGTGCACTCGAATTTCCTCGGCACGGGCAACCGGGTGGCCGCCGAGATCAACTCGGGGCGCTTCAGCACGGCCTACAGCATCTCGTACACGGATCCCTATCGCACCATCGACGGCGTCCGGCGCACGCTGTCCGTGGGCTACCGGGACATCACGCAGTTCACCTCGTCCGCGTCGGACTTCTCCACCGAGACGATCACCGCCGGCATCGACTACGGCTACCCGATTACCGAGTATCAGACGCTTTCCTTCGGGCTGGCGCTGCAGGACGCCGAACTCGTCGCCTCGACCTTCAGCACCCGGCAGGCCCAGGAGTGGGTGCTGAACAACGGCAACCCGCGGGTGGAGGATCTCGGCAACGGCAATTCGCTGTTCGTCACCGACTTCAAGACGCTGGAGCTGGTAGCCGGCTGGACCTACGACAGCCGCAACCGGGCCATCTTCGCCGACCGGGGCACGCGCCAGCGCTTCGTCGTCTCCGCCGCCGTGCCGGGCAGCGACGTGGAGTACTACACGGCGCGCTACGACCTGCTGAAGTACTTCCCGATCACCCGCAACTGGATCGTCTCCTTCGCCTCGGAGTTCGCTTTCGGCGAGGGTATCAACGAGACCACGGCGCTGCCGCCCTACAAGCAGTTCTACGCCGGCGGGCCGGGCTCGGTGCGCGGCTTCGCGGAGTCGGATCTGGGACCGGTGGACAGCTTCGGCAACCCCTACGGCGGCAACCTTTTGGTCACGAGCCAGCTTGAGCTTATAATCCCCGTCCCTGAAAGCCTGCGCGGCCGCACGCGCTTCAGTCTGTTCTACGACGTCGGCAACGTATTCAACACGGGAGAGGTGGCCTTCACCGACAGGCTCGGTGACCCGATCACCTACGACTTCGAATCGGGCGAACTGAGGCAGTCCGTCGGCATCGCCGCCGAGTGGCTGGCTCCGCTGGGCCTCTTCCGCTTCAGTTACGCGATGCCGCTGAACGAAGTCTCGGGTACGGATCGCATCTTCGGTGATCGGGTCGAGCGCTTTCAGTTCTCGATCGGAAACGCATTTTGACGCCACTTTCAAGCACGGGAAACGGTATGAAATTCAAGACCCATCAAGGACCCCTCGGATTTTCCATCCTCGCACTGGCACTCCTGGCGCTGGCGACGCCCGTGTCACAGGCGTGGGCGCAGTCCAGCGTCAAGATCGGCGTGGTCTCGCTGCCGCGCCTCCTGAAGGAGGCACCCCAGGCGCAGGCATCCATGGCCGAGCTGCAGCAGGAGTTCGCGCCGAGAGAGCGCAGCATCCGTGCCAAGCAGGAGGAGTTTCAGAGTCGCAGCGAGCAGGTACAGCGCGACCTCGCGGTGATGAGCGAGGAGGAGCGGCGCACGGCCGAGCGCGAGCTGCGGGAGTCCCAGCGTGACACCCAGCGTCTGCTGGAGGAGTTCCGCGAGGACTACAACCTGCGGGTGAACGAGGAACTGGGCAAGCTGCAGCGCTCGCTGCTGAAGGAAGTGCAGGATTACGCCCGCGCCTCGGGCTACGATCTCATCGTCGGCGACGGCGTGCTGTATGCCAGCGACGTGGTGAATATCACCGACGAGGTCCTGCGCGAGCTGCAGGGCAACTTCGACGCCGGATCCGCTTCCGAGTAGGCGCGGCGGCCCGCACGGTGACGGGGCCGACGGCGTGAGCCTGTCGCTCGGCGAGATCGCCGCCCGGTTCGGCTGCGAACTGCACGGCGATCCGGACGTCGCGGTCAGCAGGGTGGCGACGCTCGCCAACGCCGGGCCGGACGCCGTGGCCTTCCTCGCCAACCCTGCCTATCGGTCCGCCCTGGCGGACACGGCCGCGGGCGGCGTGCTGCTCGCCGCCAACGAGGCCGACGCCTGCCCGGTGCCGGCGCTGGTCTGCACCGACCCCTACGTGACGTATGCCCGGGTGGCGTCCCTGCTGTATCCGCCGCGGCTGCCGGAGCCCGGCGTGAGCGAGTCGGCCACCGTCGACGAATCGGCCGTCGTACCGGCTTCCGCCGCGGTGGGGCCGGGCGCGCGCATCGGTCCCGGCGTCGTCCTGGGCGAACACGTGGCCGTCGGGCCCAACTCGGTCGTGGAAGCCGGCTGCCGGCTGGGCGAAGGCACCCGCCTGCTCGCCAACGTCACGCTCTGCCACGGGGTGCGCCTCGGCGCCCGCTGCCTGATCCATCCGGGAGCGGTGATCGGTGCCGACGGCTTCGGCATCGCGCGCGCGCCTGAGGGCTGGATCAAGGTGCCCCAGGTGGGCTCGGTCACCATCGGCGACGACGTGGAGATCGGCGCCAACAGCTGCGTGGACCGGGGCGCCATCGAGGACACCGTGATCGGCGACGGGGTCAGAATCGATAACCTCGTGCAGATAGCGCACAATGTGCGAATCGGGGATCATTCGGCGCTGGCCGCGATGGTGGGGATAGCCGGCAGCACGGAAGTCGGCAAGCGCTGCCTGTTCGGGGGCGCTTCCGGCGTCGTCGGGCACGTGAAGATCGCCGACGACGTCATCCTGGGCGGCCGCTGCATGGTCACCAGCGACATCCGCAAGCCCGGCATGTACGGTAGTGCGATGCCCCATCAGGAAATCGCCGTATACCGCAGGAATGTGGCCCGCTTCCGCCAGATCGACCGTATGGCGCGCAGGCTCAAGCAGTTAGAGAAGGCGCTCGGCATAGGAAGAGGCATTGGAAGAAAAGGATCCGACTGAATTCTCGCGGATCGATATCCGCGGCATCATGGAGCTGCTGCCCCATCGTTATCCCTTCCTGCTGGTGGACAGGGTGCTGGAGAACGAGAAGGGCAAGCGGCTGGTGGCGGTGAAGAACGTCACTATCAACGAGGAGTTCTTCGAGGGCCATTTCCAGGGCCGGCCGGTCATGCCGGGCGTGCTGATCATCGAGGCTCTGGCCCAGGCCACCGGCCTGCTGACCTTCACCTCCTTCGACTCCCCGGACTCCGGCAACGTGTATTTCCTGGTGGGCGTCGACAAGGCTCGCTTCCGCCGACCGGTGGTGCCCGGGGACCAGCTGCGCCTGGAAGTGAGCCTGACGCGGCGCATCCGCAACGTCGTGCGTTTCCGGGGCACGGCCACCGTTGACGGGGAGAAGGCGGCCGAGGTGGAACTCATGTGCGCGCCGGGGCGCTGACGGAGGAGGCGATGGGCATCCACGAGACCGCCATCATCGACCCGTCGGCCCGCATCGACGGTGACGTGGAGATCGGGCCGTACAGCATCGTCGGCCCGCACGTGGAGATCGGCGCGGGCACGCGCATTGGTCCGCACGTGGTCATCCGCGGGCCCACCCGCATCGGCCGGGACAACCGCATCTTCCAGTTCGCCTCCGTGGGCGACGACCCGCAGGACAAGAAATACGCCGGCGAAGACACGCGGCTCGAGATCGGCGACCGCAACACCATACGCGAGTACTGCAGCATCAACCGGGGCACCTCCCAGGACGTCGGCGTCACCCGCATCGGCGACGACAACTGGCTGATGGCCTACGTGCATATCGCCCACGACTGCCAGGTGGGTAACAACGTGATCATGGCCAACAACGCCACACTGGCCGGCCACGTGCACGTGGGCGACTGGGCCATCTTCGCCGGGTTCTCGGGCGCTCACCAGTTCTGCCGCGTCGGCGCCCACTGCTTCCTCGGCATGTATGCCGGCGTCTCCAAGGACGTGCCGGCCTACGTCATGGTGATGGGCCAGCCGGGCGAACCCCGCGGCATCAACGCGGAAGGGCTGAAGCGCCGGGGTTTCACGAAGGAGCAGATCCGCAATATCCGTGAGGCCTATCGCATCCTCTACCGCAGCGGGCAGAAGCTTGCCGAGGCGCTCGAGACACTCAGTGCGCTGGCCGCGGAACAGCCGGAACTCCTGCCCATGGTGGAGTCCATCCGCTCCTCGGAGCGGAGCATCATCCGCTGACCGGGGCGTGGGGCGAGAGTCAGGCAGCCCGCTCATCGCCGTAGTCGCCGGCGAGGCTTCGGGGGATCGTCTCGGCGCCGGACTGATCGCCGCCATCCGCGAACGCTGCCCCGGCGCACGCTTCGAGGGCGTGGCCGGGCCGGCCATGCGGGAGGCCGGCTGCGAGGCCTTGTTCGACACCGACGCGCTGGCGGTGATGGGCATCGCCGAAGTCGTCGGCCATCTGCCCCGCCTGGTCGCCATCCGCCGCTCGCTGGTGCGTCGCTGGTCCGCCGCGCCCCCCGATCTGCTGGTGGGCATCGACGCGCCGGACTTCAACCTCGGGCTGGAGAAGAAGCTCCGCCGCCGGGGCGTCACCACCGTGCAATACGTCAGCCCCTCGGTCTGGGCCTGGCGGCCGCGGCGGCTGAAGAAGATCCGCAAGGCCTGCGACCGGGTGCTCTGCCTGCTGCCGTTCGAGAAACGCTTCTACGACGAGCGTGGCCTGGATGCCGTGTTCGTCGGCCATCCTCGCGCCGAGTCCATCCCGCGGCAGCCGGATGCTGCTGCGGCCCGCCGCGCGCTCGGCCTGGCGAATGGAGGGGCCAATGATGAGGATAGCAGCGGGGGCAATGGCGCCGGCGAGGTGGTGGCGCTGCTGCCGGGCAGCCGCGCCGGCGAGGTGGGACGGCTGGCGCCGCACTTCCTCCGCACGGCGGACTGGCTGGCCCGGCGGCGGCCGGGTATCCGTTTCGTGGCCGCGCTGGCCGGCGCCGGCGCACGCACGGCTTTCGAGGCGGCACGGGCGGAGGTGGCACCCGACCTGCCGGTGACGCTCTGCGACAGCGGCGTGGATCTGCCGCTGGCTGCCTGCGATGTCGCCCTCGTGACCTCGGGGACGGCCACGCTGGAGGCGGCGCTGTACGGCCGCCCGATGGTGGTGGCCTACCGGCTGTCGCCGACCACGCTGGCGCTCGTGCGGTGGCTGAATCTCATCCGGGTGGAGAATTTCGCGCTGCCGAACCTGCTGGCGGGGCGCACGCTGGTGCCCGAATTCCTGCAGGAGGAGGCCGTGGCGGAGCGCATGGGGCCGGCGCTGGCGGCCTGGCTGGACGAACCCGAGCGCCGCGCCGGGGCCGAGCGCGAGTTTGCTAGAATCCATGCTGAACTCGCCCGGGGCGCCGACGGCCTGGCAGCGCAGGCGGTGCTGGAGATGTTGCCGGGCGCGGGGTGTGACCAGTGAAACCTTTCGTCCATCTGCATCTGCATACCGAGTATTCGCTGGTGGACAGCGTCGTGCGGATCGGGCCGCTGATGTCCGCCGTCGCCGATCAAGGCATGCCGGCGGTCGCGCTCACCGACCAGAGCAACCTGTTCGCGCTGGTGAAGTTCTACAGGAGCGCGCTCGCCCGCGGCGTCAAGCCGCTGATCGGGCTGGACCTGCTGCTCGCCGACGAGGACGATCCGCAGCGCCCCAGCCACCTGGTGCTGCTTTGCCAGAACCGGGCCGGCTACCGCAACCTCACACGGCTGGTGACGCGCACCTACCTGGACGGCCAGTACCGGGGCGTGCCCATGGCGCGGCGCGAGTGGCTGGACGCGGACACGACCGCGGGTCTCATCGCGTTGTCGGGCGGCATCCAGGGCGACATCGGCCGCGCCGTGATCTCCGGCCGCGAGGACCTGGTGGCCGAGCGCAGCGAACACTGGGCGCGGCTGTTCCCGGACCGTTTCTACCTGGAGGTCACGCGCACCGGGCGGCCGGGCGAGGACGCGTGCCTGGCGGAGGCCGTGCGCCTCGGCGATCGCCTCGGACTGCCGCTGGTGGCCACAAACGACGTGCGTTTCCTCGCGGCGGACGACTACGACGCCCACGAGGCCAGGGTGTGCATACACCAGGGCCGCACCCTCGAAGACGGCGACCGTCCCCAGGACTACAGCGACCGCCAGTATCTGCGCAGCGCGGAGGAGATGGCGGAACTGTTTGCCGACCTGCCCGAGGCGCTCGCCAACAGCGTGGAGATCGCGCGGCGCTGCAACGTGGAGATGCGCCTGGGCGAGAGTTTCCTGCCGGAGTTCCCCGTGCCGGTGGGCCGGACCACGGACGAGCACCTGCGCCTGGAGGCGGCCGCACGGCTCGAGAAGAAACTGGCCGCAGGCGGGCTGCGCGGCGGCAGCCGCGCGGACTACGAGGCGCGGCTCGAGCGCGAACTGGAAGTCATCTGCAGCATGGGCTTCCCGGGCTACTTCCTGATCGTGGCGGACTTCATCCGCTGGGCGCGTGAGAACGGCGTACCGGTGGGGCCCGGACGCGGATCCGGGGCCGGCTCGCTGGTGGCCTGGGTGCTCGGCATCACCGACCTGGACCCGCTGGAGCACGACCTCCTGTTCGAGCGCTTCCTGAACCCGGAGCGGGTCTCCATGCCCGACTTCGACGTGGACTTCTGCATGGAAGGACGCGACCGGGTCATCGACTACGTGGCCGAACGCTACGGCCGCGACCAGGTCTCCCAGATCATCACCTACGGCACCATGGCCGCG
The DNA here is from genome assembly GCF_040706555.1 of Lentisalinibacter salinarum. Classification (NCBI taxonomy): domain Bacteria; kingdom Pseudomonadati; phylum Pseudomonadota; class Gammaproteobacteria; order Woeseiales; family Woeseiaceae; genus Lentisalinibacter; species Lentisalinibacter salinarum. The sequence continues at coordinate 48,040 of NZ_JAPDRH010000005.1, forward strand.
AAGGCCGTGGTGCGCGATGCCGGCCGGGTGCTCGGCCATCCCTACGGCTTCGTGGACCGCATCGCCAAACTGATTCCGTTCGAGCTGGGCATCACCCTGGACAAGGCGCTGGAGCAGGAACCGGAGCTGGCCCAGCTCTGTCGCGACGACGAGGAGGTGCGCGGGGTCATCGACCTGGCGCGCAAGCTCGAGGGTCTGGTACGCAACGCCGGCAAGCACGCCGGCGGCGTGGTGATCGCCCCAACGACGCTTACCGACTTCGCCCCGCTGTATTGCGAGGAGGGCGGGCACAACGTCGTCACCCAGTTCGACAAGGACGACGTCGAGGCGGCCGGCCTGGTGAAATTCGACTTCCTCGGGCTGCGCACCCTCACCGTGATCGACCGGGCGGTGGCCAACGTGAACGCGGAACGGGCACGCCAGGACGAGCCGGCGATCGACATCAGCGAGGTGGCGATGGACGATGCGCAGACCTTCGAGCTGCTGCGCGCCTGCCGCACCACCGCCGTGTTCCAGCTCGAATCCCGCGGCATGAAGGACCTCATCAAGCGTCTGCAGCCGGACTCCTTCGAGGATCTCGTGGCGCTGGTGGCGCTGTTCCGGCCGGGGCCCCTGCAGTCGGGCATGGTGGACGACTTCATCGCGCGCAAGCACGGCGACCAGAAGGCGGTGATCGACTACCTGCATCCGGACCTTGAGCCGGTGCTGAAGCCGACCTACGGCGTGATCCTGTACCAGGAGCAGGTCATGCAGATCGCCCAGGTGCTGGCCGGCTACACGCTGGGCGGCGCGGATCTCCTGCGCCGCGCCATGGGCAAAAAGAAGCCCGAGGAGATGGCCAAGCAGCGGGAGGTGTTCGTCAGCGGCGCGGAGGCCCGCGGCGTCGAGACCGCCACCGCCACCCGCATCTTCGACCTGATGGAGAAGTTCGCGGGCTACGGCTTCAACAAGAGCCATTCCGCCGCCTACGCCGTGCTGTCCTATCAGACGGCGTGGCTGAAGGCCCATTATCCGGCGGCGTTCATGGCCGCCGTCATGTCCACCGATATGGATCACACCGACAAGCTCGTCTCGCTGAAGGACGACTGCCGGGAGATGGGCATCGAGATCGAGCCACCGGACGTCAACCGCTCGGATTTCGTCTTCGGCGTCTCCCGCGGCGAAGCCATCCGCTACGGCCTCGGCGCAATCAAGGGCGTCGGCCGTGGCGCGGTGGAGTCCATCGTTGCGGAGAGGGAGGCGAACGGGCCGTACCGGGACCTGATGGAGTTCTGCCGGCGGGCGGACCTGGAACGGGTGAACCGGCGCACGCTGGAGGCGCTGGTCAAGGCGGGGGCCATGGACGGCATCGGCGCCAATCGCCGCACGCTGATGACCCTGCTGCCGGAGGCCGTTAAGAGCGCCGAGCAGGAGGCGCGCGCATCGGCCGCGGGCCAGGACGACCTGTTCGGGCTGCCGACCGCCGCGCCGCCGAGGCCGATGCCGCAGGCGAGCCCGCAGCTCGCGGAATGGAACGAACAGGAGCGACTGGCGGCGGAGAAGGAGAGCCTGGGCCTGTATCTCACCGGCCACCCATTTCACTCGGTTGCCGGGGACGCCCGGCATTTCACCTCCGGCACCCTGCGCGATATCACCTCGGCCCGGCCGCCGAGCACGGACAACGGCGAACGGGACTATTCCCAGTCGCGCCGGGAGGTCGTCGTAGCCGGGCTGATCATCGATATCCGCAAGCGCGGCAACCGGGTCACGGTGGTGCTGGACGACGACACCGGGCGCATCGAGACGAGCCTGTTCTCCGAGGCTTTCATGGAGAACCGGCACCTGTTGGTGAAGGACCGCATCATCGTGGTCGAGGGCCGCATGCGCTACGACGAGTTCATCGACGGCTGGACCGTGGTGGCGAAGACCGTGCGCGACATCGACCGGGTGATCGAGGAGCGGGCGCGGCATCTGGTGCTCTCGCTGGACGTGAACGGCAGCGGCCGGGAGGTGCTGAACAGCCTGCACGAGATCCTGCTGCCCTATCGCAGCAGCCCCGGGAATGGTCCCGGTGATGATCCGGGCAACGGCGCGGCCGGCGGCCGGGGCGGGCGTGCGCGCTGCGACGTGGCGGTGCAATACGTGGGCAGCGACGCCACCGTGCGGCTGAATCTCGGCGAGGACTGGTGCATTCGCCCGACCCGGGACCTCAGAGACAAGCTCGAGGATCTGCTCGGCCGCGGCGGGGTGCGGCTGGTGTACGCCGCGGATCAGGCGTCTTTGTAGTAGGCTTGTCGTTCGCGTGACACGCAGCTCGTAGGCGGGGGAGGGCGCCGGCACCGATATGGCGATGGATCTCAAGTTTCTGGATTTCGAACAGCCGATCGCCGAGCTGGAGGCGAAGATCGACGAACTGCGCTTCGTCGGCGACGACTCCGAGGTGAACATCGGCGAGGAGATCGAACGGCTGAAGTCGAAGAGCGAGGCGCTCACCCGCAGCATATTCTCCGATCTCAGCGCGTGGCAGATCGCCCAGCTCGCCCGTCACCCCATGCGGCCGTACACCCTGGACTACCTGCCGCTCGTGTTCGAGGACTTCCAGGAGCTGCACGGCGACCGCATGTACGCGGACGATCACGCCATCGTGGGCGGGCTCGCCCGGCTGGAAGGACGCGCGGTGGTGGTGATCGGCCACCAGAAGGGCCGGGATACCAAGGAGCGCGTGCGGCGCAACTACGGCATGCCGAAGCCGGAGGGCTATCGCAAGGCGCAGCGCCTGATGCAGCTGGCCGAGAAGTTCTCGCTGCCGGTGATCACGCTGATCGACACGCCGGGGGCCTACCCGGGGGTCGGTGCGGAGGAGCGCGGGCAGAGCGAGGCGATCGCGCGCAGCCTGTTCGTGATGGCGGAACTGGAGACGCCCATCATCGCGGTGGTCATCGGCGAAGGCGGGTCCGGCGGTGCGCTCGCCATCGGCGTGGGCGACCGGCTGCTGATGCTGCAGTACGCCGTCTACAGTGTGATCTCGCCGGAAGGCTGCGCCTCCATCCTGTGGAAGAGTGCCGAGAAGGCCAGGGAAGCCGCCGAGGCGATGCGCATCACGGCGAAGAGCCTGCACCAGTTCAAGCTGATCGACGAGATCATCCCCGAACCCCTCGGCGGCGCCCATCGCGATCCCCGCGCCGCGGCGGATACCCTGAAGAACGCGCTGATCAGACACCTGGACGAGCTGGAGGCGGGCGACATCGGCCAAGTGCTGGAGAAGCGCCGCCAGCGGCTGGCATCCTTTGGCGAGTTCAGGGACGGCTGAACCGCCGGCATTCGGTCCCGGCGCCCTCGAGGACACTCTGCGCGGCCTGCTCGGTCTGTCGCGCGGCGAGCCGCTACCTCCCCTGGTCGTCGCTTTCAGCGGCGGCGCGGATTCGACGGCGCTGCTGCATGCCGGCGTCTCGCTGCCGGACTGCCGCGTGCGGGCGCTGCATGTGGACCACGGGTTGCAGGAGGAGTCGGCCGCCTGGGCGGAACATTGTCTGCGTGCGGCCGCCGGCCTCGGCGTTGAGTGCCGCGTGCTGCGGGCCGAAATCACCCGGGAGGCCATCGATGCGGAGGGAGTCGAGGGCGCTGCGCGGCAGGCGCGCTACCGGCTGCTGGCCGCGGCGCTGGAAGCCGGCGAGTGCCTGCTGACGGCACAGCACCGACAGGACCAGCTCGAGACCGTCCTTCTCCAGCTCCTTCGCGGCGCCGGGCTGCCGGGGCTGGCCGCCATGGCAGCGATCGCCCCACTGGGCGCCGGCCGGCTGCTGCGCCCCCTGCTGGGCCGGGGCCGGGACGAGCTCTGCGATTACCTCCGCGCCCGTGGCATCGACTGGCTGGAGGACCCCGCCAACAGCGACCCGCGCTTCGATCGCAGCTACCTGCGCCGGGAGATCGTGCCGCGGCTGCTCGCGCGCTGGCCCGCGGCGGACCGCAATGCCGCGCGCAGTGCCCGGCATCTCGCCGAGGGTGCCGGGCTGCTGCGGCAACTGGCCGCGGCGGACCTGGACCGCTGCGATGCGGGCAGGGGCAGGCTGGACGCCGGGCGGCTGCGGAGACTGCCGCGGGCGCGGCAGGGCAATGCGCTCCGGCACTGGTTGCGCAGCGGCGGGTGCCGGGCGCCGGACGCGCAACACCTGGATCGTCTGCTGGAGGAGGTGGTGGCCGGTCGGGGCGAACAGCCGCGGCTGCGTCTCGGCGGGGCGGAGATCTGCCGCTACCGGGATCGTCTGTATATGCTCCGCGGGCAGCCGGTCGAGATCTCTGCCGGGCCGCTCGCGCTGGTTCCCGGCGACACGCTGGAGCTGCCCGGCGGCCTCGGCCGGCTGGCGCTGCGGCCGGGCGCGCGGACCGGCCTGGATCCCGCACTGGTCGCGGGCGGCTGCGACGTGCGCTTTCGCAGCGGCGGCGAGAGCCTGGCACCCGCTGCCGACCGCCCCACGCGGCGGCTGAAGCAGCTGCTGCGCGAAGAGGGCATCGTGCCCTGGATGCGGGGACGGCTGCCGCTGATCTACTGCGGCGACGAACTCGTGGCCGTGGCCGACCTCTGGATGGCGGCACAACGGTGCTGCGAAGGCGGCGTCGCCGTGGTCTGGGAGGGCCGTCCGCCGCTGTACTGAGCATCGCCGCGGCACCGTCCCGATTGTTTGCCCGGTCGGCTTCTGGTAGCTTTGAGTACCGTCTTTCAACATCCGTCGGGCTTGAGTTGGGGGTCGGAGTAAGCATACGCCCGGGCGCTGTCTGCGGGCGGTAGAACGTGTGCTTACTCCGGCCCCTTGCTATTGGCCGACATCCCCGCGGGGTTCTTCCATGACGTGCTACGTATTCATCACCGGCGGTGTGGTCTCCTCACTCGGCAAGGGCATCACCTCCGCCTGCCTCGGCGCTATCCTGGAGTCCCGGGGCCTGAAGATCAGCATGATCAAGCTGGACCCCTACATCAACGTGGACCCGGGCACGATGAGCCCCTTCCAGCACGGCGAGGTGTTCGTGACCGCGGACGGGACCGAGACCGACCTGGACCTGGGCCACTACGAGCGTTTCGTGCGCACGACCACCGGGCGCAACAGCAACTTCACCACGGGGCGTATCTACGAGAGCGTCATCGCCAAGGAACGGCGCGGTGACTACCTGGGCGCCACCGTGCAGGTGATCCCGCACATCACCGACGAGATCAAGGAGAGCGTCCGCCGTGGCGCCGGCGACGCCGACGTCTGCATGGTGGAGATCGGCGGTACGGTGGGCGACATCGAGTCGCTGCCGTTCATGGAGGCGATACGCCAGATGGGCGTGGAGGAGGGCCGCGACCGGGTGGTGTACGTCCACCTGACGCTCGTGCCCTATATCGCCACTTCCTCCGAGATCAAGACCAAGCCCACCCAGCACTCGGTGAAGGAACTGCGCTCCATCGGCATCCAGCCGGACGTGCTGGTCTGCCGTTCCGAGCACCCTTTGCCGGCGGAGCAGCGGCGCAAGATCGCGCTGTTCACCAACGTGGCCGAGAACGCGGTGATCTCCGCCATCGACGTGGACGACCTCTACAAGATCCCGATGATGCTGCGCGACCAGGGCCTGGACCAGATCGTGGTCGACCATCTCGGCATGGAACTGCCGCCGGCCGACCTCGGCGAGTGGGAGGACGTGGTGCACGCCAAGCAGCATCCCACCGGCGAGGTCAACGTGGCGATGGTGGGCAAGTACGTGGACTTCCGCGATTCCTACATCTCGCTGTCCGAGGCGCTGCTGCACGCGGGTATCCACACCTCCACCCGGGTGAATATCCATTACTTCGAGTCCCAGGACATCGAGACCGACGGCGCGGACTGCCTGCGGGACATGGACGCCATCCTGGTGCCCGGCGGCTTCGGCGAGCGCGGGGTCGAGGGCAAGATCAGCGCCGTGCGGCTCGCCCGGGAGAACGGCATTCCCTATCTCGGCATCTGTCTGGGCCTGCAGGTGGCCGTGATCGAATTCGCCCGCCACGTGGCCGGACTCGACGGGGCCCACAGCACGGAATTCGGGCGCGGCACGCCGCACCCGGTGATCGCGCTCATCACCGAGTGGCAGACCGAGGAAGGCCGCGTCGAGGAGCGCGACGAGGAATCCGACCTGGGCGGCTCCATGCGCCTCGGCGCCCAGCCCGTGCAGCTGGCCGAAGGCTCGCTGGCCCGCGAGACCTACGGCAAGCCGACCGTGCACGAGCGCCACCGGCACCGTTACGAGGTGAACAACAACTACAGGCCGGCGCTGGAGGAGGCGGGCATGCGCTTCTCGGGCACCTCGCTGGACGACCTGGTGGAGATGGTGGAACTGCCGGCTCATCCCTGGTTCCTGGCGAGCCAGTTCCACCCCGAGTTCACCTCCAACCCCCGTGACGGCCATCCGCTGTTTACCGGTTTCATCAGCGCCGCGCGGCGCTACCGGGAAGGCGAGGTGCCGGAGGCCGCGCGGGCATGAAGCTCGCTCACTTCGAGGCGGGGCTGGACCGGCCGCTGTTCCTCATCGCCGGCACCTGCGTGGTGGAGAGCGAGCAGCTCGCCATCGATACCGCGGGCCGGCTGAAGGAGATCACAGACGGCCTCGGCATGCCGTTCATCTACAAGTCGTCCTTCGACAAGGCCAACCGGAGTTCGGCGGGCAGCTTCCGCGGGCCGGGAATGGAGGAGGGCCTCAGGGTGCTCTCCGAAGTGCGGCGCCAGGTCGGCGTGCCGGTACTCACGGACGTCCACGAGGACACGCCCCTGGACGAGGCGGCCGCGGTTGCGGACGTGCTGCAGACGCCGGCATTCCTCTGCCGCCAGACCAATTTCATCCTGCGCGTCTCGTCCCAGGGGCGGCCGGTCAACATCAAGAAAGGCCAGTTCCTCTCGCCCTGGGAGATGGGCAACGTGGTCGACAAGGCACGCTCCACCGGCAACGAGCAGGTCCTGGTGTGCGAGCGCGGCTTCACCTTCGGCTACAACAACCTGGTCTCCGACATGCGCAGCCTGGCGGTCATGCGCGAGACCGGCTGTCCGGTGGTTTTCGACGCCACGCACTCGGTGCAGCTGCCCGGCGGCAAGGGCAGTGCCTCCGGCGGGCAGAGAGAGTTCGTGCCGGTGCTGGCGCGGGCGGCGGTGGCGGCCGGCGTAGCGGGCGTGTTCATGGAGACCCACCCGGATCCCGAGCGCGCCCTGTCGGACGGACCGAATGCCTGGCCGCTGGACCGGATGGAGGCATTGCTCGGGGTGCTGCAGGCGCTCGACGGTACCGTCAAGCAGAGCGGATTCGCCGAGGCCGAGTTCGGCCTGCAGGCCAGATAACGACTCAGAACAACACAGATAGACCAGGAGACAGCATGGGTCAGATCGCCGACATCCGTGGCCGCGAGATCATCGATTCGCGCGGCAACCCCACGGTCGAAGCCGACGTTATCCTGCAGAACGGGATCATCGGCCGGGCCGCCGTGCCCTCGGGCGCTTCCACCGGGGCCCACGAGGCCGTGGAACTGCGCGACGGCAACCCGGACCGCTACGGCGGCAAGGGCGTGCGCAAGGCGGTGGGCAACGTCAACGGCGCCATCCGCGATGCGCTCGTGAGCATGGACGTCCACGACCAGACCACCATCGATCGACGCCTCATCGAACTCGACGGCACGGACAACAAGTCGCAGCTCGGCGCCAACGCCATCCTCGCCGTCTCCCTCGCCTGCGCCCACGCGGCATCCCGGTCCTCCGGCGTGCCGCTGTATCGGCTGATGGGCGAGGAATCGGTGATGCCCGTGCCCATGATGAACATCATCAACGGCGGGGCTCACGCGGACAATAACGTCGACATCCAGGAGTTCATGATCCTGCCGGTCGGGGCGCCGCGCTTCGCGGAAGCCGTGCGCGCAGGCGCCGAGATCTTCCACACGCTGCGCAAGGTGCTGCACGGCCGCGGGCTGAACACGGCGGTGGGCGACGAAGGCGGCTTCGCGCCGGACCTGCCTTCCAACCGGGCGGCGCTGGATACCATTGCCGAGGCGGTGGAGAAGGCAGGCTTCAGACTGGGCGAGGACATCATGCTCGGGCTGGACGTGGCGAGTTCCGAGTTCTACCGCGACGGCGTTTACCGACTGGAATCCGAGGACCGCGAGTTCGACGCCGCAGGGTTCGTGGACTACCTGGCCGGCCTGGTCGATGCCTATCCCATCATCACCGTCGAGGACGGCATGGCCGAGGACGACTGGGACGGATGGAAACTGCTGACCGAACGCCTCGGCGGCCGCATCCAGCTGGTCGGCGACGACCTGTTCGTGACCAACACCCGCATCCTGTCGCGCGGCATCGAGAACGGCATCGCCAACTCCATCCTCATCAAGCCGAACCAGATCGGTACTCTCACCGAGACCCTGTCCGCCATCGACATGGCGGTGGAGGCCGGCTACAGCGCCGTCGTGTCGCACCGATCCGGCGAGACGGAGGACTCCACCATCGCGGATATCGCGGTCGGTACCCGCGCCACGCAGATCAAGACCGGCTCCATGTCGCGTTCGGACCGCATCGCGAAGTACAATCAGCTACTGCGGATCGAGGAGGCCCTGAATCATCACGCGAGCTACGCGGGTCGCGGGGCCTTCCCGCTTTCGGAGGCTGAAGAAGGCTGAAGACTGACGTGCGCTGGTTCCTCGCCCTGCTGCTGTTCCTGTTCCTGGGCCTCCAGGCGGACCTCTGGCTGTCCGAGGACGGTTACCGAAAGACCCGCGAGCTGCGGCGCGCGGTGGCCGAGGCAAGGGAGGAGAACGAGGCCCTGGCGGCGCGCAATGCGGCGCTGGAAGCCGAAGTGCAGAACCTGAAGACGGGCTCCGAGGCGGCCGAGGAGCGCGCCCGCAGCGATCTCGGCCTGATCGGCCCGCGCGAGACCTTCTACCAGGTCGTCCCGGCCGACTGAGCCCCATGCACGTCCCCGACTGGCCCCGCGCCGGCGGGTCCGTTGCCGGCGCGGCCCGGCTGAAGTCCTCGGCCGAGGACTTCATCGTCGAGGAGGAGCTCGGCTTCGAGCCGTCCGGCGACGGTCCCCATCACTATCTGTTCGTCGAGAAGACCGGCTGCAACACGCAGTGGGTGGCGTCCCGGCTGGCGCGCCACGCCGGCGTGCGCTCGCGGGACGTGGGCTATGCGGGATTGAAGGACCGGCACGCCCGCACCCGGCAGTGGTTCAGTGTGCCGCTGCGCGATGCGGCGCCGACCGACTGGGAGGGTTTCGCGGCCGAGGGGGTGCGGCTCCTGTCGGTGACCCGCAACCGGCGCAAGCTGCGTCGCGGGGCGCTGTCGGGCAATCGCTTCGAGCTGCGGCTGCGCGATGTGCAGGCCGACCAGGCGATGCTGGAAGCGGGTCTGGAACGCGTCGCCGTCGACGGCGCGCCGAACTATTTCGGCAACCAGCGCTTCGGCCGCGAGGGCGGCAACCTGGAGCTGGCCCGGCGGCTGTTCGCCGGCGAGCGCCTCCGCCGCCGCGAACGCGAGTTCGCCCTGTCCGCGGCCCGCGCGTGGCTCTTCAATCAGGTGCTGGCGCGCCGGGTCCGGGACGGCAGCTGGGACCGTGCACTGGACGGCGAGGTGCTGATACTCGACGGCCGGGGCAGCGTCTTCAACACGGAGGCGTCCGACGAGTCGCTGGCCGCCCGGGTCGTGTCGGGCGAGGTGCACCCCACCGGACCGCTCTGGGGCCGGGACGGGCCGCGGCCCGCCGCAGCGGCGGCGGCCGTGGAACAGGCGGTGGCGGCGGAGTGGGAATGGCTGGCTGCGGGTCTGGAGGCGGCCGGCCTGGAGATGTCCCGGCGGAGCCTCCGCCTCGTGCCCCGGGCGCTGGAGTGGTCCCGGGAAGACGACGAGTGTCTGCTGCTGCGTTTCTCGCTGCCCGCCGGGGAATATGCGACCACCCTCGTGCGCGAGCTGCTCGAGACCGCCTGAGCCGTCAGAGCGGCTTCAGGAGGACGTACACCGCCCCGGTCCCGCCGTGGGCGGGTTTCGCCGAGGCGAATGCGAGCACGCCGTCCCATTGCCGCAGCCAGCCGTCGACGCGCTGCTTCAGCACCGGCCCGCGATGTCCCGAACGCTTGCCCTTGCCGTGGATCACACGGACGCAGCGATGACCGAGGGAGCGGCTCTCGACGAGGAACTCTTGCAGCGCGTGCTTGGCCTCGTTCACGGTCAGGCCGTGCAGGTCGGTCTCGGCTTCGATGCGGTAGCCGCCGCGGACGAGCTTCTGCATGGCCCGGGAGCTGAGCCCGGCTCGATGGAAGCGCAGCTGCTCGCCGCTGAGGCGCTCCTGGTCGGCCACGGTATGGGTCAGGCTCTCGGTCAGGACCGCGGCCTCGTCGGCGCGCCGGAAGCGCGCCTCGGGCGCCGGCGGGCGGCGGCGCGTCTCTATGCGGTCCGGTCGTATGCGCCTGGCGTCGCCCACGCTGGCGCGGAAGAGTTCGATGTCTTCTTCGCTCAGCCCGGCTCGGTCGCCGCCCTGTCTGTCGTCCGTCATCGACCGCCTCCCTGCCACGGTGCGCGGTGCCGCCGGGCATCCGCAACACAGCCTCGTTCGCCCTAGGTACCGGTGCGAACATTGAGTATAGTTAGCGCGGTCCATCAGCACCAACGACAGGCTCACACCGGTTTGCGAATTCTTGTCAGTAACGACGACGGGCACCTGGCCGAGGGCGTTCGGGTGCTCGCCGACGCTCTCGAGCCGTTGGGCGAGATCACCGTGATGGCGCCGGACCGAAACCGCAGCGGCGCCAGCAATTCCCTGACCCTGGAGTCGCCGCTGCGCGTCATCCGCACCGGCGAGCGCCGCTATTGCGTGAACGGCACTCCCTCCGACTGCGTCCATCTGGGCGTCTCCGGATTCCTGCCGGAGGAGCCCGACATGGTCGTGTCCGGTATCAACGAAGGCGCCAACCTGGGAGACGACGTCATCTATTCCGGCACGGTGGCGGCGGCGATGGAAGGGCGCTTTCTCGGCCTGCCCGCCATCGCCGTCTCGCTGGTCGGCAATAACCCCGTGCATTATCCCACCGCTGCGCGGGTGGTCGTGTCGCTGCTCGAGCGCATGCAGCGTCATCCGCTGCCGTCGGACACGATCCTGAACGTGAACGTGCCCGACCGCCCGTGGGAGGAACTGGAGGGCATCGAGGTCGCCCGGCTCGGCTTCCGCCATCGTTCCGAGCCGGTGATGCGGGACCGGGACCCGAAGGACAAGCCCATCTACTGGATCGGCCCGGCCGGCGGCGGTCAGGATGCCGGGTCCGGCACCGATTTCAATGCCATCGCCCGGGGACGTGTCGCCGTGACCCCGCTGAAGGTGGACCTGACCCGGCACGAGGTCCTGGACGACATGCGCACCTGGCTCGCCGATGATTGACAGCACCGCGCACCGGGGCATCGGCATGACGTCGGCGCGCACGCGTAACCGGCTGGTGGAGCGCTTGCGGGCCGGCGGCATCCGCGACGAGCGCGTGCTCGAGCGCATCCTGGCGGTGCCGCGGCACATCTTCGTCGACGAGGCGCTGGCGAGCCGGGCCTACGAGGATACGGCGCTGCCCATCGGCCATGGCCAGACCATCAGCCAGCCGTTCATCGTGGCGCGCATGACCGAGGCGCTGCTGAAGGGACTGCCGGGCGGGCGCATCCTGGAGATCGGTACCGGCTGCGGTTACCAGACGGCCGTGCTCGCGCCGCTGGTCGACGAGATCTACACGATCGAACGCCTGATGCCGCTCATGACCCGGGCCCGCCAGCGCATCCGCGAACTGGGCATCGGCAACGTGCGCTTCCGCCGCGGCGACGGCTGGGAGGGCTGGCCGAAGTACGGGCCCTACGACGGCATCCTGGTGGCGGCCGCGCCGGAGCGCGTGCCCGAAGCGCTGCTCGCCCAGCTCGCGCCGGGCGGCCGGCTCGTGCTGCCGGTGGGCTCGGCCCGGCGCCAGGAACTGATGGCCATCGTGCACCGTCACGACCGCTACGAACAGGTCTCGCTCGGACCGGTCAGCTTCGTGCCGCTGGTGGCAGGGGCCTCGGCGTGAAGATATTCGGCGGACTCTACGACCGGGTCCTGTCCTGGTCCGCCCATCCGCATGCCCGCTGGTATCTGGGCGGCCTCAGCTTCGCCGAGTCCTCGTTCTTCCCGATCCCGCCGGACGTGATGCTGGCGCCGATGTGCCTGGCGCGGCCGGACCGCGCGCTCTCGCTCGCGACGCTGACCACGCTGACCTCGGTCGCGGGCGGTATCGCGGGCTACGCCATCGGCTACTTCGCGCTGGAGGCCATCGAGCCGCTGCTGAAGAACGTGGGCTACTGGGACGCCTATCTCAAGGGCCGGGACTGGTTCGCCGAGTGGGGCGTGCTGGCGGTGCTGATCGCGGGTTTCTCGCCGATCCCGTACAAGATCTTCACCATCTCCGCCGGCGCGGCGGCGATGGCGTTTCCGGGATTCGTCATCGCCTCGTTCTTCGGCCGGGGCGCCCGGTTCTTCCTGGTGGCCGGGCTGATCGCCCTAGGCGGTCAGCGATTCGCCGACGGGCTGCGCCGTCGTATCGATCTGCTCGGCTGGCTGTTCGTCGCGCTCTGCCTCATCGTGGTGGCCATCGTCGCGGTCAGGTGATGGGACGGCTGACGCGAGCGCTGGCTCTCTGTCTGGCCGCCGCCCTGCTCACGGCCTGCGGCGGCCGGGCGCTCAACTGGGATGCCGACGTGCCCGCCGCCCACATCGTGCGCAGCGGCGACACCCTGTATTCCATCGCCTTCCGCTACGGCCTGGAGGTACGCGACGTCGCCCGCTGGAACGGCCTCGGCGACGGCTCGCTGATCCGCCCGGGCCAGCGCATCGTGCTGCAGCCTGCGGCGGGCGCCTCGCCCGGCGGGACGGGGCGTTCCTCGTCCCCGACGGCCGGTCAGGCCGGCAATAGCACTACCAATACCCGGCCTGCGCTGCCGGACCTCCCGTCGCCGTCCTGGCGCTGGCCCACCGATGGCGCCATCGCGGCCGGCTTCGGCGAGGACAACGCTGCGCTCACCGGAGTGCTGATCGAGGGGCGGATGGGCCAGGCCGTGCGCGCGGCCGCCGACGGCCAGGTGGTGTACGCGGGCAGCGGCCTGATCGGCTACGGCAATCTGGTCATCATCAAGCACAACGCCACTTACCTGAGCGCCTACGGCCACAATCGGGCACTGCACGTGACGGAAGGGGAGACGGTGCAGCAGGGCGAGCGCATCGCCGAGATGGGCGAGGGCCCGGGTCGCAAACCGCGGCTGCACTTCGAGATACGCCGTAACGGCGAGCCGGTGGACCCCCGGCCGTTCCTGCCGCGAGGACGCTGAGGCACCCTGGGGGGCGCGAGCGGCGCGGCAGCGGCCGCCCGATCCGCGATCTCCGGCCGGCTACTCCACGATGAGCGCCGCCACCACCCGCCGCCCCTCGGCGGTGAGGATATTGAATGTGCGGCAGGCGGCGCGGGTGTCCATGACCTCGAGGCCGATACCCTGCCTGGCCAGACCGCGAGTGAGCGCGGCGTCGGGGAAGCGCAGGCTGCGCCCGGAGCCGAGCAACAGTATCTCCGGCGCCGGTTCGACGGCGGGCTCGAGGGTGGCGGCGTCGAGGCTGTCCACGCCTGCGCAGTCCCAGTCCCGCACCTCCTCGGGCAGCACGAGGATGCTGGATCGGTACAGGGTGCCGCTGATGGTGATGCCGGCCCCGGAGCAGGCCGTGATGCTGAGTCCCGCGGGTCTGTCCAGAGTAAATTTCATGGGGTCGATTTCATGGCGTATCATGCGTGCCCGGACGCGAGCGACGGCCCAAGCGATGGCCCAAGCGATGGCCCAAGCGATGGCCTAGGCCCCGACCTTAGGGATTCCGCGGGTCGTGTCAATGCCGCACCGCCCGATCTCACATCACCCGACACGCTCGATGAAGTCTCTCCTGTTCCTGACCGACCTCGATCAGCCGGCGCTTGCGCAGGTGCTGCCCGGCGTGCAAGGGGCCGGCGGCGGGCGCGAACCGGATGCGGCGAGCGCCGCGGCCCGCTGGCTCGGGATCACGCTGCCGGCGGCGCCGGCGTGGCTGCGGCTGCACGGAGAGCAGGGTCGACCCGGCCCCGGACCCTTCGCTGACGGCACCGGGCCGGGCGGGAATTGGCTGGCCTGCATGGATCCCGTGTCGATGGCCGCCGACATGCGGGAGCTGCACCTGCTGGAGCATGCGCCCGTGCTCGCCGATGACGAGGCGGCGGCGCTGTGCGAGGACATCCGGCCGAGCCTGGAGGAGCGGGGCTTCTCACTGCACGCCGGCGGCTCGAGCCATTGGTATGTCGCCTCGGAGCGGGAGTACCGATTCTCGGCAGCATCGCCGGGGGTGGCGCGGGCCGGACGCATACGCGACGAACTTCCCGCCGGGCCGGACGCGGGCGTGTTCCGCGCTCTGGGCAACGAAATTCAGATGCTCTGGCACGACCATCCGGTGAACCGGGCGCGTGCCGGGCGGGGCCTGCCGCCGGTGAACTCCGTCTGGTTCTGGGGCGGCGGCTGCGTCGAGGCCGGCCCGGCAGCGGGCGATCAGCGCCTGCCGCCGCTCCATGCGCACGACCCGCTGCTGACCGGCCTCTGGCATCGCCTCGGCGGCGAGACGGCCGCACCGCCTGCCGGCGACGCGGCAGCGCGAGCGCTTGCCGCGGGCTGCGTGATGGCCCTGTCCGGCGAGGCACTCGCCCGGCCGGCCGTGGTAAAGGCCCTGCGGCGAGGTCGCGTCCGCATCGTCACCCGGGACGGCCTGTGCGCCGTATTGCCGCGGCGCGGCCCGCGCGCGCTGCTCGCGGCCTGGAGGCGGCGATGAGCGAGGGCGGCCTGCCCATCGCGCGGCGGACGGCGGGCGAGGATGCCGCGCTGCCCGCCTCCCTGCACCCGGTGCTGCGCCGGGTGTATGCGGCGCGCGGCATCCGCACGGCGGAGGAGCTCGAACTCGGCCTCCGTCATCTCGCGCCGGTGGGCGGGCTCGCCAACCTGGATCGGGCGGTGGAGCTGCTGCTTGCCCACCGTGGCGGTCGCGTCACGATCGTCGGGGACTTCGATGCCGACGGCGCCACCAGCACCGCGCTGGTATTGCGCTGCCTCGGCCGCTACGGATTCGCGGCCGTGGACTCGCTGGTGCCGAATCGGTTCGATTTCGGTTACGGGCTGACGCCGGAGATCGTCGAGGTCGCCGCCGAGGCCGGGCCCTCGTTGATCGTCACCGTGGACAACGGCATCTCCAGCGTGCGCGGCGTCGAGCGTGCGCGCGAACTCGGCATCGACGTGCTGGTCACCGACCACCATCTGCCCGGCGAGCGGCTGCCGGCGGCCGCGGCCATCGTCAACCCGAATCTGCCGGGGGATCCCTACCCGAGCAAATATCTCGCCGGCGTGGGTGTGGCGTTCTGCGTGATGGCCGCGCTGGGGCGCCGCCTCGCGGCGGAGGGGCAGAACGGTGCCGAGCGCATCGCCGCCGATTATCTCGATCTGGTCGCCCTCGGCACCGTGGCCGACGTGGTGCCCCTGGACCGCAACAACCGGGTGCTGGTGCGCCAGGGGCTCGCACGCATCCGCGCCGGGGCCGCGGTGCCCGGCATCCCGGCGCTGCTGCAGGCGGCCGGCCGGGACCCGCGGCGGGCGGTGGCCAGCGACCTCGCCTTCGGCGTCGCGCCGCGTCTGAACGCGGCCGGACGGCTGGAGGACATGAGCACCGGCATCGAGGCGCTGGTGTCGGACTCCGTGGGCGAGGTTCGCGCGCTGGCGGCGCGTCTCTCCGAAATCAACGACGAGCGCCGCCGCATCGAGGCCCGCATGCAGGCGGAGGCGCTCTCCTCGCTGGAGGACATCGAGCTGCCGGAGGGGGAGAGTGCGTTGCCCCATTGCGTCACCCTGTACGATCCCGGCTGGCACCAGGGCGTGGTCGGGCTGGTGGCCTCCCGCATCCGCGAACGGGTCAACCGCCCGGTAATCGCTTTCGCCGATGCCGGCGGCGGGGAGCTGAAGGGGTCGGCGCGCTCGGTACCCGGGGTGCACATCCGCGACGTGCTCGCCGCCGTGGCGGCGTCCGCACCGGAAATGATCGGCCGCTACGGCGGCCACGCCATGGCGGCCGGTCTCAGCCTGCCGCGGTCGAATCTGGAGCGGTTCCGCCGGCTGGCGGCCAGCCGGGTGGCCGAGTGTTTCCCGGACGCGGACTTCAGCGGCACGCTGCTCACAGACGGCGAACTCGATGCGGCGGACATCGGCCTGCCGCTGGCCGAGGCGCTGCGGGAGGCGGGTCCGTGGGGGCAGGCATTCCCGGAGCCGCTGTTCGACGGCGTCTTCACCGTCCGCGAGGCCCGCGTCGTGGGAGAGCGGCACTGGAAGCTGAGACTGACCGGCAGCGGCGCCGGCGCGCCGGTGGACGCCATCGCCTTCAACCAGGTCGACACCGTGACGGTGATGCCCGGACACCGGGTACACGTCGCCTATCGGCTCGACGTGAACGAGTACGGCGGCATCCGCCGCGCCCAGCTCGTGGTGGAGGGCATGCAACGGCTGTAGCGCCGTCGCTCGCGCCACTCATGATAGACTGCGCCGCTTGTTTTCGGAGGGGTGCAATGGACACCAACCAGATCAGAACAGAGATCGAAGACCTCTCGGACAGGGCAGAGGCCCTGAGGAGGTATCTTTGACTACGCGGGCAAGTCGGAGAGACTGACCGAAGTCCTGCGCGAGCTGGAGGACCCGGCCGTGTGGCAGGACCCCGAGCGTGCCCAGGCGCTCGGCCAGGAACGCGCCGAACTCGAGAAGGTGGTCGGCACCCTCGATCGCATAGGCACCCGCGTCACGGATGCCGGCGAGCTGCTCGAGATGGCGGCCGAGGAGGGAGACGAGGACACCCTGTCTTCCATCGCCCGGGACGTCGGGGGCGTGGCCCGGGACGTCGAAGGGCTGGAGTTCCGCCGCATGTTCTCCGGCGAGATGGATTCGGCCAACGCCTTCGTCGACATCCAGTCCGGCGCCGGCGGCACCGAGGCGCAGGACTGGGCCGAGATGCTGCTGCGCATGTATCTGCGCTGGGCCGAGCAGCACGGCTTCCGTACCGAGATGATCGAGGCCTCCGAGGGTGAGGTGGCCGGCATCAAGAGCGCCACGGTGAAGTTCGTCGGCGAGTACGCCTACGGCTGGCTCAGGACCGAGACCGGCGTGCACCGCCTGGTGCGCAAGTCGCCGTTCGACTCCGGCAACCGCCGCCATACGTCGTTTGCGTCGGTGTTCGTCTCGCCGGAAGTGGAGGACGACATCGACATCGAGGTGGACCCGTCGGATCTGCGCATCGACGTCTACCGGGCCAGCGGCGCCGGCGGCCAGCACGTCAACCGCACGGAGTCGGCCGTGCGCATCACCCACGAGCCCACGGGGATCGTGGTGCAGTGTCAGAACGACCGCTCCCAGCACAAGAACAAGGCCACCGCCATGAAGCAGCTGAAGGCCAAGCTCTACGAGCTGGAGCTGCAGAAGCGCCGCGCCGAGGCGGACGCCCTGGAGGACACCAAGGCCGACGT
This sequence comes from Lentisalinibacter salinarum, assembly GCF_040706555.1. Classification (NCBI taxonomy): domain Bacteria; kingdom Pseudomonadati; phylum Pseudomonadota; class Gammaproteobacteria; order Woeseiales; family Woeseiaceae; genus Lentisalinibacter; species Lentisalinibacter salinarum. The sequence continues at coordinate 65,612 of NZ_JAPDRH010000005.1, forward strand.
CGGCTGGGGCAGCCAGATCCGCTCCTACGTGCTGGACCAGTCCCGCATCAAGGACCTGCGCACCGGGGTGGAGACCGGCAACACTCAGGCGGTGCTGGACGGCGACCTGGACGAATTCATCGAGGCGAGCCTGAAGCAGGGCCTGTGACAACGCCGCCGGCAGAACATTGAGGGAAGAGCATTGAGTCAGGACAAGCCCGCGGAATCCGAGAACAAGCTGATCGCCGAGCGTCGGCGCAAACTCGCCGAGCTCCGCGAGGCGGGCGGCGCCTACCCGAACGACTTCCGCCGCGATGCGCTGGCGGCAGAGTTGCATGCCGCCTGGGATCAGGAGGACGGCGAGGCACTGGAGGAGCGCGGCATCCGCGTACGCGTCGCCGGCCGCATGATGGCCAAGCGGGTGATGGGCAAGGCGAGCTTCGCGAAGCTGCAGGACCACAGCGGCCAGATTCAGCTCTACATCCAGCGCGATGCGCTGCCAGAGGGCCTCTACCGGCAGTTCAAGGGCTGGGACCTCGGCGACATCGTGGCGGCCGAGGGCACGCTGTTCAGGACGCGCACCGGCGAGCTCAGCGTCAAGGTCGACGTCCTGCGACTGCTGGTGAAGGCGCTGCGTCCGCTGCCCGAGAAGTGGCATGGCCTCAGCGACCAGGAGACCCGCTACCGCCGGCGCTACGTCGATCTCATCATCAACGAGGACAGCCGGCGGGTGTTCACCACACGCTCGGAGATCGTCTCCTTCATCCGCGCCTTCATGGACGAGCGGCACTTCCTGGAGGTGGAGACGCCGATGATGCAGACGCTGCCGGGCGGCGCGCTGGCGCGTCCGTTCGTGACGCATCACAACGCGCTGGACATGCGGCTGTATCTGCGCATCGCGCCGGAGCTGTTCCTGAAGCGGCTGGTGGTGGGCGGTTTCGAGCGCGTCTACGAGATCAACCGCAACTTCCGCAACGAAGGCGTCTCCACCCAGCACAATCCGGAGTTCACGATGCTGGAGCTCTACTGTGCCTACGCGGATCACCGGGATCTGATGGAGCTGGTGGAGAGCCTGATGCGCGGCGTTTGCGAGGCGGTCACCGGTGCCACTGCCGTCGAGTATCAGGGCAGCACCTACGACTTCGGGCCGGCATTCCGCCGGATCACCGTCGAGCAATCGATCCTGGATGCCAACCCGGGGCTGGAGCCTTCCCGCGTGCGGGATCGGGACCACCTGGCCGCCGTGGCGGAATCCCTGGGCATTCCGGTGCTGGCGGGCTACGGACCCGGCAAGCTGCAGATCGAGATCTTCGAGAAGACGGTGGAAGACACGCTGGATCAGCCCACCTTCGTGACCGCCTATCCCGTGGAAGTCTCGCCGCTGTCCCGGCGCAACGACGACGACCCCTTCGTCGCGGATCGGTTCGAGTTCTTCGTGGCGGGGCGCGAGATCGCCAACGGCTTCTCCGAGTTGAACGACCCCGAGGACCAGGCGGAACGTTTCCGCGCCCAGGTCGAGAACCGCAGCGCGGGCGACGAGGAGGCCATGTCCTACGACGAGGACTATATCCGCGCGCTGGAATACGGCATGCCGCCCTGCGCCGGCCTCGGCGTCGGCATCGATCGGCTGGTCATGTTGCTGACCGACTCACCGTCGATCCGCGACGTGCTGCTGTTCCCGTATATGCGGCCCGAGCACGGCCAGGAACATGGCCAGGATGACGCTCAGCCTCCCCCGAGCTCCGGCACGGAGTAGGGCAGCGAGCCGGGGGCGGCCGGCGTGCCGTCCTCCAGGCGCAACTCGCCGCCGAGCTGCTTGATGGAGACCACCGCGAGGAATTCGCTGCCGCCGTCGGCGGCAGCGGCCCGCACCACGGTGCCGGCCGTGCTGCCGGCCTCGTCCAGCAGCCGTGCGCCGGGCGCGGACGGCTCCGCCGCCGCGCTGAAGCGCAGCATGCGCCGCGACGGCCGGCCCAGGTTCTCCGTGCGCGCCACCACTTCCTGGCCCGTGTAGCAGCCCTTGCGGAAGCTGATAGCATCCAGCCGGTCCAGGTTGAGCATGTGCGGCGTGAAGGACTCGGCCGTCTCGGGATACAGCGCGGGGCGCCCGGCGCGGATGGCCGCGCGGCGCCAGGCTTCCGGCGGGAGCAGCGTCGCATCCAGACCCTGGAGTTGATCGGCCGCCGTGCAGATCTCCATCACGCGCGGTTCGGTGCCGGGCAGCAGCCGCGTGGCCAGCACGGGTTCGCCCTCGGGCAGCTGCATGCCGCCCGGTCCCGAGTCGACGGCGACGAGCCGCGTTTCCGACTGCGGCTCGATCTCCACGTCGGCGCGGAGCCGATAGCGGAGCAGGCGCTCGGTGAAGTCGTCCGCCTGCCAATCGGGCAGGAAGAGCAGCACGCGATCGCGGCCATGCACGAGGGTGAGCAGCGCGATCACCCGGCCCTTCGGGTTGCACCAGGCGGCAGTCAGAATCCGGTCCGCCTCGAGCCGATCGACGTCCTGGGTGAGCTGTCCCTGCAGGAAATCGATCCGGTCCGCGCCGGTCACCGCGAGGCAGACCGGGGCGTCGCTGATGGGGTTCGATGGTTCGCTCAATTCGCCTCCTCGGCCGTCCTGCCGGCGCGCTCCGGACGTCGCCGCAGTGGCCGGGTTTCAAGGGTTTGACTCAGTTCGGGCGGGTGCATCGAATGATCGCCTCTGGCATACTTAGACCATGTCTAGGCAGCCGCCCGAAACACCCCCGGAGAGCAACGACGGAGCCCGCGAAGACGCCGGAAACGCGCCGCTCCCGGGTGACGAGGCGCCGAAAGAGATCGGCGGCCGTCAGGGTCCCGATCCTACGCGTTACGGTGACTGGGAGAAAGGCGGCCGTTGCATAGACTTCTGAGGTGCCGCCGGGCCAGCGGGCCCGAGGCGCCGGGCACACCCGCCGCGAAGAGGCAGTCATCCGGGGCCGGATGACGAGACTGCGCGGGCGTGTCCTGCGTGCACGACAGAGGTTCGACGCCGGCATCGGGACCAGCTTCGTCAGACGAAAAAGAGGGACATGGACAACACCAACAGGCCACTGTCACCGCACATCGGTGTCTACCGCTGGCGCATCACTTCCACGCTTTCCATCCTGCATCGGGGCACGGGTGTGGCGCTGTCTCTCTCCACGCTGCTGCTCGCCGCCTGGCTGCTGGCCGCGGCCTCCGGGGCGTCCTCCTACGAGTCCGTCGCCGGCTTCGTCGGCTCGCCGCTCGGGCTGCTGATCCTGGTCGGCAGCAGCTATGCCTTCTTCTTCCACCTCGGCAACGGCATCCGCCACCTGTTCTGGGACGCCGGCATGGGCTTCGAGATGGAGCAGGCGAGGGCATCCGGCTGGACGGTGGTCGCCGCCAGCGTGGTGGCAACGGCGGTGCTGTGGGCCGTCATCCTCGCGTCGGGCAGCTAGAGGGAGCACGCACATGACCATCAAGACTCCCATGGCCCGGGCGCTCGGGCTCGGATCGGCCAAATCGGGCACGGAACACTGGTGGATGCAGCGGGTGACCGCCGTGGCGCTGGTGCCGCTGACGCTGTGGTTCGTCTTCGCGCTCCTCGGCCTGGAAGGCCTGGATCACGCCACGGTGACGGCGTGGATCGCCCGGCCGGTGACCGCAGTACTGCTGGTGCTGTTGGTCGCGACTCTCACCTATCACTCGTTCCTCGGTACCCAGGTGGTGATCGAGGACTACACGGGCGGCGCGACCCGCGTGATCACGCTGCTGGCCGTGCGTTTCCTGCACGTCGTGGTGGCCGTCGCGGCGCTGTTCGCCATCCTCAAGATCGCTTTCGGGACTGATACATGAGCCTGGACAAGGATTTCATCGACCACAAGTACGACGTGGTCGTCGTCGGCGCCGGCGGCGCCGGACTGCGCGCCACCTTCGGGCTGGCCGAGGCGGGTTTCACGACCGCCTGCGTGACCAAGGTGTTCCCCACCCGCAGCCACACCGTGGCCGCCCAGGGCGGCATCAGCGCCGCACTCGGCAACATGGGCGAGGACGACTGGCGCTGGCACATGTACGACACCGTGAAGGGCTCCGACTGGCTCGGCGATCAGGACGCCATCGAGTACATGTGCAAGGAGGCCCCGGACGCCGTCATCGAACTCGAGCACTACGGCGTGCCGTTCTCCCGCACCGAGGACGGGCGCATCTACCAGCGGCCCTTCGGCGGCATGACCACCCACTTCGGCGAGGGCACCGCGCAGCGCACCTGCGCCGCGGCGGATCGCACCGGCCACGCCATGCTGCACACGCTGTACCAGCAATCGCTGAAGCACGAGGCGGAGTTTTTCATCGAGTATTTCGCCATCGACCTGATCATGGAAGAGGGCGTGTGCCGGGGCGTCGTGGCGCTGGATCTCGCCACCGGCCGCCTGCATCGCTTCAGCGCGCATCAGGTCATCCTCGCCACCGGCGGTTACGGCCGTGCCTACTTCTCCTGCACCTCCGCGCACACCTGCACGGGCGACGGCGGCGGCATGGTGCTGCGGGCCGGCCTGCCGGTGCAGGACATGGAGTTCGTGCAGTTCCATCCCACCGGCATCTACGGCGCGGGCTGCCTCATCACCGAGGGCGTGCGTGGCGAGGGCGGCTACCTCACCAACTCGGAGGGCGAGCGCTTCATGGAGCGCTATGCGCCGAACGCGAAGGACCTCGCGTCCCGGGACGTCGTCAGCCGGGCGGAGACCATCGAGATCCGCGAGGGGCGGGGCGTCGGCGCGGAGAAGGACCATTGCTACCTGCACCTGGAGCATCTCGGTCGCGATGTGATCGAGGAACGGCTGCCCGGCATCGCCGAGACGGCGAAAATCTTCGCCAATGTCGACGTGCTGAAGGAGCCCATACCGGTACTGCCCACCGTGCACTACAACATGGGCGGCATCCCGACGGACTACCGGGGACGGGTGGTGACCTCCCGGGACGGCGACCCGGACAGCGTCGTGCCGGGTCTCATGGCCGTCGGCGAGGCGGGCTGCGTGTCGGTGCACGGCGCCAACCGGCTCGGCTCGAACTCCCTGCTGGACCTGGTGGTATTCGGCCGGGCCGCGGCACGGCACTGCGCCGGGAGCATGGATCGGGGTGTGCGGCACAAGCCGCTGCCGGACGACGCCGGCAAGGCGACGGTGGAGAAGATCCGCGGGCTGCTCGCGCGCGACGGCGAGCGTCCTACGGCGGAGATCCGCCTCGAGATGCAGAAGCTGATGCAGAACCATGCGGCGGTCTTCCGTACCGGCGATCTGCTGGCGGAGGGCATCGAGAAGCTGAAGGACACCTTCGGCGACTTCGGCCGGGTAAGCGTGGCGGACAAGTCCATGATCTGGAACTCCGATCTCGTTGAGACACTGGAGTTGGAGAACCTGCTGCTGAACGCGCTGGCCACCATCCATTCCGCGGCCAACCGGAAGGAGTCCCGCGGCGCCCAGGCGCGGGAGGACTATCCGGACCGCGACGACGAGAACTGGATGAAGCACACGCTGGCCTGGGTCGGCGAGGACGGCGGCGTGGAGATCGACTACCGCCCTGTGCACGGCAAGACGCTGACGGACGAGGTCCAGGCCATCCCGCCCAAGGCGCGTACCTACTGAGGCGGACCGGCACACCCGGACACGGCAACACCAAGAGGAATCGGCAGACGTGGCAGAATTTCGACTCCCGGAGAACTCACGGATAGGCAAGGGCCGTCATTTCCCCGCACCGGAGGGCGCGAAGAACGTGCGACGGTTCGTGGTCTATCGCTACGATCCGGACAGCGGCGAGAACCCGCGCATGGATACCTACGAGGTGGACATGGACGCGTGCGGTCCGATGGTTCTCGACGCGCTGATCAAGATCAAGAACGAAGTCGACCCCACGCTCACGTTCCGCCGGTCCTGCCGGGAGGGCATCTGCGGCTCCTGTGCGATGAATATCGACGGCGGCAACCAGCTGGCATGCATCACCGCCAACGAGGACGTGGGCGGCGACATCAGCATCTACCCGCTGCCGCACCTGCCGGTGGTGAAAGACCTGGTGGGCGATCTCACGAACTTCTACGCCCAGTACGCCTCCATCAAGCCCTGGCTGCAGACCCGCACACCGGCACCGCCGGACCGCGAGCGCCTGCAGTCCAAGCAGGACCAGGAGAAGATCAACAGCCCGTCGGCCTGCATCCTGTGCGCCTGCTGCTCGACCAGCTGCCCGAGCTACTGGTGGAACGGTGACCGCTACCTCGGTCCCGCCACGCTGCTGGCGGCCTATCGCTGGCTGGTAGACAGCCGGGACGAGGCCACCGGGGAGCGTCTGGACGCGCTGGAGGATCCCTTCCGCCTGTACCGGTGCCACACCATCATGAACTGCACCCAGACGTGCCCGAAGGGCCTGAATCCGGCGAAGGCGATAGCTGAGACGAAGAAGATGCTGGCCGAGCGCCGGCTCTGAGGGCCGGGCGGCCATGACGGATACCGCTGCGCCGCCGGGGCGGCTGCGCTGGCTGTGCCGGCGCGGCATGCGCGAACTCGACGTCCTCCTGAGCGGCTTCCTGGAACAGGAATATCCGCGGCTGGGAGAGCCCCTAAAGGCGGATTTCGCGGCCTTACTGGAGTCGCAGGATCCGGAGATATGGGCTTACCTGCTCGGCAGAGCCGAACCGGAGCCCGGGCTTGCCGCCATCATCCGCCGCATTCGCGATTTCTCTACCCGTTGACCCTTCGCACGGGCGCTGGCTGCATGGCTACGTCGCGGCGGTTGCGCTGCTCACGGCCGTCGCGCTGGCCGCGGTCGGCACGGGGTGGGGCCGACTGGCGACCGTCCTGCCGCTGGCAGCAGGGCTGGTCTGCCACCGCCGCCTCGCCGCCTGCGCTCCACTGCCCGAGACCGTGAGCTACGATCCGGCCCGCGGCTGGTTCCTCGGCACCGGCAACGGGGAGATTCCCGTCAGCCTGTCGCCCGGAAGCTGGTTCGGCCGCGGCGCGGCGCTGGCCGCGTTCCGCGGCGACGGCGGACGGCTGTGGCTGGTGCCGCTGCGACGCCCGAGGCCGGAGAACGGAGAAGACTGGCGCCGCCTGCGCATACTCTGGCGCACGCGGCGAGGCGCTTTGGTTGCAAACTCGCCCAACTGCTAGAATTGACTCTGTCGTCCAGGCGTCTTTCATCAGGTCCATCATGCGCTGCTGCCCGCCGCGGTATCAGCAGGCCGCGTGAGGCGTATCACAAACAAGGATTTTCCTCCTCGCCGATGGCTTATCCCGAGAACTTTCCAGACGGCCCCCTGTCTATTGCGTTGGCAGTGCGCGATACCGTCCGGCGTGAGTCCGACCGATGAGCGCGAAGCGGAGCGACGCCGCACTGGTGAAGCGGGTACAGCAGGGGGACAAGCAGGCATTCAACCTGCTCGTGCTCAAGTACCAGACGAAGATCGTGAACCTGGTGATGCGCTATGTGCGGGACCCCGACGAGGCTAACGACGTGGCCCAGGAGGCATTCCTCAAGGCCTACCGGGCCCTGCCCCGGTTCCGCGGCGACAGCGCGTTCTACACCTGGCTGTACCGCATCGCCGTCAATACGGCCAAGAACTATCTGGTGGCGGCCAAGCGCCGGCCCGTGGAATACGACCTGGATCTGCAGGACCCGGAACAATACGACATGCAGGCCCGTCTCAAGGATATCGACAGCCCGGAACGGGTCCTTATGAAGGACGAGGTGCAGCAGACCATCGACGAGGCGATCCAGGACCTCCCGGAGGATCTGCGCACGGCCATCATACTGCGCGAGCTGGAAGGGATGACCTACGAGGAGATCGCCGAGACCATGGAGTGCCCGGTGGGTACCGTGCGATCGCGTATCTTCAGGGCGAGGGAAGCCATCAGTAAAAGGATCGATCCGCTCCTCGCATGAGGCGCGCGGTCCGGTAGACGAGATCGGTGTGACATGAACGACAAGCTACGAGACCAGATGTCGGCCTTCCTGGACGACGAACTGCCCGACGGAGAAGCGGAGCTGTTGTTGCGGCGGCTGCAGGCCGACGAGGAACTGCGGCGCGTCGCCGGACGCTATCTGCTGATCGGGCAGGCGCTGCGCGGCGAGCGCCTGGCGGGTATCGACCTGGCCGGGCGCGTCGCCGCGGCGCTCGACGGCGAGACCACTTACGGCGGCAGGGCAGCCGGGCCGGGCCGCTCCCGCTGGTTGCGACCGGCCGCCGGCGTGGCGGTGGCCGCCTCCGTGGCGGTGGTCGCGCTGATGGGACTGCAGAACACCGGAGAGGTCGCCGGTCCCGAGGCGGTCACCGCGGAGACCGACGGGGAAGCCCCGGTCGCGGCGCCGCTCGAGGGCACTGCCGAGGGCTATGCCTACACCGTTCCGGTGGACGCGGCCGTGACGGTCCGGCCGGTCAGTGCCGTGCCGGCGCGGCTCACCAACTACATGATCAGCCACGGCGAGCGGGCTGGTACACTCATGCGCAGCGGGATGCACAGCCGCATCGTCACGCAGCCGAACGGGCCCCTGGTATACCCCACGGAATACGCCACGGAAACCTCCACGCAAGACTCCACGGTGACTTCTGAAGACGGACGGACGGGAACGGCAGAGAACCCGGCGGATGATGCGGCCCGGTAACGCAGCGGTGCACGGCGGCAGTTTCCTCGTTGGTTTCGCCGCCGCGGCGCTGTGCGGGGCTGCGCTGGCGGCGGATCCCTCGCCCATGGAATGGCTGCAGCGGATGGCGGTGGCCGTCGAGCAGGCCAATTACAGCGGCACCGTCGTGCGGGTGCACAACGGTCAGGTGCAGACACTGCGCGTCGTCCATCGCTACCAGGACGGCGAGGTGAGCGAGAAGCTCGAGTCCCTGGATGGCGCGGGCCGCGAGATCATCCGGGCCGGTGACGAGGTGCACTGCATCCTGCCCGAGAGCCGCATGGTGCTGGTCGAGCAGCAGATCAACCAGGAAGGTCTGTTCGGCCGCCTCGCCGTGCAGCCCGACGCGCTGTCCCGCAGCTACGACCTCACCATCGAGGACTACGAGCGCGTGGTGGGCCGCCCGTCGGTACAACTGGCCATCCGGCCCCGCGATCAGTTCCGCTTCGGTCACCGTCTCTGGCTGGACAAGGCCTCCGCGCTGCCGCTGCGGCGCCAGGTGGTGGGCACCGGCGGCGAGATCGTCGAGGAGATGCGCTTCGCCGAGATCACCATCGGCAAGCCCATCCCGGCTTCGGCGCTCCGCCCGTCGATGGACATCGAGGGTTTCACCTGGGTGCGAGACGCCGTACAGGCAGCCGGGCGCGAAGACGTCAATCCCACCGGTTTCGAGGCCCGCGAAGTACCCAGCGGCTTCCGGCTGGTTTCCGCAGGCACGGAGCGTTTCCCGGACAGCGAGGGCGAGGTGGCCCACATCGTCTACTCCGACGGCGTCGCCAGCGTGTCCGTCTTCGTGGAGTCCGGGCAGGAAGGGGCCGGCAAACTCGAAGGCGCCTCCCGTATCGGCGCCGCCTACGCCTTCGGCACCGTGGTCAACGGACATCAGGTGACGGTGATCGGCGAGGTGCCGGGCCACACCGTGCGGATGATCGCCAATTCTCTCGCTGCGGCGCCTGCCGGTGAGTGACTGCGACGGACTGCTGGTCCGCGACGGCCGCGTCGAGGCCGTCGACGGGCACACCGTCGTGGTCCGGGTGGCAACGGCCGGGTCCTGCGCGCGCTGCGCCCGCGGCGAGGGCTGCGGTTTCGGTTTCGCCGCGGCGCGGGCGGGCGAGGGCCGTCTGGTCCTGCCCCTACCCCCCGACTATCGGCCCGAGCCGGGGGATACCGTCCGCGTGGCCCTGGAGCAGCGCGGCCTCGCCGGTGCCGCCGTTGCCGTGTACGGCATCCCGCTCGCGGGCCTGCTGGCGGGCAGCGCGGCGGCGAGCCTGCTGGGTATCGGCGAGCCTGCCACCGTCGGCCTCGCTTTCGGCGCATTCGCGGCGGCGTTGCCACTGGCCCGCGCCACGTCGAGGCGCATGGACGCGGCCGGACGCTGCCGTCCCCGCCTGCTCGCGGGCGAACCGGCGGGGGTGCGAGCGGATGGCTGACCTGACCGTCTATACCCGGCGCGGCTGCCATCTGTGCGAGATCCTCATCGAGGAACTCATGCCCCTGGCGCGGGGCCGGGCGCGCATCCACCTGCGTGACGTCGACCGTGATCCGGAACTGGTCGAGCGCTACGGGCTGCGCGTGCCGGTGCTCGAGGCGGACGGCCGGGTGCTCTGCGAGGCCAGGCTGGATCGCGCCAGGCTGCTGGATTATCTCGATCGGTGCGGCGCGCCCGCGGAAAACGGCGAACCGGAGCCCCCGGGCCGTTTATAATCCGCGCTACGCCGGGGACTCTCGGGTATCCGGGCCCGCCCGGGCACCGCGAGCCGGCTCCCCGCGCACCATCCTGAGTCGACCCCGCTTATATGAAGAACATCCGCAACTTCTCGATCATCGCCCATATCGACCACGGCAAGTCCACGCTTGCCGACCGCATCATCCACATCTGCGGCGGGCTGAGTGACCGGGAGATGGCCGCCCAGGTGCTGGATTCGATGGACCTGGAGCGCGAGCGGGGCATCACCATCAAGGCGCAGACCGTATCGCTCGAGTACACGGCGACGGATGGCAGCGTCTACGAGCTGAACTTCATCGATACGCCGGGGCACGTGGACTTCTCCTACGAGGTCTCGCGCTCGCTGGCAGCCTGCGAGGGCGCGCTGCTGGTGGTGGATGCCGCCCAGGGCGTGGAGGCGCAGAGTGTCGCCAACTGCTACACGGCCATCGATCAGGGACTGGAAGTGGTGCCCGTCCTGAACAAGATCGATCTCCCGGCAGCGGAGCCCGAGAAAGTAATCAACGAGATCGAGGAGATCATCGGCCTGGAGGCGCACGACGCCGTGCTGGTCAGCGCGAAGACCGGTGAGGGGGTGCGCGAACTGCTGGATACGCTGGTCACCCGGATACCGCCGCCGGTGGGCGACACGGAGGCGCCGCTGCAGGCGCTCATCGTCGATTCCTGGTTCGACAATTACGTGGGCGTGGTCTGTCTGGTGCGGGTGGTGAACGGCACGCTGACGAACCGGGACAAGATCCGTGTCATGTCGACCGGCCGTGCCCACCAGGTGGACCGGGTGGGCAAGTTCACGCCGAAGATGCTGGACACGGAAACGCTGGAGGCCGGCGAGGTGGGCTTCGTCATCTCCAGCATCAAGGAGATCGACGGGGCGCCGGTCGGCGACACGCTCACCATCGACAAGCGCCCCTGCGACAAGCCGCTGCCGGGCTTCCGGGAGATGCAGCCGCGGGTGTTCGCGGGCCTGTTCCCGTCCCAGTCGGACGACTACGAGACCTTCCGCGAGGCGCTGCAGAAGCTCAGGCTGAACGACGCCGCGCTGCACTTCGAGCCCGAGACCTCGGTGGCGCTCGGGTTCGGCTTCCGCTGCGGCTTTCTCGGCATGCTGCACATGGAGATCGTCCAGGAGAGGCTCGAGCGTGAGTACGGCATCAACCTGATTACCACCGCGCCCACCGTCGTCTACGAGGTGCAGACCGTGACCGGCGAGGTCGTCAGCGTGGACAATCCGTCCGCCCTGCCGCCGACGGGTGAGATCGGCGAGATCCGCGAACCGATCATCGTCGCCGGCATCCTGGTGCCCGAGGAGCACGTCGGCGCCGTCATGAAGCTGTGTATCGAGAAGCGCGGCGTGCAGACCAAGATGCTCTACCTCGGCGGCCAGGTCTCGCTGGAGTACGAGATGCCCCTCTCGGAGGTGGTCCTCGACTTCTTCGACCGGCTGAAGTCGGCCAGCCGCGGTTTCGCCAGCTTCGATTATCACTTCGCCCGCTTCCAGGCGGCCGATCTCGTGCGCCTCGACATCCTGATCAACAAGGAGAAGGTGGACGCGCTGTCCGTCATCGTCCATCGGGACAAGGCCTACCCACGGGGCCGGGAACTGGTGGAGAAAATGAAGGAACTGATACCGCGGCAGATGTTCGAGGTGGCCATACAGGCGGCGATCGGCGCCCACGTCATCGCGCGCAGCACGGTCAAGGCCCTGCGCAAGAACGTGACCGCGAAGTGCTACGGCGGTGACGTCAGCCGCAAGCGCAAGCTGCTGGAGAAGCAGAAGGAGGGCAAGCGGCGCATGAAACAGCTCGGCTCCGTGGAGATTCCCCAGGAAGCGTTCCTTGCCGTACTGCAGGTGGAGAAGTAAGGTGCTCAACCGGATCGTCGCGCGGAAATGAAATTGGACCTGTCACTGCTGTTGGTACTGGCCACGCTGATCACCGGCGTGATCTGGCTCGTCTGGGCGCTGAGCGGACGCGGGCGGCACGCCCGCGCCGAAGCGGAGGCCGGCTCCGGCATGCCGAAGATCGTCGAGTATTCGCGCTCGTTCTTCCCCGTGCTGCTGCTCGTGCTGGCGATACGCTCGTTCGCCTTCGAGCCCTACCGCATCCCGTCGAGTTCCATGGTGCCCACCCTGCTGGTGGGTGACTTCATCTTCGTCTCCAAGTACTCCTACGGCCTCAGGCTGCCGGTGCTGCACACCGAGGTGGTGGAGACCGGCCGGCCCGAGCGCGGAGATATCGCCGTCTTCCGTCTGCCCTCCAACCCGGACATCAACTACATCAAGCGCGTGGTCGGCCTGCCCGGCGACGAGATCGTGTACCGCAACCATCGGCTGTTCATCAACGGCGAGCCGGTCGAGATGGAAGCGGCCGAGCGCTGGACCGAGGACGGGGAGACCGGGCAGCTGTTCGTCGAGCGCCTGGGCGATAACGAACACCTGGTCCTGCTTCAGCGCAGCCCGCTGTCCGGCGTCTACCGCTTCGAGGTGCCCGGGGGCTGCTATTTCATGATGGGCGACAATCGTGACAACAGCCGGGACAGCCGCTTCCCGCAGGTGGGCTGCGTGCCGGAGGACAATCTGGTGGGCCGGGCCAGCCGCATCTGGCTGAACTGGCAGTGGGGCGAGTGGCCGCGCTGGGATCGCATCGGCGACAAAATCCGATAATGTGGCGCAGGTCACTGCGTGATCGGTTAATATCGCGTGACATAACGCTTTCCCAGCAGGTTCCGGAGGCGGATATGGTGGAGCTTCGTCACATCGATCGCGGCGGCAGGCAGCGGGGCATGACGACCCTCGGCATGCTCATCCTCGTGGCCTTCGTCGGCCTGTTCGTCTTTGCCGGTATCCGCCTGGTGCCCGTCTACCTCGAGCACATGAAGATCGTCAGCGTGCTCGACGGCGTGAAGGACGAGTTCGAGGGACAGGGCCCGACTCGTCAGGACCTGATGCGCTCGCTTTCCCGCCGCTTCGACATCGAGAGCATCAACATCATCAGCGAGCGGGACCTGAGCATAAAGAAGGTCGCGGACGGCTACGTGATCGAGGCCAAGTACGAGAACCGCACGCCATTCATCTCGAATATCTCGTTTGCGGTGAGTTTCAACAAGACGGTCGAGGTCCGCAGCTGACCACAGCCGATCTCAGCTGATCGGGGGGCGACACGCCGGGCTTTGGAAGAGATCACCCAATGGGTCCAGCGGACCCTCGACTACGAGTTCGGCGACACCACACTGCTGGAGCGCGCGCTCACGCATCGCAGCGCGCCGGGCCGCAGTAATGAGCGGCTCGAGTTTCTGGGCGACGCGGTGCTCGACTGCGTCATTTCCGACGCCCTGATCTCGCTCCGCCCCGACGCCGAGGAGGGGGAGCTGAGCCGGCTGCGTTCCCGCCTGGTGCGCGACCATTCGCTGGCGCAGATCGCCCGCCAGCACGGGCTCGGCGAGCATCTGAAGCTCGGCTCCGGCGAGATGAAGAGCGGCGGCTTCCGGCGGGACTCCATCCTGGCCGACGGGCTGGAGGCGCTGCTGGGCGCCATCTTCCGCGACGGTGGCTACGCGGAGGCCGAGCGGGTGGTACACCGCCTCTATTCCCGGCGGCTCGAGCACCTTCCCGAGGGCGACTCGCTGAAGGACCCGAAGACCCGCCTGCAGGAATGGCTGCAGGCGCGCGGCCTGCCGCTGCCCGCCTACGAGTTGATCGGCGCCAGCGGGCCGGCGCACGACCAGCGCTTCGAGGTCCGCTGCCGACTGGTGCAGCCCGACGGCGAGGCGACGGCGAGCGGCGCGAGCCGCCGGGAGGCCGAACAGGAGGCCGCGCACCGGCTGCTTGCCTCCCTGACCGCCGGCTCGCCATCATAGGACCCCCATGTCGGAACGACAGCAACAGGATCACAGGTGCGGCTTCGTGGCCGTCGTCGGGCGGCCGAACGTGGGCAAGTCCACGCTGATCAACCGCATCGTCGGCCGCAAGGTGAGCATCGTCACGCCGCGGCCGCAGACCACCCGGCACCGCATCCACGGCATCAGCGAGCGTGATGACGCGCAGATCATCTTCGTGGATACGCCGGGTCTGCACGGCGATCAGCCACGCGCGATCAACCGCGCGATGAACCGGGCGGCCACCGGTGCGGCTGCGGAGGCGGATCTGTTGTTGTTCCTGTTCGACGCGAGGGGCTGGCGCGGGGCGGACCAGATGGTGCTCGACCGCATCCGTGACGCGGGCCATCCCGTCATCGCAATCGCCAACAAGGCCGATCTCGTGCGGCCGAAGGAGCGTCTGCTGGAGACGCTGGCCCGGGTCGCGGACAAGGCGGAGTTCGCCGAGATCGTGCCGCTCTCGGCGCGCACTGGCGATAACGTGGACCGCCTGCTCGCCATCATTCCGCGCTACCTGCCGGTCTCGCCGCCGCTGTACGATCGGGATACCGTCACCGACCGCAGCGAGAGCTTCATGGCCGCGGAGCTGATCCGCGAGAAGCTGACGCTGAGGCTGCGCGACGAACTGCCCTACGGGCTCACCGTGGTCATCGAGAAGTTCGCCCGCACCGGCACCGGGTACGAGATCGACGCCGTCGTGTACGTGGACAAGCCGTCACACAAGGGGATCGTGGTCGGGCGGGGCGGCGGCGTCCTGAAGGCGGTGGGCACCTCCGCGCGGCGGGAGCTGAAACGGATGCTGGGCGCGCCCGTGCACCTGGAGCTGTGGGTCAAGGTGCGCGAGAACTGGGCGGACAGCGAGAAGAGCCTGCGCGAGTTCGGTTACGAGACCCGGTGAGCCAGCGGTCCCGCATCGCCTCCCAGCCCGGTTTCCTGCTGCACAGCCGGCCGTTCCGGGACTCGAGCCAGCTGATCGAGATCTTCAGCCGGGACCACGGCCGCATCGGCCTGGTGGCGCGGGGCGTGCGCTCGGCCCGCTCGCGCTATCGCGGCATACTGCGACCCTTCGCCCCGCTGGAGCTGTCCTGGACCATCGCCGGCGACCTCGGCACGCTCACCGGCGTGGAGGCGGCCGGCCGGCTGCCCGACCTCTCCGGCGATGCGCTCATGGCCGGTTTCTACGTGAACGAGCTGGTGCTGAAACTCACCCATCGCCACGACGCCCAGCCCGACGTCTACGCCGCGTACGAGGCGGCGGTGACCGGACTGGCCGGCCGTCCCGACGTGGAGTTCACGCTGCGTTGCTTCGAGCTCAGGCTGCTGCGCGCCATCGGCTACGGCCTCGATCTGGAGCATGATATGGTTACCGGCCTGCCGGTGGAGGAGGGCGCCTGGTACCGGGTGAAGGCGGCGGAGGGCGTCGCCCGGGTCACCGCGGACGGCCCCGACGCCTCCCTGTACAGCGGCGCCGAACTCCGGGATATCGCCGCCGAACGACTGGAGGACCCGGCGCTCCTGAGACGGGCGCGGCGCATCCTGCAGATGGCGCTGGAGCACTGCCTCGAAGGCAGGGAGCTCAGCAGCCGGCGGGTGATGCGTGCGATGCGCCGGCGCAGCGAGGCGGGCGACGGCGAGACCCGCTAGGGCGCGGCCGGGGCCCGGCCGGACAGGAAGACAGCGAGATGCGGACACTGAAACTCGGAGTGAACATCGATCACGTGGCCACCCTGCGCCAGGCGCGGGGCACGCGCTATCCCGATCCCGTGGAGGCGGCATTCATCGCGGAGCGTGCGGGCGCCGACAGCATCACCGTGCACCTGCGCGAGGACCGGCGCCACATCCAGGACCGGGACGTGCGCGTGCTGGCCGGGACGCTGCAGACGCGCATGAACCTGGAGATGGCCGTCACGGAGGAGATGATCGCCATCGCCCTTGAGCTGCGGCCGGCCGATTGCTGCCTGGTGCCGGAGAAGCGGGAGGAGCTGACGACCGAGGGCGGTCTGGATGTCGTCGCCCGGCGGGACGAGGTGACCGACGCGGTGCTGCAGCTCTCCACGGCGGGCATCCGTCCCTCCCTGTTCATCGATCCCGATGCCGAGCAGCTCAGGGCCGCCTACGATTGCGGTGCGCCGGTGGTGGAACTGCACACGGGCGCCTACGCGGAAGCGGACGGTGCCGAGCAGGCCGGGGAACTCGAGCGCATCCGCGAGGCCGCGCGCTTCGGGGCCGAGAACGGCCTGACCGTGCACGCCGGGCACGGGCTGCACTATCACAACGTCGGGCCGATCGCCGCCATCCCGGAGATCGTCGAACTCAACATCGGCCATGCCATCATCGCCCGTGCCGTCATCGAGGGACTCGGCCCCGCCGTGGCGCGCATGCGCGAGTTGATGCAGGGAGCGCGGGGCTCTTGATATTCGGCGTCGGCACGGACGTCGTCGAGATCTCCCGTATCGCCGATGCCTACCAGCGGTTCGGCGAGCATTTCGTGCGCCGGCTGCTGATGCCGCGGGAAGCCGAGCTGTTCCGCCGCAACAAGCGCCCGGTGCGATTCCTGGCGATGCGCTTCGCGGCCAAGGAGGCGGTGGTGAAGGCCATGGGCACCGGTTTCGCCCACGGCATGTGGATTCGGGATGCCGGCTTCGTGCCCGATCCACGGGGCCGTCCGGTGGTGATCTTCTCGGAGCGCGGGCAGGCTGTCTGCCGGCGGCTGGGCATCGGCAACACCCACGTCAGCCTCACCGACGAGGCAGGGCTGGTGCTCGCGTTCGCCGTCGCGGAAAGGGCAGACGGGCCAGCAGTGAATGATAATTCAAATTAAGAAGATAGCTTAATGCATTGTTTCGCTTTTGATATTGAGACCATACCCGACTTCGAGGCCGGGCGGCGCCTGTGGGATCTGGGCGACCTGACCGACGACGATGTGGCGACCGCGATGACCTTCAAGCGGCTGCAGGAAGCCGGCACCGAGTTCATGCCCCTGCACCTGCACCGGGTCGTCGCCATCTCGGTGGCGCTCAGGACCGGCGACAGTTTCCGGGTCTGGAGCCTCGGCGAGCCGGATGCCGACGAGGCGGAAATCGTCACTCGTTTCTTCGACGGCATCGAGCGCTTCGCGCCCACGCTCGTGTCCTGGAATGGCAGCGGCTTCGACCTGCCGGTGCTGCATTACCGGGCCCTCATGCACGGCGTCGTGGCGTCGCGGTACTGGGAGACCGGCGACAGCGAGCGGGACTACCGCTACAACAACTATCTCGGCCGCTTCCACTGGCGCCACATCGACCTCATGGACGTGCTCGCCGGCTACCAGGCCCGCGCCCGGGCGGGCCTGGACGACATCGCCGTGATGCTCGGATTCCCCGGCAAGCTCGGCATGAGCGGCGACAAGGTCTGGGGCGCGTGGCAGGCCGGCGACATCGAGGGCATACGCAATTACTGCGAGACCGACGTCGTCAACACGTATCTGGTGTATCTGCGCTTCGAGTTCATGCGCGGCCGTATGTCGGCGGCGGACCTCGAGCAGGAATACGAGCGGGTGCGCCGGACCCTCGGCGAGAGCGGGGAGGCACACTTCGCCGAGTTCCTCGAGGCCTGGGATGGTGCCGCCGGCCGCTGAGGCCTGCGCCACCGGGAAGAAAATGGCGAAGAAGCAGCGCGAGCCGGAACAGGCCGGCATCCTGGGCATTACCCACGACGGGCGCGGCATCGCCGACGTGCCCGGCAAGAAGGTATTCGTGGACGGCGCCCTGGTCGGCGAGCGGGTGCGCTTCCTGCGGGTGCGGCGGCGGAAGAACTTCGACGAGGCGCGGCTGGAGGCCGTGCTGGAGCCCTCGCCGGACCGGGTGGAGCCGCGCTGCGCGGTCTACGGCATCTGCGGCGGCTGTTCGCTGCAGCACCTGGCCGCCGAGCGTCAGATCGAGGCCAAGCAGCAGGTCCTGCTCGACAACCTGCAGCGCATCGGCGGCGTCGTGCCCGAACGGGTGCTCGAGCCGCTGCGCGGGCCCGCCTGGCATTACCGACGCCGGGCCCGCCTGGGCGTGCGCTACGTCCAGGGCAAGGGCAGGGTGCTGGTGGGCTTCCGGGAGCGTTTCAAGCCCTATGTCACCGACACGGGCCGCTGCGAAGTGCTCGCGGAGCCCGTCGGCGGGCTGCTCGGCGAACTCGCGGAGCTCATCTCGGGGCTGTCGGTGCGCGAGCAGATCCCCCAGATCGAGGTCGCCGTCGGCGATAACCTGACCGCGCTGGTACTGCGCGTGCTCGAGACGCCGTCCGCGGAGGACGAGGCGCGGCTCAGGGGCTTCGCCGAGACGCACGCGCTGCGCTTCTTCCTGCAGACCGGCGGGGCGGAGACGGTGCGGCCGCTGCCGGACGCCGACGGCGGTATGCCCGAGCCGTTCCGCTACGACCTGCCCGAGTTCGGTCTGTCGATCCGGTTCCGGCCGCTGGATTTCATCCAGGTGAACGGCGCACTGAATCGGGCGCTTGTGTCACGGGCGGTGGAGCTGCTCGAGCCGGGGCCGGAGGAGCGCGTTCTCGATCTCTTCTGCGGCATCGGCAATTTCACGCTGCCGCTGGCCAGGCGGTCCGGCGTAGTGCTGGGCATCGAGGGCAGCGCCGATCTGGTGCGGCGGGCCGAGGAGAATGCGGCGGCCAACGGCCTCGGCAACGTCGCCTTCCTGAATCGCGACCTGGCCGAGCCCGATCCGGGCGAGGACTGGCTGCGGTCCGACTGGGACCGGGTCCTGCTCGATCCCGCGCGACCGGGCGCGGACGCACTGGCGCGGCACTTCGCGGAGAGACCGCCGCGGCGTCTGGTGTACGTGTCCTGTCACCCGGGCACCCTCGCGCGGGACGCGGGCACGCTGACCGCCCCGGGGCGTCTCGGATTGTCTGCGGCCGGCGTTCTGGATATGTTCCCCCATACGAGCCACATGGAATCCGTCGCGGTATTCGACAGAATATGATGAAGTTCAAAGTTTTATGCTCGGGTATTGAAGTATTTTGTCGATCCTGGGCAAGATCTGCGACCGGAGCGACGGAGGGAGCATGTCACTCGGCCCGCTGATGGCGGACATCGAAGGGACGGAACTGACGTCGGCGGACCGGGATTTCCTGATGCATCCGGCCGTGGGCGGCGTGATCCTGTTCAGCCGCAACTATGCCTCGCCGGATCAGCTGACCGCACTGACGGAGGCCATCCACCGGCTGCGCACGCCGGCGCTCCTGGTCGCCGTCGATCAGGAAGGCGGCCGCATCCAGCGCTTCCGCGAGGGTTTCACCGAGCTGCCGACCGCCCGCTGGCTCGGGCGGCGCTATGACGTGGATCCGGACACCGGCCGACGGCTCGCCCGCCACACCGGCTGGTTGCTGGCAGCCGAGCTGGGTGCGGTCGGTGTCGATTTCTCCTTCGCACCGGTGCTCGATCTCGACTGGGGTCTCAGCGAGGTCATCGGCGACCGGGCCTTCCACGCCCACCCGGAGGCGGCCGGCGAACTTGCGGCGGCCTACATGCACGGGATGCAGGACGCCGGCATGGCGGCGGTGGCCAAGCATTATCCCGGGCACGGCGCGGTGGTGCCGGACTCCCACGAGGAACTGCCGGTCGACCGCCGTCCCTACGGCGAGATCATGGAAGACCTGAAGCCCTTCGAGCGACTCGTGCGCGCCGGCGTACCCGGCATCATGACGGCCCACGTGGTCTACAGCGAGGTGGATGCCCGCCCGGCCACCTTCTCCCGCTGGTGGATCGGCGAGGAGCTGCGCGGGCGGCTGGGCTACAACGGCGCCGTGTTCTCCGACGACCTCAGCATGAAGGCCACAGAGAGCGTCGGCAGCATGTCGCGCCGGGCCCGAGCGGCGCTCGACGCCGGCTGCGACATGGTGCTGGTCTGCAACGACCGGGCACGTGCCGAGGCGACGGCCGAGGGCCTCGGCGACTACCGCAATCCGCCCAGCCTCGTCCGACTGGCCCGTTTCCACGGGCGCCGGCGGACCGGCCGGCAGCGGCTGCTCGCCGGCGAGCGCTGGCAGGCGCTGCACACCGAACTCGCGGAGGCCATGGACCGACCGGTGCTGGAACTCGATGCCTGACGACTTCGCTCACGGTCAGGGCAGCGACGTGCGCATCCCCGAGGGTGCCGTCCGCATTGCGAGCCCGGCGGAGGTGGCCGCCGCCTTCGACCGGCTGGCCGCCGCCATCAGCGCGCGCCTGGCAGGCCGGGATCCGGTGCTGGTCGCGGTGCTGGAGGGCGGGCGCATGCCGGCCGATGAGATCTCCCGCCGGCTCGGCATCCCCCACGTGAACGACACGCTGCGGGTAGGGCGCTATGGCCGCGGTGCGACCGGCGGAGAACTGCGCTGGCAGGCCGTGCCGGAGACGCCGCTCGCGGGCCGGTCCGTGCTCGTCGTCGACGACATCCTCGACGAGGGCGTCACGCTGGCGGCCGTCGCGAATCATTGCCGCGAGGCAGGGGCCGAGGAGGTGCTCACCTGCGTGCTGACCGTCAAGGATCTGCCCGACCGCGCGGCGCGCTTCAGCCCGGACTTCGTCGGCCTGCTGGTGCCGGACCGCTACATTGTCGGCTGCGGCATGGACTATCAGGGACGGTGGCGAGAGCTGCCGGGCCTGTACGCTCTCGAGGAGCCCCTGTAACGGGTGCGGTAATGCGCGAGGCAATACCCAGGGTGAAGAAGGACAGCGGCATCGCAGTGATCGGCGGCTCCGGGCTGGAGCGCATGCCCGGCGTGGAAGTGGTCGATACGCGGGAGATGACGACGCCGTTCGGTCCGCCGTCCGCGCCGCTCATGGAGCTGGCCGCCGAGGGCGAGCGGTTCTGGTTCCTGTCCCGCCATGGCGACCGGCACGACATCGCGCCTCACCGCGTGAACTACCGGGCCAACCTCTGGGCCCTGGACCAGCTCGGCGTGTGCCGGGTGGTGGCAGTCAACGCCGTCGGTGTCATACCCGCCGAGCCGCCGCTGGGAACGCTCGCCGTGCCGGACCAGCTGATCGACTACAGCTGGGGCCGGGAGTCCACCTTCTTCGACGGGGAGTCCGGCCCGCTGGAGCACATCGATTACACCGATCCTTACGATGCGGCCCTGCGCCAGGCGCTGATCGGCCGCGCGGCCGGACTGGGCATCCCCTGCCGTGCCGGCGGGGTCTACGGCGTCACCCAGGGGCCGCGGCTCGAGACCCGGGCAGAGGTGGACCGGCTGGCCCGGGACGGCGTCGAGTACATCGGCATGACGGGCATGCCCGAGGCGGTGCTGGCACGGGAGCTCGCGCTCGAATACGCTTGCCTGGCGGTGCTGGTGAACCGTGCGGCCGGCCGGGGCGAGGCAGCGATACACGCGGACCTGGAGCAGAACCTCAGCCGTGGCGCCGAAGCGGCCAGCCGCGTGGCGCTGGCACTGATCGTCAATGCCGCAGCGCCGTCAGCGGAGGATACCTGAGAGCCGATGAAGTCGCTGTCCAAGAGCCTGCTGGAGTCACTGCTGCTCGGTCTGCCCGAGGGGATGATGGTGGTAACGAAGCAGGGCGAGGACTGGCAAGCCGTGTTCTTCAACCCGGCGTTCGGTGAACTGGCGCGGCTCAGCCCGGGAGAGCTGTCGGGCCAGAGCCTGAAGAGCATTCTGCACAGGGTCGGCGGCCGCGACGACTGGCCGCGGGTCGCGCAGGCGCTGGCGGACCGGGAGCCGATCTATCTCACCGTCTATCCGGGCACGCCGGACGAGCCCGGGCCGCCGTTGTCCCTGTGCGTGACGCCGCTGGAGGCGTCCGAGGGCAGGGAGTACGCGGCCTGCCACCTGTCGTTGCGCAAGGGCGAGGCGCAGGCGGCGGACGGTCCTCCGAACCCGGCCGAGACGCTGCCGGCGACCGAGCGGCGGGATGCGGCAACGGGACTCGCGCCGCGCCCGTTCTTCGACGGCGTGTTGTCCCACGACTGGGCACTGGCTCGGCGTGAAGGCCACCGGCTGTCGCTGCTCGTGTTCCGCATCGAGGCGTTCGGTGCCTATCTCGATACCTTCGGCCGGCATGCCACCGAGTCGATGATCCGCCGGGTCGCCCGCTGCATTACCCGGCGCCTGCGCCGGGCCAGCGATATCGCTTCCCGGCTGGAGGAAGACTGCATCGTGGCGCTGGTGCACGGCGGCGACGAGTCCGCGGTGCGCGGTTTCGCCGATTCCATCAGCCGCCAGGTACGGGAACTCGGCATCCATCACCCGCACTCACCGGTGGGTCGGTTCGTCACCGTCCATTGCATGGTGACTGCGGCGCTGCCCGATGCCGAGCAGGACGCGAACGATTTCGTCATGGAAGCCCTGGCCTCATCGGCCGAGCACTGAGCGCTTCAGCCAGCCGTGGACGAGGCGTCGGTCGGTGCCGGGTCCGCCGGCTCCGCCTCACCGGTGCCGGGCGCCTCGGCGGGCTCCTCCTCCAGCTCCACCGGCGTCACCTTCGCCAGCACGCCGTAGCGGGGATGATCGTAGTAGTGGAGTTCGCCGCTGCGCAGCTTGCGCCGCTCGCTGAGTCGGTAGACGTCGGGCTCCAGCGCGTCCAGCGGCTCGCCGGCCTGCGGCCGGCCCCGGTCCGGGAAGAGTGGCTCCGTCGTCGCCGGCGACGGCAGGGACCGCCCCGGCTCCGACCAGAGTTCCAGGTCCAGTTCCAGGTGCAGGAAGCGCGACCGGTACAGCCGGACCTCGCCCTGCAGTCGGTCCGGCAGCTCCGCCAGCCGCGAGAGATCGAGTGCCTGCGCTGTCTCCGGATCGTAACCGGGCTGCTGCCAGGCGACGTGCAGGAGCGGCTGGTAGCCGTCCGTATTGCGGAGCCGCCGATACACCTCGCCCAGTTCGAGTTCCTGTTCCGGCAGCGGCATGAAGCGAAAAGCCGGTTCCTCGGGCAGATCGCCGCCGACGCCGGTCCCGCTCGCCGGGTCGCCAGGCGCATTGGGCGAGGAGGCGTCCGTGACCGGACGCTGCTGCGGACGGTCGTCCCGCAGCGTTCCTCCTTCGCTCGTTTCTGCGTCGGCCTCGGTGCCGGTCTCCTCCCCGGTCGCGGTGTCGTCGGCGGAGTCGGGTGGCGCAGACCAGTCCTCGGTGGTGCCCGCGAGAGAGTCGCCGTACTCGAACACGATAAGCTCCACCCGGTATTGCTCGAGCGCCTCGTCGGCCCCGCCATCGGCCGGCACGGCGCCAGCCGTCGAACCGGGCGTGGCTTGCTCCTGGGCCGCGAGCGGCCCGGCGGCCAGCAGCAGGACTGCGGCAAAGGCCGGCGCGAAGGCGGTCCGGATGCGGCGTATCGCGGTGAGTGGTGTGACCGGTGTGACCATTGCGCTAGCTTGCCATCGCCTCCGGCCGGGCGCCAGCGGCCAGCCGGTCCAGCAGCGCGTGCAGGTGTCCCACCCGGTCGTCGACCTCCGGCAGGGGTGTGCGGAAGTTAAGCCGGTCGTCGTTCTTCAGCCGGTAGATGCTGCCCGGCTCCTGGATGAGTTCGATGAGCGTGATGGGCTCGACGGCCGGCTCCGGACCGAACTGCACCGAGCCGCCCTCCGGGCCGACGTCGATCTTGCGGATGCCCAGCGGCTCGGCGGCGATGCGCAGCTCGGCCACCTGCAGCAGCCGGCGCGCCGGTTCCGGGAGCAGGCCGAAGCGGTCGATGAGTTCCACCTGCAGCTCGCGCAGATCGTCGGCGCTGTCGGTGCCGGCGATGCGCTTGTACAGCACCAGGCGCAGGTGCACGTCGGGCACGTAGTCGTCGGGCAGAAGGGCGGCGCCGTGAAGGTTGATCTCGACCCCGCCGTGCAGGGGTTTGTCGAAGTCCGGCTGGTCGCCCCGCCGCAGGCTGTCCACGGCCCGCTGCAGCATCTCGGTGTACAGCGCAAAGCCGATCTCCTGGATCTGCCCGCTCTGCTCGTCGCCCAGCAGTTCGCCGGCGCCGCGGATCTCGAGATCGTGGCTGGCCAGCGCGAAGCCGGCGCCCAGGTCCTCCAGCGAATCGATGGCGTCCAGCCGCTTCACCGCGTCGGCGGTCATGGTGGCTTTCGGCGGCGCGATCAGGTAGGCATAGGCGCGGTGATGCGAGCGTCCCACCCGTCCGCGCAACTGGTGCAGCTGGGCCAGGCCGAAGCGGTCGGCCCGGTTGATGACGATGGTGTTCGCCGTCGGCACGTCGATGCCGCTCTCGATGATGGTCGTGCACAGCAGCACATTGAAGCGGCGGTGATAGAAGTCCAGCATCACCTGCTCGAGTTCGCGCTCCGGCATCTGGCCGTGGCCCACCCGGATGTCGGCCTCCGGCACCAGTTCGGCGAGCCTCTGGCGCACCCGCTCGATGTCCTCCACCCGGTTGTGGACGAAGTAGACCTGGCCGCCGCGCTTGATCTCGCGCAGGCAGGCCTCGCGCACCATGGCGTCGTTCCACTGGCTGACGAAGGTCTTCACGGAGAGGCGCTCCGACGGCGGCGTGGTGATCAGCGACAGTTCCCTGAGCCCGCCCAGTGCCATGTTCAGCGTGCGCGGAATGGGCGTGGCGGTCAGCGTCAGTACGTCCACGTCCGCGCGCAGCGCCTTCAGCGCTTCCTTGTGCCGCACGCCGAAGCGGTGTTCCTCGTCGACGATCACGAGACCGAGGTCCCGGAACAGCGAGGTGTGCTGCAGCAGCTTGTGGGTGGCGATGACGATGTCCACCTTGCCCGCGGACACGTCGGCCAGCACGGTGTCGGTGTCCTTGCGGGAGCGGAACCGGGACAGCACCTCGATGCGTACCGGCCAGTCGGCGAAGCGGTCGCTGAACGTCTGATAGTGCTGCTGTGCGAGTAGGGTGGTCGGCACCAGCATGGCCACCTGCTTGCCGGCCTGGACGGCGACGAACGCGGCCCTGAGCGCCACCTCCGTCTTGCCGAAGCCCACATCGCCGCAGACGACCCGGTCCATCGAACTGGCGGTGCGCATGTCGGTGAGTACCTCCTCGATCACGCGCTGCTGGTCCTCGGTGGGCTCGAAGGGGAAGTCGGCCTCGAACGCCCGGTAGTCGTGCTCGTCCAGGTGGAAAGCGTGGCCGG
The DNA here is from genome assembly GCF_040706555.1 of Lentisalinibacter salinarum. Classification (NCBI taxonomy): domain Bacteria; kingdom Pseudomonadati; phylum Pseudomonadota; class Gammaproteobacteria; order Woeseiales; family Woeseiaceae; genus Lentisalinibacter; species Lentisalinibacter salinarum. The sequence continues at coordinate 90,898 of NZ_JAPDRH010000005.1, forward strand.
GCCGCGCGGCGCGGCGCGCGTAGACGTCGAGGAGTTCGGCAGCCACGTCGCGCACCTTCTCCGCCGCCCGGCGTTTCGCCCGCTCCCACTGGTCGCTGCCCAGCCGGTGCAGCGGCGCATTTTCGGGGGAGGCGCCGGTGTAGCGGGAGATCAGGTGCAGCGAGTGCACCGGCACGTACAGCTTGTCGCCGTCCGCATATTCCAGCGTGAGGAACTCGGCCGGTATGTCGCCGACCTCCAGCGTCGACAGGCCCACGTAGCGGCCCACACCGTATTCCTCATGCACGACCGGCGCGCCCTCGCGCAGGTCGCTCAGCTGGCGGATGATGTTCTCGGGGTCCCGGCTCGCGCGCCGCCGCCGGCTCGTCTGCCGCGCCCGCTCGCCGAACAGGCTCTGCTCGGGCACGATGGCGAGCCCGGCCGCGGGCAGGATGACTCCGTTCTCGAGCGGGCCGAGCGCGATGGCTAGCGGCGCGTCCGTGGCCGTGAATTCCTGCCAGTCCGCGACCCGGGCCGGCGCCCGTTTCAGGTCGGTGAGCAGATCGGCCAGCGCTTCCCGGCGGCCGGCCGACTCAGCGGTGAACAGCACCCGGCCGTCGAAGCCGTCAAGGAAGGCGGTCAGGGCGCCGGCCGCCTCTTCCCGCCGGCTGTCGAGTCGCAGCACGGGCACCGGCTTCGCGCCGAAGTCCTCGCCTTCTTCCGGCAGCGGCTTGTTGGCGGACAGCAGGATGCGCGGACGTCCGGCGAGCCGCTCGCGCACGGCGTCCACCGGCAGGAAGGCCTCGTCGGGCGCCAGCACGGGACGATCCGGGTCGAGGGACACCAGGGCATGGCGTTCCTCGATCTCGGCGCGGAAAGCGGCCAGCGAGTCGTCCAGCTCGGCACCGGCCGCGATCAGCGTGGATCGCGGCAGATAGTCCAGCAGCGTCGCGGTCTCATCGAAGAACAGCGGCAGGTAGTACTCGATGCCGCCGTGGGCGATGCCTTCCGATACGTCCCGGTAGATCGGCGAGCGCGCGGCCTCGCCGGCGAAGCGGGCCCGATAGCGGCGGCGGAAGCCGCGGACGGCATCCGCGTCCAGCGGCGCCTCGCGGGCCGGCAGAATCTCGATCTTGTCCAGCGACTCGCCGGAGAGCTGGGTGTCGGGGTCGAAGGCGCGGAGCGTGTCGATCTCCTCGTCGAACAGGTCGATGCGGTAGGGCTCGCGCGCGCCCATGGGGAACAGGTCGATAATGGCGCCGCGGACGGCGAACTCACCGTGCTCCGAGACCTCCGGCACGCGCAGGTAGCCGCCGGCCTCCAGGCCGCGGATGAACTCGTCCCGGTCGAGGGTCTCCCCCGTGTGGAGCGACAGCGCGCGCGCCGTCACGTAGTCCGTCGGCGGCAGCCGCTGCATCAGGCACGGCGCGGCCACCACGACGATGCCGCGCGTGAGCGTCGGCAGCCCGGCCAGCGTGGCGAGCCGCTCGGAGACGATGTCCTGGTGGGGGGAGAAGCTGTCGTAGGGTAGCGTCTCCCAGTCCGGGAAGTGGAACACCGGCGTATCGGCGTCGGCGAAGAAGCCCAGCGCCGCCTCCAGGCGGTCCGCCTCGCGCGCGGAGGCGGCGACGGCGAGCACCGGACCCCGATGACGGGCCGCCGCCTCGGCGATGGCCAGCGCGTCCGCCTCGCCCACGAGTCCGCCCCAGCGCACGGGCGATGCGCCGGTTGCAGGCAAATCCGGTCTGCGTAAAGTTACCGTCATAACGAAAAAGGGCCGCCCGCAGGCGGCCCGGTAGTGTGCGGGCCGCCTGCGGGCGGCCCATCAGTATCTCATAACCGGCGTGTCGTTGCCGCCGCCGAAGCGTGGCCGGGAGGCGGTGGTCGGCAGAGCGGTCGGCAGAGCGGTCGGGAGGACGGCCGGGAGGCGGCCTCAGCCGGCGCTGCCGCGCTTCAGTACCGCGTGGATCACCCGGTTGTGCTCGAAATAGACCACGAACTCCGGGTATTCCCAGCGCGTGATCGGCGGCTCGCCGACCGGCGCGCGGCGCATCGTCGGCTGTCCCCAGTCGGACTGCACCTTCTGCATGGTCATGCCCCGGGTGGGCCGGTCGCCGCCGGTGAGCATGGCACTGCCGGCATCCATGTCGAGGCTCTCCGCGTGGGCGGCGCTGCTCATGGCCAGCATTGTGGCCAGCACCGTGGTCAGCATCAGACCCGTCGTCAGGGCGGCAAGCGTCAGTTTCAGGCTCTGCATGGCGGCTCTCCGCTTCGAAACCGGGTCGAATATAGCACCGGCCGCATTGAGGAAAAATGTCGTAGTGCGTAGATTTGCCGGAATTTTTGTTGTAGGGAGCCGGCCGTGGAGTTCGACCGCCCGCTGCGCGAGGCGCGCCTGTTGCGTCGCTACAAGCGCTTTCTCGCCGACGTGGAATTCGCCGACACCGGGGAGGCGTGCACCGTGCATTGTCCGAACACGGGCGCCATGACCGGCTGCGCCGAGCCGGGCTCCCGGGTCTGGCTCAGCCACTCCGATAACCCGCGGCGCCGCTATGCCTGGACCTGGGAACTGGTGGAGGCCGCCGGCGGCACGCTGGTGGGCATCCACACCGGCCGCACCAACGCCATCGTCGGCGAGGCACTGGAGGCGGGCCGCATACCCGAGCTGGCCGGCTATTGCGCGGATCGTACCGCGCACCGCGTTGCCGATCGCCCGGCGCAGGACCGGGTCCTGCAGCGGGAGGCCCGATACCCGGATTCGCGCAGCCGGGCGGATTTCCTGCTCGCCGGCGAGCCGCGCTGCTGGGTGGAGGTGAAGAACGTCACCGCGGCGGTCAGCGGCCGGCGGGCCGTGTTCCCCGACGCCGTCAGCGCGCGGGCCTCGGCGCACATGCGCAAGCTGGCGCAGCGACTGCGGGCCGGCGATGCCGCCGCCCTGGTCTTCTGCGTGCAGCGCGACGACGTGGACGTCGTCGCACCGGCCCGCGAGATCGATCCCGTCTACGCGGAGGCGCTCGCCGAGGCGGCGGCAGAGGGCGTGCAGGTACTCGCCTGGGGTGCCAGCGTCACGCCCGAGTGCATCCGCCTGGACCGTCCGCTGGAGGTGGACATCGCCGGGTGAGCCGACAGCGCTTGTGGTTTAATCTCGCCATGGCCGGCATGAAGGGACCGCTGGAACTCGCGATCGGACTCCGATACCTGCGTGCGCGCCGGCGGACCCGCTTCGTCTCGTTCATCACGCTGGCCTCGTCCATCGGGATTGCGGTTGGTGTAGCGGCGCTCATCGTCATCCTGTCGGTGATGAACGGCTTCGAGAACGAGCTCCGCAGCCGCCTGCTCAGCATGACCGCGCACGCCGCGGTGACGGGCGCCGGGGGCGCCCTCGAGCGATGGCCGCAGGTGCTGGAGCGGGTGCGCGCCCAGCCCGGCGTGATGGCGGCGGCCCCCTACGTGGAATTCGAGGCGATGGCCCGGTCCCGTGCGGGGCTGCAACCCCTGTTCGTCACCGGCATCGACCCGCCGATCGAGACAGAGGTCTCGGCTGCCGCCTCCAGCATGGTGTCGGGGCGGCTCGGACGGCTGGAGCCCGGCAGCTTCAACATCGTCCTGGGCCGGCTGCTCGCGATCAACCTGGGCGTTCGCGTAGGCGACGAGGTGATGCTGCTCATCCCCCGGCTGACGGAAGGCGAGGTCCGCCCGGAACTCCGGCGCTTCCACGTGGCCGGTGTGTTCGAGGCAGGACTGCAGGACCACGACGCCTCGCTGGCCCTGGTCGCGCTCGAGGACGCGGCCGCGATCCGGCGGCTCGGCGACGCGGTAAGCGGCATCCGCGTGAAGACCGACGACGTCATGCAGGCGCCTGCAATCGCGGCGGCGCTGGAGGCGAGGCTCGGCGAGGGTTACGAGACCAGCGACTGGAGCCGGGAGAATGCGAGCTACTTCCGGGCCGTGCGTCTCGAGAAGACCATGATGTCGCTGATTCTCTCGCTCATCGTCGCCGTCGCCGCCTTCAATATCGTGGCGAGTCTGGTCATGGTGGTCACCGACAAGGAGACGGACATCGCCATCCTGCGGACGCTCGGCATGAGCCCCGGCAGCGTGCTGCGCATATTCCTCACCCAGGGCCTCGTGATCGGGTGGGTCGGTGCCATCGGCGGCGTGGCGCTCGGCACGTTGCTGGCGGTGAACGTGCCGGTGATCGTGCCGGTGCTGGAGCAGACCTTCGGCTTCCAGATCATGCCCGGCGACGTCTACTACGTGACCGAGATCCCCTCGGACCTGCAACTCGCCGACGTGCTCGGGATCGCCACTGCGGCCCTGGGACTCACGGGCCTGGCCACCCTGTATCCGGCGCGGCGCGCGGCCGCCGTAGCGCCGGCGAGGGCGCTGCGTTATGACTAGGCTGGCTACTCCCGGCTCTCCGCAATCGCCGCTGGCAAGATACTGGGAGTGGCTCGTCGGCATCCGCTACGTACGCTCGCGCCACCGCAACAGCTTCGTCTCCTTCATCTCCCTGATCTCGATGGCGGGCATCGCGGTGGGCGTGATGGTGCTGATCGTGGTCCTGTCGGTGGTGAACGGCTTCGAGCGCGAACTGCAGGAGCGCATCCTGGCGATGTCCGCGGAGGCGACCATCGAGGGACCGGCGGGCCGTCTCGAGGACTGGCAGCGGCTCGCGGAAGGCGCGCTGGCCGACCCGCGGGTGCGGGCGGTCGCGCCGTTCGTCTCGGGCCGCGGGCTCGTGGCGGGTGCCGGGGCGATGAGCGGCATCGCCATCCGCGGCGTCGACCCCGCCCGGGAGAAGAACGTCTCCGGCATCGAGGGGCTCATGCGGGAGGGTTCGCTGGCCGATCTGCAACCGCGCTCCTATCGGGTGATTCTCGGCGTCGACCTCGCCGACGCGCTGGGCGTCGCGCCCGGCGAGCAGGTGTTGCTGATGCTGGCGGAAGGCGTCGTTACGCCCGCCGGTCTGATCCCGCGCATGCGCCGCTTCACCGTCGTCGGCACCTTCCGCGCCGGCATGTACGAGTTCGATCGCCGGCAGGTCTTCATGCATATCGACGACGCCGCCCGGCTGTTCCGGCTGGGCGACGACGTCAGCGGACTGCGGCTCGCGCTGGGCGATCTCTTCGGCGCGCCGGCCATCGTGCGCGAGGTGGCGACGTCGCTCGGCGGCGGCGTCCTGGTCAGCGACTGGACGCGGCGGCACTCCGGCTTCTTCCGCTCCATCAAGATCACCAAGTCGATCCTTTTCGTGATCCTGCTGCTGGTGATCGCCGTGGCGGCATTCAATATCGTCTCCACGCTGGTGATGGTGGTGAAGGACAAGCAGCGTGACATCGCCATATTGCGCACTCTGGGCGCGCCGCCCGGCGGTATCCTGTCCGTGTTCGTGATACAGGGCGCCATCATCGGGGTCATCGGTACGGGCATCGGTCTCGCGCTGGGCGCGGCGCTGACGCTGAATCTGGAGACGATCGTCGGCTTCGCCGAGGGGGCGCTGGGATTCAAGTTCCTCGCGCCGGACGTGTATTTCATCAGCGATCTGCCGGCGGACCTGCGCGCGGGCGACCTGGCGCTGATCTGCGGCGTGGCGCTCGCGCTGTCGCTGCTGTCCACGCTGTATCCGGCCTGGCGGGGCGCGCGCACCGACCCGGCGGACGCGCTGCGATTCGACTGATTTTCCGGTAAAGCGGGCACAAATGGCGGCGGCAGGCGCTGCGGCGAAAGCACAGGATTGGCAAGGGAAGAGGACATTGACGGAACGGACAGAGCCGGTCATCGAGTGCCGGGGACTGAAACGCAGCTTCCGCGAAGCGGGCGGCGAGCTGACGGTGCTGGAGGGCGTCGATCTCACGGTGGCGCCCGGCGAGCGGGTGGCCATCGTCGGCGCTTCCGGCTCGGGCAAGACCACGCTGCTGCAGCTCCTCGGCGGGCTGGATGCGCCGACCGCCGGCGAGATCAGCATCTGCGGCAGGGCGATGCACCGGCTCGGCGACGGTGAACGGGGCCGGCTGAGGAACGAGGCCATCGGCTTCGTCTATCAGTTCCATCATCTGCTGCCGGAGTTCACGGCGCAGGAGAATGTGGCCATGCCGCTGCTGATTCGGCGGGTGGAGCGCGCGAGCGCGCTGGAATCCGCGCGGGAACTGCTGGCGCGGGTCGGGCTCGCCGAGCGGACGCACCACAAGCCCGGCGAGCTGTCGGGCGGCGAACGCCAGCGGGCGGCCGTGGCCCGTGCGCTCATCACCCGGCCGCGGGTCGTGCTCGCCGACGAGCCCACGGGCAATCTGGACGGACATACCGGCGAGCATGTGCTGGACCAGATGCTGGCGCTGAATCGCGAGTACGGCACGAGCCTGGTGATCGTGACCCACGACCTCGGCATCGCGGCGCGGATGGACCGGCAGCTGGAGCTGAAGGACGGCCGGCTGGCGGCAGACTGACGGTTTTCAGGGCAGGTCGCTTTCGTCGGGCCCGTCGCCGTCATCGCCGGCCGCGCGGGCCGCGCGGCGCCGTCGCGCCCGGACGTAGCCGCTGACCGACAGCCGCCAGATCAGGTTGAGTGAGAAATAGCCCACGGCGGCGGTGGCGCTGCCGAGTATGAAACAGCCCAGCAGGAAGGGCTGCCAGATGCCTACCATCTCCGTGACCGAGTCGGCGGGGATGTCGACGTTCGCCCGGGTCCTCATCTCCAGGATGGCGGCGCCGACCCGGTAGGCCGCGTAGTAGAAGGGCCCCATGGTCACCGGGTTCGTGATCAGCGTAGCGAGGACGGCGACAGGGATGTTCACCCGCAGGGCCAGCGCGACCAGCGCCGCGATGATGCTGTGCCCCGGCACGGGGATCCACGCGCAGAACAGCCCCACGCCCACCCCCGGCACGATGCTGCGCCGGCGGGTACTCCAGATGCGCGGCTCGTGCAGGATGCGCTCGAACGGGCGCATGTACCACTGCCGTGCCACGGCATGTCGGTCGAAATTCAGGCGGCGAAAGAAGCGTCTGGGCATGGTCCCTGCAGGGCGCGGTGTCCGGGCGACGTCATCTTAACGGATCGGGGCAGGGGATTCCGACGATGGCACGCACGGCTCTCGCCCTTCTGGCTGGCATGCTGCTCGCGGCCCGTCTGCCCGCCCTGCCGCCGTTGTGGCTCATCCTCGCCGGTCTCGCCCTGGGTGCTGCCGGCCTGCTGCTGCGTCCGGCGCGCCTGCCGGCCGTCGTCCTCGCCGGGGCTGCCTGGTTCGCGCTGCACGCCCACTGGCAGCTCGCCGACCGCCTGCCCGCGGCCGACGACCGCCAGGAGGCTGCGGGCGAGTTCGTCATCGAGGACTTTCCCCGCCGGCGCGGCCGGGCGGTCACCTTCGTCGTCCGCAGCGCCGATCCGGCGCTGCCGGCGCGGCTAAGGCTGAACTGGTACGAACCGGGGTCGGTGCCGCGCATCGGCGAGCGCTGGCACTTCACGGTGGTCCTGCGCGCGCCCCGGGGGCTGGTCAACCCGGGCGGTTTCGACTACGAGCGCTGGCTCTTCACGCGGGGCATCGGTGCCACCGGCTACGTGCGCGGCGAGGGACGGCTGCTCGGCGGACCCGGTCCGGGGCGGCTGGCCTGGTGGCGCTCGCGGCTCGAGAGCGCCCTTGCGGGCGTGCTGCCGGAGGGGGCCGGCCGCGGCGTCATGGTGGCGCTGGCCACCGGCAGCCGGCATCGGCTGGATGCGGCGTCGACCGAGGTGTTCCAGGCGACCGGCACCTCGCACCTGATGGCCATTTCCGGGCTGCACGTGGGGTTGGTCGCCGGACTGGTTTTCGCCCTGGCAGGCCGCTTGCCCGCTGTCGGCGGCAGGGACCGCGCCGCCCTGCTGGCGCTGGCCGCGGCCACGGCCTACGGTCTGCTGGCCGGCTTCGGGACGCCAGTGCGCCGGGCGCTCCTGATGCTCGGCACCGTGGTACTCGCCGGACGCTGGCGTCGGCCGATCGGGCCTGCGACCGGGCTCGCGCTGGCGCTGATCGTCGTCCTGCTCGTGCAGCCACTCGATTGCCTCACGCCCGGTTTCGCGCTCTCCTTCGGGGCCGTAGCGGCGATACTCGCGATCGCGGGCAGCGACGCCGCTGCAGCGGATACCGCCGTGGCGGCCGGCCGGCTCCGGGCCCTGGCGTCGCTGCAGTGGCGGCTCTGGGTACTGCTGGCCCCGCTGACGCTGCTGTTCTTCGACCGGGTCGCGTGGTCGGCCATCCCGGCCAACCTCGTCGCCATCCCGGCGTTCGGTCTGATCATCGTGCCGGCGACACTGGCCGGCGGCGTTACGGCCGCCGTCGGCGGGATTCTGGCCCGTCCCGCCGCCTGGCTGCTGGCCCTGACCCACGAGGCTCTCGGTCTGGTGCTCGCCTTGCTGGAGCGGCTGGCGGCGTTACCCGGCGCCGGTTATCAGCCGCCGGGCCGCGGTCCGATCGTAATCTCGTTCGCCGCCCTCGCCACGCTGTCACTGTTGTTGCCGCGGTGTCTCCCCGGGCGATGGATGCCCGCATGGTTGACCCTGTCGCTCGTGCTGTGGCGCGGGAGTGCGGTGCCTCCCGGTTGCGTGCGGGCAGACGTGCTGGACGTGGGGCAGGGGCTCGCGGTGGTCGTCCGCACGCGCAATCACGCGATGCTCTACGATGCGGGTCCGGCCTATGCCAGCGGCTCCGATGCGGGGGAGCGGGTGGTCCTGCCGGCGCTGCGCGCGCTCGGTGTGCGGAACCTCGACCTGATGATGCTGAGTCATGCCGACAATGATCATGCCGGCGGCGCGGCGAGCGTCGCCGCCGCCGTGCCGGTGGCGCGGGTGGCCAGCGGCGAGCCGGGCGAGCTGAGCGGCCTGGAAGCCGACGCCTGCGAGCGCGGGCGCAGCTGGTCCTGGGATGGCATCGGCTTCCGCGTGCTCTGGCCGGCCGCAGCGGGCGCCGCCGGCAATGACGGCTCCTGCGTGCTCGAGGTGAGTGCCGGCGGCCGCCGCCTGCTGTTGCCGGGCGACATCGAGCGCGACAGCGAGCGGCGGCTGCTGGCGGCGGGGGAGGTGCAGCGGGCGGACGTGGTGCTGATGCCTCATCACGGCAGCGCCACCTCGTCGAGCGCGGCACTGGTGGACGCGCTGACACCCCGGTTCGCGATCGCCACGGCGGCCTGGCGTAACCGCTGGGGCTTCCCCCGGCCGGAGATCGCCCGTCGCTGGCAGGCGAGCGGGGCTCGTGTAATCAGCACCGGCGACTTCGGGGCGCTCGCGGTCACGCTCTGCAGCGAGGGCCGCGAGCCCGAAATCGCTGCGCGCAGGGAGTCGCGGCGGCGGCTTTGGTCGGCGGCGCCGCCGGCCGAGGCTTCTGGTCCCGGCAGTTCCTAGCAGGTATATTTCCGTTTTCTGGCGCAGCCTTGGATTATGGTCGAAATCATCAAAGCCGGCGGCTGGCTGATGCTGCCCATTATCCTGTGCGCGGTCCTCGCCATGGGCATCATGCTGGAGCGGCTCTGGTCCCTGAAGCAGGAGCGGGTGGTTCCGCAGGACCTCACGGCCCGTGTCTGGGGCTGGATCAAAAAGAACGAACTCACCCAGAGCCACATCCAGTCGCTGCACCAGGGCTCGCCGCTGGGCCAGATTCTGGCCGCGGGCCTGGTCAACCGCAATCGGGATCGGGCGGTGATGAAGGAGAGCATCGAGGATACCGGCCGCCACGTCGTCCACGAACTCGAACGCTACCTGGATACCCTCGGCACGATTGCCGCGATCTCGCCATTGCTGGGGCTGCTCGGCACGGTGGTCGGGATGGTGGAGGTCTTCACGGCAATCACCACCCAGGGCGTCGGCGATCCCGGTGCGCTCGCGGGCGGCATCTCCGAAGCGCTGATCACCACGGCCGCGGGACTCACCGTGGCCATCCCGTCGCTGATCGGTTACCGCTACTTCCGCAGCCGCGTGGATGCGCTGGTGGTGCAGATGGAGAAAGAGGCCCTGAAGCTGGTGGAAGCCGTGCAGCGGCGCCGCGACGCGGGACAGCGTCAGCCATGAATCTCGCCACCCGGCCGAAGGAGGAGCCCGAGGTGAACCTGACGTCGCTGATCGACGTCGTGTTCCTGCTGCTGATCTTCTTCATGGTCTCCACCAGTTTCGTGAAGGAGTCCCGGCTCACTATCACGCTGCCCGAGGCCGAGAGCGAGGCGCCGGCGGCGGAGGCAGAGCGCCTGGAAGTGGCCATCACCGCGGCCGGCACTGTCCTGGTCAACGGACGGGAACTGGTCAACAACAGCCCGGTCACGCTGCGCCGCGCCCTATTGGAGGTTTCCGGCGGCGACACCGGGCTGCCGGTCACCATCGTCGCGGACGCCGACGCCCGCCACCAGTCGGTGGTGACCGTGATGGACGTCGCCGGCCGCATGGGCTTCGTGAAGATCGACATCGCCACGGTCGCCGGCGAGGACTGAGCGGGGCATGGCCGTCGTCTCCGTCGACTCTCACGGGCTCTCCGTCTATCGGCGCCTGCTCGGCTACACCGCGCGCCACCGGCTGGTCCTGATTCTGGCCGGCATCGCCATGGCGCTCTCGGCGCTGGTGGAGGCGGGCATCGCGATGCTGATGGAGCCGCTGATGGACGAGACGCTGCTCGCGCGCAACGAGAGTGTCGCCTCCTGGATGCCGATCGCCTTCGTCGCCGCTTTCCTCGTGCGCGGCATCGCAGGCTTCGGTTCGGAGTACGGCCTGGGCTGGATCGGGCGCCAGATCATTACCAAGCTGCGCGACGAGACCTTCGACAAGTATCTGGTGCTGCCTGCCTCGTTCTTCGATACGCGTTCGTCCGGGCCGCTGCTGTCGAAGATGACCTACAACATCGAGATGGTGGCCGAGTCCGCCACCAACGTCGTGACCGTGCTCATCCGCGACACGCTGAAGATCATCTCCCTGCTGGCCGTGATGATCTACCAGAGCCTGATCCTCACCGCCTTCGTCGCGCTGGTGGTGCCGCTGATCGCGGTGCTGATCGGCTACCTCAGCAAGACCTTCCGCCGCTACTCCCAGCGGATCCAGAACTCGGTGGGCGACGTCACCCAGGTGACCGAGGAGGCCGTGCAGGGCCACCGGGTGGTGAAGGTGTTCAACGGCCAGGACTACGAGCGCCGGCGCTTCGGTGCGGCCAACGAGAACAACCGTCGTCTGAACATGAAACTGGTCGTCGCCAAGGCCGGCGGCATCGCCGTGACCCAGATGCTGTTCGCGGTCGGCGTGGCGGGCGTGGTGTATGTCGCCGGCGTGCAGTCGTTCGCCGGAGAACTAACGCCGGGCACGTTCACGGCATTCATGACGGCGATGGTATTCCTGCTCGACCCGCTGCGCCGGCTCACCAACATGAATGCGCCGCTGCAGAGGGGCATCGCCGCCGCCGACAGCGTGTTCGAGGTGCTGGACATGGAGGCGGAGCAGGATACGGGCACCTGGGAAGCGGACCGGGTTGCCGGCAAGGTGGAGTTCCGCGACGTCAGTTTCGCCTACGCCGAGGAGAAGGGCGTGGTGCTGAGGGACGTGAACCTCACGGTCGAGCCCGGGCGCACCGTCGCCATCGTCGGCCGGTCCGGCAGCGGCAAGTCAACGCTGGTGAGCCTGCTGCCGCGCTTCTACGAGACCGACACGGGCGAGATCCTGCTCGACGGGCGCCCCGTGCGCGACTACACCCTGGCGAGCCTGCGCGCACAGATCAGCCTGGTGAGCCAGGACGTGGTGCTGTTCAACGACACCATCGCCAGCAACCTGGCCTACGGCGCGGCCGGCGGGGTCGATCGCGCCGACATCGAACGGGCCGCGGAGCACGCCTACGTGATGGAGTTTGTCCGGGAGCTGCCGCTGGGGCTGGAGACGGTCGTAGGCGACCGGGGCGTGCTGCTCTCGGGCGGCCAGCGCCAGCGCATCGCCATCGCCCGCGCGCTGCTGAAGAATGCGCCCGTGCTCATCCTGGACGAGGCGACGTCCGCGCTGGACAGCGAATCCGAGCGGCGTATCCAGCGCGCGCTGTCCGAACTGATGGAGGACCGCACGACCCTGGTGATCGCCCACCGGCTGTCGACCATCGAGAACGCGGACCTGATCGTCGTCATGGAGGCGGGCCGGGTGATCGAGACCGGTACCCACGAGGAGTTGCTGCGGCGCGAGGGGCCCTATGCCATGCTCCACCGCATGCAGTTCAGCGATAGCCAGGCCTGAGGATGCGCCGCCGGCTGGAAGACGTCTGGTACGGTGACGGTTCCGGCGGCCTGCTGCTGCGCCCGCTGGGGGCGCTCTTCGCCTTGCTGGTGGGCCTGCGGCGCCGGCTGTTCGCGGCGGGCGTGTTGCCGCGGCACCGGGTGGGCGCGCCGGTGATCGTCGTGGGCAACATCAATGTCGGCGGCACCGGCAAGACCCCGCTGACACTGTGGCTGGCGCGCCGGCTCGCCGAACGCGGCCGGCACCCGGGCATCGTCAGCCGTGGCTACGGCGGCGAGCCGGGCCCGAGCCCGCTGCGGGTGGAGCCGGATTCCGACCCGGCGCGCGTAGGGGACGAGGCGCTCATCTTCGCCCGCCATGCCGGCTGCCCGGTCTACGTGCATCCGGACCGCGTGGCGGCCGCCAGGGCCGCCGTCGGGGCGGGCGCCGACGTGATCATCGCCGACGACGGCCTGCAGCATTATCGGCTGGCCCGGGACTTCGAGATCGCCGTGGTCGATTTCGACCGGGGCCTCGGCAATGGCCGCTGCCTGCCGGCCGGCCCGCTGCGCGAGCCGCCCGCGCGGCTCGACACCGTCGACCAGGTCTTCAGCCAGGGCCTGACCGGTATCGATCACGCCATCGGCTTCACCCTGCGCCCGGAAGGGGCCGTGAACCTGGACGACGGCTCCCGGCGCGACCTCGCGGAGTTCTCCGGTCAGGCGGTCTATGCGATCGCGGGCATCGGCAACCCGGCGCGGTTCTTCCGCATGTTGCGTGACGCCGGAATGAAGGTGATCGAGCACCCGCTCGCAGACCATGCGGAGCCGTCGCGGCAGGAGCTGGACCCGCCGGATGCCCTGCCGGTATTCATGACCGAGAAAGACGCGGTGAAGGTGGCTGACCGCGCCGGCCGGCGTCACTGGTACGTGCCGGTGACTGTCCATATGGATGCGGCGACGGCGTCCGCATTCCTGGAGAAACTGGATGAGCGACTGGATGCGGCATCATGAATCATAGCGCCGACAGCGGCGGCGGTGTCTCCGTGCCATTCCACGTGGTCATACCGGCGCGCTACGCCTCCGAGCGGCTGCCGGGCAAGGCGCTCGCGGACATTGCAGGCCGGCCGATGATCCACCACGTGTGGGAGCGGGCGCGGGAGAGCGGAGCCGACAGCGTGATCGTCGCGACGGACAGTGAGCGGGTGCTCGAGGCGGCGCAGGCATTCGGCGCGGAAGCGGTCCTTACCCGCGAGGATCACGCATCGGGCACCGACCGCATCGCCGAGGTGGCCCGCAGGCGGGGCTGGTCCGACGAGACGATCGTCGTCAATCTGCAGGGAGACGAGCCGCTAATGCCGCCCGCGCTGATCGGCCGTGCGGCCTCGTTGCTGGGGGAGGGCGGGGCGGACATCGCCACGCTGGCCGCCCATCTGCACGACGTGGACGAGTTCCACGACCCCAACGTGGTGAAGGTGGTGGCGGACGAGACCGGCCATGCGCTGTATTTCAGCCGCGCGCCGATCCCGTGGCCGAGGAGTTCCACGGCCGAGCCGGAGCGGGCGGCGCCCCGTCACGCGCTCCGCCATCTGGGTCTGTATGCCTACCGCTGCGCCGCGCTGGCCCGCCTGGTGGACGCCGCGCCCGCGGAACTGGAACTCACGGAGCGGCTGGAACAGCTGCGTGCGCTTTATCTCGGCCTGCGCATCCGCGTCGGCGTGGCCGGAGAGCTGCCCGCACCGGGCGTCGATACGGTGGCGGACCTGGAGCGGGTCCGGCAGATCCTCTCCGAGCGGCTCTGACTTTCAGCGGGCGCCGGTGCGGTCCAGCGCCGCCTGGCCCGCCGCAGCGGCCAGCAGCGAGGAGGCGCGCCGCATGCTCTCGCGGGTTGTCAGGCCGGGTCCGATCAGCCGCCATTCGTCGAGGCCGGCGGACAGGACGGCGTCGGCGTCCGGTCCCGCCGCCCCGACCAGGGCCACTGTCGGCACGCCCCGGGCGGCGGCGGCCCTTGCAACTCCCAGGCAGGCCTTGCCGGCGAGGGTCTGCCCGTCGATCCGGCCTTCGCCCGTCAGGCAGAGATCGGCTCCCTGCAGGCGCTCGTCGAAGCGGCAGGTCTCCAGCACGCGCTCGATGCCGGATTCGAGCCGCGCGCGGGCGAATACCGCGAGCCCGGCGCCGAGACCGCCGGCGGCACCGCCGTAATCGAGGGTGGCCATGTCCGCACCCAGCTCCCGCCGCACGAGGCGGGCGAGGTGGGTAAGCCCTTCCTCCAGCTCCGCGACGCCCTCCGGGTCGGCGCCTTTCTGCGGCCCGAAGACCGCGGCCGCACCCGCGGGTCCGAGCAGCGGCGCGTCCACGTCGCAGGCGCCGATGACCTCCGCGCGGGCGAGGGCCGCATCCGCGCCGCCGGTCTCGAGGTGGAGGACAGAGAGGAGGTCGCCGCCGGACAGCGGGGATTCGAGCACGCGGCCATTGGCATCGCGGAAACGCCACCCCAGGGCCTGAGCCATGCCGCAGCCACCGTCCACAGTGGCGCTGCCGCCCAGCCCCACGATCAGGCGCCGGGCGCCGGCACGGACGGCGGCGAGCATCAGTTCGCCCACGCCGAAGGTGGTCGTCCGGCGCGGGTCTCGTCGGGTCCTCGGCACGAGTTGCAGTCCGGCGGCCGCAGCCATCTCTATGACGGCAGTACCGGGATCCACCAGCCCCCAGCGGGCGACGACGGGCTCGCCGCAGGGACCGGTCACGGGACTCTCGCGGTAGTCTCCGCCGAGGCCGGTGACCAGAGCGTCCACGGTCCCTTCGCCGCCATCCGCCACCGGGCAGACGTCCACCTCGGCGTCGGGCAGCGCGCGACGCACGCCGTCGGCCATGGCGGCCGCGGCCTCCGTGGCGGACAGGCATTCCTTAAAGCTGTCGGGTGCGCAGACGACCTTCACGCTGGCGATCACTTCTCTCCGGTCCGGCCGGTGTCGATGTTATAGAATCCCGGAGTTCTGAATGTAGCAAGGCGGCAGCCTGGGAGCAGAGCGACGGTGGCGGAAACGAGCGACAAGGTCTCGGTACTCTTCGTCTGCATGGGCAATATCTGCCGGTCGCCCACCGCGGCCGGCGTGTTCCGCAAGCTGGTGGCCGACGCGGGGCTGGAGGAGTTCGTGCACATCGACTCCGCCGGTACCCATGCCTACCACACGGGCGAGCCGCCGGATCAGCGGGCGGCCGCCGCGGCGGAGCGCCGCGGCTTCGACCTCTCCGGCCAGTCCGCGAGACGCGTGACGGCGGAGGACTTCGAGCGCTTCGACTACGTTCTCGCGATGGACCGGGACAACCACGAGATCCTGCTGGGCGCCGCGCTCGAGGACCATCACGGCAGGATCCGCCTGTTCCTGGAGTTCGGCAGCGATCCCTCCCGGCAGGAGGTGCCGGATCCCTATTATGGCGGCGCGGTGGGCTTCGAGCGCGTGCTCGACCTGGTGGAAGACGCCGCCCAGGGCTTGTTGCGGGACGTCCGGGCAAGGCTCGGACGGGCCTGAGCCGGCTCCCGCCGACCCCGGCCCGCCCGGTCGTTCAGGGCTTGTCGCCGTCGTCCTCGGGCGTGGAGGACCAGACGGTGTAGCGCTTGTCCGGATCGGAGCGGATGGGCATCTCCCACGGCAGGAGCCTGTCTTGGTCCGCCGGCTTTGCCTGGCGGCCTGTGTCTTTCTCTGGCGCCTCGGTCGTCTTCGCCGCCTCGCGTCCGGCAGGCGGTGAGTTCGCCGCTTTCGTGCCGGCGTCGGCGCCGCGCCCGCGGCCTCGACCATTACCGCCGTCGCCGTCGGCATTGCCGTCGCCGTTGGCGGGGGTCGGTTTCGCGGCTGCGCCCGCCTGGTCCGGTCGGTCTTTCCTCTCTGCGGCTTTGCCCTCGGGAGCTGGCCGGTCGGGAGCTGCGGATTTTTCCGCCGCCGCCGGCTGCCCGACAGGCGCCGGCTTTGCCTCGGCCGAAGGCTTGTCCGCTGCGCCGGAATCCGCCGCCGCAGGCTTCTCCGAGCGGCCGCGGTCGCCGGAACTCTCGCCGGCGCCCCGCGCGTCGCCGCCGTCGGCGCCGCGCCGGGGTTCCGGTTTCGCGTCCTGTTGCGGCTTGCTCTCGTCGGCCGCCTTGTCGCTGCCACCCTCGCCGGGGCCGGCCTGCTGTTGACCGTCCTGCCTCGGCCCGCGCCGACGACGCCCGCGCCCACGGCTGCCACGGCGCTTCTTCTGGCCGCCTTCGCCGGCCGCGCCTTTCTGTTGCTGGCCTTCGTTCTGGCCCTGGCCCTGGTTCTGGGCCTTCTTGTCGTCCGCGCTCTCCTTGCCATCCGCGGCGGATTTCTGCGGTTTCTCGCCCTGCTGGCTCTTGCCGTCGGTCTTGCGGCCCTTGCGCGCGCCGCTCTTCTTGCCGCCGCGACCGCGCTGTTCGTCGCCATCCTTGCGGGCCTGCTGCTGCTTGCCCTTGCCGGCCTTGCCGCTCTTGCCGCTGGTGCTGCCCTGGCGGGACCGGGAGGAGGCCGGGCGCTTGCCCGAGTCCCGCTTCCCGCGGGTCTTCCTGCCGCCGCTGTCCTCGTCGCCGGTAGCGAACAGATAACGCCACAGGCGGACGAACAGGCCGGGCCCCTGGGGACCCTGAGGCTGGTCTTCCGCCAGTCGCTGGGGCGGCGGGGCAGGAGCGGACGGGATGATAGCCGTCACCGCGGGCTTTTCCACCGGCTTTTTGTCCGCCTGCCAGGACGGAACCTCGTCCTCGCCGTCGACGGCCGCCAGCTCGTAGCTGACGCCGGTGTTCTCCGGCAGCAGCGTCTGGTCGTCGCGCACGCGGCGGATGGAGTAGTTGGGCGTCTCCAGATCCGGGTTCGCGACCAGCAGCAGTTCGACCTCGTTACGGTCCTCGACGTTCTGCACCCAGTCCCGCTTCTCGTTCAGCAGATAGGTGGCCACGTCGACCGGCAGCTGGGCGATGACCTTCGCGGTGCGCTCCTTGCGCGCCTCCTCGCCGACCAGGCGCAGGATCGCCAGCGCGAGCGACTCCACGCCGCGAATGTTGCCGGTACCGTTGCAGCGGGGGCAGATCTGGTGGCTGGACTCACCGAGCGACGGCCGCAGGCGCTGACGGGACATCTCCAGCAGCCCGAAGCGGGAGATCTTGCCGATCTGTACCCGGGCGCGGTCCATGCGCACGGCCTCGCGCAGCCGGTTCTCGACCTCGCGCTGGTTCTTCTGCGGGCCCATGTCGATGAAGTCGATGACGACGAGTCCGCCCAGGTCGCGCAGGCGCAGCTGACGCGCCACTTCGTCCGCCGCCTCCAGGTTGGTGTTGAGCGCGGTGCTCTCGATGTCCTCGCCCTTGGTCGCCCGTGCCGAGTTGATGTCGACGGAGACCAGCGCCTCGGTGTGGTCGATCACCAGGCTGCCGCCGGAGGGCAGGATCACCGAATGGGCGAAGGCCGATTCGATCTGGCTCTCGATCTGGTAACGGGTGAACAGCGGTACCGCGTCGTCGTAGTACTTGAGCTTGCGCAGGTTGTGGGGCATCACCCGCTCGACGAACTCCCGGGCCTCGTTGTAGGCCTTGGTATCGTCGACCAGGATCTCGCCGATGTCGTTCGTGAGGTAGTCGCGCATCGCCCGGATGATGGCGTTCGATTCCTGGTAGATCAGGAACGGGGAGGGTCGTTCGACGACCACCTTCAGGATGGCCTCCCAAACGGCGAACAGGTTGTCCAGGTCCCACTTCAGTTCCTCTGCGGAACGGTCGATGCCCGCGGTGCGCACGATGATGCTCATGCCGTCGGGGATCTCGAGTTCTTCCAGCGACTCGCGGATCTGCTCGCGGTCCTCGCCGACGATGCGGCGGGAGACGCCGCCGGACTTCGGCTTGTTCGGCTTCAGGACGAGGAAGCGCCCCGCCAGGCTGACGAAGGTGGTCAGCGCCGCGCCCTTGGTGCCGCGCTCCTCCTTGTCGATCTGGACCACGATGTCCTGGCCCTCGCGCAGCACGTCCTTGATGCCGGGACGGCCGCTGCCTTCGGGCTCCTTGACGTAGTACTCGGGAGAGACTTCCTTGAATGGCAGGAAGCCGTGCCGTTCTGCCCCGTAGTCGACGAAGGCCGCTTCGAGGCTGGGTTCGATCCGGGTGATCTTGCCCTTGTAGATGTTGGCTTTTTTTCGTTCCTGTGACGGGGTCTCGATATTAAGGTCGTAGAGCCGCTGGCCGTCGACCAGCGCCATGCGCAACTCTTCTTCCTGAGTTGCGTTCACCAGCATTCTTTTCATATTGCCCTGCTTTGATTTCTTGTGCGGGCGGCGAGTCGGTGTCTGCTGCCGGGACTGGCCGAGCGAACCGGGACGGGCAGGGGTATGCGGCGACCGGCCGGAGGCATCCGGGGTCGACCTCGTACTTCAGATAAGACTTGCCGAGTCGATGCGAGATGATCGACAGCAGCGTGGCAATGATCATGAAAAACCCTTGAAACCCTGGCGGCTCAGATGCTCGGGTGTCGCCCGGCGTGCAGGCCGACTCGCGACCACGCACGGCCCCCGAATCCGGGGCCTCTGAACAATGACGTCCCTATCTCTGTACCGGGAAATTACTCCGGGTTGATGGGGGCGCCCCGCTGAATCCGTCCGATCCGGTACGATAGCGGAGTACGGGACCGTGACCGGTCAGTAATATAGCAACCTCTTGCGCCTTCAGCAATCGGCTTAAGTTATTGTCCTCCTTCGATAAGTCCTCCACCGACTCCGGCCCCGGCAATGCTCCGGTGCGCCATGGCGTGAGAAAGCTCGCCGTCGCCGCCGACGACGCCGGTCAGCGCATCGACAATTTCCTCGCCCGGGAGTGGAAGGGCCTGCCGAAGCCGCGTATCTACCGCCTGCTGCGCAAGGGGCAGGTGCGGGTAAACGGCGGCCGTGTGAAGGCCGACTACCGGCTCTGTGCCGGTGACGAACTGCGCCTGCCGCCGGTCACGATCGAGCCCGCGCAGGCGGGCCGCCCCGACCGCGGCCTGGTGGAGCGGCTGCTCTCTGCCGTGCTGTTCGAGGACAAGCGGCTGCTGGTCGTGAACAAGCCGAGCGGCGTCGCCGTGCACGGCGGCAGCGGCATCAGTTTCGGCGTGGTCGAGGCGCTGCGCGCCGGCCGCCCGGAGCTGAAGGTGCTCGAGCTGGTGCACCGGCTGGACCGGGAGACGAGCGGCTGTCTCGTGCTGGCGAAGAAGCGGAGCGCGCTGCGCGAACTGCATGCGCTGTTCCGCGAGGGGGCGGTGGAGAAGGTGTATCTGACGCTGGTCGCCGGCGACTGGCAGCTCGGCGCGCGCACGGTGGATCTGCCCCTGGCGGTGCACCGGCGCAAGGGCGGCGAGCGCCACGTCCAGGTGGACCACGAAGCAGGCAAGCCGTCGCGTACGCGGTTCAGCGTGCAGGCAGCCTACGGCAGCTGCACCCTGCTGAAGGCGCAGCCGGAGACCGGGCGCACCCACCAGATCCGGGTGCATGCGGCGGCCTGCGCACATCCCGTGCTGGGGGACGAGCGATACGGCGACGAGGCGGCCAATGCTCGCTTCGCCAGGCTGGGATTGCGGCGGCTGTTCCTGCACGCCCAGTCCATCGGCTTCGTCGACGGCAACGGCAACGACCGACTGTTCACCGCACCGCTGCCCGAGGAACTCGACGCCGTGCTGGCGCGGCTGAAAGAACGCCGCAGCTGACGGGTCGTCAGAGCAGCGGGACGCCGAGATCCTCGAGTGTGCGGGCGAGCCAGATCAGCGGCAGGCCCACGAGCCCTGTCGGATCCTGGCTCTCGATACGCTCGAACAGGACCGGTCCGCTGCCCTCAGCCTTGAAGCCGCCGGCACAGTCCCAGGAGCGGTCCCGGTCCACATAGCGCTCCGCGAGCGCCCGCTCGAAATGCCGGAAGCGCACCTCGGTGACGTCCGTATGCACCCTTTCCTCGCCGCCGGGACCATGGATGACGCAGACCGAGGTCAGAAATCGCATCGGCAGGCCGCGCGCCGCCAGCAGCTGCGCGACGGCGGCGTCCCGGCTGCCGGGCTTGCCGCAGGCCCGACCTTCCAGCACCGCGACCTGGTCGGAGCCTATGACCGTGGCGCCGGCGTGCCGGGAGGCGGCGGCCGCGGCCTTCTCCCGTGCCAGTCGCAGCGACAGCGCGGCGGGGGCTTCGTCGTCGAGCGGTGTCTCGTCCAGGTCGGGCGCCACACATTCGAAGCGGCCCAGAATCCGTGCCAGCAAATCGCGCCGGTAGGGCGAGGAGGAGGCGAGCACGACGGCGTTCGGGGCGGGATTTTCCATTCTCGATCAGTCACCTGTACGGACTCGCAGGCCCCTGTCGTGGCCCGCTTTTTCTTTGACAGCAGGGGTCAAGGCTCTTATCATCCGCCGGCTATGTCCAGCCCCATGCTTCAGGCGGTGCGGCCCGACGCGCTGGCCGCCCGACGTGAGGAGATCAGGGATACCATTCCGCTGGGCTCCACGGATCGTCTGGCGGGCCTCGTCCGCGAGGTGCTGACGCGGTGCGACGGGGAGGTGCCCGGGGACTGGGAGCGCCGGCCGCTGGTGGTCGAACTCGACTTCGAGAGCCGGCGGGTCGAGGGCAATCAGCCGGTGCCGGCGGTTACCGGGAAAGCCCGGGTTACGCTGCCGCTGGTCTGCGAGCGATGCCTGGGATCGATGGAGCTGGCGCTGGAAGCGGAGATCGCGTTCCTGCTGCCGGACGCCGACATGACCGACGAGGCCCTGCCGGGCTTCGAGGTCTGGCCGGTAGAGGGCCGCGGCGTGCGGCTGCTCGACCCTGTGGAGGAGGAGTTGCTGCTGGCGTTGCCGCTGGCCCTCATGCACGAGGACCGTTCGCGCTGCCGCCCGGTGACGGAGCATTACGCGGCGGACGACGCGGAAGCGGAGCCGGACACCCAACGACCGTTCAGCGCACTGAAGACGCTGCTGAGCGAAGACAAGGATTAGCTTGAGTGCCCGGCTGGCCGGATGCTCACATGACTTACAATCGATTCGAAACCGATCCCGCCTGATGCTCCAGGGCTGCCGGCGGGTCACAATTTTGGAGACCTGAAAATGGCCGTTCAGAAAAGTCGCAAGACACCTTCCAAGCGCGGCATGCGCCGCGCCCACGACGCACTGACGGGCGAAACGCTATCCGTGGAGCCCACCACCGGCGAGACTCACCTGCGTCATCACGTGAGCCCTGACGGCTTCTACCGGGGCCGCCAGGTGGTGAAGCCCAAGGTCGTGGAAGAGCAGGACTGATCCCTGCCTGAGCCGGCGCCGGGCGACCCGGACCGGCTCTCCACACCCATGCAGGCCGTCGATTTCACCATCGCCCTGGATGCCATGAGCGGGGACCTCGGTCCCGGCGTCGTGGTGGCGGCGGCGAGGCAGGCGCTGCGGCGCCATCCCGCCCTGGCCATCGCGCTGGTGGGCGACGAAGCCGTGCTCGAGCCCCTCGTCGCCGCCGTCCGTGACGACGCGGCCGGCCGTCTCGTCATCCGCCACGCCCCCGAGATCGTCACGATGAACGATGCGCCGGTGGACGCGCTGCGGCGCAAGAAGCAGTCTTCCATGCGCGTGGCCGTCGACCTGGTGAAGCAGGGCGAGGCCCAGGCCTGCGTGAGCGCGGGCAATACCGGTGCGCTGATGGCCATCGCGAAGTTCGTTCTGAAGACGGTGCAGGGCATCGACAGGCCCGCCATTCTCGCCGAGATGCCCGCGCGGGGCGGTTCGGTCCACATGCTCGACCTCGGCGCGAACGCCGACTGCACGGCCGAGCAGCTGTTCCAGTTCGCCATGATGGGCTCGGTCGTGACCGGCGACGTGCGCGGCCTCGCGAATCCGCGGGTGGCGTTGCTCAACATCGGTGAGGAAGAGATCAAGGGAGACCAGACCGTGAAGGCTGCCGCGGCCCTCCTCGGCGCCAGCGGGCTGAACTACGTCGGTTATGTCGAGGGCAACGACATCATCTCCGGCAAGACGGACGTCGTGGTGACCGATGGCTTCACGGGCAACGTGGCGCTGAAGACCATGGAGGGGACCGCCGGATTCATCTCCGAGATGCTGAAGGCGGCCTTCACCGAGACCTGGCTGTCAAAACTGCAGGCACTCGCGGCGCAAGGCGTGCTGGGGCGGCTGCGGGCCAGGCTGGATCCCAGGCACTATAATGGCGCGAGTCTGGTCGGTCTCACCGGCATCGTCGTGAAGAGTCACGGCAGCGCCGACGAGCTGGCCTTCCTGCACGCCATCGAGACGGCGGTGGTGGAGGTCGAGCACGACGTGCCGTCCCAGATCGGACGACTGCTGCAACGGGAAGCCGCATGAAATATTCGCGCATCGAGGGCACCGGTCGCTGCCTGCCGGACAGGATCCTCACCAACGCCGATCTGGAGAAGATGGTGGAGACCACCGACGAGTGGATCCGCACGCGGACCGGCATCGAGCGGCGCCATATCGCCGCCGACGATCAGTACACCAGCGATCTCGCGGTGGGCGCCGCCAGGGAGGCCATGGCGGCCGCCGGCGTCGGCCCGGCCGATATCGATTTCATCGTCGTAGGCACCACCACGCCGGATCGGGTGTTCCCCAACGTCGGCTGTCTGGTGCAGGAGAAGCTGGGCATCCACGACTGCGCCGCGTTCAGTGTCGAGGCGGCCTGCACCGGTTTCATCTATGCCCTCAGCGTGGCGGACAAGTTCGTGCGCGCCGGCGCGGCCGGCTGCGCGCTGGTGATCGGCGCCGAGACGCTCTCCCGGATCACCGACTGGGACGACCGCCAGACCTGTGTGCTGTTCGGCGATGGCGCCGGCGCGGTGGTGCTGAAGCCGGCCGACGAGCCCGGTGTCGTGTCCACCCACCTCGGCGCCGACGGCCAGTACAAGGACCTGCTGTACTACCCGGCGGGTCCGTCCGAGAAGCTGGACGACATGCTGCGGGGCGAGGCGGCCATCCACATGCGTGGCAACGAGGTCTTCAAGGTGGCGGTGAAGACCCTGGGCAACATCGTCGACGAGACGCTCGCCGCCAACAGCCTGTCGAAGAGCGACATCGACTGGCTCATCCCGCATCAGGCGAACATCCGCATCATCCAGGCCACGGCGAAGCGCCTCGACATGCCCATGGAGCGTGTGGTGCTCACGGTGCAGGACCACGGCAATACGTCCGCTGCTTCGGTGCCGATGGCCCTCGACGTGGCGATCCGCGACGGGCGCATCAGCCGGGGCCAGACCCTGCTGCTGGAGGCGTTCGGCGGCGGCTTTACCTGGGGTTCGGCGCTGATCCGCTACTAAGGGCGCGGCCGCACTACCAGAGCGGAGCCGGTACCGCGTCCGTCTCCCGGTCGCGCCGGGTGCGCCGGAGCATGCGCTCGTGCAGCTGCTCGCGCCGTGCGGCGACGCGCTCGCGGCGGGTCGCCGCGTCGGTGCCCACCTTGAAGCGCCGGAAATAGTTGTCCCGGAACTCGCAGAAATCCTCGTAAGCCTCGATCACGTGCTTCAGTTCCCGCAGCACGAGCTCGATCATGATGGCGTCGTCCAGATAACCGAGTCCCGGCATGTCGTCGGGGATCAGGTCCTCGGGGTCGCCGAAATAGATCAGCGCGGAGAGCAGCTTCAGCCGTTCCGCGGTGGGCAGCTCCCATTCCTCGTCCTCGAGCATGGAACACATCGCCTGCAGGCGCGGCAGCCGCTCGCGGACGAAGTCCGGCAGCGCGCCCGGGTGCAGGGATTCCATCACGTCCCGGGTGGCCTTGACGATCTCCGCCTCGTCCGCGTCTTTCGCCGCGGCGCGGGCGCCTTTCATGGCCTTGCGGAACTGTTTGAGGTCGCGCTCGCTGATGTACAGGCTGATTTTCATGGTCATGGGCTTCGCTCGCGGTCGGGGGGCCGGGGAGGGGGCACGGGGGAAAGGTAGGCGACTCCGGGGAGGCGGTCAACGGCGGAACGTCGACCGGATGCGGGATATCTGGGAGAATCTCCGCCGTTGCACCCCACGGTGCGTTGCGCAGAGATTCGCTCGATGAGGACGGTTGCAGGCAGGTTCGGCCTGGTCGCCATGGCGACGCTCGGTCTGTTCGTCACGGCGCCGGCGCGGGGCGAAGTGTTCGACCTGCCGGACAACGGCGATACCGTGGTCGGGCAGATGACGACCGTCGAGTCCCGCGAGTGGGACACGCTGCTGGACATCGCCCGCCGCCACGGACTCGGCTATTACGACATCGTCCGGGCCAATCCGGGCGTGGACCCCTGGCTCCCGGGCGACGGCACCGAGGTGGTCCTGCCGACCCGCTTCATCCTGCCCGACGTGCCCTGGGAGGGGGTCGTGCTGAATCTGCCCGAGTACCGCATGTATTACTTCCCGCCGCCGGAGGCGGACGGCGCGCGCACGGTCATGACCTTCCCGATCAGCATCGGCCGCATGGACTGGGAGACGCCGCTGGGGGTGACCCGCATTACCGTCAAAGCCAGGGACCCGGCGTGGTACCCGCCCGAATCCGTGCGCAAGGAGCACGAGGCCGACGGCCGCTCATTGCCGCGGGTGGTACCGCCGGGGCCGGACAACCCGCTCGGGCAATTCGCCATGCGCCTGGCGATCCCCGGCTACCTCATCCACGGGACGAACCGGCCGGCCGGCGTCGGCATGCGGGTGACCCACGGCTGCATCCGCATGTTCCCCGAGGACATCGAGTTCGCCTTCGGGCGCATCCCGACCGGGACGCCGGTGCGCATCATCGACGAGCCCTACAAGTTCGGCTGGTACGACGGTCAGCTGTTGATGGAGGCCCACGAGCCGCTGGAGAGTCCGGCGGAGACCGACGACGCGGCGCCGGTGGTCAGTACGCTGACGCGGCTGACGGAACTCTACGTGGCGGCCACCGGCGATCGGCGCATCGCGGTGGACTGGGACCGGGTGGAAGCGCTGCATCAAGCCGCCGACGGCATACCGCGCCGGGTCGACTCGGCCGGCGTCGGCGAGACGCTGGTAGCGGACCAGGACTAGCCGTCGGAAGGGCGGAAGACTCGCGGACGAATCCTGCGGACAAAAAAACGCCGCGACGAGCGCGGCGTTGAAGAATCTCTGAACCCGCGAATTATTTGGACATCGATTTCTGGAACATGCGCTCCAGGCGTTCGCGGTTCGCATCGCAGCAGCTCTGTGCGCCCTGTGCGGCCGACAGCGCCTGGCTGGCGGTGCTCTGAGCGCTGGAAGCCATCTGGCTGGCACGGTCCGCTGCGGAACGTGCGGCTTCAGCGGCCGACTTCGCAGCAGCGGCGTCGGCAGCAGCGCGTTCGGCGGTCGCCTGCACTTCGTCCATGGCGGTCTGGTTGGCACAACCGGTGACCAGCAGCATCGTAGCTGCGACGGCGCCGAGTTTCGTTGCGATTCTCTTCATATGCTTTTCCCCTGTTGGAGGCATTAAAAACAACCGTATTATTTATTAAACGCGGTCAGTGTTCAACGTAATCCGGGTATCGGAGGCGGTTTTTTTTCGCCCCGAGGCATTTGATTTGTCTGTGTTTTGCGACACCCGGCGGGCATTGCCCGTCAGAGTTCGCTGAGCAGCCGGCGGGCTTCGTCCTCCAGCCGGGCTAGTTCGCGCTCCAGGGAATCACGGTCGCGCTCGAGATTGCGGAGGCGGTAGTAGATCGAGCGGCGCTGATCGTCGGTCAGGTCCCCGCGCTGGAGATCGAATTCCAGCTGTCGTACTGCCCGTTCGGCATCGTCCAGATCCTCGCTCACCCGATGGATACGCCGGCCCAGCTGGAAGCCGGTATAGAAGTCTTCCTCGTAGCCGGGCGGGCAGACGCCCTGGTAGCCGCGCCCGTCGCGGCCATGGGCCAGGCCGCCGGGGACGGTGCACAGGCGGTCAAGGCCCGCGAGTCGGCCGCGGGCGTAGGCATCCCGGTCGGGCACGACACCGTATTCGGCGCAGGCCTCCCGGTGTTCCTCGATCCGATCCGGCGGATAGCCGCGTGCGCCTTCCGCCTCTCCCAGGGCCTCCCAGTCGGCCTGCCGGCATTCGGTCTCGGAGAGAGTGGCGCAGCCGCCGGCCAGGAAGGCGGCGGACAGGGTGAGCCAGAGAAACTTGCGCCGGAATGGAACCTGTATATAATCACAGTATCTGGGCATGCATACAGGATAACACCATGGCCGATCTCACCCCACGCCAGTCGCAGATTCTGAAACTCATCCAGGATTTCATCGCCGAGACGGGCATGCCGCCCACCCGGGCCGAGATCGCCGAGGAACTGGGTTTCCGCTCTCCCAACGCCGCCGAGGAGCACCTGCGGGCGCTGCAGCGCAAGGGCGTGCTGGAACTGAGGCCCGGCACCTCCCGCGGCATCCAGCTGAAGGATTCCCTGCGCGAGCAGATGGGTCTGCCGCTGGTCGGGCGGGTGGCTGCCGGTCAGCCAATACTGGCCGAGCAGAACATCGAGGCCCATTACCAGATCGACAAGAGCCTGTTCCGGCCGAAGCCCCATTACCTGCTGCGGGTGCAGGGCATGAGCATGAAAGACGTGGGCATCCTGGACGGTGACCTGGTGGCCGTGCACCGCACGCCCGAGGTACGGAGCCGCCAGATCGTGGTGGCCCGCCTGGAGGACGAGGTCACCGTGAAGCGCTACCGGCAGGAAGGCACCATGGTCTGGCTGATGCCGGAGAACAGCGAATTCGCCCCGATACGGGTGGATCTCGCCCATCAGCCGCTGGTCATCGAAGGCGTGGTCGTCGGTGTCATCCGCGACGGCATGCCCGTGCACTGACGCATCTTCCGCACGTGGACGAAGCCCTCGAACAGTTACTCGGCAGTTACCGGCTCTGGCGCGGCAGCGAAGGCGCCGTGCGGGAAGGCCAGGCCGGACGGGTGGCGGCCACCGGTTACCGCAAGCTCGACGCCTGCCTGCCCGGCGGCGGCTGGCCGCTCGCATCGCTCACCGAGGCCCTTTCCGCCGCGTGTGGCATCGGCGAGTTGCGCCTGTTTATGCCGGCGCTCTCCGCACTGTGCCGGCAGCGAGAGGGTTGGGTGGTCTGGATCGCGCCGCCCCACGTACCCTATGCGCCGGCACTGATGCAGTGGGGGCTGGAAGTCTCCCGGGTACTGCTGATCCATCCGGCCCGTGACCGGGAAGCGCTCTGGGCGATGGAGCAGGCATTGTCTTCGGGCACCTGCGTGGCGGTTCTGGCCTGGATCAACCGCATGGACGAGCGCACCAGCCGACGGCTGCAGCTCGCGGCGGGCAGGGGCGAGAGCTGGGCCATCGCCTTCCGGCCGGCCGCCGCCAGGCGGGAGGCTTCCGCCGCCGCGCTGCGACTGATGCTGCGCCCCGGCAGCAATGGCACCGATGTGGACCTGTTCAAGGTACGCGGCGCTCGGCCCGCGCTGGTGAGCGACTATGACGGCCGGGACGGCGGTTGCCCGTTGCCGCTGGTGCGCCCGCCGGGGGAGAGCCTGGAGGAGAGCGCGGCAGCGGTGGGCGTGGGCGGGCGCGCCGGTTCGGGCTGACGACGTGGCCGCCTCTTCATGGTATCGCCGCCCGAGCCCGATTCCGTCCTGCCGGCCGAAAGGGAGTCTCCGCATCCCCGGCCCGAGCGTGGACGGGTAACGGCCGCCCCCGGACCCGCCCGGCAGCAGCCGCTGCCCCTCGGTGGCGGTGAACCCCCGGCCGAAGACCCGTCTCCTTCGTATTCGCGGCAGCGCCGTTCGCAGCTGTGGCTGTGCGTCCGCCTGCCGGGGATCGCCCTCGATGCACTGGGCGAGTCCGCCGCGTCCGCCGGGCCGGTGGCTGTGGTGGAAGAGGAAAGCGGGCAGATCGTCGTCCATCACGCGAACCGGGCCGCCGCGGCGGCCGGGATCAGGCCCGGCCAGACGCTGAGCGCTGCCCTGGCACTGGCGCCGGGGCTCCTCACCCTCTCGCGTCGGCCGCGGCGCGAGCGCATCCTGCTGGAATCCCTGGCTGAGTGGGCGGGGCGCTTCAGCCCCCTGGTCAGTCTGGAGGCCCCGGATGCGCTGCTGCTGGAAGTGCAGGGCAGCCTGCGTCTGTTCCGCGGCCTGGATCGCCTCTGCCGGCTGGTCACCGAAGGGTTGCGGCAACGAGGCCACCGGGCCCTCGTCTGCGTGGCCCCTACGCCGCTGGCGGCGCTCTGGCTCTCACGGGACGGCAGCAGCCGGGTGGAGGGCGTGGCGGAACTGGCACGGCATCTCAATCCGCTGGATCTGCGCGTTACCGGGTGGCCGGCGGCGGTGCTGCGGGGGCTTGCGGGCATCGGCGTGACGACCATCGGCGAGTGCCGCCGGCTGCCCCGTGAAGGGTTCGCCCGGCGCTTCGGCGCGGCGCGGCTGCAGACGCTGGACCGGGCCTTCGGCCGACTGCCGGACCCGCGGCCCCATTACACGGGTCCGCCGCGATTCCGCGAGCAGATCGACCTCGGGGAGGAGACGCGGGACGAGGCGCTGCTCGCGGCCGGCTGTTCGCGACTGCTGGCCTCCCTGGAGGACTTCCTGCTGCGCCATCAGCGAGCGGCGCGCCGCCTGCGGTTCCGCTTCTTCCACCTGCGCGGCTGGGCGACGCCGCTCACCCTGGGCTTCAGCGATGCCGGTTGCGATGTAGAGCACTGGCGGAGCCTGCTCGGCATCCGGCTGGAACGCCTCCGCCTGCCGGCGCCGGCGATCGCCGTGGAACTCGCCACGGGACGCCTGGAGCACCGCGAGGGCGACACGACGGCTCTGCCGCTGATACACGGCCAGGACGGCCAGGCCGGCCGGCATGACGGCGGGCTGCCCCGGCTGGTGGAGAGTCTGCGGGCCCGGCTGGGCGAGAACGCCGTCCGCGGACTCAGAAGTCTCGCGGAGCACCGGCCCCAGCAGGCGTGGGACGAGGTCGATCCCCTGGAGGGCGCGGCGGGCGGCGGCGGTGCGGGGCCGTCACCCTGGAACCGGGTACGTGAGTTGTCCGCGGCCGCCGACCGGGGAGAGGGCGACGACCTGCTGCTCGAGCGTCCGCTGTGGATATTGACGCAGCCCCAGCGGCTCGCCGTGCACGAGGGGCATCCCTGTCACGACGGTCCGCTGCAGTTCATGGACGGACCGGAGCGTATCGAGAGCGGCTGGTGGGACGGGGCGGATACGGCCAGGGACTACTACGTGGCCGAGACGGGCGCCGGCGCGCGGCTCTGGATCTACCGGGAGCGCCGCCGGCCGGCCGGGTGGTATCTGCAGGGCATCTTCGGCTGAGATGGTCCCTCGCTACGCCGAACTGCACGCCGTCAGCAATTTCACTTTCCTGCGCGGCGCCTCCCATCCGGAAGAGCTCGTGGACCGGGCGGACGCGCTGGGCTACACCGCACTGGCCCTCACCGACGAGTGCTCCGTGGCCGGCGTGGTGCGTGCCCACGGCGCGGCCCGCGGGCGAGACCTGAAATTCATCGTCGGCGCCGAATTCCGCCTCGCCGACGGGCCGGCCCTGGTGGTGCTCGCCGCCAGCCGCCGCGGCTATGCCCGGCTGTGCCGGCTGATCACCCGGGGCAGGCGCAATGCGGAGAAAGGCGCCTACCGGCTGCAGCGGGAAGACCTGGAAGACGGCCTGCCGGACTGCCTGGTGCTGTGGCTGCCGGGCCGGGACCTCGGCGGCAGCCGGCACGGCGACTGGCTCGCCGGGCTGTTCCCCGGCCGCGGCTGGATTGCCGCGGAGCTCGCCGCCGACGGGCTGGATCGGCCCCGGCTGGACGGGCTCGGCCGGCTCGCCCGGCGCACCGGCCTGCCGCTGGTCGCGGCGGGCGACGTGCACATGCATCGCCGCGGCCGCCGCGCTCTGCAGGATACGCTCACGGCCATCCGGCTGAAGGTGCCCGTGGCCGAGGCGGGGTACGCCCTGCACCCCAACGGCGAGCGCCACCTGCGCTCGCGCCCGCGGCTCGGCGAACTCTATCCCCCGGCGTTGCTTGGCGAGACGATCGCCGTAGCGGAGCGCATCGACTTTTCCCTGGACGAACTCGCCTACGCGTATCCCCGGGAGCTGGTGCCGGCCGGCCACACCGCCGCGAGCTGGCTCGCGCACCTGACGGAGGAGGGCATGGCCCGGCGCTGGCCGGACGGCGCTCCGCGCAAGGTGCGCGACCTCGTGCAGCATGAACTCGCGCTCATCGCTGATCTGGCGTACGAGCCCTATTTCCTGACGGTGCACGACATCGTGGCCTGGGCGCGGTCCCGGGGCATCCTCTGCCAGGGCCGCGGCTCGGCGGCCAATTCCGCGGTCTGTTTCTGCCTCGGCATCACCGAGGTGGACCCGGAACGGATGTCCACGCTGGTGGAGCGCTTCATATCGAAAGAGCGGGACGAGCCGCCGGACATCGACGTGGACTTCGAGCATGAGCGCCGCGAGGAGGTGATCCAGTACATCTACGCGAAGTACGGCCGGGAGCATGCCGCGCTGGCGGCCACGGTGATCACCTACCGGCCGCGCAGCGCGATGCGCGACGTGGGCAAGGCGCTCGGACTCTCCTCGCTGCAGACCGACCGGCTGGCGCGCGCGATGCAGTGGTGGGACGGCAGCCACGTGGACCCCGAGCGTGTCCGCGAGGCCGGCCTCGACCCGGATAGCCCGGTCATGCGCCGGCTGCTCACGCTGGTGCGCGAACTCATCGGCTTCCCCCGCCATCTGTCCCAGCACGTGGGCGGTTTCGTCATCTCGGACGGCCCGCTGGAAGAGCTCGTGCCGGTGGAGAACGCAGCCATGGAGGGGCGCACCGTCATCCAGTGGGAGAAAGACGACCTGGAGGAGCTGGGACTGCTGAAGGTGGACGTGCTGGGCCTCGGCATGTTGACGGCGATCCGCCGCTGCTTCGACCTCTTGCGCGGCTTCGACGGCCGGGAGCTGGACCTGGCCGGCGTGCCGGCGGAGGACCCGGCGGTCTACGACATGATCTCGGCCGCGGACACCATGGGCGTGTTCCAGATCGAGTCCCGCGCCCAGATGGCGATGCTGCCGCGGCTGCGCCCCCGCTGCTATTACGACCTGGTCATCGAGGTGGCCATCATCCGCCCGGGGCCCATCCAGGGGGACATGGTGCACCCGTATCTGCGCCGGCGCAGCGGCGAAGAGGCGGTGAGCTATCCCAGCGAGGAGGTCCGTGGCGTGCTGGAGCGCACCCTGGGCGTGCCGATATTCCAGGAGCAGGTGATGGAACTCGCCGTGGTGGCGGCGGGTTTCACGCCCGGCGAGGCGGACCGGCTGCGCCGGGCGATGGCCGCCTGGAAGCGCCGCGGCGGGCTCGGCCCCTTCGAGGAGAAGCTGAAGGCCGGTATGCGGGAACGGGGCTACGGCGAGCAGTTCGCCGAACAGATCTTCAACCAGATACAGGGCTTCGGCGAGTACGGCTTCCCGGAATCCCACTCGGCGAGCTTCGCCCTGCTGGTCTACGTCTCCGCCTGGCTGAAGTGCCACGAGCCGGCGGCCTTCCTGTGTGCGCTGCTGAACAGCCAGCCCATGGGCTTCTATGCCCCGTCCCAGCTGGTCCAGGATGCCGTGCGTCACGGCGTGGAGGTGCGGCCGGTGGACGTGAACGAGAGCCGGGAGGAGTCTTCGCTGGAGCGGCGCGACGACGGCACGGCCGCCGTGCGGCTGGGATTCGACCGGGTCAAGGGGCTCGCCGCAGCCGCGGCGGAGTTGCTGGTGGCGGCGCGGGAGAGCGGCGGGCGGTTCGGCTCGGTGCAGGACCTGGCCGAGCGAGCAGGTCTGGACCGCGCCGCCCTGTCCGCCCTGGCCGCGGCCGGCGCGCTGGCCGGGCTCGCCGGTCACCGCTTCCGGGCCCGCTGGGACGTGGCCGGCGTGGAGGCGCCGGAGGGACTGTTCCGATCTATGACCCGCTACGAGGCGCTGCCGCTCCTGGCCCGGCCGGCGGAGGGACAGGACGTCCGCGCCGATTACGAGAGCCTCGGCCTGACCCTCGGACGCCATCCCATGGCACTGCTCCGGGAACGCTTCCGCCGTCGGCGCTACATCACCGCGGAAGAACTGCCGGCGGCCGGGCACGGGACGCGGGTACGGGTGGCCGGGCTGGTGGTGACCCGCCAGCGGCCGGGCAGCGCGAGCGGGGTCACGTTCGTCACTCTCGAGGACGAGACCGGTCAGGTCAATCTGGTGGTATGGAAGGCGACCGCCGAGGCGCAGCGTCGTGCGCTGCTATCGGCGCGGCTGATGGGGGTGGAAGGCGAGGTGCAGATAGAGGGGGAGGTGGTCCATGTCATCGCCAGGAGGCTCACGGAGCACAACGGTCTGCTGGGGACTCTGGCCGTGCGCTCGCGGGACTTTCACTGAAGTGTCAGTCGTCGAAGTCCCAGTCGTCCATGTCGCGCAGGGCACGCTCGAAGCGCTTCTGCTCCATCAGTTCCTCCAGCCGCCGACGCGCCGCGAAGCTGCCGGTGCCGCCGGACTGCGAGCCCTCGATCTCGGCCACCAGCTGTTCGACGTTGATCTCGACGGATAACTCTCCGACGTTATCGTCGTCAGCGTCGTCTTCTGCGGACAGATCCGCATCCTCCATATCCTCATCCTCGAATTCGTCATCCACGTCGAGTGGATCTTCCCGTTCCAACTGCATCAACGTCTCGTCCATGGGAGCGCCCCCGCGCCGGCTCGTGTCAGAGAGTTTATGTCACGTTCGGCGCATGTATATCCCGAATGGGGGTGCCAGCGCAACAGGGTGGGCCACAGTTTTTACAAAACTCGTAAGTTTCTGTATTTATGCGGGAATTCAGCTACTGGATGAGATTGTTTATCTGGAAGATCGGCAGCAGGATCGCCAGCACGATGGTCAGCACCACGCCGCCCATGAACACGATCAGCAGCGGCTCCATGATGCCCATCATCGTCGTGATGAGCCCGTCCATCTCCCGCTCCTGGTTGTCGGCGGCGCGGCCGAGCATCTGTTCCAGCTGCCCGCTGGACTCGCCGCTGGAGATGAGATGGATGGTCATTGGCGGGAACAGGCGGCTCGCGGCCAGCGAGCGGGAGATGGCGCCGCCCTCGCGCACCCTGAGCGATGCTTCCTGCACCGCGTCGCGCATCGGCACGTTCATGATCACTTCGGCGGAGATCTTCAACGCCTCCAGTACAGGTACGCCGCTGCCGGCGAGGATGCTCAGCGTGCGGGTGAACCTTGCGGTGTTGACGCCCCGCGTGATGCGGCCGATCAGCGGCAGGCGCAGCAGCAGACGGTGATAGCGCCGACGCGGCCCCTCCAGCTTCAGTAAACGCCACACGCCGAAGGCGACGGCGGCGATCCCGGCGATGAGCAGCCACCACCACTGCCGCAGGAAGTCGCTGATGCCGATCAGCAGCCGGGTGAGTATCGGCAGTTCCGCACCGGTGGTCTCGAACACGCCGACCACCTGGGGCACGACGTAGGAGAGCATGAAGGCGATGATACCGAGCGACATCAGCACGAGCACGATGGGGTAGACCAGTGCGTTGGTGATGCGCTGGCGCAGCGCCTGGCGGGTCTCCGTGTAGTCGGCCAGCCGCTCGAGGACGGCGTCCAGATGGCCGGACTGCTCGCCGGCCGAAACCGTGGCGCGATAGATCTCGGGAAACGCCTGCGGGAACTCTTCCAGCCCGTCCGCGAGCGTGTGGCCTTCCATGACCCGGGCGCGCACTCCCAGCAGGATGCTCTGGGTGCGCGGCTTCTCCGTCTGCTGGGCCACGGCCTGCAGCGTCTCCTCCAGCGGCATGCCGGAGTTGACCAGAGTGGCGAGCTGGCGGGTGACCAGCGCGAGTTCCGTCGCGGAGAAGCCGCGGCGCAGCCCCACGGAGAACTGGCGCGCGGATTCCTTCTCGGCCACCTCCGAAACCTCGAGGGGCACGAGCGAGCGCTCGCGCAGGAGCTGGCGGACCTGCCGGGCGGTGTCGCCCTCGAGAACGCCTTTCTTCTCCTTGCCGGCGCTGTCCAGCGCGACGTATTCGAAAGCTCCCACGTGGCCGGCCCCGGGCGGGTTCAGTCAGCCCGCGTAACCCGGAGTACCTCCTCCAGGGTGGTAACGCCGGAGAGGACCTTGGTGCGACCGTCGTCGCGGATGCTCGGGCTGAGATTGCGGGCGTATTTCTCCAGCTCGTGCTCGCCGGCACCGTCGTGGATCATCGTGCGCATGTGATCGTCCACGGGCACCAGTTCGTAGATGCCGGTACGGCCCCGGAAACCGCCGTCCTCGACGTCGCCGGCCCGGTAGATGGTCGGCGGGTTGTCGGGGTCGGCCTTCAGGACGCGGCATTCGTACTCCCGGGCCGTATAGGGCACCTTGGTGTCGTCGTCGAGTACGCGCACCAGGCGCTGGGCCAGGACGCCGATGAGGCTGGACGACAGCAGGAAGGGCTCAACGCCCATGTCGCGCAGGCGGGTCACCGCGCCCACGGCGGTGTTCGTGTGCAGGGTCGAGAGCACGAGGTGGCCGGTCAGCGACGCCTGCACGGCGATCTCGGCCGTCTCCAGGTCGCGGATCTCACCGACCATCACCACGTCCGGGTCCTGGCGCAGGATGGCGCGCAGACCCCGGGCGAAGGTCATCTCCACCTTGGTATTCACCTGGGTCTGGCCGATGCCGTCGATGTAGTACTCGATCGGGTCCTCCACCGTCATGATGTTGCGGCTGTTGTCGTTGATGCGCTCCAGCGCCGCATACAGCGTGGTGGTCTTGCCCGAGCCGGTGGGGCCGGTGACCAGCAGGATGCCGTGGGGCTTGTGGATGAGTTCGTCCATGGTGCGCTGGGAAGCCTGGTCCATGCCCAGCGAATTGAGATCCAGGCGCCCCGCCTGCTTGTCCAGCAGACGCAGCACTACCCGCTCGCCATGCCCGGACGGGATGGTGGAGACGCGCACGTCGACGGCGCGTCCGGCGATGCGCAGCGAGATGCGGCCGTCCTGGGGCAGGCGCTTCTCGGCGATGTCGAGTCTCGACATGACCTTGATGCGCGAGGTGATCAGCGGGGCCACCGCGCGCCGGGTCTCCAGTACCTCGCGTAGCACGCCGTCCACGCGGAAACGGATAACGAGCCGGTTCTCGTACGGTTCCACGTGGATGTCGGAGGCGTTCTCCTTGACCGCCTCGGTGAGCACGGCGTTGATCAGCCGGATGATGGGCGCGTCGTCGTCGCTCTCCAGCAGGTCGGAGGGTTCGGGCAGCTCCTGGGCCACCTGGAAGAGGTTCGTGTCGTCGCTCAGCCCCTCCATCATCTGCATGGCGTTGTTGCTGCCGCCCTCGTAGGCCTGTCGCAGCATGGCGTCGAAGGCCTCCGCCGTCACGCGGGTGAGCTTCAGCGGCACGCCGGCGTAGCGGCGCACCTCCGCCAGGCTCACCGGCGAGACGCCGACCCGGCAGATCACGTCGGCCTTGCCGGCGGCATAGTCGCGGATCAGTACCCCGTGGCGCTTGGCGAAGGAGAAGGGCAGGCGCTTCTCCGGCAGGTCGCCGATCTTCGGCGGCTCCGTCGCAGGGATCTCTTCAGCGAGACTCAGTTCCGTGGTTTCCATCTCACTCATTCGTCGATGTCCTCCCCGGACATGATGTTGCCGGGACGCTCGGACGGTTCGCTCGGCTCGTAGGTCTCCAGCGGTGGCAGCGTCGGCCGTGTCTTGCCGGGCATGAGGCGGATGCGACCCTCTTCCTGCTGCATGTCGCGCATGTAGTTGTACTTCTCCTCGGTCGCCATATGCGTCTGTTCCGGATTGCGGAGGATGGAAGTACGGATGAACACCATCAGGTTGGCCTTCACCGTATTGGTGGAGCGGGAGCGGAACAGGTTCCCCAGCACCGGGATGCTGCCGAGCACGGGCACGCGCTGGTCGCTCTCGCGGATGGTGTCGTCGATGAGGCCGCCGAGCACCAGGATGCCGCCGTTCTCCACGATCACCGAGGTGGAGATCTTGCGCTCCTGGGTCACCAGGTCGACCGCGCCGGTGGCGCCCTGGGCAATGCTCGAGATCTCCTGGTTGATCTTCAGGACGATGGATTCACCCTCGCTGATCTGGGGCGTAATCTCGAGT
The DNA here is from genome assembly GCF_040706555.1 of Lentisalinibacter salinarum. Taxonomy (NCBI): domain Bacteria; kingdom Pseudomonadati; phylum Pseudomonadota; class Gammaproteobacteria; order Woeseiales; family Woeseiaceae; genus Lentisalinibacter; species Lentisalinibacter salinarum. Next base: position 127,123 of record NZ_JAPDRH010000005.1, read on the forward strand.
TTCGTGCCGACGCTCTCCCGGTTGATGGTCTGAAACGGATTGACCGCGCCGGTATTCGCGCCGGTGTTGGTGAACTGGCCGGTGAGGAACGGCACTTCCTGGCCTACCTCGATGGACGCCTCCTCGTTATCCATGGTCACGATGGTCGGCGTCGAGATGATGTTGGTGTCGGCGTCGCCCTGCAGGGCGCGAAGCAGGGCGACGAAGCTCGTGCCGTTCTCCGAAATCCGCCCCACACCGAGCGTGATGCCCGAGCCGAGACCGGACAACGCATTCGCCGCATCCTCGCCGCCGCCGGCAGCGGCTCCCGCCAGCCCGAGCAGATTCACGCCCGATGACGGGAAGTTCTGGATGCCGATGGCGTTGTTGTCGGCGCTGCCGTCCACCGCCCATTCCACGCCCAGCTCGGCGGACTTGTCCGCGGTGATCTCGACGATGATGGCCTCCACCAGCACCTGGGCCCGGCGGATGTCCAGCTTGTCGACCACGGCCATGATGGCGCGCATGGCCTTCGGCGGCGCCGTGACGATCATGGCGTTGGTGAGCTCGTCTGCCCAGATCTGCACCGGGCCGCCGGCGGCGCCGGCAAGACCGCCGCCCTGGGCTGCGGCCTGAGCGCCCTGGCCGCCTGCGCCGGCGCCCGTGAACTGGCTTTGCAGCTTGGTGGATAGCTCCTCGGCGTTCGCGTAGCGCAGATAGCGCACGCGGGTATTGCCGCCGTCTTCCAGCGGCGTATCCAGGTGCGCGATCAGGGTGCGCATCTTCAGGCGCTGGTTCTTTTCGCCGCTGATCAGCACGCTGTTGGTGCGGTCGTCCGCCACCAGCCCGATCTGGCCTGCTCCCTCCGTACGCTGAGCCTGCGCCAGCGACGTCAGCACCCGGACCACATCGCCAGCGGTCGCGTGCTCCAGCGGCACCACCTCGATGTCCTCGTCGCCGGCCTGGTCGATGCGGCCGATGATGCGCAGCAGCCGTCGGACGTTCGCGGCCCGGTCGGAGATGATCAGCATGTTGGACGGAGGATGCGCCGCCAGGTGGCCGTATTGGGGGATCAGCGGTCGCAGTATCGGTACCAGCTGGGCGGAGGCGATGTTCTGCACCTCGATGACCTGGGTGACGATGTCGTCGTTGGCGGCGTCGCCGGAGTAGGTCTCGGCGCCGGGAATCTGGCGCGCATTCGCGTCCGGCAGGATCTTCACGACATTGCCGCTCTGCACCGCCACGAACCCGTAGACATCCAGGATGGAGAGGAACGTCTCGTAGAACGCATCCGCCGACATCGGCGTGGACGACAGCATGGTGACCTGCGCCTTCACCCGCGGGTCGACGATGAAGTTGCGGCCCGTAACGTCGCTCACCGCCTCGATGATCTGGCGTATGTCGGCGTCCTTGTAATTGGGCGTGATCGTGGCGTTCTGGGCGACCGCCAGGCCGCACGCTGCCAGCGCGGCTGCCGCGAGGGTTGCGCGCAACAGCGCCGTGAGGGAAATGCGGGTGTGGCTGTTCTCGTTATGCATGTTCACTGCCGTCTTCATCTGCTTCCGTCATCGCCCAGTTCCAGCTGGCTGGTACTGAGCGTGAGCTGTTCGGACTGACCGTTGCGTTCCACGGTCACCGTGATCTGGGTGGCGTCGCCGAGCGTCCGGAATACCTCCATCCCGGTGCGGGGGTCGTTCATGGGTGTGCCGTTGATGGCGGTCACCAGGTCGCCGGGCCGCAGGCCGAGGGCGGCGAAGCTCTTGCGGTCACGGCCGGGGTACACCCGATAGCCGCGCTGCTGGCCGTCGGCGAAATAGGGTTGCGGACGGATGACGTCCATGAGCTGGACCGCGTTGTCCGTGATCATCTGCTGGACGCTTGGCTGGCTCGACGCCGTCGCCACGCGGGCGGAACTCGTCTGCCGGCTGCGGTTGACCGTCCGGCCCTCGGCTTCGCGGGGCAGTTTCAGTGCCTCCAGCGTGCCCGCGCGGTTCAGAATCACCCGGTCGGCGTAGACGGCATGCAGTGAGGCACCGCCGGGGATGCTGTCGCGGATGGAATACACTTTCTCCTCGCCGCGGCTGTCGGCGATGATGGCCAGCGAATAGGCCGGATCGTCCGCGGCGACCGTGCCCTTCAGGGTCAGGCTCAGGCGGGTCTCGGGTGCGTCGTCGATCTCGGACTGGACGGGCGCCGGCGCATCGGCGGAGGCCTCGCCGAACAGGTGCGCGTTGACGATGCCGGCGACGTCGATCCCGCTGACACGGTTATTGGACGCCGACGGGGCAGGGGATGCGACGGGCGGCGGCGCGACGACGTCGTCCTCGCCGGCGGGGACGAGCATCCAGATCATGGAGGCGAGCTGCCAGCCGATGGCGACGACCAGCGCTAGCGCCACCCATCGGGGCAGATGACGGCCCGCAGCCGACACCGCATCCGAAGGGCTCATGCTCTTGAGCTCCGCCAGTTTCATTTCCGCATTCATGGGTTTGCGCGGCACCCCTGCGCCTTGTCTGGCCCCCCGCCCGGAGAGCGTCCCGCTCCGTCTAACGCACCGGAGGCATGATAAGGGTCAGCATATCACCGAACAAGGTGGTAACTACCTAAAAAATCGGCGCAAACGGAGCGCTGGCGCGGCTTCCGGCGGTCCGGCCTGCTCGCCGGGGAACGTGCGGCGCCGCGGGTTGTCAACGGCACAGGCGGCCGCATATATAATCCGGAGTCGGGCATCGCCGGCCCGCGGACGTCGTCGTCGAACAGCAGGAAGCGCCCCACCGGATCATGAGCGAAGAGACACCGAACCAGGATCAGCAGGACAATACCGGTCTGGCCGTCGAGGAATCCCGGCCAAAACTCAAGCGCCCGCCGCTGTACCGCGTGGTCCTGATCAACGACGACTTTACGCCCATGGAGTTTGTCGTGGAGGTGCTGGAGCGGGTGTTCGGCATGGACCGGCCGAAGGCGACCCGCATCATGCTGGAGGTGCACACGCGCGGCAAGGGCGTCTGCGGCGTCTATACCTACGAGATCGCCGAGACGAAGGTGGCCCAGGTGAACGGCTACGCGCAACAGCACCAGCACCCGCTGCTGTGTACCATGGAGGAGGCCTGAGGCCCCCGAACTACTTCGACGACGGACGGTCGGAACCAATCTATGCTGAACAGTGAACTCGAATTCTGCCTGAACGAGGCCTTCCAGTCGGCGCGCGAGAACCGCCACGAATTCATGACGGTGGAACACCTGCTTCTTGCGCTGCTGGACGTGCCCCAGGTGCACGACGTACTCAGGGCCTGCGACGCCGACGTGGCGAAGCTGCGCGTACAACTCACGGAATTCATCGACGAGTCCACCCCGCGGGTGTCACTGGAAGACGAGAACGACGTCCAGCCGACGCTCGGCTTCCAGCGCGTGCTGCAGCGGGCGGTCTTCCACGTGCAGTCGAGCGGGCGCAAGGAGGTCACCGGCCTGAACGTGCTGGTGGCGATATTCAGCGAGAAACAATCCCAGGCGGTCTATTTCCTGAACCTGCAGGACGTCACGCGTCTGGACGTGGTGAACTACATCTCCCACGGCATCACCAAGATCGGCGATGAAGGCGGCGAGAATGCCGAGGCTGCTCAGGAGGAGCCCGGCGTCGAACCCGAGGGCGGCTCGTCGGCGCTCGATAAATACGCCACCAATCTGAACCGGCTTGCCGAAGAGGGACGCATCGACCCCCTGATCGGCCGCAGCATAGAGATCGAGCGCACGGTGGAAATACTCTGCCGGCGGCGCAAGAACAATCCCCTGTACGTGGGCGAGGCCGGCGTGGGCAAGACCGCGCTCGCCGAGGGCCTGGCGCGGATGGTGGTCGAGGAGAAGGTCCCGGAAGTACTGCAGGACTGCACCATCTATGCCCTGGACATGGGTGCGCTGATCGCGGGCACCAAGTACCGGGGCGATTTCGAGAAGCGGCTGAAGGCCGTGCTGGCCGAGGTACGCGAGGACCCGGGTGCCGTCCTGTTCATCGACGAGATCCACACCGTGATCGGCGCGGGTGCGGCATCCGGCGGCGTGATGGACGCCTCCAACCTGATCAAGCCCGTGCTCGCCAACGGCCAGCTGCGCTGCATCGGCTCCACCACTTATCAGGAGTACCGGGGCATCTTCGAGAAAGATCACGCACTGGCACGGCGCTTCCAGAAGATCGAGGTGCCGGAGCCGACCGTGGAGGAGACGGTGGAGATCCTGAAGGGGCTGCGCAGCCGCTTCGAGGAGCACCACGGCGTGCGCTACGCCACCGACGCGCTGGAGGCGGCCGCGGAGCTGTCCTCGCGCCATATCAACGACCGCCATCTGCCGGACAAGGCCATAGACGTCATCGACGAGGCCGGTGCGAATCTGCGGCTGAAGCCGGCGGCGGAGCGCGGCGATACGGTGACGGCGGAGATGGTCCAGAACGTCGTCGCCCGCATGGCGCGCATCCCGCCGAAGAGCGTATCCGCCTCTGACAAGGACGTTCTGAAGAACCTGGAGCGGGACCTGAAGCTGGTCATCTTCGGCCAGGACACGGCCATCGAGGCGCTGGCGTCGTCCATCAAGATGGCGCGCTCGGGCCTCACCGAGGAGGAGAAGCCGGTCGGCAGTTTCCTCTTCGCCGGCCCCACCGGCGTTGGCAAGACCGAGGTCACCCGTCAGCTGGCCCTTTCGCTCGGCATCGAACTCGTGCGCTTCGACATGTCCGAGTACATGGAGCGGCACACGGTGTCGCGGCTGATCGGGGCGCCGCCGGGATACGTCGGCTACGACCAGGGCGGCCTGCTGACCGAGGCCGTGAGCAAGAACCCTCACTCGGTGGTGCTGCTCGACGAGATCGAGAAGGCCCATCCGGAAGTCTTCAACCTGCTGCTGCAGGTCATGGATCACGGCACGCTCACGGACAACAATGGCCGCAAGGCGGACTTCCGCAACGTGATCCTGGTGATGACCACGAATGCCGGCGCGGCGGAGGTGAGCCGCAGCTCAATCGGCTTCATGCAGCAGGATCACTCGAGCGACGCGCTGGCGATCATCAACAAGACGTTCACGCCGGAGTTTCGCAACCGGCTGGACGCCATCATCCAGTTCGCCTCGCTGGACGCCACTTCCATCGCCCGGGTCGTCGACAAGCTGGTGGTGGAGCTGGAGGCGAAGCTGACCGCCAACAACGTCACGCTGGAGCTCGACGACGAGGCCCGTTCCTGGATCGCCGAGCGCGGCTACGACCCGACCATGGGCGCAAGGCCGATGGCGCGGCTCATCCAGGAGAAGATCAAGCGTCCGCTGGCGGAGGAGCTGCTGTTCGGCCAGCTGGCCGAAGGCGGGCACGTCCGCATCCGGGTGAGCGAGGACGACGACCTGGAGCTGAAGCCGGAGCCGGTGCGCCGCGAACTGGCTCACCTGCCGGGAGATTCCGAGTAGGCGGAATGGGTAGGAGGGCCTTCAGGCCCGATTTCCGATAATGGGATCGGGGCTAAAGCCCCTCCTACAAGGTTACCGTCCGCGGTAGACGATGCGGCCCTTGGAGAGATCGTAGGGGGTCAGTTCCACCGTGACCTTGTCACCGGTGAGGATGCGGATGTAGTTCTTGCGCATCTTGCCCGAGATGTGGGCGGTCACCACGTGACCGTTCTCGAGTTCCACACGGAATGTGGTGTTGGGAAGCGTCTCGATGACGACTCCTTCCATCTGAATGGCATCTTCTTTCGCCACGTGTTCGGCACACCTCGGTTCGCTGGGAGGCCGGCATTGTGCAGAAACTAGACCCCGTTTGCAACGCGGTCCGGCGCGGCCAGCATCCGCGCCGGAAGTGGCTCCGTTGGCGCATTCCCGAGTTTCCGGCGGTCGGTGCAATGGCGGCGGAGGAGGTCGAGGAACTCGCCCCTGGGCAGGGTCTCCGCACCCATGCTCAGAAGGTGGGGTGAAACCACCTGGCAATCGATCAGGGCGAAGTGCCGCCGGGCCAGCTCGGCGCCGAGTGCCACCATGGCCGTCTTCGACGCGTCCGTCCGCCGGCTGAACATGGACTCGCCGAAGAACACCCGGCCGATCGCCAGGCCGTAGAGGCCGCCGGCCAGCTCGTCGCCCTGCCACACCTCCAGCGAGTGGGCCCAGCCCCGGGCGTGCAGCTCGGCGAACGCCTCCTCCATCGCCACGGTGATCCAGGTGCCGTACTGGCCCGGCCGCGGCTCGGCACAGGCGGCCATCACGCGTCGAAAGGACCGGTTCCAGGTCACGGTGTAGCCCGCCCGGCGCAGGCTGCGGCGCAGGCTGCGGGAGACGTGTATGCCGTCCGGAAGGAGCACGGCGCGGGGGTCCGGGGACCACCACAGCACCGGCTGGCCCTCCTCGTACCAGGGGAAGATGCCCCGCTCGTAGGCGGCCAGCAGCCGCTCCACCGACAGGTTCCCGCCGGCGGCGAGGAGGCCGTCCGGATCGCGCAGCGCGAGTTCGGCGTCGGGGAACGCGTCCGGCGGGTCGTGTCGTGACAGCCAGTGGATGCGGTACATCGCGGCGCTGCCGGGGGCTCAGTCGGCCTGGAGGTCGCTGCGGAACGGAGAATGCTCGCCCGCCGCCCGGATGTAGTCGTCCACGTGCTCCCGCTCCTCGTCCAGATAGCGGCCGACGGCGGCGGCGAACTGGGGGTGCGCCAGCCAGTGGGCGGACCAGGTCGGCGTCGGCAGGAAGCCCCGGCGGATCTTGTGCTCGCCCTGGGTGCCGGGCTCGAACAGCACGATGCCCTCGGCGATGCAGTACTCGATCCCCTGGTAGTAGCAGGTCTCGAAGTGCAGGCTGTGGTAGTCGTCGTCGCTGCCCCAATAACGGCCGTACAGCGTATCGCTGCCGCGATAGAACACGGCCGCCGCGACGATGGCGCCGTCGCACTCGGCGACGACCACCCGCAGGGCGGCCGGCAGCGTCCGGCGCAGTTCCAGGAAGAACTCCAGGCTGAGATAGGGCAGGTTGCCCCGGCGCATGAAGGTGTAGCTCAGGAGCCGGAACACGTCGGCCCACTCGGCCTGGCTCAGCTCGTCGGCGGCCAGGTTGCGGAAACCGATGCCCGCTTCGGCCACGCGGCGGCGTTCGCGTCTCGCCTTCTTGCGCTTGGCGGAGCTGAAGTCGGCCAGGAAGTGGTCGAAGTCGGCGTAGTCGCGGTTGCGCCACTGGAACTGGCAGTCCTTGCGCGCATGGAAACCGGCCTGCTCGAGTGCCGGCAGTTCCTCCCGGACGGGGAACAGGACGTGGGCCGACGACAGGTCGCGCTCCCGGGCATGGGCGATCACGGCGGCCGCCAGCGCGGCGCGTCGGGACTGCGCCCCGTCGCCGCGGGTCAGTAGCCGGTCACCGGTGGCCGGCGTGAACGGTACCGCGGCGACCAGCTTCGGGTAGTAGGGGAGTCCGGCGCGGCGGTAGGCGTCCGCCCAGGCCCAGTCGAAGATGAACTCGCCCCAGGAATGGGTCTTCTCGTACAGCGGCACCGCGCCGACGAGTTCTCCTGCCTCGTACAGCGCCACGTGGCAGGGCGTCCAGCCGCTCTCGGGCGCGGCGCAGCGGTGGCGCTCGGCCGCTGCCAGGAACTCGTGGCGCAGGAACGGATAGCGCGGGTCGACCAGCGCGTTCCACGCTGCGGGCGCGATCTCGTCGATGCCGGCATGGATGCGGATGCCGGTGTCGCTTTCGCGTGGCAGCGGGCCGGCCACGGCTTAAGCCGCGGCCTCCCGGGACTGATTCGTCTCCTGGGACTCGAGATACTTGTCCGCATCCAGCGCCGCCATGCAGCCGGTGCCCGCCGAGGTAATGGCCTGGCGGTAGACGTGGTCGGCCACGTCGCCGGCGGCGAAGACGCCCGGCACGCTCGTGGCGGTCGCGTTGCCGTCGATGCCGGATTTCACCACGATGTAGCCATTGTGGGTCTCGAGTTGCTCGCGGAATAGCTCCGTGTTCGGGTTGTGGCCGATGGCGATGAAGACACCGTCGCAGTCGATCTCGCGGGTGGCGTGCTCGTGAGCGGCGTCCCGGATGCGCACGCCGGTGACGCCGCCTTCGTCGCCCAGCACTTCGTCGAGCACGTGATCCCAGACGATCTCCACCTTGCCTTCGTCTGCCTTGGCGAACAGTTTCTCCTGCAGGATCTTCTCGGCACGGAGGCTGTCGCGCCGGTGCACCAGCGTCACTTTAGAGGCCAGATTGGACAGATAGAGCGCTTCCTCCACCGCCGTGTTGCCGCCGCCGACGACCACCACGGGCTTGCCCCGGTAGAAGAAGCCGTCGCAGGTGGCGCAGGCGGAGACGCCGCGGCCCTTGTAGGCCTCTTCCGACGGCAGGCCGAGGTATTTCGCGGAGGAACCGGTCGCGATGATGAGCGCGTCGCAGGTGTAGGTGCCGTAGTCGCCGTGCAACGTGAACGGGCGCCGGGTGATTTCCGCGGTATGGATGTGGTCGTTGATGATTTTGGTGTCGAAGCGCTCGGCGTGGCGGAGCATGCGCTCCATCAGGCCGGGGCCCTGAAGTCCTTCCACGTCCCCGGGCCAGTTGTCCACGTCCGTCGTGGTCATGAGCTGGCCGCCCTGTTCCATGCCGGTGACGAGCACCGGGTCGAGTCCGGCCCTGGCCGCGTAGACCGCCGCCGAATAGCCGGCGGGCCCCGAGCCGAGGATCAGTACCCGGCAGTGTCTCGTCTCAGTCATAATTGCTCCGCGTCTCGTGCTCTCGGTGTGTCGGCGACCGGGCGGGACCCTGGCGGAACCACGGTGGAACCCCGGCGGCCCCGGTCGATCAGAGGGACCGAGTTTATTGGATTGCGGTGGAGGTCGGCAAAATCCCTTCCGCAGCTGTCAGTCGCCTCGAAGTTGTTCTGAAGTTGCGGCGAAGTTGCCAAGGCCCCGGCCCGCGACCTATCGTAGGCGGCTGCTTCCGAGACATAATTCCCCCTATGGCGAAAGCAACGCGTCTGAAACAGTCACGCACCGGCCCCCGCGCGCCCGTGCAGGCACCCCTCGTGCGCACCCTGAGGGAGGCGGCCCTGTGGGTCTTCGGCGCGCTCGCCATCATCCTGTTCGTGGCGCTGGCCACCTATCATCCGGCCGATCCCGCTTTCTCCCAGGCGGGTGGCGCGGAGCGCATCCACAACCGCATCGGCACGGTGGGGGCCTGGTTCTCGGACCTGAGCTACATGCTGTTCGGGGCCCCGGCCTACCTGTTCCCGGTGATGATGCTGTTCGCCGGCTGGCTGATCTTCCGCGAGCGCCGGAATCCCGAGCCCCTGGACCGGGCGGAGTTCGGGCTGCGCTTCGTCGGCTTTCTGCTGACGCTGGCGACGAGCTGCGGCCTCGGCACGCTGCACTTCGCCGCCGCGGAGCTCCGCGAGACGGCGGGCGGCGTGGTCGGGCAGCTGGTCGGCGGCGGCCTGCAGTCGCTCATGGGCACGCTCGGCGCCACGTTGCTGCTGCTGGCCGTCTGGGTCGGCAGCGTGGCGGTCTTCCTCGGATTCTCCTGGCTGGCGGTGATGGACCATGTGGGGCATTTCGCGCTCGAGGGCTGGGAGCGGCTCGTCGGGCTGTTCGACCGGCTGCGCGACCGGGCTCGGGGTCGGCGCGCGCAGCAGGAGCGCCAGGAGGTGGTGCGGGCAGAGAAGAAACGCACCGCCAGCCGGCCCAAGCCGCGCATCGAGCCGGTGATACCGGCGCTCGAGACCAGCAACCGGGCCGAGAAGGAGCGCCAGGTGCCCCTGTTCGAGCCGCCGGGTGCGAGCGAGCTGCCGCCGCTGAGCCTGCTGGACGACCCGCCGAAGCAGAGCTCGGGCTATTCCGACGACGCGCTGGAAGCGATGTCGCGGCTGGTCGAGCTGAAACTCAAGGACTTCGGCATCGACGTCGAGGTGGTCTCCGTGCACCCGGGGCCGGTCATCACCCGCTTCGAGCTCGATCCGGCGCCGGGCGTGAAGTCCGCCCAGATCTCCAACCTCGCCAAGGATCTGGCGCGCTCCCTCTCGGTGGTCAGCGTGCGGGTGGTGGAGGTCATCCCCGGCAAGGCCTACATCGGGCTGGAGATTCCGAACGAGACCCGGGAGCTGGTGACGCTCGGCGAGATCCTGCGCTCGAAAGTCTACGACGAGATGGCGTCGCCGCTGACGCTCGCGCTCGGCAAGGACATCGGCGGCAACTCCGTGGTGGCGGATCTCTCCCGCATGCCGCATCTGATGATCGCGGGCACGACCGGCTCCGGCAAGTCCGTCGGTATCAACGCCATGGTCCTGAGCCTCCTGTACAAGGCACAGCCGGAGCACGTGCGGCTGATCATGATCGACCCGAAGATGCTGGAGCTCTCCGTCTACGAGGACATCCCGCATCTGCTGACACCGGTCGTCACCGACATGAACGAGGCGGCGAATGCGCTGCGCTGGTGTGTGGGCGAGATGGAGCGGCGCTACAAGCTGATGGCCGCGCTCGGCGTGCGCGGCATAGGCGGCTACAACCGCAAGGTGCGCGAGGCTGCGGATGCGGGCGAGCCGCTGAAGGATCCCACCTGGGAGCCGCCGGAGCTGGTGGACGAGGACAAACCGGTGGAGGCGCCGGATCTCGAGCCGCTGCCCTTCGTCGTGGTGGTGATCGACGAGTTGGCCGACATGATGATGATCGTCGGCAAGAAGGTGGAGGAGCTCATCGCCCGGCTGGCCCAGAAGGCCCGCGCCTCGGGCATCCACATGATCCTTGCCACCCAGCGGCCGAGCGTCGACGTGATCACCGGCCTGATCAAGGCCAACGTGCCGGCCCGCATCGCCTTCCAGGTCTCGGCCAAGGTGGATTCGCGCACCATCCTCGATCAGCAGGGCGCGGAGAATCTGCTGGGCCACGGCGACATGCTGTTCCTGCCGCCGGGCACCTCCATGCCGGAGCGGGTGCACGGCGCCTTTGTGGCCGACCACGAGGTGCACAAGGTCGTGAAATACCTGCGCAAGGCCGGCCAGCCGCACTACCTCGATGAAATTCTCAGCGGTCCCACGAGTCCAATACCCGGCATGCCGGATATCGGCGGCGCCGGCGAGGCGGGCGTGGACAGCGAGCAGGACCCCCTCTACGACGAGGCGGTGCGCATCGTGACCGAGACCCGCAAGGCCTCCATCTCGGGGGTCCAGCGGCGCCTGAAGATCGGCTACAACCGGGCCGCGCGCATGGTGGAGGCCATGGAAGAGGCCGGCCTGGTGGGACCGTTGCAGGCGAACGGCTCGCGCGAGGTGCTCGCGCCGCCGCCGCCCGAGGACTGAAGGTGGGATCGAGCAAACGATGAGAATCCGGGCAGCACTTGTCACGGCCGTGGCGGCCGCCCTGCTGGCGGCGCTGCCGGCTGCGGCCCCGCTACAGGCCCAGTCGGGCGACGCAGACCCGGCGGCGGCACCGGCCGATCAGGCCGGACAGATCGATCAGGCCGATCAGGCCGATCCGAGCGACGCCGAGCGCGACGACCTGCGCGACGAGACGCGGGTACCGGCGGAATTGCGCCGGTTTTTCGCGGGCATCGATACGATCCGCGGAGAATTCAGCCAGGTGCTGTTCGATACCCGGGGCGAGGCGGTGGAGCGCTCGGCCGGCGAATTCGCCATCCTGAAGCCGGGCCGCTTCCGCTGGGAGTACACGGAGCCGTACGAGCAGCTGATCGTCGCCGACGGCGAGAACATCTGGCTCTACGATGCGGATTTCGAACAGGTCACGGTGCGCGAGCAGACGGATTCGCTGAGCCAGTCGCCGGCCATGCTGCTGGGGGGCGATGCCGCCGCGCTGGAGGCGTTTCGTTATCTCGGCTCCTACAGCCGTGACGGCCGTGACTGGCTGCGGCTGGAGCCCGTGGCGCCGGAGTCGGACTTTCGCGCCGTGAGCCTGTCGTTCGCGGGCGGCGAGCTGGAGATGATGGAACTCACCGACGCACTGGGCCAGGTCACCCGCATCGAGTTCACCGAACTGGTCACGAACGATTCCCTGGACGCCGCGCTGTTCACCTTCGAACCGCCGCCGGGGGTGGACGTCATCGGCGTGCAGGAGTCGTCCGCGGCCACACCGGCGGCGACAGGCAGCAGGTGAACCCGATGGCCGCGCTTCGCTACCGCCGCTGGTGGCAGGCGGCGGGCTACGCGCTCGTCGTCGTCCTGACCGTGAATTCCCTCATACCCTGGCCCCAGCTGGCGGAGGCGCCGGACCACTTCGACAAGTGGCTTCATGCCGGCGCCTACCTGACCCTCACCCTGTGGTTCTGCGGCGTACACGAACGCCGTCACTGGCCGCTGGTGGCCGCTGGTCTGCTCCTGCTGGGTGCGGCGATCGAATTCGCCCAGGGCCGGACCGGCTACCGGCAGGCGGACCTGGCCGACATGGCCGCCAATGCGGCGGGCATCGGTATCGGCCTGGCCGTGGCGGCCGCGGGGGCCGATGCCTGGTGCCGCCGGCTCGAGTCTCTGCTGCCGGGAGCCCGCAATGCCTGAGCCTGTCGGAGAACGTAGCCGTCGCGGCGACAGCCGCCCGCTGGCCGATCGCATGCGCCCCGCGGAACTGGGCGAGTTCGCAGGCCAGGAACATCTGCTCGGCCCCGACAGCCCGCTGCCGCGGGCCGTGGCCGAGGGCCGCATCCATTCGATGGTGCTCTGGGGCCCGCCGGGCAGCGGCAAGACCACGCTGGCGCGTATGGTGGCCCGGCAGGGGGAGGCCCGGTTCATTGCGCTTTCCGCCGTCATGGCCGGCGTGAAGGACATCCGCGCCGCCGTCGAGGAGGCCCGCAAGGCAAGGGAGGACTTCGACGAGGCGACGGTGCTGTTCCTGGACGAGGTGCACCGCTTCAACAAGGCGCAGCAGGACGCCTTCCTGCCGTTCGTGGAGGACGGCACGCTGACTTTCATCGGCGCGACCACCGAGAACCCGTCCTTCGAGCTGAATAACGCGTTGCTGTCCCGGGCCCGGGTCTACGTGCTGAGGCCGCTGGACCGGGCGGCGCTGGTGCGCATCCTGGAGCGTGCCCTGGCGGACGAGGAACGGGGCCTGGCCGGACGGGTGCGCCTCGCGCCGGAGCAGTTGCAGACGCTGGCCGAAGCCGCGGACGGCGACGCGCGCCGGGCCCTGAACCTGCTCGAGCTCTGTGCCGACCTCGCGGGCGAGGAGGGCAGCGTCACGGATGGCGTGGTCGCCGAGGTCATCGCGGGCGGACGCCGGCGCTTCGACAAGGGCGGGGAGGCCTTCTACGACCAGATCTCGGCCCTGCACAAGGCCGTGCGGGGTTCGGACCCGGACGCCGCCCTGTACTGGCTGGTGCGCATGCTGGACGGCGGCTGCGACCCGCTCTACGTGGCGCGGCGGGTGGTGCGCATGGCCACCGAGGACATCGGCTGCGCCGACCCGCGGGCGCTGGGCACGGCGCTGGACGCCTGGGAGGCCCAGGAACGCCTCGGCAGCCCCGAGGGAGAACTCGCCATCGCGCAGGCGGTGGTATTCATGGCTTGCGCGGCCAAGAGCAACGCGGTCTACACCGCCATGAAGGCGGCGCAGGCCGACGTGGAGCGCTACGGCTCGCTGGAGGTGCCCCTGCATCTGCGCAACGCGCCCACGCGGTTGATGAAGGAACTGGACTACGGCAAGGCCTACCGCTATCCCCACGACGAGCCGGACGGCTATGCGCCGGGCGTGGACTACTTCCCCGAGGAAATGCCGCGGCGAAAGTATTATCATCCCGTGCGCCGCGGCCTCGAGCAGCGCATCGGCGAGAAGCTACAAGAGCTTCGCCGCCGGGACCGGGAAGCCGGCCAGGACCGAGCGCCGCCTCGTAAGACGACCAACGACGACTAGCCCGCAACGAGCCGCAGCCATGATCGACCCGAAGAGACTCAGAAACGAGGCGAAAGCCGTCGCGGCCAATCTGGCCCGTCGCGGATTCCGGTTCGACGCCGAAGCCTTCCTGCAGGCCGACGAGGAACGCAAGCGCCTGCAGGTGGAGACGGACGAGTTGCGCCAGGAGCGTAACCGCAGCGCCAAGTCCATCGGCCAGGCGAAGGCGAAGGGCGAGGACATCCAGCCGCTGCTGGACGCCGTGCAGGATCTCGGCGACCGGCTCGAGGCGGCGGAGAACGAACTCGAGCGCGTACGGGGAGAGCTGGAAGCGCTGCAGCTCGGCCTGCCGAACCTGCTGGACGAGTCCGTGCCCGAGGGCGACAGCGAAGACGACAACGTGGAGATCCGCCGCTGGGGCGAGCCGCGTGAGTTCTCGTTCGAGCCGCGGGACCACGTCGCCATCGGCGAGGCCGACGGACAGCTCGACTTCGAGGCGGCCAGCCGGGTTTCGGGCGCTCGCTTCGCCGTGATGTCCGGGGGTATCGCGCGACTGCACCGGGCGCTCATCCAGTTCATGCTGGACGTGCACACCGGCGAGCACGGGTACCGCGAGGTCTACGTGCCCTACCTCGTGCGCGGCGAGGCGCTGCTCGGCACCGGCCAGCTGCCGAAGTTCGGCGAGGACCTGTTCCATATCGAGGACGAGCGCGACCTCTACCTGATCCCCACGGCCGAGGTGCCGGTCACCAACCTCGTGCGCGAACGGATACTTGAGGCCGACGAACTGCCGCTGAAGATGGCAGCGCACACACCGTGTTTCCGCTCCGAGGCCGGCTCCCACGGCAAGGACACGCGGGGCATGATCCGTCAGCACCAGTTCGAAAAGGTGGAGCTGGTGCACATCGTGCCGCCGGACCAGTCCTGGGACGCGCTGGAGGAACTGGTGGGCAACGCCGAGAAGATACTGCAGCGCCTGGAGCTGCCTTATCGGGTGGTGGCACTGTCGGCGGGTGACACCGGTTTCTCCGCGGCCAAAACCTACGACATCGAGGTGTGGCTGCCGGGCCAGAGCCGCTACCGTGAGATCTCCTCCTGCTCCAACTGCACGGACTTCCAGGCGCGCCGCATGCAGGCCCGCTGGCGCAATCCGGAGACGGGCAAGCCGGAGCCGCTGCACACGCTGAACGGCTCCGGCGTGGCGGCGGGCAGGGCATTGATCGCCGTGCTGGAGAACTACCAGCAGGAAGACGGCAGCGTGGACGTGCCGGAGCCGCTGCGGCCCTACATGGGCGGCCGGGAGATTATTGCCTGACGGTTCAGCGGGCAGTGGCCCGGTTCTTCAGCACCTTCTGCAGCTCGGCCAGGGCCTGTTCCCAGCGCTCCTCGGAGCTGCGGTAGTACTCCTCCCAGTCCTCCGTCGCCGGGATGCCGGCCACCTTGATCGTCAGCACCACGGCCTCGTCGGCTTCGCGGATGATGTATTCCTCGGTGATCGGGCCGGTGGGCAGGTGCTCGTCGCCCTCGGGCGGGACCATCACCACGCGCATGCGCCGCGGCGGCATGAAGATATCGATGCGGCCCTCGAGTACGGAGTCGTCCTCGAATTCCACCCGGTAGCTGCCGCCGATGTGCGGCTCCACCTGCGCATCCCGGGCGTACCAGCGCACCAGCCACTTCTCGTCGGTGACGGTGCTCCAGACCGTCTCCAGCCGGTTCGTGAGCCGGATCTCGTGCGTGTGGCTGCGGGTCATCTCCTCCGGGTGCACCGGCGGCGGCGCCTTCGGTTTCACCGGCGCCGGCTCCGCTTCGTGCTCCCGCCTTGCTTCTGCGGCGGCGTCCATCTTCGCCTGCTCAGGCAGCGAGATGAGGTGCAGGTCGCGCTGCGGGAAGGGGATGGTGATGCCGGCCTCGCGGAACGCCTTGTCGACGGCGAAGTTGATGTCGCTGATCACCGTGAAGCGGCGCTCGATGCGCTTGATGCGCACGCGCAATTCGAAGTTCAGCGAGCTCTCGCCGAAGGCCATGAACAGCGCCCGCGGCGCCGGCGCGCGACCGTCCGTGATGACCTCCGGGTGTTCCCGGGCGATGGTCTCGAGAATGTCGCGCACCTTTTCGATGTCGGAGCCGTAGGCGACGCCGACCTCGATGCGCAACCGTCCCTGGGGATTGCGGAACACCCAGTTGGTTACCCGGCCCGAGACCAGCTCCGAGTTGGGCACCAGCACGTTCTGGTTGTCGAGCGTCTCGATATCGGTGGCGCGGATGCGCACCCGGCGCACGAAACCCTCGGTGCCGCCGACGGTGACGAAGTCGCCCGCCTTGATCGGCCGTTCGAACAGCAGGATGAGCCCGGAGACGAAATTACTGGCGATGGCCTGCAGGCCGAAACCGATACCGAGACCGAGTGCCGTGACGAACCAGGCGAGGCCGGTCAGATCGATGCCCGCGACGTTCAGGCCGATCAGTATCGCGATGACTACGCCGACGTAACCGAACAGGGTCACCAGCGCATCGCGCGCGCCGCGGTCGAGCGCCATGTGCCGCAGCCAGCGCCGGTCGATCCAGCGCTTTATCCAGCCGGTCACGACGATGAGCGCGGTGAGGATCAGGAGACCCTTGACGATCTCCGAGGGCACCAGCTCCAGCTGGCCGATCTCCCAGCCCTCGAAGATGCGGTACTCCAGGCGGTCGAGCGTGTTGCCCGAGCTGTCCCAGACGTAGATGACGTAGACGACGAAGGAGATCCAGAGGAACAGGTCGATCACCAGCTGGATGAAGCCGAAGCTGGTGCGCGATTCCCGCTCGGCCGCGCCGAGCAGATCGCGTACGCGCTGGGCCAGCGGTGCCTCGCCCTCGACCAGGCCCTCGAATGCCCGGAATACGAGCCAGAGCAGGATCCACAACGCGAACAGTGCCAGCGCCGTTCGCACCAGACCGTGGATCATGAAGCTCGAGAGATTGTGGTAGCCGAGTGCGGCCGCGCCCACCGCGGTCAGCACCGCCGTGACGCCGGCGAAGCGGAGGAAGCGGAAGCGGCCCTGCAGTCCCGGGATGCGCCGGATATAGATGAGCAGCGACAGCAGCGAGATCGCGACGGCCAGCAGCAGTAGCACGTGCAGCAGGTTGTCGCCGACGGTGGCGCGGGGCCCCAGCCAGCCGGGGCCGAGTACGACGTAACTGACTACAAGGCCGACCAGAAGCACCCGCATGCGCAGCCGGAGCGGCTGTACGTGATCGGGTATCAGGCCGGGGACCTTGGCCGACGGTGACAGCGGACCGGTCGCCCAGTCGATGATCACCGCGCCGACGCCGAACAGGAACAGGGCGGCGGCGAGTCGCATGGCGGCCAGGTCGAAATCCGCTCCGCGGATGGTCAGGAACAGCACCGAGGTGAGGGCAGCGCCCTCGAGCAGCAGCGGCGCATAGTTCGCCAGCGGTTTCGGGAACAGGTACTTCAGCCGCGGCGTATCGTCGATCTCCGTGACCGCCTGGAACCAGCGCATGAACCGGTGCCGGATGAACAGCCCCGCAGCGGCCGAGACGACCGCGGCGGCCAGCAGCAGCCAGAGCAGTCCGGCCTCCGTCACACCCGGCTCCAGGTCCAGTTCGGCGGTCTTGCGCAGACGCGACGGCCAGTCCGGCACGGTCTGCGGTATGGCCCGGATCAGCCCGATGATGGTGCTGCGGCGCTCCCACAGGAACGCCGCCGAGATCTCGGCCTGAATGTCGGCGACCAGATCGCTCAGATCGGAGGCCTGATTGACGATCTCGCGACAGGTCGACAGGCGCGCCTGGGCGTTGGTGAGCTCGTTGCGGATGCGCACCCGCTGGTCCCAGAGCGCCGTGTCGATGGTGGGATCGACGTCCTCCAGGATCTTGTTCTGTTCGGTGAGGCGTTCGACTTCCGGCGAGGTCTTGCGGACACAGGCTCGGCCCCGCTCTCCGAGCGCCTCGGCCTCCCGCTGCGCCTCCCGGAGCAGTTCCTTGTCGCGCTCACCGGCTTCGAGCCGTCCCGCGAGATACTGCAGGCGCTCGAGTGCTGCCGGTGGGGAGAATGCCTCACCGGTTTGGGCCAGAGCGCCCGTGCCCGCCGTCGCGAGTGCGCAGAAGACAAGACCGAGGAAGGCTGGCCATCGGAGTCGGGCGCGGCGTTCAGCCTTCATGATTCGTGCGGTGTCCCCGGCGCGGCAAGATGCGGGCAGTATAACCAAAGGGTTGCGCGCAGTTGAAACGCTGTCTGCGCGGCGCCACAATGCCACGCACCGGAGAGGTGGCAGAGCGGTTGAATGCACCGGTCTTGAAAACCGGCAAGGGTTAGTAGCCCTTCGTGGGTTCGAATCCCACCCTCTCCGCCACACTCCCGCTCAGTTCCCTTGAACTATCACCCCGCCAACCAGTCGCACCTCCTTATGAGCGTATTTCCGAAATCTCTCGATGCAGTTCTCCTGCTTGCTCTCATAAGCGTTCTCGTCATGTCGGGCTCTAGCTGGGCCCAGACCCAGGAACGCCCCCGCCCGTGCACCGAGCGCCCCGAGTTCTCCCAGTTCGATTTCTGGGTAGGGAACTGGGAGGTGCGCACCGCCAAGGGCGAGCTCGCAGGTACCAATCGGATCACCAAGCGGGCTGACGACTGCGCGCTGCTGGAGGAGTGGACCAGCGTACGCGGCGGCAGCGGCATCAGCGTCAATTACTACGACCCGGCAGCCGGCGAGTGGGTGCAGGTCTGGAACGGCAGCGGCGGTACCCAGATCACCATCCGCGGTGGCCTCGACGAGGACGATGCCATGGCGCTTGCCGGGACCCTGCACTACGTCAGCCGCGGGCAGACCGTCGGGTTCCGCGGGCTGTGGACGCCGCTGCCCGACGGCCGCGTGCGCCAGTATTTCGAGCAGTCGACCGACGACGGCGAGACCTGGGAGCCCTGGTTCGAAGGCTTTTACAGCCGTATCGACGAGACGGAGGAGGGCGCGGAGTGAACCAGCGCTACCGGGGCCACACGGGCGATTACGGCGCCACCTCCCGCACGTTCACAGTCCCCACGACGAACCCGCTCCTGAACGGCGTCATCGTCGTGCTCGGTTTCCTCGCGCTCGGTGCCGCCATGCTGCTCGGCCTGGTCGTGCTCGCCGTGTTTCTCGTCTCATTGTTCGTGCTGGCCGGGGTCGTCGGCCTGCGGCTGTGGTGGCTGCGTCGAAAACTCGGCAAACGACGGCAGGACGCGGCGTCGCGGAGCGGCGTCATCGAAGGCGAATATCGGGTCGTGGACCTCGAGCAACGACGTCGCGAGCGCCGCTGAGGCGCCGTAGCCTGCCGCGGCAAAACCGCGTAAGCTTTCGCGCGTGGCAGCCAACAACTCGAAACGCCGTCGTCTCCGCCAGCGCCTGATGTCCATGACGGGCTTCGTCCTCGTCGCCGTCGGACTGGCCTGGTTCTTCGAGTCCCAGGCCACCACCACCATCCTGTTCGTACGGCATGCCGAGAAGGCGGCCGAGCCCGCCAGCGATCCGGGCCTGAGCGCGCAGGGCGAACAGCGAGCGCGGCTGCTCGCGCGAGTGCTCGGCGACGCCGACGTGGTGGCCGGTGTGGATCATATCTACGCCACCCAGTACCGGCGCACCCAGCAGACGGCACGCCCGCTGGCCGAGAGGCTGGACGTGACGCCGGTCCTCTACAACGCCGGCGACATCGTCGGCGTGCTCGAGGAGATCCTGCAGGAGCACAAGGGCAGGATCATCCTGGTGGTGGCCCACAGCGACACCATCCCCCAGCTCATCGCCGAACTCGGCGGCAGCAAGAACGTGCCGCCGATCGCGGAGAACGAGTACGACAATCTCTACGTCGTCTCGATACCCTGGTTCGGCAAGACCAAGACCCTGCGTTTCAAGTACGGCGAGCCGCCGCCTCAGGCGTACCCGGAGCCGGAGCCGGCCGGCAGATAGCCCTCTTCGTCGAGTTCGGGGTAGGGGCGCCCCTCACGGCGCAGCTGGTCGGCCACCTCCGGATAGCACCACTCGAACAGCTTCTGCCGATGCAGCTCGGGATCCAGCCGGCTTTGCTCGTAAAGTCCCGCGGCCTGACGCTGCCGCTGGGCCTCGTAGAGGATCAGAGCCGTGGCCACCGACACGTTCAGCGAGGCCACCATGCCTTCCATCGGGATGACGATGTGCCGGTCCGCCGAGTCCGCCGCCTCGCGGCTGACGCCCCACAGCTCGGAGCCGAGCAGGATGGCCGTCGGCCCCGTGTAGTCGATGTCGCGGAAATCCACCGCGGTGTCGGAGAAGTGGGCGGCGAGGATCTGATGGCCGGCGCTGCGCAGATGGCGCAGCGCCGAGCCGAGGTCACGGTGCGGGCGGATCTCCACCCATTTGCGCGAGCCCGCCGATGCCATGTGATGGCGCGGCACCTCGCCGCCCTCCGAGATGGCATGGGCCTCGTAGATGCCGACGGCGTCCGCGGTGCGCAGGATGGCGGAGATGTTGTGGGACTTGTGGACGTTCTCGGTGAGCAGTGTGAGGTCGGGCTGACGCCGGTCGAGGACTCTGCGGAGCTTCCGATATCGGGCCGGTGTCATGCGCGACTCCCAGGGAGCGTCCCTTTCAGCCGCTCCGTTTCCACCGTAAGGTAGGGGATTCTAAACCGAGTGCGAGCGGAGATGACAACCATGTTCCGGCAGAAGACGATCGAGTTCCGGACGTCGGGGCGCGAGACGCTGGATATCACCGGCGAGGTGGAGTCGGCGGTGGCGGAGAGCGGCATCGAGACCGGACTGGCACATCTGTTCCTGCGCCACACGAGTGCCTCCATCATGCTCTGCGAGAACGCCGACCCTGCCGTGCGGGAGGATCTGGAGCGCTTCATGCAGCGGATCGCGCCCGACGGCGACGCGATGTTCCGGCATCGGGCCGAAGGGCCGGACGACATGCCCGCCCACGTGCGGACGGTCCTCACCCAGTCGGAGATGACCCTGCCGGTGGGCGGCGGCCGCCTGCTGCTCGGCACCTGGCAGGGAATCTACCTCTGGGAGCACCGCCACGCCGGCCACCGGCGGCAGCTCGCGGTGACCGTCTACGGAGATTGAGTCGGTGCCGGCACGGCCCTCCTAGCCGTCCGCGTTCAGGCGGATCGCATTCTCGATGAAGCTGCGATGCTTGCCGATCATGAGGTCGGCCTGCACGGCGTCGCCGATCTCGCCGTCCGGGGTGATGAGGTAGGTGACGCGCCGCACTCCGATGCCCAGTGGGCCGTCCGCATCGTAGCGCCGGATCACTTCCTTGTCGGTATCGCAGAGCAGCCTGAAAGGCAGCCCGTGCTTGTCGCGGAAGCGCCGGTGGCTGTCGGCGTCCTGGGGGCTCACGCCCGTCACCTGAAGTCCCGCCGCCGCGAGCTCGCCGTGGATATCGCGAATGTCGCAGGCCTCTTTCGTGCAGCCCGGCGTGAAGTCCGCCGGATAGAAATACAGGATCAGCGGTCCGCCGGCGAGCAGGTCGGACAGCGAGACGGGATTGCCGTCCGCGTCCGGCAGCGTGAACTCCGGTGCGTGTGTTCCAGGCTTCAGCATGGCTGGTGGCTCCTCAGTGATAGTCGAAAATGTCTTCCATGACCCGATAGCCGCCGTCTTCCATGCCCATGGCCTCGTAGACGCGCCGGGCACGGTCATTGCGGTCGTCCACGTAGAGACGCAGTCCGCCGATGCCGGGCGTCTCGCGGGCGAGCCTCTCGACGTGGCGGTACAGGGCGGAGAAAACGCCGCGGCCTCTCGCCTCGGGGCGCACGTAGACGCTCTGGATCCACCACAGCATGCCATTGCGCCAGTCGCTCCATTCGCGGGTAGTCATGATCTGGCCGACGACCTCGCCGTCCAGTTCGGCCAGCCAGTAGCGGCCGAGCGAGGGATCGGCGAGCAGCGCCGCGACGCCGGCGGCCACGGTGTTCGGACTCAGCGTGATGTCTTCCGACTCGGCCGCAAGCAGCCGATTGAATTCCGCGATGATGGCCGCGTCCGCCGTTCCGGCGTCTCTGATGCGGAGGGTCATGGGGTCTCCGTGGAGTCTCGTGTCGATCGATCCACTCATGATACCGGCTGGCGAGGCCCGGGTGGGGCGGGTTGGGGCTTCGCTGAACCGGCGGACGGTTCTGCTAGAATGCGGCCTCGGCAGGGCCCCGGTAGCTCAGCAGGATAGAGCATCAGATTCCTAATCTGAGGGTCACAGGTTCGAATCCTGTCCGGGGCGCGTTTCCCCTGCCGTGTGCATCCCCCGCCGGAGTCCGCTCATGAAGGTATTCGAAGTCAGAAAAGACCGCCTCGACGAAACACGCATGGTGCAGCGGGACTTCCCGTCCGTGGGCGACGGCGAGGTGCTCCTCTCGGTGGACCGCTACGCCTTCACGGCGAATAACATCACGTACGCCGTGTTCGGCGAAGCGATGCATTACTGGGATTTCTTTCCGGCGGAAGAGGAGGGCTGGGGCATCGTTCCGGTCTGGGGGTTTGCCGACGTGGTGGCCTCGCGCTGCGAGGGCATCGAGCCCGGCGAGCGTTTCTATGGCTACTACCCGATGGCGAGCCACGTGAAGGTCAGGCCCGGACGGGTCGGGAAGTCCGGTTTCTCGGACGTCTCTGCGCACCGCCGGGAGCTGCCGGAGGTCTACAACCGTTACACCCGCACCAGCGCGGATCCGGCCTACCGGGAGGCCCTGGAGGCGCAGCAGATGCTGTACCGGCCGCTTTTCATGACGTCGTTCCTGCTGGACGACTTTCTCGCCGAGGCGGACTTCTTCGGTGCGAGAGAGGCGGTGCTCACGAGCGCGTCCAGCAAGACCGCGTTCGGCCTCGCGTTCCTCCTGCACCGCAACCGCAAGCCGGGCATCGAGATCCGCGGGCTGACCTCGCCCTCCAATCTCGACTTCGTCAACGGCCTCGGCTGCTACGACACGGTGCATCCCTACGACGCCATCCACGAGTTGCCGGGCGAGCATCGCACCCTGCTGGTCGATTTCGCCGGCAATACCGACCTGCGCCGGTCCATCCACGAACACTACGGAGAGTCGCTCGCCTACAGCTGCTCCGTCGGCGCTTCCCACTGGGACCAGGCGGCGGGCGGCGGCGAGCTGCCGGGCCCGAAGCCGACCCTGTTCTTCGCGCCCTCCTGGGTGGAGAAACGGATGAAGGACTGGGGCCCCGGCGGTATCGAACAGCGGGTATCCAAGGCCTGGCAGGCTTTTCTGGAGGCCTCACGGGACTGGCTCGAGATCCGCGAAGACAGCGGCGACGAGGCGCTGGAGCGGGTCTATAAACGCACGCTCGCAGGCGACATGCCGCCGGGTGTGGGCCAGATCGTCGTCATGGCATGACCGGGGCGGCGACGGACCCCGAGCAGGACCTCGAGCACGACAAGGCCGCGTGGCTGGAGCGCTGGCAGGCCGGCAGGACGGGCTTCCACAACGATGCCGTCAATCCGCACCTGGCCCAGTTCTGGCCCGGCTTCGCCCTGCCTGCGGGCTCGCGGGTGTTCGTGCCGCTGGCCGGCAAGTCCCTGGATCTGCTGTGGCTGGCGGAGCAGGGCTACCGGGTGGTGGCCAATGAGCTGAGCCCGCTCGCTGTCGAGGCGTTCTTCGACGGGGCCGGTATCGTGCCGTCGCGCCGGCACTCCGGGCCTTTCGAGATCTGGTCCCATGGCCTCGTCACCGTGCTCTGCGGTGACTACTTCGCTCTGGATACGGCCGTCACCGGCCGGCTGGATGCCTGTTACGACCGTGCGGCGCTGGTGGCACTGCCGCCAGCCCTCAGACGTCGCTACATCGAGCGGCTGGCCGTGCTGCTGCCGGCGGGCGCGCCGGTACTGTTGATCGGCGTGGATTACCCCCAGGAGGAGATGGAGGGGCCGCCGTTCTCCGTGCCGCAGGCGGAGGTCCGGGAGCTGGCGGCCGGCCGTTTCGGGGTGGAAGTCCTGGCCGCGGGCATGGACATGCTGGCCGACAATCAGCGCTTCGTGGAGCGCGGCGTAACGCGCATGGAAGAGACGGTGTACCGGCTGGTGCGCGGCGGCTGAACGGCCGCCGGTGCCGGGTTAGAATCCGGCGTGCCCCCCTGCGACAGGGCGACAAGGCGACGACGGCGGGGCGATGATGGCAGGGCGAAGACGGCAACGGAGGCGAAATGAGCGACAAGTACCGTGAAGTGGGCTACAGCAGCGGCGTCATCGAGTACGGAGAACGCCCCGCGGTGGTGGTGGTGGACTTCCAGCTCGCCTTCACCGACGACGCGTATCCCCTCGGCGGGCTGCCGATGATCGATCGCGCCGTGGACCGCACCGCGGAGCTGCTGCGGGTGGCCCGGGAATGCGGCGTGCCCGTCGCGAAGTGTTTCACCGCCTACGACAGCCCCCGGGACGTGCCCCACTGGAAGGTGCAGGCCGTGCACGACCAGTTCTACTTCGGCCATCCCTGCACTGCGATGGATCCGCGGGTGGACGACACCGACTACGATTTCAACTTCGCCAAGAGTGCGCCGTCCATCTTCTTCCAGACGCCGCTGACGACTTTCCTGCACAAGGAGCGGGTCGACTCGGTGATCGTCACGGGCTGCACCACCAGCGGCTGCGTGCGGGCCTCGGTGGTCGATGCCTTTTCGCACGGTTACCGGGTGTTCGTGCCTACCGATTGCACCGGCGACGTGGACGAGGGCCCGCATCAGTCCAACCTGGCCGACGTCGGCAAGCGCTACTGCGAGCTGACCGATGCCGCCGCCATGATGGAGTGGTTCCGCGGCGGCCGGGTGGTGGAGGGTCGGCGCGCATGAGGCGGGCGGGAAGCCGGAACCGCACCGTTGCGCCCGCGATCCTGCTGCTGCTTCTGGCCGGCTGCGGCGCCGGGCCGGACAGCGCCGACCGCCAGCCGGCGGTGACCGCCGCCGAGCTGGGCGATCAGACGGTCTTGTCCGCCGACGAGTATCTCGCCCAGCCGACGTATGCCGGCGCAGATCTGGAGCGCGGCCGCAGTCTGTACCTGCAGTGCCGGGCCTGTCACACGATCGAGGAGGGCGGGAGCAACCTGGCCGGGCCCAACCTGCACGGCATATTCGGCAGCCGGGCGGCGGCCGTAGAGGACTTCCCGTATTCTGAGGCCCTGCGCCAGGCGGATTTCATCTGGACGCCCCGCGCGATGGACGCCTGGATCACCAACCCCTGGCAGTTCCTGCCGGGCAACCGCATGAGCTACGGCGGCATGCGCCGGCCCGAGGATCGCCGCGACCTGATCGCCTGGATGCTCCGCGCCAGCGACGAGTAAGGCTCACGTCGCGGCGGATCCCGTTGCCATCACGGCCGTCCAGCTGTCGATGAGGCGGCGCAGCTCCCGGGCGAAGCGTTCGGGCTGCTCCATCATCAGGAAGTGCCCGGTTCCCTCGACGATCACCAGCTCGAAACCGGGTTGCGCGCGGCGCAGCGCCTCGGCATCGGTGGGCCGGATGTCGGCGTTGATCGTGCCGATCGGCACTTCCAGCGCGGTCAGGGCGGCAGATTCGTCGTAGCGCACGAGGCTCTCCAGCGCCGGCACCGAGACAGTGACCGGAGCCGCCGCCATGTCCCGCCGTATCCAGTCTTCGAGCTCGGGCTCGGTGGAAGGCGCGAAGAAGACGGGGTCGAGTATGCGCAGCGCCTTGCCGAGGTCCCTGCGGAACGGTTCCAGCTGGGCGTCCAGGTCGTCCGGCGGCGTCTCCTCGACCGCCTGGAAGGTGTCGACCCCGACCACGCCGACGATGCGGCCGGGCAGGCGTCCCGCCGCTTCCACGGCCACGGGCCCGCCCATGGAGTGCCCGACCAGCACCACGCGCTGCAGATCGAGCCGACGCACGACTGCGGCCACGTCCTCGCCGAAGCCGCCGATGGTCCAGGCCTGACGGTCGCCTCCCGATTCGCCGTGGCCGCCCAGGTCCACCGCGACCAGGTGATAGTCGTCCTCGAGCACCGCCATCGCGGGCTCCCAGTAGCGGCGGTCGCAGTTCCAGCCGTGGATCAGCACCAGCGTGGGGGCGCCGGCGCGCCGGCCGCGCTCCTCCCACGCGATGGACACGCCGCCGGCGCCTTCGGCGCGGTCCGCCGCAGGTATGGTTCCGTCCGGCATGCCGCTACAACCCGCCGTCAGTGTCAGCCATCCGGCCAGCAGCAGGCCGGACCCGACTTTCTTCATGATTTACCACCATTTGAACTAAATTATTAAAACCCATTCTAGAAAAAGTGAATTGCTGTGACGTTTCCCTCTGACCGCCTGGCGCGGCGTCGGACATTCTTACAAACCCGCCGCGCTACGGCGACCCCCTCGCGGCTAAGCCACTGTGGGAGGCCGATAATCGGGAAACGGCCCGGTTATTGCATCATTGCGGTGCAATTGCCGAATCGAGAGTCTGCCCGGAAGGAGAACCGAAACCATGCGCCGAATCAGTCCTCCCGTCACCATTCCCGTCACCGGCGGCGCCGCGCCGCTGGAGCGCCGGGGGCCGGACAGGCGAAGATTCGACTGGCGCACGGTACTCCACGGCTTCTTACGCTCGCGGCGGCGCCGGGCCAGGCGGGACGGCGACCGGCGGCATCCGTTCAGCGACTGGCACCATCCCTGGCTCCTGTTCCTCGGCATCGGCGTGATGGCGATGAGCGCGACGGATGCGTTCCTGACGTTGAGGCTGCTCGAGCACGGCGCGGTCGAGGCGAATCCGTTCATGCGTGTCCTCATCCACGCGGATATCCAGTGGTTCGTCGGCATCAAGCTGACGCTGACGGGCCTCGGACTGATGCTGCTCGTCTATACCAGCCGGGTGCTGCTGTTCCGGCGCATCAGGGTGGGGCTGCTGATTACCGGGTTTTTCTGCGGCTATGCCTGCCTGATCTGCTACGAGTATCTCGGCCTGCTGGCGCTGGGCATCGTCTAGTCCGCTTCTAGTCCGCTTCGCCCGCCCGTGTAACCCGGTGCTTTCCCTGCGGGAAGCCCATCCGCTAAACTACTCCGGTAGTTACCGTTAGTTACCGTTGACCGCTGTATGCTGTTCGCTGCGGGCTGCCATGCGGCCCCTGCGGGGTTCCTTTTGCTATGTCACAGTCGCTGAAAGAGCAGTACGCGTCCTCGCCGCTCTTTGGCAGCAATGCCAGTGCCGTGGAGGCCCTCTACGAGCAATATCTCGATGACCCCGACAGCGTTCCCGAGCGCTGGCGGCGTTTTTTCGGCGAGATCACGCCGGATTCCGGCGGCGAGGTGCCCCATGGCCCGATCCGCGACGCGTTCCGCGAACGCTCCCTGGCCGGCGGCGGCAACGGGCGCGCCGGCACGGCCGTCTCACGGGGGCGCACCCGGGCGGTAACCGCCAGCGAGAAGCAGGCCGCCGTCTCGCGTCTCATCCAGGTCTACAGCCTGCGCGGTCACCAGATCGCGGATCTCGATCCGCTGGGGCTGCAGGAGCGCCACGTGCCGGCGGTCCTCAAGTTCGACTTCCTGGGCCTGAGCGACGCCGACCTGGACGACGAGTTCTACACCGGTGGCCTGGCCGGCACCGGCCACGAGCGCATGAAGCTGCGCGACATCCTCGCGCTGTTGCGCAAGATCTACTGCGGCAAGATCGGCGCCGAGTTCGCGCACATCTCCCGCGCGCGGGAGCGGCTGTGGCTGCGCGAGCGCTTCGAGCGCGGCATGGCCGAGGACCACCTGGACGTGGAGCAGCGCCGCTGGCTGATGGAGCAGCTGACCCGCGCCGAGGGCATCGAGCGCTATCTGCACACGCGCTACGTGGGCCAGAAGCGCTTCTCGCTGGAGGGCGGCGAGAGCCTCATCCCGCTGCTAGACGACCTGATCCAGCGCGGCGGCGAGGGCGGCATCAAGGAAGTGGTCATCGGCATGGCCCACCGTGGCCGCATCAACGTGCTGGTCAACCTTCTCGGCAAGAGCCCGGAGGAGCTTTTCTCGGAATTCGAGGGCAAGGTGGACCTGGAGAATCTCTCCGGCTCCGGCGACGTGAAGTACCACATGGGCTTCTCCTCGGACATTCGCACGGCGGGCGGCAACGTCCACATCGCGCTCGCCTTCAATCCGTCGCATCTCGAGATCGTCGATCCGGTGGTGGAGGGCTCGGTGCGGGCGCGCCAGCAGCGCCGGGGCGACCTGGACCGCAACGAGATCCTGCCCGTGCTGATCCACGGCGACGCGGCCTTCGCCGGTCAGGGCGTCGTGACCGAGACTTTCCAGATGTCCCAGGCGAATGGTTTCCGCACCGGCGGCACGGTCCACATCGTGGTGAACAACCAGATCGGTTTCACCACCAGCGACCCGGCGGACGCGCGCTCGACGCCCTACTGCAGCGACGTCGCCAAGATGATCGAGGCACCGGTCTTCCACGTGAACGCGGACGACCCGGAGGCCGTGGTGTTCGTCAGCCGGCTGGCCCTGGCCTATCGCCAGCACTTCAAGAAGGACGTGGTCATCGATCTGGTGTGCTACCGCCGCCACGGCCACAACGAGGCCGACGAGCCGGCGGCCACGCAGCCGGTGATGTACGGCCGCATCCGCGAGCATCCGACCACGCGCGAGATCTACGCCCGCCAGCTGAAGGACGCCGGCATCGTCGACGACGATGCACTGAAGCAGATGACCGATGCTTACCGCAGCCGGCTGGACGAGGGCCAGCCCGTGCCCCAGGCGGCACTCGGCATGATCGGCAATGAGTTCACGGTGGACTGGACCGGATACCGTGATGCCGACTGGGACCAGCAGATCGTCACCGCCATCGGCACCGAGCGCGTGGAGGCGCTGGCCGAGCACATCGTCACGCTGCCGGACGACTTCCAGCTGCACAGTCGGGTCAAACGTATTATCGACGACCGCGGCAAGATGGGGCAGGGCGAGCTGGAAATGGACTGGGGCTTCGCCGAGACCATGGCTTACGCCTCGCTGATCGAGGACGGCTACGACGTGCGGGTCACCGGCCAGGACAGCGGTCGGGGCACCTTCTTCCATCGACACGCCGTGCTGCATAACCAGCCGGACGCGCGCGAGTACGTGCCGCTGAAACACATTGCGGATCGGCCCGGCGCCTTCACCGTCATCGATTCGCTGCTCTCCGAAGAGGCGGTGCTGGGCTTCGAGTACGGCTTCTCCACCACCGATCCCAACGCCCTGGTCATCTGGGAGGCGCAGTTCGGCGACTTCTGCAACGGCGCCCAGGTGGTCATCGACCAGTTCATCAGCTCGGGCGAGGCGAAGTGGGGCCGGCTGTGCGGCCTGACCCTGTTCCTGCCCCACGGCTACGAAGGTCAGGGCCCGGAGCACTCCTCGGCGCGCCTGGAGCGCTTCCTGCAGCTCTGCGCCGAGCACAACATGCAGGTCTGCGTGCCGTCCACGCCGGCGCAGATGTTTCACATGCTGCGCCGCCAGATGCTGCGCTCGTTCCGCAAGCCGCTGATCGTGATGACGCCCAAGAGCCTGCTGCGCCACAAGCTCTCCGTCTCGCCGCTCACCGACCTGAGCGAGGGCCGCTTCCAGACGCTGATACCCGAGGTGGACGCCATCGAGCGGGACAAGGTACACCGGGTCGTGTTCTGCAGCGGCAAGGTTTACTTCGACCTGCTGCAGGCCCGCCGGGAACACGAGATCGACGACGTCGCCATCGTGCGCATCGAACAGCTCTATCCGTTCCCCATCGACCAGTACGCCGAGATCCTGCAGCAATACTCCCGGGCCGAAGAAGTGGTCTGGTGCCAGGAGGAGCCGCAGAATCAGGGCGCGTGGTACCAGATCCGCCATCGTCTGCAGGAGCCGCTGCGCTCCCGTCACACGCTGTTCTATGCAGGCCGGTCCCATGCAGCGGCGCCGGCCTCCGGCATCTTCAAACTGCACGTGAAGCAGCAGGAGGCGCTGGTCGCGGCCGCCCTCGGGCTGGAGAATGGCGGCGAGGACTGAGCCCGCCAACGTCAACACGCAAACCCATCGGAATCCACGAACAATGAGCATCGAAGTCAAAGTTCCCCAGTTACCCGAATCGGTCTCGGACGCCACGCTCGTCTCCTGGCACAAGCAGGAGGGTGACCGCGTCTCCCGGGACGAAAACCTGGTGGACCTGGAGACCGACAAGGTCGTGCTGGAGGTGCCGGCGCCCGCCGACGGCACGCTGAAGGAGATCAAGATCGGCGACGGCACGACGGTCACCAGCGGCGAGGTGCTGGCGCTGCTCGAGGAAGGCGAAGGCGGGGGCGAGCCCGACAAGGGCGGGGAAGGCGAGAAAGCCGACAAGGGCGACAAAGCCGCCGCCAGGGAAGACGAGAGCAGGAAAGAGAAGGCAGGCGCCGAGGCGTCGAAGAAGAAGGACGAAGACAGCGGCAAGAAGCCGGCCGACGAGGAGCCGGAAGAAGAGGATGGCGAGGAGGAGGGCCGCGGCGCCCGCAAGCTCAGCCCCTCCGTGCGGCGCATGATCGAGGAGCACGACCTCGACCCGGACGACATCGAGGCGAGCGGCCGCGGCGGGCGCATCACCAAGGCGGATGTGCAGCGGCATCTGGAGTCGCTGGATCACGATACCGCGCCGGAGGATACGCCGGCCGAGGGCGAAGCCTACCCGGCGTCGGGCGGGCGCACCGAGGAGCGGGTGCCGATGACCCGTCTGCGGGCGCGCATCGCCGAACGTATGGTGGAGGCCCAGCAGGCGGCGGCCATGCTGACCACGTTCAACGAGGCGGACATGACGGCCATCATGGAGCTGCGCTCCCGCTACAAGGACCGCTTCGCCGATCAGCACGACGTGAAGCTCGGCTTCATGTCGTTCTTCGTGCGCGCTGCGGTCGAGGCGCTCCGGAAGTTCCCGGTGGTCAACGCCTCCGTGGAAGACAAGGACATCATCTACCACGACTACCAGGACATCGGCATCGCCGTGTCCACCGATCGGGGCCTGCTGGTGCCGGTCCTGCGGGACGCGGGCCGGATGAGCCTGGCGGACATCGAGAAGGCCATCAACGACTACGGCAAGCGGGCGCGGGAAGGCAACATCGGTATCGATGACCTGACCGGCGGCACGTTCACCATCACCAACGGCGGCATCTTCGGCTCGATGATGTCGACGCCCATCCTCAATCCGCCGCAGAGCGCCATCCTCGGCATGCATGCAATACAGGATCGGCCGATGGCTGTGGACGGCAAGGTGGAGATCCGGCCGATGATGTACCTGGCGCTGACCTACGACCACCGCATCATCGACGGCCGCGAGGCCGTGCAGTTCCTCGTCAGCATCAAGCAGTCGCTGGAGGATCCCGCGCGCCTGCTGCTGCAGGTCTGAACCGGCGTCTGCCGCGGCGGACCCATACACGAGACAATCAGGACAGGGAATGAGTAACAAGTACGACGTAATCGTGATCGGCGGTGGACCCGGCGGCTATCCGGCGGCCATCCGCGCCGCACAGAACGGCATGAACGTGGCCTGCATCGACGCGTGGGAGAACTACGACGGCAGCCACGCCTTCGGTGGCACCTGCCTGAACGCAGGCTGCATCCCGTCCAAGGCGCTGCTGGAGTCCTCCGAGCTCTGGCACCGGGCGGAGCACGAGTTCGCCGCCCACGGCATCGGCACGGGCAAGCTCAAGCTCGACCTCGCCGCGATGCAGAAGCGCAAGGCCGGCATCGTGCAGCAGCTCACCGGCGGCATCGGCGCGCTGTTCAAGTCCAACAAGGTCACCGGCCTGGTGGGCCACGGCAAGCTGCTGGCCGGCCGCAAGGTGGAGTTCACGCCGAAGGACGGCGGCGATGCGCAGACCCTGGAAGCCGACCACGTCGTCCTCGCCAGCGGCTCCGCGCCGGTGGAGCTCGGCGCCGTGCCCTTCGACGGCGAGACCATCGTCGACTCCTGGGGCGCGCTCGAGTTCGAGAGCGTGCCGAAGCGCCTCGGCGTCATCGGTGCCGGCGTCATAGGCCTGGAGCTCGGCAGCGTCTGGAGCCGGCTGGGCGCCGAGGTGGTGATGCTGGAAGCCATGGAGGATTTCCTCTGGATGGCGGACCACGACATCGCGAAAGCCGCGCAGCGCCAGTTCAAGAAGCAGGGCCTCGAAATCCGCCTGGGCACGAAGGTGACCGGCACGGAGTCCGGCAAGAACGGCGTCACCCTCGTGTTCGAGGAAAAGGGCGAAGAGCAGCGGCTGGAGTTCGACAAGGTCATCGTCTCCGTAGGCCGCCGGCCGTACACGGAGGGCCTGCTGGCCGACGACGCCGGCGTGGAGCTGGACGAGAAGGGTTTCGTCAAGGTGGACGAGGAGTGCCGCACGGGCGTCTCCGGCGTCTATGCGGTCGGCGACTGCGTGCGCGGCCCGATGCTCGCGCACAAGGCCACGGAGGAGGGCGTCATGGCGGCAGACCTGATCGCCGGCAAGGTCGCCGAGGTGAACTACAATGCCATCCCGTCGGTGATCTACACCGCGCCCGAGGTGGCCTGGGTGGGCCGGACCGAGGCCGAGGTGAAGGAGAGCGGGCGCCCGTACAAGATCGGCTCCTTCCAGTTCGCCGCCAACGGCAGGGCCAAGGCCATGGAGCAGACTGCCGGGCTGGTGAAGATGGTCTCAGCCTCCGATGACGACGAGCTGCTGGGCGTGCACATCGTCGGCCCCATGGCCGGCGAGCTGATCGGCGAGCTCGTGCTGGCGATGGAATTTTCGGCGAGCACCGAGGACATCCAGCGCACCGTGCACGCGCATCCGACCCTCTCCGAATCGGTGCACGAGGCCGCGCTGGCCGTCGACGGCATGGCGATACACGCCATCAACCGCTGAGTTTCCCGCGCCGGTCAGGCGTCGCGGCGCACGGCGATCACGTTCGGCAGGCGCTCCAGCCGGCTGAGCGTGCGGCTCAGCGTCTCCAGGTCCGGCACCTCGACACTCAGCTCGATGCTGGCCTTGCGGCTGCGCCGGTCGGTGTCCGAGCGCGTGCCGATGATGCCGATGTGCTCGTCGCTCAGCACACTGGAGATGTCCCGCAGCAGGCCGTCCCGGTTCCAGGCATCGATGCGCAGCTCGACCGGGTAGCGGGCCTCGTCGTCCGCGCCCCATTCCACCTCGATGATGCGGCTGGCCTGCTGCTCCATCAGCCGCAGCAGGTTGCGGCAGTCGCGGCGGTGGATGCTCACCCCGCGGCCCACCGTGATGTAACCCAGGATCGGCTCCGGCGGGACGGGGCCGCAGCAGCGGGCCAGGTTGCTCATGAGATCGCCGACGCCGCGCACCCGGATATCGCCGCCGCCCTCCGAGGGTCGCCGCCGGCGCCGCCGGACCGGCAGCGGCTCCGGTTCCTGCGCGGTGAGCTGGTGCGCGGCGTTCGCCACCGCGGAGGCCGTGAGGTCGCCCGTGCCGAGGGCCACGTACAGCGCGTCCGCATTCTCCTGCTTCAGCTGGGCGGCGATGTCGGCGACCGGCAGTGACTTCAGATTCAGGCGCGAGAGCTCCCGCTCCAGGATCTCGCGGCCCTGTTTCCTGTTCTGCTCGCGGTCCTGGCGACGAAACCAGGCCCGTACCTTCGCCCGGTTGCGGGCCGAGGCGAGGAAGCCGAGCCGGGGCACCAGCCAGTCCCGGCTGGGGGAGGGCTTCGAGGCGGTGATGATCTCCACCTGGTCGCCGTTGCAGATCTGATAGCCGAGCGGGACGATGCGCCCGTTCACTCGCGCGCCCCGGCAACGATGCCCCACCTGGGTGTGGACCGAGTAGGCGAAGTCCAGCGGCGTGGCGCCGGCCGGCAGGTCGACCACGTCGCCCCGGGGCGAGAAGGCGTAGACCCGGTCCTCCATGATCTCCTCGCGCAGCCGTTCCACGAAATCGTCGCCGGCCTCGGCCTCGGACGGCTCGAGCAGCTGGCGCAGCCAGCGCACCTTCTGCTCGAAGGCGCCTGCGCCGGAGCCGCCCTCCTTGTAACGCCAGTGGGCAGCCACGCCCAGCTCGGCATGTCGGTGCATCTCGTGGGTGCGTATCTGCACCTCCAGCGGCTGCCCGTGAGGGCCCATCACCGCCGTGTGCAGCGACTGGTAGAGGTTTTTCTTCGGGTTGGCGATGTAATCGTCGAATTCCTGGGGCAGGTAGCTCCAGAGGTTGTGCACGATGCCGAGGGCCGCGTAGCAGTCCCGCACGTCGTTGACGAAGATGCGCACGGCAAGGACGTCGAATATCTTGTCCAGCTCGGTGTCCTTGCGCTGCATCTTCCGCCAG
The DNA here is from genome assembly GCF_040706555.1 of Lentisalinibacter salinarum. NCBI lineage: Bacteria > Pseudomonadati > Pseudomonadota > Gammaproteobacteria > Woeseiales > Woeseiaceae > Lentisalinibacter > Lentisalinibacter salinarum. The sequence goes on from NZ_JAPDRH010000005.1 coordinate 161,129, forward strand.
ATGCTGTAGATGTGCTTCGGCCGGCCCGATATCTCGGCCTCGATGCCCGCCGCGTCGAGTTCGGCGCGCAGCCGCTCCCGCATCTCGCGGATGACGGCCTCGCGCTCCGCGCGCCGCTGCTTGAGCTGGCGGGCGATGCGCCGATAGGTGTCCGGCTCCAGGAAGCGGAAGGAGAGGTCCTCCAGCTCCCACTTGAGCTGCCAGATGCCCAACCGGTTGGCGAGGGGCGCGTAGATGTCGCGACACTGGGCCGCGATGCGGCGCTGGGTCTCCGCCGGCGCGTCCTTGGCCTCCCGGAGGGACAGCAGGACGTCGGCGAGGCGCACCAGCACCACGCGCACGTCGCGGACGGCGGCCAGCAGCATGCGTCGCAGCCCCTCCGCCTGGTCCGGCGCGAAATCCGCCGGATCCTGTCCGTGCAGCTCCGGGCTCATGTCGGTGAGCTGCGCGAGGTCCGCGCACAGGGCGGCAGAGGGGCCCGGATAGCGCCGTTTCACCTCGTCGAGGTCCAGGACGCCGGCCTGCACCGCCGGGTGGATGGCGGCGGCGTCGACAATCTCCGGCTCCATGCCGAGGCCGGCCACCAGGCCGGCAAGTTCGCGGCAGCGGGCGCCGGCGGCCGGCTGGCCGGCGTCCGCGCACAGCCGCCCCAGCTCTTCCGCCAGGCTGCCGGATCCTTCACTTTTCACGCCGTGCGTATCCCTGCTCGCGTCCATGGCCGATCGTTGTATCGTGGATGTCTGAAGTGTTGAATATCGTTATCATAAACGCTGACCGGGCGTCGCGTTTGGGTACTACGCCTGCAATCTTCGAGGATCCATATGCTTTCCATGCTGAAACGGGTGCCGCTCGTGCTGGCGCCATTACTGCTCATGGCCGCGCCGTCTGCCGGCGCCGCCGACCTGGACATCAACGTCAACGACGACGCTGCCCGCCTGACCTATGCCTGGCAGGTGCCGGAGCGCAAGCTGCAGTTCGACGCCGGCTGGCTCCATCACCAGGATCGGGGCGACGTGGGTCATCTCGGCCTGCACCTGGTCGACCTGGCTTCCGGCGGCCGCAACCCCGTGCGGGGCGGACTGGGCGGCAAGATCTTCTATACCAACTCCGACCGGCTCGACGAGAGCGGGTTCGTGGTGGGCCTGGGGGGCTTCCTCGCCTACACGCTGCCCACCTACAACCGGTTCTCCGTGAGCGGCCACCTCTACTTCGCGCCCGACGTGCTGGCCTTCAGCGGCGCCGACGGCTACCAGGAGTTCGAGGCGCGCATCAGCTACAACGTGCTGCGCGAGGCCGACGTGTACCTGGGTGCCCGCTACAGCAAGGCCGACTTCGACGACCGCGGCGACGCGCTCATCGACAACGGCCTGCATGTCGGCATCCAGCTCCGTTTCTGAGCCGGGCGAGGGAGGAGCGAGACTGACATGGCCGGTCACAGCAAATGGGCCAACATCCAGCACCGCAAGGGGGCCCAGGACAAAAAGCGCGGCAAGCTCTTTACGCGGCTGATCCGGGAGATCACCGTAGCCGCCCGCATGGGCGGCGGCGACATCGACGCCAATCCCCGTCTCCGCCTGGCCGTGGACAAGGCCAAGGCGCAGAGCATGCCGAAGGACAACATCGAGCGCGCCATCAAGCGCGGCTCCGGCGACCTCGAGGGCGACGACTACGAGGAGATCCGCTACGAGGGTTACGGCCCGGGCGGCGCGGCCGTGATGGTCGACTGCCTCACGGACAACCGGAACCGCACCGTGGCTGACGTGCGCCACGCGTTCTCCAAGTACGGCGGCAATCTGGGCGCGGACGGCTCGGTGGCCTATCTGTTCAACCACTGCGGCCAGCTCCTGTATCCGCCGGGCAGTGACGAGGACGCCATCACGGAGGCGGCCATTCATGCGGCCGCGGAGGACGTGGTGGTGGCCGGGGACCACTCCATCGAGGTGCTGACCGACCCGGCGGAGTTCGAGTCCGTGCGCGACGCGATGGCGGCCGCCGGTTTCCCGCCGGAGGAGGCGGAGACGACCATGCGCGCCTCGACCAGCGCGGATCTGAATGGCAAGGAGGCCGTCAGCATGGTGAAGCTGCTGGAGGCGCTGGAGGATCTGGACGACGTGCAGAACGTCTACACCAACGCGGAAATCCCGGACGAGGCATATGAGGCGGCCTGACCGGACGGCACCGCGGCGGGGGCGATGAACGCTCCCGTGCGCATCCTGGGTATCGACCCGGGCTCCCGCCTCACCGGCTACGGCGTGGTGGAGACGACCGGCGACCGCATTACCTGGGTGCAGCACGGCGCTATCCGCACCAATGGAGATGATTTTCCCTCCCGCCTGGCGCAGATCTACGCCGGCATCGGCGAGGTACTGGAGACCTGGCAGCCGCAGGAGGTGGCCATCGAGCGCGTGTTCGTCCATCGCAACGCGGACAGCGCACTGAAGCTTGGTCACGCCCGTTCGGCCGCGATCTGCGCCACCTTCGCCCACACGGTGACCCTCTACGAGTACGCGCCCCGGGCGGTGAAGCAGGCCGTGACCGGGCTGGGCGGTGCGGACAAGGAGCAGGTGGCGCGCATGGTGGGCATGCTGCTGGGCCTCAAGGGCGAGCTGCAGGCCGACGCGGCGGACGCCCTGGCGATCGCCATCTGCCATTCGAACAGCCGGCGGCTGAACACCCGTGTGGCGGGGGCGGGCCGGTGATCGGTTCCCTGCGCGGGCGGCTGGAGTCGAAGCAGCCGCCGTGGATCGTGCTCGACGTGGGCGGTGTCGGCTACGAGGTGGAGACGCCGATGTCCACCTTCTTCCAGCTGCCGGAGACCGGCGCGGAGGTGCGCCTGCTCACCCACCTGCTGGTGCGCGACGATGCCCAGCAGCTGTACGGCTTCGCCACGGAGGAGGAGCGGGTGCTGTTCCGCAACCTGCTGAAGGTGAGCGGCGTCGGCGCGCGCATGGCGCTGGCCATCCTCTCCGGGATCAGCGTGGAGGGCTTCCGCCGCTGCGTCGAATACGAGGACACGGCCAGCCTGGTGAAGGTGCCGGGCATCGGCAAGAAGACGGCCGAGCGGCTGATCATCGAGATGCGCGACCGGGTGGCTGCGGTCGGCCCGGCCGGCGTGGCGGGGGCGCCGCCGGGCACGGCGCCGCCGGAAGACGCGCGCGGCGAGGCCTCGACGGCACTGATGGCCCTGGGCTACCGTGCCGCGGAGGTGACGAAGCTGCTGCGCCAGGTGGACACGGAAAACCTGAGCGCCGAGGAGATCATCCGCCAGGCGCTGCGTCAGGCGGCACGGTGAAAGGATGAGCGGGAATACCGGAAATAGCGATACCGAACGGGAACGGTTCATCGCCGCCGCGGCGAGCGGCGAGGATGCCGTATTCGACCGGGCCATCCGGCCGAAGCGCCTCGTGGACTACGTGGGGCAGTCCGCCGTCAAGGAGCAGATGGAGATCTTCATCGAGGCCGCCCGCAAGCGCGGCGAGGCGCTCGATCACGTGCTGATCTTCGGCCCGCCCGGCCTCGGCAAGACGACGCTGGCCCACATCATCGCCAACGAGATGGGCGTGAACCTGCGCCAGACCGCGGGTCCTGTGCTGGAGCGCCCCGGCGACCTGGCCGCCATCCTCACCAACCTGGAGGAGCGCGACGTCCTGTTCGTCGACGAGATCCACCGCCTGAGCCCGGTCGTCGAGGAGGTGCTGTATCCGGCGTTGGAGGACTTCCAGCTGGACATCATGATCGGCGAGGGCCCGGCGGCGCGCTCCATCAAGCTCGACCTGCCGCCGTTCACGCTGGTCGGCGCCACCACCCGGGCCGGGCTGCTCACCTCACCGCTGCGGGATCGCTTCGGCATCGTCCAGCGGTTGGAGTTCTATACCACCGGCGACCTGGAGGCGATTGCGACACGCTCTGCCGAGATACTGAATCTCGCCATCGAGCCGCCCGGGGCGCGCCAGATCGCCGCGCGTTCCCGCGGCACGCCCCGCATCGCCAACCGGCTGCTGCGCCGCGTGCGCGACTACGCAGAGGTGCGTTCCGACGGGGTGGTCACCGAGGCCGTGGCCCAGGCGGCCATGAACATGCTCGAGGTGGACCCACACGGTTTCGACGCCATGGACCGCAAGCTGCTCCTGACCGTCATCGAGAAGTTCGACGGCGGGCCCGTTGGCGTGGAGAGCCTCGCGGCGGCCATCGGCGAGGAGCGGGGCACGATAGAGGACGTGATCGAGCCCTATCTCATCCAGCAGGGCTTCATGATGCGCACCGCCCGGGGCCGGATGGCCACCCGCAACGCCTATCTTCATTTCGGCCTGCCGGCGCCAGAATCCGAGGTGCCGCCCGATCTGCCGCTGTTCGATTAGCCGCCGGAGGCGCCCATGGATACCCAAAAGGCAGGCGCCGACGGCGCGTTCCACTGGCCCGTACGGGTCTATTACGAAGATACCGACGCCCAGGGACTGGTATATTTCGCCAACTACTTCAAATACATGGAGCGAGCCCGCACCGAGTGGCTGCGTGCCCGCGGCATCGAGCAGGATCGGCTGCGCGCCGAGGAAAACCGCCTCTTCGTGGTGGTCGAGACGGGCGCGCGATTCCTGGTGCCGGCCCGCTTCAACGATGAACTCTGGGTGAGCGTCGAGCTCGAAGAGATAGCCCGGGCGAGTTTCCAGATGACGCAGGAGATCCGCCGCGGCAGCCTCGATGGGGAGCTGCTGTGCACCGGCATGACCCGCGCCGCCTGCATCACGGCCGATTCCTATCGCCCGGCCCGCCTGCCCCGGACATTGCTGGAGGTTTCCACCGGATGACTACCGATTTCTCATTCCTGCAACTCATCCTCGAGGCGAGCATCGTCGTCCAGGCGGTCATGGCGCTGCTGGTCGCCGCGTCGGTCTTCTCCTGGTTCATCATCGTCAAGAAGCGCCGCACCATCTCGAGCGCGGTGGGTATCGCCGACGAGTTCGAGGCCACCTTCTGGTCCGGCGGCGATCTTTCGTCGATGTATCAGGACCTCACCCGCCAGAGCGGCAGCCCCCAGGGCATGTCCGGCATCTTCGAGGCCGGCTTCCGCGAGTTCCGCCGGCTGCGCGGCCAGGAGGGCATCGCGCCGGACAAGCTGGTGGAGGGCGCGCGGCGGAGCATGCGCGTCACCCAGACCCGGGAGGTGGAACGTCTCGAGCAGGGGCTGGCCAACCTCGCCACCATCGGCTCGACCAGCCCCTACGTCGGCCTGTTCGGCACCGTGTGGGGCATCATGAACTCCTTCAGCGCGCTGGGTGCCGGCACCCAGACGGCCACGCTGACCGCGGTGGCGCCCGGCATTGCCGAGGCGCTGGTCGCCACGGCCATGGGCCTGTTCGCCGCCATCCCGGCGGTGATCTTCTACAACCGCTACGCCGACCAGGTGGGCCGGCTGGAGAGCCGCTACGAGACCTTTGTCGAGGAGTTCCTGACCATCCTGGAGCGCCATGCGCACCGGGCGGCCAAGGGAGGGCAGTAGTCATGGCGAAAAACCGGCGCCTGATGGGCGAGATCAACGTGGTGCCCTACATCGACGTGATGCTGGTGCTGCTGATCATCTTCATGGTGACGGCGCCTTTGCTCACCCAGGGCATCGAGGTGGACCTGCCGAAGGCTGCAGCCGAGCCGCTGGACCCGGAGCTCACCCAGGATGAACTCCCGCTGGTGCTCTCGGTCGATCGGGAGGGCAACCTGTATCTCAACGCGGGCGACAACGAGGACGCGCCCGTGGATGCGCGCACCGTGATCGCCCGGACTGCGGCCGTGCTGCGGCGGCGGCCGGAGACACCGGTGCTGGTCAAGGCCGACCAGGCCGTGGCCTACGGACGGGTGGTGAATGCGATGGTGCTGTTGCAGCAGGGCGGCGCCGAGAAGGTCGGCTTCATCACGGATCCGTTGGACGACAATCCCGTCGACTGAGGAGAGGCAGGCCGGATTTTGCGCGAGAACCTGATTCCGCTGGCGGTATCGTTACTGCTGCACGCAGCCGTGCTGGCAGCATTGCTCGTGGGCGTCGATTTTCACCGGCCGCACAATCCGCCCCAGCAGGTGGCGCTGAAGGCCACGGTGGTGGACGAGGCGGCCATCAGGGAGCAGATGCGCGAGCTGGAGGAATCCGAGGAACGGGAGCGCCGGGAACGCGAGGCCGAAGAGCAGCGGCTGCGGGAACAGGCCGAGGCCGCGCGGCGCGAGCGCGAGCAGGAGCAGGAGCGGCTGGAAGAGGCCCGTCGGGAACGCGAGCGGGCGGAGCAACAGGCGGCCGAGGCCGAGCGCCAGCGTCAGGTGCAGCAGGAGCGACTGGCCGAGGAGGCCGCCCGCAAGGCCGCGGAAGAGCAGGCCGCCCGCGAAGAGCGGGAGCGGCTGGAGCGGATCCGGCGCGAGCGCGAGGCCGAGGAGGCCAGGCTCGCCGAGATCCAGCGCCAGAAGGAAGAAGCGGAGCGCCGGCGCCAGGAAGAGGAGCGCAAGCGCCGCGAAGCGGAAGAGGCTCGCCTGCAGGCGGAGCGTGAGGCGGAACTGCAGCGTGTGATGCAGGCGGAGGAGGAACGCCGCAGCGCGGTGGAGTCGGGGCTGCTGGACCAGTACATCGCCGTGATCCGTCAGACGGTGGAGCGCAACTGGGTCAAGCCGGCGACGGCGGGCTCGGGCATCGAATGCGAGGTGCTGGTGACCCAGCTGCCGAGCCGCGACATCGTCAACGTGCGCTTCGGCGATTGCAACGCCGATGCGACCGTGCGCCGTTCCATCGAGGCGGCGGTGATGAAATCCTCGCCTTTGCCGCCGCCGCCCGACCGCAGCCTGTTCGAGCGCAACTTGCGATTCACGTTCAGACCTGAACAATAGTGGCGATGGCGCCCGCCAGGAGGCGGACGCCCTTCGCTTGGAGCACACAAAATGAAACGAGCGCTGATTATCATCGCGCTGATGGCCTGTGCCGGACTGGCCCGGGCCGAGCTGACCATCGAGATCACCCAGGGTGCCGGCCAGACCGTGCCCGTGGCGGTGGTGCCCTTCGGCTGGGACGGTCCCGGCGAGGCGCCGCTGGACGTCGCGGCCGTGATCGGCGCGGATCTGGCCCGCAGCGGGCGCTTCGAGCCGCTGGAGCGGCGCGACATGCTTTCGCGGCCCACCCGCGGCGTGGAGATCGACTTCGACGACTGGCGCATGGTGGGCACCGACCTGATCGTGGTCGGGCGGCTGGTCCGCGAGGCCGAGGACGACTACACCATCGAGTTCCAGCTGTTCGACATCCTGCGCGGCGAGCAGCTGGTGGGTTACCGCATGCCAGCTTCGAAGCGCGGCCTGCGTCTCGCGGCGCACCGGGCGGCCGACATGATCTTCGAGGAGATCACCGGCATCCCCGGCGTGTTCGCCACCCGCATCGCCTACATCACCGCCGAGGGCGAGGATGCCACCGACCGCACCTATCGCCTGATCGTCTCGGATGCGGATGGCGCCAACCAGTACACCATCGTGGAATCGGCGCAGCCTCTCATGTCCCCCACCTGGTCGCCGGACGGGCGGCGCATCGCCTACGTCTCCTTCGAGGGCAACCGTTCGGCCGTGTGGGTGCAGACGCTAAGGACCGGCAACCGCCAGCGGCTGTCCCAGGAGCAGGGCATCAACGGCGCGCCGGCCTGGTCGCCGGACGGTCGGCGCATCGCGCTGACGCTGTCGGGCGCCGACGGCAACCCGGATATCTGGCTGCTGACGGTGGCCAGCGGCGAGAAGCGGCGGCTGACCACCAACCCGGCCATCGATACCGAGGCCGCCTGGGCGCCGGACGGCAAGTCCGTCTATTTCACGTCGGACCGCAGCGGCGGCCCGCAGATCTACCGGGTCGACGTAAACGGCGGCAATGCCAGTCGCGTCACCTTCGAGGGCCGCTATAATGCGCGCCCGAGGATATCGCCGGACGGCAGCAAGCTCGCCGTCGTCCACGACGACCGTGGCAACTACCGCATCGCGGTGTACGACCTGGAGAACGAACTGTTCCAGGTGTTGTCCGATGGCAGGCTGGACGAGTCGCCGGATTTCGCGCCGAACGGGGCCACGCTGATCTATGCCACGCGGCAGGGGGACCGGGGCGTACTGGCCACGGTCTCCGTGGACGGCACGGTGAAGCAGCGGCTCGCCTCCACGGGCGGCGACGTGCGTGAACCGGTCTGGTCGCCGTTCCGGCAAAATTATTAGGTAAAATCTGATTAATGCCTGTAATCTATTGATTTTTATGTCCCAGCGGCACCGACTCGACGAGAGTGACCGGAGCCGCTTGCCAACCGAGGAACCGAGATGAAGATGAACCGAATCCTGGCCGTGGCCGTACTCGCGCTCGCCGTCAGCGCCTGCGGCGGCCGCTCCAACACGCTTCCCGCCACCGACACGGTCGACGACGTGCCGCCGGGCACCGCCTCCGGCGCTAGCAGTTCCGGTGCCGGCAGCGCCGGCGGGCGCGCCGGCAGCGCCATCGCGGACGACCGGCTGGACGACGAGACCCGCGCTTACTTGGACGATCTCGTCGTCTATTTCGAATTCGATCGTAGCGAGGTGCAGCCTCAGTTCACCGACCTGCTGGCCGCCCACGCGCGGAACCTGGCAGCGAACCCGCGTCTCGAGGTGCGCCTGGAAGGGCACGCCGACGAGCGCGGATCCCGCGAGTACAACATCGGTCTCGGCGAGCGTCGCGCGCAGGCCGTGCGCCGTATCTTGCTGATCCAGGGGGCTTCCGCGGGGCAGATCACCACGGTGAGCTACGGCGAGGAGCGTCCCGCGGAGCCGGGCAGCACCGAGTCGGCCTATGCGAAGAACCGCCGGGTCGAGATCGTCTATCAGGACTGACAGGGAAGATCTGGGCCCATACGGATGAAAGAATGCCAATGAAACGACTCAACAGAGCCACCGCCGCCCTCGCGCTCACGCTGCTGGTCTCGGCCTGCGCCACCGTGCCGCCCGAAGAGGATCCGGTGCTGCTGAAACTCAATGAGCTCGACCGGCGACTGGCCGCCGTCGAGCGGGTGGTGCAGAACGACAGCCTGGTACAGCTGGTCACGCGGGTGGATGCCCTGCAGGCCGAGCAGGCGGAGCTGCGCGGCATGATCGAGGAACTCGCTCACGGGGCGGAGTCGACGGCGAGCCGTCAGCGGGACCTGTACGTGGACCTGGACCAGCGCCTCCAGCGCCTGGAGCAGTCGTCCGGCGGCGAGGGCCGGCTGGCGCCGGGACAGCTGCCGATGCCCTCCGGCTCGGACCGGGACAACTATCAGGCCGCGTTCGAGCTGCTGAAGGACGGCCGCTACGAGGAGGCGGCGACGGCCTTCCAGGAGTTCCTGAAGTCCTACGCCGACAGCGAGCTTGCAGACAACGCCCAGTACTGGCTGGCGGAGTCCTACTACGTCACGCAGAAGTTCAAGCAGGCCCTGCCGGCTTTCGAGAAGGTGGTCGCCCAGTATCCGCGCTCGGGCAAGGTGCCGGACGCGCTGCTGAAGATCGGCTACTGCAACTACGAACTCCAGCGCTGGGAGGCGGCCCGCAACGCACTTACGCGGGTGCGCTCCGAGTACCCGGACACCACCGCGGCACGCCTCGCCATCCAGCGCCTGGAGCGGATGGACACGGAGAATCGCTGACGCCAGCGCCATGGCGGCGACACTCACCAGCAGAGACGAGCTGCCCGCCGCGGGACGCCTGCGCCTCACCGAGATCTTCTACTCGCTGCAGGGCGAGGGCCTGACCGCCGGCGTCCCGACCATCTTCGTGCGGCTGACCGGCTGCCCGCTGCGCTGCCGCTACTGCGACACGGCCTATGCCTTCACCGGCGGCGAGTGGCACGGCTACGACGAGATCCTCGCGCGGGTGGGCGAATGGCCGGCTCGCCACGTCTGCGTGACGGGCGGCGAGCCGCTGGCCCAGCCCAACTGCCTCGGCCTGCTGACCGCGCTCTGCGACGCCGGCTATTCGGTGTCTCTCGAGACCAGCGGGGCGCTCGACATCGCCGAGGTGGACGAGCGCGTCTCCCGCGTGGTGGACATCAAGACGCCTGGCTCGGGCGAGGCGAAGCGCAACCTCTGGGAGAACGTGGCCCTGCTCACGCCGCGGGACCAGGTGAAATTCGTGGTCTGCGACCGGCGGGACTTCGACTGGGCGCTGGAGCGGGTCGATATGCACGGCCTGGCCGAGCGCTGTCCCGTGCTCTTCTCGCCGTCCTGGGGGCAGGTGGAGCCGGGCGAGCTCGCGGACTGGATCCTCGAAGCCAGGTCACCGGTGCGCCTGCAACTTCAGCTCCACAAGGTGCTGTGGGGCGACGTGCCGGGGCGCTGATGGCGGACGGCGCGCGCAAGGCGGTAGTCCTCCTCTCCGGCGGACTCGACTCGGCAACCACCCTGGCCATGGCGAGGGATGCCGGCTGCGAATGCCACGCGCTCAGCGTGCTCTACGGCCAGCGCCACACGGCAGAGTTGGACGCCGCAGCCCGGCTGGCCGAGACCCTCGGCGCCGCTTCCCACCGCAACATGAGCGTGGATTTCGGCGGCATCGGCGGCTCCGCGCTCACCGACCCGGCGTTGGCCGTGCCCGAGACGCCCCAGGAGGGCATCCCGGTCACCTACGTGCCGGCCAGGAACACCGTGTTCCTGTCGCTCGCGCTGGGGCTGGCCGAGGTCATCGAGGCCGACGGCATCTGGATCGGCGTGAACGCCGTCGACTACTCGGGCTACCCGGACTGCCGGCCGGAATTCATCATGGCCTTCCAGGAACTTGCCAACGTGGCCACCAAGGTGGCGGTGGAGGGCAAGGCGGTGCGCATCCACACGCCGCTCATCGAACTCAGCAAGGCGGAGATCATCCGCAGCGGCATGGAACTGGGCGTGGATTACTCGCTCACCGTCTCCTGCTACCAGGCGGATGACGACGGCCGCGCCTGCGGCGTCTGCGACGCCTGCCGCCTGCGGCGCAAGGGCTTCGAGGATGCCGGCGTCGCCGATCCCACGCGCTACGGCGCCGAAAAGGCCTGATCCGCAGCCATTTCCGGGCACGACTTTCTGATCGGGGCGGCTTCCGGTATTATGCCGCCTCCTGGCCGGGTCCCCGGCCACCTGGCGGGCCGTTAGCTCAGTTGGTAGAGCAGTTGGCTTTTAACCAATTGGTCGTAGGTTCGAATCCTACACGGCCCACCAATTTCCTAATGAGAACAATGCGCTACGGCCTCATAAGCTGGCTTTTTCATCCGCAGCGGCAGCGCTTGTTCCTGCCCGCGACGGGTGTCTGGATTCTGGCGCTGGACTGGATCCTGTTCTCGTCGAACGTCTTCTCGGCATGGCTGGCCACGCCCGCCGTGATGGTCGCCGGCTTCCTGCTCGGCGGCGCCGGCACGTTCCTGGCGCAAAGACGCGGGGGCAAGGATACGTTTTGGCGTGCAGCGCTGAAGGGACTCCTGGCCGGGATCGTGGTCGGCGTTCCCTGGCCCGTTGGCGGGACCCTGGTTGGGGGCTGGGTACTGCTATCCTCTGGGCTGACGGACGCAAGAAGACAGATCACGGGCAAGTGACTGGGGGCTGGAAATTCCGAGCATTGGCGAGACGGCCCCTATAACGCGGCACGGAAACATGACGGTGGAACGCTATTCGATCATCACTTGCCCGCAATGCGGGCACTCGAAGCGGGAGCGGATGCCGACCGACGCATGCCAGTACTTCTATGAATGCGACGGCTGCGGCGTTCTGCTCAGGCCGATGGACGGGGATTGCTGTGTTTATTGCTCGTACGGCGACACGCCGTGCCCGCCCGTTCAGATGGGTGACGGCTGCTGCACATAGCGGCTTAGCTTCGTAACCTGCCCGGCGGGCTCTATCGGCGAGTTTTCGGAATTTCGTCAGGGGGCGCGGAGAGATGAAAGCTCTGACTCGATCCTTGTCTTCAGCACTTCCATTTCGCCGGCCAGCAGAATATGCGCCGCAACAACATCCCAAGTGCAATTGGCTGCGACAGATACCGCATTGAAGAACGTCGATCCCTGCAGAGTGACCGGAAATCCATATCCAGATCCTGCCAGGTGATTTCCGCACCGCCGCCCACGGGACCTCTGATTCTTAACGCTATCCGGCTGTCTACGTAGTTGACCGGGGGAGCTAGCCGACCCTGGAGGTCATCAAGAAAGGCGCGGCGGTCCTCATAGTCTTGCTTTCGGAAAGCTTCTGCCAGCCTTCTGAGAATCATGGGATTCATTTCTCCGTTTCAACGAAACCGTAGCCGGCACGAATTTGGTTTCCAATCGGTGAGATCGCAGAGGTCTTCTATTGATCGCAAAGCGACCGTAGCGTCGTTCTGAGGTAGGATTCCAGCTACCGACCCGAAACCATCCCTTGGAGCAACCAAGCTACATCTGCTTTTCAACTAAACATCGACTCCAGGAGGGGTAACCCATGTTCCGTAGGCTCTTGTCGTCTGTGATTCTTTTAGCGGCATCCGTGACCTGGGCCGAGGATCAGCCAGCCACTGGTACCAGTGACCCAAGTGCTTCGGCATCAAGCACGGACGACAAGATTAGAGAATCTACGTTGACCACCGCGGGTGGATTCCGCTACGCACGCCAGTCGGTGACCGTACCTTTGGACGGGACTGCTGAACAGAAACAATGCTCCGATGTTGACGTCTCTGTCGCTCCTGTTGATGAAAGGGAGGGTTACTTTCGTGCTTCGATGACCGTTGCCGAGATCGAATCAGGCAAGGTGATTTCAGCGCCTTACGTGGAACTTGTCGCCGGCGATGAGCCAGCGGTACTCATGGTCGGTACGCATGCCGGTCAACGCGTTAGGCTGGAAGTCTCACTCAGTCCGGCAGCCGATGCCGCCAGCATTGGAGTTACGTGCTTTGACGGTGAGGCCATTACCATGCGGTACAAGACCCGGGTCGCGTTGAATCGCTAATTGCACCGCCCAACGAGTGAACTCGTCCTTGCAAAGCTCTGGACCTTCCGCTTCTGGCCGCAAAGCGACCATTTGGCTGCTCTGAGGTATGATTTCCGGAGTCGACCCTTTGCAGCCGATCAGGGATATGGAATGGGTAGCGTTCTGATCTATTTCATTTGGTTAGGACTATCGATCTGGGCAGCGTTTATTGTGGCTCAGCGGATCGAGAACAGACGAGATCGCATTGCCTATTACCTTGCGATATGGCTGATCCCAATCATTGGCGCAGCAGTGGCTGTGTTTCTTAGCCGTCCACGGGCATCAAAAACGTCGTCGTCAGAGAAGATGTTCAACGCACTGGTTGATGCTCATCGGCGAAACGACTCCATCTGATTCGGAGCAAGTTG
>NZ_JAPDRH010000006.1:0-15593 GCF_040706555.1 Lentisalinibacter salinarum
GCACCGATCGCCATGGAGGACGGACTGCGCTTCGCCATCCGCGAGGGCGGCCGTACCGTGGGCGCCGGCGTGGTCGCGAAAATCATCGATTAAACAATGCAGGAGGGCCTTCAGGCCCGATTCATTTGAAATCCGGACAGATATTGCAGGCCAGTAGCTCAACTGGCAGAGCAGCGGTCTCCAAAACCGCAGGTTGGGGGTTCGAGTCCCTCCTGGCCTGCCATTCGATCCGGGTCGACGTGCAAGCATGAACGCAAAGACTGAAACACCGGAACCCGGCGCGCTGGATACGGTCAAGCTGATAGCCGCCGCCGCGATCCTGGTGGCGGGCATCTTCGGCTACTACTGGTATTCGGAGCTTGCGCTGCCGCTGCGGGTGCTCATGGTGCTGGTCGCCACGGGCGTCGGTATCGGCGTGGGCATGACAAGCGCCCAGGGCCAGGCGCTCTGGAGGTTCATCCAGGGCTCGCGCATCGAGATCCGCAAGGTGGTCTGGCCGACCAAGCAGGAGACCACCCAGACGACGATCGCGGTGTTCGTGTTCACGCTGATCCTCGGCCTGTTCTTCTGGGGGCTGGATTCGATCCTGCTCCTGATCACCCGCTACCTGACCGGGCATGCCGGCTAGGCGGCCGGGCCGTCTACTGCAGGGGTAAAGCATTGGCCAAGCGTTGGTACATCGTTCACGCGTACTCGAATTTCGAGCACAAGGTGAAGTCGTCGCTCGAGGAACGCATCAAGCTCGCCGGACTGGAGGACAAGTTCGGGGAGATCCTGGTGCCCACCGAAGAGGTGGTCGAGATGCGCGAAGGGCAGAAGCGGCGCAGCGAGCGCAAGTTCTTCCCCGGTTACGTGCTCGTGAACATGGAGATGGACGACGAGACCTGGCACCTGGTCAAGGACGTACCGAAAGTGCTCGGCTTCATCGGCGGCTCCAGCGACCGGCCTGCGCCCATCAGCGACAAGGAAGCCGATGCCATCCTCCAGCGCGTGAAGGAAGGCGTAGACAAGCCGCGGCCGAAGGTGCTGTTCGAACCCGGCGAGGTCGTGCGTGTGACCGACGGGCCGTTCAACGACTTCAACGGCGTGGTCGAGCACGTGAACTACGACAAGAACCGCCTCCGCGTAGCGGTCCAGATCCTGGGCCGTTCCACGCCGGTGGAACTGGACTTCGGGCAGGTCGAGAAGGTCTGACCCGTGTTTGTGACGGTCGCCGCGGCGGCCGCCCGAGACTGACGACGGGGAGCCGAGAGGCGTTCGCACCCGTGAGGAAGATCTAGATGGCAAAGAAAGTAACGGGCTATATCAAGCTCCAGGTGCCTGCAGGGCAGGCCAATCCCAGTCCGCCCGTCGGCCCTGCGCTGGGTCAGCACGGCGTGAACATCATGGAATTCTGCAAGGCGTTCAACGCCGACACGCAGAACATCGAGCAGGGGCTGCCGGTGCCGGTGGTGATTACGGTCTACAACGACCGCAGTTTCACCTTCATCACCAAGACGCCGCCGGCCGCGGTGCTGCTGCGCAAGGCTGCCGGCGTCCCGAAGGGCTCCGGCACGCCGAACACCGAGAAGGTGGGCAAGGTCACCCGGGCACAGCTCGAGGAGATTGCCAACACCAAGAACCCGGACCTGACGGCAGCCGACCTGGACGCCGCGGTACGGACCATCGCCGGCACGGCCCGCAGCATGGGCCTGGAAGTCGAGGGGGTCTGATCATGGCGAAGATGAGCAAGAGGAAGGCCGCCATCCGCGAGAAGCTGGAGCCGGGCAAGCCCTATCCGCTGGACGAGGCGCTGGGCCTGCTGAAGGACCTGGCCAACGCGAAGTTTTCCGAGAGCATCGACGTGGCCGTCAATCTGGGCGTGGATCCGCGAAAGTCGGACCAGGTGGTCCGCGGCTCGACGGTGCTGCCGAACGGTACCGGCAAGACGGTGCGCGTGGCGGTATTCGCCCAGGGCGACAACGCCGACAAGGCGAAGGACGCGGGTGCGGACATCGTCGGTTTCGAAGATCTCGCCGAGACCATCAAGGGCGGCGAGATGAACTTCGACGTGGTCATCGCCACGCCGGACGCCATGCGGGTGGTCGGCCAGCTGGGCCAGATTCTGGGTCCCCGCGGACTGATGCCGAACCCGAAGGTCGGCACGGTTACCGCTGACGTGGAGACAGCGGTGAAGAACGCCAAGGCCGGCCAGGTGCGTTACCGCACGGACAAGTCGGGCATCATCCACTGCCCCATCGGCAAGGCGGATTTCGAGGTCCCGGCGCTGCGCGAGAATCTGAACGCGCTGCTCGCGGACCTGAGGAAAGCGAAACCGGCTGCATCGAAGGGTGCCTATCTGAAGAAACTCACCGTTTCCTCGACCATGGGCCCGGGTATCGCAGTCGATCAGTCCTCTCTGGAGGCCTGATAGAGAGATGTGGCGGCCCGTTCGCGGGCCGCAGCATGCCGGGCCGGATGGCCCGGCGGATCGTCGAAGACCGCAGGTGTTTCTGTCAACGGGCAGAAACTTAATCACCGCAAGCCTGCGCAGATGGTGAACCCTGAGTCAGTGAGGCTGCACGCTGCTGGCGACGGTCACCGTTTCGACAAAACGGGTGGACGGACAGGGAATGCCGTCCGAGTCAGACCGACAGCCAGGAGGAACTCTATGGCACTGAGACTGGAAGAGAAGAAAGCAGTCGTTGCCGAGGTGAATGCTGTCGCGGGTGAGGCCATCTCCGCCGTGGCGGCGGAGTATCGAGGTCTTTCCGTCAGTGAGATGACGGCGCTCAGGACCGAGGCCCGGAACGCCGGGGTGTATCTGCGTGTGGTGAAAAACACGCTGGCACGCCGGGCGATATCCGGTACCGGGTTCGAGTGCATGACGGAGACCCTGAAAGGGCCGATCCTGCTCGCATTCTCGACGGAGGATCCGGGCGCCGCAGCGAGGGTAATCAAGGACTTCGCCAAGGAGCACGGGGCACTGAAAGCCGTGTCTCTGTCCACCGGCGGAGAACTCTACCCGGGTGCGGAGCTCGACCGGCTCGCGAGCCTGCCCACGATGGACGGGGCCCGCGCGATGCTGCTCGGCGTACTGCAGGCACCGGCCTCGAAGCTCGTGCGCACGCTGGCGGAACCGTCCGCCATGCTGGCACGCACGCTCGGCGCCTACAGCCAGCAGGCTGCATGAGCCTTTGCAACATATTGATCAGATACTGATTCAGGAAACACGAGAGGAATTTGAAAATGGCAATGTCCAACGAAGAGCTGCTTAAGGAACTGAGCGCGAAGCCCATCATGGAAGTGGTGGAACTGGTGAAGATGCTGGAGGAAGAGTGGGGCGTGTCCGCCGCCGCTCCGGTGGCAGTCGCCGCGGGTCCGGCAGGCGGCGGTGAAGCCGCAGCCGCCGAAGAGAAGACCGAGTTCGACGTCCACATGACCAGCTTCGGCAGCAACAAGGTGTCCGTCATCAAGGCGGTCCGCGCCATCACCGGGCTCGGCCTGAAGGAAGCGAAGGACATGGTGGAGGGTGCGCCCACCACCGTGAAGGAAGGCGCTTCCAAGGAAGATGCCGAGGCGATCAAGAAGCAGCTGGAAGAGGCCGGCGCGAGCGTCGAGCTCAAGTAAGCGAGCGAATACTGCTTATAGCGAACGACTTGAGGGTACTCAACTGACCATGCGCGGGCCCCGCCCGTGCGACCAGGAACCGGCAGGCGGCGTCATTGCCGCCGGCCGGCTTTCCTGCGCCCGACAGATTCATATGTCCGTACAGAGGTAATCTCTAATGGCTTACTCCTTTACAGAGAAGAAGCGCATACGCAAGGACTTCGGCAAGCGTCCGAGTATCCTGAACGTGCCCTATCTCCTGTCGATTCAGCTCGACTCCTACCGCAAGTTCCTGCAGACGGACAAGTCCGAGGACGCGCGGGACGAGATCGGCCTGCACGCGGCGTTCAAGACGGTCTTCCCGATCGTCAGCTATTCCGGTAACGCCGCGCTGGAGTACGTCAGCTACCGGCTCGGCGACCCGGTGTTCGACGTCAAGGAGTGCCAGCTGCGCGGCCTCACCTACGCGGCGCCTCTGCGCGTGAAGGTGCGCCTGGTCATCTACGACAAGGAGGCGTCGGGCACGCCCAAGCCGGTCAAGGACATCCGGGAGCAGGAGGTCTATCTCGGCGAACTGCCGCTGATGACCGAGAACGGCACGTTTGTCATCAACGGCACCGAGCGGGTCATCGTCTCCCAGCTGCACCGTTCGCCGGGCGTGTTCTTCGACCACGACAAGGGCAAGACCCACTCTTCGGGCAAGCTGCTGTTCTCCGCCCGCATCATCCCGTACCGGGGCTCCTGGCTCGACTTCGAGTTCGACCCGAAGGATGCCCTGTTCGCCCGTATCGACCGCCGGCGCAAGCTGCCGGTGACCATCATCCTGCGCGCGCTCGGTCTGACCAACGAGGAGATGCTGGACATCTTCTTCGACAAGAACGACTTCTACCTGTCGAAGAAGGAGATCCGCATGGGCCTGGTGCCCCAGCGCCTGCGCGGCGAGACCGCCACCTTCGACATCAAGATCGGCCGCAAGACGATCGTCGAGGAGGGCCGCCGCATCACCGCGAAGCACGTCCGCGATCTCGAGAAGGCGGAACTGGAATCGCTGGTGGTGCCGCCCGAGTATCTCGAGGAGAAGATCCTCGCCCACGACGTCGTGGACACCGAGACCGGCGAGCTGCTGGCAGCCGCCAACGACGAGATCACCGAAGAGATGGTGCAGCTGTTCATCGAGAAGGGCATCGAGCACATCCGCACCCTGTACGTGAACGACCTGGACCGCGGACCCTACATCTCCAATACCCTGCGCATCGATCCGTCCACCACCAGGCTCGAGGCGCTGGTGGAGATCTATCGGATGATGCGCCCGGGCGAGCCGCCCACGAAGGAGGCCGCCGAGAACCTGTTCAGCAACCTGTTCTTCAACCCGGAGCGTTACGATCTGTCGGCCGTCGGCCGGATGAAGTTCAACCGCCGGGTCGGCCGTGACGAGATCACCGGCTCCGGCATCCTGTCCCAGGACGACATCCTGGACGTGATGAAGACGCTGATCGAGATCCGCAACGGCTACGGCACGGTGGACGACATCGATCACCTCGGCAACCGCCGTGTGCGCAGTGTTGGTGAGATGGCGGAGAATGCCTTCCGCATCGGCCTGGTCCGCGTCGAGCGCGCCGTGAAGGAGCGCCTGACTCAGGCCGAGACCGAGGGTCTGATGCCTCAGGAGATGATCAACGCCAAGCCGGTGGCGGCTGCGGTGAAGGAATTCTTCGGCTCGAGCCAGCTGTCCCAGTTCATGGACCAGAACAACCCGCTGTCCGAGGTCACCCACAAGCGGCGCGTCTCGGCACTGGGCCCGGGCGGACTGACCCGCGAGCGGGCCGGCTTCGAGGTGCGCGACGTGCACCCCACCCATTACGGCCGGGTCTGCCCCATCGAGACGCCGGAAGGCCCGAACATCGGCCTGATCAACTCGCTGTCGGTGTATGCGCGCACCAACGATTACGGTTTCCTGGAGACGCCCTATCGCAAGGTGGAGAGCGGCCGCGTGACCGACAAGATCGAGTATCTGTCGGCCATCGAGGAGAGCCAGTACGTGGTGGCCCAGGCCAACGCGGTACTGGACGCCAAGGGCCGATTCTCCGACGAGCTGGTCTCGGTCCGCCACCGCAACGAGTTCACGCTGGCCGACCCGAGCATCATCGACTACATGGACATCTCGCCGAAGCAGATCGTCTCGGTGGCCGCGTCGCTGATCCCGTTCCTGGAGCACGACGACGCCAACCGGGCGCTGATGGGCTCGAACATGCAGCGCCAGGCCGTGCCGACGCTGCGCTCCGAGGCGCCTCTCGTGGGCACCGGCATGGAGCGGGCCGTGGCCATCGACTCCGGCGTGACCGTGGTCGCCGACCGCGGCGGCGTGGTCGATTCCGTCGATGCCTCACGCATCGTGGTGCGGGTCAACGACGAGGAAACCGAGGCGGGCGAGGCCGGTGTGGATATCTACAACCTCACCAAGTACACCCGCTCCAACCAGAATACCTGCATCAACCAGCGTCCGCTGGTGAATGCCGGTGACGTGATCGCCGGGGGCGACGTGCTGGCCGACGGGCCCTCGACCAATCTGGGCGAACTGGCCCTCGGGCAGAACCTGCTCGTGGCCTTCATGCCCTGGAACGGCTACAACTTCGAGGACTCCATCCTGATCTCCGAGCGGGTGGTGCACGAGGACCGCTTCACCACCATCCACATCGAGGAGCTGACCTGTGTCGCCCGCGACACCAAGCTCGGGCCGGAGGACGTCACCGCCGACATTCCGAACGTGGGCGACTCCGCGCTGGCCAACCTGGACGAGTCGGGCATCGCCTTCATCGGCGCCGAGGTCGGCGCCGGCGACATCCTCGTGGGCAAGGTCACGCCGAAGGGCGAGACCCAGCTCACGCCGGAGGAGAAGCTGCTGCGTGCCATCTTCGGCGAGAAGGCATCCGACGTGAAGGACACTTCGCTCAGGGTGCCGCCGGGCATGGACGGCACGGTGATCGACGTGCGCGTCTTCACCCGCGACGGCGTCGAGAAGGACGCCCGCGCGCTGTCCATCGAGAAGATGGAGCTCGAGAGCGTGCGCAAGGACCTGGACGACCAGCTGCGTATCCTCGAGGACGACATCTTCGAGCGCATGGCGCGCATGCTGCTCGGCAAGGTGGCCGAGGGCGGCCCGAACAAGCTCGCCTCCGGCAGCAAGATCACGAAGGCGTATCTCGACGAGACGCCGCGTGAGAAGTGGTTCGAGATCCGCCTCAAGAACGAGGAGGCCAACGAGGAGCTCGAGCGCACCGCCGAGCGCCTGAAGGCCCAGCGCGAGGACTTCGACCGCCGCTACGAGGAGAAGAAGCAGAAGATCACCGCGGGCGACGACCTCGCCCCGGGCGTGCTGAAGATGGTCAAGGTCTACCTGGCCGTGAAACGCCGCGTGCAGCCGGGCGACAAGATGGCCGGTCGCCACGGCAACAAGGGCGTGATCTCGACCATCGTTCCGGTCGAGGACATGCCCTACACGGAGGACGGCACGCCGGTCGACATCGTCCTGAACCCGCTCGGCGTGCCCTCGCGCATGAACGTCGGGCAGGTGCTGGAGACTCATCTCGGCTGGGCCGCGAAGGGCCTCGGCAAGAAAATCGGCGACATGCTGCGGGCCCAGGAGGCCACCGCGAAGATCCGCGGCTTCCTCGAGGAGGTCTACAACAAGAGCGGCGGCAAGAAGGAGCAGCTGGACGAATTCTCCGACGAGGAGATCGTCGAGCTGGCCGGCAACCTCGTGAACGGCGTGCCCATGGCCACGCCGGTGTTCGACGGCGCCGACGAGCCGGAGATCAAGGGCCTGCTGGAGCTGGCGGATCTGCCCACCAGCGGCCAGGCGAACCTGATCGACGGGCGCACCGGCGAGCAGTTCCTGCGCCCGGTCACCGTCGGCTACATGTACATGCTGAAGCTCAACCACCTCGTGGACGACAAGATGCATGCCCGCTCCACCGGACCGTACAGCCTGGTCACCCAGCAGCCGCTGGGCGGCAAGGCCCAGTTCGGCGGCCAGCGCTTCGGCGAGATGGAGGTGTGGGCGCTGGAGGCCTACGGTGCCGCCTACACGCTGCAGGAGATGCTGACCGTCAAGTCCGACGACGTGCAGGGGCGCACCAAGATGTACAAGAACATCGTGGACGGCACGCACCAGATGCAGGCCGGCATGCCGGAGTCGTTCAACGTCCTGGTCAAGGAAATCCGCTCGCTCGGTATCAACATCGAGCTGGAGGCCGAATGATATGAAAGACCTACTGAAGCTCTTCAAGACACAGACGCCGACCGAGGATTTCGACGCGATCCGCATCGGCCTCGCCTCCCCGGACATGATCCGTTCCTGGTCCTATGGCGAGGTGAAGAAGCCGGAAACCATCAACTACCGGACCTTCAAGCCGGAGCGTGACGGTCTGTTCTGCGCCAAGATTTTCGGCCCCATCAAGGACTACGAGTGCCTGTGCGGCAAGTACAAGCGCCTGAAGCACCGCGGCGTGGTCTGCGAGAAGTGCGGCGTCGAGGTGACCCAGACCAAGGTGCGCCGCGAGCGCATGGCTCACATCGAGCTCGCGAGCCCGGTGGCCCACATCTGGTTCCTGAAGTCGCTGCCCTCGCGCATCGGACTCATGCTGGACATGACGCTGCGCGAGATCGAGCGGGTGCTCTACTTCGAGGCCTTCACGGTCATCGATCCGGGCATGACGCCGCTGGAGCGCTGCCAGCTGCTGTCCGACGAGGCGTATCTCGAGGCCATCGAGCAGTACGGCGACGAGTTCGACGCCCGCATGGGCGCCGAGGCCGTGTTCGAGATGCTGAAGACGATGGATCTCCGCGGCGAGGTCATGAAGGTGCGCGAGGAGATCGACGGCACCAACTCCGAGACCAAGATCAAGCGGCTGTCCAAGCGGCTGAAGCTGCTGGAGTCGTTCCTGGAGTCGGGCAACCGTCCCGAGTGGATGGTGCTCACCGTGCTGCCCGTGCTGCCGCCGGATCTGCGTCCGCTGGTGCCGCTCGACGGCGGTCGTTTCGCCACCTCGGACCTGAACGATCTGTACCGCCGGGTGATCAACCGCAACAACCGGCTGCGCCGCCTGCTGGAGCTGAACGCCCCCGACATCATCGTGCGCAACGAGAAGCGCATGCTGCAGGAGTCGGTGGACGCGCTGCTCGATAACGGCCGCCGCGGCCGTGCCATCACCGGCACCAACAAGCGCCCGCTGAAGTCGCTGGCCGACATGATCAAGGGCAAGCAGGGCCGGTTCCGCCAGAACCTGCTCGGCAAGCGCGTCGACTACTCGGGCCGTTCGGTCATCGTGGTGGGCCCGACGCTGAAGCTGCACCAGTGCGGCCTGCCGAAGAAGATGGCGCTGGAGCTGTTCAAGCCGTTCATCTTCTCCAAGCTGCAGCTGCGGGGCGAGGCGGCCACCATCAAGGCGGCCAAGCGCCTGGTCGAGCGCGAGGGCCCGGAGGTCTGGGACATCCTGGAGGAGGTCATCCGCGAGCATCCGGTCATGCTGAACCGGGCGCCCACGCTGCACCGTCTCGGCATCCAGGCCTTCGAGCCGGTGCTGATCGAGGGCAAGGCCATCCAGCTGCATCCGCTGGTGTGCACGGCCTTCAACGCCGACTTCGACGGCGACCAGATGGCCGTCCACGTGCCGCTGTCCATCGAGGCACAGCTCGAGGCGCGGGCGCTGATGATGTCGTCCAACAACATCCTCTCGCCCGCCAACGGCGACCCCATCATCGTGCCGTCACAGGACGTGGTGCTGGGCCTGTACTACATGACCCGCGAGCGGGTTAACGCCGCCGGCGAGGGCATCTACTTCTCCGACGTGAAGGAGGTGCACCGCGCCTACGAGGCCGGCATCGCCGATCTGCAGGCACGCGTCAAGGTGCGCCTGACGGAGACCGTCGCGGACGAAGAGGGCGAGATGATCACCCGCACGCGGCTGGTGGATACCACGGTCGGCCGCGCGCTGCTCTCGGAAATCCTGCCCAGGGGCCTGTCTTTCGACCAGGTCAACCGGGACATGAACAAGAAGGCTATCTCCAGCGTCATCAACAGCTGCTACCGCAACGTCGGTCTGAAGGAGACGGTGGTCTTCGCCGACCAGTTGATGTACATGGGCTTCCACTATGCGACCCGCGCCGGTGTCTCCATCGGCGTCAACGACATGGTCGTGCCGGAGGTCAAGACGGAGATCCTGGCCCGGGCCGAGGCCGAGGTGAAGGAGATCCAGGAGCAGTACTCCAGCGGTCTGGTGACCGACGGTGAGCGGTATAACAAGGTGGTGGACATCTGGTCGCACACGAACGACCAGGTGGCCAAGGCCATGATGGACAAGCTCGGCACCGACGAGGTGACGGCCGCCGACGGCAAGGTCGTGGAGCAGGAGTCGTTCAACTCCATCTACATGATGGCCGACTCCGGCGCCCGTGGCTCGGCTGCGCAGATCCGTCAGCTCGCCGGCATGCGCGGCCTGATGGCCAAGCCCGACGGCTCCATCATCGAGACGCCCATCACCGCGAACTTCCGCGAGGGCCTGGATGTCCTGCAGTACTTCATCTCCACCCACGGCGCCCGCAAGGGTCTGGCCGATACGGCGCTGAAGACCGCCAACTCGGGTTATCTCACCCGCCGGCTGGTGGACGTCGCCCAGGACCTGGTGGTTACCGAAGACGACTGCGGCACCCGTAACGGCATCGACATGATCCCGCTGGTGGAAGGCGGCGACGTGGTCGAGCCCCTGCGCGAGCGCGTGCTGGGCCGGGTGGTGGCCGAGCCGGTCATGATCCCCGGCACCGAAAAGGTGGCGCTGGACGCCGGTTCGCTGCTGGACGAGACCAGCGTGCAGCTGCTCGAGGAGCTCTCCATCGACCACGTCAAGGTGCGCTCGCCCATCACCTGCGAGACTCGCTACGGCGTGTGCTCCCAGTGCTACGGACGAGACCTGGCACGCGGCCATCGCATCAACGTGGGCGAGGCCGTGGGCGTGATCGCGGCGCAGTCCATCGGCGAGCCGGGCACCCAGCTCACGATGCGCACGTTCCACATCGGCGGTGCGGCCTCCCGTTCGGCCGCCGTGAACAGCGTCGAAATCAAGACCAAGGGTGTGGCACGGCTCAGCAACATCAAGACCGTGCATCACGAGAAGGGCTACCTGGTGGCCGTCTCCCGCTCGGGCGAACTCTCCGTCATGAACGAGTACGGCCGCGAGCGCGAGCGCTACAAGGTGCCCTACGGCGCGATCATCTCGGTCCAGGACGGCGACGAGGTCGAGCCCGGCCAGGTGGTGGCGACGTGGGATCCCCACACCCACCCCGTGGTCAGCGAGGTCTCCGGCACCATCAAGTTCCAGGACTTCGTCGAGGGCGTCACCATCACCGAGCAGGTGGACGAGATGACCGGCCTCACCAGCACGGTGGTGGCCGATCCGAAGCAGCGTGGCGGTTCCGGCCGCGATCTGCGTCCGCTCGCCAAGCTGGTGGACGAGAACGGGGAAGAGGTCAACTTCGCCAACACGGATATCCCGGCGGTCTACGCGCTGCCGGCGGGTGCCATCGTCAACATGCGTGACGGCGACACCGTCACCGTCGGCGACGTCATCGCCCGTATCCCCCAGGAGTCCTCGAAGACCCGCGACATCACCGGCGGTCTGCCCCGCGTGGCCGACCTGTTCGAGGCCCGCAAGCCCAAGGAGGCGGCGATCCTGGCCGAATACACCGGTACGGTGAGCTTCGGCAAGGAGACCAAGGGCAAGCGCCGCCTGATCATCACCGACGAGGAGGGCGAGAGCCACGAGGAGCTGATTCCGAAGTGGCGCCACCTGAACGTCTTCGAGGGCGAGCAGATCGAGCGCGGCGAGGTCATCGCGGACGGCGAACCCAACCCGCACGACATCCTGCGCCTGCAGGGCGTCGAGCCGCTGGCGGATTACCTGGTGCGCGAGATCCAGGACGTCTACCGCCTGCAGGGCGTGAAGATCAACGACAAGCACATCGAGGTGATCATCCGCCAGATGCTGCGCAAGGTGATCATCAGCGATCCGGGCGAGACCAGTTACCTGCGCGGGGAGCAGATCGACTTCGCGCGTGCGCTGGAAGCCATCGAGCAGATGGAGGCCCAGGGCAAGGAGCCGCTCCGCTACGAGCCGCTGCTGCTCGGCATCACCAAGGCTTCGCTGGCCACCGAGTCGTTCATCTCCGCCGCCTCCTTCCAGGAGACCACCCGCGTCCTCACCGAGGCCGCGGTACGGGGCCTGAAGGACGATCTGCGGGGACTGAAGGAGAACGTGATCGTCGGGCGCCTGATCCCGGCCGGTACCGGCTTCGCGCATCACGCGGAGCGCCGGCGCACCCGGGAGCAGGAACTGGCCGAGCAGCTCCAGGAGCTGGAGACCGGTGCCGCGGAGGCTGCGGAAGCCGAGGCTGCGGAGGCCGAGGCGGCCGGGGCCGACGAAGAGGGCGCCGAAGAGGCCGGCGTGGAGGAAGAGACCACGACCGACGAGTGACGCCTGTGGCGGCCGGGTCCCCGGTTTGTCGGGGGCCCGCCCGCTGCTTGACACCCGTGGCCGGGAGTCCATAAAATGCCCGGCCTTGCCTTGAGGCCGGCCGCTGCCGGCCTTATATAATTCTGGGGCCGGATGCCAGGGCAGGTATCACGGTTCTACGGCACGTCTGGCGGGTCGCTCAAAACGGCACGGCAGGCGGCTTTTGCGCGTGAGTCTTGTACGTCACGCGCCTGCCCGTTCGGATTTGGATTTTTTTAGACACAAGTGGAAGGCCCATGGCCACGATCAATCAGCTAGTCAGGAACCCCCGCAAGTCGCGGGCGGAGAAGAGTGCGGTGCCGGCGCTGGAGGGCAGCCCCCAGAAGCGCGGCGTGTGCACCCGTGTGTACACCACGACGCCGAAGAAGCCGAACTCGGCCATGCGCAAGGTCGCGCGTGTGCGTCTGACCAACGGCTACGAGGTGACCAGCTACATCGGCGGCGAGGGCCATAACCTCCAGGAGCACTCGGTGGTCCTGATTCGCGGAGGTCGTGTGAAGGACCTGCCCGGCGTGCGCTATCACACCGTGCGCGGCACGCTGGACTGCGCGGGCGTGAACGACCGCCGGCAGGGTCGCTCGAAGTACGGCGCGAAGCGTCCGAAGTCCTGATCCCTACCGCAAAACGATACTTATAACCCGATATCGCTGATCGAGATCGAACATGTCCAGACGTAGCCAGGCACCGAAGCGCGAAATCCTCCCCGATCCCAAGTACGGGAGCGAGCTGCTCGCCAAATTCATGAATATGGTGATGATCGATGGCAAGAAGTCCGTCGCGGAGCGCATCCTCTATGGCGCGCTGGACCGCATCGCCGATCGCAGCGGCCAGGCCGGAGACGCCTCGCTGGAAGTGCTGGAGACGGCACTCGAGAACGTGAAGCCCGTCGTCGAGGTGAAGTCCCGGCGCGTAGGCGGCGCCACCTACCAGGTGCCCGTCGAGGTCCGGCCCCAGCGCCGGCAGACCCTGGCCATGCGCTGGGTCATCGAGGCTGCGCACAAGCGCAGCGAGAAATCCATGGCACATCGCCTGGCTCACGAGTTGATGGAGGCTGCGGACAACCGCGGCGCCGCTGTCAAGAAGAAGGAAGACACGCACCGGATGGCGGAGGCCAACAAGGCCTTCTCGCATTACCGCTGGTGATCGGCCCCTGGCGGCACTGAGTCGACTCCTTTTCTTCGAGGAATTTCCCGTGGCACGTAAGACACCAATCGAGCGCTATCGCAATATCGGCATCATGGCCCACATCGATGCCGGTAAGACGACTACGACCGAGCGCGTCCTGTTCTATACCGGCATCTCCCACAAGATGGGCGAGGTGCACGACGGTGCTGCGGTCATGGACTGGATGGAGCAGGAGCAGGAGCGGGGAATCACCATTACTTCGGCCGCCACCACCTGTTTCTGGCAGGGCATGGACCAGCAGTATCCGGAGCACCGGATCAATATCATCGACACGCCCGGCCACGTCGACTTCACCATCGAGGTGGAGCGTTCGCTGCGCGTGCTGGACGGCGCGATTACCGTGCTGTGCTCGGTGGGCGGCGTCGAGCCGCAGACCGAGACCGTCTGGCGGCAGGCCAACAAGTACAAGGTGCCGCGCATGGTGTTCGTCAACAAGATGGACCGCGCCGGCGCCAACTACCTGCGCGTCGTGCAGCAGGTCAGGGACCGTCTGGGCGCCACCGCAGTGCCCATCCAGTTGCCCATCGGCGCAGAAGAGAACTTCAAGGGCATCATCGACCTCCTCCGCATGAAGGCGATCTACTGGGATGAGGACAACATGGGTGCCACCTACGAGCAGAAGGACATCCCGGCGGAGCTCGCCGACCAGGCAGCGGAGTACCGGGAGCAGATGGTGGAGGCTGCGGCCGAGGCCAACGAAGAGCTGCTCGACAAGTTCCTGGAAGAAGGTGATCTCACGAACGAGGAGATCATCAAGGGTCTGCGCGCGCGCACGCTCGCCAACGAGATCGTGCTCACCATGTGCGGCTCGGCGTTCAAGAACAAGGGCGTGCAGGCGATGCTGGACAGCGTGATCGCGTTCATGCCGTCGCCGGTCGACGTGCCGCCGATCCACGGCATCCTCGAGGACGAGACCGAGGCCACCCGCCCGTCCAAGGACGATGCGCCTTTCGCGGCGTTGGCCTTCAAGATCGCCACCGACCCGTTCGTCGGCAACCTGACCTTCTTCCGCGTCTACTCCGGCGTGCTGAATTCGGGCGACACGGTGTTCAACCCGGTGAAGAGCAAGCGCGAGCGCATCGGCCGTCTGCTGCAGATGCACTCGAACGAGCGCCAGGAGATCAAGGAAGTGCGCGCCGGCGATATTGCCGCGGCCGTGGGCCTGAAGGACGTCACCACCGGCGACACGCTGACCGATCCCAAGGACATCATCACCCTGGAGCGCATGGAGTTCCCGGAGCCGGTGATCTCCGTGGCCGTCGAGCCCAAGACGAAGGCCGACCAGGAGAAGATGGGTATCGCCCTGCAGAAGCTGGCGAAAGAGGATCCCTCGTTCCGGGTGTACACCGACGAGGAGTCCGGGCAGACCATCATCTCCGGCATGGGTGAGCTGCATCTGGAGATCATCGTCGACCGCATGAAGCGCGAGTTCAAGGTGGAAGCCAACGTGGGCAAGCCCCAGGTGGCCTACCGGGAGACGATTCGCAGCCCGGTCGAACAGGAAGGCAAGTTCGTCCGCCAGTCCGGCGGCCGCGGCCAGTACGGTCACGTCTACATCAAGATCGAGCCGCGTGAGCCGGGCGAGGGTTACGAGTTCGTAAACGCCATCGTCGGTGGCGTGGTGCCGAAGGAATACATCCCCGCGGTGGACAAGGGCATCCGGGAGCAGATGGAGAATGGCGTGATAGCGGGTTATCCGGTGGTGGACTGCCGGGTCACGCTGTACGACGGCTCCTATCACGACGTCGACTCGAGCGAGATGGCGTTCAAGATCGCCGGCTCGATGGCCTTCAAGGAAGGCGCGGCCAAGGCGAGTCCGGTGCTGCTCGAGCCCATCATGAAGGTGGAGGTCGTCACGCCCGAGGAATACATGGGCGACGTGATGGGCGACCTGAACCGCCGGCGCGGCCTGCCTCAGGGCCTGGATGATTCGGCCATGGGCAAGATCATCCGCGCCGAGGTGCCGCTGGCGGAGATGTTCGGCTATGCGACGGAGCTGCGCTCCATGTCACAGGGCCGCGCGACTTACTCGATGGAATTCGAGAAGTACGCCGAGGTGCCCAATAATGTGGCCGAGGCCGTGATCAAGAAGGCGGGCTGACAGTAGTCCTGAATTTTGTTTAGAGCTCGATCTGAAAGGTAGGCAGAGATGTCCAAAGCGAAGTTTGAGAGAACGAAGCCCCACGTGAACGTAGGCACGATTGGCCACGTGGACCACGGTAAGACGACTTTGACGGCTGCGATGACGAAGGTGAT
>NZ_JAPDRH010000007.1:0-9471 GCF_040706555.1 Lentisalinibacter salinarum
CATCAGAACCGACTGAATGCAATCGCAAGAGAACTTAACGAGCGCCCGAGAGAGACGCTAGACTTCGCAACACCAGCCGAACGATTTAGCCAATGTGTTGCGTCGATCGGTTGAACCCGCAGCCGAAAGCAGACCTCCACAGCTAGCTGATGCGGTCTCGCGGGTGCTGATCTAGCAGCAAGCGGATCCGTAGGTCAGCGAGTCAATCTGGTAGCTCGGAAGACACCTGTCGGGATAATTTCGCCAGTTTGTAAGCGGCTGTTATTGACTGTCAGAACCCGTTGCGACACCGATGGGCCAACTGTCCTCTATGATCGGCAGACCTTGACGCCAACGTTCGATGCCAAAATTGGCAAGGCTCCCATGTCCGTCGGCCGTCCCGTGCTGCATTGCATGATTGTCTTCGCGCGCCGGGGCGCCTATGGTAACTCCAGTCGGTTAATCATCGGCTAAGCGAACGGACTCTCCTACCCGCGGTGGCAGTGATCGCGAGCATTGACGCTCATCCTCACCGATCACCATCGCAACTAAGATCAGCAATGAGGGGGAGACTAATGACCAAGAAACACGATCACTCGCATGGACACGGGGGCTGCTTCGTTTGCGACGGGGCACAGTCCCGCGACTCGGAAGACGGCCCAAAGGCTGAGGGACGTCGACGATTTATCAAGGCGGCGCTGGCGGCGCCACTGGCTGCTTCTCCGCTCCTGGCGTCGGCGGGGCAGCGTGATCCCGCCAGTCTCCCGACAGGTCGGGGCCGGTTGGGAGCACGCTCCTTCGTCATCGAGGCCGGTCAGGCGCTCATCTATCAGAGTGGCGAACTTTCGGTTGAGCGCGATATTTCCATACTGGTTCGAGATGGATACATTGAGGCGGTCAGTCAGTCGCCGATCCGTGGATTTCCGAAAATAGACGCACGCACCCAATTTGTGGTGCCAGGCTTCGTCACGGGCCACACTCATGCATGCAGTGCCACACCGACCCGGGGAATCATCGAGATGGGTCGCTCCTTCGCCCGTCCCTTGGAATTGGTAGAGACCCTTACTGATGATGAGATGGATGCGCTGACGGCCTTCAACGTCGCAGAGCTCCTTCTCGGCGGCTCGACCACCCACATCGAGATGTCGTTGAGCCTCCGCCAGGCCCAGTCCTATGTCCGGGTTGCCCGCAAGTGGGGTGTGCGCGGCTATCCGGGAGGCATGGTACCGGGTATCGCCCGACTGTTTCCGATATGGTTCCGCGCTGACGATCAAGCGCTCTTTGACTCAGTCCCGGGCACACTGGCTGAAATTGAAGCCAATCTTCAATTCGCACGGAGCATCAACGGCGCGGAGGAGGGGCGTCTGTTGCCGCAGATGACGCCGCACGCAACTGATACGCAAACGCCCGAGACCATGCAAGCCTACGCGGCCGGGGCGGCGGAGCTTGGCAACGGCATCCACATCCATCTCTCGCAGTCGTCAAGGGAAACCGAGACGGTGAAGCGGCTATGGGGCATGACGCCTGCGGCCTGGTGTGGGGAGTTCGGTTTTTACGACGGTCCCTTCTTCGGCGCTCACATGTCTGGACTCGATTTCGCTGTCGATCCACCAATCTTGAATGCGGGCGGTGCTGTCTACGCGCACTGCCCCTCGGCGGGCGGCGCCGGTGGTGGCACCCAGCCATATCCCGAGGCGCTCGCGGCCGGGATGAACGTCAACATCGGTATCGATACCCACTCTAACGACTACGTCGAGAACCTAAAGCTCGCCGTGCTCTATGGTCAGGCGAGGCATTCACTCATCGCCGACACGAGTCCCATTCCGTTGCAGCGCCCAAGCATGTGGGATGCAATCAAAGGGGCTACCGTTGTCGCCGCCGATGGGCTAAGGCGCGAAGATATTGGTCGGATCGCACCGGGGGCGAAGGCAGATCTCGTCGGGATCGATGTCACGGGACCCTTAGTAGGTACCGGGGCGCTGCCGCCGGAGCCACTCAACAATCTGCTTTATGCGCATGGGCTCTCGACCAAACTGGTCATGACTGACGGCAATATCCAGGTCTTCGACGGTCAATTCGTGGCCGATAATTTCGAGCGTGTGGCCCACGAAGGCGGTGAGGCGGTGCGTCTCATCTGGTCCCGGCTTGAATCCGAGGGTTGGTTCGACTAAGTCGAGGATTTACGCGTTTACATGCGATCGCCAGGTACCGGGCCGCGAGCGTTAGTTGCTCGCGGCCCGGCTGGGGACTGGCTCTCCGATGAGCCGATAAGTTCAGTGCCTTGCCGGCGTCGGGAGTTTATCGGGGCGCTCGCCAACCGGCGGCTTGTGCCTCCTCCTCAGAGCAAAACCACCTTTCACCTTTCGCTTCATTGATCTTCGTGGGTCCGTATGAAGCCATACTGGGCAAGTGATAAATCTTGTCCCCATCACTGGCTATGTTGCCCTTGATGGAGCAGCCGTTCGGGCCTTGCTCTGGCCTAGATGAGCGCCGCCACTCCCATGGCGGCTGCTTGTCGGCTTCTGGAAGACTCCACAGACCCCTCCGAGCCTCTCTGGCCTCTTGCTCCAAAGTCAGAAGGTCTGAATCCCTGACATACCGTCTGTAGGCCCAAGCGGCCCCTGAGCGGACCATCTCAGCACACACATCCAAGTCGCCAACATAGGGCCTGCCTACGGTGCGCCCGTAGCGATCCGTTGTCTGCACCTCCACTCGCACTTGCGTCTGGAATACTAACTGCGAGAGCTTTTGCCGGGCGCGGTTGCCGTAGGGCTGGCCTCTCTCAGGGGCATCAATCTCGGCGAGTCGAATCTTCACCTGTCGCTTGTCAGGTGTCAGGAGCGTAAACGAATCTCCGTCAGCTATGCGCACAACCTTGCCTGTCAATTCAGCGCTTACGCTAGCTGACCAGGATAGGACGGCGGCGAGGAGGATTAGTCGGTACATAGATTCTGTGCTCTATTGCTCCGATACAATATTGCTGTCGAGCCAGATACATGCAAGCCGGTAAGTCACAGAGTCGATCTGATAGCTCAGGAAGGCGTCTTCCAGAAGGTCCTGAAAGTCCTCGTCTGGCGGACACCAGCTCTCAATGATCGCCTCAAGGTTCATGCCGCCAGCATCTGGCGACCTGCCGCCGGTCCGCTGCCGCCAAATCTGGATGGACAGGCCCAATATCGCCCGAATCAGCGTGTAGGAGCCTGGGAGGGGCCGGTAGAGGGCCGATCTGAGGAATTTGGGGCTAGGGGCCCGAGCAGCCAGTTTCGGATTCCTCCGGGCTTGTCCTAAGCCGTGTCCCATCCGAATATCGACCGTAATTACGGACATTTACGGGCCAGTTATTTAGTACCCGTTCTTTAACGGCAATAATCGGAGACGCCGCGCTGAGCGATACCCGCATTCCTCTAGCCTTGGAAGGACCCGCCGTCGAAGTCCGACAGGAAATCGTGGGACGATTGCCGAGGTTCGCCACAAAAAGGGTGATGTGATTCGCCCGAGAGCGTTCCCCAAAAGGGGTGCTGCAGTTCGTACAGGTTCGTACCTAAAAAGATGGCTGGATTCGGTGAGATCGGCCGGGGGGGATCGAACGCTACAAGTCCTCAATGGATACCGAGCCGGACCCTGAAACAGAGCTAAATGGCCAGAATTTTCGTTTGCGAATGAGCCTCACTCGAAGGGGGCGTTCAGGGCAAAGACCGCTTCCTGAATTGCCTTGATTTCGGCAGCCTGTTGTATTACTCGGAGGGAAAAGAGCCCGTTCTAGAGCCTGAGATTGTCAATCGCCGTCTCCCCCAATAAGCAACAAAAGTATCGGTAATCACTTAGTCGGAAAAATTGACGCTATTGTGGATTCAGCATGAAGGCGTTTAATGGCAATGTCAGCAATTGTCTGTGGCGGTTGCGAAAGTGAGTTTCCGGAACGGTTCTTGCAGCGTCTTGTGGAGCATCAAATTCGCCAAGGAAGATTGATGAAGCTGCTGAGAAAACTAGTACCGATAACTCTCGCTATTGCGGCTGTGAGTGTTGCGGAGGCCGATCCGATTCTGCTGCACGAGAACCAATATATCCAATCGATAGGGTTTTCGGGTGAAGACCCCTTTTTTCGTCATTTTTATGGTGTTACCGCTAACTCACCTCCCTGGAATACCTCGAGCCAAGATCTGATCGTTGCATCCTTTGAAACAACTACCCTGTCCAACGGTTTTTCTGGAGGTTTCGTATTTGATGCGACAACGGATCAAGACTGGTTCGCTTTTGCGTCTAGGATTACCGACTCAGTTGATCAACTGAGTTCTGAGGGGCTTCGCTTATACGTAGGCATTGCTAATGCTACGAACGCTAAAAATGTTGCCGGTATAGGGTCATCCGAGACCAGTCTTGGCATTCTCGATTCGCTTCTCCCTGGGAGTAGTCTGGATTTCGTGCGTATTGACGTGAACGAGTGGATTCTCACTGATCCCGGAGTCTATCGCTACAACATAAACATAAGCTACTGGGGTACGCCTTCCACTGTCCCCGAACCCGGCACCCTCGCACTATTCGGCATTGGTCTGGCGGCGATGGGGTTCTCTAGTCCACGAAAAAAGGTCCGAATCGAATAAACAGGAGTCATCGATTGAGTAATCCGATTCGAAGTCTAGTTTCTATCCTACTGGGCAGTTCACTGCTATTGTCAGGCGCTGCAACTGCCGCACCAATTGTCATAACAGATGAATGCATGAGTGATTCTTCGTCGGATTGCGTGACTGCAATAAAGGGACTCGAACTCGGCAGTCTGACTCTTAATGTCGAGTTTTTTATGGGTATGTACTCGAGCATCTACGACGACGCTGATCCATTCTTTCTTGATACTGATCCGAACGGCCCTGAAAGTTCGCCCGCAGCGATCTTGGCTATCAACGAAGTACTCAGTTCAACGGGCCAAACCGCGATTACTGACATTGGGCTTTTTGGGAACGGCTACTTTATTCCAACGTATTTGCAGGATGGCTTTGGCGTGCCCACGCCCTCGGACGACGCCGATGATAGAGTCGGTGGTCGTGCTGGAGTCTTTAACGGCGACTGGGTCGTATCTTCGTTCGAGACGAGCATTCACTACGATACTAACCTTGGCTTGCCAGACAGTGCTTTTTCCTTTGCCAAATTCACTTCGGTGAGTGTCCCAGAACCCGGCACTCTCTCACTCTTTGGCATCAGTTTAGCTGGAATGGGGCTAGCGAGACGTCGAAAGAAAGCCTGATTCGAGCTAGTCAAGTCCCCGGCTGGTGCGGGGGATCTTTTTCTGCTCGTGACCGACCGCTTGTGGCCGAAAGCGGCCATTCGGCCAGCCTTATGATCGAGACTTCCTCCGAACCGACCTGATATTCCGCTTCCGACCAGAAGCGGACCATTCCCCAGCGATCTTGCGAGGCTGACCGAGCTATTTTCGGCCCGGCTGCCTGCGTGGGTATCGCGGCCTACTCGATATTCAGGAATCTGATAGTGGGACCGGTCCGACGCCGGCTGCGGAGGCGGCGCCGGCGCTTGCGGCGTTCCCGGCGTTCCAGGCCCTCGTCCTTGGAATTGGTGTCTGCCGTCGACACCGGGTCGGTCGGCGGTGTGAGAAGTGCTTCGCGGCGGACAGGTCGCCAGGGACGGTATCCGGTTTCCAAATGCGGCTGCCGCCGACGGCGCCGGATCAGGATTCGCTCGGGTATTTGAGTGCTCATTGCATCGACCTCCTGCGTGTCATCGGTTGCGATGGCCACGATTCCAAGATACGGTCGAGATGATCTAACTATCTGAGAGTGTGATCATTTCGACCTCACTTCTCCCTCACATACGCCAGACAGGGGTCACGAACAGACCTGCACCCGGCTGAACGTCGCGCTAGAGGCCGTCTTTTGTGACCTGGGTTGGGAACATGCCTGCCAGCGGACCGTTCAGCGTCGGGGACTGGACCGTAGAGCCGGATCTAGACCGACTCTCGCGCGGGGACGAGCGAGTTCTCCTGCGCCCCCAGGTGATGCGCCTGCTCGTCTACCTGGCGGAGCGGCAAGGAGAGGTAGTGCGCTCCGACGACCTGATGGGGGATCTGTGGTCGGGGAAGATTGTCTCCGACGCGGCGCTCTACAACTGTGTCGCCGAACTCCGCAACGTCCTCGATAGGGACGGGGAGGGGGAGAGTGCGATCCAAACGGTGCCGAAGAAAGGCTACCGCCTGAGGTTGCCGGTCTCCGGCATCGGCACATCGGACACGAAACGCACCAAAAATTATAAACCTACGAACGACGGCACCAGCCTGGAGAAAGACGCGGCGGCAAACGATTCGATCGCGCACTTCAGCGGCAGGCACCTGAACTTCATCGTCATCTCACTGTTGTGTGCGGCGCTCGCTGTGTTTGCCTACGACAAGTGGTGGCTTGCTGAGCCCGCCGAGGCATCCATTGCCGTGTTGCCGTTCAAGAACCTGAGCGCCGACCCGGATCAGGAATACTTCGCAGAGGGTATAGCGGAAGAAATACTCGATGTCCTGGCAAGGACTCCAGGGCTGTCCGTTATTGCGAGTCGATCGTCATTTCAATTCGAAGGCGAGCATCACGACATCAAAGACATTGGAAGGGCGCTGGATGTCGCCCTGATTCTGGACGGCAGCGTGCGGTATGAGAACGGTACCGTGCGAGTAGTCGCTCAACTTGTCGATGCGGAGGCGGGAACGCATCTGTGGTCACAATCCTATGATCGAGAATTCAAAGATGTGTTGTCACTTCAGAATGAATTATCCAGAGCCGTTGTCTCAGCGGTAAGCGAGCGTTTGGGGCTTTCTACGACTAATGATCTCACTCTCTCTTCCGTTGAAGTCCCGGAAGCCTATGCAGCGTACATGCGAGGTAAGCATGCCAAACGGCTGCAAACTGAAGCAGGATTGCGCCGGGCAATCGAGCAGTTCGAGAAGGCTATCGACCTGCAGCCCGGGTACGCCGAGGCTCACGCAGAGCTTGCAGTGGCGCGCCTGAGTAAGATCAGTACCCAAGAAGCACGGGACAGCGATGGGGCTAATTTGGCGGCCGCAGTCCGTCACGCCAAGCTTGCGCTGGCGATGGAGCCGGGGCTACCCGCGGGACACTTCGCGATGGCGGGCATTGTATGGCTCGATGGTCGTTTCGACGAAGCCATTCAGCATTTGGAGCGAGCCATCAAAGCTAATCCGAATTATGCACGCGCACACTTTTTGCTGGGTTCGCTCGTCGGGTCATTTTTTCAGGGGCGTTATGCGGAGGGACGTGCGTTGTGGAAGAGAGCAACGGATCTGGATCCCGTGGGTGCGGGCGGTTACTGGAATGAGACAAATATTCTCCTAATGCGACGCGAGTGGGACAAGGCTCTCGAACAGATCGATAAGCTGGAATCTATCAGCCCCGCGCGCGCAGCCTACAAGCGGGGAGCCGTTCCTGTGCTGATCGATGGCAAATGGGCCAGTGGCGCGATCGGCGCTTTGAATGCCCTGCGAATTGAGCCTTCGGAAAATTGGATGTGGAGGCTCCTGGCGGATCACCTGGCACGACTCGGCCTCGAGACGGAGGTCAGGTCAATTCCTGTGCCAGTGGGGGTCAGCCCATTCCATATTCTGGGCAGGACGCATGAGGCCGCGACAATCGCGGAAGCAATCGTTGAGAAGAATGAGGACAGTGCCGGCGTGCCGGTGTACAGCTTGAAGCATGACTTACGAATACTGGGCCGCGCACTCGCTGCCGCGGGCAACTTCGAGAAGGCCAGACCGCTTCTCGAAGAGATGTGGGAATTGAGTGAACATCGAGTAACGATTGACGGCCCTTTTCGTATGTACGATGCACTCGCGCTGATTAGTATCCGGCGGCAAGCTGATGAAGAAGAGGCCACCGACGAACTGATTACCGCATTGTACGACGATGTTCGCAGACTACGAAAGGCCAGCATGTTTGGCGGTCGCTTTCTCAAAGAGGGCCTGGCGGCTTATTTCGATGGTCAGCGGCAGATGGGACTGGAGTTGATTGCTGAAGCGGTTGAGCAAAATATGTATATCTGGCCAAACGAGGCATATCTAAAGGATCTGTACGACGACCCAGGTTTCGGACCTATTCGCAAAATGCAGGAAGAGCGTCAAGCCCGTGAGCGTGAGCGGTTCCTCGCCATTGTCTGCAACGAGAATCCGTGGGCGGATATCTGGCAGCCGTCAGAGGAAACTTGCGGGCAGTTCTATGCTGCAGCCGACCAGTGATGCGGCGCAATGTCCGCTTCTGGCTGCGGGTTCAACCGATCGACGCAACACATTGGCTAAATCGTTCGGCTGGTGTTGCGAAGTCTAGCGTCTCTCTCGGGCGCTCGTTAAGTTCTCTTGCGATTGCATTCAGTCGGTTCTGATGGATCCTCGATAGATCCATGCCTTTGGGCAGATACTGACGCAGCAGTCCGTTGGTGTTTTCATTCGAGCCGCGCTGCCAGGGATGCTGAGGATCACAGAAGTAGACCTGTATATCGGTAGCCAGGCTGAAGCGCTTGTGGTCAGCCATCTCCTTGCCACGGTCCCAGGTGAGGGACTTGTAGAGCTCACGCGGGAGCGTTCGTGCTTGCTTGATCAGCGCATTGATGACGGTTGCGGTGTCTTTGCTCTTGACGCGAGCGAGGATGACATAGCGCGTCTGCCGCTCCACGAGCGTAGCGATCTGGCTATTGTTACTGCCGAAGAACAGATCCCCCTCCCAGTGACCGGGTACGGCCCGATCCTCTGCCTCCGGCGGTCGCTCACGGATCGACACGGTTTCCGTAATGCGACCATGATCGGCGGTCTTCTGCGTGTGGTGGCGCGAGCGGCGCATGCCGCGGCTGCGACGCAGGTGTCTCAGGAGCTCTTTCTTCAGCGCCCCGCGGGCCTGAATAAACAGGGTCTTGTAAATCGTCTCGTGGGACACCTGCAGGCTCTCGTCCTCGGGGTACGACCGCTTCAGCCATCCGGCGATCTGGCGCGGTGACCAGCGCTGCTTGAGCTTCTTTGCCACGATGCCCGCCAGCGCACGGTTCTGGGCCAGTTTACAGGCCTTCGGCCGTAGCGCCCGATCCCATGCCGCTTGCTCGGCACGGCTGGCTCGATAAGAGTTCCGGCCACCGTTACGCCGTATCTCACGACTGATCGTCGAAGGGGCGCGACCCAGCCGCGTGGCCATTGATCGGATGGAATCGCCAGCTACCAAGCCACGAGATATCTCCTCGCGCTCGGTCAGGCTCAGCGCCCGCTTCGAGCGCCTACGCGGTGGAGGACGTATGCCACCGCTGCGCGAGAGAATGTTCCGGATCGATGTATGGCTGCGACCGAACAGCGCTCCGATCGTATGCAGTGACTCGCCTTTGCGCCAACGCTCCCACATTAACGCCTTGTCGGCTTCGGTATAGTAGATCCTGCTCGGATACTTCATCGGTGACACCTCCTGCTCTATCCTCAGAGCTTAGGCGTTGCATCGATCAATTGAATCCGCAGCC
>NZ_JAPDRH010000008.1:0-1284 GCF_040706555.1 Lentisalinibacter salinarum
CAGCCCAACTGGAAGGGGAAACGTACGAAGCCTACTTGCGCTGGTTTTCATCAGTTGTCGCGACGCCCGGCGGGAAGCATCAGTGGGACGATGCAATCAAACCGATATTTCCGCGCAGGATGATCTCCGCGGTTGAGAAGTACATGGGTCAGGGGCAATTACTGGAACTAACCACGATGTTTCCACCGCATCGGAACTCGGACCTCGACTAGAGGCAGAGGACATCACTTCGCGAACAAGGCGTCTGCTTGCGGCCGCAAAGCGACCCTAGCGGCATTCCGAGGTAGGATTTCCACCATCGGCCCATGGCAGACGATCGCCCTTATCCTGAGTGATTCCAAATAATTATCTGGCTACTTGTCATCGTTAATTTGCTGTCGGTGCTGGTCTGCTGCCAGATTGCCAAAGCGCGAATGGCAGATCGTTGGTATTGGTCTCTCGCGGGTTTGGTATTCGGCCCTTTCGCCATTCCATTCGCGCTCTTTTCCAGCCCAACCAAGAGTTCGCACAAACCACCGGACGGACAGTGAAGCGAGCTTCTGCTTCTGGCGGCAAAGCGACCCTAACAACATTCTGAGGTAGGATTCCCGCTATCGACCCTCTCCAGCCGGTCACTCGATCGATTCTTGTATGGAGGATCAGCGCTCATGGAGCCTCGGCAGATCGTTGAGCACTGGGTTGCATGTTTCAACCAAGCGGACCCGGATGCCATTGTTGATTGTTACTCGGAGGATGCGACGAATCATCAGGTCGTACGGGATCCCGTTGTCGGGCGCGAGGCGATACGAGAGATGTTTGCCAGGGAATTTGCCGCAGCGAAGATGGTCTGTCAGATCGAGAACATCTTTCAGGACGGTGATTGGGCGATCCTCGAGTGGACTGATCCGAACGGGCTTCGGGGGTGCGGCTTCTTCGAAACAAAGAATGACAAGATTGTATTCCAGCGAGGGTACTTCAACGAACTGTCATTCCTGCGACTGCAAGGCCTGCCGTTACCAACCGAATAGGCTCGGATAGACCGCTTCTGGCCGCAAAGCGACCCTCGCTCCTTTCTGAGGTACGATTCCCGCTTACGACCCTTTGCAGCCGATCAGGGATATGGAATGGGTAGCGTTCTGATCTATTTCATTTGGTTAGGACTATCGATCTGGGCAGCGTTCATTGTGGCTCAGCGGATCGAGAACAGACGAGATCGCATTGCCTATTACCTTGCGATATGGCTGATCCCAATCATTGGCGCAGCAGTGGCTGTGTTTCTTAGCCGTCCACGGGCATCAAAAACGT
>NZ_JAPDRH010000009.1:0-1239 GCF_040706555.1 Lentisalinibacter salinarum
CTGAAAGGTAGGCAGAGATGTCCAAAGCGAAGTTTGAGAGAACGAAGCCCCACGTGAACGTAGGCA
Organism: Lentisalinibacter salinarum; assembly: GCF_040706555.1. Classification (NCBI taxonomy): domain Bacteria; kingdom Pseudomonadati; phylum Pseudomonadota; class Gammaproteobacteria; order Woeseiales; family Woeseiaceae; genus Lentisalinibacter; species Lentisalinibacter salinarum. The sequence goes on from NZ_JAPDRH010000009.1 coordinate 67, forward strand.
CGATTGGCCACGTGGACCACGGTAAGACGACTTTGACGGCTGCGATGACGAAGGTGATGGCCGAGAAGTTTGGTGGTGAGGTGCGGGCTTACGACCAGATCGACAATGCGCCGGAGGAGAAGGCACGTGGTATCACGATTGCCACGGCGCACGTGGAGTACGAGAGCGAGGCGCGGCACTACGCGCACGTGGACTGCCCGGGCCACGCCGACTACGTGAAGAACATGATCACGGGAGCGGCGCAGATGGACGGTGCGATCCTGGTGGTGAGTGCGGCCGACGGTCCGATGCCCCAGACCCGCGAGCACATTCTGCTGGCGCGCCAGGTGGGCGTGCCCTACATCGTGGTGTACCTGAACAAGGCGGACATGGTCGATGACGAGGAGCTTCTGGAGCTGGTGGAGATGGAGGTGCGCGATCTTCTGTCGACCTACGAGTTCCCGGGCGACGATACGCCGATCATCACCGGATCTGCGCTGAAGGCGTTCGAGGGGGATGAGTCGGACATCGGCGTGCCCTCGATCTACAAGCTGATCGAGGCGATGGACAGCTACATTCCGGAGCCCGAGCGCGCGGTGGACGGCGACTTCCTGATGCCGGTGGAGGACGTGTTCTCGATCTCCGGGCGCGGCACGGTGGTCACGGGCCGTATCGAGCGGGGCATCATCAAGGTCGGTGACGAGGTGGAGATCGTCGGTATCAAGGATACGACGAAGACGACCTGCACCGGTGTGGAGATGTTCAGGAAGCTCTTGGACGAGGGCCAGGCGGGCGACAACGTGGGCGTGCTGCTCCGCGGCACGAAGCGAGACGAGGTGGAGCGCGGCCAGGTGCTGGCGAAGCCGGGATCGATCACGCCGCACACGAAGTTCGAGGCCGAGGTGTACATCCTGACGAAGGAAGAGGGTGGACGTCACACGCCGTTCTTCAAGGGTTATCGCCCGCAGTTCTACTTCCGCACGACGGACGTGACGGGTGCGGTGGAGCTGCCGGAGGGCACCGAGATGGTGATGCCTGGCGACAACGTGAAGATGGTGGTGGAGCTGATCGCACCGATCGCCATGGAGGACGGACTGCGCTTCGCCATCCGCGAGGGCGGCCGTACCGTGGGCGCCGGCGTGGTCGCGAAAATCATCGATTAAACAATGCAGGAGGGCCTTCAGGCCCGATTCA
>NZ_JAPDRH010000010.1:0-832 GCF_040706555.1 Lentisalinibacter salinarum
GCTTCCCGCCGGGCGTCGCGACAACTGATGAAAACCAGCGCAAGTAGGCTTCGTACGTTTCCCCTTCCAGTTGGGCTGACTCGTGCATTGCAAACACACTTTGGAAAAACAGCGCCTCTTCAGTAATTAGACCTCCGAACAGATGCCGTTTCGCGATTGGCATGTCCGGATAATAAACAAGACCCTCCCAGAACGCCTCTGCCTTCTCTGGATCCAATCGCAGTCTGTTCGTAATCCGATACTGCTCAGCAACCTGTTGACGACTCGAAGACTGCACAGCACGCGTATTCGCTCGTACCTGGATAGCAAGATAAATCAACGACATGACGACAGCGATGCCGCCTATGAAATCGCCGAGATTGCCGAGGCCTTCAAGCATAATGGTCCCGCACAGATAATCCGCAGATTCGCCAGAGCGCCCAGTATAGGCGAAATCGGACCACGGTCCGCACTGCTCTGGCTACCACCGCCAGCGGACCGGAGGAGTATGCCAGGGGGAGTCGATCTCAGGGCTCAGCGTGCGGTTGCCGAATAGCAAGTGTTTTTGAGACCCCTAGGCGGGCGATCGGGCGCAGGTGAGAGCGACCACGTTAGCTAGATTTAAACGCAGCTGTCTGCGTCGGGTCGATAGGCGACCCTAATTTGGGCCGGTCTTGGCTCTATGGCGCCTCACAGACCGAGGGGTCGGTTTCCGGCCAGAAGCGCTCACAACTTGCTCCGAATCAGATGGAGTCGTTTCGCCGATGAGCATCAACCAGTGCGTTGAACATCTTCTCTGACGACGACGTTTTTGATGCCCGTGGACGGCTAAGAAACACAGCCACTGCTGCGC
>NZ_JAPDRH010000011.1:0-411 GCF_040706555.1 Lentisalinibacter salinarum
GGGCGGCGGCGAGCTTCTGACCAATGGAGACTTCGAGGCGAGCGCTGCCGACAAGGCGCCGTGGGTGAATGCCGGCGGTGTCGTGACGAACAACTTCTATACGGCCGATGCGCTCGACGGCCAGCAGGTCTTCGACACGAACCTGAGCCAGGTGGCTGCGATCGCCCAGGGTACGGAGTACGTACTCAGCTTCAGGGCCAGGGCGTCCGTCGCACGCGACATGATCGCGGGCATCGGGCTCAGCGGCGCGCCCTTTACGGCCGAAACGGCGACGGTTCCCCTGACGACGGAATGGCAGAGCTACAGCTACAACCTGACGGCGGTGGCCGACATCGGCACTGCCGAGAGTCGCGTGCTGTTCGATATGGGCGGTGTGACCAGCACCGTGAATATCGACGACGTCAGCCTGAC
>NZ_JAPDRH010000012.1:0-257 GCF_040706555.1 Lentisalinibacter salinarum
CTGGCCGTCGAGCGCATCGGCCGTATAGAAGTTGTTCGTCACGACACCGCCGGCATTCACCCACGGCGCCTTGTCGGCAGCGCTCGCCTCGAAGTCTCCATTGGTCAGAAGCTCGCCGCCGCCCCCCGCGGGAGTCAGGCTGACGTCGTCGATATTCACGGTGCTGGTCACACCGCCCATATCGAACAGCACGCGACTCTCGGCAGTGCCGATGTCGGCCACCGCCGTCAGGTTGTAGCTGTAGCTCTGCCATTCCG